>NC_017068.1:0-1200000 GCF_000284095.1 Selenomonas ruminantium subsp. lactilytica TAM6421 | reverse complement strand
GAGTTGGAACGCAATATGACCAGCGAGCGCGTCATGTCCACGATGAACGCCCGGGCCGCCGAAGGAAAATGGAACGGCGGCCGCGTGCCTTTTGGATACAGCTATGACAAGGAGACGGATTCATTCTCGATCCGCGAAGATGAGGCCAAAGTGGTCCTTGAGCTGAAAAACATCTATCTGCGCCTTCACTCCATCACCGGTACGGCTCATGAACTCAATGCCATTGGCCGACGCACCCGGCGTGGTTTTGGCTGGACGCCGCAGACCGTAGCGATTATCCTGCGCAGTCCCTTTTATCGCGGCACTTACCGCTATAATTACCGAAATGAGGCGAAGGGCACTTTCACCTTCAAGGACAAAAAAGACTGGGTCATGTGCAGTAAGCACCATGATGCTTTATTCACACAGGAAGAATATGCCACCATCGACTACTGGCTGACCAAGAACCGCCGCCTGCAGGGAAAAGCCACCCACTCCCAGCGAAAGAACATTCATATCTTCGCCGGACTGATAAAATGCGGCAACTGCGGGGACAACTACTTCGCTTCCCTCAGCCGGACGCTGGCTTCCGGATACCGGCCTTCGATGTACCAATGCAGTGGCCGGCGGCAAAAGGCACTTTGCGATAATAAGTATGTCACCGATATAACCGTTGGCAACTTTGTCTTCAACTACATCAGCAACATGATCCGGCTGAAAAAGGAGTTTTCGCCACGCTGGCAGACGCGCCGAATCCGCAGCACCTTACTGCGTGGTGATACCTTCCGCGAAATAAAAGCCATCTCCCCTGCTACACTTGCCAGCATCCGTACCACGCTGATAGATAACCTCGCCAGTACCACTGAATACCAGCCGATGAAAAATGGACATGGCCCGGAAGCGGCTAAACGCAAAGATGAAAACCTGCAAGCGGAGTTGGATAAGAACACCCGCGCCCTTGACCGGTTGAAGCAACTGTTTCTGTATGCAGATGATGCCATGGGGCAGGCCGAATTCCTGCAGCAAAAGAAAGCCCTGGAAGATAATATTGCGCGCATCAAAAGGGAACTCGAAGCCATCCGCAAGGATTCCATCTTTGCCACCAATCTATCCGAGGAAATATTCGTCCAAAAGGCTGCCCATTTCTTCATGAGCACCTCCCTGCAAAAAGGCAGGATTGATTTTGAACAGCTTGCCACTAATACCGATGCCGCCATGCTGAAGGAGTTCGTAAACACCATTGTGTCCCGCATCACGGTACGCAATGGCAGAATCATCGAGCTCGAATTTACCAACGGGCAAACGCATAGATTTGAATATGAGTTGTAAAAAAAGAAGCACCGGCAATCCTACGACTTTCCGGTGCTTCCTGTCATTTATTCAGCTTGCTGATGAGACGCTTCAAGGGCCGCCAGCTCTTTGTCGCGTTCTTCTTTTGGCTGTTGTACTGAGAGATACATAGCGTCGCCAAAACTGAAGAAACGATACTCCATCTCCACCGCCGTCTTATAGGCATCGAGAACGAACTCCCGGCCCGCAAAGGCACTGATCAGCATGATCAACGTGGACTTGGGCAGATGGAAGTTGGTGATGATGGCATCCACGATCTTGAAATCATAACCCGGATAGATGAAAATCTGCGTCCAGCCGCTCTTGGCGGAGATTTCCCCCACGCCGTCCGCTGCGGACTCCAAAGTGCGGATGCTGGTGGTACCCACGGCGATCACTCGATGGCCTGCAGCCTTGGTTTCCATGATAAGCTTGGCCGTTTCTTCCGGCACATGGTAAAACTCCTTGTGCATATCATGCTTCTGGATATCTTCCACATTGACGGGACGGAAGGTGCCCAGCCCCACATGCAAGGTCACAAAGCCCAGGTTCACGCCCATATCCTTGAGTTCCTGCATCTGCTCCTTGGTGAAATGCAGGCCGGCTGTCGGCGCAGCCGCCGAACCTTCCTCGCGGTTATAAACCGTCTGATACCGTTCCTTGTCCTCCAACTTTTCATGGATATAAGGCGGCAGAGGCGTCTCACCCAGACGGTCCAGAATTTCCTCAAAAATGCCTTCATATTGGAACTCCACCACGCGGCCGCCAAAATCCGTATGATCCGTGACCACACAGCTCAGCTCGTCGCTGAAGTTGATCTTATAGCCCGGCTTGGCTTTCTTGCCCGGCTTGACCAGTGTTTCCCAATGGGTGGCATCAATGCGACGCAGCAGGAAAACTTCCACCTTGCCGCCGGTCTGGTCGCGATGCCCGATCAGACGGGCCGGCATTACGCGGGTATCGTTGAAGATCAGGGTATCCCCCGGCTCCACATATTCCTTGAGGTCATAGAAATGACGGTGCTCCATGGTCTTTTCCACCGGATCCAGCACCATCAGCCGGGAGGCGTTGCGTGGTTCGATAGGAACCTGGGCAATGCGCTCCTCAGGCAGTTCATAATCAAAATCTGAAAGTAATAACATAAATACAATCCTTCTATCAATAAAGTTTCTTCAATTCCACACCATGATAATAATGCTGCAGAATCCTCTTATAATCCCAATGCTCACTGTCCGCATAGGCCTTGGCACCATACTGTGACATGCCCAGGCCATGTCCCCAGCCGTAGCCCTTGACAAAGACCACATTGCGGTTCAGGCTCATGGAAAAAAGCGTGCTCTTGAGCCCCAGCATGCTCCGCAAGTCATTGCCCGTCACACTGGCCCTGCCACTTTTCCCAATAAAGGTCACCGTCCTGACACGACCGGAAACGGTACGGTCTTTTTCAGCCTTGCCGATCCGGATGGGCGAAAGCTCGATCTTCTTCAGCTCGCCGATATTCCTGCCCCGTTTCGCCAGAAGTCCGCTAAGCTGCTGCGCCGTGATATTCTTTTCCCAGGGATACGTCTCCGTGCGCAGTTCCTTAGCAGCCCGCAGATATTCGATACGGCTGCCCCAGACATCCTCGCTGTTTTCCGTCATGCCACCGGAATCGGTATGGAACAGAGCATCCACCAACGCCCCATGACTTTGCAGCACCTGACCATGCGTCGCCTTGATGGCCTGGTTGGACGCCGACCGCTCCACTGCCACGCCGCCATACTGCTGACAATGGGTGGTGGCGCACACATCAAAGCCCTCCTTGGCATGACGCTTGCGCTGACGCAGGGCATAGGTACGGGCCGCCACAGCCTGCGCCTTCACCGCTTCGGCATTCCATTCCGCCGGCATCTCCTCCGGCACCACGCCCTGCAGATATTCCTCCACCGTCACCCGGTTGATGAGGTGCAGTCCATCCCTGCGCGGCACCAGCCGCAAGGCCCCACGATAGGACTTATTATCGTAGGTGCTGATAAGCTTGGCCAGATTGCGCTCATCTGCCACCGTAAGTTCCAAAGTGGCCGCATCCGCATACTTGAGCTTTCTGCCATTGAGTTCCCAGCCTGTCCCGGCAAAAGTCAGCGTCGCAAATTCCCCGGCCTTGCCCTGCCAGACAATCTTCTTATTATCCAGCCGCTTCAAAACCACGGGAGTATTGCCCGACGACAGGCGCAGGGTTGTCCCCTTTGTGCCCAGGGAAACCAACAGCTCCGGTTGCCAGGCCGCTTCGGCAAATCCCGCCGCCCCCAGCAGGACGAGACACATCATGCAGATTGCCAACAACCGCTTCATCATCCCTGCGCCTCCAGTTCCCGGGCCTTGGCTTCTGCCTCCAAACGGGCCCGCTTCTTCGCCTTGTTGTCCTTCTTGCGCTGCTTGCGGATGGCCTTGCTGTACCGCTCCTCCTCGCTGAAGATGCAGCCGCAGTAAGGCTGACGGTAAAGCTCCAATTCGTGACTGATGTCGATGCCCTCCTGCCAGCCCGGGCGGAAGTCCTCATAATAGAACTGCACGCCATACTGCTGCGCAAAACGCTCCGCCGTGCGCTTCATCAAATCATGCTGCTGGTAGATGCTGTAAAAAAGCGTGGACGTAAAGGCATCAAAGCCATGCTCCGCCGCAAACCGCGCCGCCTCCTCCAGCCGCCAGGTATAGCACATGGTGCAGCGGCCATTGGGCATGGCTTCGGCAGGCAGCGCCCGCTTCAAAAATTCCCGCAGTCGGTAATTTTCATCCGCGAAAAACTCCATGCCGACTTTTTCCGCAAACTCCCGGGCAGTATTCAGCCGCATCTCCCATTCCTTATAAGGATGGATATTGGGATTGAAAAAATAGCCCACCGGCTCAATGCCGTCCTCCCGCAGTTTTTTCACGGGATAACAGGAACAAGGCCCGCAGCACATATGTAACAGTAATTTCATGATATCTCCTATTCCGGATAAGCAATGCCCAAATGTTCATAGCCGGCCTTAGTCACCACCCGGCCCCGGGGCGTGCGGTTGATGAAGCCCAACTGTATGAGGAACGGCTCAAACACATCCTCCACCGTATCCGTGCTTTCGCTGATGGCCGCCGCCAACGTATCGAGCCCCACCGGTCCGCCACCAAACTTCTTGATCATGGTCAGAAGCATCCGCCGGTCCGTATGGTCCAGGCCAGCCTTGTCCACTTCCAGCAAGGACAGTGCCTTGTCGGCAATTTCGTCGGTAATGACATCCTTGCCCTCATATTGCGCCACATCCCGCACCCGCTTCAGCAGGCGATTGGCAATCCGGGGGGTTCCCCGGGAGCGGCGGGCAATTTCCATAGCCCCTTTATCCTCGATGGGAATCTCCAAGATTTCCGCAGCCCGCTTCACAATGGTCACCAAAGCCTCCGGCGTGTAATACTCCAGACGGGAGATGATGCCAAAGCGGTCACGCAGCGGTGCCGCCAGGGAACCGGCCTTCGTCGTGGCCCCAATCAGCGTAAACGGCGCAATATCCAGACGGATGGAACGGGCACTGGGCCCTTTGCCGATGATGATATCCAGGGCAAAATCTTCCATGGCAGAATAGAGCACTTCCTCCACACTGCGGGACAAGCGATGGATTTCGTCGATAAAGAGCACATCATGCTCCTGCAGATTGGTCAAAAGTGCCGCCAAATCCCCCTGCCGTTCGATGGCCGGCCCCGAGGTCTGACGGAAATTCACGCCCATTTCATTGGCAATGATACCCGCCAGCGTAGTCTTGCCCAGCCCCGGCGGCCCATAGAGCAAAACATGATCCAGAGCATCCCCGCGGTTCATGGCCGCCTGGATGAAAATCTCCAGATTTTTCTTGGCCTTGTCCTGACCAATGTATTCATTTAACTTGCGGGGGCGCAGGCTGTACTGCCAATCGTCCATCCGCTGCTCATCCATGGCCACGATACGGCCATCATCAATATCCATGTCGTAAAAATCTTCTTCAGCCAAGCCTCAGCCCTCCTGTTAAAATTTATTCAGCTGCTTCAAGGCCAGCTTGATGATCTCTTCCGTAGTCTTGCACTTGGTAGCTTTCTTGAGCACCGGTGCAATCTCTGCCTGGCTGTAACCAAGGGCCACAAGTGCCGCCTGTGCCTCGCTGACGATATCGTCCCCCAACGGGCCTTCCATATCCAGCGTCAGAACTTCCTCCACATCATCGCCAGCAGCAAAGCCTACTTTGTCCTTGAGCTCCAGAATCAACCGCTCCGCCGACTTCTTGCCAATGCCCGGCAATTTCGTGAGCACCGTGGCCTGTTTGTTCTGAATGGCCTTGCAAAGACTCTCCACCGTGATGGCCGACAGGATTCCCAGCGCCACCTTGGGCCCAATCCCCGACACGCCAATCAGCAGCTGGAAAACATCATATTCCTCTTCACTGGCAAAACCATAAAGCGTAATGCCATCCTGATAGACATTCATATAGGTAAAAAGCCGGGCCTCTTCCTTCAGCCGCAGCTTGTTCCGGGTGGAACCGGCCACAAACACCCGATACCCTACACCATTCACATCCAGCAGGCAGTAGTCGGTCTTCAGCGCCGCCACCTGCCCCCGCAAAAATCCAATCATCGAAAGCACTCCAATAGTCAAAAGAAACTTGTAACCTTATAAGTATACCACGAAGGACATGGGGCTGACCAGTCAAAATTTGACCAGTCAGCCCCACACTTGACACGTCAAATTGACATGTCAGATTCCAAACGTCGCTGAACTTCCGCATCCCATGCCAATAATAACGCTGCATATTTATCCTTAATAAACGAACAAGCGTCCAAGATTAGTGACTCATTGTAAAACTGCAAAAATACCAAAACTTGATAAATAATATTGACGTACCAAATCCTATCATTCCCCCAAACTGCTAAAATACATACATCTCTTAAAATAACCGACAGACCTACGTTAACCATGATATTTAAAGAATCGTCAAAATATTATCTTCCACCATTTTCATAATTGTTTCATTTTTTCTCCCATATGCAATGAGATATTCATCAGATTCACTAATAGATGAAACCCATCCTTTTTTATCAAAGACTGTTAAAATATCTTTAATATATTTTTTATTCTCAAACCTAGGTCGTTTTCCTATAAAAATTCTTTTCAAATTTTCCACATCATCATTACTCTCGAATAAATCCAAACACTTAATACAGTTATAAGGCGAAATAATTGGCAACGAGTTAATAAATATTTTCCATTTAGCTTCCCCATTAATTCGTGATAATAATTGCGAGCAAACATCATATGGAACCTTAATTTCATTTTCCAACAAATATTCTGTACACTCTGCAAACTTATCAATTATTATTCTCTTGAAATCAGAAGATGCTTTTTTATAATCTCTTATCAATTGCTCAATATCATTTTCATCAAAATTATTTTTTACTATATATTTTATGATTTCATCTTCATACCCCTTATCTCGTATAGAAATCTTCTCATTCGGAACCAACGATAGTAACTCTAACTTATCTTCAACTGTTACATTTTCCTCTATCACGTCTAATATCTCTTTTACACAGATAATGTTTTTAGATATATACTCACAATATCGTCTTACATTATTGCAGATTAAGTTTATAACAGTTGACGGATACTCTTGACGCATAAATTTTAAAGTTTCATCTGTCATAGGTATAATATTCAATTCTATTAAAATATTCACCTTTTCTTCTTCAATATCCTTTACATCAAATTCTTCATATGAGTCCCCCATATTTTGCAAAATGAACCTATAGACATTATTGTCTAGTTGATTAGCAATAACAACAGCATCAAACATATCCGATTGACGCTCTTCATTCAAAGTTTTAAATTCATCATTCCACCCCCCAGACAACACCTCATTTGAATGCTCATTCAAATACCCATATAAATCAATTCTGCTTTCACTAGGCATTTCTACAAAGAAAGAAAAAATATTCCCCAACGAGTACTTCACAACATCATACTGAAGCAACGCCCTCCACAATTCTTTATCTTCTACTTTTTCAATTTGATTAATTCTTGTTTTTAAGTATGAAACATATTTCGCTTTTATATCCGTTTCAATATTCTTATTATCTAGTACAAAATATATAACATCTAACTTATCTAAAATACATCCTTGGCAATTCTTTAAAACAACATCAATATAACTTTCTATGTTATCGACAACATAGTTATACAATGGTTCACCATTCCGGCTTACTATACACGACAAATTGCAATGTATCATTTTTTCATCATCTGAAATATCGTAGAATCTTTTTAGCATCATGCAAACATTTGAAAACGTCAACGTATACAGATTTTTCTCATATACATCTTTTAACAAATCATCATTTGCGCATTCAAAATTTATTATTTGAAATTTTACATCAATCTTTTCCATATTACTTATGGCAATTTTAGCTCTTCTATCTTTCATACATAAAAAGTTCGTGTTTTGAGAAATATATTTTGTTAGCACTCCATCAACATTTATCACAGATAAGTCTCCATCTGTTGACAAACAAAGTGTTTCCCAAATATATTTTTCTCTTTCCTCATCCGTGACATTCTCAGATTCGCACATATAATTCATAATATTTTCCCATTGCATATTTAATAGGTGCACAAATAATTTCTCATTTTTACACCTTCTTAAATATTGAAAAATGAACTCCTTATTCTGAGCATTAATTATTTGCTGCAATATATCGTGTATATATTGTTGAACACTCTCTTCATCATTGTTTTCTAACAGATAATCAAGCAAGTCATAATTCAATGCTTCCACTTGTTTATAATTCCTAGAATTCATTATTGAAACAACTTTACTAGGTTCCCTTAATTTGTATGTATATTCCTTTGCCTTTTGGTCAGTTATACCTCGTAAAAAAACTTTATCTCCATGACAAATACTTTCCCCATAAAAATATGTCATATAGTCAGCATAGGTTTCATCAATATAACCATTACGAATTAAATATTTTATTAACGAAAAATATTGACTCTCTTTAATTTCCGAAAAAACCTCATTTTCGCTTAATACATTTATATTTTTTTCATTAAAAATATCATCAATATTTTCACGAGTAATCATCTCTCTTAAGTGCCAAGATGGTAATTCATCCATCAATATTTTCAGTCTGCTAATCTCTTTCAAATTTTCACTTATTTTATCATTATTTCGCGCGTCAAACAATTCAATGCGTTTTTCTTTTTCAAGAATTAACTTATTTTTTACTTGTTGATTCCATCTTGCTTGTTCTATCTTGTAATCATAAAACTCATTAATCTCATTTCTTGATGTTTGCCACAATTTTTTCATTTCTTCATTTTCTTTTTCCAATACTTTTATTTTGCGACTAATATTTTGTTTTTCGATATTTGCGATTTCACTTTTATATGCAAAAATATTATATACATAGCCTCGACTCAATTGCAAATCTCCATAATCCTTAGGAAATATATTTTTATATATCATCATCGCCAGCATTTTATTAACATCTTGTCCTGTCGTCATCACATTATTGCTATAAATATTAAATTCATTAGCTATATTTTTCAACAATCTCATATCATCTATATAAAAAGATACTTCTTGTAAAAATTGCGAATCAAATGATGGCCACACTTGCATTGATTTAAAAATTTCAATAATCTTTTCATACGAATTCGACCCATCCATCACAGGAATAATCGGAAGAATAAAATCAAAAAACTTCGTTCTATCCTTTGACATAAACATGTCATCCTTAAGCAAATATATAAATTTCAGTGGCTTATCTTTATCTCTCATTCTTTTAATGTTAACCAAACGATTAACTTCCTTAAGTTGTTGAAATATGTATACCGAATTATATCTATCAATATCTTCAAACACAATCGCATTTACTTTTGATTGATTAAAAATATACAGCACTTCATCAAGATATCTGTCAAATAAAGATTCTTCTTTCTTGTCAAATAATTCAATCTCACTATCAGCTATCTTTATTTTCTTAAAGCATCCTTGACTTTTCTGATATAGCACCACCTTACCAATCAAAAACACAGATATAATAACAATAATAACTCCAACCACAAACAACATACACGGATACAGAGTAAACCACAGCCAATCCTCAAGCATCCCACCCACACTTGTTAAATACTGTTTCCACAAGTCATATTTAACAATATATCCAATCAATATTCCCCATACAGCTACAACCGAAACATTACCTATTATCGGCAAAATCTTCTCTTCCCGCTTTACTTGAAATTTTGTTAAAGGAATATTATCTGCCCCAACTTGATGTATCAGCTGATTTAAAATTTTACCTTCTAATCTTTTTTCAGTAATTGAATTACTTTTCTCACCACTATTATCATCTTGTCTTTCCATACTTCCAAATTGAGATAAAGATATATGTATAAATTTTATATTATTACGTTTATTCTTGTAGGTTTCTAAGGCACTACTCTTCCCTGCACCATAAGAGCCAGAAATAGCTATATTTTTTAATTCATCTTCCCTAAATATATAATCCAATGCTTCTTCATACCCTTTAATATCCGCATTTGTTGTAGGAGTTAATTTTTGATATTCATATGTCATTATTACCTGCCTCCTTGTATTCCATTCATCACTCTTATATTAGCAGAACAACTTCGTAAACACAATACCATTGTCATCTATTCTATTTTCTCCATTCTGCATTCATAATTGCATAAATTATTTTCCTAATACTTTTTAATTTATATCTTATCAATAAAAATGCCCTCACTTAGGGTGAAGGGCACTACTCAAATCACAATATATTTTTACACGACATCCTTATTTATCCCTCAATGGCCGAATCTTTTCAATCAGCTCGATAACCGCGTCTTTTGCCTTGCGATTATATTTCAGCTTGCTGACCCCCTCATGGTTTTGTTTATATGCTTCGTAGTCCGTGACGAGGGAGATTTTGTCCCCCTTCCTAAATGTATTCAATATAGCCAGCACATCTTTTTTCTGTGCGCACCATTCTTGGGTAAAGGTATTAATCTGGTGGGCAATGATTTCTTCGATACGGTTTTCAATTACCGTCATGGCATCAAGGCCTTTGTACTTCAGCGGGTCTTTTTTCATATCTTCCCAGAAATCGCCAATGACATCGGCCAGCGCTGGATTCGTTTCGCGAAGTTTGTCGATATGGGTGTCGATGGCGGTATCTTCGATGGGCTCCACGATGAGCTCATCTTCCCCAGGCATATAGTTCTGAATCAGCGACACGATGTAACGGTAGTCAATGGTCACGCTGCGGATATTCTCAATCTCGTAGCCGATATCCACCACCACGGGTTCCTCGTCGCTGGTGGGCGTTTTCAATTCCTCGATGACGTTGTGATACTTGCCGCCGTATTCCGTCAGGCTCTCCTTCACAATGCCGTAATCGCTGAACTCCTTGTCCTCCCATTCCTGATAAACCTGAATCTCACCGCTAAGGCGGTCAACTTTCTGAAAGGCCTTGGCAAATTTCTGCATGGCACTGCGGTCGCCCATAATGGCTTCCACAGCTTCAGGAGTTGAAGCAATGCTTCTAAGTTCTGCCAGTGCGGCCTTGAAATCCTTTTCGATTTCCGCAAATGCCGGGGCGCTGACTTCCTTCGTGCCGCCGTTGCTGTACAGGAGCAAAGCCCCATCCACGGCAGTCTGAAACTGTGCCGACCGCTGGAAAATCACCACCATGCCATAGCGTTTGCTCTTATCGAAAATGCGGTTGGTACGGCTAAAGGCCTGAATGATATTCTGCGGCGCCATGGGCGGACGGTCTACAAAGAGAATGGCGCAGGGCGGCGCATCAAAACCGGTCAGCAGGCGGTCAACCACGATGACAATATCCAGTTGTTCCTTCCGCTGTTTATAACGCCCCTTCTTCCGGGCCAAACGATCATTGAGATTGGTATTGTAGGCCTGCAAACTGTCCAGCGCGAATTTCGTGCCAAACATGGCGTTGTAATCGGCCAAGGATTCCTTCATGGCCTGCTGATTGGCCAGCGAATCCTCATCGTTCTCCGTCACCGTGTAGGTAATGGCAATCTTGGGGAAATCCACGCACTTTTCCCGAATGGAGGCCGACACATTGCCCCCTGCAATGAATTCCTTGAACAGACGGTAATACTGTTGGGCAATCTCAATGGAGGGCACAGTGAGAATGGCCTCATAGGCCTCCCCCTGGGGTGCATTCAGACGGAACTTGCCCGCCGCCTTGTTGACGATGTACTTCACCACGCTGCGGCGATGGTCGTCATTGTCGTAAATATCGGTTCCGGTGTTCTTGTAGTAGGCGGCCAAAACCTTTTCTTCCAGCTTGTCCGGCTCCATATTGGCCAGTTCGTCAGCGCTTGCCACCTGCAATCTCTCGCCCAGCTCCAGCAGCTGGTCATGGGACACGGAATCCTTGTAATCAATCTGGAATCCCAGGACGGCATTGTTATGCAAAGCCTCCTTGATGGTGTAATTGTGCAGGCAGGGGCCATAGAGGGCTTCCGTGGTGCGGGCCAAATCCCCTTTGCGCTGGCGCTTGTTCTCGTCAAAAATCGGCGTGCCGGTAAAGCCGTACCACAGGGAATTGCTAAAGAACTTCTGCAGCTCCCGCTGGGTTTCCGGCGTGACCGTGCGGTGGCATTCATCCACCACAAAGGCAATACACATGCCATGGAGCCGCTTGGCCGTGGCGGAATCCTTCTTCGCCTCGCCATTGTAGCGCTTCATGATAATCTGCATCTTTTGAATGGTGGTGACAATCACCACCCGGTCTTTGTTCTTGAGCTTTTGCAACAGGTCATGGACATTATCGGTTTCGTCCACATCGATGATGTCATTTTCCGCATAAGCCTTGAAGGAAATGGAGGTCTGCTGGTCCAGGTCTTTGCGGTCAATGAGGAAAATGGTCTTGTCAATGCCCGGAATCAAAATGAGATTCTTGGCCACGGTATAGGAGGTCAAAGTCTTGCCGGAACCTGTGGTATGCCAGACAAAGCCCGACTCCTGACGCTGGGAGGCCTGCTTGACGGCCTCGATGGCATGTACCTGATAAGGCCGCAACAAAATCAGCTTATGGCGCTCCGCATCCACCACGCTGTAATGGCCCACCATCTCATGGGCTTCGGGAATCCGCAGGACTTCCTTGGCAAATTCCAGATAGTTTTCCACAGGCTCGTTGTTCCTGTTGACCCACGAAGTCAAAAACCGCTCATTGAGGTTCGAGCCCGTATCGGCGGCAATGTAGCGGGTGTTGCTGCCATTACTGATGACAAACATCTGCACCATGCCAAAAAGCCCCCGGAACTTCCCTTCCAGACTGTATTTCTTTATCTGACGGAAGGCATCCATATAGGGATGGTCCTGGTTCTTGAGTTCGATGTGAATCATGGGCAGGCCGTTAATCAGCAAGGTCACATCAAAACGGCGCTCACGGTCATCCTCGTCCAGTTTGTCGGAAACAAACTGATTGATGACCTCATAGGAAGACCGTCCCCCGGCGATTTCCCGATTGCTGACGGCCATCAGATGGATTGTGCCTTTGGCCGCATCCTCACGAGTCAAAGGGATAACTGCCTCGCCGTTCTCCCCTGCCAGCCACAATGCCGCCTTGTAAGGGCTCGTGGCCACATCCAGCATATACTCCCGAATCTGGTGAAATTCGGCATCGGTTACAGGCTCCCCATCGAGCACAGCAATATTGTTCTGATTCAGTTTCGCCCGGAAATTTGCCCAAAGGGATTCCTCGTCTACAATATCCTTGCGATAAGTCCATTGGGAAACATCTCCCGTGAGCTGCTTAATCAGCGCCCATTCCATCGACACTTCGCTTTGTGCCATGCTCAATTCCTCCTGCTACGTTATTCTTCTTCCGCCATGGGAAGCTCCTGCAAACGCAGTTCCTTTTTCAGTTCTTCCTCGGTCGGCATATAGGGCATATACTTGGACGCATAAATATGGGTGCTGTTGTCGCTCCCCATCGTATACTTCACCACGGCTTCATTCTTCTCCGCGCAAAGGACGATACCAATGGGCTCATTGTCCCCTTCATTGCGCATATTGGCCTTGTAATAGTTTACATACATCTGCATCTGCCCAATGTCCTGATGTTTGACCTTGCCCAGCTTCAAGTCGATCAGGACAAAGCATTTGAGGATATAGTTGTAAAACACCAGGTCAATATAAAAATGGTCTCCATCAATGTCAATATGTTTCTGTCTGGCCACAAAGGAAAAGCCGCGTCCCAGCTCCAGCAGGAACTGTTGCAAATGCTCAATAATGCCCTGCTCAATATCCCGCTCGTAGAGCTCCGGCGAAGGCTTCACCTCCAGAAATTCCAACACATAAGGGTCACGGATAAAATCCCGATAAGGTGCCATCCCCTTATCCGTTGCCGTCTGTGGCAGTCTTTCGCCGGTCTTTTGCTGGGAAATAGTGCGCTGATAAGCAAAGGTCGTAATCTGCCGTTCCAGTTCCCGACTGCTCCACCCCGCCGCAGCACATTCCTCGGCATAAAACTCCCTAGCCTTGGAATCCGCCACCCGCATCAGCATACGGTAATGCGTCCAGCTCAAATCGCTACGCAGTGCGTAGCAATTTGGAAAGCACCGATAAAACTGCCGCATATTCCGCAAATTGGCATAAGAATAACCTTTGCAAAATTCAGCCGTCAGCTTAGCGGAAACTTGTTGCAGAACTCCTTTTCCGTACTCTGCCTGCTTGCCATCACAGGCCTTATCAAGTTGCTGACCAATTTCCCAGTATATCTGCACCATGCCAGCATTTACAGTCTGCTGTACCTTATGCTGTACATGAATTATGCTTTGTCTGATTTCGCCGTAAATATCCTGTGATACCTTCTCGATTTCATTCATACCGATTCACCCCCAATGCCCTTATTTCTTTGGAAACATATTTTGCAACATATATTTCTTGATTTCTTTAAGGGCATCACACTTGCGTTGATGAAGGGCGATAAGATTATCGAGGTTAGCGAAGTATTCTCCAATTTTAGTCTGTTCCTCAAATGAAGGAACTGGTAATTCCTGCTTGTATAGTTCCTCCCAAACTATATTTTTCCTACATACACTTGCGCCTTCAGTTGAAGCCTTTAGGAAAAACTCCTTTGTCTTGTCCATTTTAACCCATGCCTGCACAAACAACGGATTACAATCAACAAGTTCATAAACTTTATAAGCCGGCGATATTATACCATGCTCAAATCGTAAATTTACATTACAATTTCCTAAATGTAAATTTTGTGCTGACAGTATTAAATCGTTTTTCTTTACTTTTAAGTATCCAATATTGGACTGACCTCTAAAATGACTAAATAATTCTGAATTGAGATACATGCCATTAATTGCACATGAAAGTAATGTATCTTCATCCTCAACAGATGTCTTTTCTCTTTTTTCATTTAAGAGACTTCCAAATTCCCGCTGTTCCCAATCGCCAGTAAAACCAGCAAAGCGAATCTCTGGAACTTTTTCTCCTTTTTTAGGAAACATTTTTTGAAGCATATACTTCTTTACTTTTTGCAGCTCATCACACTTTCGCTGGTGCAAGGTAATAAGGCTATCAAGGTTATTAAACAACTTTGATATAACTAATTGTTCATCTTTAGATGGAACTTTTAACTCAATGTTTTCAAAGTCTTCTTTCGAAATATTATACATCGAGCCACTTGTTCCAGATGCCAAACTTAAAATATCTGCCTTATAATATGGAGAAATAAGCATACAATGTATCATTCGTACATCATATTTATCCAAAAACTTAAGTTTCCAAAGTCTATCTGGTAGATAAAGATTTGGATAATCTTTGTCGACAAAACCACAGGCACCAACCCGTTCTGGTGTATTCATTCTACTGACTATGATACAATTTTTCTCAACTGGACATTTTACATATCCTATTTCTTCAGTAACGACTTTTTTACATTCATTTGCATCAAAAAAATCGTACGATACGCAACTAGTCTTTAATACACCTATATCGTTTTCTCCAACCAATTCATCAGTTGAATTTACGCTTTTCCCAGTAGATAAATCTTCAACAAGCTCTTTTAGCTTCCATTGCTCCCAATCATCCGTAAATCCCTTAAATCTAATTTTAGGTGTGTTCATCTTCACACCCCCTGTATGATTTTGCCCAGTTCTGCCAATGCCGCTTTTGCTTCCGCATCATCACTGGTCAAATCATCCAGCATGGCCAACAGTTCATTATTAGCCGCTTTGATTTCGGCATCAATTCCCTGCAAATTGGCGCAGACTTCTTTCAGGTCAACCTCCGGCTCGGGTTCGCTGGTATCCACATAGCGGGGAATATTGAGGTTGTAATCATTTTCCTTGATTTCTTCAAAGGTAGCCAGATGGGCGAACTTGTCCACATCCTTGCGCTCATCATAAGCCGCCATAATCTTGTCAATATGCTCCGTATCCATGAAGTTTTGGGCCTTTTCCTTGCGGAACTCCTTTGACGCGTCAATAAAGAGCACATCACGGTTCACATGGTCTTTTTTCAGCACGATAATGCAGGTTGGTATGCTCGTATTGAAGAAAATCCCCGCCGGCAGGCCGATAACGGCATAGATATTGCCATCTTCCAGCAGGTGCTTGCGGATTGTCCCCTCCGCCGCCCCGCGGAACAGGACGCCATGAGGCAGGACAATGCCCATGGTGCCGTTTTCCTTCAGATGGTAAAAACCATGGAGCAGGAAGGCAAAATCCGCCTTTGACTTCGGCGCCAGCTTTTCATAGCGCTGGAATCGCGGGTCAGTCAAGAAGCCTGCCGCCGCACTCCAATGCTGGCTATATGGAGGATTCATCACGGTAGCATCATAGTTTGTCGGCTCCTCCGTAGGCCAGTCAGCCCCCAGGGTATCGCCATTGCGGAAATGTTGATACTGGAAAGGCACATTATGCAGAATCATATTCATGCGGGCCAAGTTGTAGGTGGTATGAGAGATTTCCTGCCCGAAGAACTGAATGCCATTGCGGCAGTCCTCATTGATATAGCTGCGGGCATGCAAAAGCAGGGAACCCGAACCCATGCAAGGGTCATAGATGGAAAAGGCAGGCTCCCCTTCTTTGCCTTTGGTCACGATACGGGTAATAAGCTCCGAAACCGCCTGCGGAGTATAGAACTCCCCGGCCTTTTTCCCGGAGCCGGCGGCAAACTGGCCAATCAGATATTCGTAAGCATCCCCCAGGGCATCCGCGCCATACTGAGTGAAGTCGATATGAGCCAGCTCCTTCATCACATCAGAAAGCATGGCATTGCGCTTTGCCGGAGTGGTGCCAAGGCTTTTGGAATCAATATCAAAATCCTCGAACAGGCCTTCATAGAGCTTCTGCCCACGGATTGCCTCGCCCCCCTGCTCAATATCCCGCATGGCCTGACGCAGATGGTCGGTGGTAAAGGTCTTGTTGTTGATTTCATTGTACAGCGCCGTAAAAGTATACTGCGGCTCAATAGCAAAACTGTAATTTTCCTCCAGCTCGGCTTTCAGGTCTTCCCAATCCTCACTCTGACGAGCTTCCTCATACATCTGTTGCGCTTCATCAAGGCTTTCCGGCTGACGGTCTTCCAAAAGGTCAACCACCGCATAAAGCTGACGGTCAGACAGATACTTGTAGAAAATCATGCCGAGAAGATAATCCTTGTATTCGTCCGCGCTCATCGTGCTGCGCATAACATTAGCGGCGTTCCAAAGCGCCTGATTCAATTCCTGTGATGCCATATCTCTATCATCCCTTGCCTTAAATTAATCAAAATCTTGTACCATCGGTATCTATTATACTAAATTTAATCTTCGTTTTCAAAAAAGTTCTGCATAACAGAAACAACGTTATCCACTCCCCTGGCGAGTTGCTTCCTTACATGCTAAATGATACTCAATTGTATTTATAAATAATCATTCTAATGCTCTGTACTATATCATTTTCAAATATTAATATTTATCTAAAAGATTGAATTTATCACATATTTGTTCGTATAAGTATTTAATCGCAAGTGTTATATATTTACTTGCATTTTCAAAGCTCTCATACGTACGGTCAATATCATCTCCAATAGAAACAGTGTCACAATATCGTGTTCCCTTTAACATATCAATAGCATTTTTATTCCAAACGCCACCATTATGAACCAAAACATTTCTTTTCAAGGATAAGAACAATATTTTTTCATCAAATAATGAAATATATTTTTTATCTATCTTAACACCTCTTTCCTTTAAAAATTTAATTTTATCTTCATAGCTCCCCCACGCTAATTGATTTACCTTTTTATCTACAAGTAATTCTTGAAATTCTTCTACTGTATCACAGTTGATTATTTCATCAGGACATATTTTTTCCGAACCAAACAACCACCTTTTTTCATGCATACACACTATTCGGATAATTTTTAGGAGTACTTCGTCAAATAATGTAAACAAATATATAAACGTCATATTATAAACAACCTTGTTAGCTGCCGTTTTATTTTTCTCAAGCATATATAAAGATGATAAATTAGATTTAAAGTACATAGGAAAGATTATACATTTTTGTATCCCTTTTCTTTCTATATCCGACATTTTCTTGATATCTATATTCAAAATATCTTCAACCGTCATCCCATTACTAACTTTTGCTTTATCAATCAAGAAACTCTCTTTCACTAGAATATTTTTCTTTTCAAAGAAATTATTCATTTTTAGCCATTCAAAAAATTTTATTAGATTTAACCCATATTCATGCAACTTTTCTAATAATTGTTTTGTTGTGACATCATCATCTTTATAATCATATATGCATTTGATGAGATAGTTTTTTTTTAATATTTTATCTATATAATTTTTGTTTTTATCATAATTCTCTCTTAACTCATCTTTTAAGTGCTCGATATCATAAGCAAAATTTCTGACCGCTACTAGCAAATCGTCAGAATAGTCACCATTAAATTCCTTGTACTCCCATTTTTGAACAACAACATCTTCTTTTTCTTCCCAACTAGCTACCAAATCATAACCGGCCTTATTTTCTAACGGTTTTGTATACAATATTTTCTTATATCCCTTCTCTTTATATAAAGATTTATTATCAAAACTTATATCACCATCTCTAATCACTATTTTAGGTGCAACAATGAGTTTGCCATTTTTAATTTTCCCAAATACTTGCTCCAATATTTCTCCCCCATTATATATTTACACACAACCCACTATGCTTTTATCCTAGACAATAAATCCAACATTCATCGTACTACAAATAGTAAGTCAAACTTATATTCTACTTATTTTCTCGTTGTTCCTGTCGGTTTACAATTCTACTAACCCCAGATATAGCTTCCATATACATTTGTTGCATATTCTTTTGATTTTCAATTTGTTCTACCATTCCTCGTGGTATATATGGATTTTGTATTTCTTCCCAGGTTATTGTATTCTTATAGCCAAGCGAATTAGCTATCGCTTCTATCAGTTTATACTGTGCCTGCTCTATTTTTTTCAAATGTAACTGGTCTGGATTCTCAACATTGTATTTATCACTTAAATCCTTCCATGCGACTCGAACCTTTTTATCATCTGAAAAAACTATATCGATAATATTTAATACATTGACTTTTTCAGGAGTCCATCCATATATTCTCGATGTCATCAACACTTTAAAAATATACATCTTATCTTTTCGCTTTTCCGAACGATTTTGAAGCCATACAGCAATCACTGAAGCCGCTATGGGTGCAATAACAATCGCTATAATATTTAAAATATCTTTCCATTCCACTTCTATTTTTCACCCCATCATCTCAATTTATTATTTTCCAATGACCACTATATCCGCGTCCTACATACGACAACTCAGTAATCTTCTTAATCTCACGCTCAATGGTTTTTTTGCTCACACCAAGTTTTTGCGCCATTTCTTGGCGTGTTACCTTATCATTCGACTTCACGAGTGCCAGTATCTGTGCCTCATATTTACTCGTTTTTTCTTGGGCGACATCTTGGGCGACATTCTTTTCCTCAACATAATTCAAATTATACAACGTCAGCAGGAAATCCCTATGCTCTGCCATAAATTTTGGCATCAATGCTACTGTCGTATGTTCTTGGAAATCATAGTCTTCCAGTATTTTCTTGAAGCCACTGTCTCTAAACTACATGAGTTGTAGCCTACCGAACACATTTCTCCAATTAATCTATAATATTCATCCTCCCCTTCCTCTGTCTTTCATCCTTCCTACTATTTTATCATATTTCCACGCAATACTGCATACGAAAATGGTGGAGCCATCGTGACTCCACCATTTTTTTGACCGGTCAAAAATGACTAGCCAGTCCCTGCCGCACCACCACCATCATTTCAAAATTGAAAATCAATAGCAGCCACCATAGTCTCTCACTTTCCCTCTGCCATGGCCTCATACCATTCCTGCATTACAATCAGTGCATCCGCATGTTCTTCTACGGGAATAGCCTTGTAAAGATTGTTTTCCAATCCCGCCCGCTTCTCCAGAACATAGTTTTCTCCTTCGTCCCGGAAGAAATACAGGTCGGTATTCTCCCCGGGCAGGCTCAGTTTGATATAATCCCCGAGGTTCCTGCTCTCTTTTACCATCTCAAAGCTATTGCCATAAAAAAGCTTTTCCGCAAAAGATCTTGCACGGATACCATCTACCGAATATGCAGTCTTCCCTTTCCTGCTCAAAGAACACTTCATCTCTGGCCGATAGCTGATATTGGCCAGATAGATGCCGATATTGCTGTTATCCGCCTGCATCGGCATCAGCGTGGGATTGTCTGCAATGAAATTTTCCTGCACGGACGACCACGCCCAGGAACACAAACGGCTCCACTCTTCCTGATCCCGCTGCATAGCCTCTGGAGACTCCCGCATATAACGCACATCCGTAGGATGCTCAAATATGTAATAGCCGCCCTTATCATCCCGCGCAAAAAGCGTCCTACCGGACATATCTTCGCAAAGCATCTGCCGAAGTTCTGCCTCATCCACCCTGCTTATGCCAAAAATCCAGCCGGCCCCGGAATATTCTGCATATTCTTTTTTCGCCGCTTCCACAGAAGCTTTTTCCGATACAGAAAAGAGTCTGCCGCCATCTTTGAATTTTGTTTCCGTCAGCAGCAAGTTGTCATAGGCTTTAGGGATACGCAGACGATAGCCTGCACTTTCATAAGCACAATCCGTCTGTTTTTGCATCTGCTGTACCTTTTCCCCACTATCCGCCGCTACACAGTTTCCCCATACGCCCAACCCAACACATGCTGCCAAAACTGCCGTCGCTGCCACCTTGCCATATTTCATCAGTATCCATCCTTTCGCTAACTGCCTAAACATTTGCTATGATAGGCTATTCTACAAAGGATATTTTTTCCCCTCTATTCGTTTCATTGATAAGTCAAACAATTTGCCAAATATTCCGCATCGGCCATTTTTGCCGACAATACGGCATTCTCTATCGCTCGTTCCATAACTTCTGCGGCCAAAGTTCCTGCCATATTCACATCGGCCTGCATCAATTTGCCGCAGGCGGAAGCATAGATGGTATCGCCATCGGCCAGCGTCCCTACGGGCTTGATGGAACGTGCGTAGGCATTTCTCGTCTGCTGGGCAATACGGGTAAGCTGGGCTTTATCAAAAGCACCGTTAGTAACCACGGCCCCGATGGTTGTATTCGTGCGCGACAGTAAATCCTTGGGTGCTGCCAGGCGATAAAGCTCCTGTACGCTATCCAGGAAATCTGTACGCTGCGCATTGGTAAGACCGGCAATCTTCTTTCCCCGGGCATAGACATCTCCCAGTGCATTTACCACGACCACGGCCCCCATCTTCAAATCTCCGACCTGAACGGCATAATAGCCAATCCCGCTTTTTTGCGACTGCTTCATGCCACAAAACTTGCCTACCGTTGCGCCTGTTCCCGCACCGACCGAACCACTTAGGGGGCTGTTTTGACGGAGCGCATTCTGGCAGGCAGCATAGCCCATATCGCTATCCGGGCGAACCGATGCACTGCCATAGGACAAATCATAGATATCCGACTGCACGACCAGCGGAACCCGTGCAAAGCCTGTATCAAAGCCAATGCCATTTTCCTCCAGGCAGCGCATGACGCCATCTGCCGCCGCCAGTCCATAAGCACTGCCACCGGCCATGACAATGGCATGAATGCCCAAATCCTCCCGCGTGGGATCTAAAACCGGTGTTTCTCTTGATGCCGGACCGCCACCACTGATATCCACACCAGTTTTTGCTCCCGCGGGAAAGAAAAGCACCGTAACACCGGTCTTGGCCGTATCATTCTGAGCATTGCCCACCTGAACGCCCTCGATTTCCGAAAAAGGTATTTCCTGCATGATTTACCTCCGTTCCCTGCACTAAAACCAACCAAAATCATCTGCTCCTAGTATATTGCGATAAACCGGTGCGGTCAATCAGCCTCCCAGCGGCCCGACAGAAAAAATCGGCCATTTTTTTCTAACAGCATGGATTTAGCAATTGTATTCATGGCCGCCATAGCCGGTATGATCATCTTCAGCCAGCAGCCCAAGCCGCTGCAAGCTACCATGGTGGCAGACAGCGAACTGGGCCATGAAGTGAATTATGTGGCCTATCCCACCGGTACCTACAACCTCCCCATCGCCCAGATGATCAAAGAAGCTGGCTACAAAGCCGCCTTTACCATCAAATACGGCAATGTGGACAAAGCCAGCAACATCTTCGCGCTGGAGCGAGTGCCGATCTTCCATACCGAGGAAACCAACAAGGATTTCATCGAACGCATACGATACCAGCCCATCTTCGAAAGCTTTGGCTGGATGAAAAACTGAATAAACCAAGGCGGTAAAGCACACATCCTGCTTTACCGCCTTTTTGACATCTTGTATAATAGAAGCAGGGAGGTGATCCGTATCATGAGCAGCAAAACTCTGTGGAAAACGTTTCGTCCGGTGCTGGCGTTAGGGTTGTCGGCCTGTCTTGTCGGCGGTGTTGCCGCAACAGAACCTGTTCTGGCCGCGGATAGCCATGCGGTCAAGGCTCAGGCTTCCAAGGCAGTCAAGAAAAACAGCCTCCAGCCCATTGCCGGTATCTGGCGGGAGGCGGGTGTATCTGCGCCCCGAACTTTGACCATCTATGCGGATGGTGCTTATACGCTAGTTGCTCCGGACAGCAAGGCCTTTGGCAAAGTCCGGGTAACCACGGAAAAGCATCCGGATGGTTCAAAATCCCTTTGGTATTCTTTCTTTGAAGAAGGTGGCGTAGTCCTTGAGGATAAGGACTCATCTTCGCCCTGGTATTCTGCGTTCAAGAGCGCCAATGAATTATGGGCGGCTTTCCCGAAAGACGAGAAAGCGGCGACACAGACGGACCTGCGTTCCGGACATGACGGTGCCATCCATTTCGTACGCTATGCCGAAAACAATTATGAGGCAACCAGCGAAGGCGTGCAGGCCGATGATTATCTGGGCGTCTGGGGCTGTGGCCGCTGCACTGCAGTAGTCAGCCGGGAAGCCTCTGGCGGGTATCTCGTCGAAATCCAATGGGCCAGCAGTGCTGCCGAGGGCAAACGCTGGACTTATCACTGCACCTATGATAATTTCGGCGCGCTACTCTTCAGCGATGACAACGGGACACGCACGGATTACGCCTATACGGAAGATGGCAAGAACACGAACAAGGAAATCTACAACGATGGCTCCGGCACCTTTGTCCTCCGCGAAGGCGTCCTGACCTGGCAGGACAAGAAGGAAAACAGCGGGGAACTCATGGAATTCATGAAATAGCCTCAATAAATTATAAATCCCTGTATTGTATCGCGCCCCGTTTCGTTGTAGAATTGTAGGGTAGTATATGATACAAGGAGCTATGAACTTGCGCAAGAAAAGAATCTGGAAAATAGCTGCCCTGCTTTGCATCATTGCAGCAGTTGCCGGCGTTATCATTTTAGGAAAACAGCCCAAGCCCTTGCAGGCGACCATGGTAGCGGACAGCGAGAGCGGCACGAAAGTGCTGGTGCTGAACTACCACAAGATTGACCACACCTTTATCTCTTTGTCCGTACGGCCGGAGGATTTTGACAATCAGATGAAATACCTCCATGACAACGGCTACCATACCATCAATCCCGATGAACTCTACGAAGCCCTGGCTGGCAATGGCCAGCTGCCGGAAAATCCCGTGCTGATTACCTTTGACGATGGTTATGAGGACAATTACACCAATGCCTACCCCATCCTCAAAAAATACGATTTCAAAGCCACCATCTTCGTGGTGACCGGTTTCCTCGACCGCCACAAAAAAGGCTACCTAAGCTGGGATCAGGCGCGGGAGATGAATAAGAACGGCATCAACATCGAATCCCACACGGTCAACCACAAATCGATGACCGACCTCACCGATGACGAGCTGCGCTCCGAACTCGTGGACTCCAAGAAAAAAGCCGAAACCGAGCTGGGCCACGCAGTAAACTACGTGGCCTACCCCACCGGCACCTATAACCTCCATATCGCCCAGATGGTCAAAGAGGCTGGCTACAAAGCCGCCTTCACCATCAAATACGGCAACGTGGACAAAGCCAGCAACATCTTCGCCTTGGAACGCGTTCCCATCTTTCACACCGAAGACACGAACAAGGATTTCATCGAACGCATACGCTACCAGCCCATCTTCGAAAGCTTTGGCTGGATGAAAAATTAAGCAAACTGTTTGTAGTCTAAGCCTTCCCCTGGAGAGGAAGGCTTTTTTTGCCCTTATTCACTTCAAGAGCAGATAGCCGCGCCCGTTGATACGCTTCATTTGGCCATCTTCGCCCAAGATAACCGTCAGCTCACTAAAATACAGCAGGGAACGGTCATCCAGCACATAGCCTTCATCGAGGATGACGCGCTTTTCCCGGCAGTTCTTGAATTTGCCTGCCTGCCACGGAACGTCACTCTGGGCAGCCACCAACCGGGCCGCATAATCCGTGAGGTCGACCTCGCGCCGCTCACCCTCTTCCAGCGGAATAACCACTACCGCTTTCTTGATATTCACGGGATAAGCCCACTGGTACCCCGCCAGAGGAATCCCCTTCCGGCTGGGAAAGAAACTCACACGGTCTTCCTTTTCCTTGGGCGGCAGTTCCATGCCCGAGCTTTTCTTCGTGACCGTTTCCTTCGGCAGGTATTGCTTCCATTCAATTTCCTTGACCTGACGGCAGAAATCTTCCCGCTCATCCGCCCCTGAACTGCAGATATAGTCCACACAGCTTTTTACCGCCTGTGCCCGTTCTGGGGAAACCGGATGGCTCATCGTAATCCTGCCCTCTGCATACAAGCCCTCCTGTACCAGCAAGTCAATCAGGCGAGCCTGCTGTTCATGCAGGGGCACCCGCATCACATTGAGCGGCGACAAGGAAAACACAGCCACCAGCACGGCAGCCACCAGAAACAGCTGCCGGATGCCCTGCCGCAGGAAGCGAAAGGCCAGAAACAGTACGCCGAAGCCCGTGCAGAGCATGGACAGATAGCGCAGCGTCGTCAGCCCATAGGCCGCATAGCGAATCCACACGCCATACAGCTGAACCAGCAGGATGGGCAGGAACCAGACAAGCCCCCACTTCATGAACCGGTCAAACCAGTTCTTAGGCATGTCGTTCCAGAAAAAATAGAAAAAGCCATAACCCAGCAAGGCCAGCGAGGCATACCAGTTCATTTCGCCCACCGGCATGGACTGCTGCCAAATGATCTTGCCAATATAGAGATAAAGGATGACCAGCAAAAATACATAGCAGGGCAGGACCAGCCCCATGACAATCCGATTAAGGATTGGCTCGGCCGGCTCCGTGGCAACCTCAGCCCTGGGCAGCAGACACAGGGCAATACTGACCGCACAAGCAAAAGGCACGACGCCCAGCAGGAAGATGTCGACTTCCGTGGGAACTTCCACCAACAGTACCTGCACTGCCGCCAGGCAGATACCCACCAACAGGGACAGCAGCATGCCAATTCCCCCGGCGCTGACCAGCGCGCTGACACAGCTGCGCAGCTGCTGGCTCTGCCGCTCCTTTGCCTGCGGCAGCAGCAGATAGAAAATCAGACAGGACCAGACAAGCGGGGTTGCCAGATAAAACATGGCCTCCTCAAAGCCCTGAAAAAAGTTCCGGCCCGCTTCATACACGATAAGCCAGACCGCAAGCAGGCAGGCAATTTTCCAGCGATACCGCCCGGGAGACCACTCCGGCCTGCGTTCACGCCATAGTTCCGCCGCCACGGCCACCAGCAGCAGCACCGACAGCCGCGCCGTCCAAATCAGCCAGTCTTCCTCAAACTCTTCCACCTTATAAGCCCAGAGCATCCCGCCCTGATAGATCAGTATCAGCAGATTGAGCACTGCCGCCTCCGGGAAACGCTCGCCCAAGGTCCTGCCATATTCCCGCAGGATTTCCCGGTAATTTTCCCGCAGATAGCGAAAATTCATGATGGATTTCTTGCCCATGGATTTCTCACCTCACTATTATTCCTGCATCGATTATCGCACAGCCAGGTTAGAAACAGATTAGATGCAGCAAAGCTCTGGCAAAAGAACCAGTTCTTATTTAGCGGGAGCATGTTTCTTTTGCATGATCGTGCGCAGCTGACTGACAATTACTCCGGCAAACATCAGCAGGCAGCCACAGAGCTGGGCCGTGCTCATCTGTTCGCCCAGGACCACGAAGCTGGCCAAAGCGCCGAACACCGCTTCAAAACTCATGATTACCGCCGCTTCACTGGGAGCGGCGTATTTTTGTCCCACGATCTGCAAGGTAAAGGCCACGCCCGTAGAAAGAACACCTGCATAGGCAATGGACACCCAGGAATCGAATTTCATGCTATAGTAAATCCCCTGACCTGTCAATAAATCCAACGTATTTCCTTGCCAAAAGCAGGAAATGCCATAGAATATGGCGAAATTAAAATGCATGTGTTTATTAATAGGAGGAAAGCTAAATGAACGAAAACATCCGCAAGCGCAATGAACTGCTGGCCCAGACAGTAATCAAAGGCCTGCAATCTCGCAATATGGAAGGCTTTTATGCCAAGGACAAGAAAGAAGCCCTGAAGCTGGCTCTGGAACTCATCCCCAAAGGCAGCACCGTTACCATGGGCGGCGCCATGAGCGTCCACGAAATTGGCCTGACGGAAGCCCTAACCACGGAGGACTACAACTTCATCGACCGCGACAAAGTGGAAGACAAACGCAAAGCCATGCTGATGGCCTATGATGCTGATGTATTCCTCTCCAGCACCAACGCCATGACGCAGGACGGCATACTAGTCAACATCGACGGCAATGCCAACCGCGTATCCGCCATCGCGCAAGGGCCGAAAAAAGTGCTCTTCATCGTGGGGCTCAACAAGGTCTGCGACGATCTGGACGGCGCTATGAAGCGGGCCCGCAACGTGGCCGCTCCCATCAATGCCCAGCGCTTCGGCCTGAGCACCCCCTGCGCCAAAACCGGTGCCTGCTTCGACTGCAAGAGTCCCGACACCATCTGCTGCCAGTTCCTGATTACCCGCTACTCCCTGCACAAGGGCCGCATTCAGGTAATCCTGGTTAACGATAACTTAGGCTTCTAAATAAACGCCGCCAGCTGTTCTGCCATAGATGCAAAGCTGGCGGCGTTATTCTATAAAATACGTATCTATAAGATTCTAAATAGTTTGTCTTTTATCAAGAATCCTGTATAATAGAAATTGGGAGGTGAACCAAATCATGAACAGCAACCCCTTATGGAAACCATTTCGTCCCGCGCTGGCATTAGGCCTGGCAGCCTGTCTTTTCGGCGGAATTGTCGAAGCAGAACCAGTTATGGCAGCTGACAGCAAAATGCCAAAAGCCCAGAACTTGAAACCAGTCAAGAAAGGCAGCATCCAGCCCATTGCCGGCATCTGGCACGAAGCAGATGCCCCCAACGCCAGAACTCTGACCATCTATGCCGATGGCACCTATGAATTGATTTCCCCAGATGGCAAAGCCTTCGGAAAAGTCAAGGTGACCAGCGAAAAACATCCGGACGGCTCAAAATCCCTTTGGTACTCTTTTCATGAAAGCGGCGGCATCGTCCTTGAGGATAAGGACACCGCTTCTCCCTGGTACTCTGCTTTCAACAGTGCCAATGAACTATGGGCAGCATTCCCCAAAGACGAAAACACCGCCACACAGACAGACCTTCGTTCCGGACATGACGGGGCCATCCATTTCACGCGCTATGCGGAAAATGGCTATGACACCACCAGCGCAGGCATAAAGGCAGATGATTACCTGGGCATCTGGAGCTGCAGCCGCTGTACGGCAGTGATCAGCCGGGAACGTTCCGGCTACCTCGTGGAAATCCAATGGGCCAGCAGCGCCGCCGATGGCAGCCGCTGGACTTACCACTGCACCTACGACAACTTCAGCGCCATACTCTTCAGCAACCACGACGGCACCCGCATAGATTACACCTATACGGAAAAAGGCACCGGCACAGATAAAAAGGTCTACGACGATGGTTCCAGCGTTTTCGTCCTCCGCAATGGCACCCTGACCTGGCAGGACCAGAAAGAAAACAGCGGGCACCTTCTGGAGTTCGTGAAATCCCCGCAAGGATAATGCGCTTATAGTCAATTGCATACAAAAGTGGTGGAGCCCATCGTGACTCCACCACTTTTTGACGTGTCAATTTGACCGGTCAATATTATAACCCAAATGCGCAAACACATTTTGCAAGGGCTGCTTATCGCGGATATCCAGCCAATCATCTGGCCGGCTGTTGTCATCAATCAGAATCAGCAGATAATCCAAGATCATCCGCCGCGCCGCCCATAGCCCAACCTCATTGGACGTATACCTTTGCCCGCGCAAGCGAACCGAACTGTCAACGAAGCTGTTGGCGATGATCAGATCACCGACCACAGGCACCACCGCTTCCAATGCCGACCAGGTCTGCAGGAAAAAATCCCCCTGCTTCGTCCCCCAATACGGACTGTGCTCCACGATCCTATAAGCCATCTGCAAGGCATGGACCTGCGCAATACTCTCCATTGCGGTCAAATCTTCCTTGTCCAACGCCTCCAGCATCGCCGTATACCGCGCATAAGGTTCTGCCTTCGTCCTCGCAGCCTTCGCCAACCGCGCCTCCCGCGCCTTGGCAAAATCAATTATTGCCATCTTACCTCCGAATCCATCACTTAGTCAGAACACATCTTTTCAGGTTCTGTTTCGTTCAACACCTGCACCAATACTTTATAATCCAAATACTGAACCCCTTCCATACCCTGATGAATCTTATCCGCTAGTTCACTGCTATAGTATATGCGCATGGCTTTTTCCAAAGGAATCGCTTTCTCCTTGGCTATTTGCGCAATGATGCGTTCTTCCAATTTTTCCTGATAGACCTGTTCCAAAACATTCTCATCCATGGCTCACACCTCAATGTAAGAATCGTATATCAGTAACTTATCGATGGCTTTCTGTGTTATAAATGCTATCTGGTCATAATTGGGATAGGCTTTGATTTCCTTCAACGCTCTATCCTTATCCCAAATTCCTGTACGGTACAAGTCTACCACCCGAAACACCTTGTCATTTGCCACCTTGCCAGAAATCAAGTCATACTCCTTATAACCCATATTCCCATCCCTGCACTTGCAGACAAAATCAATCCACTCTATCAAGTCCTCTGAAAAAGTCTTATGACGCAAGTCGTCAGTGTCTTCAGTCATCTGATAACAATTCACAATACCGGACTTATCCTTTTGCAAGCCAGCCTTACGCCTTGCCCATCGCATAGCCTGTTCCTTAACTGTAGTCACATAAAACCCCTGGCCGAAATCAAGAAGCCGATACGAATGCAAGACATCCGGCTTTTTGATTATCTCTGTCGAGCCGTGATAGACCATCATACCACCACACCTCTAATCCGTAAGTATTCTCTAATGTCATCTACCAAATAGCCGCTCCCTTGCGTGTGGAGAATATCATAATTAGGTACTAAGTATTCATCAATACAGCCAGTCTCCTGCAATTTATGGTATACCTGCTTAGGAGACATGTTCCACTTGTTGGCACAAGCGTGAATCATGTAGACTACAAATTCCATGCTTTCCTGATTCATAATCATCAAATCCTCATGCTTCTTCAATTTTCTATAGCGTTGTATCTGTCATGGCCAACTCTTTTCAATCTGTAACTCGACAGATAACCATTGACCGGTCAACAACTGTAGTGTAAGTTAGTCTCACAATCATATCTTTATATCGCACAAAAAGCTTTACATATAGTATATCACGAACAGCAAAGGGCTGACCAGTCAAAATGACTGATCAGCCCCCTTTTAAGTGACAGGTGGAGTTAGAATATAAATAGTACAAGTCAAAATGAGAAATCCTAAATAAGTTCATGACATGGTACAATATATGTACCTATCTTGAGGAGGATTTCAGAATGGCTAAACAACATGACAAACAGTTTAAACTTGACGCAATTCAATATTACGAAGATCATAAGGAGCTTGGCTTGCGTGGCTGTGCCAATAACCTTGGCATCGGTTACAGCACTTTGACCAAGTGGCGCAAAGAACTTCGTGACTCCGGCGATATCGTTGTAAGAGGTTCCGGCAACTACGAATCCGATGAACAGAAAGAAATTGCCAGATTACGCCGTGAATTGCGCGATACGAAAGACGCACTTGACGTGTTAAAAAAAGCCATCAGCATTCTGGGAAAATAACAGAGGCCATTTATCTTCAGGTCTCTGAACAGGCGGAAATTGCAAAAGAAGAAGGACGCCCTATTTCCGTCTCCGGAATGCTGCGAAAACTTGGCGTTTCACGCTCGGGCTATAACGCTTGGCGCCATCGTCTGCCATCAGACACATCAATAAGGCGACAGGAAGTAAAAGAACAAATCCAGCGAATCTACGATGAGTCTCATCAAAATTATGGTGCATCTAAAATCACATCAGAACTGCGTAAAGCCGGAGAAATCATCTCTGAAAGGACTGTAGGTCAGTATATGCGCCAGATGGGGCTTCGTGCTCAATAGGTTAAGCCCTGGGTTCCAACTACCGTTGATCCAGACTTCAGTGACAGTCTGCAGAACATCTTGGATGAACAATTTAATCTGGAACGGCCTAATGCGGTTTGGTGTTCAGACATCACTTATGTATGGACAATTGACGGATTTGTATACTTGACCAGCATTATGGACTTGTACTCTCGCAAAATCATCGCATGGACGCTTTCTGACAGCTTAGAAGTAAGCTGCGTAACGGAAACAATTCAAAAAGCGAAATTACGCCGCAACCTCGATTTACCACTGATTATCCACTCAGACCGAGGCAGCCAATACGTAGCTAAAGAATATAAGAAGGCCACCGCACGAATGCAGCGGAGCTATTCCAAGAAAGCTTATCCATGGGATAATGCCTGTATCGAGTCATTTCACGCATTGATAAAGCGTGAATGGCTGAACCGCTTTAGAATCCGGGATTTTAATCATGCTCACGGCCTAATTTTTGAGTATATTGAAGCATTTTACAACACAAAGCGGATTTACAGCCATTGTGGATATCTTTCGCCAGATGACTTCGAAAAACTTTACAAGGCGAGCGTTGCTAGAGAATCACGATTGGTAAGTTGAAAATAATTAAAATTTCTCATTTTATGTTGTACTAAATCTTGACATAGGACCAGATGTTGAAAAGAAGGTGCTACAAATGCAAAGTATTTAGCACCTTCTTTTTTGATGGTAATTGAAGATTCTAAGTATCAAGCAATTATCTACACAAAAAGCGCCTACGAGGGAAATACGATTCAAACTGCTATAATAGGCTTAAGACGCGTACAACTCACTCAACAATAAAAGGCGACGGCACATCAGAACTGAGCAGATACACACCTTTCCGTGCTCTGGTCATAGCCACATATAGCAAACACTTTTCCGCTTTCAGCGCTTCCTGCTCATTCTCCGCGTCTTTTAAGCGTTTTGCCAACGGAACCAAGCCATGATTTAGATCTATTAAGAACATATATTCGAATTCCAGGCCCTTTACGCGGTGCATAGTCGCCAGCCTTATGCCTGACTGTTTTCTGCCGTCACCATCGTCACCATTAGCATCCAATTCATAACATGATACAGCTGCCTTCTGCAAACTTCTCTTGAGCTTTCGCAGTTGATCCTTGCCTCGCGCCACGACGCAAATATCTTTACTATCTACAATTCCACTGGTCAGTCTGCCTACTTCTTTGATGATGAAACCATGCTCCTGCTCAATGTCGTTACATTTGCGCAACACCGGTTGATTGCCATGTGTCAGAGATGCCGTACGTTCATCCAGCAGTTCGCTGCTCAATTCAGCATTGTTATCCATCTCGTCAAAGCTGAATCCATGCAACAGTCCCAGAGCTCGCGTATGGATTTCCTCCGTCGTACGGTAATTTACCCGCAGGATTGTGCTATTCCCTTTTATATAGATACCGCAATGAGAAAGAATAGGTCGATTATCATAGATGCGCTGATGAGCATCACCAACAATGAAGATGTCATTAGGGTGCTCTTTTCCAGCCAGGGTTCGTAGGAGCCTGTAGCCGCACATGCTGAAGTCCTGTCCTTCGTCCACGATAATATGTTTATACAGCGGTTGTTCTTCTTCACTAACATATCTGCGGCATTCATAGCGAATAGCATCATAATCGAACATTTTCTCTTTGCGCGTCATTTGTCTGTATTCATCCATAACTGCCCAGACTTCGAGACGCTTTTTCCTATCTAGACGATATTTGCGCCCATCTCTCTTAGCCCTCAGGACATATTCCTTTCTTGCCTCATCAGGAGATGTAGCCTTCAGGGCCATCACGACCTGGCGCCATTCCTCTCGATAGAATTCTGGCTCAGGAAAAGGCACGTTCTCGCCACGCCTGAGAACCTTATCTATCGCTTTGCGCCACACCTTATCGAGATGTTCCTGCCCAGAAACATGCATCATGATTTTGCGCTTACCAAGATAACTAGCGGCCCAACCATCTAGATTTTTGACCTCGATGTGCGACATCTCCTCCTCTGAGCAAATTTTTCTCAGATTATTCTCGATATCAATGGCCAGATTTTTGGTATAAGTTGTAAAAAGTAATTTCTCACCCTTCTGCATCTGTGTAGCCAAGAATTTAGCTCTGTGCATAGCCACAACAGTCTTGCCCGTACCAGCTACGCCTACTACACGGGCCGAACCATTATAATTACGTTCCACAGCTTTGCGTTGAGTCGGGTGCAGAAAGACTCGCCATTTTTCCAATGAGGCTTCCATAGCTTCATGCAATTCAGCATTATTGGTAACGACCTTATAATGCTGTTGATTAGCGGCCGTCTGAGCAGCCTGTAAAATAGTAGTATCCTTATCAGCAGCGCAGTCCGTAATTCCCAGCATATCCTTGACTTCATCCACAGTGCAACCTTCCAACAGAAAGTCTAGGATGTCATACAAAGCCTCGGAAATTTCATTCTTCATACCATAGAAATCTTCCAGTCGCGTAAATTTCCTGACCTCAGAAATTACATAGTCCGGGACGCCCAGAACATGCATATCCTCGTCTTTGACGTTACAGAATATATCATTGCCCGAAGGCTGTGGCAAAGTTGCTTCATTCTCTTTTTTGACCACATGATAGACGATAGCACTAGTTTTCGGGTCTACAACACAATGGAATGTAGACCAAGCATAGGATTCATCATGATTGCCGGCATAGACCGGCATATAGGTATTGTTATCCTTTGGGTCTCGGTACAAAATAACTCTATATTTGCCTTGAATCCTAATGGAGAACAGATTTTGCCCATGCAGTGCCTCAAAATTCAAGCCATGGTCGCCTGGTTGCTTCGTAAACTGCTCCATTGTCTCCCAAAACTTCTTTTGCATTTTCTGAGATGGCAAATCTTCCAACAATTTATCTACCCTGAGCGGATATACAATATTGGGGTGACCGTAAAACATTCCTCAGCACTTCCTTCCATGTGCATGCTCTTATTACTCAAATATGCCTGCATCCACTGGCTGTCTTAAATCAAGAATCTGCCAGCCTTCCTTAAGCAGCTCCGGTGCCTGATCCATTTGCTCTGAGGTCAAATACACTATTTTCTGTTTCTGCCAAATCATCTCTACATTGCAACGACCATTAAGTAACTCAGCACCAATTATATCTGGTACGGGAACTCCTGCATTTTCCATAAGCTTCGAGGCCTCTATAGCTTCATCTTCCAGTAGTTCCTCGCGCTTAGCCTCCCAGCCTTTTGTAGCAGACTTTTCCTCGACATTCACACACTCAGTAACTTGTTCCTTTGCCATATTACTACGAGCGTGTTGAGCTCTTGTAGCTGCTACATTACTGTAAAAACCAATATCCGGCTCATCAAACGTGCCTACAACAACTCCACGATCAAGAAACAAATTAAATTCCTCACAACTTGTTTCTGGTAACAAGGCACAAGCATAGCATGAGGCTAGATTCTGTCCATCCTGCCCCTGACCATGGCTTCCACTACACATCGGATCATTGGAGCATGAGCGTGCTTTTGCTAATGCACGTTGGAAAATCTGAGGTAAGGTATCAGCACGTCCTTGCCTTATTAGTCCACCTAAAGTACCTTCTGCATCACCACCGGCTGCGTATATGAAGATCCCCGCCATATCGAAGTCAGTATTATTCACTTCACGATCAGCGCAATAAATACGTTCATTTAGTCCAGCTATGTTGTAACCACACTCAAAGCTAAGCTCTTTAATAAGTAGATGTGCCAGTGTATGCAAAAGCAAGAACTTAGGTGTAATCGGAGCATGGCTTTCGCCAGCCAAAAAACCTTTCTGTCTATTTTGTTCCACTAGCCAAGCACGTTTAGCCGCCCTCGGTGTTAATTCCAGCCATTCTTTGATAGCCTCCTCATCAAAGCGCAGAAAGATGCCTTCACCAAATCCTTCATAGGCCGGGTATGCTTTATCCTGTGGTAAACGGGCATGGATAAAGCCTTCATCATCACGACGAGCCGCAGGCCGTAACCGGGAATATCCTAAAAAAGCCCTTACAATTCGTACCTGATCCAATAATTCGACCTGTTGTAAATGTAAACTACCGAATCTCTCATAATCTGATAAAGGACCTGAATCTACGCGAGTAAATTCATCTCCCGGCTTGCCATATTGTTCATTACATAGAGCTTGATATTCCTCCCAACGGTATGCAAGATCATCAATATCAATTTCCGGACTACTAATTTGTGACGGAATAACCATAGAACTACGCACCATAGGGAAATGCACAGACGTCGCGCCGCGCAATAACGCTCTCGGCATCTGATTACATTCTGAATGACTACCAAAATCCGGCAAACGTCCGCTGCAGTAGAATATCTCACGGCCCAAATCTTCGTTTACCTTCTGAAAAGCATCAGCAGTAAAAACGCCTTTCAGTGTGGCGACCGCATGACACTTAGTACAAGTAATGCGTATATCTTCACCTGTCTCTGTACCACCACCGGATTCAAAGAGCAATACCGGCGACTCGCAACATGGCTCCTTAGCGCCCCCAATGTTACGGTAGTGCACCCATTTGACCCAGGGAAAATCATCCAAATGTCCGTGTTTACAAGCTACCACAATGCGAGCCGGAATAAGCTCGCTATTATGGCAGTCATGGTTACTACAACGTGGCAGAAATGCTTTACGTTCCTGATTATCTTGCTGCCAGCTTCGTTTGATGGCTGCCCTGTTACGCATTTGTCTGTATGGATTATCTCCACCTTTAGCCTTACGTTCGGCCTCAGCCTGCCAAGATGTAAGTGGTTGAAAACGGCGGCAAACAGGGCAAAAATACCATTCTGGAAATTGCACATAATTGATTTGCGTTGGTGCCTCAAAACCATCTACATGTAATGCACGGGCAAAACGAGGGTCACTGATAGGGCGTATATTCTCGTCTGTTCCGATACTGCTATGCCATGTATATGGTGCTGCAGTCAATAAAGTTCTATCCGAAAAATCTACCATAGCACCAGGAGCATACTGTAAAATAGCCTGTGCCAACCTGACCTTATGGGAGGATGGCAAATGCAGCGTATCAAATTTAAACTTATTCATGATTTTGTCCCCTCGCCTTCAACCCTTTCTTGGAAAGTAATCAGCGAACCTTTCAATTCATCATCTACACTACGTAGGGAAGACATGGTTTCTATCGCTGGTCCTGCTTGTTCACTCTTTTCTTGATTCATTTCTGCCAGTGTAAGAACCCTTTGACGCGTAGCCAGTAAAATCCGTTCGCCATCTGATGGCCAACGGAAAAGGAAACTGTGCCCGAAACAAAGCTTTACCGCGTCCTTACTAGCATAAGTTGCTTCTTCGTCCCACGCTTGGAAAAAGCCATCAATCAATTGTTCCAAATCTTGTAGATCAGTATCCATCTCCTCAGCAGACATAAGGCCTGGAGCTAGCTCATAGGCACGACGCTGACGACGCACCAAGAAATTCTTACTCCATTCGGCCTGTTCCCTTATGGCCTCATTCTGAAGATCAAACTTTATTGCAGAATCATCCTTAGCAAAAATTTCATATGTATGTTTCCCCAACCTCATCATAGACACTAACACAGCATGAAGCCCTCTAGATAACGCCGGCCGAGAGAACGGTGTTACTACACTAGGTTCTACCTGGCTATAGAATGTCTGGTGGAAATACTGAAAATGCTCATAATATGAACGATCACGGCTATTTGTCGGACGATATAATACTAACGCAACGCCGGGACTCTGTCTACCGATACGGCTAGTAGATTGGATATATTCACTTGTCAACTTAGGCTGACCTACCACCAACATTAAGTTCAATCTAGCTACATCAAGCCCCACAGAAATCATATTAGTAGCCAAAAGTACATTGACAGCATAACGTTTTTGTTCCCTATTAACCTGGGAATAAGTTAAGTGTTCCAGAGCATCCAACGTCTGATTCAGTTCAATAGCTGTCACGCGACTTGTTAATTCCTTTGCACCATATACACTACGACATGGTATATCCAAACGGAAAGAAATACGGTGCATAGCATCACGCACTTCATCCATCACCAGCGTATCTGCTCTACCGAGTTCACGCAAACTGTTAAAATATGCTGTTAATGTCCAAAGCTTATCCATCTCCTCATCGCTTAAGCCCGGCATAGCCTTGACCATTTCTAAAAGAACGGCCAATACACGTATTTCGGATACAGTCTTGGTCTTTCCAGAAGGCATTAAGCCGACATATTTACGCCCTGGATTTTTCTTACTTACCACCTTTTCCCTAGCAAAGAAAGAGTCACCAGACTCAAGGCCCGGTGGGGGGAACTGAAAAGCCTGACGCTCATAGAGTGCTGCGCATTGCTCTGTAGCACGCCGAATAGTGGCCGTAGAAGCAATTATCTTTGGTTTGATACCTTTATGCTGGCAAGCTGCATCCAAAGCCACTTCGTAAAGTCCGACCATTGTTCCCAATGCACCTGAAATAAGGTGGAGCTCGTCTTGGATAATGAGTTCCGGAGCACGACGTTCTTTCTTATCAGCACCGAAGATCTTACCCACCTTATCACTCTGCCATGGCATCTGAGCAAATTTATCAACCGTAGCAAACAACAGTGTTGGCGGATTTCTGTATATTTCTTCGTCTATGACCTGAATAGGCAAGAAATACTCATCATTAAATGGACATTTTCTTTGCGGACAAAAGAAATGGAAATGGTTTTCCTGGTCTAAACCATAGCCCCAGACCCCTTCCAATTTTTTTGATCCATGACTACTCACGACACCGCGCTCTAACTTGGTACCACACCATGGACATTTCAAGACCTGGAAGCGATTATACCGTTCCTTACGTTCCTCGATATTACCAACATTCACGCTATAATCTTTAATTTTTTTCAAAAGCATATCCGCACTGGGATCTTCCCACGAACCCTTGATGCATTTCTTAGGCGTAGCTTGTCCAACCCATAAACCTATTGTAATAGACTCATTACCAAGTTTTGCTATGCCTTCACGACGCATTAACTCCAAAGCACAAATAAGCGTAGAGGCTCGATTGAACTGCTGTGCTGTCAAGAGTCGCAACGTATAACGCATAATTATAGTCGTACCGCCACTCTGCGCCTCCGTATGTGCTAGGCGTCTATAGCAGATAGTAAACGCTGTAAGACCTAAATAAGCTTCTGTCTTACCACCACCAGTGGGGAACCAGATAAGGTCTGCAAACTCTCTTCCAAGTGCATGATCATCAACAGCATCAGGTATAACCATAAGAATAAACGCAATCTGGAAGGGGCGCCAATAAGCACGCCATCCATCCTTCTCATCAGGCTCTGCTTCATAATCGACATTTTGAAGCCACGCTGCTGTCTTTTTATCACTTGGCCAACGTTCTTCTAGTGTTTGGCAAGTACGATCTCCTTGCATACGTAACTGGACACGCTGCATAAACATGGCACGATTGGCAAGCTCAAAAGCCTCAAAGGCTAGATCATTTTCCCGCAAAACTTCTATTCCTGACGCCATACGTTGAGCCGCCTTGCGGCATAGCCCTATATTTCTAGCAGCAGCTTGCTTAAAACGTATATCTGTAAACTGCTCTGCCTTGTTCTCCAGACTACTTATCCATCTTTCATAGGCAGATACGAGCTTCTGCAGACTTTCAAGTTTTTTCTCGCGTGAGATGGACGATAAACTTGAAAGGTCCTTCATAGAGCGTTCCTCACTGCCCCAATCCATCTGTGGCGTCTCCGCTATAGGGAAAAAATCAGTGCGGACATAGCCATATCCTTCATCATCCATTTTCCAAGCAGCTGCAGTACCAAGCCCCGTAGCATAGTTTTGCTTGCCATGATAGAGCAGACGTAAACTATCTTCTTCCGTATCGCTCAAATCTGGCTCAGAAAAACGTGTGTCAGTAAAATGAAAGCCATCCTCTTCGCTGGCTTCCATTTTTATTTCAGCCTGGTAAAGGCAGTTTTCGGCCTGCCCCTTTTCATCATGACAAAGATTCACCAACATAAGAGTCAAGGAAAAACGACCTGCTGTAATCTCCCGTTTTCGAGCTATCAGTCTGGCTTTACCGCCCTCACCATGTAAATCTTCTTCAAAATGTCCCTGCCCATCGAAATTAAGGCGCAGCCTAAAATCATTCGGTATACGTACACGACCTTCACGTGAAAAAATAGCTAAACGACTGACTTTCCACATAAATTCCCGTAGTTCCGGTTTTGGATTCTTATGTTGATTACGGAAATCTCTATTTAGACCTTTAGAAAACTCCTGGACTAAGTACAAGCGCTCCTTAATCTTGTCATAATGCAAAAATGGCTCATACTCTCCCGGTATATCAAATCCTGTCGGCTTCTGATAAGGAACCCAGAACTCTCCTAGTTCTTCCTTGGCACGACGATATGTACCGAAAGAAATATTTACTTGTGCCCCATCCGGGCTGCCTTCTGTCAGACAAAGCAACCCCATAGAAGCGGGTAAAAATTGTGCAGTCATAGTAAATGCTTCATCTAGCCCATCATCTGTTTCATCATCTGTTTCATCATCACTACCGCTATTCTTTGAAACAGTTGTAACTTCAAGCAGAGCATCCTCACTAACATCAGTAAGATCCCGTTCAGCGTCTACATCATCTACCATGTAATTTTCGGCATCTTCTCTACTGCCGTTCTTCACTGGGGCATCCGTATTTTTCCTAGCATCTTGCGGATATAGAATTCCTAACAAATAAAGCCTGTTTGGATTAGCCGCCAATCGCTCATGTGCAACATCTGTCTCTGCGTCCAACAAAGACGGTTCCGCCCCGGGTCCCAGCAACTCGCGCCGTACCAAATCTAAATATTGTTCTCTTGGTTGCTCTGACATGCAGTTTTCCCTCCATATACAACCTAAAACTCGTAGCGTAGCTTAACGCGTTTCGCAAAATCGCTACTTTGCAGCCAGGACAGTTCTTCCGGCGTTATATTAAGAAGCGTAGCCTGACCCACAGTAATACGTTGCAAGAGCTGACGTTGCCACGCTTCCAAAGGTGAGTTCTTCAAACACAATTCCGCTTCTTTTTGAGCCTCTAGATTATCTTGTAATTCATTTAACGTAGCGTTTTCACGTCTGGCAAATATGAGTCGCGATCGGAGCTTTGAAGGCACCGCCCCTGGGCAAAGATTGTTCGTTACCTCCAATGCTTGCTGTGTTTCTATAACCTTAGAATCTTGACTGAACCACTCTGCATGATGCTTAATTTCTTCAGAGAATTTTTTGTTGAATCTCTTTAAGTCAGTTCCCAAAGTGTTTTTTGCTCCGACTTGTTGTCTCTGATAGGCCACCTTCCCAACCTTCAACACTTCGCGTACGTCCTGTAATAATTGCGCATCAAGACATTCCAAATGCAAAGGTAGTAATTTCTGACGCAGGCGCAAAATGCGTATTTGCTGCAAAATGCATTCAAAGCCAGCTGCTACAAACTGCTCACGCCTTTTCCGATCCTCTAGTTTGTCCTTGTCTGCATCTGCTTCTGCCCAACGCCCAGCCAGTTCAGCCGTCTTCTGCAAAGCCTCCGTAATCATAGCGTCAATGCCTCCTCCAGCGCGTCAATATCCGTCAAAGCGTCCTCTACCTCCTTCAACACTTTTTCCTTATCCTTAAGCAATGGACTCACATACCCTACCGGTGCTGGTGGCTCACCAGGCATAGCTGCAGCCGCTCTTTTTAGACCATCCTTAACAAGGTCGACCAGTTCTATTAATGGTTGCACATCTGCCAATGGTGCTCTTGCCAACTGCGGCAAGCTCTCTTGCAGTGGTGCCTCCGCAATAGCTTTTACCACCTGACGCAGGGCTGAAGTTATGCTCTCAGCATTTTCTTTCACTTTTTTTCGCTTTTCTTTGGTGATCTTAGAGAAGCAGTTCTGTTTATTCGCCTGAATCAAGGCCTGATTACATTCATCCAAGCGAATAGAAAAGTCTTCCAATACCCCTGCCTCGAAATACTCTAAATCCGCCTCGTTCAAATCAAATGCCTCAAAAACAGGACTGAGTTTTTCCCGCAGGAAATTTTGCTCTTCCCTAATTACTTTTGGTAGCGTTTCAGCCAGATGAGCAGCAGGAACCATCGGTTTTCTACGGGCCCCAATGACTTCTTCCTTGGCCAGTTGTCCAGCTTCCTCTAATAAATAGCCATGCGGTGCCAAGTAATCCAAACATTTCTGTAATGCGTCTAAGTTCAAGAAAGTCTTAGTGGATGGCTTACGGCTCTGCACAATATTGAAGTAATCATGTGCGATTTTCAAAGCATCTTCTGTCTCGGGGCGCTTCAAATACGAGAGCAATCCCTGCCACGCACGACAATGCCCGCTGCCAGATTGTGGTAACACAATATTATCCGCCCAAAGATGCTCTGCCAAAGTTTCAGGATTAGCATCACCACCAGCCAACATGCGGCAACAAACGGCTACGCTAATCGCACAAGCCGCATAAGCATTCACGCCTCCAATTTGTGGTGAACTATTTTTTACTGCCTGCACTACCCCAGCCTTGATAGTATAAAGCCACATACTAGCTGCATAAAAGGATTCCTCGGCCCCTTCAAATGACCAAGAACGTCGTCCTAGATAACGCCATTGCAACAAACAGTTTATTATTTGGTAAGTAGGCAGTTTAGCAGGCAATTCATAGAAGCCCTTCCCCCGACTGCAACGTTCAATATAAATTAACTGATTCGGAGCACCAGACTTTTCACCAACAATCTTATTGAGATTATCGAATGAAACCCCTTCCTCCTGCCAATTAATTGTACTACACAGAAAGTCACTCAAATCGTTACGAATAAGGTTTCGATCATCGCTCAACTGTCCACCACTAAGCCATTGTTCCAAATTAAGACGCTGCTTCTCATAATTCTCATATGCGATCTCATCAGGCGTTTTACTATTAGCTAAAAGGGTATTCTTATCCACCTCTTGTTGTAACTCTAGCAAAGTTTCAGGTGGATTTGTATCAATTGTAGTATCGATAGTCGTAACATCTTCCAGGCCGCGTAGTACTGGAAATCCCAATTCCTGATAAATAGGCATGGGGATGCCAGCCAAGATGGCAACTCCATGGCTTTCTGTCTGACTTGCTGTGCCGTCGCCCCAAATACATATAAATCGATTCAGCCGATCCTGTTCTCCCTCTTCGCATTGTTGAATAATATGTATGCGTTCCTTAGCACTGCGCCACTGCAAATTGGGTGCTGTGCCAGTATATACAGGTGGAAAAGCCTTTGATTCACCTTGCAATACACACTGTACTGTTGTACGCAAGATATCCGTAAGAAAATAGCGTGGAGTCCTCTGCCCTTCCGGCATCCCAGCAACTAAATGCTTTAAGGCTTGCACTGTAAAAGGATAAAGTGAAAGTGCCACCCCATTTGACAAAGTATATGTCGGCCAATAATTCGTTTCTGTACGCTTATGAAGAGGTAATTGTCCATCTTCTGCTCCGCTCTCTGCCCAAGCATCAAGAACATTCGCTGGTAAGCTCATAGCATTCAAATAACGAGCTGCCAACTCAACCAATGTATTATCTTGCCCGACTGTAAGTGCTGTATCCTCAATGTAAATCTCCTCAGTCACACGGTTCCTAAAGTTATCACGAAATTCTCCATAAAACTCCGTTGTTGTGCCTACCAAGGAAGAAAGACGACAAAGCTCTTGCCCTGACAAATTCGCTGTACCTGTATGTTCATTTATCAAAACATTCAATAGTGATTCATTAACGCCTGTGAAAGCAGTAATATCCTCAATCAATAGAGTTAGATTTTTCCCATGCCGGAAAAGTTCATGCCGTATCTCTGCAAAGATACTTTCAAAGTCGCCAGGATGAACCCCCGCTGCTTCCTGAATAACCGATTCAATAAACTGATTCAGATAGTCGGCGGTTTTAACAGGCAAATCCTGCTCATCATGTAGATCGTAAGCATAATCAATAGCTTTCTGATCTGAGCCTGCGCTATCTAGTCGTTCTAAAAATTCATCTGTAATTTGAAAATCCCCTGCCTTGAATCGGGCTGGTTCCTCATTAAATCCTTTAAGTTTTCCATCCGTTGCTACACGCCTGTAAATACGCTCTACTGGCGTATTCACGTCCATCGGTTGCAAAAGATATTGATCGAAGAACACTTGATCTGAAAGCAAACTAAGCAAATGTTTCTTCTGAATACGTTTGAGCTTATCTGTCAGGCCACTAACAATATCAGTCTGTACTTTTGCTAACATGGCATGATATAATCGAATTTTTAATTCCTGCGGATTTATGTCCGTGCCTGCTGCTGCCAAACGCTCATACGCATCACGATGTGGCAAGTCACGTGTTTCCTGCCTATCCAACAACTGGCGGATAGCCCCCTTAAGGCTATTATCACTACGACGAATAAATATAACAGCTTCATTTTCTCGTGGCTGTGCTTGAAACTTAGTGTATAACCAACGAATCAGATGTGACTTACCTGCGCCATTAGCTCCTTGCACAACGATGAACTGATGACGCTCGCCAGGCTCACGGACATATTGCTGCCAAATCTCATCCTCCGAGATAGTCTCAAAATCCTGACTAAGTCCGCCACCGTGTTTAATTTTGATATGGCGGAATGGGACATGTGTAGCCAAGAAGTCAGCCTTGGAACTGGAAGTAGTATCTACCTTGATAACCTCGGGTAGACGCCCTGATATTATTTCCTTATTCATGCGACACCTCCTGGCAAGCTAATGTGGCTAATAGTCGATGGCATAGTATGACCGGTCATCTCAGGCAATTCCCAATACTCTTTGGCGTCTGGCATATGACGCCCAACAATCTTCCCTCTATCATGTAAGCTGCGCAAACCATTGGCCATTCCCAAACAAAATTTACGTCCTTCACCTTCTATAGGCAAAGCTACCGTAAGAAAAGGCTGCAGTATATCCAGAAACTCTGTCATTGTATAATCTCCTGCATCCAGCTTAGCATTTTGGATAGCATCAGATAAGAAAACATACATATTTGGCAAAAAGCTAAATCCATTTTCTGCTTCATGCACCAAGCCTAAGCCCAAAAATGAAGCCCAGAAACGCCATCCACGCATATTGTCAGGAATGTGTTCCATATTGACATGATTAGCCAAGTAATTACGAAATCTTTGCGAAGTGGTAAAATTTTCTCCTACCATTTCTCTGGTTTCATGGCTATCATAAATTCTTAACATAACCGCAGAAATCCGGCCGAATAGGTCTTCACTCTCACGCAAAGCTCTGGCATTACACCAACATCGAAATTTCTTCATAGAAGTTAATGCCAGCCCGGAGCGAGCAGTATCTGTCAACACTATTTCGTTACGATTATCTTCTAAAAGCTCTAGCTCAATAGCTACTCTAATGACTGGGGCAAGCATATCTCCATCCGTTGGTAGAGGACAAAACTTTTTCTTAGCTTCATCTCTTGTACAATTTCCCTTCTCAGCCAGACGACAGAGCTCATAAACACGAACAGGCGTAGCATAAGCACTAATAGCATTCTTGAACATAGTATGCTCCTTTCATATAGGCAAAGCCTTCTCATCATAAACAGGGCCTGTAATGTGTTCTGTCAAGCGACGCCCGGTTCCAGGAACTAGACAATCAGCATAAAGTAAATGTAATGCCCGCCACCCCGGTACGCGTTGCAAAAGATTACGAGTCATAAGCAATGCCTGTGGTAGATTTTCTGCCGTGTTATTATACAATATCAAGAAACATCCGGACAAATAACCACTACAGTCCAGCCCCCCTTCTGCTAGGAGACGCAGTTCATTCCTATCTAAAATAAATAGATGATTATTAGCTTTCATTAAAGGCCAAAGCGTATCTGACAATAGATCTCCTAATGATGTACGGAAATCGTCCATCAACACTAACGCTCTGCAATTTTTAGCTAAGCGAGCAGCTGTCTCCCAATAATGCTTTGGCGCAGTAATAAGTGCTTCACGTTGCCCTTGCAACAAGTTAGCAACAGTATCTTTTGGTAAGTATTCTCTCTGTGCCAGTACGTTCTGACGTAAGGGTAGCCCCTGATTAGGATAATATTTTCGCACCTGCCGATGCTTATCACATCCTGTACAACAAGCATCAGCCATATCATAAGTAGCAGTAAACAAATCAGACCAACAGCGTTTACCAATCCTTGCTAATGTTGTTGCCATTTTCTGGTACTTGTTCTTATGATATAGAACTTCTTGCTCACGTATATTTTCCAATTCAGCCGTGGTCACCTGTAAATTAAGCAGGCATGAATCCAAGATTCGTACCCAAATACGATAAGCAGTTCTCCTGACCAAAGAAAAGCGATGAACATCCAACGGTTCCACATGCTCTATTCTAAGCAAACGCTGACGTTCCAAAAGCAACAATGTGCGAATATTCCATTGTACATGTAAATCATTTGTTGTTTTATTCTGAGCGTAAGCTGGCACAAGTAATGTATTGAGCCCATAAATGACATCGCCCTCAGTTTCGCCCTTTTTCGCCTTGCCAAACATTGTCAGCCACCGACCACATAAATGTTCTACCGTTATGGCCTTCCCTTCAGCGAAACCGGCCGCGCCATCTTTACCAGTAAGATCATTATCCTCATCGTTACCAAGATTTACACACATTACCGCCAAGCAATAATTTCCATCCCGACCACCACGACCAACTTCCTGATAGTAGGCGTTAGGACTTTCCGGCACATAGGCATGAAGTACGGTACGTATATCATTCTTATCTACTCCCATGCCAAAAGCTGATGTAGCCACCAGAAAATCCAATCGATTTTCCTGCCAATCATTAATAATCGATGATCGTTCCTTCCCCGTTGTATCACCCGTGAACGTACGCACATACCGATAGCCATTTTCACGAAGGCTCTCAGCCAAACATTCTGCCTCACACGGACGCCGTACATAGACGATTAACGGACGTGGCAGTAAATCACACAACCTTTGCACTGACTTCTTCTTATCTTCCCCATCCTCACAGCGGATTACGTTAAAAAGTGGTTCAGCACGCAAGGCATCACAACGCACCTCCAGCCAGTGTTCACCATCTGGTGCAAACATATCACGTAATAAATCAGTCTCTTCATGATCAAAGGTAGCTGATAACAGGTATGTTCTTAGGCTAGAGGATATTTCACGCAGTGCTTTTTGATTAGTCTTTAAGAGTTGGTAATCTGGGCGAAAAGATGCGCCCCACTCCAAGAGCATATGCGCCTCATCCACTACAATATTCTGTAAATATCCATCTTCAGCTGCGTTTCTTATATCCTGATAAAAACTTCCTAACATCGATTCAGGCGAAAGGAAAATCAAACGAGCACGCTGTTCCATTAGACTCCCATAAAGCCTAGAGAACTCCTCGTCAGGCATATCCGAATAATAACAAAGAATCTCATCCTCTCCAGCCGCCTGCAACGCGCTATAAGCAGAACGTACCTGATCCAAAGCTAGTGAGACTGTTGGTACTACAGCAATAGTCAGACCAGGTTTCTGATACGCAATAGCCTGCGTAATAAGACTTTTACCAGAACCTGTTGGTAAGCAAAATAAGCCCGTATCCCCCTCCTGCATAGTAAGTGCCGCTTCCATAGCCAGCTGCTGTGATAAGCCATTGTAAGCTTTATAACCTGTCAAATAACGAATATCAGGTGATGTAAGCAAGCAAAATTCCTGGTTATCTTCAGCTGAAGCTTTTAGGTGCTGAAAGACGCAATCGACAAAAGCAGCATTGAGCCGTTCATCCTTATATTGGTTAGAAATTCCCCAGCCATCTTTACCATAACTGACTAAACCAAAACGATGACAAACCTCCTCACTAACCCACTTTTCCGGCAAGACAGCTGGTTGTTGTTCATAACCAAGAAAACTTCTAAAAGAAGCATAAAAATCTGCCGTGGGTGAACAATTGTCAACTGGGAAACGAGCCATCAAGCGTTCACAAACGGCCTCACCATAACGATCATTTTTGTTTCTATAAAAATCCTGTCTTGAATGCAAATATTCTAGAAAGCTCATTTTTCAGTCTCCATCCAAACATAGACTAATGAATCCAGTTGCGCATTCGACTCTTTCAGTGCTTGTATCAGCGCTTGAGTACATTCCTCCGCCGTGTGATTACCATACCCTTGCCCTTCTTCTCTGACCTTCTCTACTGCCTCATCAATACGTGATTTATTCCTCAAATCACGGTTAGCTTTTTTATGTGCCTCCGACGCAACCTGCTGCACCCATGTTGCTGCAGGAAAATGCTGCTGCATCCATTGTGCATTAGTGAAATGCCTAGCAGCAGCCTCAGGAATTGCCTTGACCTTATCCCTCCTGCCAAGATGCACTAGCAAGTTATTATCATCAAGCATAACTTCAGGCTGCAAACAATGTCTGAAAGTTGCTTGCACATTTGGACTAGCTTCTGGAAAGCCAGGCAATGGCCAAAAAACCGTCTTTATCTCACAACACAAGAAAGGTACATAAGGACGACAGAGTGTATCCGGCAGCCCCTGTTCATAAAGCACTTCATAATGCGGTCTCAATGCATAGGAAAAAACCAATCCCTGCCAGTCTTCCTCACCTTTCAAGCGAAATGCAGAACAGCGCCCACGATAAGAATCCAAGGCATTAACCGTGATACAATCAAATACGGGGTCTCCTGGAGCAAAGAAATGCACAGAATCCATTTGCAGAGCCAAGTTACGGTCAAAAGTCCCTACCAGAGCAGGCCGTTCACTACGCATGCGCATCGCACTCACAGGCTTGCTCATAACGGCAGTTTGTATCTTAAACAAGGCCTGAGCCCGCTCATCCTGGTAGTATTCTCCCCATTCCGGTGGTAAAAGCATAGTCTGCCATGCCGACTTGGACGAAAAGTTTTCTGGTCTAAATCGGAGCAATTCACCTTGTTGATGCTCTGTACGGAAGCCTGCCATAGCAGCCCAACTGCCCATCGCATCTGCAAACAGTTTCCCACCTTGGCGGCTATATTCATTTACCAAGCGTCTGACCTGTCTATCCAGCCCATTAAAAAGAAATTTATTCAAATCATAGTTCCGTTCCTCTTGCAATGCCTTAGCTAGATTTCTGGCTTTTTCTTTGACTTGAGGTAAAATATCCCGCAATCCTCTCTCCGGATCGCTTTCCCAAGCACTTGTCAACATCTCGCGCAATTCACCCATAATGATTTCCATACCGCTCAGCGGCTTCTCGAAAACATGAAGCCCCTCCTGGAAAATATGGAACAAATCTTCTTCTATCGTCCTAGTTGCATACGGCACAATAGAAATAATCGGCTCTTCGCTTTGTCTGCCAAGACGATCCAGACGACCAATACGTTGCTCTATGACTGCAGCATCGTATGGCAAATCCAAATGTACGGCATAATCAGCCATCTGAAAATTATGTCCTTCGCCGCCTGAAGAATCTGCTAGCAAAAACTGGCAGAACTCGTCACTCTGAAAACGGAAGACATTACGCTCACGCTCTTCTGCCGGACTGTCGGCACTATATAATGCCACACACTCCTCACCAAAAAATACCTCCAAACAATGCCGGTAAGCTTCCCAGGTCGCTTCGAACTCTGTGAAGAGCACAACTTTATGTCTGCCAACAGCCTTATCCAGACACTTCAGCACAACACAAATTCTAGATGCTGGACCATTCTCCTCATCATCCATTGCTTTGACAATATCATCACAGACAAGCTGTTCATATTGCAACCACTGTCTTGCTCGTGTCCGTAACTCCTTTGACGATCCGCACTCAATAGGAAAAACTTTTTTAGTAATAAATGCATCCAGGGCAAACGCCGAACTGAAGCAAGCTGACACTAACGGTATCCCAAACTCGACTAACTTGGCAGGATTGTTGTTCGAAACTAATTTTTCCAAACATTCAGCTACAGCCTGAAATATTTCTCGCTCATAAGGATTTTTTGTATCACAATCATACGGCAGAGGAATTAATTTACGTTTTGCCTCTTTCCCACCTTTCATAGCGCGGCGATTACGAATAATATGGGCATCCAATTGATAGTGATCAGATATATAGCCTAGCATTTGTGCCAAATTACTTAAGCCCAAGGGGTCAACACTATTCTCTGGCGACCCTTTTTCCGGCAATTTCTCTAATAATTCCTGCCACGTACTTATTTGACCTGCTATATATTCATCTTCTGGCAATTCACCCTGCAACTTGTGCAAGCGGTTCAACAATACATCCGCTTCATCTGCCACATCTTCATCACTCCAAGGAGCATCCGCTTCCTGTACTGCGTTTTGCACACTTTTTAATGAACGACCAACATTAAAAGCAGCCCTTTCTATACGAGCTTGTCTAGTTACTCTATTATCAAACTCATTTTCCGGAATCGCAGCATATTCTTCAGGTTCCAAAAGGCACAAGAGCCTTAAATACTCCTTAGCACGTGCTTGAATCGGTGTAGCACTTAATAAAAGAACATTATCGACCCTATGACTAAGTGCCTGTAGAGTTTTGTACATATGGCTGTCCTGCAAAGCATGATGGACCTCATCGGCGACCAAAAAATCCCATTTTTCCTGAAGACATTCGCCAACCTTTTCACTAGGCATCAGTACCAAATGATATTTTTGACTACTTTCACTTAGATCAAATTTGAAAAGCATCTCCAGCCGCCACTGTGCACATAGGTGTTCTGGCACCAACAGTAAAATACGACAGTGCGGGTGCGCATCCACAAACAAGCGCAATACTCCCAACGCCTCAATGGTCTTGCCCATACCAACTTCATCAGCGAGCAATATTCGGCAAGGATCGTGCAACATACAGCGTCTAATAGTCAACATCTGGTGAGGCAGAATATCGATCTTACAGCCTGCCAATCTGCCAAATCCGTTCAATGAGCCATTCAATAAACTGATTGCACGTCTCACAATGGTTCTTCCCACATACCAACGCGGGTTCTGCCATTCACCTTGCAACATCTGAATCAGCGGAGATATTTCCGAAGCAACAAACGGCAACTGTATTTTTGTCTCTGAAGCTGATATCACAGCATGATCCTCTTCCCGATCAAGGAAATATGTCATAACTCTTTTTTCTTTATCATACTGATAGCTTAGAACTCGAACTAGCTGATTATTGTATATAGCCCTTGCTCCCCGACAGGCACCACATTGGATAACACAATCTACCGTTACCCTTAACTTTGCAGGTATATCAGGGAAATATCTGGCATACTTGAAAGGGTCATGCAAAATAACAGTAAGAAGTCCACCGGCAACTTCCATAGATGCAATCTGACCAAGAAGGAAAAATCGTGGATCTTCCGCATGCTCTCTATCATATGGAACTCTAACATACATCCCTACACTTAATCTCTCCATACTAAGTGCCCTCCGCCCAAAGACTCATCCCTATGAATCTACTTTCATTAAAATCATATCCTCAATGTATCAACATATCAGCATATCTGACTTAACAGCTATAAGGAAGATATGCTGTTCTCCGACTGGAAATACATCAAGGTCTACCACTTTTACATTTGCTCTTCCCGTTAAATCGCTATTACCTTCATGCACAGAAGTAACATTTCACCTTCCCATATCATGCACTACCGGGGCGTCCTCATAAGAAAACAGCTTTTTCTGTTTTTCAATCAGCTTCTCGTATTGACATGTTCAGCTGATTGACCTTCTGATTCTCGTTCGCTAATAAAGAGAATGTACTTGGTTTTACCGATATACGAAACCTATTCTTTGATTTTTCTAGTTCTATCAAAATTGTATTATATATGCGCTCTACATCCTCACTTGTATATTCATAGGAACTGGTGTTTGACAAATTCCCCAACAAGTTGATCATATTGATTATCTTATTGGTTCTGGCATCGGCTAAACGAATGAATCTGTCTCTTTTACTTTCTTTCTTTCCCATCATCCGCACCTCATCTACACAGTTATTTGATAATTAAATTATACTGTTGTTTGCCAGTATAGTCAATGAGAATATATATATATTCCCCATATTTAGCATTTAGCTATAATATTTGTTATATATTATTATTTTAAAAGTCTGATATTTAGACTTTTCTAGTTTTTTAGCCATTTTACTGTATACTGTGGGCACGGCTTGAAGCCAACTTAAGAATTTTAGGGCACTCCGTCTTTGCAAATATCCGGATAATCCCTGAACTAATTAGCAATGTCTGGCACTGGTATATCATAAATGGATACGATCAGTTTGCTGATACCCTGATGGTAATAACCGTAACTTACGGGACATGGCGCAGGTTTGATCTTGTTACATTGTGGGATACAGCCCCAAAAAAGGCGGCCTATTCCTCTTTTCTTAACAACGCCGAGCAACATAAGGAAACGCCGGGACAAACATAGTTCCCGGCCTTTTAGGCGTGCAAGTAATTGCCCCTATAACAGACAGTAAACGTCATTATAGGGGAACATTGTCAATTGCCTCGTCAATCGGATAATACTTGTCTTTATTGTGAGCATGTGTTTAGGTGTCATCGGAAAATACGGGCGCAAAGACATTACATACCATTACAAACTATTTCAGATGTTAATTATTAACATCCTTATCGATTTAGGATTACGTCTTGATTCCATTTGTGGCATATGGATAACTCTACATCTCCTCAGGCCCCACACTTCAAGTGACTCAAAGTAGTTTCTCCATATGTATGTGCGGGCAATGCTCGTCCATATATACATTCCCTTTGGCCTGGAATCCTAAAGCCTCATAAAAGCCTTTCGCTTGAACCTGCGCCGATAGCGATATTTTAGATGCTCCCGTATCCTTAAGGTGCTGGATGGCCATTTCCAGAATTCGCCGTCCCATAGACTGCCCCCGAGAGGCTTTTCGCACAGCCATGCGACCAATAATATATTCACCTTTTTCTTCTCCCGGGAAGAACCTACAGCAGCCGACTGCATCGGCATCGTTATAGAGCGTCATATGCGTTGCAATATTGTCGATATCATCAAATTCATTTTCAAAGCCCTGCTCAGATACAAACACTTCCTGACGGATTTTTTCCTCATCCTCAATCAAGTGCTCTAAAAATTCAGCGTGTAACATGTTGCCCTCCTGTTATCTCTAAGTTCTGCCAATCTCCGTATAAATCATGCCATGCTTGCCGCGTTCTGACCGCATTAGGGAAATATGTTCTATAACCATTTCCCCCTGCGGTGGCTCAACCTCAGGCAAGATAGTCCTGCCATGAAAGATTGCCTTGCGAACCACTGTAATATGCGGATAAAACCGTTTGCGGTCATAGGGGATTTTGTGCTCAACCAGAGCCCTGCGCAATCTCTTGACATAATTTTCAAGACCAGCGTTTTGTTCTATCCCGGCCCAATATAACTCTCCAAAATTTCCCATACCATGGAGTTTCATGGTCATAGGCTCAAACGGGACCGATTCAATAACGTCCATGACCGCATCTGGCGCCCCGTAATCTCCAATAAAGGCCAGCGTTAAATGCAAATTTTCCCATACAGCAAAATAGCCTTCCACGCTGGAAGCTTTTAATCGTGACTGAAAAGCCTCCAGAGCCTTTATCATAGGGGCTGGAAACTGAATGCTTATAAAAAGTCTCATGAATTTTCAACCACCTTATCCGGATACAGTGGGATTACATTGATTACCGGCTCTTCGTAAGGATGAACCTCACGAATTGCTTTTAATGTCCCCTGCAGAGCCTCCTCTTGGATGTTGACCTCTACTTTTATTTCTGGAGCTTCGCTAATTTCATTACAGGTTCCAATATATGGATGACTTCCCTGCAAAGGCCGCCAGGTTCCCGTCACACGACTATACGCCAGACAACTGTCATAGTTTCCGATTTTTCCAGCCCCGACTGACTGCAAAGCCTGCCGTAAGTTAGCAAGATGTGTTTCCGGTATGAAAATCTCCAGCTTTAACTTGGATACGTTTATGATTTGTTAATCCTGTACGGGCAGCCCAAATTCCTGTCTTAGTGCCCGATAGCGTGCTTGTTCCTTGTCTTTGACCGGCTTGGTCAGATCATTGAATGTGTGATGCATGACATCAGCATCCTTCAGCACTTCATCCCATGGCTCATCTTTCAGCAGCTTATCATCATGATGGTATATAGCCGAGCAAATGCAATCAATTTCCTTGGGAGTGGCCAAGGCATTTCTCAGGCTGTGGTTTCCGCCAAGTTCTGGCATACTGTCGCAGTACATCATCATCGGCCAACACTGAATTCCTGTGACAAATGTCTTGAAACGTCTGATAAAACTCGCCATACTCCTGCGGCTTTTCCCGGCTGTCCAACCGATAATTCCATTCCACCGCCTCACCTAAGGCACTGGCAGAAAGATTGGACGATCCGATAAACAGGCAGCTATGCGTACGCAAATGGATGAAATATGCCTTGGGATGAAAGCTTTTTCCTTCACCTTTATACAAGCGCAGTTCTGCCTTATCCCCTAAATAGCTGCGCAATAGATACAGTGCCTGTGGCTCTGTAAGGTTGAAATCCGTCCCCGTAAGCAAGGTTATAGCAGCGCCTCTCTGCGCGGCTGCCAGCAAAGCAGGCAATAGCAGCCGCACGCCGGATTCCCTCGTATAAGCTACCATGATATCGATGCGCTCAGCCTCAGCCATGAATCGTTCTAAAGCCGGAAGAAGCTGCCGCCCGCACTCGCCGGTAAATACGGCCGTGGAGGTTTCCGTTGTCGTCATGGATGCTTTTTGCACAATATATTCAGCCATTTTTCCGCCGACCGCCCTTCCCGTACATCTGCCGTTACCCACATCTTGATTGTTTTCCATATGGTCATGTCTTGAACTAAATCCTGCCAGCGTTCTTCTGTCATATCCGTGAAATAACGGCCATTGCGCATACCAGCAAAATCCCCATATTTGAATGAGGCATAGAAAATCCCGCCCCGATGCAGGCTAAGGGCCAGCTTTTCCAAGACCAGCTGCAAATCGTTCCATGGCAGATGCAGCAAAGATGCACACGCCCATATGCCGGCATACGCATTGATTTCCGCAAAATCCAGAAAAGACTGCCGTACGACCTCTTGCCCAATATAGGTTTCCGCCAGCATTGCTAACTGCTCTGCTCCATCCAAGGCCGTCACCGGATAACCACAGGACAGGAAATAACGGCTGTCCCGCCCGGCACCGCAGCCAAAATCCAAGATATGACCGCCCGCCGGAATATAGCTCAGAAACGCCTGTTGTATGTGGTGAAAATCCACCTGCTGCGTATTCTCCGCGAATTTTTGCGCATTGTCATTGTAGTATTGTAATGTCAGTTCCTGCTCAAATGACATGACCATCACTCCCTGCTTCCATTTTAGAGTTTTATGGCTAAATCAGGTTCTCATTTGCCGTTATTCGCATAAAATACTACGTTAAAAAGCCGTTGACCGGTCAATTTGACCAGTCAACGGCTCCAAACGTCAAAAAAGCTTATAATTCTGCCAAACGCTTTTCCAGCACCTCAACGCCATGTCTTACGCAATCGTCGCAGGAGCAGAGCATCTTGCCCGTCTTGATGCCTTTGAGGTCGCCGCAGATGGTGGCGCCGGACATTTCTTTGAATTCCTGCATCATATCTTTGGCAATCATCTTGCTGGGTTTGTCGGATTTATTGAGCATACCCAGCGCCATGACAGCTCCACAGAATGCACCGCAGGTGCCTTCCATGCCGCCCATGCCGCTGCCGAAGCCGGAGCTTACAGCCATAAGTTCTTCCTTGCTCTTGCCCAGTTCAGGAGCAAAGGCCAGCAATACTGCCTGAGCACAGTTGCATTTACGCTTGTATTCCACGGCCTGTTCTGCTCTCGTCGTATTTTCCATTTTTTTCCTCCTAAAATATAATGCATATCTAACGTACATTTCCTAAATGTACATAGGTCAGCTTCTCTTGTGCGATATTCTGAAACTCGTAAAGTTTTTCCAGCGAAGTTGCCGGTTCATCATAGTGGTAACGGGGAAAGTAACGTGACAGATGCAGGGGGATATCTGCACGAATTGCGGCCAGCCAATCCACCTCCGCCCTGAATTCTGCGCTATCGTCACTTATTCCCGGCACCACCAAAGTCGTCACTTCCACATGCACGCCGGCATGGACGGCCATCTCGATGGTACGTTTTGCCGCAGCCAGACTGCCGCCCAAGCGTTCATAGGCTTCAGCCGCAAACGTCTTGAGGTCGATATTCATGGCATCCACATAGGGGAGCAAGGCCTGCAAGGGTTCGGCCTCAATCTGGCCGTTAGTCACCAGCACCACTTTTTGGCCTGCCTGCTGCAAGCGGGGCGCCACATCCAGCAGATATTCATAGCTTAAAAGCGGCTCATTATAGGTAAAGGCCACACCGATACTGCCGTGTTTCATGGTTGTTTCCTGCGCGAGCTCCACCAATTGTTCCGGGCTGAGCTGTCCGCGCACTTCCTCGGCTCCGCCTTGAGAAATCGTATAGTTCTGACAGAAGCAGCAGGCCATGTTGCAGCCAAAGGACCCCAGCGACAGGATGGCGCTGCCCGGATGAAAATGATACAGGGGCTTTTTTTCGATGGGATCAAGGGCCAGAGACGTGACCTGACCATAGTTCAGGCTCTGTATCCTGCCCTCCTGATTGCGCCGCGTACGGCAAAAGCCCAATTGCCCCTCGCCCAGCTGGCAATGGTGCGGGCACAAGCTGCATTCTACCTTACTCATGTCTCGTCACCGTAAAGCGCCAAAGCTTCACGGCCTCCTGTGGGCCGATATTGCCCTTGCGCCGGGCGATATCCACCTGCTGTGCCACCGTATCCACACCATTTAAATCCGGCAACAGCAGCCCTCGCCTGTTCCCAGCCTCGACAATCACGCCATAGCGTTTGACATCGAGTTCTGCCTCACTGGCAATCGGCTCCGGCACAGACAGCACATCCACATCATAGACCAGATCTCCTAATTCCGCCTCGGTCACCGGCGAAAAACGGGGATCTCCCGTCCCGGCCGACACGGCATTATAAAGGATTTCCTCGGCCAAATTGTTCCGCGTCGGCAGGATTGTGCCGATGCAGCCGCGCAGCTGGCCATCTTTCTTGAGGCTGACAAAGGCACCGGCTTTTTGACCGGTCAATTCTGCAGGCAGCTCATCCGGCAGCGGCGCGCGTTTGCCGTTTCGCACATAGTATTCCAACGAATAACGGGCCAAAGCCAGATACGCATCCTCGCGCTCACGCCGCTTCTCCATCTCTGCCCTATGCAACTCTGCCGCCTGTTCTCCGATATTGCGCTGTTCGTCATGATTTGATAGGTCAAAGGTCGCCACGGCATAGCCCACGCCGAAAGGCCCTTCCTGTGCCAGAAGCTTTGCCTCCACCTGATGCCGGTCCAAAGCACCGGCCATGATCCAGAAGGAGCGCAGGCCGCACTCTGCCGCCGAATCCGCCAGTTCTGCCGGTGTGGTCAAAAGCTGCAGGAAATCCCCTGTCCTGAAGCACGCACCCATGCGTTCATCGAAGACCGGTCCGGCAGGATCAAAACCATAAGGGCCATCGGCCTTGAGCTTATGGGACAGGTCGCCACTGGCCACGAGCACGACACGCCGGTCAAGGTCGCGCGCCGTCTGAGCAATCAGCACCCCCAATGCGTAATGGTTGTCCCGGGACAATCCCGACAGGCCAATGCGGACGATTTTACCTGTAAAGCCCGCCTTTTGCAGGAAATACAAGGGAATCATCGTGCCGTGGTCAAGGCCGCCGTCCTGTTTGCCCAGAGTGCCCGCAGGCAATTTGATTTTATCTGCCATTTTTGCCAAATGCTGGACGAAATCCATATCATAAGCCGCCCGAAAACTCAGCTCCGGATGACCAAAGGCCGCAAAACTCCCCTGCGCCCCGGGGCCTGAGGAAATCTGCAGATAATCGGCATACATTTTCGCATGAGGGCTGGTAATCACAATGGTTTCGGGTTCTTTCGCCACCGCCCAGGCCGCCGCCTCCTGATAAGCGTCAATCGTCGCCTGAATCCCCTGCTCTTCACCGCGCCCAATCTCAGGTATGATGAGCGGCGGGTGCGGTACTACACAAGTTCCTGACAATGCCATAGCCTACACCTCGTTTTTCATAAACATAGGGAAATACACTATCCATCAAGTAAATTCTATCATTCACCCTGTCATTGCGCAATGAATTATGTTATACTTTGTTTTTGATTACGGATGAAGGGAGCCTTCCTATGTTTATTTACCAAAAACTGCGCCAGAATCCGGATTTATCCGTGGCGCTTGTTTTTGCCTTATTGACCAGTTTTATTGCCCCGCCGAGTCTGGCAGAAATCGGCCAGCGCATCAATATCCCCCTGCTCGGGCTGCTGCTTTTCCTGATGTGCATCGTGGCCGGCCTGCGGCTCAGCGGTTTCTTTGCGGCGATCTTCCAGCAGCTCTTCAAAGGCAGTGCCTCCGGGCGGCCTTTGGGGCGGTTCTTTATCTTCAGCTGCTATTTCAGTTCGATGCTGATCACCAACGATGTGGCTTTGATCATCTTCGTGCCGCTGGCCATCATGGTCTTTACCGAAGCCCGGCGCATCCGGCTCATCGTGCCCACAGTCTGCTGGCAGACCATTGCAGCCAACCTTGGCAGCATGCTCACGCCGATTGGCAATCCGCAAAATCTCTTTATCTACTCCCATTATGGCTTGGAACCGGCAGAATTCCTTGCCATTACGGCGCCCATTGTGCTGCTGAGCGGCGCAGCCATCTATCTGGCCACCTTTATGCTGCCGGACGTCGATGTGCCGCTGCCTGCCCGCAAAGACGCCGGTCTGCCCTGGAAAAAGATCCTGCCATTGCTCGTGCTCTTCGGCCTCTGTCTGCTCCATGTGGTGCATCTGCTGAGCTTTCCCGTGCTGGCAGCCATTGTCCTGCCCGGACTGGCCCTGCTGAACCGTCACCTGTTCAAGGAAGCGGATTATAAACTACTCCTGCTCTTTGCCCTGCTCTTCATCGGCGTGGGCAATCTGAGCCATATTGAATTTTTCCAAAGCTGGCCAGCAAAAATGCTCGCAGGACATGAGTTCTGGGTATCCCTGCTGCTAAGTCAGCTGCTGAGCAACGTTCCTGCTACGGTGCTTTTGGCCAGCTACACCGATGCCTATACGCCCCTGCTTTTGGGTGTGAATATCGGCGGCCTTGGCACCATCATCGCCTCCATGGCCAGCGTGATCTCCTTCAAGGCCTATCTGCAGACGCGCTTCAGTATGCCCGGTTATTACCTGCTGACCTTCACTGGCAGCAATCTGGCCGTACTGGCCCTGCTGCTTGGTTATTATTATCTCTATATTGCCAGGTGACCGGCCACGCCAAAAAGCCTCTCCCTGACGGAAAGGCTTTTTTTGCTGCCTGCTTTCCTTAAGCGGGCATTCTCGTGTATAATGATAGGGTAAAATTATAAGAGGAGCTGATTCTTTTGCATATCGAATATATCACTTTGCTTGCCGTACTGTTGCTCAGTTACGTAGGCCATAATATGACTGTGGTCTATGCCACGGCAATCGTTTTGGGATTGAAGGTGCTGGGGCTGACTTCGGCGCTGAATGCGCTGGGTTCACAAGGCTTGAACTGGGGCATCATCATTTTGACTGCCGCCATCCTCGTGCCTATTGCCAACGGCACCATCACCATCCAGACCATGCTTGATGCCTTCCGCACGCATGCCGGCATCATCGCCATCGTGGCCGGTCTGCTGGCCGCTATTGCCGGCGGCGGTGGGGTGGAACTCCTAAAGAACACGCCGGATGTGATTCCGGCGCTGATTATCGGCACGATGGCTGGCGTGCTCTTATTCCATGGTGTAGCAGTCGGCCCGCTAATCGCTGGCGGCCTGACCTATTTCATTCTCTGGCTGATGAAGTCCTTCAGCTGATCAAAGGCTGTTGCGGAAAGCGGCATTGCCCATGCAATAAGTCGTACAGATGGCCACCGCCAAAGCATCGGCGGTATCATCGGGCTTGGGCGGCTCGGGCAGGTGCAGGAGCTTGGTCACCATGTAGATGACCTGCTTCTTGTCGGCCTTGCCGTAGCCCGTAACATCCTGCTTGATCTGCATCGGCGTGCGCTCCACGATGGGAATATTGTTCTTGGCTGCTGCGAGCAGCACGACACCGCGAGCCTGTCCGACGGGAATGGCCGTGGTGACATTGCGGTTGAAGAAGAGTTTTTCAATGCCCATGATATCGGGCTTGTACTCCTTCATCAACGCATCCAGTTCATCGTAAATCTTGACCAGCCGGTCCTCCATGCGCATCTTGGGCGAGGTGAACACCGAGCCATACTTGATGGGAATCAAGCGGCTGCCACGGGATTCCACCAGGCCGAAGCCGCAGATGGCGGTGCCAGGGTCAATTCCTAGTGCTAACATAAAAATCCTCTCTAATAGTAAAAAAGCCTTCCCTCTTGGGGAAGGCTTTTTTTTTAGTCTTCGTCGGTTTCGTAGTTGCTGTATACGTTCTGGACGTCGTCGTTGTCTTCCAGCGCATCTTCCAGCTTCTGCATCTTTTCGGCATCTTCGCCGGAAAGTTTTACCGTGTTTTCCGGAACCATGGTGATTTCAGCGGAAGCAGTCTCGATACCCTTCTCGGCCAGAGCAGCTTCGATCGCATCGAAAGCATCCGGCTCAGCAGTGATTTCGAATACATCGCCTTCGTCCTTCATGTCATCGGCGCCAGCTTCGAGCACGATTTCCATGAGTTCGTCTTCGTTGTCGAACACTTCTTTTTCCACCACGAAGATGGCCTTCTTGTTGAACATCCAGCCTACGCAGCCGTCCTGACCGAGGTTGCCGCCGAACTTGGAAAACAGGTGGCGCACATCAGCAGCCGTACGGTTGCGGTTATCCGTGAGGATATCCAGCATGACAGCCGTACCAGCCGGGCCGTAACCTTCGTAAGTGAGTTCTTCGTAGTTGCTGCCCTCAGAAGCACCGAGGCCCTTCTGGATGGCGCGGTTGATGTTGTCCTTCGGAATGTTGTTGGCCTTGGCCTTGGAAAGAGCCAGCTTCAGACGCATATTACCCGTCGGATCGCCGCCGCCCATGCGTACGGCAATGGTGATCTCACGGCCGATTTTCGTGGTGATACGGCCACGGATGGCGTCGTTGGCACCCTTCTTACGTTTGATATTGGCCCATTTAGAATGTCCTGACATGCAAAATTCGCTCCTTTTGCTTATTTACCCTCAATATATTGAGGAAATTTTCATTAATAACTCTAACAGTATACTACGATTCCCTGTTTCCGTCAAATTCTGCGCGCCCTGATGAAGGAACATTCACTGGTTATTCTGTGCTTTTTTCCGGAAAATCTCCTGCAGGCTTTGCGTAAAAGGCGCTCTGGCAATGCCGTATTCCGTGACAATGCCGGCAATCAATTCATGGTCAACCACATCAAAAGCAGGATTATAGACTTTGACGCCCGACGGTGCCATGCGCTGCTGGTACCACATTTCCGTGACTTCCTCAGGAGGACGCTGTTCAATCACGATATCTGCCCCTTTTTCAATGTTCATGTCAATGGTGGAAGTCGGTCCCAGCACATAGAAGGGGATGCCATAATACTTGGCTAAAATTGCCACACCGGAAGTCCCAATCTTGTTGCAGGCATCGCCGTTGGCCGCCACCCGGTCACAACCGACAAACACCGCATCCACCCAGCCATTCTTCATGACTTGCGAGGCCATATTGTCACAAATCACCGTGGTATCCACACCATCGGCCATGAGCTCAAACGCAGACAGCCGTGCGCCCTGCAATAGCGGACGCGTCTCATCGCAGAACACCCTGAAATTCATGCCGCGTTCCCGTCCCAAATGGACGGGTGCCAGGGCCGTGCCATACTTGGAGGTTGCCAGCTGCCCCGCATTGCAATGCGTCAGGATGCCTGCGCCATCCTGGATCAGCGTCAGGCCGTATTCCCCGATCTGGCGGCACATCCATACATCCTCAGCCTTGATGGATACAGCCTCCTGCCGCAGCAGCTCCTTGATATCCGGGATGGATTTTCCCTTGTTTGCTTCCGCAACCTTCGCCATCCGGTTCAGGGCCCAGGAGAGATTTACCGCAGTGGGGCGGGATGAATTCAAATAATCCTTAGCCTGTTGGAGCGCCGGATAAAATTCTTCCCAGGTATCAGCCTGAATATCCTTGGCGGCCAGATACAGGCCGAAGGCGGCAGCCACGCCGATTGCTGGTGCGCCGCGCACCTGCAGCAGGTAGATTGCCTGCCAGATTTCCTTCTGCTCCTTGAGGTGCAGGATTTTTACCTCTCCCGGCAATCTTGTCTGGTCGATGATCAGCAAGGCACCTTCCTGCTCATCCAAAGCCACCGTTTCATATTGCATGATGTTTTTTTCCTGTTCAGCCACGACTATTCCTCCCTATATGAGCCTCAGACCATATCCGTCAAGTTGCTGGGCTTATCGGCGCCGGCGGGCACGCCACCGGAGGTGATGCCCAGCTTTTCCCGGATGCAGATTACTTCATCCACCTGCTCATGGGAAAGCACATTCGCCTTGCCGATGATATTCTGAGTATACATGATGATTTTAGCGTAATGCTCCATGGCTTCCAGCCGGTACCAGGCCTCCATCAGAGAAGTGCCCCAGGCAACGGAACCATGATTGGCCAGCAATACGGCATTGTAATCCCGGACATAGGGCGCAATGGAGTCCGGAATCCCCTGAGAGCCCGGCGGCTCATAATGCACGCAGGGAACCACGCCCAAATTGACCAGGGCTTCCGGATAGATTGCCTGATTCAGCGCCATGCCCGCAATGGCGAACGCCGTCGAAACCGGCGGATGGGCATGGCATACCGCTGCTGCATCCTCCCGTTCTTGATAAATGCGTAGATGCATCTTCACCTCACTGGAAGGCGCCCGTTCCCCCTGTTCGAGAATCGTTCCATCCAAGCGCATCCGCACCAGCTCATCTTCCGCCATAAAGCCTTTGGAAACGCCCGTGGGCGTTGTCCAAATCGTTTCCGCATCCACCTTGCAGGAGATATTCCCATCATTGGCCGCCACGAAATTCTTCTGATACATCCGCCGCCCGATTTCCACGATCAGCCGCTTCGCTTCTGCATCCGTAGGATACTGTTTTCCTGTCCCCATGAAACAACACCTCATAATATTCCGTCTGCTATTTCAAAAACTCTGCTTTATCCACATACTCCAGGCCCAACGCCTCGGACACAGGAAGATTGGTCAGCCTGCCTTCTATGGTATTAAGCCCTTGGGCAAGACCTGCATCGGCCTTGCAAGCCTCGCGCCAGCCTTTTTCTGCCAGTTTCAGGGCATAGGGCAAAGTAGCGTTGGTAAGGGCCAATGTAGAGGTTCTAGCTACGGCCCCGGGGATATTGGCCACTGAGTAATGCAATACGCCATGTTTCACAAAGGTAGGATTCTCATGGGTGGTCACATGGTCACAGGTGGCGATGCTGCCGCCCTGGTCAATGGCCACATCCACGATGACCGAGCCCGGCTTCATGGTCTTGACCATCGCTTCCGTCACCAGCTGGGGCGTTTTGGCTCCGGGTACCAGCACGGCACCGATGAGGAGATCCGCTTCCCGCACCCATTGGGCAATGTTGAAGCTGTTGGAGCTGACCGTAGCGATGCGCCCACCGAACACATCATCCAGATAGCGCAGCCGCTCAATGGAAAGGTCAATAACCGTCACTCTGGCACCCAAACCTGCGGCCATCTTGGCGGCATTGGCGCCCACGACACCACCACCAATGATGACCACCTGCGCCGGTGCCACTCCGCTGACACCGCCCAGGAGGACGCCCGCTCCGCCATAACGGCTTTCGAGGAACTGTGCGCCAATCTGTACGGACATGCGGCCGGCAATCTCACTCATGGGAGCCAATAAGGGAAGTGACCGGCCATCCCTGCCTACCACGGTTTCATAGGCAACAGAGGTGACCTTATGTTTCAGCAGCGCCTGCGTCAGTTCCGGTTCAGCGGCCAGATGCAGATAGGTAAAGAGCAGTTGTCCCTCATGGAACAGATCATATTCAGATGGCAGCGGTTCCTTCACATTGACAATCATCTCAGCCTCGTCAAAGAGCTGCTTCTTATCTGGGAAAAGTTCGGCCCCCACGGCAGCGTAGTCTTCATCCGCAAAGCCACTGCCCAGACCGCTGCCCGTCTCGACCAGTACCCTATGCCCCGCCTTGACAAAAGCCTCTGCCCCTGCCGGCGTCAAACCTACACGATTCTCATTATTCTTGATTTCCTTGGATACACCGATAATCATGATCCGACCTCCTCACCAAAAACCATTTTCTCTTCAATAGTTCTGCCTCCAGTCTCAAATTCCTGCTGCCATCTTTTCCACTGCTTCATAGATATAGCCTAACGATGAATGCATTTTTTCCAAAGACAAGTCCATGCCATATCGTTTTTCCAGCTGTCTTATGCCCTGTTCCATGCCACTCTCTGTATTATCCTGCCGCAGGTCGGCGAAGGTCAGCTGCCGTATATAGTCCTTGCTGAGATTCTGCATCCCCAGCCCCAGCAGGCGCACCGGCTGGCGTTTTACTTTCCGCAAGAGTTCCACCGCTATCTTATATATCTCATATCCATCATTCGTGCTTTCGCAAGTCTGGGAACGGGTGATGGATTTCATATCGCCATAGGTAATCTTCAGCGTTACCGTCCGGCCGTAAAGTTCTCGCTTCTTGAGCCGTTCATCCACATTGCGGGCCAAAAGCAGGAGCACATCCTGCAGGAAGGTAAAATTCCGCTGATCGTGCTGGAAGGTCATTTCCCGGCTCAGGGATTTGGCATCGGATGCATCATAGTGTATTACCGGACGATCATCAAGCCCCAGCGCAGAGTTTATTATGAAGCGTGCATGTTTATCCCCCAGCAGGCTCATAATCTGCTTCTGACTGGCGATAATATCGCTGACTTTATGAATGCCATAGCCATTCAGTTTCTCTGCCGTGCGTTTGCCGATGCCAAAAATCACCCGGATATCCCGGTCATGGATAAGCTCACAATAAGCCTCCCGGTCCGGAATGATGAAAAAGCCATCCGGCTTCTTCTCTTCACTGGCGGTTTTGGCTGCGGACTTGGAATAGCCGATGCCCACCGAACAGGTAAGCCCCGTCTCGGCCTTTACCCGGGCTTTTATCAGCAACCCTAATTCTTCGGGACTACGAAACTCCTTTACCGAGCGGGTAACATCCAGATAGCCTTCGTCGCAGGCAATATACTCTGTGACATCCGCATAGGTTTCCCAGATATGATGAAGCTGCGCTGAAACCTTGCGATATTTCTCGTAATCCCCATGCATAAATACCGCCTGCGGGCAAAGCCGGTAAGCTTCCTTAATATTCATGGCGGAATGAATGCCATACTTCCGCGCGATATAATTGCAAGTAGAAACCACACCGCGCTCATGAGGCATCGCACCGATGACTACCGGCTTGTTCTTCAGTTTTGGATTATCCCGGATTTCCACAGAGGCAAAAAATGCATCCATATCCACATGAACGATGACTCGCTTCATAAAGCGCCCTCTTATCGTGTAAATAATTTACACAAAGTGTAACACAAACACATAATTCAAGCAAGGTTAATTACGTACTACAAACTACCTTTAATTGCAAAAAAATCCGTTAACAGAAAACGTCAACGGATTTTTAGATAAATTGCAGTTTGTCGGTGCGTTCGTGCTGAAGGTATCCCGTTCATACGCAGTCAGGGGTTCACGGGGGAGTACTTTTTCTGTTTCCGCTAAAACGACCCTCTCGGCAATTTTAGAGCTGTTTAGCCAGATGGCGCCGGGCAAGACCGGCGGCGCGTCTTTCAGCGTGCTTTCTAGTAACTATCTGCCTCGGGCCGGCCTTCGCTGGCGCTCAGGCAGTCGCTCCCACAGAAAAAGCACTCCCCCGTTCGCCCCAGCCACGATTTTGGCAATCGGCACGAACCCGGTTCTCCCGTAACAAGAACATCGATGTGCTTGTATCCTCCAGCCGGAACATAGCAGCATTGACAAACGTAACGCTGGGTGGCGGTGGGGATGCTTTTCCGCCGGCGGAACGACTGCCTGAACGAAGTGAAGGCTGGCCCGCAAACAGCATTTGCTGGATGCTTCGTTGATGGACGCGCCGCCGGACTTGCCCGGCGCAGGTTACTGGAAGATGCATACTTCTGCTGGCGGGACATTTAGTGCAGCGGCGGAAAAGTATTCCCACCGCCGCCCCACAGCTTTGTAACAAAAGCGTTCAGGCTCGCACCGACAAACTGCAATTTATCTATCTGCCTCAGCGTAAACGCATGACACCGTACTGGACTTTACTGTAGCGTCCGCCCGCCCGTTCTGTGAAGCCTAACCGGGCAAATTCCCGGCTCTTGCTGGATTCCTTCAGGACAATGCGGTGACGTGCCACCCTTCTGGCCTCAGCAATGGTCTCCAATGCCAATGGGTTCTTATTGGCCACGGGACGCAAGGGCGCAATGTTCTTGCTCTCGGCAAAGGGATGGCGGAACATGGGGTCAAAGTAGATGACATCCACGGAATTATCCGGTTGTGCCTTGAGGTATTCGTAGGCGTCAATGCAATGGGTTTTTACCCGGCGCATGGCGGCAATAACTGTATCGGTGTCGTTGGTGTAATTGGCCAAGCCATAGCCCACCACCGCTTCAATCAGCGCCTGGGATTCGAGGCCTGTAACGCTGCCGCCCTCTCCTACCACGGAGCTGGCTACAATGGCATCAGCGCCGAAGCCCAAAGTGCAGTCCAGCACATCCATACCGGGCTGCAGATCCATGGCCTCGGCCATGCGGTCCCCATCGCCAAAGCGCAGGTTCTTTAGCCGCAGATGGGCCATATTGGGATGGAAGAAGAGTTCTGCTTCCGGTGTCACCAGCGTCAGAAGGCCCTTTTTCGCCACCAGGGCAAATCTGGCATCATAGCTCTGGCAAAGGTCGGGAATCGCCTCCCGCCCGCGCTCGGCATAAGGAATCCCCAATTTTGCTGCCATCTCCCGGGCCAGTTTCTCGCTGGGCCGATTCCATTTGCGGCCTGTAGTGGCAATAGCCTGCAATTTGTTTTCGTTCAATATCTATCCATCACTTTCTCAAAAGCCAAAGCCTGTCCGCTTGAACATCTTGGCTAAATCTTCACTGCTGAATTTCAAAATGGTGGGCCTCCCATGGGGGCAGGTATAGGGAAATGCCGTGGTGGAAAGTTCATCCAGCAGGATTTCCATCTGCCGCATATTGAGTTCCTCGCCAGCCTTGATTGCCGCCCGGCAGGCAGTGGTGGCCAGGCATGCCTGCCGGATCTCCTTGGCGGTGGTTTCATGCATATTGCCTAAATCCGTCAGAATTTCCCGAATGATATCTTCCGCCTCCGCCACGGGCACATCGGCAGGCACTTCCATCAGACGATAGTCCAAATCTCCCGCCGCTTCCATATGAAAGCCCAGCTGGGCAAATAATTCCTTGTTATCCTCCACCATGGCCGCTTCCTTCCGGTCAAAGGTCAAAAGCTGATGCACCAAAAGCTGCTGGGAGGGAATGCCATCGGCCATGGCCGAGAGCTTGTCAAACAGGATGCGCTCATGGGCGGCGTGCTGGTCGATGATATAGAGCCCCTTCAAATCCTGGGCGATGATATAGGTCAAGTCCACCTGCCCGATGGGAATCATGCGGCCTGACCAGTCAGCATTTGACGTGTCAACAGTTGATTGATCAGAAATCGACAGGTCAGGTTTTGACTGGTCAATCTGGCGGTCAGGCTGGCTGTCCGCTACCTGCTCTGCATGTTCCGGCTGATTGTAATGAATCTGCCGCTCCTTCTGCAGTTCCGCCTGGGCTTCGGCAAAGCTGACTGCCGGTTTCACAGCGGGACGGCTGACCGCTTCATAGATGGTCTTGGGCTGATAACTTCCCTGGGACCTGCTGCTGGAAGGCGCAGGTGCTGCCGCTGCCGGTGCCGGCGAGCTGGCAGGTACAAACTGCATGGGCTCCATGGTGTATTCCACCTTGGGCTTTTCCACCACCGCCGCCACTTCCGTGAGGTTCCCTGTGCTGGGCCGGATGGCGTCCAGCACCGACTTATACACAGCCTTGAAGATGCGGCTTTCGTCCTCAAACTTCATCTCGCTTTTCTGCGGATGCACGTTCACATCAATGGTGCGCTGGGGCACTTCGATGTTGAGCACGGTAAAGGGGAAACCACTTTTCGGAATCAACGAGCGGTAGGCGTTGTCGATAGCCTTGGCAATGGCCCGATTCTGAATGATGCGGCCATTGACGATAAAAGTCTGCCAGGTGCGGGAACTTTTGAGCATGGAGGGCTTGGTGATAAAGCCGGAGATCTTCAGATCTTCATCTTCCAATTTCAAGGTCAGCAGGGAATCGGCCACCTGCCCGCCATAAATGGCCTGTACCGTATCAAAGAGATTGCCATTGCCCGGCGTCACCACCGAGGTCTTGTTGTTGTTGATAAACTGAAAGGCAATATCAGGACGGGACAGGGCCAGCTTGATGATGAAATCGTTGATCTTGCCGCCCTCGGTATGATTTGTCTTCAGGAACTTCTTGCGGGCAGGGGTGTTGAAGAACAGATCCTCCACCTTGATGCTGGTGCCGATATTGCAGCCCGTTTCAATGATATCCGGCGCCTTGCCGCCGCTGATTTCCACCTTTGTGCCCAAATCACTGCCCGGCTCCCGGGTCAGCATGGTGAAGCGGGACACGGAGGCTATGGTGGGCAGCGCCTCGCCCCGGAAGCCCATGGTGGAGATGTTATTGAGGTCTGAAACCTCCTGAATCTTGCTGGTGGCGTGGCGCAGGATGGCCACGGAAGCATCTTCCTTGCTCATGCCCTTGCCGTTATCCGTCACCCGCATAAAGGATGTACCGCCTGCCATGATTTCCACTTCGATGCGGGTTGCCCCCGCATCCATGGCATTTTCTATGAGTTCTTTTATCACCGATGCCGGACGCTCCACCACTTCGCCTGCGGCGATCTTGTTGATGGTGTTATCGTCAAGCACATGAATCTTGGTCATGCCTGTCCAGCCTCCCTTTTCGCCTGCTCCTGCAGTTTATAGAGTTCGTTCATGGCCTCCAACGGTGTCATGGTCATTACATCCAGGGCCAACAATTTATCGCTGAGGCTGTTAGCAAAGAGCGAGCCCATCATGGGGGCCGCCACAGCCTGTTTCTCTGCCGCTTTGATATTTTCTGTTGCCGGCACAGTTACTGCCGCGTCCGCTTCCAACTCGGCAAGAATATCCTCCGCCCGCTTGGTCACGGTCTTGGGCAGACCAGCCAAACGCGCCACATGGATACCATAGGATTTATCCGCCGCCCCGGGCACGATGCGCCGCAGAAAAGCCACCTGGGTGCCCCGCTCTTTTACGGCCACGCAGTAGTTCTTGACGATATCGTCTTCCAGATCCGTGAGTTCGTGATAGTGTGTCGCAAAGAGCGTCTTGGCATGGACCTTCTGCTCGATATGTTCAATCACGGCCCGGGCAATGCTCATGCCGTCAAAGGTACTGGTACCGCGGCCGATTTCGTCGAGGATCACGAGGCTGTTCTTGGTGGCGTATTTGAGGATCTGAGCCACCTCATTCATCTCCACCATAAAGGTACTCTGGCCGCTGACCAGGTCATCGCTGGCGCCAATACGGGTAAAGATGCGGTCAACTGGAGAAATGGCGGCTTCTCTGGCGGGAATAAAGCTGCCAATCTGGGCCATCAGCGTCAGCAAAGCCGTCTGCCGCATATAGGTGGACTTACCTGCCATGTTGGGGCCGGTAATCAGCATGATTTCACAGTTGCTATGATTGAGTTTCGTGTCATTGGGCACGAATAAATCCCGGGTCAATATGCGTTCCACCAAGGGATGACGGCCATCCTTGATATCGATCTCGCCGTTGTTCACCATGCGGGGCCGCACATAGTTATAGGATACGGCAGCTTCCGCCAGGCTTGTAAGCACATCCACGATGGCAATCTCATGGGCGGTACCCTGAATTTCCGTCAGGCGGCTCTTGATGACTTCCCGCACCTCGGTAAAGAGATTGTACTCAATGCTGACAATCTTTTCCTGGGCACCGAGAATCTTGGTCTCAAACTCCTTGAGCTCCTCGGTGATATAGCGCTCGGCATTGGCCAAGGTCTGCTTGCGGATGTATCTGTCCGGCACGAGATCGGCGCCGCTATGGCGCACTTCGATATAGTAGCCAAAGACCTTGTTATAGCCGATTTTCAGCGAGCGGATGCCTGTCTCTTCCTTCTCCCGCTCCTCGATTTCCTGCAACATGGATTTGCTGTCGTGGGCAATGCGGCGGTATTCGTCCAAATCCGCATTGTAGCCGTCCTTGATGATGCCGCCATCCCGCAGGGAAATCCCCGGTTCGTCCACAATGGAACGCTGCAGCAAATCCACCAAATCGTCAAAGACATGGATATTGTTCTGACAGTTCATCAATACATTGGATTGCACATTGGCCATCTTTTCCTTGATGGCAGGCAAACTCATCAGAGAGATCTTCAAAGCAATCAGGTCCCGGGCGTTGGCCGTGCCCACCTCAATGCGGGTCAGCAGTCGCTCGAAGTCATGGATATCCTTGCAAGCTTCCCGCAGGCCTCCCCGCAGGGCAAAGTCCTTGGTCAGTTCCTCCACCGCGTCCAAGCGCTGATTGATGGGCAGGATATTCAAGAGCGGATATTCCAGCCACTTTTTCAGCAGGCGGCTGCCCATGGCGGTATTGGTGAAGTCCAATACATCCAGCAGAGTATCCTTCTTGCCCCCGTCCCGCAGATTCCGGGTGATTTCCAGATTGCGCAAAGTATAAGTATCAATGACAAGATTTTCCGACGCATCCAGGAAACTCAGCTGGTTAAGATGAGTCAGATCCGTCATGACGGTAGCGTGCAGATAATCCAGCAGGGTTGCCACCGCTTCTTTGGCACCCTCATCGCTAGGGCGCACATCAGCGGCAAAATGCTCGATAATCCGGTCCTCCACCGCCGGGGAGATTTCCTCAATCATGGTGTAAGAAACCGTCGGCAGACGCAGATCTGTAAATTCCTTGAGGTTATCCATAAAGGAAGGCTTGCCCACCACCAGCAGTTCCGGCATGGCTAATCGGTAGAGCTCATCATAGAGCATCTGTTCCCGGCTGCCGCCGCCATAGATGCCATAGAAGCATTCGCCGGTGGAGATATCAGCACCAGCTAAGATAATCTGCTCGTCTTTTTCATGAATCAGGGCAATATAGTTATTGGCCGAATCCTTCAAAGCCGACTCAGACAGCACCGTGCCCGGCGTGATGATCTTGATGACCTCCCGCTTAGTCAGTCCCTTGGCCTTGGGATCGCCAATCTGTTCAGCGATGGCCACCTTATAACCGCGGCTTACCAATTTATTGATATAGCCTTCCGCGGCATGATAAGGCACGCCGCACATCGGCGCCTTATCCGTATTGCCGCTGCGGCTTGTAAGCGTCAGGCTCAGCTCCTTGGACACAATGCGGGCGTCATCAAAGAACATCTCATAAAAATCGCCTAAACGGAAAAATAGAATGGCCTCGGGATGCTGTTCCTTGGTGGCCAGATATTGCTGCATCATGGGCGTAAGTTCCATGTAAGCGTTACCTCCATAAAATCTATAAAATAAACGGCAGAAGCTCCCTCAGGTGAGGGAGCTCTCCATACGATTATACACGAATTCCTTTTAACACCCAGGTCTGCGGGTGGGTAATCTTTACCTGAATGAAATCACCGGGCTGCTCATCCTGATGATTGAAGAGCACGATCTTATTCGTGCAGGTATGGCCCGTCCAAACGCTATCGTCATTCTTGCTGGGGCCTTCCACCATGACTTCCATTACCTTGTCCTGCAGGGACTGGTTGATTTCCAGGCTGATTTGGTTCTGCACCGCCATCAGGGCGTTGAGCCGCTCCTTCTTAACAGCATCGTCAACCTGATTCTCCATTTCAGCCGCCGGCGTACCGGAGCGCTTGGAATAGATAAAGGTATAGGCCGAATCGTAGCGGATTTCCTTCAAGAAGTCCAGCATCTGGGCAAAATCATCTTCCGTCTCGCCTGGGAAGCCTACGATCAAGTCCGTGGTCAAAGAAGCATGGGGCAGTTTTGCTCGGATCTTCTTCACCAGTTCCCGGTAGCTTTCCACCGTATAGACGCGGTTCATGGCCTTCAACAGGTGGTTGCTGCCATACTGCACGGGCAGATGGATATGCTCGCAGAGATGCTCGCCCTCGGCGATGGCGTCGATGACCTCGTCGCTCAGGTCTTTCGGATGGGAGGTCATAAAGCGCACCCGCTTGATACCTTCCACCTTGTCCACCATCTTGAGAAGTTCGGCAAAGGTGGCCAGCTTATGATCCTTGCCGTAGGAGTTAACATTCTGACCTAAAAGGGTAACTTCCTTATAGCCCTGGGCTACGGCCTGCTCCACTTCCTTAACCACATCTTCGGGACGGCGGCTGCGCTCCCGGCCCCTTACATAAGGCACGATGCAGTAGGTGCAGAAATTATTGCAGCCATACATAATGGGCACCCAGGCCGACAAGCTGCCTTCCCGGGCAATGGGGCTGCCTTCAGCGATAGCCGGCGCCACTTTGGCGTCCAAAGCGGTGTTGACCACATGGCCCCGCTCCTGCTGGATTTCCTGTACCACCTTGGTGAGCTCATGCACCTGGCCCGTGCCCAATACGAAGTCGATATGGGGTGCCCGCTTGATGAGCTTATCGCTTTCCTTCTGGGCCATGCAGCCCGTGATGCCAAAGATCAGCTGGGGATTTTCCCGCTTGAGCTTCTTGATCTCCCCGATCTTGCCATAGACCTTGTCTTCGGCGGTCTCCCGCACGGCACAGGTGTTGATGATCAGCAGGTCAGCAATATCCGTGTCCTCGGTACGCTCATAGCCGATGGCAGCCAGCTGCCCCGCCATGCGCTCGGCATCCGCCACATTCATCTGACAGCCGTAAACCAGAAATTTGACATAGCGATGTGCTTTGCCATCTATTATCTTCATACTTGCTTATTCAGTCCTTTTGTAAAATATAACTCGATATAACATTGTAGCAAAATTATCTTTTTTTGTCTATGACGTCCGCCAAAGTTTCCCCATGACAAAACCGCCCTCCCCAAAGGAAGGACGGTCTGAACAAAAGATTTATTTACGCGTGATATGATAGGAAAGACTGCTAAGCCCTACCGACAGATCTTCGTTGACAATATGCATGGAGCTTGGCACTTCCATCTTGATGGGAGCAAAGTTCCAGATGCCCTTGACACCGGCGGCCACCAGCTTATCAGCCACGCCCTGGGCAAAGGCCGCAGGCACGGCGATGATGCCGATATGGATATGGCGCTCCTGCACGATCTGTTCCAGATTCGCCACATCCTCCACCTTGATATGATTCACCGTGGTACCGATAACCTCCTGATCTTCATCAAAGAGCGCCACCAAATTGAAACCCAAAGTGACAAAATTATGGAAGTTAGCCAGCGCCGCCCCCAGATGACCAATGCCGATGATGGCGATATTCCAATGGTTATCCAGCCCTAAGATATCGCCCACATTGCGCTTGAGCTCGTTGACGTAGTAGCCAACACCCTTCTTGCCGAACTGACCAAAGGATGCCAGATCCTTGCGGATCTGTTCCGGGGTAATTCCCAGTCGACGCCCCAGTTCGTCTGAAGAAATGATATCCTTGCCTTCGTCCTGCGCCAACCGCAAGGTGCGGAAATACAGGGGCAGCCGGTCAATGGTCGCCTTTGATATGTTCACCTGACTTTTCATGAACCTCTGCCTCCTTTTCGTCTTTGTTATCGTCTTTCGCTTTCTCTTCCTGGTCGTTTATTGCTTCTGTATCAGCTTCAACTTCTGCCTCAGCTTCTTCCATGACTTCCTGCTCCGTTTCCTTAGCCACTTCTTGAGCTGCTTCGCCCGCTTCCGCAGGTTCTTCTGCCTCAGTGTTCTCTGCTGCCTGCTGCTCTTCTTCCATATCAGCCTTCATCTTCTCAGCCAAAGTCGGCTCTGCAGCGATTTCCTCACCGGAAACTTTCTCTTCCGCCACGACTTCGGGCACTTCCTCAGTCTCTTCATCCTTGGGCGGATTGAAGGCGGCCAAAGCGGCAATAAAGGCCATCAGCATCCACAGGAACATGGAGGACGGAATATTGAACAACAGATCATCGGTAATGCCATTGAGCGCCACAGAGATCAGCGCCAGCCCGAGGCCTAAGGAAGCCCCGCTGAAAAGCCGCCAGTCCTCCCAATGGAGGAAATCCTGCCAAAGGGAAGGCTGCGGTGCAGTTTCCGGCTGCTGCACGCTGTCACTGATTTTCTTGAGCTCTGCATCTACGGTCCCTTCCTCATTGTAATCAAAGGGCGTGGGCGCAGATACCACCGGTTCTGCCGGTAAAAATCTCTGCTGCAGGGCCAGCCACAGGGAACCAAAGAACAGCCACATGAAAGAGAGCATGCCCGGAATGCCGATTTCTGCCGCATAGTTCAGATACATATTATGTGCATGCACAATGAGTACATCCGCCCCCTGCAGATAGAAATCATATTCGGGATACACCTTCCAATAAGCTCCCCAGCCAATTCCCAGGAACGGATGATCCTGAATCATGGCGATGGTGCTTTCCCAGAAGGCCAGACGCATCTCCGAGGACGTATCTACCTTGGTGAAGACCGAGGTCAGGCGCTCATAGAGCACGGGATCAGCCAAAAGCAGGCCAATGCCCACCACAGCGCAGACCAGCAATACCCGCCAGTCCTTTAACATACCGTAAACGACAAAAATAGCGGCAATCACCAGGCAGGCACCACGGGCATAGGTCATGGCCAGACAGGCGGCAGAGGCCGCCAGCAACGCTCCGAGGACAATGCGTTTCTGCTTTGTCCCCGCCTTGATAAACAGGCCAAAGGCAAGGCAGATGATGATATCGAGATACCCCGCCAAGATATTGGGATTCTCCCAGGTGGAGAACACGCGCTTTCGAAGTTCCGGGAAAGCATCGCCATCCACCCATTTCATGGCGCTGATATCGATGCCAAACAGGAACTGATAGAAGCCATAGAGCAGGACCAGCACCGCTGCAGCGCCCATAACCACCAGCAATTCCTTCACCTGTTGGCGGCTACGCAGATTCTGCCCCACCACAAAGTAGGTCAGCACATAGACACCCACCAGATTATACCAGTTGTAGAAACTGAAAGCTCGATCCGGCGATACCAGAATGGACAAGGCACTCAGCAGGACAAACAAGCCCAATGGCACATCAAAGGGCAGCTGACGGAAGGTGAATTCCTTATCCGCGCGGAACCGCAGGATGGTCAGGATTACAGCAAAGATCAGGGCCACCGTAGCTGCTGGCGGCAAAAGCGCCAGCAGGAAGGCTTCGGCCAACACAAACTGCCAGGACCATTTGGCATACCTTGCCCGCCATTTCTCCTTATTGGCCGCCCGCCGTCTGGCATTGACGGCCTTCATTTCCGGGGATTCCTTATCGCTCATGCTTCTCCCCCCTTCTTATCCAGCAGCATCTGCCTGAGACCGCCGACCAGATAGAGGGAACCTGCCATAACCAGCAATTTTTCACCATTGGCCAGCTCCAAAGCCCGATTCAGGGCTTCGCCATTATCGGCCATGGTTTCCACATGCTGCACAAATCTGGCCACCTGCCCCGTCAGGATCTGCGGATCACTGGCCCGGTCCGAATGAGGTACGGTGACAATCACCGTATCATTGGGACGCAGCAGGGTGCCAAGCATATGTTCGATATCCTTGTCCTTGAGGATGCCTAGCAGGTAAACACGCTCATCCACTGGATAATACAGGTCAAGGCTTTCCCGCAAGGCCTGCATGCCCGCCGGATTATGGGCACCGTCGATGATGATCTTCTGCCGGCCCATATCCACCCGCTCAAAGCGGGCCGGCCAGCTCACGAGACTCAGGGCATCATCGATGGTCTTGTTGGTGATGCGGCTGTCCAGATTGTGGATGAGCTGGGCCGTCATCACCGCCACCGCCGCATTCTCAATCTGATGCTTGCCCATCAGATGCAGGGTGAAAGGCACTTTTACCGCGCCCAACAGCCCCGAGGAAAACTCCAGCCGCTGGAAATTGCTTTCGCAGCTGATGAATTCCGCACTGAAATCCTCACCGGCCACAAAGATGTCGGCGTTTTTCTCCTCCGCCGTCTGCCGGATGATTTCCAAGGCTTCCCCTTGGGCGGCCGTCACCACTGGCACATCATCCTTGATGATGCCTGCCTTATGATGGGCCACCCCTTCCAGGGTGCCGCCACAGCGGTCAGCATGTTCCAAGGTCACGTTGGTGATAACGGAGACTTCCGGTACGATGACATTGGTGGAGTCCAGGAGCCCCCCCAGACCTACTTCAATCACCGCATATTCCACATGCTTGATGGCAAAGTATACGAAAGCCAACGCCGTGAGCACTTCAAACTGCGTCGGACATTCCTCGCCTTCCTCCACCATCTGATCCACATAGACCTTGATGGAGCTCAGGCAGTCCGCAAATTCCTGCTCACTGATGGACTGACCGTCCACCCGTATCCGTTCCGTATAGGAAACGAGATGGGGCGAAGAGTAAAATCCCGTGCGGATGCCCGAATGGCGCAGGATGCCCGCCAGCATGGCGGACACAGAGCCTTTGCCATTGGTTCCCGTCACATGGATGGTGCGATAGCGTTCCTGCGGTAATTCCAATCTTGCCAGTAATTTTTGAATGCGTTCCAAGCCAAGTCTAATGCCAAATGTATTGAGGCTTTCCAGATAATCCAGAGACTCCTCATAGTTCATATAGGACACCCCTATCAAAGTTTAGCCAAGTCCTGCATACGGCTTTCCACAGATTTTTTCTTTTCCTCGTAACCAGCCAGTTTCTCCTTCTCACCTGCTACGACATCGGCAGGAGCCTTGGCCAGGAAGCCTTCATTGCCCAATTTCTTGGCCAGACGGCTGATTTCCTTGTCCAGCTTCTCCAGTTCCTTCGTGAGGCGGGCGGTTTCCTTCTCCACATCGATGAGGCCCTTGAGGGGCAGGAATACTTCCACGCCGCTGACCACACCGGCCATGGCATTTTCTGGTTTTGCGGCACCAGCCGGCAGGATGGTGATGGGATCAGAAGATGCCAATTTATCCAGATAGCTCTGGTTTTCCGTGAACACAGCGCGCAGGGATTCGTCCGTGAAGCTCAGGATAAGCTCGCTCTTCTTGCTCGGAGCAGCACCAACTTCCGCGCGCATATTGCGGACAGTCTTGATGGTTTCCATGATAGCCGTCATCTGGGCTTCGATGTCCTCGCTGATGCAGCCTTCGTCACCAGCCGGCCATGCCGTTTCCATGATGCTCTTGAGGGCTTCATCATGGGGAACCTTCTGCCAGATCTCTTCCGTGAGGAAGGGCATGAAGGGATGCAGCAGGCGCAGGGTGCCTTCCAGTACATAGCTCAGTACGTAGAGAGCCGTATTACGTGCCCGTACATTTTCCTTGTCGTAGAGACGGGACTTGGTGAGCTCGATGTACCAGTCGCAGAACTCGTTCCAGATGAATTCGTAAATCATGCGGCCGGCTTCGCCCAGCTCGAACTTGTCGAGGTTCTCCGTCACGTCGCGCACGGTGCGGGCATAGCGGGAAAGAATCCAGCGGTCAGCCAGGGTATAATCAGCCTCTTCCGGCTTGAAGCTCTTATCAAAACCTTCGAGGTTCATGAGCATGTAGCGGGAAGCGTTCCAGATTTTGTTGGCAAAGTTACGGGCAGATTCCACGCGTTCCCAATAGAAGCGCATGTCGTTGCCCGGAGTGTTGCCCGTAATCAGCATGAAGCGCAGGGTGTCGGCGCCGTACTTTTCGATGACTTCCACCGGATCGATGCCGTTGCCCAGGGACTTACTCATCTTGCGGCCCTGGCTGTCGCGGACGAGACCGTGGATGAATACATGCTGGAAGGGAATGTCCTTGCCGAATTCCAGCCCCATCATGACCATGCGGGCTACCCAGAAGAAGATGATGTCGTAGCCCGTTACCAGAGTTGCCGTGGGATAGAAGTGCTTGAGCTCTTCCGTCTCTTCCGGCCAGCCCATGGTTTCAAAGGGCCAGAGGCCGGAGCTGAACCAGGTATCCAGCACGTCTTCGTCCTGATGGATATGCTTGCTATGGCAATGCGGGCATTCCGTCAGATCCGTGCGGGACACGCTGGTCTTGCCGCAGTCATCGCAGTACCAGGCCGGAATGCGGTGGCCCCACCAGAGCTGGCGGGAAATGCACCAGTCGCGGATGTTTTCGAGCCACTGCAGGTAAATCTTGCTGAAGCGTTCCGGCACGAACTTGATGCGGCCATCCTGCACAGCTTCCATAGCCGGCTTAGCCAAAGACTCCATCTTGACGAACCACTGCTTGGAAACCAACGGCTCAATCGTGCTGTGGCAGCGGGAGCAATGGCCCACAGCATGTTCGTGGTCTTCCACGGAAACCAGCACGCCGAGTTCTTCGAGTTCCTTGACGAGGGCCTTGCGGCATTCATAGCGGTCCATGCCTTCATACTTGCCGGCACCTTCCAGCATATGGCCGTCGTTGCCGATGACCTTGACCTGTTCCAGATTGTGGCGAAGCCCCATCTCAAAGTCATTGGGATCATGAGCCGGGGTGACCTTAACGGCACCAGTACCAAATTCCTTGTCTACATATTCATCGGCAAACAGCGGGATGCGGCGGTTCACAATGGGCAGGATCAAGGTCTTACCCACGATATCCTTATAGCGTTCATCCTCGGGATGCACAGCCACGCCCGTATCGCCGAACATGGTTTCCGGACGGGTGGTGGCGATTTCCACATACTGATCCGTACCTTCTACCTGATAGCGCAGATGCCAGAGATGGCCGGCTTCATTTTCATGCTCCACTTCGATATCAGAAATGGCCGTGTTGCAGTTGGGGCACCAGTTGGTGATGCGGGTACCCTGATAGATCAAACCTTTTTCATAGAGGCTCACGAACACTTCGCGGACAGCGGCAGAGCAGCCTTCGTCCATGGTGAAGCGCTGACGGTCCCAGTCACAGGAGGAACCCAAAGAGCGCAGCTGGGACATGATGCGGTTGCCGTACTGTTCCTTCCAGTCCCAGACACGTTCCAGGAACTTTTCGCGCCCCAGTTCGTAACGGTTGGTTCCCTCTTCCCGCAGAGCGCCCTCAACCTTTGCCTGGGTGGCGATGCCGGCATGGTCACAGCCCGGAATCCAGACGGCGTTGTATCCCTGCATGCGGCGGAAACGGATCAGAATATCCTGCAGGGTATTGTCCAGGGCATGCCCCATATGCAGCTGGCCCGTGACGTTTGGCGGCGGGATCACCATGCTGTACGGCTTCTTGCTTTTGTCCACTTCTGCGTGGAAAAGTTTGTTATCCTCCCAGAACTTATACCATTTCTTCTCAAACGACTGCGGGTCATAAACCTTCGGAATATTGTTTTCCTGTTCCATTACTTCGCTCATCTAAATCCTCCTTACGGAACTCTCGAAAAGAAATTAAACGTCTTGCTTGTCTGAATCTCCCCTGTCTGCGTTATCGTCGTTCAACGTAGCCTTGCTACGCCTCACTCCTCTGCCTTGACATTGAAGATTCATCCTACGCAATCCATTTTAATTTCTTTTCTTCGTTCCTTACAAAAAAAAGCGCCTTCGCCCCAAAGGACGAAAGCGCATACTTCCGTGGTACCACCAATGTTCCTGACCTGTCAATCTGACCGGTCAGCTCAAAGCCTTAACGCGGCGAACGTCCAAACCTACTGCCTTCAGCCCGGAAGCTCAAAAGCGACCTTCACGCCCGCTGCATGAAAACTTACACCAACCGTTTTCTCTCTATGCCGCAGCTAAGACCTTACTCCTCTTTCTCATTGCCTTGCTATTCATTTGATACGGCGTTAATTTTACCACAAAATCAAGCACATGGCAATGGAAACACTGGTAAATATCAAAGGAAATCAATCAGCCCAGGATAACCAGGGATTCATGAGCCTTAACGCTCTGGCCAGCAGCCACGTTGAAGGACTTGACTACACCGTCAGCATCTGCTGCGATTTCGTTCTGCATCTTCATGGCTTCGAGGATCAGCAGCGTTTCGCCAGCCTTGACAGCCTGGCCTTCGCTGGCTACGAGCTTCACGATCTTGCCCGGCATCGGAGCATCGATGGAATGCTCACCAGCGCCAGCGGCTACAGCAGCCTTCTTCGGAGCAGCCGGGGCAGCAGGAGCTGCGGGAGCCGGTGCTGCTTTCGGTGCAGCAGGAGCAGCCTTCGGAGCTGCAACAGCAGATTTCACTTCTTCGACTTCGACTTCATAAGCCGTACCATTAACCGTGATATTGAACTTTTTCATTCGTTATTCCCCCATAGTAGATTTGTCGCGATAACAAGCATCAGAACGGACGAGCCAGACCACCGCGGGCGGACAGCGCCCAAACATCACTGCGTTTGATGCGTACAGCGATGACCTTGTTACCCATCATCATCTGGACAGCAGCGGTAATAGCTGCCACCACTTCTGGCGAAGCGCCATTTGCTTCAGTTTTCATGGTAAAAGACCTCCGAAAAAATACAGCTTAGAGCGGAATGCACCCATGTTTCTTAGCCGGGCCAACTTCGCGCTTGCTGGCAAGAGCATTCAGGGCCGTAATGATGCAAGGACGGGTTTCCTTCGGCTCGATGACCATATCCACATAACCGCGTTCAGCAGCTACGTACGGCGTAGCGAAGTTATCCACATATTCTGCCGTCTTGGCATCCTTGTCCGGATCCTTGCGGAAGATGATGTTGGCTGCACCAGCCGGGCCCATAACGGCGATTTCGGATGTCGGCCAAGCCATAACCTGGTCAGCGCCGAGCTCACGGCAGCACATAGCGATATAGGAACCGCCATAAGCCTTACGAGTAATAACCGTAACCTTGGGAACCGTTGCCTCACTATATGCATACAGCATCTTCGCACCATGGCGGATAATGCCGTTGTATTCCTGATCGACACCCGGCAGGAAGCCCGGTACGTCAACGAGGTTGACCAAAGGAATGTTGAAGGCATCGCAGAAGCGGATGAAACGTGCGGATTTATCCGATGCATCCACATCGAGGCAGCCAGCCATCACGCTGGGCTGGTTGGCAATGATACCAACGCTGCGGCCATCGAAACGGGCAAAGCAGCAGATGATGTTCGTAGCAAAGTGCTCATGCACTTCATAGAATTCACCGTTATCAACGATAGAACGAATGACGTCCTTCATATCGTACGGCGCATTCGGGTTGTCCGGGATAACCGTGTTCAAGCTTTCATCCTGACGGTCCGGATCATCGCCAGTTTCCATAACCGGTGCATCCTCCATGTTATTGGAGGGCAGGAAGGACAGCAGGTAACGGATCTGCTGGATGCAGTCGTCTTCGTCCTCAGCAGCGAAATGTGCCACACCACTGCGGGTGTTATGCGTCATAGCGCCGCCGAGAGCTTCGGCCGTCACTTCTTCAGCCGTAACGGATTTGATAACCGCCGGGCCGGTGATAAACATCTGGCTGGTGTTCTTGACCATGTAAATGAAGTCCGTAATTGCCGGGCTATATACAGCACCGCCTGCACATGGGCCCATGATAACGGAAATCTGCGGGATCACGCCGGAAGCCGCCGTGTTGCGGAAGAAGATACCGCCATAACCAGACAGGGCATCTACCGCTTCCTGGATGCGGGCACCGCCGGAATCGTTGATGCCGATGCAAGGAGCACCCATCTTCATGGCCAGATCCATTACCTTCCAAATCTTATGGGCATGCTTTTCGCCCAGGGAACCACCCTCAACCGTGAAATCCTGAGCATAAGCATAAACCAGACGGCCGTCAACCGTGCCGTAACCGGTTACTACGCCTTCGCCCGGGAGTTCCTTCTTTTCCTGGCCGAAGTTAGTGCAACGATGTTTCATGAACATATCCAGTTCCACAAAGGTGCCCTCATCGAAGAGCTTGGCGATACGCTCACGCGCCGTCTGCTTACCTTTGGCATGCTGCTTCTCAATGCGGGCCGCACCGCCGCCCTGCATGATATGTTCTTTCTTAGCATGCATTAAATCGATTTTCTCTTGAACAGTAGCCATTGTATACCTCCTATGACGGTTTTTTTCACTACCGTGTCACAAAGTATATTATAGTCTATGTGGTTTATAAAAGCTAGCTATTTTTACTTAAATATTTTTTATTTAGCAGTTTTTACTATTATTTTCCCCGCTATCAGCCAGCGATTTTCAGCAAAAGGAACAATACCAGACCGATGCTGGCACCAACGATGGAACCATTCATGCGAATCCAGAGCAGATCCGGTTCCACCTTGTCATAGACCAACCGATTTAGCTGCTCATCCGTCAGGCCGGAAAGCACATTCTCCACGATCACGCCAATCAGGTGCTGGGCATGAAGCGCCGAACGGGCAATGACGTCAAAAAGAAAGGAGCTCACGGTTCTGCGCAGTTCTTCATCCTCTTCCATAAGCTGCAAGGTCTTTTGATATTCCGCATGGATGATCTCTTCCAGGCGGGAACGCAAAGCCGGCATATGTTCAGCCAGAGGATCCACGTCCATGGCCTTATCCTGCAAAAAGTGCTCCCGCAGATTGGCAAATATCTGTTCCAAGGCCGGCTCCAAGGGCAGATCCCTGAGCAGGCTGTCCTTCAGTTCATGTACCAGCTGGTGGAATTCCGGCTCATCATTGAGCTCAGCGGATTTTTCATAAAAAAGCGCCAGCAAAGATTGCTGCAAGGGCGAATTCTCTGTCTCCAATTCCTCCAGCATGGCCAGGATCTGCTTCTGCATGAGTTCAGCCGCTTCCCCATAGTTTACGAGATCCACCGCCTGTAGAGCGAAGGAAGCCAGCTTGGCCCATGGATTATCATTGGTCTTTTCGGCCTCATAATCCTCCAGCAGCTTCTGCAGATTCTGCCGGGTGTCCTCTGTGGACACCTGCTTATGCCAATACTGCGCCAGCCGCTTGACAAAAGCCTTATCCTTGCCAGTCTGCTGCAACCAGCTGCCCCAGAGGGCAAAAAAGTCCTCCGGCTCGATGGCCTGCAACGCTTCCCTGCCCTTGGCGGCCAGCACAGCCGAATGCTTGCTGGCTTCCTGACTGAGCAGGAAATCCCGCAGGTAATTCACAAGCTGCATGACCAGCCGGTTTTCCGTAGCCGGTTCCCGCAGCCAGCCCATCAGCATGGGCAGGATATGCAATCGTTCCAGATGCCGGAAAATCTTGCGCTTAGAGAAGAATTCCTTCTGCACCAAGGTCACCGAGGCCTGGATGAATGCATCCCGGCGCCGTGGCAGGATAGCCGTATGATAGGGAAACCCCAACGGCTTGCGGAACAGGGCCGTCACGGCGAACCAATCCGCAATACCCCCGACCAGCGCCGCTTCGCTGGCAAAGAGAAAGGCCTCTGCCAGCACACTGTCCCGATATTGCAGATGCAGCACCAGAGCTGTCAAAAAGCAACAAAGCACCAGCAGCAAAGTCTTATCCGCCTTGTTCATGCCTTTATCCATCAGCCCCACATCCTTTCTGCCAAGGCGATGAGGATATACAAGCCCATACCTGCCAAAGCACCTACAATAGAACCGTTGATGCGGATCATCTGCAAATCGTCCTGCACCTTGTCTTCCACGAATTCCACCAATTCATCATCGGAAAACTCATAAAGGCGCTCCCGGATGATTCCCGGTATCAGCCCATGATGCTTGACCAGTTCTGCCCGCAGGAAATCCTTGACCATCTGATCAAACTTCGCCTGCCAGGCCGCCGACTTGATGTATTCATCGATGCGTGCATCGGTGTAAGCCCTGACCTGTTCCAGCCAGAAGGGATCATCTCCCTTGAGATTGGCTTCTATCCAACCAGCCAGATAATCAGTCAGATCGATATGTTCCAGCAGCTGTTCCTTCCGATCAAGCAGGATATCCTTGAGCCGCTCATCCTGGCTCAGGCTGATCAGCATAGCCATCAGACCAGATTTGAGCATATCATGATCCTCGCCGCTGCGCCATAACGCAATTTTGGCCTTCATGCGGTCTACCAGCAACGCCAGGATCTTTTCATCACTAAGCCCCAGGGAGGCAATGATCAAGGCCCGTCCCGCCGAATCCTTCTCATAGTTTTCCCGCAGCACCCGGATATGAGCCAGAATGGCATCCTGCAGGGCAGGAGACATGATGATCTGCTCCCCCACCAACAGCATGCTGCTCAGCAATCTGTCACAGTGCTTATTCATGGCCAGCAGGCGCAGGACTTCCGGCAGGATATCTTCCAGCGGGAAGCTGCTGATTCCCTTTTTGATGGCTGGCGCCAGCTCCCGGGCAATACGCTGGGAATCCAATCCATTCACAGCTTTCAGCAGCACGGTATTCACCACTTCATGCACCTTTTCCCGGCCTCCCCGGTGGATGAAATATTCCGCCAGCAAGGTACCGGTATTCTGTTTTTCCAGCACATTCATGATGTTGTCCGTGCTCAGGAGGTCTTCGCTGGCAAAAGTCACCAGCGCATCCATGATGCGGGCACGATTGCGCCGCAGGATATCCGTACGGTAAGAGATTCCCAGCGGCTTATGAAAAATGGCGGTCACGGCAAACCAATCTGCCAGACCGCCAATCGTCGCCGCCAAAAAACCATGATGTACCATGGCCGCAGGGAACGTCCCTGTCAGGCCCAAGGTCCCCAGAAATCCCGCCGCACTGATGCCTAAGGCCAGATTGGCTTTATTCTTTTTCTGCAAGTGTCACACCTCAGATCCATCAGGTTCTCAATAGCTCAGAAACTCTTGGTAAGTTCCGTCAAATAATCCTTAAAAGCACCGCCCAGATCTTCACGGCGCAGGGCAAATTCCACCGTAGCCTTCAGGAAGCCCAGCTTATCGCCTACATCATAGCGCTTGCCCTCAAAGTCATAAGCATAGACCGCATCCTGACGGGCCAGCACCTTCAAGGCATCCGTCAGCTGGATTTCCCCACCCTTGCCCGGCTTCGTTTCGGCCAGGATATCAAAGATCTGGGGCTTGATGATATAGCGCCCCAATACGGCCATACGGCTGGGTGCCTCTTCCCGGGCCGGTTTTTCCACCATGTCGGATACCCGCATCAGGCGGCTGTTATCCGTCTGAGTGCCGGCTACGATACCATAGGCAGACACCTTTTCCTCCGGCACATTCTGGCAGCCCAGCACCGAACCACCCGTGGCCTCGTAAATATCGATCAGCTGTGCCAGCGCCGGCTTCTGCGGGTTATAGACCACATCATCACCCAAGAGCACCGCGAACGGCTCGTTCTCCATAAAGGAGCGGGCGCAGAGGATTGCATCGCCCAGGCCGCGCATATAGCGCTGGCGGATGTAATGGACGTTGATATCCGCTGTTTCCAGTACCATCTGCAGAAGATCATCCTTGCCCTTCTTCTTCAGTTCCATCTCCAGCGCCGGCGCACTGTCGAAATGGTCTTCGATGGCGCGCTTGCCATGACCACTGATGATCAGGATATCCTCGATCCCGCTGGCCTTGGCCTCTTCCACGATGTACTGAATGGTCGGCTTATCCACGATTGGCAGCATTTCCTTCGGTGTCGCCTTGGTGGCAGGCAGGAATCTCGTACCAAAACCTGCTGCCGGAATTACTGCTTTTCTGATTTTCTGCATAAAAAAATCCCCTAACTATAATTATTTTCCCAATGTTATAATGTTATATTATACACAAAAATATAAAATTTCGCTACTATCCGCTTCCCGGTTCCATCACATAAAAAGGAACGTGCCATCAGCACGTTCCCCTAATGACCTGCCCATTACCGGAATACAGTCCATAGAACCAGCAAAACTGCCAGCAAAAGTTTTGCGCTTACCGCTGCCATGGTGATGTAATTCCAAACGGACTGCACATCGTCAAAGTTTTCCATCAAGATAGCCGGCACGTCGGCACCCTCTGCTTTCAATTCCCGATAGCGATAGATATTCCGGCCCACATCAATGAGCAGCGTCACAATGGCCAGACCGAATATGCCCCACTGCCAGGGACGCAGCTGCACATACTGATAGGTCAGGAAAAAGCCCACGCAGTCAAAAACCAAAAGCAGGGCGCCTATCACGAGCATCATGCGGGTGATGGCTTCCCCGGAGAAAAATTTTCCCAAGGATTCAATTTCCTCCCGCTGCTCCTGCTGCTTTTCATCACCAGCATCTGCCCCTAGGCGCTCCATGATGATCTTCATGGAGGAACAGTTGCTCAGCAGCCAGAAAAAAGCATAACATTGAATCATTAACATCTTTACTCCTCATATTCCAGAGCGTTCTCTTCACAATAGTCCCGGGCCACGTTAACAAAATATTCCTGCTGGAATTTCTCCCAGGCTGCCTTCAATAGCAGCCGTTTGATCTGTTGCCGGAATTTCAGCTGGGCGCCATTCTGCTGCAGAGCTTCCAACAAGCGCATCTTGACCTCTTCCCGCTGCGCATCGGCAAAACTCTCCATCAGATTATGCTCTTCGCTGTCCACCACATTGGGTAGCGGAATATAATGTTCCCAGTCATCCTCAATGTCAAAGACATGATTGAGAACCTCTTCCTCCCCCAGATCATCCTGCACGATGATGACCTTGCCGCTGCCAATATCGATATAGCCCTGATGCATATCCGACTGGGACAAAGCCCGGGCCAGTTCCTGTAAATTCACTTTCATAGATTAAATCTTACCTCCGCTTACAGTGTATCTATATTGTCTAACATTTATACAAAAAAAGCAAGGGGGATATCCCCTTGCTTTTTATTCCCTGCCCACATCGATGGTAGTAATATCATTTCCCAAACTGTCTTTCAAGTTTATGGGGCTCAAGGTCAGTTTCTTATCCTTTATCTGCAGGGCATCCGTAGCTACTGAAAAACCAGCAAACTCGATGGCTACATCATAGAACTGCAAGTCGCGATAGGCCTGATTGAATTTTCCCGTAATGCGTTTGAAGGGCATGATCCGATAACGTCCCTCACCTGAAACAAAGCTGCCATAAGCCGTAGTCTCCCGGCTCGTGCCCTTGGACGCCAGATTGAGGTCCACATCCACATTGCAGTACAGGTGGCTTTTCGGCAAAGCCTGTGCCGCCTGCAAATTTCTGCCCACACCATGGATCTGATAATAGCGGGTATCCAGATCATATGTGCCTTCAGCCTGCAGCCGCCCGCCGTAAACACTGGCTGTCACATCCTGGAAGTCCAGCTTTGCACCATCGTAGTGGATTTTTCCCTCCACATCCTGGAAATACAGGCCGGGAATATGCAGCTCGCCCATCTGCAGCCGGCCTTCGCCGCTGATATCATTCAAAGGCCCGGTCAGATGGCTGTCCATGGTCATCTTGTCATAGATGTTGATGCCCAGATCCAACGATGACGGATCCACATCCACAAAACTCAGCTGCAGATCCCCCACGGGCACCTCATCGCTGGCAAAATCGACCTTGCCTTTGAGATTCACGCTGCTGCCAATCATGGTGCCGCCAAAGCTGCCCGTCCGGGCATCAATCGTCATCGCCTTGTCCGTATTGATGTCAGATGCCAGATTCACCCGGGACAGCAGATAATGACGGCCTTTATGAAAGACTTCCATGCGGCAGTTCTCGAACTTCAGTTCCATGCGGATCTTCCTGCCAGCCCGGTCAAAGTTCTTCTACTGCTTAGCCATCTTCTCGGCCCGCTTTTTCCTGCGGAATTCACCGATTCTCCTGCGCTCTTCCTCACTTTTGCCCACTAGGCTGACTTTCTTCTGCCAGTCCTCTTCCTCCTCCTTGACCTGCTTCATATCCCGGGAGCCACGCACGAAGTCCACGGTCATATCGTCAGCCAGATGCACGGATACTTCCGCATCTTTCAATGTCAGTTCCTGAATGGTCGTGGATTTGAGATGTCCTGTCACCACGTCCCAAGGGCGCGCATGGAAATGCCCTTCGGGTACCCGCAAGATCAGTCTCCCCTCCGGATCACGCCATTCCAGATTGGTGAAATTCACATCACCGGTGACATGGGCCACAATCTTTTCGGCAGTGATGGTTCCCTTGAGCATATCCTGCTCCGTCATCGCCTGATTGAAAATGGCCGCAGCGCCACGGCTGAAAACTTCGAGAACGAGGAAGATGGCGAGGAAAATTGCCGCTATGGATATAAGCAGGGCCCTTTGCCAGTGAGTACGAAGCCATTTCATAATGATCTCCCCTTACACCTCATCCGCCCCTTACGGGGCACCTTCCCCTCTAGGGGAAGGCTTTTATTCTTCGGTCTGATAGTTTATCAGCAGTTTGTCGGCCTTGGCCTTGGCCTTGGGCCATTCGCTGTTGATTCTCTCACCCATCAGCTTCTTGCCGATTACATCGGGATGCAGGCCGTCGAGGGCATATTTCGTGGGCAGCAGGCCGTCCGGGCAGTCAAAGGCCGCAGCGGTATCGATATAGACCTGGCTGCGGATATAGGTATTGACCACGGCAAAGCGTTCCTGATAATCCGGCGCTGTCGGCTCCTTGAAGATATGCTGGATATTGTCGGGATTCACCGGTGGTAAGGTCAGGAATATCGGGGCAATATTATTCTCCAAGCATTTGCGCTGAATGGTCTTGAGGCAGTCAATGACCACCTGGGGATCCTCCCCGGCCCGCAGGCTGTTGCTGCCCGTCATGATCAGCAGATAATGTGGATGGAACGGTACTACATCCTTATCAAAGCGATCCCTCGTCATCTGTGCGGTATCGCCGCTCTGTGACAAGTTCACTGCGGGGAAATCCAGATATCTTAAATAGCTGAACTCAAAATCTGCCGGACCGAAGGAAAAACGGCCGCCGCCATGGCTGATGCTGTCACCGAGTACGCCCACTTCCCAATTATCCTTTGGCGATACCTTGTAATACTGCACCTTCGACCACTTACCTAAGATATTGCCGTCATTATCGAAGGACAATACCCGCCAATAAAAGCCATTTACCAGCGGACGCGGCGCGGGATCATAGATCTCCGACATATCCGCAAATAAAGCAGCAAAGGGCTGGGCATTGGTATTGATCTCGGGATTTTCATGATAGAGTGCCACTTCATATCGCTTGGCATTATATTGCTGCACCCAATGATAGACCGGATACAAAAGTGCCGTGCCCCGCTCGCCGGAATAATCCGTGACGATTTCCGGCGCATCCATGGGGGGGATATCCGGGCTGGTCCAAAGTTCCGCCAGCTTGCTGAAGGGCGTCATAGGATTGCCGTCAAAGTCCATAGAGCGCACCCGCCAATAAAGTGGCCGCTTTCCCAGATAATCCTTGGCAAATTCACGCAGGGGCGGATTGTAACGGTTCTGATACACCCGCCGCGTGCGGTAGATAGCCGCAGAGGATTCACTGTCCGCATCCAAAAAGAACGGCGCAGAAGCAAAGAATTCCACCTCATAGAAAACAGCATCCGTATCCTTTTCCCATTCCAGGATTGGCGAAAAAGACACCGGCGTATGCTCCGTGGTGGCCAATAATTTATTGTCCGCTCCCACCATATGTGACTTCTGTGCCTGATAAAAAAGGATGCCGCCCATGGCACCGCCAATGACGCAAAGAGTCAGGGCCACAATCAATATATAAGTTCGTTTCCGACGCAACCAGGTCATAACAACATTAAATCTCCTTAAAGCGATAATCCCGGAAAATCCGGATCTGCTGATTCCGCACCCAGGTACCGATTTCCGGGCCTTTCAGCGTATTCGGTGCCTGATGACCATCCACCTGCAGCAGCCTGGCAATAATGGCTGGCGCCTCCTCCAGATAAGGCGGCAGGCTGTGATGGTCGGCCCGGATTATTGCTTGAAATCCTTCCACCGGCAGTGGCACCGCCGCCGCCTTGAGCAATAGTTCCACAATCTTACCGGGCTTATTCAGACGTGCTGCCCGCATATGCTGCGCAATGACAAATTTTCCCGCCTGCACCCAGCGCTTCGGCAAGGTCATGCGACGGTTCCAGCTATGCAGCACCTCCACGCCCTTTTCCTCATGGCCATAGTGATGCGGCAGCATTTCCGCAGGCGTGAGCCCCTTGCCAAGATCATGGACAAGGCCACAGAACCGGGCCATAAGGTCATCGGTTTCTGCTGCCACCTTGTCCACCACCAGCATGGTATGTTCGAAGGCATCCCCTTCTGGATGGAAGGCCTCAGGCTGCGTCTTGCCGATCAGTGCCGCAAGTTCCGGGAACGTCACCTGCAATAGGCCAGTCTCCTGCAGGGCGCGGAAAAAAAGCGATGGCTTTTCGGTCATCAGCGCCCGCTTGAGCTCCTGCAGCAAGCGCTCCGTGGGTTCCTTGGCCAGTTCCTCCCGGCATGAAGCCATAGCTGCTTTGGCTTCAGCCGACAGGACAAAACCAAATTCCGCCGCCTGCCGCGCCGCCCTGAGGGCCCGCACGGGATCTTCGGCAAAGTGATGGGATACAGGCCGGATGATTCCCTGCTCCATATCCTGACGGCCACCGTAGAAGTCAAAGATCTCCCCGCCTGGCAGTTCCATGGCCAGGCTGTTGATGGTGGTATCCCGGCGGTATAGATCCTCTTCGAGGGTTACATCCTTGCCATATTCCACGGCAAAGCCACGGTAGCCTTCTCCCTGCTTCTCCTCCTTGCGGGCAAAGGCCACTTCCGCATGCTGGCCGTCAATCTCCACCAGATACACGGGAAAAGCCTTGCCCACCCGCGGTGCATGGGGAAAAGCTCGCTGGAATGTTTCCTCGTCGATGCCTGCCACCATATAATCCTTGTCATGCGCCGGTACCTGACGCAAAAAATCCCGCACCCAGCCGCCCACGATAAACACGCGGGCGCCTGCGGCGCGGACTGTAGTCACAAATTCTATTTCTTTCATAAGCTTATTTATCGTTCATGATATGTGCCCCACGGGTATCGAGATCCATGATCAGGATATCCGCATTGACACCATGCTGAGCAAAAGTCTCCTTCATGGCCTGCCCCACCGCTTCTTCCACATGACGGCGCTGGAGACAATAGGCTATGAGACACGGACCGGCACCACTGAGGCTGGCGCCTAAGGCACCGGCTTTCTTCGCTGCCCCAAACACATCATACATGCCTGGGATCAGGGAGGCACGGTACGGCTGATGCAGAGCATCGTCAAACACATTGCGCAGGAATTTCTCATTGCCCTTGCAAAGTGCCGCCGTCATCATCGCGGCCCGGCTGATATTATTGATGGCATCCTGCATGGATACTTCCTTGGGCAGGACTTCCCTGGCCTTTTTCGTGGACAAGGGGAAATCCGGCACAGCCACCACGAGCTTCAGGCGCATCTTGGGAATCAGCGTAAAGCATTCCACATCCCCGCGGGTCGTCGCGCTGATGGTAAAGCCACCATAGATAGCCGGCGCCACATTGTCGGGATGCCCCTCAATGGCCGTGGCGAACTGCAGGAGCTCCTTGCGGGTGAAGCGGTTGTTCAAGAGCGCATTGGCCCCCTTGAGCCCGGCCACGATTGCCGTGGCACTGCTGCCTAACCCACGGGACAGGGGCACATTGTTTTCCATATGGATGACAGCCCCTTTATAGGTATCCTCCATATGGGCCTTTTTCAGGACATATTGGATGGACTGCCAGACGATATTGCGCTCATCACAGGGAATATTTTCGGCGCCGGCACCGCTGATGGTAATCTTGCACCCCGGCTCTTCCGTCAATTTCAACTGCAAGTCATTGTAGACCGTGCAGGCCAGGCCGATGGAATCAAAGCCTGGACCGCAGTTGGCACTTGTTCCCGGGACTCTCACCCAGATACTGCGACTATCCAATGGCTTACCCCCGTTCCTGTTCGACACGAATGACACTGCGGATCTCGTCCACTACCGGCAGAGCCTTCAAGGCGGACAAAGCTGCTTCAATCTGCGCATGCTCCACCCGATGGGAAATGGCGACGATTTCTGCATGATCCACGATATTGCGGTGCGTCTGGATAACGGATTCCAGGCTGACGCCGGCATTGCCGAAAGCCGTAGCCACATAGCCCAATACACCGGGCTTATCGTCAACCAGCAGGCGCACATAATAGGAAGACTTCGTCTTCTCGATGGGGCAGATGGGCTTATCCTCATAGCAGGTGCAGCGTACCCGGCCGAAGTTATCGTGCAGGATATCCCGGGACACATCGATGATGTCCGCCACCACAGCCGAAGCCGTCGGCAGGGAACCGGCGCCCTGACCATAGAACATGGCATCGCCGATGGCATTGCCCCGCACAAAGATGGCATTGAACACGCCATTGACCGAGGCCAGCGGATGATCCTTGGGCAGGAACACCGGGTGCACCCGGACATCCACGCCAAATTCTGCCGTATCCTTGCCCACAGCCAGCAACTTGATCACATAACCCAGATTTTTCGCATATTCGATATCATCCGGAGTGATTTTCGTGATGCCTTCCACCGATACGTCTTTGAGCTCCACCCGGGTATTGAAGGCCAGCGAAGCCAGGATTGCCGCCTTGCGGGCCGCATCGAGACCATCCACATCGGCCGAAGGATTGGCTTCCGCATAGCCTTTCTCCTGGGCTTCCTTGAGCACGCTGTCATAGTCGCTGCCACATTCCGTCATCTTGGTCAGCATATAGTTGGTGGTGCCATTGACAATGCCCATGATTTCCGTCACCTTATTGGCGGTCAGGCACTGTTTGAGCGGCGTGATGATGGGAATGCCGCCGCCGACGCTGGCCTCAAAGAGGAAGTCCACATTCTTCTCCTCAGCTTTGGCAAACATTTCCTTGCCGAACTGGGCCACCACATCCTTGTTCGCCGTCACGACGCTCTTGCCCGCATCCATGGCGCGCAGCATGTATTCCTTGGCCGGTTTGAGCCCGCCCATGAGTTCTACGACAATCTGGATTTCTTCATCCTGCAGGATATCCTCAATCTTGTCCGTAACCTTGATGCCTTCTAAAAAAGGGCGCACCTTACTGCAGTCCCGCACTAAGACCTGCTTAACCTCTAGTCTTGCTCCCACGCGCTCGGTAATTTGGATATGATTCATCTCCAATACCTTTATTACCCCGGAACCAACGGTTCCGGCACCCAGCACGCCAATCTTAATCACTTTCTGCATACGGTACACCCCTTTACTATTCAATTATGCCTGACCGAGAACTTCCAAACGCTTGACGCCATCTACCATGCGCAGCTTATCCAGAAGAGCTTCCAGATCTACGCTGAGGTTCATGGTTTCGATGGACACCGTGGCATTGGCCACCCCCTGCAGGGGAATGCCCTGATTGATGGTCATGACGCTGCCGGAATCCTGGGAAATGGTATTCAGCACACTGGAAAGAACGCCCTTCTTATGCTCAAGAAGGAACGTCAGCGTGACAATCTTGTTCTGGCTGGCTTCATAGAAGGGGAAAACATAATCCTTGTACTTGTAATAGGCACTGCGAGACAGTTCCATTTTCTCCACTGCTTCATTGATGGTACGAGCATCGCCACGTTTAAGCATCTCTTTTACTTTGATGGTTTTCTTGATTGCCTCCGGAAGGATCTCTTCACGGACGAGGAAAAAACCGCTTTTCTGTTCGTTCATGTATTACGCCTCCAATGGATAATTTTCTACTGACAAAAGATAGTATAACACAGTTTGTATACATTGTCACTGTATTTTTTACTTTTGTCCACTCGTCAGCGTTTTGCCGCTTGAATTTTACTCTCTGTGCCATTCATAAGACGGCCAATATTGCTATGGTGACGGACAATGATAAACACCGCCGCCAACACACCGAACAGGATGAATTCCAAAGTATAGCCCTGCAGCCAGGCCAGTACCGGTACACAGGCTGCGGCCACAATGGAGCCTAAGGATACATAACCGGTCACCTTGACAATGGCCAGCCAGATCAAGAACACGATCAGTGCCGGCAGAGGCATCAGCATCACCATGACGCCGAGCCCCGTGGCTACGCCCTTGCCCCCTTTGAACTTCAGGAACAGGGAGCAGGAATGCCCCACAATGGCCAGGATGCCGCAGACAATCATAAAGAGCGGCGTTCCCACGAGCAAAGAGCCCAGATAAACACTCAAAGCGCCTTTGGCAAAGTCCAGCAGGAAGATGCAGGTGCCGGCGGTCTTGCCCAGCGTGCGCCAGGCATTGGTGGCACCGATATTATGACTGCCATGCTCCCGCAGGTCCATATGCCAGACAGCCTTACCGAGCCAGAGGCCATTGGGAATGGAACCGAGGATATAGGAAAGGATACCTGCAATCAGCATGTTCTCCATCAATAATCCTCCTCCTCATCCCGGGCACGGACAATCAGACGGATAGGCGTACCTTCAAAACCGTACATTTCCCGCAGGCGGTTTTCAATGAACCGCAGGTAGGAGAAGTGCATGAGTTCCGGATCGTTGACGAAGATGATGAACTTGGGCGGCTTGATGTCGGCCTGGGTCATGAAGAGGATCTTCAGGCGGCGGCCGCGATGCATGGGCGGCGGATTGATGGACACGGCATCCCGGATCAGTTCGTTGAGGACGCTGGTCTTGATGCGCATAGACTGCTGTTCGGCTACGTACTTCACGAGTTCCGTCACGCGACCCACACGCTGACCGGTCAGAGCCGACGCATAGAGCACCGGAGCATACTGCAGGAAGCCGATTTCCTCGCGCAGTTCTTCGGTAAAGCGCAAGGTTGACTTGTCATCCTTGTCCGGGAAAATATCCCATTTGTTGACCACGATGACCACGCCCTTACCGGATTCATGGGCATAACCGGCGATCTTCTTGTCCTGCTCAGTAATGCCTTCAAAGGCATTGATGACCATCAGCACCACATCGGCACGGTCAATAGCACGCAAAGAACGCATAACGCTGTAGCGCTCCACGGGCTCGTCAATCTTGCCGCGGCGGCGCATACCGGCGGTATCAATCAGCATGAACTTCATATCGTCCTTGACGAAATGGGTATCGATGGCATCACGGGTGGTGCCAGCCACATCGCTGACGATAACCCGCTCTTCACCCAAGAGCTGATTGACCAGCGAGGACTTGCCCACATTCGGACGGCCGATTACAGCGATGCTGATTTCATCCTCGTCCTTTTCCTCGGGAACTTCCTCGGGGAAAGCCGCCACGATGGCATCCAGCAGGTCGCCTAAGTTCATGACGTTCGTCGCAGAAAGGGGAATCGGATCGCCCAGCCCCAGGTTATAGAACTCATAGATGTTCATTTCCAGCTGAGGACTATCAATCTTATTGACGCCCAAGATAACGGGCTTTTTGGTATTGCGCAGGATTTTGGCGACTTCCTCATCCGAGGTGGTCAGGCCAGCACGTCCGTCCACCAAAAAGAGGATAACGTCCGCCTCTTCCATGGCGATTTCCGCCTGGCTGCGCATGGATTTCAGGATATGGTTGCTTTCATCGAATTCGATACCACCGGTATCGATCATGGTGAACTCATGGTTCAGCCATTCGGCATCCAGATAGATTCGGTCCCGGGTTACGCCCGGCATATCGTCAACGATGGAAACGCGTTTCTTGCCAATCTGATTGAACAGGGTGGACTTGCCCACATTCGGGCGGCCAACGATGGCAACGATAGGTTTGCTCATTGTTTACCTTCTTTCTATTCATTATCTACAGGCTTCGTATAGCCTGCATTGCTCTGCCAAGTATAGGCAGTTTCACTGCTGCGGTTCTTATGGTAATTTGACCAGTCCGTGAGTGCCCGGAAGAAATCCGCCCCCCCCTGCACAGGTTCCACGCGGATATCTGGGAAATGGGCAGCAAATTCCTGCAAGGTCATATCGTCAAGGAAGATATCTTCCCCAGCTCTAAGGGCCGGTTCCGGGATGATCAAAGCCTGCCGCTTATCCCCATCCGGCATTTCCTGCAATGTTTCGAGGATGTCCTTCGCCGTCAGCAGGCCGGAAACATTGACGGTAGAACCAAAATGCTTATTTTCCACCGGCACGATACGCACCTGCAGATTTTTGACTTTCAGGGAATTGGCCAGCTGCTCCAGCATCGGAGCAACAGACGTCCCCGTGACCACATCGATGATAAAGGGCTCATCATAGCCGGCTGACTGGTCAAATTCCTGACTTTTCAATTCCCAGTCATTGATAAAGCTGCGGGTCAGGCCAATGCCATTATCGAGCTGAGGGAAACCGTCATAGAAATCCGTGGGGGGCACTTCCCGGCCAGCCAGGAAGTAGAACTCATCCCCCAGATAGAGAAAAGTGCGTCCCTCTTCCTGCTGGAACTTCTTCTGCCACGTCTCCACCATATCGATAACCTTAGCCGCCCCTTCGCGATCAAATTGCTTGAGGGGGAAGGGATCGGTGCGGTATTTGGTGATGCCCACCGGCACAATGGCCATGGACAGAGCATGGGGGCGGCGGGCAGCGATTTCCCGGATGGAACGTTCCAATTCCTCCCCATCATTAAGGCCCGCACAAAGCACAATCTGGGTATGGTAATCCGCACCGGCATTTTCCAGATTATCCAGCTGCTGAGCAATCCGGGCTGCTCCCTTGCAGCGCAGCATTTCTGCCCGCAGTTCGGGATTCATGCACTGCACGGATACATAGAGGGGTGACAGATGGAATTGCTCAATGCGCCTGAAATCCGCCGGCCCCATATTGGTCATGGTCACGAAGTTGCCATAGAGAAAGGACAGGCGGTAATCATCATCCTTGATGGACAGGCTGCCCCGCATATTGGGGGCAATCATATTGACGAAGCAGAAATAGCAGTTATTGGCACAATTACGGATACCGTCAAATACAGCGGACTCAAATTCTACGCCCAGTTCTTCATCAAAATCCTTGTCAAAGGAAATGATTTCCCGCTCGCCATCCGCATGCTCTATCGTCAGGTCAATCTCTTCATCGGCCATGGCAAAGCTCACATCGATGATATCCCGCAGGGGCTGGTCATTGATGGCGATGATCTTATCGCCGGGCACAAGGTCCAGTTCTTCCGCCAGACTCCCCTCATTTACTCTGGAGATAATCCCAGCATATTCCTTACTCATATCTATATCTCTTTCATTCAGTCCTATATCATCCATCACTAAAACAAAGGAGTGATGGAAAACATCACTCCCCTGTAGGTATTCTGTTATCTAATAAGGCGAATTAGTTAGCCTTCGTGATGGACAGCGAAATGCGTTTACGCTTCGTGTCGATGCGCAGAACCTTAACTTTGACTTCATCGCCAACATGAACAGCTTCATCAGCACGTTCGATGCGCTTTTCAGCCAGCTCGCCCATCGGAATCAGGCCATCGAAGCCCGGTTCGATTTCCATGAATGCACCGAAGTCCGTCAGTTTGATGATTTTGCCTTCGATGATGTCGCCTTCAGCGTACTTTTCAGCATTGTCAAGCCAGGGATCACGCATGGTGTCTTTTACGGACAGGGAAATGCGCTTAGCTTCCTGATCGATGCTCTTCACGTATACATCCAGTTCCTGGCCAACTTCCAGAACATCAGACGGATGCTTCACGCGGTTCCAAGCCAGGTCGGAAATATGAGCCAGACCATCTACGCCGCCGATATCGATGAATGCACCGTAGTCCACGATACGCTTAACGGTACCACGAACGATCGTATCCGGCTGCAGCGTGGAGAATACTTCGTCTTCTTTCTCAGCGCGAACAGCTTCGAGGAGCTTGCGACGGGAAAGAACGAGGCGCTGCTTATGTACATCGATTTCGATGATTTCACACTCAACCGTCTGACCAGCATAAACGGACAGATCCTTTACGAAATGCAGTTCCATCTGGGAAGCCGGGATGAAGCCGCGGAGACCGTTAACAGAAGCCACGAGACCGCCCTTGACTACCTGATTGATGGTAGCCTGAACCGTTTCGCCGCGTTCCATGATGGCTTCCATATCCTTCCAGGCAACCATGCGGTCAGCTTTGACCTTGGAAAGGATACCGCCGTTGTCGCCGCCCAGAGAAACGATGTAAACATCGATCTTGTCGCCAACTTTTACTACATCCTCAGCGGATTCCGGAGCCGGGTAAGCGAGCTCGCGCTTCGGAATAGCAATTTCCTGCTTGTATCCGATATCAACATAAGCCTCATCGCGGGAAACCTGGATAACCTCGCCCGTAACAACGGTACGTTCCTGGATATCCGGCATTGCGTTTTCGGCCTCTGCTAAGAGTTCTTCCATATTCATCTGTTCTGACACTTTTTATATACCTCCTTGATAATCCAGTCAGGCGTGGATGCGCCCGCTGTAATACCAATTTTTTCAATTTTATCAAACCACTCGTCCTGCAATTCTGCTGCAGTTTCGATATGGTAAGTTAAGCATTTTTCGGCACAAATCTGAGCCAACCGTGTGGTATTAGCACTGTTCTTGCCGCCAACCACCAGCATCATATCAACTTTGGCTGCCAAATCCAGCGCTGCCTTTTGGCGCTGGTCTGTCGCTGTGCAAATGGTCCGCTGTATGTGGATGTCCCGGGATTTTTCCAACAAACGCGTCACGATACTCTTGAATTTATCCCCGGAAAAGGTTGTCTGACAAACAACCCCCAGCTTCGCACAAGAATCCAAGGCATCTGCTTCTTCTTCTGTCTCGATTATTGTCGCCTTGCCATAGGACCATTCGAAGATGCTGCGCACTTCAGGGTGACGCTTCTCCCCGACAATGACCACGGTGTAACCCGCATCAGCCAATTGCTTAGCCGACAACTGCGCTTTTTTTACATGGGGACACGTTGCATCCACTAAATCAAGACCGCGAAGCTCCGCTTTCTCATAAATATCCGGTCCCACACCATGAGAGCGGATGATCACGGTCCCTTTCTCCATCTCTTCCAATCGATCGACGGTACCCACGCCTTCGGCTTTGAGACGATCGACCACCTGAGGATTATGAATGATAGGTCCCAGTGTAGAAGCGGTGCCATCTGGGGAAGCATTCTCTTGTGCAATGTTTACGGCCCTTTTCACGCCATAACAAAAGCCAAGATAATCTGCTAAAATGACTTCCATACATCAACCACCATTATTGTAAATTATGCCTAAACGGTATACTTTTAGCCCGTTTTCACAATCTAACATACATAATAGCATAGCACGGTAGGTTTTGGCAAGGAATTTTTTGACAAATTTCCCGTTTGTCCTTGTATTTTTTTACAAATTGATGAAGTTCTCCAACATGGTCTTGCCCGCAGGCGTCATGATGGATTCCGGATGAAACTGCACCCCATAGATAGGATAATCCCGATGCTGTACCGCCATGACTTCGCCATCAGCAGTCTTTGCTGTAACCTTCAGACATGCTGGCAAATTATCGGCTTCCGCTGCCAGAGAATGATAACGGGCCACCAGCATATCCTGCGGACAGCCGGCAAACAATGGACAATCTTCGGTAAATCGGACGGCCGATTGTTTGCCATGCATCAATTGCTTGGCATAAGTCACTACGCCACCGAAAGCCGCGCAGATGGCCTGATGTCCCAGACATACCCCGAGCGTAGGGATTGTTTTCCCCAGCGTGGCAGCAATCTCCATGATATTGCCTGCGTCCTCCGGCCGTCCCGGCCCCGGCGACAGGATAATCCTGTCCGGCTGCAGGGCCTCAATTTCAGCCACAGTCATCTCATCGTTGCGGATCACTTTGATATCCGGGTTGATGCTGCCAATCAGCTGATATAGATTGTAAGAAAAGCTATCGTAATTATCTACCAGCAAAATCATAAGTCGTCATCCTCCGCATATTCCAGTGAACGCACCACAGCTTTGGCCTTGTTGATACATTCCTGATATTCCTTCTCCGGATTGGAATCGGCCACAATCCCGGCCCCGCTGCGCACAAAGACCTGACCGTTCTTCTTGTAGGCAATGCGGATAGCGATGCAGGTATCCATATTGCCGGTAAAATCGATGTAACCGATGGCCCCGCCGTAAATCCCCCGCTTATTGCCCTCCAACTCACCAATGAGTTGGCAGGCACGGATCTTCGGTGCACCAGAGAGCGTCCCCGCCGGCAGCACTGCCGCAATCGCATCCAGCGCGTCCTTATCTGCACGGATCTTGCCCCGCACCGTGGAGCCGATATGCATCACATGGGAATACCGTTCAATGGAATGCAGCTTTTCCACCTGTACAGAGCCGAACTCACTGATCTTGCCCAGGTCGTTGCGCCCTAAATCCACGAGCATATTGTGTTCAGCCAATTCTTTTTCGTCCGCCAGCAATTCCTCTTCCAGGGCTTTGTCCTCAGCCGGATTCTTGCCACGCGGACGCGTTCCTGCCAGCGGGAAGGTATGCAGGATACCATCTTCCAGCTTCACCAGCGTTTCCGGCGAAGCTCCGGCCACCTCCACATCGAGGCCGGAGAAATAGAACATATACGGTGAAGGATTGATGGTTCGGAGCACCCGATACGTATTCAGCAGGCTGCCTTGGAAGGGTGCTGCTAGGCGATTGGAAAGAACGATCTGGAAAATATCGCCCTCATGGATATGATGCTTGGCCTTCTCCACCATGGAGCAGAATTCCTGCTGTGAGAACAGCGGCTGCACTTCCCCCAACAGTTTGCCGCTGACAATCTCGCCTTTCGTCCCATTGCGCAGGAGCTTCACCATGCGGCACAGTTCCATCACCGCCTGCTGATAACCTGCCTCGCCATCTTTCAGGAACATATTGACCATCAGCACGATTTTCTGCCGCACATTATCGAAGGCAATGACCTTGTCAAAGAGCATCAGATCCACGTCCCGGAAGTTTTCCGTATCCTCTACGTCCACTTTAGCCTTAGGTTCGCTGTAACCGATGAAATCGAAAGCAAAATACCCCACCAGGCCGCCGGTAAAGGGTGGCAGTTCCGCCAACCGGGGGCTGCGGAAGCCTGCCATGATCCTGCGGATCTCTACTGCGGGATCTGCTCCCGCCACCAGCTTGCCGTCAGCCTTGAACTCCCCATTGAGGCAGGTCACTTCCATGCGCGGCTCAAAGCCCAAAAATGTATAACGTCCCCACTTGTCACTGGCCTGAGCCGATTCCAGCAGATAACAATGTTCGCTGGTATTTTTTAAGATTCGCAGTGCCTCCATGGGCGTGATGAAATCCGCCAAGATCTCACAGCTCACCGGTGCAATGTCAAACTGACCAGTCAATTTCAACTTTTCTATATCACTGAACGCGGGAAAAAACTTCACAGTAAAGCCTCCTTCGATAACATTCACATATTCAGAGATTATCATTTAAGCAGCTTTATGTCAAGAAAATCGCACCATATTGTAACATTTTGTCTATCTATAAACACAAAAGGCTATGAAAAAGCAAACTTTTTCATAGCCAATCTATTATTTACGATGATTTTTCAGGAAATTCTCGATGCGGTTAAGGGCTTCAGAAATCTTGTCAATAGCCGTAGCATAGGAGCAGCGTACATGGCCTTCGCCGCACTGGCCGAAGGCACTGCCGGGCACCAGAGCCACATGTTCCGCCGTCAGCAGCTTTTCGGCAAACTCGTCGGAGGTATAGCCCGTAGACTTGATGGACGGGAAGATGTAGAAGGCGCCTTTCGGCTCGAAGCATTCCAAGCCCATCTTGGTCAGGCCGTCATAGATCAAACGGCGGCGGCGATCGTATTCTGCCACCATCTTCTTCATGTACTTCTCACCATGACGCAGGGCCTCAACAGCAGCTACCTGAGCCGTAATGGGCGCACAGAGCATGGTGTACTGATGGATCTTGGTCATGGCGGCGATGACTTCCGGATTGCCCAGGGCATAGCCGATGCGCCAGCCCGTCATGGCATAGGCCTTGGAGAAACCGTTGAGCAGGATGGTCCTGTCCTTCATGCGGGGCAGGGAGGAGAAGCAGACATGTTCCTCACCACCGTAGGTCAGATCCCCGTAGATTTCATCGGAGATGACAATCAGATCATGCTTCTCAGCGAAATCCGCCACGGCTTCCAAATCCTTGCGGGTCATGATGGCACCGGTCGGATTGTTGGGATAGCCAATCAGGAGCACCTTGGTCTTGTCGGTAACATGCTGTTCCAGCTCCTCCGGCGTAATGCGGAATTCGTTTTCAATCTTGGCCGGCACAGCCACGGGCACGCCGCCCGCCAGGATCGTGCAGGCCTGATAGGACACATAGCAGGGCTCGGGAATCAGCACTTCATCCCCCGGGGCCAGAATGGCGCGCATGGCGATATCCAGAGCCTCACTGACGCCCACCGTCACCAATACATCCGTATTGGCATCGTATTCGGTATTATAGCGACGCTGGTAGAGATTGACGATTTCCTGCCGCAACTCCGGCATACCCCGGTTGGCGGTATAGGATGTATAACCCTGTTCCAGACCATAGACGCAGCTTTCCCGGATGGACCAGGGCGTCACAAAATCCGGCTCGCCTACGCCCAGGGAAATCACGTCATCCATCTGGGCCGCAATATCGAAAAACTTGCGGATGCCGGACGGAGCAATGGCATTTACAGCCGGGGACAGGCGCTGTTCCCAATTCATTTTATCAGCCATCAGGGGGACACCACCAATCTGCGGTCACGTTCCTCATCATTGATGATGACGCCGTCCTTTTTGTAGGGTTTCAGCATGAAGTGGCTGCGGGTAGCCGTCACGCCCTCGATGGTAGCCAGGCGGGTTGCCACGAAGTTGGCCACGTCATTCAGGGATTTGCCCTCGATGATGACCAGCAGGTCGAAGCTACCGCTCATGAGATATACCGTGCGCACTTCGTCAAAACGGTAGATGCGCTCGGCAATGGCATCGAAGCCCACTTCCCGCTGGGGCGTCAGATTGATCTCAATGATGGCCGTAACCGTGTCGTCACCGAATTTTTCCCAGTTGATCAAGGTATTGTAGGAAAGGATGATCTTGTTCTTCTCCAAATCCTTGATGTTCTTTTCCACTTCATATTCACTGCGCTTGAGCATGGAGGCCAGCTCGCCCACCGGACGACGGGCATCATGCTCCAAGAGTTCCAACAATTCACGCATACGAAATCCCCTTTCTTTCCCATTGAAATGACACACACAAGAAATCCTCGTCCTGCACGGGACGAGGACTGCTTAACATCTTTACACACTCGTCAATTATAGCATAATTACCGCTAATGGACAAGATTAGGCGAACAAAGCCTTGGCAAAGTCTTCCGCCACGAAAGGACGCAGATCCTCCACGCCTTCGCCCACGCCAATCCATTTCACCGGCATGGACAGCTGGCTCTTGATACCGATGACCACACCGCCCTTGGCCGTGCCATCCAGCTTAGTCAGTACCACACCGGAAATCGGCGCCGCCTTGGTGAAGAGCTCGGCCTGGCTGATGGCATTCTGGCCTGTAGTGGCATCCAGCACCAACAGTGTCTCATGGGGTGCCCCCTTGATTTCCCGGCCAATGACGCGGTTGATCTTCTCCAGCTCCTGCATGAGGTTGGACTTGTTCTGCAGGCGGCCGGCCGTGTCGATGATCAGCATATCGATCTTGCGGGCCACGGCAGCTTTTACTGCATCATAGGCCACAGCCGCCGGGTCAGAGCCTTCCTCATGCTTGATGAGCTGGGCGCCGCTGCGCTGTGCCCAGACTTCCAGCTGGTCGATAGCGGCAGCGCGGAAGGTATCGGCAGCCGCCAGCATGACGCTCTTGCCCTGCTCCCTGTAATAGGAAGCCAACTTGCCGATGGTCGTGGTCTTACCGGCGCCATTTACGCCGATGACCAGCATGACCGTAGGGCCGTTCTCCGCCGTGCGGGTGGTATCCTCACCGGCATTGAGGATTTCGGCAATTTCCTTTTGCAGGAAGGGCTTCAGATCCTCAGGGGAATTGATTTCTTTCTTCTTGATGCCCTTGCGCACCGCCGTCATGAGCTTATCCGTGGTCTGCACGCCCACATCGGCCATAATCAAGGTTTCTTCGAGCTCATCGAGAAAATCCTCGTCGATATCCGCATAGCCGATGACCAATTTCTCAATCTTGTTGGTCAGATTCTCCCGTGTCTTGTTCAAGCCTTTTTTCAGTTTGTCAAAAAATCCCATAGTCAAAACTCCTTATTCTACTTCGTCTATCTTCACCGACAAAATCTTCGATACGCCGGCATCTTCAATCGTCACGCCGTAGAGGGTATCCACGGCTTCCATGGTGCCCTTACGATGGGTGACCACGATAAACTGGGTGTTCTCCGCAAATTCCTTGAGGAAGCTGCCAAAGCGCACCACATTGGCTTCATCCAAAGGCGCGTCGATTTCGTCCAATACCGAAAATGGCGACGGACGATAGCGCAGGAAGGAAAAGAGCAGGGCGATAACCGTCAGCGCACGCTCGCCGCCGGACAGGGCCGAGAGGTTCTGCCGTTTCTTCTGTGGCAGTGTCACGAGGATATCCACCCCGGCATTCAGTACATCGTCCTTATCCGTCAGCTGCAATTCGGCCTTGCCGCCACCGAAGAGACGCACAAAGATCTCCCCGAAATACACCTGGATCTGGGCAAAGGCCTCCTTGAACTGCTTGGTCATGGCCTCATCCATATCGGCCAGGATCTTTTCCAAGTCCTCCTTGGCCGTATTCAGATCTCCTGCCTGTTTCTCCATAAAGTCATGGCGCTTCTGCAGTTCCTCGAATTCCTCCAGGGCATTGGGATTGACGGGGCCCAGTTCCTTGAGCTTACGTTCCAGCTGCTGCATATTGGCCTTGATTTCGGCAGGTTCACCCTCCATGGCTTCTTCTGCCGCCCGTTCGGGTGTCAGGCCGTATTCGGCCAAAATGGTTTCCTGCAGGGATTCCAGCTTCATGTCCAGCTTGTTCTGGGCAATCTCATGACTCTGGATCGCATCCTGCAGGCGGTTGCGCTGCTGAGCAGCCACTGTGGCCTGCTTGTCTGCCTCCTGGGAGGCTTCCAGCTTGTCCATGCGTTCCTTATAGATATCGTCATGGGCAGCCTGTCCCTCATCGTAGCTGTCCTGCCACTCATGCTGCTGTGCATCCAGGACTTTCAGCCGATCAACGCTGTCCACAAGGCTGGCATCCAGATCGCGTTCCTCCTGCTCATTGGCCTTCAAGGCCTCTTCGCTGGCGGTCTTGGCTTTAGCCCGCAGCTGCAGGAACTGGGTATTGCCCAGGATCTCCTGTTCCAAAGCTGCCCGCTTGATTTCCCGGTCGTTGATATAACGGCGCAAGTCTTCGGCATCCTGCACCAGATCTTCCAGCTTTTCCCGAGCTTTTTCCAAATCCTTATCCAGCTCCTGATAGCGGCCTTCGGCTTCTGCCGCCGCCCGCTTGGCCAGGACTTTCTTCTCCTGCATTCTGGCAAAGCTTTTCTGGAAAGTCTGCAAGGCTTCTTCGATGGCTGCAACCTTGGTCTGCTGTTCCGTCAGATTCTGACCGGCGGCCTGCAGATTGGTTTCGAGCTCTGCCTGGGAAATGCGCTGCTGCTGCAGGTTGTCCTGCAATTGCTGCATATCATGTTCCAATGCCTGCAACTGTTGTGTCCGCTCATCCCGCAAGGCTGTAAGCTTCCGGCTTTCAGCCTGCAAGGACGTGATTTTTCCCTTTAGATCCTCGATTTCACCGCTGCGATTCAGGAAGCTGGCCTCCGCATGCTGGCGGCTGCCACCTGAGAGCGAGCCGCCGGGATTCAGCAGTTCCCCGGAAAGCGTTACGATGCGCAAGCGCTGTTCATGATCACGGGCAATCTTCAAAGCATTGTCCAGATTATCCACAACCAATGTACGGGCCAACAGGAAGTCAATGGCCTTCTGATAGCAACTGTCCGCCCGGACCAAGGTATTGGCCCAGCCGATGACACCAGCATCCCTGCCTTCCCGGATGCTTTGGGACTGACGCACTACCAGCGTAGACAAAGGCAGGAAGGTCACACGCCCCTGCCGCTCCCTTTTAAGGAAGCTGATGGCTGCCTTGGCCGTATCCGTATCCTGGGTGACCACATTCTGCAAGTTGCCGCCCAGGGCCACTTCGATGGCCGTCACGTAGTCACGGGGCACATCGATGAGCTCGGCCACGGCACCAGCTACGCCCTTGCGCCAGCTTTCCTGGGATTTCAGCACGGCCTTTACTGCCTTGCCAAAGCCCTCATAGGCCTGTTGCATCCGCGTGAGGAATTGCAATTTATTCTCCGCCGTATGCAGCTGCTGGCTGTTATGGTTCAACTCCCGCAGGATCTGTGCCTGTTCTGCTTCGGCATTTTTTCTATGGGCGGCAGTCTGCTGCCACTTCTCTTCATCCGCCTTGAAGCTGACTGTTATCTGCTGCAGCTTCTTCTGCCAAACATCCTGTGCATCTTCTAAATCCGCCAGTTTTTCCCTGGCCTGATACAGTTCATCCTCCCGGCTCTCCTGATCGCCCTCGCTGTTTTCCAGATCACGCTGGGCCAAGGCGTATTCCTGCTTGCGAGCATTCCAAACCTCAAGCTGTTGTGCCCTTTCTTCTTCCAGCTCACGTTCCGCCTGTTCCTGCTCCCGAATCAACTGAGAGAATTTCTTTTGCTTGGCCTGTTCTTTAACCAGCAGTTCATCCAACAGCGCCAGATCCTGTTTCTGCTGCTGATGGTCAGATGTCAGCTGGGCAATCTCCGCCACCATCCGGGCGATCTCGCTGTTCAGGGATTTACGCCGCTCCAGGATACGATTGCGCATCTCATCGCTCTGATCCTGCCGTTCCTGCAACTTGGCCATTTCCCTGGCAGCTTCTTCCATCTTCTGCCGCAGGGATTCATTCCTCGCCGCCTGTGCCTGCAGCTTCTGCTCCAGATCGATGATATCCTTATGAAGTTTTTCCTTCTCTGCTGCCAGCGCCTGCACATGAGTGTCAGCCGCCAGCAGTTCATCCCGGAACTTAGTCAGCTTCGCTTCGTTGTCGGCCCGCTTTCCCGCTTCCTGCCCATAGTCAAAGGACAATTTTGCCAGCTTGCAGCGCCGATATTCCTCGTTGAGTCCATTGTAGATCCGCGTCTTTTCCGCATGGCGGGACAAGGGCTCCAGCTGGTTTTCAATCTCATGGATGATGTCCTGCACGCGCACGAGGTTGTTTTCCGTATCCGTAAGTTTCCGCACGGACTCCCGCTTGCGGTTGCGGTACTTGGTGATGCCCGCCGTTTCCTCGAAGAATGCCCGGCGGTCCTCGGGACGGCTGTTCAGAATATCGTCAATGCGATTCTGCCCGATGATGCTCATGCCATCATGGCCAATGCCCGTATCGGCAAAAAGATTGTAGATATCCTTCAACCGGCAGCGGGAACGGTTGATATAGAACTCACTGTCCCCATTGCGATAGAGCCGGCGCGTCACTACCACTTCCCGGAAATCCACAGGCAAAGTGCCATCATTGGCAAAGAACAGGGACACCTCAGCCACACCTAGTGCCTTACGGGACGCCGATCCCGTGAAGATGATATCCTCCGCCTTGGTGCCGCGCAGGTTGCGGACATTCTGCTCCCCCAGCACCCAGCGGATGGCATCGGTGATATTGCTCTTGCCGCTGCCATTTGGTCCCACGATTGCCGTTATGCCCTGGTCAAAATCTATGGTTATCTTATCTGCAAAAGACTTAAAGCCATAAGCCTCCAAGCGTTTTAACTGCAAACTTTACACCTCATTTGTCACGTTACACATACCATATATCATAGCATATTTACTGACGTTGCGAAACCACGCAGCCACAATAATTGCCGCCATCAGCCTGAGGGGTCAAAAAAAGGGCAGTGACCGGATGATCTCTCATTGTCACTGCCCTTTCAGCATATATATTCAGTTGGGATCAAATTGGTGAACGGCATTTTCCAGCAGGGCGTCGCGGCGTTTCTTGCTGGCCGCAAAGTAATCATACACGGCCTGACGATCCTGCTGTTCGCAGGCGGTGATGACCTGACCGATAATCTCCTGCAGGGTTCTGAGGTTTGCCGCAATGGCCTTGCCATTGGTCATACAGATATCCGCCCACATATCGGCGTTGGATGACGCTATGCGCGTCGTATCCTTGAAGCCGCCGCCAATCAGCTTGATGCAGGATTCCATATCGCCGCCGGACTGATTGAGCAGCGTGACCAACGCCGCCGCCGCCACATGGGGCACATGGCTGATGACGGAAGCGCAACGGTCATGCTTGGCAATATCCAGGGTAGTGAAATTGGCGCCCGTATGCTGCAATATGCGCATCAGCTTGTCATGGGCTTCCTGGGGTGCTCCGGTGTCTTCCACGATCACATAGGCCTTGCCCACAAACAGGTCCTTCTTGGCCGCTTCCACGCCGCTCTTTTCCCGGCCGGTCATGGGATGCCCCGCGATGTAGTAGATATCCTCCGGCAATATCTTTTGCAGATGCTGCCAGATGTACTGCTTGGTGCTGCCAGCATCCGTCAGTATCGCCCCTTTTTTGAGGTAAGGCAGGATCTTTTCCACCATGGGCACAATCTGGAGCACCGGCGGGCTTAGGAATACAATATCGGCGTTGCCCACCACGGACTCGATATCCGCCGAGGCAAAATCCACCGCCCCCAATTCCACAGCCTTATCCATGGATGCCTGGGTACGGCAGAGCCCCGTAATATAGATATCCTCCCCCAGCTTATCCTTGAGGCAAAGGCCCAATGAGCCGCCAATCAAACCTACGCCGATAATGGCCAAGGTTAGTCTCTCCTGTTTCATAAGCTTATACCGTACGCTCCATAACGGCAGCAATCTTGCCCAATTCCTCCATCAGGCGGTTGAAATTCTTGGGTGTCAGGCTCTGGTCGCCATCGGACAGGGCCACTTCCGGATGGGGATGAACTTCGATGATCAGGCCGTCACAGCCGGCAGCCACAGCCGCACGGGCCATGGGCTGCACCATCTGCCAGCGGCCCGTGCCATGGCTCGGATCGACGATGATGGGCAGATGGGAAAGTTCCTTGACCGCAGCTACGGCACTCAAGTCCAGCGTATTGCGGGTAAAGGTCTCATAGGTGCGAATGCCGCGCTCACAGAGAATGACCTGCTCATTGCCGCCTGCCATGATGTACTCGGCAGCGTTGAGCCATTCGCTGATGGTGGCCGACAGACCGCGCTTGAGCATGACCGGTTTATCCGCCTTGCCCAGAGCCTTCAGCAGCTGGAAGTTCTGCATATTGCGGGCACCCACCTGATAGAGGTCAGCGTACTGGCCCACCAGCTCCAGATCGTCCTTGTCCACGATTTCCGTCACAACTTTGAGACCAACTTCATCGGCCACCTGACGGAGCATCTTGAGGCCGTCTTCAGCCAGGCCCTGGAAGTCATAAGGGCTCGTACGGGGCTTAAAGGCACCGCCGCGCAGGAACTGGGCACCGCCAGCCTTGACGGCCTGGGCGGCCTCTCTGAGCTGCTCAATGCTCTCCACGGAACAGGGACCTGCCATCACCACAATCTGCTGGCCGCCGACCTTCACACCGCCCACGTCCACGATGGTATCTTCGGGATGAAAATGGCGGCTGACCAATTTATATTTTTCGGTAATGCGGACGGTCTTTTCCACACCGTCCATCATGTTCATTTCCAGATTCGCGATTTTCTTCTTATCGCCTATAACGCCTACGATGGTTACTTCCTCACCTTCCGAGATATGCGTCCTCAAGCCGGCGGATTCCACCTTCTTGACGACTTTCTCCAAATTTTCTTTCGTTGCACTGGGGCTCATTACGATAATCATGTCCATTCCTCCATAATAACATAATCAAGTCAAAGTTCAAACAGAAAAAGCCCGCCCCCTCACAGGGACGAGCTGTTATACCCGTGGTACCACCCTGCTTGCCAGTTGCAAGCCTCTCTTTTCGGATACATGCATATCCTAGCCTCTGATAACGGTGGCATTCCGGCGCGGCCTACTAAATCCAAATGATTTTTCAACCGGCTGCTCGGGAGTGTATTTCAAAGGTTCCCTCTATGGCGTTGCACCAACCCGCCACTCTCTGGAAGATTTCTGCCTCTTACTTCTCTCCGTCTTTGCATTTTCTCTCGTTGTTTGATACTATATCAGTTTATCACCATATTGTCAACTGTTAAACGAAAAAATGTACAGTTTTTCCATTATGAGTGAACTTTTATTTCAAACTTTTACCATAGCGATTTCATCGCAGTTGGGGAACTTGGGACAATCAATGCATTCCTTCCAGACCTTATGGGGCAGTTCCTCCTTGTTGATGACCTCAAAGCCCAACGCTTTGAAAAACTCCGGCTGATAGGTCAGCGTGAAATACTTCTCGATGCCTAAAGACTCCCCATCCTCCAACAAACGGCGGACAATCTCGGCCCCGATGCCCCGGCGGCGCTTATGCGGCGAGACCGCCATGGTACGCACCTCCGCCAATCTGTCCCAGATCACATGGAGGCCGCCTACGCCAGCCAAAGTGCCATCGTCATCAATGGCCACCACCATATCCCGCAAGGTCTCATAAAGGGTATTGCGGGAACGGGCCAGCATTACGCCCTGCTTAGCGTAATCCGCCACCAGTTCATATATTGCCTCCACATCGGCAAATGTTGCTTTCCGATAAATCATGCTCTCATCTCATTCCGTATAAATTGCTAATACCTGCCTGATGCCCCTCCCCAAAAAAGGGGGACTTAATTTGCAGCAGGACAGACTTCTGCCAGCGGGCATTCGTCGCATAGGGGCTTGCGGGCCTTGCAGACATTCCGTCCATGCCAGATCATCCAGTGATGGGCCGCCGACCATTTTTCCTTGGGAATGGCCTTCATCAGCCCCTGTTCCACCACTAAGGGAGTATCCCCTGTAGCCAGTTTCAGCCGATTAGCCACGCGGAACACATGGGTATCCACGGCAATGGCAGGCGCACCAAAGCCCACGCTCATGACCACATTGGCCGTCTTGCGCCCCACGCCGGGCAGTTCCTGCAATTTCTGGAAATCCGCCGGCACCTCGCCGCCATACTGCTCACAGAGGATCTGACAGGTGGCCATGATGTTCTTAGCCTTATTGCGGAACAGTCCGCAATCCCGGATTTCCTCTTCCAGAGCGCCAAGGCCCATCTCTAAGATGGCCGCAGGTGTGGCCGCTTTCTGGAACAATCTTGCCGTGGTGACATTCACCCGCTTGTCCGTACATTGGGCGGAAAGGATCACCGCAATCAGCAGTTCAAAGGGATTGCGGAAAATCAGGGCAGGCTTAGTATCTTTGTAGACTTCCCCTAAAATGCGTATCTGCTCTTCCTTAATTTTTTTCGTAACACGCATAATGCTCTCCTAAAACAAAGAGGCTATTTGCATAGCCTCTTAAAATTTAGTTTGTCAGGCTCCGAATCGGTGCCGGAATGCGGCCGCCGCGGGCGATGAAGGCCGCGGAGCTGTACTGGTTGCGCACCGGTACGATTGGGCAGTAGCCTAAGAGGCCGCCGAATTCTACCATTTCCCCGACCTTCTTGCCCGGTACAGGGATGACGCGCACAGCCGTGGTCTTGTTGTTGATCATGCCAATGGCTGCTTCATCGGCGATAATGCCGGAAATCGTAGCCGCACTGGTGTCGCCTTCGATGGCAATCATATCGAGGCCTACGGAGCAGACACAAGTCATGGCTTCGAGTTTTTCCAGGGACAGGCTGCCAACCTTGATGGCATTGATCATGCCCTCGTCCTCGCTGACGGGGATAAAGGCACCGGAGAGGCCGCCAACATGGGAAGAAGCCATGAGGCCACCCTTTTTCACGGCGTCATTGAGCAGGGCCAAAGCGGCCGTAGTACCCGGAGCACCGCAGGACTCAATGCCCATCTCTTCGATGATGCGGGCCACACTGTCGCCGACGGCCGGCGTCGGGGCCAAGGACAGGTCGATAATGCCGAAGGGCACCCCCAGACGCTTGGATGCTTCCCGGGCCACCAGCTGGCCTACGCGGGTAATCTTGAAGGCCGTCTTCTTGATGGTTTCGGCCACTTCCGTGAAGTCTGCGCCTTTCTTGGCTTCCAGAGCATGCTTGACCACGCCCGGGCCGCTGACGCCGACGCTGACCACCTTGTCCGCTTCGCTGACACCATGGAAGGCACCAGCCATAAAAGGATTATCCCCCGGGGCGTTGCAGAAGACAACGAGCTTGGCACAGCCCAGCGCATCATTATCCCGCGTGAGTTCTGCTGTGCGCTTGATGACCTCACCCATTTCCCGCACGCAGTCCATGTTGATGCCGGTCTTGGTAGAACCAAGGTTTACCGAAGAGCAGACCACATCGGTGGTAGCCAGTGCCTGGGGAATGGAGTTGATCAGGATGCGGTCACCATTGGTGAAGCCTTTTTCCACGAGAGCGGAGAAACCACCAATAAAGTTGACGCCGATTTCCTTGGCAGCCTTGTCCATAGCCTCAGCTACCGGCACATAGGTATCCGTCTTGCAAGAATCCGCTGCAATGGCAATCGGCGTTACCGAAACGCGCTTATGGATGATGGGAATACCATATTCCGATTCAATATCCTCACCAGTCTTTACCAGGAATTCTGCCGACTTGGTGATCTTATCATACACATTGCGGCAGAACTGGTCGATATTGGGATGTGCACAGTCCCGCAGGGAAATACCCATGGTAATGGTACGCACGTCCAATTTGTTCTCGGTGATCATCTCATTGGTTTCAATGATATCGTCTATGCTAAACAAAAAAATTTCCTCCTATAGGCAATCAATCGGCCAAACAGTCAACAGTCAAATCAGATATTGTGCATGACATTGAAGATATCGGCATGCTGAGCCTTGATATCCACATTGATTTCCTGACCGCTTTCCTTGAGCTTCTTCTGCAGGTCCACCAGCTTGATCTTGCTGCTGCTGATTTCAGCAATCAGGATCATGTTGAAATAACCATCGAGGATGTTCTGGTTGATAGACAGAATGTTGACATTGTTCTCGGCTAAGATCTGACTGACCATGGCGATAATACCTACGCGGTCTTTGCCTACTACAGTTACTACAAGTTTCATTTACACATTTCTCCTTAATCATATAAACTCACTCGCCCATTGTGTAAACATAGAACAATGTGTCAACACAAATTAGCTTTAAAAAACTACTTTTTCATTATAACCCAATTGGACAAATTTTGCCATAGGCAAAATAGACAAATTATTCGTCCTCACGCTGATGCGAACTTAAACGCATTTTGTTACAGCTCAATGGGGCGGCGGTGGGAATACTTTTTCGCCGCTTCACTAAATGACCCGCCAGCAGAAGTACGCATCTTCCAGTAACCTGCGACGGTCTTGCCCGGCGCCATCTGGCTAAACAGCTCTAAAATTGCCGAGAGGGTCGTTTTAGCGGAAACAGAAAAAGTACTTCCCCGTGAACCCCTGACTGCGCATGAACGGAATACCTTCAGCACGAACGCCCCCACAAACTGCAATTGAAAAAGCCCGCTTCATCAACGGACTTTTTTCTGCTTACAGTAAATTTTTCGGATGCATGGAGCGCACATAGGCACCCACGTATTCCGGTGCTTCTTTTCCGTATTTTTCCAACAGCTTCACGATGGCCGAACCGACAATCACGCCGTCGGCAATCTTGGCCATCTTCTTGGACTGATCGGGATTGGCGATACCAAAGCCGATAGCACAGGGCACATCCGTGACCTTGCGGATGGCTTCCACCATTTCCGCCAGATTCGTCGTGATTTCCTTGCGCACGCCCGTAACCCCAAGACTGCTGACCACATAGATAAAACCTGTTGCCTCCTTGGCAATCATGGCAATGCGCTCATGGGATGTCGGCGCAATCATGGAAATCAGATCCACGCCGTATTTTTCGCTGAGGCTGGCAAATTCTTCCTTTTCTTCATAGGGCAGGTCCGGCAGGATCAGGCCATCAATGCCGACTTCCTGACATTTGGCGAAGAAATCTTCCCCGCCATAGGAGAATACCACATTGGCATAGGTCATAAAGACCAGCGGAATCTTTACATCCTGCCGCAATTCCTTGACCATCTTGAATATCTTATTGGTCGTGACGCCATTCTTGAGCGCCCCCAACGTGGAACGCTGGATTACCGGGCCTTCCGCTGTAGGATCGGAGAACGGGATGCCCAGCTCAATCAGGTCCGCGCCGTTCTCCACGGCCGCGCGGATAGCCGCCTTGCTGGTCTCCATATCCGGGAAACCGCAGGTAAAAAAGGGAATAAAGGCTTTGCCGTTCTTGAATGCGTTTGCGATATTACTCATGGATATCCTCCCCCCGATAGCGGGCAATGGCGGCGCAGTCCTTGTCGCCCCGGCCAGATACAGTTACAACGATGATCTTGTCCTTATCCATCTTCGGTGCCAGCTTCATGGCATAGGCAATGGCATGGCTGGACTCGATGGCAGGAATGATGCCCTCCATGCGGGACAGATATTCAAAAGCATCCACCGCTTCGTCATCGGTGACAGCTACATACTCAGCACGGCCGATATCGTGCAGATGGGCATGTTCCGGTCCTACACCGGGGTAATCAAGCCCGGCGGAAATGGAATACACCGGCGCAATCTGACCGTTTTCATCCTGACAGAAATAAGACTTCATGCCATGGAAGATACCCAGGCGACCCGTATTGATGGTGGCTGCCGTCTCAAAGGTATCGATGCCACGGCCGGCGGCTTCGCAGCCGATCAGCTTGACTTCTTTATCTTCAATAAAATGATAGAAACTGCCAATGGCGTTGGAACCGCCGCCCACGCAGGCCATGACCACATCGGGCAGACGGCCTTCCTTCGCCAGCATCTGGCTCTTGATTTCCTGGGAAATCACCGCCTGGAAATCCCGGACAATCGTTGGGAACGGATGGGGCCCCATTACAGAGCCTAAGCAATAATGGGTATCGCTGATGCGGGTGGTCCATTCCCGCATAGCCTCGGATACTGCGTCCTTGAGGGTTGCCGTGCCGGAAGTGACGGGCACTACCTTGGCACCCAACAGGCGCATGCGGTAAACATTGAGGGCCTGACGCTCCGTATCCTCCTTGCCCATGAAGACCACGCATTCCATGCCCATCAGCGCTGCTGCCGTAGCCGTGGCCACACCATGCTGGCCTGCACCGGTTTCAGCAATCAGTCGCGTCTTGCCCATCTTCTTGGCCAGCAGGGCCTGCCCCAGGACATTGTTGATCTTATGCGCACCGGTATGATTGAGATCCTCACGTTTGAGATAGATTTTGGCCCCGCCCAGATCTTTGGACATTTTCTCGGCATAGTACAAACGGGAAGGTCTGCCCGCATAGTCATTCAGCAGTTCTGTCAGTTCCTTCTGGAATTCCGGATCATTTTTATAGTGATTGTAAGCTTCTTCCAGTTCAATGATGGCATTCATAAGCGTTTCAGGAATGTACTGCCCACCATGAATACCAAAGCGTCCCTGTGGATTCGTCATTGCAAATTCTCCCTTCGTCTATCAGCAGCGGCATAGAAATCCGCCAGCATCGCATTCTTATCTGCACTGCGCATCAGTGCTTCGCCCACCAGTATGGCATCCGCACCCATGGCCTTGGCCCGCTGCACATCAGCAGCCGACTTCACGCCGCTTTCTGATACGAACAGCACCTCAGGCGGCACCATGCTCCGCAGCCGCCCGCTGCTTTCGATATCCACGGAAAAATCCTTGAGATTGCGGTTATTGACGCCGATGATCTCGGCTCCGGCTTTCAGGGCGCTTTCGATTTCCCATTCATCATGAGCTTCCACCAGCGCCGACAGTCCTACGTCGGCTGCCACGGCCATATATTCCTTGATGCGTTCCGTTTCCAGCAAGGAGCAGATCAGCAGCACGGCCGAAGCCCCCAGCACCTTAGCTTCATAAATCATGTATTCGTCAATGGTGAAATCCTTGCGCAGGCAGGGCGTCTGTACTGCTGCCGTAATCTCCTGCAGATAACGGTCACTGCCCAAAAACTCGCTGGGTTCTGTCAGCACCGAAATGGCATCGGCACCAGCCGCCTCATAATCCTTGGCAATCTCTAAATAAGGAAAATGCGGCGCAATCAACCCTTTGGAGGGCGATGCCTTCTTGCATTCGCAGATAAAGGACAGATCCTTATGGGCTAGTGCCCGTTTGAACGGGAACTCACCCTTAGGCAGGGACTCCGCTTCCCGCCGCACCTGCGCCAGCGGCTTCTGACCTTTGGCGGCGGCCACCCTCTCGGCAGCATGAGCTGCTAATCGTTCCAATACGTTCATGCCACAGCCTCCGCCTGATTGCTGACTTCAATTAGTTTTTCCAATGTCTGCATGGCCTTGCCAGAGTCGATCAGCTCAGCTGCCAGTTCGATCCCACCTGCCAGTGTTTCAGCCTTGCCATTGATATAGAGGGCCGCGCCGGCATTCAGCAGCACCGCATTGCGCTTATGGCCCTTCTCGCCCTGCAGGATACTGCGGGTGATTGCCGCATTTTCCTGGGGATTGCCGCCCTTGAGGTCATCTTTCATGCAGCGTTCCATGCCGAAATCCTCGGGCTTGATGGTATAAGCCTTCACCCAGCCATCCCGGATCTCACAGACTGCCGTAGGTGCCGACAGGGAAATCTCATCTAATTTATTCTTGCCATAGACCACCATGCCCCGCTTCACGCCCAAGCTGCTGAGCACATGCGCCAGCGGCGCCACAAGGTATTCATCATAGACGCCCAACAGCTGACGGGTGGGGCTGCCCGGATTGGTCAGGGGTCCTAAGATGTTGAACACCGTGCGCACCCCCAGTTCCTTGCGGATAGCACCTACATATTTCATAGACGCATGATATTTCTGGGCAAAGAAGAAGCACATGCCCACTTCCTGCAGGAGCTTCTTGCACATTTCCGGGCTCTGCTGGATATTGACTCCCAAAGCCTCGAGGCAATCTGCGGTGCCGCATTTGGAGGATGCAGCGCGGTTGCCGTGCTTGGCCACCTTGACGCCGCCGGCAGCCGCCACAATGCTGGCCGTCGTGGAGATATTGAAGCTCTGGCTATGGTCGCCGCCGGTGCCTACGATATCGCAGATATCCATGCCCGTATCCACCTTCAGCGCATGGTCACGCATGGCCGCAGCACAGCCGGCAATCTCCTCGGTGGTCTCTGCCCGGGCACTCTTGGTGGACAGTGCCGCCAGAAAAGCTGCATTCTGGGTGGGGGAAGTCTCCCCGCTCATGATCTCATTCATCACGGCATAGGCCTCATCATAGGTCAGATCCTCTTTGTCCACAATCTTCATAATAGCTTCTTCAATCATTTTGCCTGCTCCCTTCTCACTGCTGTTCTGCCGCATGTCCGTACAATATAAAACGTCCCTGACAGAACTATCCATTCTATCAAGGACGAACAAGTGCTATACACTATCCGCGGTGCCACCTTGGATTCACGGAACCCCCGTGCGCTTTGCAGGATACAAACATATCCCCGGAAACTGACGCGTTCCTCACGTTGCAGAATACTCTGATCTGACAAGTCAAATCATTTGACTGCACCCTCCGCGGTCCATTTGACAGTTCGTTTCTTGCCTGACTCTCAGCCACGCAGGCTCTCTGTAAAGACGTAGCCGCCGTTATCTCCGCTTCATCGGTTTCGGTTTTGTTATTGTTTGATTTCGAAATTGATGTTAGCTTATCACTTATCACCACGCATGTCAAGATATTTTTCGTAAATCTGTAAAATTTATCCATTTTACAATTCCATCTGTTTCCTGTATAGAAACAATATTTGTTTTTGCCCTTGCTTTTATAAAAAATTAGGGGTAAAATAAAGTGAAATACCTATCACATGTAACATTGTAAGTTTATTTCTTTTAGGAGGTACTCCATGGAAGCAAATCGCGTGTATAACTTTAATCCCGGCCCGGCTACACTGCCGTTATCCGTACTCAAGGAAGCTCAGGCAGAGTTCCTGAACTTCGGCGAAAGCGGCATGTCCATTCTGGAAATCAGCCATCGGGCTAAGCCTTATGCTGCTGTCCATGCTCAGGCTAAAGCCGATATCAAGGAACTGATGGGGCTCGGTGACGATTATGAAGTCCTGTTCTGCCAGGGCGGTGCCAGCCAGCAGTTCGCTATGATTCCCCTGAACTTTGCCAGCAAAGAACATCCCGGCAATTATGTGCTGTCCGGCAGCTTTGCTTCCAAGGCCTATAAAGAGGCGGAACTCTTAGGCGTGGGCGAGATTGCTGCTTCCAGCAAGGATCGTGACTTCAAGCATATTCCCATCCAGGAAGAGCTGAAGATCAACCCGGAAGCCGCCTATCTGCACCTTTGCTATAACAATACCATCTATGGTACGGAATACCATTATATCCCGGAAACCAATGGCGTTCCCCTCTTTGCGGATATGTCCTCGGATATGCTCTCCCGCCCGCTGGATTTCAAGAAATTCGACTTCATCTATGCCGGCGTGCAGAAAAACCTCGGCCCGGCCGGCGTAGTGCTGGTGGTGGCCAAGAAAGAACTGCTGGCCACGAGCCCCAAGACGCTGCCGACCATGTTCCGTTACAGCACCTTCCTGGAAAAGGATTCCCTCTACAATACGCCGCCGGCATTCTGCATCTACATGGTGGGCAAGGTTGCCGCCTGGATCAAAGCTCAGGGAGGCCTTGAAGAAATGGCCAAACGCAACGAGAAGAAGGCTGCTGTGGTCTACAACGCCATCGACAGCTCTGACGGCTTCTATCGCGGCCATGCCGACAAAGACAGCCGTTCCTTCATGAATGTGACCTTCCGTCTGCCCAGCGAAGAACTCGAAGCAAAATTCGTGAAAGAAGCTCTGGAACAGGGCCTCAGCGGTGTCAAGGGCCATCGCAGCGTCGGCGGCATGCGCGCTTCCATCTACAACGCCATGCCCTATGAAGGCGCTGAAAAACTCGCCCAGTTCATGGACAAATTCCGCAAGGAAAATGCATAAATTACATTTTTTCACCACCAGTGGTAGACATCCACGACTAAGAGTGTTACAATGTTAACATAAGACGTGCAATGAAGCCGCATACATATTCCTTCAAGGATTGTATGCGGCTTTATGTGTTGATGTGATGATAAAAGATTGGGAGGTTTTTCTATGTCAGAAAAGAAACACAACAGCCTTGACCGGCTGGGAATTTGGATCATCGGGGCCACTGTGCTTGGTGCCGCCGCAGGCTTGGTATTGGGTAAGGATGCCCATATGCTGGCCCCGTTGGGCAATCTCTTCATGCAGCTCATCAAGATGGTAGTCGTGCCCTTGGTGCTCTTCTCCCTGATTGGCGGCGCTGCCTCCCTGGGAAAATCCAGCAGTGCGGGCAAGATTGGCCTGCTGACCTTTGGCTATTACGGCATTACCACAGCCGTGGCCGTTGCGCTCGGTTTGGCCGCCAGTGAGATCTTCCAGCCGGGGCGGGGCATCGAGATGACCACTTTGTCAGAAGCTGCCATCCATGTGGACCATATGGAAGAAAGCACGAAGATCCCGGGCTTCTGGGAAACGGTAACGGGCTTTGTCCCCACCAACCCATTCCAGGCGCTGGTGGACGGCAACATCCTGCAGATCATCGTCTTTGCTCTGTTCATGGGCTTTGCCGCCACTTATCTGGAAGATCACAAGAAAAACTATGTACTGAATTTCTTCAACTACCTGACGGAATTATTCATCAAGGTCATGACGGGCATCATGTATGTGGCTCCCATCGGCGTCTTCTGCCTGATGGCTGATGCCACGGGCACCTTCGGCTACGAAGTGCTCACCAAGATTCTCTATCTAATCCTTCTCTACGTATTGGTGCTGGCCATCGTCACCTATGGCATGATTGGCGGCTCTGTGGCCATGTTCTCCCGCTGCACCACTTACAAGCAGTTCTTCCAAAGCATGTGGAAAGTACAGGTCTTTGCCTTCTCCACGGCTTCCTCCATTGCCACGCTGCCCCTGAACATGAACACGGCCACCACGGAACTGGGTGTGTCCAAGGAGACCACGTCCTTTGCCCTGCCCCTGGGCGCCACCATCAATATGAACGGCAATGCCGCTTATTATGCCATGGCCGCCACTTTCATCGCCCAGATGTATGGCATGGAATTATCCCTGCCGCAGTACATTGCCATCATCATCACCAGTACCCTGGGGGCCGTTGGTCAGGCCGGTGTGCCCGGACCGACGCTTCTGGTGGTAGCTGTGCTGGTATCTGCCGGCATTCCCATCGATGCCCTGCCCATCCTCTTCGGCGTGGACAGAATTTTTGACATGCTGCGCACTGCCGTCAACATCACCGGCGATGCCGCCTGCGCTACCATTGTGGACAGATTCCGGGAAATTCAGGCTGTTGATGAGCAGGCTGCCCTGACAGACAGTCTCCCGGAAACCTAAAGTTTTCCCTAGTCCCATAGAATAAAAAGGGTGCTGCACGAGTTTCCCACTCCTGCAGCACCCTTATTTTTTTACTCGTTTACTTTCACCACCGGCGGCAATACTTCCAGCCAGTAGCCATCCGGATTTACGATGAAATAGATCCCCATGGCCTCATTTTCATAGCAGATGCAGCCCATGTCCGCATGCTTTTTATGCACAGCATCGAATTCATCGGTCCGGAAAGCCAGATGGAATTCGTTGTCCCCCAGATTATAGGGCTCCTTACGATCTGCCAGCCAGGTCAGTTCCAGCTTATGATCGCTGCCCTCTTCATCCCCCAGGTAAACGATGATAAAGCCCTCGCCATTGATACGGCGCACTTCCGTAAGTCCCAAAGCTTCCTTATAGAACTTCATGCTGCGCTCCAGATCCAGCACATTCAGATTGTTATGGTCAAACTTAATCATTTTACAGACTCTCCCTTCAATATCTTCTCATTATATTTCTGCAGCAGCCAGTTGATGATCTTATCCGCCGCCGGTGTCAACAGCATCCAGCTGAGCACGATAAGATTGACGCTGACTGCGCCGACAGCAATATCGCTAACCCAATGGGCACCTGACATCACACGGGGCAGAGAGAAGAACAATACCACTGCCAGCCCCGCCATAAAAGTACGCCAGCCAAAATAACGCAACATATAGAAGCAGAAGATGATCAGGCACATGCCATGATCCCCCGGAAAACTGGAACCAGACCAATCCTTGGCAGGCCAGCCAGTCAGCTCCGACACTCTGAGCACAGGCACCCCAAGTTCTGTAAAAAACTTAGTGGGGCTGGGACGCTCCACATTCCAAGCCAGGTCAAACTGCTTACCAATCACGGCAGTCAGCAGTATAACCATCCCCATCGCCATCATCCAGCGCCGGCCAGCCTTGTCCATTTTCCGGTAATGCCAGCCAAAAATCCCTAGCATGGTCAAAAAACTAATGGTGTCAAAAAAGCGTAAATTGGTAAAGGCTGTAAAATAGCGAAAAGTCATATTTTCGCCCAACAGTCCATTAAAGAAGAAAAACACCTGACTGTCCAGCGCCGGCCAGAAGCCCTGCATCTCCGGACCATACACAGAGCTGCTCCAGCTATAGAAAAGCCCTGCTCCCAACAAATTACATACAATAAGCAAAACAATTCGTTTCGTTCTCAACATCTCCCATCAATAAAATTCTCCCCATTACACTTTACCCTGTCCAATCAATTGTGTCAATGTTTCCTCTATAAAATAAAAGTGACAGGAACCGTACCACAGTACAATTCCTGCCACCATGCAGCTCTGCGCTTAGTCTATAACCTTGTTGGCCCGCATCACATTCTTGACACTTTCTGCACTCTTCTGCAAGAGTTCCAGTTCATCAGCCGGCAGATTCAGCGGGATGCGCTTTTCTACGCCATTTTTGCCGATGATGCTGGGCAGAGACAAGGCCACATCATTCAGGCCATATTCACCATTGAAGGGCGTCGATACCGGCAGTACAGCATGTTCATCAAACAGGACTGCCTTGGCCAGACGGCAGGCTCCCATGGCAATGCCTGTATTGGTCCAGCCCTTGGACTGCAGCACATCATAGGCCGTATTGACGACTTCCTGAGCGATTTCCTCGCGGTCCAATTCTTTTTCATGGTCATAGAACTCATCGAGACTGTCCAAAGGCACGCCGCCAATATTCACGGTACTCCAGGCCGGGAAGGCGGAATTGCCATGCTCACCGAGCATATAACCCTGCACATCGGAAGCATCCACATGGTAATGTCTGCCGATGATGCTCTTGAGGCGCATGGTTTCCAGCGTGGTGCCTGTACCGAACAGACGGCCCAGTGGATAGCCAAATTCCGTAGCGGCCACATAAGTCGTGATATCCAGGGGATTGGTGATCATGATGAAGACAGCCTCTCGGGTATACTTGGTAACCTCTTTCATTACATCACGAATAACTGTAATGTTTTCCTTGGCCAGTGTGAGTCTGTCCATCTTCTGTCCCGGCAGGATGCTGGGGCCGGCGTCACAGATGATCACATCAGCGTCCGCACATTCCTCGAAGCCGCCGGAATGGACATGAATCCCCGGTACATAGCTGCAGGACAGCGAATGCACGGCATCCAGCGCCTCGCCATGAGCGACTCCCGGCTTGATGTCAATGCAGGCAATATCAGCTGCCAGCTGGCAGGCGATGGCCCGGGCTAAAACCGCAGAACCTACATGACCTAATCCTATGATTGCTAATTTGTGTGGCTTAAACACTGTAACATATCCCCTTTATCTAAAGTTTTCCTGTAAATTACATTTACAGTTTTACAGTATACACCTATTGTCAACAATTTACAACATAGTAAATAAAAATCACATTTTTGTAATCGGATTTTACTTCTTGCAATTTTCTTTCTCTCTCTCATCATTTTGTGCTATAATTACAGATTATATACAGAAAATGGAGACACTGATATGAAAAAGAATTGCCCCACCTATAAGAATTATGTGGAAATCCTCAAGCGTGAACTCGTGCCGGCAATGGGCTGCACGGAACCCATCGCCATCGCCTACTGCGCCGCCAAAGCCCGGGCGGCGCTTGGCCAGTTGCCGGATAAAGTCACCATCGCCGCCAGCGGCAACATCATCAAGAACGTAAAGAGCGTCATCGTTCCCAATACGGGAGGCCGCAAGGGCATCGAAGCCGCTGCCGCCATCGGCATCGTAGCCGGCGATGAGACAGCAGGGTTAGAAGTCATCGCCCATGCCCAGGAAGCTGACAAAGCCAGACTCGGTGATTATCTTGCCCATACGGAAATCAACGTAGAATTTGCCCAGTCCGAACACGTACTGGACATCATCGTCAAGGTCAGTAAGGGCACGGACAATGCCGAAGTCCAGGTAGTCAATGAGCACACCAATATCGTCAAGATTGTCCGTAATGGCGAAATCCTGTTGGAAAAGGAAATCGTCCCGGTCGTTGATAACGGCAAGCCGGACTACGAATGCCTGACCATTGAAGATATCTATGACTTTGCCATGACCTGTGACCTTGAGGATGTCCGTGCCATCCTTGACCGGCAGATTGCCTATAACACGGCGATTGCCGACGAGGGGCTGAAAAATGATTACGGAGCCAATATCGGCAAGACGCTTTTGAAGGCCTATGGCAATGCTGTGCACATCCGCGCCCGGGCCAGGGCGGCTGCCGGTTCCGATGCCCGCATGAACGGCTGCGAACTGCCTGTGGTCATCAATTCCGGCAGCGGCAACCAGGGCATGACCGTATCCCTGCCCGTCATCGAGTATGCAAAGGAATTGGGCGCCGATAAGGAAAAGCTCTACCGCGCCCTGCTGCTGGCCAATCTCGTCACCCTCCACGAAAAGGAAGGCATCGGCCGCCTGTCCGCCTATTGCGGTGCCGTCAGCGCCGGAGCAGGTGCTGGCGCCGGCATCGCCTGGCTCTGCAGCGGTGACTACAAGACCGTCATCCATACCATCGTCAACGCCCTGGCCATCACATCCGGCATCGTCTGCGACGGTGCCAAAGCCTCCTGCGCCGCCAAGATTTCGGCTGCTGTGGATGCCGGCATCCTGGGCTTTGAGATGTACCGCAATGGCCAGCAGTTCTACGGCGGTGATGGCCTCGTCGAAAAAGGCGTGGAAAACACCATCCGCAACATCAGCCGCCTGGGCCGCATCGGCATGAAGGAAACCGACAAGGAAATCATCAGCATGATGATTGGCAAATAAAGGCAAAAAAATAAGAGTGCAGCAAATGCTGCACTCTTTTAGTTTATCCGTCAGTCGGACTTAGTAGGAAGCTACTGCATCCAGAGCCTTGACGCCATAGGATTTTTCCATATGGACAGCCTGGCCGCCCGTGAAGATCACGAGGCAGACATCAGACGGAGCATTAGCCTTGACATAATCGAGGTCAACTTCCATGAGCTTGTCGCCCTTCTTGACCTGCTGGCCCTGTTCCACGAACACTTCGAAGCCCTGACCGCCGAGTTTCACGGTATCAACGCCGAAGTGGATCAAGAATTCCGTACCGTCAGCGGCCTTCATGCCGATGGCATGCTTCGTGTCGAAGACGAACATGACTTCGGCATCACAGGGAGCCACTACATGGCCGTCAGCCGGAGCGATGAAGAAGCCGTCGCCCATCATCTTGCCAGCGAAAGCTGCATCCGGAGCTTCCGTGATAGCATGAGCCGTACCAGCAACCGGAGCATAGAACACGTTGTCGCCATGAGCAGCCACTGGAGCTTCAGCCTGAACCTCTGCCGTTTCTTCTACGACCGGAGCATCTGCTTCTGCTTCAACTTCCGGAGCCGTAGCCAGATATTCTTCGAGGTTGGATTTGATGACCGCAACCTTCGGGCCATAGATAACCTGTACGCCGGTGCCCTTGACGATTACGCCGGAAGCACCCGTAGCCTTCAGGAGTTTCTGGTCAACCAGAGCAGAATCTGCCACAGAGCAACGCAGGCGGGTTGCGCAGCAGTCCACGGACGTGATGTTGCGCTTGCTGCCCAGTGCGCGGGCAATGGTCTGACTCAGTTCATCAGCGCTGCCGCTTTCACCCTTGGCACCAGCCTTGCGGGCATTGACGTCAGCCTTGGTGTAGAGCTTCGTTTCTTCATCATCATCCTCGCGGCCCGGCGTCTTGAAGTCGAACTTCTTGATCAGGAAAGAGAATGCGAAGTAATACAGGAAGAAGTAGATGATACCAACCGGGATGATCAGCATCCAGCTGGTCTTGTCATTACCCTGCAGGATACCGAAGATGAAGAGGTCGAGCAGACCACCAGAGAAGGTCAGACCTACGGCGATATTCAGGATATGGGCAATCATGTAAGCTGCACCGGCCAGGATAACCTGCACACCGAAGAGCAGCGGAGCAACAAACAGGAAAGAGAACTCGATCGGTTCCGTGATACCGGTCAGCATGGAAGTCAGCGCTGCAGACAGCAGGAGACCGCCGGCAACCTTCTTCTTTTCCGGACGTGCGCAGCGGTACATAGCCAGAGCAGCACCGGGCAGACCGAAGATCATGAAGATGAACTCACCGGAGAAATAACGGGTAGCGTCAGCACTGAAGTGTGCGACATTCGGGGAAGCCAGCTGAGCAAAGAAGATGTTCTGACCACCCTGAACCAGCTGGCCATCGATCATCATGCTGCCGCCCACACCCGTCTGCCAGAACGGCAGATAGAATACATGGTGCAGACCGAACGGGATCAGCGCACGTTTCACGATACCGAAAATCAACGTACCGATATACCCCGTGCCCGTAACGACATTGCCAAGACCGAAGATGATATCCTGGGCAATCGGCCAGATGAAGGTCATGGCAATACCCACGAACAGGAAAGCTACCGTGGATACGATAGGAATAAAGCGGGAGCCGCCGAAGAATGACAGGGCATCCGGCAATACAATCTTATAATAGCGGTTGTGCAGGATGGCAACGCCGATACCAACGATGATACCGCCGAATACGCCCATCTGCAGGGACATGATACCACAGCTGGAAGCAATGGTACCTTCGAGCACGCCCGGTGCAATGGAACCGTCAGCCAGGATCTTGCCCGTGAGCTGCAGCATTGCATTACAGGAAACATGCATAACGAAGAAGGAAATCATGGCAGCCAGAGCAGCTACTTCCTTCTCAGCTTTGGCCATACCGATGGCAACGCCCACGGCGAAGATGATCGGCAAATTGCCAAAGATGGTGCCGCCTGCCGCGCTCATAACCGTGAGCAGGGAATGGAGCACCGTGCCATCACCGAAGATGGCTTCCAGTCCATAGGTCTTGATGGTCGTCGGGTTCGTGAACGACGCGCCAAGGCCTAACAAAAGACCGGCAATCGGCAGAACTGCAACCGGCAGCATGAAACTGCGGCCAACGCGTTGCAGCACGCTAAAAATTTCGTCTTTCAATTAGACACATCCTCTCTTGGTCCAAATAAAAAAAGCCTTCATCTGCCATTTTACCTGAGTACCACAGCAGACAAACGCTTCTCCACCGGACCTGACATAAAATATTCACCCGCGTTATTATATCATAGTTATGGAGAATACATCAAGTTATTTTTCGTGTTTATGCAATTTTTCAGTATATTTATGATAATCCCATGCCAAAAAGTCCCTGTGATTTTGCACCAAAGCAAAACCACAGGGACTTCTTTATTCATAGTCAAACATAGTTGAGCACGGCTTTTTCCATGACACAGCGATGTATGATTCCGCTGCGATTGGATTCGCCCATCTTTTTCGCAATGGCCGATACGTGTTTTTTCACTGTTGCTTCTGCACAGATAAGCTTGTCCGCAATCTGACGGTTGGACATCCCCCGACAGATCAGCGCCGTGATCTCGCGTTCCCGTTCTGTCAGCCCGAATCGTTCCCGGAGCACCCTGCGCGCATAAGCACCACGCTCACTCTGCGGGTGGAACTCATACATCCGGCGCATGATCATAGGTTCAAGCAGACGCATACAGAACAATTCTTTATCTGTAAAATTGCCGCTCTCCTTGCGGCGCAAAAGCCAGAACTTGCCTAACAGCAACCCCTTGTGCACCATGAAAATCTTGCAGGCATAACTCATGCCCAATTCATCATGCACGAGCCTGCCAATATCCGTCTGAGACAGGAATGTATCATTAAACATATCCGAATCCCGGAAGACAATGGATTTCTTCTGCCACTCCAACGCACAATAGACGCTGGATTTATGTGCCAATTCTGCCGCCCGTTCAATCAAGATTCTATCCGGTACCACCGCAGCCTTAGTATATGCTATCGGTTCCAGACAATGTTTCTCGTTCTGATCATTTTTTACGACATAGGATATCCCGCAGTCAAATGGTGCCATCTCACTGATAACCTCGAACACCGTTTCACGGAACTCGTCTACAGAAGCCATCATGATCATGGTCGCCCCTCTGGTCATCTGCCAGCACTCATCCTCATTCAATTGTAGCACGCAACAACCTGCCTTTCTTGGGGAAATAATAATTTACACATACCTATCATCCATAACACACCCGCTATTATACAACGAAAAAGCAGGTCTTACAAGACCTGCTTTCCTAATAAATATAATTCCTTTACCTGCAAAGCTTCCCCACTCTTGAAGGTATGTATGTGTGTCATCACTTCCCCAAGTGACATGAATTATTATACGAGGGATTGCTATGTCATACAATACTCCCTAAGGGGAATCTTTTCGCCTATCTGCCACTTTAGTAGTATATGGACGAAAAATCAGCGAACCTTATCCGCAGCTGCCGCTAATTCCTGCAGCTCCTCACCGGTGAATTCATACTTCTCATTGCAGAACTGGCAGCAGACTTCTGCTTTGCCATCAGCAACGAGGTTGTCGAGATCTTCTTTGCCTAGGCTGATCAGCACATTGAACAGCATATCCTTGGAACAATGGCATTTGAACGCCAGATCCGTCTCGGACATGTAGTTGATGTCAAAGCCCTGCAGCATCTCAGCGATGATATCCTTGGCCGAATAGCCCTTCTCCACCATATGGGATACGGAATTGACCTTCTGCAGGTTGGCTTCCAGCTTGGAGATGCACTCCTCCGTAGCATCCGGCAATGGCTGGATGAAGAAGCCGCCTGCACCGATGCATTTGAAATCCGGATTCACCAGCACACCGAGGCCAATGCCCGATGGCGTCTGCTCGGACACATAAAGATACTTGGTCAGGTCATCGGCAATCTCGCCATCCGTAATCTCGCAGCTGCCGGTGATGGGATTTTTGAGTCCCGTGAAGCGGGTAACGGACACAGTGCCATTCGTGCCGACACCGCCGCCCACATCAATCTTGCCCTTGTCGTTGAGCGGCAGGTTCACATGAGGATTGCCCACATAGCCGCGAACATAACCTTCCGGCGTGGCATCGGCCGTGACGATGCCAAGCGGACCGCCGCCATTGAACTTGACCGTCAGGGCTTCTTTGTTCTTGAGATTTGCCGCCATCAGCAATGCGCCAGTCATCGTGCGCCCCAGAGCTGCCGCCGCCACCGGATAGCAGTCGTGGCGGGAAATCGCCTCATTTACAAGATTCGTCGTTACAGCCGCATAGATACGTACACCTTCGGCCGTAGCTTTTACTAAATGGTCTTTCATTACATCTTTCCTCTCAACGGTAAAAGCCCTCCCCGGCGGGGAAGGCCCATTTTTACTTCAACGTATAAGTCGCCAGGACTTCATCCGTATCAATATCATAAATCGAAATCGTCCCGTTGTCCAGTACCGCAAAGGTATTGCGGCCATCTTCGCGCTTGGACAGCGCCGCCGAACCCGGGTTCAAAAATACCGTGTTGCCGCGTTTTTCCAGCACCGTGGTATGGATATGACCGCTGATAAAGAGGTCGGCCTTGAGATGTGCCGCCATCTTATCCTTTTCGGCATCCGTCATCACCGCATCGCCATGGGTGACGATGATGCGCAAGCCTTCAGCCACCACATAGGCATAGGGCGCCTCAATGGGCAGCTCGATGCAGCTGGCATCCACGGAGGAATCGCAGTTGCCCTTAGCGATGATTACCGGCACCGGGCAGGCATTGATCTTTTCCACCAGCCCCATGGGATTGTAGTCTGCCTTCATGGGATTGCGGGGGCCATGATAGAGCACGTCCCCGGCATGGAGAATCATGTCCGCATCATGGAACTGCTTGTCAAAAGCCGTCTGCCATGCGCCTTCGTGGCCATGAGTATCGCTGATAATGCCAATTTTCATTTGCTTTCAGCCTCCTAAATAATCTTAGCCGATTTTCTTCAGCAGATTTGCCATTTCCATAGCAGCCATAGCAGCATCCGTACCCTTGTTGCCGGCTTTCGTGCCAGCGCGTTCCACAGCCTGCTCGATGTTTTCCGTGGTCACTACGCCGAAAATCGTCGGCACGCCGGTCTGCATACCTACCTGGGCAACACCCTTGGACACTTCGTTGCAGACATAATCGTAATGGGTCGTGGAACCACGGATAACGGCCCCCAAAGCGATAACGGCATCATACTTGCCGGATTCAGCCATCTTTTTGGCCACCACGGGAATCTCAAAAGCCCCCGGTACCCAGGCCACATCGATATCCTCGTCCTTGGCTTCGTGACGATGCAGGGCATCCAACGCGCCGCCCAGGAGCTTGCTCGTGATGAATTCATTGAAGCGGGCCACGACGATCCCCACCTTCATATCTTTTGCTGTAATAAAACCTTCAATAACATTAGCCATTGTCATTTCCTCCCCAAACGTAAATTATTTCAACGTGTCATCATTCAAGAGATGGCCCATCTTGGTCTTCTTGATGGTCAGATACTTCTTGTCAAATTTATTGGCGTGGATCATCAGCGGCACGCGCTCCGTGATGGTCAGGCCATAACCTTCGAGGCCTGCGCGCTTGGCCGGATTGTTGGTCATCAGGCGGATGCTCGTAAGGCCCAAATCGGAGAGAATCTGCGCACCAATACCGTAATCGCGCAGGTCCGGCGCAAAGCCGAGCTCCACATTGGCCTCCACCGTATCGCGGCCCTTATCCTGCAAAGCATAAGCGCGCATCTTGTTGGCCAGGCCGATGCCGCGGCCTTCCTGACGCATATAGAGCACCACGCCCTCGCCTGCAGCTTCGATTTTCTTGAGTGCCGCCTGCAGCTGATCGCCGCAGTCACAGCGCATGGAACCCAATGCGTCACCGGTCAGGCATTCGGAATGCACGCGTACGAGCACATCCTTCTTGCCGGCTACATCGCCCTTGACAATAGCCAGATGACATTTGCCATCGAGTTTGCTCTCATAGGACTTGATGCGGAAATGACCGTATTTGCTCGGGAAGTCCACATCTGCTACCTGCTTCACAAAGGTTTCCGTGCGCTTGCGATACTCGATCAGGGACTTGACCGTAATCAGATGCAGGTTATGTTCTTTCGCGAACTCAATGAGTTTCGGCGTGCGCATCATATGGCCGTCATCGTCCATGATCTCGCAGCAAAGACCGGCAGGATAGAAACCAGCCAGACGCGCCAAATCCGTCGTGGTTTCCGTATGACCGGCACGGCGCAGCACGCCCCCTTCTACCGAACGCAGCGGGAACACATGGCCCGGACGGCGGAAACTTGCAGCCTTGGCCTTGGGATCCAGCAGCAGCTTGATGGTCTGGCAGCGCTCATAAGCGGAAATGCCCGTCTCCGTATCGTAAGCGTCAATGGACACCGTAAAGGCCGTCTCATGATTGTCCGTATTGTTGACCACCATCTGGCCGATGTTGAGCTCATCGAGGCGCTTGCCGTCAATCGGCGTGCAGATGAGCCCCTTGGCATAGGTGGCCATGAAGTTAATGTCCTCCGGCGTGACGGTAGCGGCGGCTACAATCAGGTCACCTTCATTTTCGCGGTCTTCATCATCCACCACGACTACCATCTTGCCATTCTTTATATCTTCGATTGCTTGTTCAACCGTTGCAAAATCTGCCATATTCAAAATCTCCTTACTTAAAATCCATTTTCCCGGAGGAAGTCCAAAGTCATTGTGCTCTTTGTCGGCGCCTTGCTCCCGCCTAGCATCTTCTCGACATACTTGCCCAGTACATCCGTTTCGATATTGATGGGACTGCCGAGCTTCTTGCTGCCGAGGTTCGTGACCTCCCGGGTATGGGGAATCAGACTGACCGTAAAATCATGATCCGTGACACTTGCCACCGTCAGGCTGATGCCATCAAGCGCCACAGAGCCCTTCTCCACGATATAGCGCAACAGGGCGCTCTCTGCATTGACGGTCATCAGGATTGCATTGCCTTCATCGGCAAATTTGACGATTTCGCCTGTGCCGTCAATATGACCGCTGACAATATGCCCGCCCAAGCGGCTTGCCAATGTCAGGGCCCGTTCCAGATTCACGGGACTGCCCTTCTTGAGCTCGGCCAGCGACGTGCGGCGTACCGTCTCTGGCATCACATCGGCCGTAAAACTTGACCGGTCAAAATGCGTGACCGTCAAGCACACACCGTTGACCGCAATGCTGTCGCCTAAATGCACATCTTCCAGCACCTTCTGACAGTCAATGACAAGGCTGCCGCCGCCAATCCGGGCAACGCGCCCCACTTCTTCGATTATACCGGTAAACAAACGCTCACCGTCCTTTCACATAGCCTGTCAGCAAAATATCTGCGCCTAACTGCTCCACAGTGGTATTATTAAGTTCCACGGCCTCGCTGAGCTGCGCAAAGCCCTCGCCCTCCACAGAGGTCAAGGCCTCCCGCCCGCCGATAATCTTCGGGGCGATAAAGGCGTGCACCTTGCTGACCAGCCCAGCCTGCAGCAGGGCAAAATTCAGCGTGCCGCCGCCTTCGACAAAGACCGAGCAGATTTCCATCTCGCCCAGCTTCTTCATCAGCAACGGCAAATCCACCTGCGGTCCGCTGCCAGCGATCATGATGGCCACGCCCTTGTCCTTCAGCGCCTGCACCCGATCTTTCGGCGCGGCTTCCGTCACGGCGATGATGGTCAGCGCCGCCCCATCATTTACCAGCTTAGCGTCCAAAGGCGTACGTGCCTTACTGTCCACGACAATACGCACAGGATTCTTGCCCGTCCCATTTGGCAGACGCGTGGTCAGGCTTGGATCATCGGCCAGCACAGTGCCAATGCCTACCATAATACCGTCATACAGGTCACGGTACTCATGCACACGCGCACGAGCGGCTTCCCCCGTTATCCACTGGGATTTCCCCGTATGGGTGGCAATCTTGCCGTCCAGGCTCATGGCGGTCTTGAGCACTACAAAGGGCATCTTCTCGCGAATCCAGTGCAGGAACACCTCGTTCAAGGCCATCGCTTCGGCTTCCAGCACACCACAGCGCACTTCAATGCCCGCCTGCTCCAGGATGGCAATGCCCTTGCCTGCCACCTTGGGATTGGGATCGCCCATGGCAATGACACAGCGCTTGATGCCGGCCTTCACCACCGCTTCCGCACAGGGGCCCGTGCGCCCGTAGTGGGAACATGGCTCTAACGTCACATAGAGCGTGGCCCCCTTAGCTAAGTCCCCCGCCATATTCAGCGCATGGATTTCCGCATGGGGCGTGCCGGCCTTGCGATGCCAGCCAGCGCCCACGATGCGCCCCTCTCGGACGATCACCGCCCCAACCAAAGGATTCGGCGAGGTGCGCCCTGTGGCATTGCGGGCTAAATTCAGCGCTACCCGCATAAAATCTTCATCTTGCAAATTCATCACCTCAAATTCAATGGAATCAAGGTTTGTGAATGAGACTTCGATGATAAGAAAACCAAAAAACCACCGCGAATCATCTTCGCGGTGGCTGTCTCTGCATGCAAATCAACATGCCTTTTCTCATCCCGACTATACGGTCGGCTCCGGAATCTCACCGAATCATGCCCCAGAAAACCTAAGGGCTTGCGGGCTATACCGCCGGTGGGGAACTGCCCCCCGCCTCAAAGACAAATCTCTGAGTTTTATGATAGCACAAAAAGAGCAAAAAAGCAAATCACACCAGCTTCTTAGATATGCTTTCCATCAACGCTTAAGCAGCCTTTTTCTCTGCCTTGTCCTGCGGCAGTTTATCATAGGCCTTGATGGCCTGCTCGAAGCGCTGCTGCACATCTTTCAGCCGGTACACGCCGTCTACATTAGTCTTCATGCCTTTGAGCTTCAGCGGGAAGATTTCCGGCGGGTTGTCCAGTGTCAGAGCCGTCCGGTCGCGCAATTGCTCGGGGTTCTGGTATACCAGGCTCATAGCAGCATACTCTTTGCCATCTTTCCCGGCAAATTTTTCAATGACCAGCTTGGAACCAATCGGCGTCTTTTTCTCGATGCTGTTGGGCAGGCTGTATTCTTCCACGTCTAAAGCTGCCAAAACGCTGGCAATGTTGGAATCATGGCCGCAGAGGAAGGTGAACTTACGTCCCGGCTGGGCCAGTTCATTCTGCATTTCCTTGAGCAGCGGATGCGCCACATTGACAGCCACGCTCGGGGCGGTGAACAATACATCACCATAGACATCCTTCACGCTGGCGATCTGCTCCCATTCCTGCTGCGTGAGTTTATGTCCAAAACCGGCCTTCGTAGTATCCGGTTCCTCATAATATTGCAGGATGAAGGCATCGCTGGCAGAGTTGGCCAGCTTCAGAGAACCTTTCATCGCCGGTTCCTTATTGACTTCCAGCATGATCTGCAGGTCGTCATTCTTGAATCTGCTGAAGCCATCCTTCTTCGCCATGGGCGAATCCTTCAGATCCAACGCCTTTTCCAAGGTGCGGTACTCGCCGTTCAGCTTGTCATTGATGCCCTGCAATCCATTTTTCCCGCCCATGGCGCTGATCTCTTTCATGGCCTGGCTGCGGAACGCATCGCTGACGAAGGTCAGCTGCGGATTGAAGACCGGGTCCATCTTGCTTGGTGCATACTTGTGCTCAATCTTTACGTTGGCCACGGGCAGCATGCCACTGGAAAAATACTGCGCCGTTGCAATCGTGCGTTGCATGGAGTTGGCATAGAAGCGCATCTCCCCCTCCTTGGGCAGATAATTTTCCGTCATCAGACCATCCTTGACGAGCCGCTGACGGAAATACTGCCCCATCATGGTTTCCAGCTGGCCGCCCCGCAGGGATAGTTCGCTGGGGCCCGAAGTCCACTTGAACCACGCATGCGGCGTCAGATTCCCCAAAGCTGAGCCATTGCCGGAAAGCGGCGAGCGAATATTATGGCGGCTGAGCACCACCATTTCCTCCAGCTGATACTTGTCCTGAAAATCCGCCGGCCGTTCCGCCTGTACCACACTGGACAACGTCAGCATAGCTAAACAGATTGATGCAGCCATTTTCTTCAAATTCATGGTCAATCCCCCTAATCAATTTTATTTCATCGACAATTCAAATTATAGCGCCTGTAATAATACGAAACAATCCATAATATTGCAAAAATATCTTTGATTTTGAAGCTGTGCGTCTCTTTTATGCTGTTATCCTTGTCAATTATATGGTAAAATAATATTGTAGTTATAAATTTTATGACAGGAGATGTTATTTATGGAAAATCCTATGCTCAGCAAGGTTGAAGACCTGAGCCGCGGCCAGTATATAAGCGAAGCGGCCAGCTATTCCGGCATTGCCTTCAAGGAAATCCTGATGGTCGTCCTGGTTGCTGCTTCGGCATTGGTCACGATTTTCAGCGGCTATGCCACGATGGTTACGACAGCAGTTGCCTGCGTTGGCTGCCTGATCATGACCTTTATCGTAAGCTTCAAACCCTCGACAGCTGGTTTTATCTCACCGCTGTTTGCGATCTTTGAAGGCGCCTCCATTGCGATGCTCTCGCTGATTGCGGAATCCTTCTTGCCCGGTGTGGTCATCCAGGCCGTGCTGCTGACCTTCACGATTGCCATCGCTGCCGCCATGGTATTCAGTCAGGGCTGGATTACGGTGGATGGCAAATTCATCAAAGGCGTAACCATTGCCTTGGGCGGCCTGCTGCTCGCCTATCTGCTGCGCTTCGTGCTGGGTTACTTCTTCAGCATTGACTTCAGCTTCATGAACGGTGGCCTGATTGGCATCGGCATTGACCTCTTGGTCATCGGCATCGCCACCGCCTGCCTGTTCATCGACTACCAGCAGATTCAGGAAGCCGTACGGCAGGGCCTGCCCAAAGAATTCGAATGGTACTGCGCCTTCTCCCTGCTGATTACCCTCGTTTGGCTCTATGTACGCTGCATTGACCTGTTGCTGACCATCAGTAATATGGGCGATGACTGATCCTCCATAAAAAATATGATCCCCTTGCCACGGATTTGTGGCAAGGGGATTTTTTACATGAGTCAGATCATCAGCCAAAGGTCAACAAGCCATCATCCCCCACAGCGCATATATCTGTCTTGGCGGGACTGCTTACGGTAGCATTGCGGTCGATGTAAAAACCATTAGGATTGGTCAGGAAACGCCAATATTCCTGCTCCGTCGGAGATACGGCAATTTTATGCTGGAAGGTGTAAGGCAGCGTACCCACATGCTGCACTTTGTCACGCTGCAGCTTGAAGACAATCGTCTGTCTTGTGCCCTCCGGGGTACGGCCATCAATGTAAAGATAATTCTTTTTATCTTTCATATGGATCAGCACCGGCTGCAGGTCCTTCATGGGAACATCCCAAACCGTTTCCTTGCCGTTCAGTTCCACATAGAGCTTCCGCCTTTGTTCCCGTACGGCAATAACATCACGCCAGCTATTGTCCTTTAAGGACGTTACCAAGGGGTAATCGCTGGGGAATGGCTGGGCATATTCCTGCGGCGTCTGCAGGTAGGCCTCATGGAATAACTGCGGATGTTCCTGATACAGGATTGTAACAGTCAGCAATCCCTCCGCATAAGGCGCAATTTCATAGGGATTGAAATAAAAGGTTATACCCCTGGGGTCCAAGGTCCAATTGAGTTTTCTCTGCAGAGCCATGCTCTTTACCTGTTTTTCCATATCCATAAAATGGGCATGGGGATAATCTTTTTTGAGTTGAGAAACAATCAGCTTCGTCAGCTTGCCTGTGTCTTTCACCACATGAGCCAGTGCCAGTTCCTCTCCATTCAGAGTGTTGAGATTCACGCCCTGCCAGCCATACATGCCATGAGCCCCGGCACCGTCAGTGGCTTCCATTTCCAGATAGCTGACCACATAGTTATCGGCCCGTCGCATCAGAACATCCACGTTCTGGGCAAAAGGATGGTAATAATGAGGAACATCCTGACGAAAATGTCTGGCATCCTCCGTCATAGATTTGCGGTCTTTCTGCACACGATCCCAGTCAGCCTGGGTGCGCCGCTCGATAGCAGCCGCCAGTTCCGGATAGCGGCTGCGTATGTCTTTGTCCACCGCCAGTCCTGCCCAACGCTGATGCAAAAGCTCGTATTCACCGCCTTCATCCTTGCCCATGTCATTTTGCTGACGCACCTGCTTGAAAAAGCCATCGAGGGCCTTGGGCGCAGCTGCGGCCGCCTCGCTTACTGTGGGAACAGCCACGGCCAGCAGGGAAGCACATAACAGGGAACAGATCTTTTTCTTGCCTAACACAATACTCCCTCCTTAGAATAAATGAATTTATTGCACAAAAACCACCCACATCAGCTATTATCCAGCTGACATGGATGGTTTCCCTATCGCACTCTATTTCGTCGCCTATGCGTCTTTCAGTTTATGGCGAACCTTATCCTGATTCAGTTTTGACAGGGTGCCTGCCGTCCCCAGCACGTACATCCCGTTTTTCAGTTTGAGCAAGATTCCCGTCCGGCCATTGTCGGTCTCAATTACGCCCTTCATTTCGGAGTTCTCTGGCAGTGGTCTGTCGCCCCAGAATAACGACTTTGACATGTTTCGCAACTTGCTGATCCTCATACGCTCGGCCTCCTATGTGTAGTTGTAACGTATGCTGAAAACTATTTTCAGCTACCGAATGATTTCTACAGGAAATATTTTTTTCCTGCCGAAATCATGACTTTATTTTACCTCCCCAAACTGAAATCTAACTGAATTTTAGATTAGAATTATCTTAATTTTCCAAAGCCTTACGCAGTGCCATCTGCATACAAGATAGATCCGGTTCGCAGCCTGTCCAGAGCTGCAGCGCCGCCGCTCCCTGGCCGGCCAGCATTTCCTCGCCATTGATGATGACATGACCATGTTCCCGGGCCTGCCGCAGGAAAAGTGTTTCGGCAGGAGTATAGATGATATCATAGACCACGGCTGACGGATTGACTTTCGACCAGTCAACAGGCGGGCAGGCATCCACCTTGGGCGTCATCCCCAGCGGTGTCGTATTGACCAGCAAAGCACAATCGGCCAAAACCTGCGTGAATTCTTCCGACTCCCAATGGCAGACCGTAACCTTGCCATACCGGGAAAATTCTGCGGCCAACGATTCTGCCTTGGCCGGATTGCGCACGCCCAGCACTACTTCCTGGGCTTCCGCTTTGATAAGGCCCCAGATAACCGCTCTGGCAGCACCGCCAGCACCGAGCAGCACGACCTTTTTTCCCTTTATTGCTGCCTGCCGCTTGGTCAGGGCTCCCATAAAGCCTAGACAATCTGTATTGAAGCCTTTGAGCTTGCCATTATCATTAACCACGGTATTGACCGCCCCAATGATCCGGGCATCTTCATCAATTTCATCCAGTAATGGCATAATCGCTGTCTTATGGGGAATGGTCACATTCCAGCCACGATAATGCAACGCTTTGAGTCCTGTCACGGCTTCAGCCAGTTTTTCCGGCGCTACCGGCAAGGCCGTGTAGTTATAGTCAATCCCGGCCTTTTCAATGGCCGCATTCTGCAATACAGGCGACAGGGAATGAGCTATGGGCCAGCCAATTACCCCTAAATTTTGCGTTTTCCCGGTAATCATCAGGCATGTTCCTCTCTGGTCTTGGACAGCAGCTCCATCTTGAGTTCATAATAATCCGGCGTCATATCCAGATAATGACGATGCGGATTTTCAAAGCGCTGCTCCTCTTCCCAAATCTCGCCATCTAGCTGCTTCTTCACATAGTCGCGGATTTCATCGAGATTAGGCAGTTCCTCCACACGCTTGCCCTGACGTACATAGAGCTTGCGCAGATTCTTGAGCGTGCAGTTCTCAAAGGTACGGTTCTTCCAGGGTTTCTGCGGATCCACATAACGGAAAGGCTGGCTCATATCGATGGGTTCGCCGCAAACTGCCATCATATCGGCCACCGCCTTACCATCAGCATCATAGACGCGATAGAGATCCTTCAGGCCCGGATTGGTGATTTTCTCCACATTTTCCGATACCTTGATGCGCGGAGCAAAATCGCCATCTTCACCTACAGCCGCCAATTTGTAAACGGCACCGAACACCGGCTCGGACTTGGCGGTAATCAGGCGCTCACCGATGCCAAAGCTGTCAATGCAAGCCCCCTGACTCAAAAGCGATGCCACCGTGAACTCATCCAGGCTGTTGGAAACCACGATCATGCAGTCTTCAAGGCCAGCGGCATCCAGCATCTTGCGCACTTTCTTGGAAAGATAGGCAAGATCACCGGAGTCAATGCGGATACCCTTGAGGCGCTTGCCCATGGGTTCCAGGATTTCATGAGCCACACGGATAGCATTGGGGATGCCGGAATGAATGACATCATAGGTATCCACCAGCAGTACCGTAGCATCCGGATAAGTTTCCGCATAGGTCTTGAAGGCCTTGAACTCGTCGCCATAGAACATTACCCAGCTATGGGCCATGGTACCGGAAATGGGAATGTTGAACATCTGGCCCGCAGACACCGTAGCCGTGCCCACTACACCGCCGATATAAGCAGCACGGGCGCCATAAGTGGCGGCATCCATATTGTGAGCGCGGCGGGCACCGAAGTCCGACACCGCCCGGCCATTGGCGGCCTTGACAATACGGCGGGCCTTGGTGGCAATCAGGGACTGATGGTTGATCTGCGCCAGGATAGCTGTTTCTACCAGCTGAGCATCAATCAAGGGTGCTACCACCGTAATGCAGGGTTCATTTGGATACATGATTGTACCTTCGGGCATAGCGTAGATATCCCCGCTGAAATGGAAGTTTTCCAGATAGTTCAGGAACTCTTCCGAGAAGATATGCTGCTGGCGGAAGTATTCCACGTCTTCCTTGGAAAACTCCATATTCTCCACATATTCAATTACCTGCTCCAAACCGGCAAAAATGGCAAAACCGCCTTTGTCCGGATTAGCCCGGTAGAATACGTCAAACGCTACCTGCACATCTTTATCATGATCCTGGAAATAACCATTGGCCATGGTCATTTCGTAGAAATCCATCATCATGGTTATATTGCGTTTATCAAACTGTGTCAAAACGACACCCCTCCCCTATGCGGCACCGCCGCTCTTAAAAAACATATACCTCGTTATTATATCATTTTAGTAAATAGTATGCAAAGAAAAAGGCTTACCGACCTTACGTCAGCAAGCCTTTAACTTAACTGGCAACGCCCTATCCTCCCAGTCCGTCTCCAGACAAGTACTTTCGGCGTATGAGTGCTTAACTACTGTGTTCGGTATGGGAACAGGTGGATCCACTCAGCTATCGTCACCAGATATTCAGTTGAGTATGTACTACTCAAAACTATACAGAAGAAATTTCAATGTCGAACATTCTAGTCTTTTGAAAGATAAGCCCTCGATTTATTAGTATTGGTCCGCTGCATGCCTTACGGCACTTCCACTCCCAACCTATCTACCTTGTCTTCTTCAAGGAATCTTACTGGATTACTCCATGAGATACTTCATCTCGGGACAGGCTTCACGCTTAGATGCTTTCAGCGTTTATCCCTTCCGGACGCAGCTACCCAGCTATGCTTCTGGCGAAACAACTGGTACACCGGCGGTCCGTCCACTCCGGTCCTCTCGTACTAGGAGCAGCTTCCCTCATGTATCTTACGCCCGCGATGGATATGGACCGAACTGTCTCACGACGTTCTGAACCCAGCTCACGTACCACTTTAATGGGCGAACAGCCCAACCCTTGGGACCTGCTTCAGCCCCAGGATGTGATGAGCCGACATCGAGGTGCCAAACCTCCCCGTCGATATGGACTCTTGGGAGAGATTAGCCTGTTATCCCCAGGGTAGCTTTTATCCGTTGAGCGATGGCAATTCCACTCTCATTCCACCGGATCACTAAGCCCTACTTTCGTACCTGCTCGACGTGTCTGTCTCGCAGTCAAGCTCCCTTCTGCCTTTATACTCTTCGCGCGATTTCTGTCCGCGCTGAGGGAACCTTTGGACGCCTCCGTTACTCTTTCGGAGGCGACCGCCCCAGTCAAACTGTCCGCCTGCCACTGTCCCCGAAGTCGTTAGTTTCAGGGTTAGATTCCTAACACGCAAAGGCTGGTATCCCAACATTGACTCCCTACAATCTGGCGACTGTAGTTCTCCGTCTCCCAGCTATCCTGTACGTTACATGCCAAAAATCAATGACAGGCTGCAGTAAAGCTCCATGGGGTCTTTCTGTCCAGTCGCGGGTAACCTGCATCTTCACAGGTATTTCAATTTCACCGGGTCCCTCGTTGAGACAGTGCCCAAGTCGTTACACCTTTCGTGCGGGTCGGAACTTACCCGACAAGGAATTTCGCTACCTTAGGACCGTTATAGTTACGGCCGCCGTTTACTGGGGCTTCAATTCCGAGCTTCACCTTGCGGCTGACCCGTCCTCTTAACCTTCCAGCACCGGGCAGGTGTCAGCACCTATACGTCAGATTTCTCTTTAGCAGGCACCTGTGTTTGTGGTAAACAGTCGCTTGGGCTTCTCTTCTGTCGCCGGCTCCAGCTCCATCAGTAAATGACTTCACCAGCTCCGGCCATCCTTCTCCCGAAGTTACGGATGCATTTTGCCGAGTTCCTTAACGAGGGTTTTCCCGCGCACCTTAGGATTCTCTCCCCGCCTACCTGTGTCGGTTTTGGTACGGGTACATGTCGTCTCGTTAGAAGCTTTTCTTGGCAGTGTAGTACGTCTGAATTTGATGCATCCCGAAGGATTTATCTATCTATCGGTTCTCAGCCTTACAGTGTGGGGATTTGCCTCCACACCAGCCTACCGCCTTCGACTGGCATTTCCATTCGCCAGCTCAGACTCCTTGCTGCGTCACTCCATCCTCAAACAACTCCATGCAGTACAGGAATTTTCGCCTGTTGTCCATCGCCTACGCTTGCTGCCTCGGCTTAGGTCCCGACTTACCCTGGGACGACGAGCGTTGCCCAGGATCCCTTAGGCTTTCGGTGGGCCAGATTCTCACTGGCCGTTTCGCTACTCATACCGGCATTCTCACTTCCATGCGCTCCAGCTGTCCTTCCGGTCAACCTTCAACGCCCATGGAACGCTCCCCTACCCATGGAGGCATCATCTACAGAATTTCTGAGTCCATCTGCTTGTCTATGCTTCCAGCTGCTTCGTCATCGTCGCTCGCCATAGCCACCGCTATGACTCGTTCCTCTTCCTTGCATCTGTAACCATATCCTGCGCAGCTGACCTCTCAGCCACTCTGTAGATGATACCTCGCATGCCGCGACTTCGGTTCTGTACTTGAGCCCCGGATATTTTCGGCGCAGGGCCTCTCGACCAGTGAGCTATTACGCACTCTTTAAATGGTGGCTGCTTCTGAGCCAACATCCTGGTTGTTTAGGAAGTCCTACATCCTTTTCCACTTAGTACAGCATTGGGGACCTTAGTCGGCGGTCTGGGCTGTTTCCCTCTTGAATACGGGTCTTATCACTCGCATTCTGACTCCCAGGTTCTTCTCATAAAGCCATTCGTAGTTTGACTGGAGTTGGTATCCATTACAGACCCGCGTCCGATCAGTGCTCTACCGTCTTTATGTGTTGCCTGAGGCTAGCCCTAAAGCTATTTCGGGGAGAACCAGCTATCTCCACGTTCGATTGGCATTTCACCCCTATGCACAGCTCATCCCAAAGTTTTTCAACACTCACGGGTTCGGTCCTCCACTCATTTTTACCTGAGCTTCAACCTGGCCATGCATAGATCACTGTGGTTTCGGGTCTAATCCATGTAACTTTCGCCCTGTTCAGACTCGCTTTCGCTTCGGCTCCGTGTCTTCCACTTAACCTCGCTACATAAATTAACTCGCCGGTTCATTCTTCAATAGGCACGCCGTCGCTCATATAAAGAGCTTCGACTGCTTGTAGACATACGGTTTCAGGTTCTATTTCACTCCCCTCCCGGGGTTCTTTTCACCTTTCCCTCACGGTACTATGCGCTATCGGTCGTTCCGTAGTATTTTGCCTTGGATGGTGGTCCACCCTGCTTCCCACAAGGTTTCACGTGTCTCGTGGTACTCTGGATACCGGCCCATTGGACAACTTTTCGCTTACGGGGGTTTCACCTTCTGTGCCGCTCCTTCCCAGAAGCTTCAGCTAAATTGTCTTCCTTTTATGCCGGTCCTCAACCCCGGGTGTCCGAAGACTCCCGGTTTGGGCTCTTCCCTGTTCGCTCGCCGCTACTGAGGGAATCTCTTTTGATTACTTTTCCTCCGGTTACTTAGATGTTTCAGTTCACCGGGTGTGCCTCCTAGAATCTAGGTGATACGACATGACTCGTACCGGGTTGCCCCATTCGGACATCCATGACTCACAGCCTACTTGCGGCTCCTCATGGCTTTTCGCAGCTTATCGCGTCCTTCATCGGCTCGGAACGCCTAGGCATCCACCATATGCCCTTGGTAGCTTAACTTTCGTTTGCTTTTAAGGTATCACATATTGTGATGTCTATGCTTTAGAATCCTAAAATGTTCGTTCAACCTTCTGTTTACACTGTCGTGTAGACCATTGGTTAAAATTGATACATTTTGATTTCTTCTGTGTAGTTTTCAGTGTACATATTAGAGAGATTATTCTCTCAAAACTAGACAATGCAAATTCCAGATGCTCCGACCTAAGATTTTGTAATCCTTAGAAAGGAGGTGATCCAGCCGCACCTTCCGATACGGCTACCTTGTTACGACTTCACCCCAGTCATCGCCCCCACCTTAGACGGCTGCATCCTTGCGGTTTGCCCACCGGCTTCGGGTGTGAATGACTTCCGTGGTGTGACGGGCGGTGTGTACAAGGCCCGGGAACGTATTCACCGCTGTATGCTGACCAGCGATTACTAGCGATTCCGACTTCATGCAGGCGGGTTGCAGCCTGCAATCCGAACTGGGAGATGGTTTATGGGGTTCGCTTGCCCTCGCGGGTTCGCTGCTCTCTGTCCATCCCATTGTAGTACGTGTGTAGCCCAGGACATAAGGGGCATGATGACTTGACGTCATCCCCGCCTTCCTCCGCGTTGTCCGCGGCAGTCTCATTTGAGTTCCCACCTTGACGTGCTGGCAACAAATGATAGGGGTTGCGCTCGTTGCGGGACTTAACCCAACATCTCACGACACGAGCTGACGACAGCCATGCACCACCTGTTTTCGTGTCTCCGAAGAGAGGGATCTATCTCTAGATCTTTCACTCAATGTCAAGCCCTGGTAAGGTTCTTCGCGTTGCGTCGAATTAAACCACATACTCCACCGCTTGTGCGGGCCCCCGTCAATTCCTTTGAGTTTCAGTCTTGCGACCGTACTCCCCAGGCGGAATGCTTATTGCGTTAACTCCGGCACAGAAGGGGTCGATACCTCCTACACCTAGCATTCATCGTTTACGGCGTGGACTACCAGGGTATCTAATCCTGTTCGCTCCCCACGCTTTCGAGCCTCAGCGTCAGTTACAGTCCAGAAAGCCGCCTTCGCCACTGGTGTTCCTCCTAATATCTACGCATTTCACCGCTACACTAGGAATTCCGCTTTCCTCTCCTGCACTCAAGAAAGACAGTTTCAATCCCATCACGGGGTTGAGCCCCGCACTTTTAAGACTGACTTGCCTTCCCGCCTGCGCTCCCTTTACGCCCAATAATTCCGGACAACGCTCGCCACCTACGTATTACCGCGGCTGCTGGCACGTAGTTAGCCGTGGCTTCCTCGACGGGTACCGTCATTGCGAAAAACTATTCGCATTTCGCACATTCGTCCCCGTCAACAGAGCTTTACGAGCCGAAACCCTTCTTCACTCACGCGGCGTTGCTCCGTCAGGCTTTCGCCCATTGCGGAAGATTCCCCACTGCTGCCTCCCGTAGGAGTCTGGACCGTGTCTCAGTTCCAATGTGGCCGTTCATCCTCTCAGACCGGCTACTGATCGTCGCCTTGGTAGGCCGTTACCCCACCAACTAGCTAATCAGACGCAGACCCATCGCAAAGCGATAGCTTACAAGTAGAGGCCATCTTTAATCAGTCTCCCATGCGGGAATCTGACAACATTCGGTATTAGCAGTCCTTTCGGACTGTTGTCCCCATCTTTGCGGCAGGTTGTCTACGCGTTACTCACCCGTTTGCCACTCGGCATCTTTTCAACACTCAATACTCGACTCTTAGTTAAGCACTTTATAAAAGTGAAATTGCGACTTCGTCGCAATGACGCTCGAAGTGACTTTATCAAGTACTCAGTGTTGAAAATCTGCCTCGTTCGACTTGCATGTGTTAAGCACGCCGCCAGCGTTCGTCCTGAGCCAGGATCAAACTCTCCATAAAATATGAAGAACTTAATCAAGCTCTAATTATCTATAAAAGAAATTGCCGATTGCTATGTTGTTCATACCAATCGATGTTTTGTTAAGAAGTAAAAACTTCTTCAAACATCTGGCTTAATCATGTTGCATGATTATTTTGCATTGTTTAGTTTTCAAAGAACAATCTTGCGAAGCGCTTCTTTCGAAGTGCCTGTCGCTTCAAGCGACTTATTTATCATATCGTATCCGGTTTGACTTGTCAAGAACTTTTTTAATTTTTCTTTTTTGTCTTAATTCGAAAGCAATCTGTTACAACCCCTTGCCAGTCAAGGCTTGCTGAACTGTATTTTTGCTCTCGCTCCCGGCGACTTGTACTATATTACACGACTTCGACCACTCTGTCAACACCTTTTTTGCAAAAAATTACCGCAAGCTATAAATCAGCTTGCGGGCATTCTTTATTCTACATTGATTCCGGCGCGCTCATAATATTCCGCCAGGACTTCTTCCGTTCTTTGTCCTGTCCGCTCACCGATCTCATCAGCCATCAGTTCGCAGGCATAACTCAGATTAGCGAATAGATTGATAATGCTCTGATACTTATTTACCTCTGCGTAGCTGCTCTCCAGCATCTTCATCTTTTCCAGCTGCTGCAGTGCCTCCCGCACCGGCCGTTTCACATCATGCATAGATTTGCCCTCCTCCTTTGTCATCTTCACTGACTATATTCTTGATTTTCTGCTCAAAACCTGCTGCCTGATACAATTTTTTCTTGCCAAATTAAAGGATTCATAGGGTTAATCACGAATATTCCCACTAAGAATTTATAGTTGGCATTATGTTAGGAGGGATTTATATGGAGGCTTTGCTTTTGTCGCGATGGCAATTTGCCATTACGACGATCTATCACTTTCTCTTTGTGCCGCTGACACTGGGGCTGACCATCTGGGTGGCTCTGTTGGAGACCTGCTATGTGCGGACGCAGCGGCCTCACTGGAAGGAACCATGCCGTCAGCTTGTGAAGTTCTTTGGCACACTCTTTCTGATCAACTTCAGTCTGGGCGTCGTCACCGGTATCGTGCAGGAATTCCACTTCGGCATGAACTGGTCTGAGTATTCACGCTTTATGGGGGATATCTTCGGCGCACCTCTGGCCCTTGAGGCACTCACAGCCTTCTTCCTGGAATCCACCTTCCTGGGCATCTGGATGTTTGGCTGGGATAAACTGTCCCCCAAAGCCCATTGCCTCTGTGCCTGGCTTATTGCCATCGGCAGCAATCTGTCCGCCTTCTGGATCCTCGTGGCCAACTCCTTCATGCAGCATCCCGTGGGCTATGTGGTACAGAATGGCCGGGCCGAGATGAATGACTTTTTCGCCCTCGTCACCAATCCCTATGTGGTAGGTGAGTACTCCCATGCCCTGTTCTCCGGCATTTCCACCGCCGGCATGCTGATTCTGGCCGTATCTGCCTGGAAATATATCCATGACAAGGCCTCGCAGGAAGTTTTCCGTCAGGTTCTGCTGGCCGGTGCCATCTATATGGGCATCGGCGTGCTGGGCGTTATGGGCAGCGGCCATATGCACACCCAATACTTAGCCACCGCCAATCCCATGAAGCTGGCTTCCATGGAAGCCCTTTGGGAAAATGAGAATCCGGCGCCCTTTGCCGTCATGGCAGTCATCGATCAGGACAATCATAAAAATGCCTGTGAGATCAAGATTCCGGCACTCTTCTCCCTGATGCTCTACAACAGCCCCGAGGGCGAAGTCAAAGGCATCAACACCGTAAATGCAGAAATGGTGGCCAAATACGGCAACGGAGATTACCGCCCCGATGTCTGCGGACTCTTCTGGAGCTTCCGCCTGATGGTTGGCTGCGGCGGTGCCATGTTGGCACTGGCAGCCCTTGTGTTCACTCTTATCAAAATGAACATGCGGGAATTGCTGTCCGTGGTCTTGAAATATGTTCCTCTGGCCCTTCCCCTGCCCTTCCTGGCCAATACCGCCGGCTGGTTCATCGCCGAAGGCGGCCGCCAGCCCTGGATCGTGGTAGGTTTGCAAAAGACCGCCGATGCTGTTTCACCGAATCTGACCGTTCTGGAGGTCTTCCTGACCATGGTTGGCTTCACTCTGCTCTACTTAGTCCTGATTATCGCCGCCCTCTATGTGGCGGTACGCTTTATCCGGAAAACTTCCATTCCCGTGGACACCTCTGAAGGGAGGGACGCATAATGGATTACCAGGTTATTTGGTTTATACTGATTGCCGTGCTCTTCACGGGGTTCTTCTTCCTGGAAGGCTTCGACTATGGCGTAGGTATGCTCTTTCCTTTCGTCAGCAAACGCCCGGAAGACCGCAGTCTGATCCTGCGCACCATCGGCCCCGTCTGGGACGGCAATGAAGTCTGGATGATCACCGCCGGCGGCGCTCTCTTTGCCGCCTTCCCCCATGTCTACGCCACCATGTTCAGCACCTTCTACCTGGCCCTGTTCCTGATGCTGGTGGCCCTGATCCTGCGAGGCGTGGCCTTTGAGCTGCGCACCAAGGAGAAATGCCCCTGCTGGCAGAAAACGTGGGATGCTGCCATCTTTATCGGCAGTATCGTTCCTGCTTTCCTCTGGGGCGTGGCTGTGACGGATCTGGCCGCAGGCCTGCCGATTGCCCACAATATGATCTATCAGGGCAACTTCCTGAATCTTTTGAGTCTCTATTCCATTCTCGGCGGCATTGTCTTTGTGCTGGTCTTCGCCTATCACGGTGCCTCCTTCCTGCAGCTGCGGCTGGTGGATAAAGGCCTGCTCTCCAGGATTCAGGGGTTGGGCAAATGCGCCGGCGGTTCAGCAGTCATCGCCTATGTGCTCTATCTGCTGCTCACCATGGAAAATACGGACCTGCTGGCCCGTCCCTGCTCGCTGGCTCTATTCCTGGCCACAGCTGTATTCTTCCTGCTGAGCCTCTGTCTCTTTGCCAAAAAGCCCGGCAAAAACAGCTTTATCCTGGGAGCGCTGGCCATTGCCAGCGTGACTTTCGGCTTCTTTGCCGGCATGTTCCCCCGGCTCATGGTATCGAGCCTCAACCCGGACTGGAGCCTGACCATCACCAACGCTTCTTCTACTGAGTACACCCTGTCCATCATGACGGTGGCCGCCTTCATCCTGGTACCCATCGTCCTCTGTTACCAGATCTGGACTTACTACATTTTCCGCAAACGCTTAACAGCGGATGATCCCGCCCATTATTGATTACGTTCAAGACATAGAAAGGCAGCCATGATCCCACCACGCTTCAAACTCTATCTCCATCACCACAAAAAAACTTTACTGGGCCTTGGCGGCTGGCAGCTGGCAGCCGTCATGCTCTACACCGCCGCCATGAACGCGCTGGCCTGGTGCGTGGATTCTGTCTTTCTGGAACAAAAAAATTTAATGCAGGCAGCACCGGTTTTACTGGTGCTGCTTTTCTTGCTCATTTTCTGGGAAATCACCCGCTACCTGCAAAAGCAGCTGCAACATAGAGCATCATTACGCGTCCGCCATAAGCTGCGGCAAAGGATTCATCGCCAGCTCCTCTCGGAGCCTCAAACATCTGCTCATAGCGCCCGCCTGCTGACTTTGGCCTGCGAAAATGCGGAAGCATTGGACGACGATTGGCAGATCATCATTCCCGCTGTGATTTCCCTGCTGACCACCATCCCTTTCCTGCTGCTTGTCTTTGCCTGCAGCGATATCATCAGCGCCGCCATCTGCCTGCTGACCATCCCCATTGCCCCCTTCCTGCTCTATCTGCTCAGCAGCCTGACCAAAGACCGCAGTGCCCACGCCTGGGAAAACTTAACCCGGCTCACCCAAGGATTCCATGAACTGCTTCGCACCCTGCCTTTATTGAAGATATTTCGGCAGGACAAAGCCCAGCGCCTGACGGCCCAAAAATTGCTCCACGATTTTTCCACGGCCACCCTCAAGGTTCTGGAACTTGCTTTTTTAGCCAGCTTTGTGCTGGAACTCATCACCACCCTGGCCATTGCCCTGATTGCCGTAACCATCGGTCTGCGGCTGCTGCAGGGGGATCTCGCCTTCCAGACCGGCTTCTTCATCCTGCTTCTGCTGCCGGAATTCTACCAGCCCCTGCGCCAAACCGGCACGGCCTTTCACGCGACCATGAACAACAACACGGCGGCCGCCCAAATCGAGCAGGCTTTAGGAGCTTTTCCAGAAGCATCCCCCCAGGGCCATCACGAAAGCCTGCTCATCCCGCCCGCTATAACAATAAAGAATATCCAGTTCACCTATCCCCAGCGGCATACCCCCGCTCTAAATCATCTTTCCCTGCAGTTTCCGGCGGGCTGCATCACCCTGCTCACGGGCAACAGCGGCTGCGGCAAAAGCACCCTGCTGACCTTATTGACAGGAATCTATGCCCCTGACAGCGGGCAGATTCTTCTGGAGGACCAGCCCCTACCTACCATGCATCCGGACAGCAGGGCCAAACTGATTGGCTGGCTTCCCCAGGAGCCACATCTCTATCAGGGAACACTGGCACAAAACCTGCTGCTCTTCCAAAATGCCCCGGATGAACGCTGCCTGCAGGCCCTGCGGCTGGCCCAATTGGAAAATTTTTATATGAGCCTTCCCGCTGGACTAAACACGCTGATGGGAGACGGCGGGCAAAAACTTTCCCAAGGCCAGCTGAAGCGTCTGGGGCTGGCCCGGCTTATCCTGCAAAACAATCCCATCCTGCTGTTGGACGAGCCCACCACCGGTCTGGATGAAGAAACAGAAAAACGCATCATCCGAACCATTTCTGTGCTGGGCAAACGGCGCACCGTGATCATCAGCAGCCATCATCCCGCTTTGCAGGAAATTGCCGACAAGATCATCAACCTTAACGATTATTTGCCCAAGGAGGCCGACTGATGTTAAGAGAAATCTTCACCATACTGCGCCCCTTTGAAATCTGCCTGCTGCTGACACTCAGCCTTGGCGCCCTGCTCACCAATCTGGGGCTGCTAGGCGCCGCCGCCTGGCTGATCAGCTCTGCAGCCCTGATGCCGCCTCTCTATGCCCTGTCCTTTGGCATAACCGCTGTGCGGGCCTTGGGCATTGGCCGGGCAATCCTGCGCTATGGCGAACGCTATTTCACCCATGCAAAAGCCTTTGCGCTGGTGGAAAACCTGCGCCTGCGCCTCTACGATACCGCCAGCCAGCTGGCAAACATGCCCCAAAACAGGACAAAGCAGGGCACCATGCTAAATGCCTTACTCACCAATGGTGAAATCGTACAGGATTTCCTGCTGCGCGGACTGCTCCCACCAGCCGTCCTGCTTCTAGGGCTGGCACTGCTGATGTTCTGTCTTTATCCGCTGCTGAAATTTTATGTGCTGCTGCTCCCCTTGCTCTATGTTCTCCACCTGCTGCCGCTATGGTTCCCTATGTCTAAAAAAAGCCGCCAAAGCCAGGCCTACCGCAATCAATTGCTGGATTTTGCCCAGAGTTCCCATGAACTCCTTATGACCAGCAGCCTGCCCCTGGCCTGCAACGAACTTGATCGTTCAGCGCTGAACTGGCAACGGGAACTCTTGCATAGCCAAAAGCAGCAGGATCAGATTGATTTATGTTTGGGCATTGTGCGCCTGCTGATCTTTGTCAGCCTCTTTGCCCTGCTGATTGATGACGTCCGGCAGGATATGCTCGATGGCATCGGCTTATCCCTATGGCTTTTGGTCCTGTTGGCCTTCTTCAACGAACTTCCCCAGCTCCCCCATGCCATTCGCCATTTCCAGGAAGCCCGCCTTGCCGCCCAGGCATTGCAGTCATCACCAACAGGAAAAGAAACCATGGCCGACAACGATGCCCCTTTGCTGACCGTCAAAAATCTTTCTTTCCACTATCCCCACGATACAGATATCTTCCAGCAGCTGAATTTCGCCCTTGCCCCTGGCCAGCATCTGGCCATTATCGGCGACAGCGGCAGCGGCAAGACCACCTTGGCTTACCTGCTGGCCGGTCTCTGGCAACCCACTGCCGGCTCCGTCAGTTATTGTCAGGCCAATTCTGCCCCCATCTGCGCCATCCCGCAGGGCAGTTATCTCTTCAGCCAGTCCATCCGTGAAAATTTCCTGCGCCTGCACCCTGACATCAGTGAAAATGACATGTCAACGGCTCTGCAAGCCGCCCAACTGACTAACCTTATAAAAAAACTCCCCCAGGGAATCGATACACCCTTAGGGGATAATGCCTGCTTTCTCTCCGGCGGCGAACGCAACCGCCTGATCACGGCCCTGATTCTGGTCAGTTCTGCCCCCATCCTGCTCTTTGACGAGCCCACCGCCGGCCTTGAACTGTCAACTGCCGAAAAGGTTCTGGACAATATAATTGACCGGTCAAATCTGACCGGTCAAACCGTAATCGTGATTACCCATGACCTGCCACAGCTGCATAGATTCTCACAAATCATGAAAATGCCTTAACGCCTATTGACCCCTAAGAAATCATTCGATCTTCCCAGCCTGGAATTCCGCCAGAATCTCCTTCTTGGCAATCTTGCCCGTAGAGGTACGGGGCAGTTTTTCCATAATGTGGAACTCCCGGGGAATTTTGTAGAGGGCCAGATTGTTTTGCAGGTAGTGCTTGAGTTCCCGAATATTGACGGATGCTCCCGGGTGGACGCTGTAGAAACAGGCACCTGCCTGGCCGCGGAGTTTGTCCTCGATGCCGATGACAGCGGCCTCATGAACACCCGGGAACTGATAGATTACTTCTTCGACTTCGCGCGGGTAGACATTCTCGCCCATGCTGATGATCATATCCTTGATGCGATCGACGATGTAGATATAGCCATCTTCATCGGCTCGGGCCACATCACCCGTATGGAACCAGCCGCCCCGCATGGCATCATAGGTCACATCAGGAAGATTCCAATAGCCCAGCATCACATTCTCGCCTTTGACGACGAGCTCTCCCAATTCTCCCTGTGGAACCTCATCTCCTTGATCATTGACAAGTTTCCATTGCAGATCCGGCACCACCGGCCCGCAGGAACCTACCTTTGTCTTCCCCAGCGGTGTCATGGTGACGATTGGCGATGTTTCCGAAAGGCCATAGGCCTCGCTGATATCCAAGCCGAACTTCTCCGTAAAGTCCTGTTGGATCTTCAACGGCAAGGTCGTGCCGGCGCTGACCACCAAGCGCACCGTTTTCATATCCTCCGGCGTGCCGAGTTTTGTCAACAGGCTGCAGATGGACGGCACCAGATAGAGGTCGGTGACACCTTCCTCGCGAATAGTGCTGATCGTCGTCCGCGGCGTGAAGGAATCGAGGATGACGATGGCCGCGCCGACACTAAGCGTATAAAATACCGCACAGGTCAGTCCATAGCAGTGGTACATCGGCAGGACGCAAAGCGCCTTATGCCCGGGCTTGCAGCCCATATAGGCAATCTGCCCTACATTGAACAGCAGATTGTGATGGGAAATCACTGCACCCTTGGGGTTGCCTGTGGTGCCTGACGTGTAGATGATCTGGCAGGGATTATCCGCGCTGAAGAACTCGGACAGTTCCGGTGCCTCTTCGATACCTGGTTTGGCCTTGCCAATGGTGCGGATATCATACTGCACCACTCTGAGCTGACAGCGCAGCTGCGCCAGAGAATCCACCAGATTCAACGGCTGATAGGTCAGCAGCAGCCGGATGCCGGCATCTTTGATGATATAGGCAATCTCGCGATTGCTGAGCTGGAAATTCAGGGGAACAGCGATTGCCCCCAGGGAAGTGATACCCATATAGGCAAAGATGAACTCCGCACTGTTGCGCGTGAAGATACCGACACGGTCACCCTGATGGACCCCGCTGGCCGCCAGACGGTCACGGCAGGCTTTTACCGCCAGCTGCAGCTCTCTATACGTAAAACGACGTTCATGATCCACAATTGCCAAATCATCCGGTGCGCCCCGATAAATCAAATCATGGATAAGCATTTTATCACTCTTTTCTCTCTAAACAAAAATTAGTACCTGTTACTAATTTTATACCAGGTACTAAAAAATGTCAAAGAAAAAATTTAAACGGGCTATGCCTAAATGATTGCTCACTTACGCATAGCCCGCGTTACCATAGCAAATTTTTCATGACAATTGCTGGATAAAGGCCAATGACTTCAGCGGCCTGCCCAGCAGATTCTGCAGATAGGTCAGGAACAATTGCTCCGCTTGCATCAGCAGGCTGCCGGTCACTTTGAGTTCCTGCGGATTTTCCCAATTGTAATCCCTGAGCGCCAGGATAAAGCGACGCAATTCATCGGCCAAGGGCTGCGCCCCCGGCTCCCGGCAGTCTTCGCAGAGAACGCCGCCCGCAGTCATGCTGAACAGGGCGTCATCGCTCACTGCAGCCCCGCAATGGACGCAGTGTTCAAAATGCAGCTGCATGCCGGTGAATTCGAGCAGCTGGATCACAGCCATCAACGCCGTCACTCTGGGATTGCGCATCTCAAAAGAATCGAGGATGTATAAAAGACGGGCAAACATATGGGGCTCGGCCTGCCCCGGCGGTAAAAATTCCCGCAGGAATTCGGCCACAAAACTGCCATAGGCCATGACCTCCAGATCCTCGGTGAGCTTCTTATAGTGACGCTTCAGGGTACATTGTCGCACCGTGTCCAGCCGCCGGCCCTCGGAGAGCTGCACCTCGATGCTGGAAAACATCTGCATGCCGGCGGCCAGGGAACTTCTCGGACGGCGGCAGCCAAAAGCCGCGGCCTCTACAAGGCCGCGGTCTGCTGTAAAGAGCGTCACCATCTTATCCGCTTCGCCCCAATTTCTGGACCCTAAGACTACTGCGGCAGTTTGGTAGCTTCCCATTATTTATTCTCCTCTGGCTTCACATCGCTGATGCGTTTGGGCATGACTGCACCGGCTGTCAGCATATACTGCAGGGCCGACTCGCTGCTGATATCCAAATAGGTCACATCACTCTTTTTGACAAAGAGATTGGTCCCGGAGGTCATGTTAAGGCTCCAGGGCACAAAAACGCAGACATAGTCATCCCCGAGCTTGTCCTTCAAGGTCTGAGGCACATCGGCCATGATAAAGCCCAACGCCTGGGACTGGTGAAAGGGCACCAGCACCACATGATCAAACATATTATTGGACTCGAATACTGCCGTGGACAGATGCTTGACGCTGTTATAGATAAACTTGATGACAGGAATCTTGCCCAGCAATGTCTCCCCAATATGAATCAGTCGGCGAGCCGCCCAATAGGTTGAAGCCCACCCCGTCAGATAGATGACCAGCAGCAGGGTGACAATTCCCATGCCCGGAAAATAAAACGGGAGGTGCTTGCCCAGCACCCCTTCCGTAAAGTTCAGCGTTTCCAGCACCACGAAGATGGTGATGGCCAGCGGCACGAGAATGATCAGGCCATTGATAAAACGGCGGGAAATCCGCTTCGAACAGCTTTCCTTCATCGCTCGTCACCAAAGCCGAAATTGCGCAGGATACCGTCACGGTCACGCCAATCCTTCTTGACCTTTACCCAGAGGTCCAGGAATACCTTGGAGCCCAGGAGATTCTGGATATCCGTGCGGGCCAGAGCGCCGATTTCCTTGAGCATGGCACCCTTGGCACCAATCACGATCCCCTTCTGGGAATCCCGCTCCACATAGATGGTGGCACGGATATAGACATCGTCATTGGGGCGGGTGGTCATTTCGTCCACATCCACAGCAATGGCGTGGGGAATCTCGTCCCGTGTGAGCTGCAGTGCTTTCTCACGGATGAGTTCGGCCACGATCAGACGCTCCGGCTGGTCAGTGACCATATCCTCCGGATAATACTGCGGGCCCTCCGGCAGATACTTCTTAGCCTCCGTCAGCAGGCTGTCGAGGTTCATTTCCTCCTTGGCGGAAATGGGCACCACACCGGCAAACTCATATTTGGAGGTGTAGTTGGAAATGATGGGCAGGGCCTGCTCCCGTTCGATCAGATCCAGTTTATTGACCACGAGGATGACCGGACGTTTCGTTGCCTGCAGGCGCTCCAGGATATAATGCTCGCCGGGGCCCATCTTTTCCGTGGCATCCACCACGAAGAAAATCGCATCCACTTCCCGCAGGGTGCCTTCGGCAGCCTTGACCATATACTCGCCCAGCTTATGTTTCGGTTTATGGATGCCTGGGGTGTCGAGGAAGACAATCTGCGCATCGGGCTGTGTCAGGATACACAGGATGCGGTTGCGCGTGGTCTGGGGCTTATCGCTCATAATGGCGATTTTCTGCCCAATCAGGGTATTGATCAAAGTGGACTTCCCCACATTCGGTCGGCCAATAACGGCGATAAAGCCGGATTTCATCTTCTGCTCCATATATGCCTCTTTCCTAAATCTCTTATCTTTCAATCTCTGCTGATGCCCAATTTATCCATAACGAAGCGCTGTTCCGCTTCCATCTCTTCCCGTTCCTCATCTTCCATATGGTCATAGCCCAGAAGATGCAGCATGCCATGAACGGTCAGGAAGGCTACTTCCCGACGCACACTATGACCGTAATCGGCAGCCTGCTCTTCGGCCCGTTCCAGCGATATGATCAGATCGCCCAAAACGTTCACTTCGCTGCCGCCCACTACTTCCGGCTCCTCGCTCTCATTGAAGGCGAAGGAGATCACATCCGTAGGACGGTCAACGCCGCGGTATTCCCGATTGATCACATGAATATGCTCGTTGTCGGTGAGTGTCACGCTGACTTCGCTGTTCTCCACACCATAAAGCTCGCCTACCGTTTCGATGGCCCTGCGGATATTTGCGATATATTCTTCCGGAACCTGTAAATCTTCCGGTTCGTTGCTGATGATGATTTCCATGTTACTTTTCCTGTTTCGCCTTTTCTTTCTCTTTTTCGGCCTTGCGCTTCTCTTCATAAGCGCCATAGGCCTCTACAATGCGGGTGACAACTTCATGACGGATCACATCCAGCGGTGCCAGCCGCACGATGCCCACACCCTTGACGTTTTCCAGCACCTTGGCCGCTTCTCTGAGGCCCGAAGTGACACCTCTGGGAAGATCGACCTGTCCCAGGTCACCTGTGACTACCATACGGGAGCCAAAGCCCAGACGCGTCAGGAACATCTTCATCTGCTTGTCCGTGGTATTCTGGGCCTCGTCCAAGATGATAAAGGCATCTTCCAGCGTACGGCCGCGCATATAGGCCAGCGGCGCAATCTCGATAAAGCCCTTGGCCATGAATTTTGTATAGGTATCCTGACCTAAGATATCCTGCAGGGCATCATAAAGGGGACGCAGATACGGATCGACCTTGTCCTGCAGATCACCGGGCAGAAAGCCCAGACGTTCCCCGGCTTCCACAGCCGGACGGGTCAGGATGATCTTGCGCACCTCGCGGTTGCGCAGGGCTGCTACTGCCATCACCACGGCCAGATAGGTCTTGCCGGTACCGGCCGGGCCGATGCCGAAGGTGATGGAATTATGGCGGATGGTATCGAGATACCGCCGCTGCCCCAAAGTCTTAGGACGCACATGACGGCCCCTGGCCGTGACCAGGATGGTATCGCCGAACAGGGTATGCAGGGCTTCCCCCTTGCCGCCCTTGACCAGACCGATGCCATAACGCACCTCATGCATGGTGATGGTGGTTCCCTGACGATAGAGATACAGGAGTTCCTCCAGCACCTTGGCTGCCATCTCCACCTGAGCACCCTCTCCGAGAATCTCGATCTGCGTGCCCCGGCTGATGAATTGGCAGTCAAACTCGCTGCGAAACACCTGTAAAAATTCATCGCCTTCACCCAAAAGAGCGAAGGCTTCATGATTGTCCTGAAAAATAATTTTCCGTTCTAATGCCTGCTGCAAAAAATCTGTTCACCTCTAGTGTTAATCTGCGATTGCTTTCGCATTGTACTTTTCAATCATCTTTTCCGGCTTGTAGGATTCCTTGGCCTTGCGCAGGCCTTCCTGCCCCATATCCTCCTCCCGGTTGATATAGGTCATGCCGCTCCATTCATGTTCCACAAAGCCCTGATTGATGGCAGGATATGCCCCGCGGATATTGGGGTCGGCCTTTTCTACATGCACCACCACGGAATCAGAATTGAGCTGCTCCCCGAAGGTAAAGGCAATGATCTTGCCATGGAGGCAAATCGCCCCGCCCTTCAGGTTGAAGTAATCCCAGTCGGCGAAGAGTTCCAGGATGGCATCCCGTTCCCAGGGAATGAATTTCGACTCCGGCATTGCCTCGATATGGGCCGCATACCATTTTTCCAACTCCACCTTGCAGGCGGGCAGGATTTCCGGCGTGATCTCCAGATATTCAGCCTCAGGATAGAGCTTCCGGAACGCATTCAGGTGATTCTTCTTGGAATGCAGCTTGCGCCCGGACAGGGAAATGAGCTTATCCGCCAGATAGACATAGTCAAAATTATCCCGGTCAGCCTGGATGTCAAACTTCCCGACGTATTTTTCCGCCAAGAAATCGGCAAAGGCTTTCTCAATTCCCGTGAAATACAGCACCGCTCCCTGCTCAGCAAAATAAGCGCGCAGGGCTTCCACTGCTTCCTCCCAGCGGGACAGGCTGCAAACCGGCTGCAGGGCATAGAGCACCCCTTCCCATTCACAGGTCAAGTAGAGGATGCCCCCTTGTTCTGCATGTTTTACATGATAGGGCTTGCGCCACATAAAGAGATTGGTGAAATTAAAATGAGAATTCTCGTAATAACCACTACTATAATATTTATCGAGAAGATCTTTGTCTTGTTTCGTTAGTTCTTTAAAATTAATGATATTCAGCCTCCTAATGAAAAAAGCTCTCTATCATCAATTATAGCTGACCTGTCAACACTTGGCCGTGATCTCGGTCACGCAAGTTTCTTCTGACCGCAGGTTTCTTCAGCTGCAGCCACCACGTCCTCAAGGGAACCGCCATTGGCAGCCACCACAGCCGCCCGCATGGTACCTTCCAAAAGCGGACAATCTGCCATGCGTACAGCATCGTCCTTGAGGTTTTCCAGCACGAGCTCCGTGGTCATGATGGCGCTGCCCATGTCCATGATCACCACCGCACCATCACGGCCGCAGACCATTTCCACCGCATCGCTTATTTTCTCATAACTTGTACCCATGATGCCGTCTTCGAGGCCTCCTGCCACGGCAATCTGCACATTATGGGCCATCATCTCGGCCATTTCTTTGATACCTTCGGCAATCTTTACATTATGGGATACGACAACAATCCCTACCAAAATGAATACCTCCTATCAATAGGTAAATGCGGTCAGCTATAAATAGACCGACCGCACACCTGTTATATTATTATTGAATCTTGGATCTTAGCTGTAATAAGCTACGCCAGCCTCAAAGAGCTGCTGGTCTTTCTCACCCGGCACATTGCGGGCAATGTCCTGTCCGATACGCTCGGAATGCCCCATCTTGCCCAGGACACGGCCATCGGGGCTCGTGATACCCTCTACGGCACTGACGGAACCATTGGGATTATAGGGAATGAACAGCGACGGATTCCCCTGCTCGTCCACATACTGGGTGGCAATCTGACCGCGCACCCGCATGTTTGCCAGGACTTCCTTATCGGCAACAAAGCGTCCTTCACCATGGGAAACCGCAATGGTATGGATATCTCCCACATTGACATTGTTGAACCATGGGGAGAGGTTGGATACCACTTTGGTCTTGACCATGCAGGAAACATGCCGACCTATATTATTATACGTCAAAGTTGGCGAACTGTCTACCAAATCACGAATTTCTCCGTATGGAACAAGTCCCAGTTTGATCAATGCCTGGAAACCATTACAGATACCGAGCATCAATCCATCGCGTTTGAACAGCAGTTTGTGGACTTCTTCCTTGATGCGGGGGTTGCGGAACATGGCCGCAATGAACTTGCCGGAACCATCCGGTTCGTCACCGCCGCTGAAGCCGCCGGGCAGCATGATGATATTGGCATCCTTGATCCCTTTGACGATGGCTTCTACAGATTCCTCAACCGCGTGCGGCGTGAGATTGCGCACCACCAGCGTCTCCGCTTCGGCACCGGCTCTTTCCCAGGCCCGGGCGGAATCGTATTCGCAGTTCGTGCCAGGGAATACAGGAATGAATACCTTCGGCTTGGCAATCTTGATCTGATTCTTGATGACATTGCCCTTGGTATAGGTCATATCACCGGCTTTTTCCTTGCTGTACTGCTTAACCTGCGTCGGGAAGATCTTCTCCAGCGGTTTGGTATAAGCCGTTTCGATGTCGGCCAGCATGACAACCGTATCATCGCAGACCACGCTGGGGCCATCAGTGGTTTCACCGATTTCCTGACAGCCGGCCTGCTGCAGGACTTCTGCCAGTTTTTCCGAAGCCGGTACTTCCAGCAGCAATGCGCCGTAATCCGGCGTGAAGAGTTTGCTCTTGCTCATGGACTTGGTGAACTTGAAGCCTACACCATTGCCCAACACCATCTTGGACACAGCCGCCGCGATACCGCCTACGCCGATGCTCTGAGCGGCAAAGACGCGATGTTTTTCCATAAGGTCCGTAACCATGGACCAATTGGCACGCATCTTGGGGAAGTTCGGCAGATCCTGTGCATCTTTCGGTGCGGGGACCAGAAATACCTTGTTGCCGGGATATTTGAATTCCGGCGATACGGCATCGTCAGCCTTGAGCACATCCACGGCAAAAGCAGCCAGCGTTGGCGGCACATGGATGTCTTCGAAGGTGCCGGACATGGAGTCCTTGCCGCCGATGGCCGGGATCTCCAGTTCATGCTGCGCCCAGAGAGCACCTAAGAGAGCCGCAAAGGGCTTGCCCCATTTGACTTCGTCCTTGCCCAGGCTCTCGAAGTATTCCTGGAAGGTCAGGCGAATCTTGTCAGCCCGGCCGCCCAAGGCAACCATCTTGGCCGCCGCTTCAACGACAGCATAGAGAGCGCCATGGAAGGGACTCCATTCCGTCAAAGCGGGGTTGAGACCAAAGGTCATAGCCGTAGCCGTATTGGTTTCTGCGCCCTCTACGGGCAGTTTGGCCACCATGCCCTCTGCCGGCGTCAGCTGACGCTTGCCGCCGAAGGGCATCAGTACCGTATTGCCGCCGATGGTGGAGTCAAAGCGCTCGGCCAGGCCCTTCTGACTGCAGACATTGAGGTCCTGCAGATTCTTGAGCCAGAGCTGTTCCAGATCAGCTTTATCGTCCTGCAGTGCCTGGGGAATCTCCCGCAGGTAACGCTGCTTTTCATCCGGGCAGGTGATTCTGGCCTTCACATGCTGGCGCACACCGTTGGTGTCGAGGAACTTGCGGTCCATCTGCACGATGGCCTTACCCCGCCATTTCATGATCAGACGCGGCTCCTGAGTGATTTCAGCCACCTTGGTTGCTTCCAGATTCTCAGCATCAGCCAGCTTGGCAAAGCGTTCCAGATGCTCCGGACGGATGACCACGGCCATGCGTTCCTGGGATTCGGAGATGGCCAGTTCCGTGCCATCAAGGCCCTTATACTTTTTCTTGACCGCATCGAGGTTGATGGTCAGCCCCGGTGCCAATTCGCCGATAGCTACAGCCACACCGCCGGCACCGAAGTCATTGCAGCGCTTGATCATGCGGCTGACTTCCGGGTTGCGGAACAGACGCTGAATCTTGCGTTCCGTGGGCGGGTTGCCCTTCTGTACCTCTGCACCGCAGGAGGTCAGGGATTCTTCCGTATGCTCCTTGGAGGAACCCGTAGCACCGCCGCAGCCATCACGGCCGGTACGGCCGCCTACCAGCACGACGATATCGCCAGCCAGCGGACGTTCACGCACGACGTTTTCCTTGGGGGCAGCCGCGATAACCGCACCGATTTCCATGCGCTTGGCCATATAGCCTTCATGGTAGACTTCCCGTACCTGTCCGGTAGCCAGACCGATCTGGTTGCCGTAAGCAGAGTAGCCGGCTGCAGCGCCCAGGGTGATCTTCTTCTGGGGCAGCTTGCCCGGCAGGGTGTCTTTGAGCAGGCGGCGGGGATCAGCAGCACCGGTTACGCGCATGGCCTGATAGACATAGGAACGGCCGGACAGAGGATCGCGGATGGCACCGCCCAGGCAGGTTGCTGCACCACCGAAGGGTTCGATTTCCGTGGGATGGTTGTGGGTTTCATTCTTGAACATCACGAGCCATTCCTCGGGCTTGCCGTCAATATCGGCTTCTACCACGATGCTGCAGGCGTTGATCTCCTCGGACTTGTCGAGATCCTCCAGCTTGCCCTGACGGCGCAGTGCCTTCATGCCGATAACGGCAATATCCATCAGCGTCACATCGCGCTCTTCACCGATGTAGAGCATGTCGCGATAGTTCATGTATTTTGCATAAGCCTTGGACAGGCTCGGGCTATAGTAACCTTCATCGATCTGCACATCATCCACCGCCGTAGTGAAGGTGGTATGGCGGCAATGGTCGGACCAGTAAGTATCAATGACGCGAAGTTCGGTGATCGTCGGCGGACGCTTTTCCGTATCCCGGAAGTAGATCTGACAGAAAGCCATATCGGCAAGGCTCATGGCAAAACCATGCTGACGCCAAAAGTCCTGCAAACCTTCGGCATCCAGATCGTTGAAGGTTTCCAGCACTTCAACATCAGCAGGTTCTTCGTATTCACTTACCAGCGTTTCCGGTTTGGCAAGGCTTGCTTCCCGGCTCTCCACCTTATTGATGCAATACTCCTTGATTTTGGCAAAGGTTTCCAGATCGATATCACCTACGATGACGATAACCTTGGCCACCCGGATTTCCGGGCGTTCTTTCTGGGTAATCAGCTGCACGCACTGCGCGGCCGAATCCGCTGTCTGATCATACTGCCCCGGCAAAAATTCCACAGCAAATACTCGGGAATTGGTGAACTTAGGCAGCTTTTCCTCATAGACAACATCCACCGGCGGTTCGGAGAAAACAACATTTTTCACGGCAGCATATTCCTCATCGCTGAGGCCCTCAATGTCGTAACGCTTGATGATGCGCACGGCCTTCAGCTCGTCGAGGCGGAAGGTTTCCCTGAGGTCATCGCACAGCTGCTGGGCGGGAATATCAAAATATCCCTGTCGTTTTTCTACGAAAATTCTTCTAACAGTCATGAACTTTCTTTTCCTCCAGACAATAAATAGAATAAGTACATAAAGCTTTATATAGACAAACAGGCATAGAGACACCTAAAAACAGTGTCCCTATGCCTGTATATCACAAACTGTCAATGGCCACTTTCACGACCACTTTGGTTACCCGGCAGGATTCCTCGCCTACAGAAGCCTGCGGACGATGCACATCCTCGGGATAGAGCACGGCAAAACACCCCGGCGAGAGCACAATGCTGCTATCGGGAATCAATGCCTTATAGAATGTCACATCCCGCTCCTCATCATAGGGAGCGTCTTCCTCCAGATCCGGGCTCAACGGGCACCAGCCCATAAACTCTTCACCGTCAACCATAAACTGGATATCCACGAATTTCCTGTGAGTCTCCGGCTTGCAATCAGCTTCCGGACGGGTATTGTAACGCTGCAGATTGGCAAAGCACTTGTCGCCCTCAATGGGATACTTGCCATCCTCCATCTTGGTGAAATCATGCTCACGCAAAAACGCCAGCGCCTTTTGAATAATCGCCGGATAATCCACATGATTTTCATCCAGCGTATCCATGCTGCCGATAATCATTTCCTAACCCACTCCCTGCTCACATAGTGATTCACAAATCTTCCATAACCATTTTACCTAAAACGCCTGTATTTGACAAGTACACAAAGCCAGAGAAATTGTCATTTTTCTGGTGCAAAGTAATGCCGGACATCTGCCGTAACACTGTCCAAAAGCTTTTCAGCTGACATTTCATCGGCCATATACCAATGGATATAGGGCATCTTCCGGTACCAAGTCAGCTGACGTTTGGCAAAGTGACGGGTGCTTTTCTGGATCAGGTCCACCGCCTCTTCCTTCGTCATTTCCCCGTTCAGCCAGGCAGCGGTTTCCTTGTAGCCAATGCCCTGCATGGCCTGCATATCCCGGGTAACGCCGCCAGCCAAAAGCTGACGTACTTCTGTTTCCAGACCAGCCGCAAACATCAGCTCCACCCGCTGATTGATGCGCGCGTAAAGCCCCTGCCGCTCGCGGTTCAGCCCAGCCACATAGACATCATAGCAAAGCTCACCTTCGCCATATTCCTTCTGTCGGGAAATCTGCTCACCGCCAAAACGGGCCACCTCCAGCGCACGAATCACCCGCCGCAAGTTATTGGCATGGATTTCGGCCGCTGCCTGAGGATCCGCTGCTGTCAGCAGGTCATGGACATACTCCTTGCCTTTTTCTTCCGCCAGAGCTGTCATTTCCTGCCGGAAGTCGCTGTGGTCAGCCGTCTCATTAAACTCATAGCCTTCCAATAAAGCTTTGATATAAAGCCCCGTGCCGCCGGCAATAATGGGAATTTCCCCCTGCTGGTTCAGCTTTGTGATCAGACTTTGCGCTTCCCGCACAAAATCCGTCACATTGAAATTCTCCCAGGGTTCCAGGTTATCCACAAGATGATGGACAATGCCCTGCCGTTCTGCCACCGTGGGCTTGGCAGAGCCAATATCAAAGCCCTTGTAGAAGAGCATGGAATCCCCGGAAATGATCTCCGTATCCAGTTCTTTGGCCAGCTCGATGGACAAGTCCGTCTTGCCCACCGCCGTGGGCCCTAAAATAACGATTAATCTTTCTTTTTCCTGCATCTTCACATTTCCAGCGCAGCCCCGGGTTCTACGATATGAACCTCTGCCCGGGTCATGGCTTCTGTAATCTCCTTGTAATGGCGCACATCCTGATTGATGATGGGCCAGGTATTGTAATGGACGGGAATCACATGGCGGGCATTCAAGAGCTGGGCCGCCATAGCCGCGTCCTCAAGGCCCATGGTGTAATTATCCCCCACAGGCAAAATGGCGTAATCCAGATCATCCTTCTTGCCGATCAGCTGCATGTCCGAGAACAATGCCGTATCGCCGGCAAAGTAAATCTTCAAACCGCCCATATAGATGACATAGCCGCAGGCAATGCCGCCGGGCACACCGCTGCTGTGCTGTGCCAATGTCATGCGCACCTTACCAAAGGGCAGATTCAATGAGCCACCCAGATTCATAGGATGCTGCTTGAGCCCCGGCACGCGCTCCTCACATACGCCCAGGACCTCTGGTATCCCCACCAGACCAGCTCCTGTGCGGGCAGCAATCTCCGGTGCATCCCCCAGATGATCACCATGGGCATGGGTAATCAGGATAAAATCCGCGTCCACTTCCTCAGCCTTGACCGTGGCCTTGGGATTTCCTGTCAAAAATGGATCGCAAAGCACCTTGTACTTGCCATCATCCAACAAAAAACAAGCATGACCATAATACGTAAACTTAACCATCGCAGCTACTCCTTCCTGTACACAATTTGCCTGTCAACAAACTTCATGTTATGCTATGGATATCATTATAACATAAATCAGGGGTAATGTTTATGACTCTATCTGCAAATGACAAACTGACTCTGCCCCAGCTTACCCTGCAGGGCACTGCATATCAAGGCCATCCCTGGCTGCTGCTTACCGGCGGACGTCCGCCTGCGGACAGCTGGTTCTCCAGCCTGCCGCCCATGGCAAAGATCTACGCCGCAGATCACGGACTGGACACCTGCAAAAAGAACCAGCTGCGGCCTGACTATATCCTGGGCGACGGTGACAGCGCTGCTCCTGCCACCTGGCAATGGGGTAAATCCCTGGGCGTGCCCATGGAGGAATTTCCCGCGGCCAAGGATTACACCGACACCCAGCTGGCCCTGCAGAAAATGGCAAAGGCACCGATCATTCTCATAACCGGTGCCTTCGGGGGCCGCCTTGACCATCTGTACAGCCTGATGTATTCCTGTGCGCATCAGCCTACGCCCTGCGTATTAGTGGACGAACAGGAATTCCTGTGTTTTGTAAAAGACAACGAATCCATTACCCTGTCCTTTACCCAGCGCCCCTTGGCCATTTCCCTGCTGCCTGTCACCGCAACATGCCATGGAGTATGCCTTGATAACGTCCGCTGGCCGCTGAATAATGCCAACCTTGACCAGTCAATGCCCAATGCCATCAGCAATGAACTATCAGCTGACCAGTCAACCTTGACCTGTAAAGTGCGGCAGGGCATTTTGGGCATCTACTGCCACTGGCCGGCACCCCTTCCCTATCACCGCAAATCATAGTCATCCTGATGGGAATCGCGTTCTAGCGGATAGTCCAGTTCAATGGTGTGGATGAGCAACACGAAATCAGGCTTGGTCTTCTCCACATAGCTGCGGATACTGCCCTTGAACCAGCGGGGATCGATGATATCCATATATTTAACCGTCAGGGCGAGAAACGGCGCCACACTGTTGGCGAAGGAGTCCTTTACCACGAGGATTTTCACATCAGGAACCTCCGGGGCAAAATTCTCGATGCGGATAAGGGAGCAATCCGCATGATTGTAAGCCGCATAGGGATTGGAGCCATAAAAATCCTGCCGCTCCACCTCGTGCAGGTCATAGGTAACGGAAAAATCCCCATGCGTGTCGATGCCCAGTCCCGGTATCTCATAATGCAAGCTGGTGGGAAACTGCGGATAAAGAAGACAGAAATCATCCGGCTGCGCCAGAACCATGGTTCTCCGCTTCCCCTGGCTTCCCAGGAAATATGCCGGATAAATCTCCTGCCGATAATTCGCCTGAAGCAGAAGACTATCCTGCAGGGAAAGGCCGCCTTCTGTTTCCAGCCACTGCGCAATCTGCCGGGACGCCCATAAGCCTGTTGTGGGCAGCCAATGATGATCCGTCCGGAAGAACAGTTGATGGTACGGTGTCCCCGGAAAATTCCGCTGCATGAGCGGATATAAATCAAGCGTCGCAATACCCCGCCCTTGCAGGCCCCGGAGCATTGCCTCTTTTTTTTGCAAGCCAAAATCCAGCCGCCCGATGATTTCACCATCCTTTTTTTCGTCCACGGCTGGTGGATTCGGCACGAACAGGAACTTTGCGCCCTGTTCCTCACAGAAATCAGCGAAGGAGGCCGTTTCCTCGATATATTCCTGAATATCGAAATTCAGTGTAGGATAGAACAGCCAGCCATCGGCCAACACATGCACACTGCCAGGTGTCAGCGGCGTTATGTCCCAGCCAATGAGCCGGTCATAACGCCTGCCCAGCTCCACCAGTCTCGTATAACCGGGAAAGTGACTTTCGCTCCACCGGGAGAATCTGGCCTGTTCCTCCCGCAATTCATTTTCCTGCCAGCGCACCTGTTCCAGCAGATTCTTCTCCGGTTCTGGTGCTGCAAAGGGATAGCGGGCAGCCCAATCCATCTCCTTTTCCCGCGGATGAATCTGCTCCGTCAGGCGCCAGTTATCCCAAATGACCAACCGCGTCAGCCCATTATCCCATTGGCAGCCCTCAATCAGCACCACCACGGTGAACCAGCGGACAAGAATCATAACAAACGCCAACACCAGAATACCTGCGCAAAAACGCATCATATAATCACGCATGCTCATAACTGTACCTCAGAAATTGAAGTAAATGAACGGATTGTAATTTCCCGCCACGGTGGCGATAACGGAAAGCAGGAACAGGGCCGCCGCTATACAAGGCTCAGCCACGGGCTGCCAAAGGCGCCAATTCTTTGCCACCCAGGGATATAGCGGCAAAGAAAACACCAGTCCCATAAGCCAGACCAGCCAGCCGCTCATGAGGAAATGCGCAGCCATCCCATCGAACAGAGGATTTCCCGCCACTCCCCACATCATGCCCAGATAGGAAACGCTTTGTCCCAAGTCGGGGAACTGGAACACCACCCAGGCCATGATGACCGCCAGCAGGGTGTAAACATGGCCGAAAAGCCCCAGCCTCTCTGCAAAGCCGGTGAACTTCTCCAGAACCAGCAGGACAAAATAGATCAGCCCCCAAAGCAGGAACGTCCAGTTCGCGCCATGCCAAAAGCCCGTCAACGACCAGACTATGAAGAGATTCAGTACCAGGCGGCCCCGGCTGCAACGGTTCCCCCCCAAGGGAATATAAACGTAATCCCGGAACCAGGATGACAGGGAGATATGCCAGCGCCGCCAAAATTCCGTCACGCTGCGGGAGATATAGGGATAATTGAAGTTCTCCCGAAAGTGAAAGCCGAACATCTGCCCCAGCCCTATGGCCATATCCGAGTACCCGGAAAAATCGAAATAAATCTGAAGCGTATAGGCAATGGCTCCGAGCCAGGCCGCAGTCACGGACAGCGGTTCCTGTGCTGCCATGAGCCGGGTGTTCATGGCGATGACCGCCATATAATTGGCCAGCAATACCTTCTTGGCCAGACCATAGCTGAAGCGGATCATGCCATCCGTGAAATCCTGCCGCGTCTCCTGACGATGCAGGATTTCCTGCTCAATATCTGCATAGCGTACAATCGGCCCGGCGATGAGTTGCGGAAACAGGGCAATGTAGAGCCCCAAATTCAGGACATTCCGCTGAGCCGGTGCCTTCCCATAATAAACATCAAGCAGATAAGAAAGCAGCTGGAAGGTAAAGAAGGAAATCCCAATGGGCAAGGCCAACTGGATGGCAGAAAAATCCTCCTGCAGCAAAATCCCCAGCTGCTGGGCCGCAAAGGTCAGATACTTGAAAACAAACAGCATCCCCAAATGGAATGCTGCCCCCAAGAACAGCCACAACCTGCGCCGCCCTGCCTGCCTCTCCCCTTCAAGCCTGAGCCCCACCTGCCAACCGCAGAGGATTGAAAGCACCATCAGCCAGACAAAGAACGGTTCTCCCCAGGCATAGAAAACAAGACTGACCAGAAGCAGCAGCACATTGCGGAACTTTCTGCCCGTACAGAAGGGGTTGTAGTAAAGCAGCAGCGTCAAGGGCAAAAACATGAACAAGAACAGATTGGATGAAAAGACCAAGGCAATCCCCTCCATGTTATGATGTCAGAATAATCAGCTATGTCTTTTTAATTTCTATAAATGTCATAAAATTCCTTCTTTTTTATTTATAAATAAAGGCCGGTGAGTAACATATGCTTTACTCACCAGCCTCACAAAGAAGGTAACAGATTTTGCAGGGATATGCCTGCAAAATGCAGAATGTATCTTTTATCGAAATAATATAGAAAGGACTTGAACTTATGGAAGAACCTGCCTTTATCCTGATGGCCATCTTTGGGGCATCACTGCTGCTGTCCGCACTGATCATCGTTTCCGTGAAAGACCCGCGGGAACTGCCCTTCTTTACGCCCATACACCCCATCACCTCCATGCCGCTTGCCAGGGCCAGGATTGAAGCCAAGACCATCGGCAAATATGTGGCTATCATTGGCGGCATCATCCTGACTCTGAGCCTGCTGGGCATATTGGTTTACGAGTGAGCCGTAACTCAGAACCGCCGCTGGCGCAGGGCCTCGTAGAGCACGATGGCCGCTGACATGGCCACATTCAGTGATTCGGCCTGGCCATACATGGGGATATAGGTCTTCTGGGCCATAGCCAGCACTTCTGCCGACACGCCATTGCCCTCATTGCCCAGCACCACTGCCGTGCCCCGGGTAAAATCCTGCTGGAAATGTGGTTTGGCATTTTCGTCCAATGCCGTGGCCAAAAGCTGCAAATCCTGCGCCTGGACAAAAGCCTGCAATTCTGCGGCACTGATGCCTGCATAAACCGGCACATGGAAGATGCTGCCCATGGTGGAACGCACCACTTTGTCGGCGAAGGCATCCACGGACCCCTTGAGCATGATCACGCCATCAGCCCCCACGGCATCAGCGGTACGGATGATGGTTCCCGCGTTTCCCGGATCCTGTACACCGTCCATAACGACATAGAGTGGCTTTTCCCTCCCTGCTTTCTGTGAAGGCAGAGAGGGATTTTTTGACTCCATGACAAGCAGGATACCTTGCGGCGTATCCGTGCCTGCGGCCTTGGCAAAGATATGTTCCGGCACTTCGTAAAGGGGCACACCCCTGGCAGAAAGCTTTTCCGTCAAATCCCTGCCCCGCGGCTGACTGGTCAATTGACCGGTCAACAAACCATAGGAAATTGACCAGTCAGATTCTGCCGCCATTTCGCAGAGCCTTATGCCCTCGGCCACGAAGAGCCCGGTCTTTTCCCGCTGCTTGCGCTGCTTTAACGCCGCCGCCAATTTGACCTTCTTATTGGCGGGGCTGTCAATATATTCCATCCTCTTTCCTCCTGTCAAAAAAGCCGCCCCCGCAGGGACGGCTTAAATAAACCAGCTATGAAATTAGAGGTTTTCTTTAGCAACAGCAACGAGCTGAGCGAAAGCCTTTTCATCAGAGATGGCCAGGTCAGCCAGCATCTTGCGGTTTACTTCAACGCCAGCCTTGGTCAGGCCGCAAACGAGACGGCTGTAGGAAATGCCGTTCACACGTGCAGCAGCGTTGATACGAGCAATCCAGAGACGACGGAAGTTGCCCTTCTTCGCACGACGGTCACGACGAGCGTAGTAGAGAGCCTTCATTACGGTCTCGTTAGCTTTCTTGAACTGTTTGCTCTTGGAACCTTTGTAACCCTTAGCGAGCTTCAGGATTTTCTTATGACGTCTATGTGCAGTCACGCCTACTTTTACTCTTGGCATGGTTTCATCCTCCTAAAAAATCAAAATGAACGATAAAATTACGATTGAATTATGCGTAAGGGAGCATTCTCTTTACGCGGCCGAAATCAGCGGCAGTAACCATAGCGGCTTTACGCAGGTTACGTTTACGCTTCGGAGACTTCTTCTCCAGGATGTGGCTCTTGAAAGCCTTGTTACGTTTGAAGTTTTCACCGCTACCAGTCATGGTAAAGCGTTTAGCTGCTGCTCTGCGAGTCTTGATCTTTGGCATTACATTTTCCTCCTTAAATTAGCCTCTCAAAATTCCCGAATCAGGATTCCTGTGCAGGCTGTTTGGGCTTCGATGCTTTCTGCGCTTTGGGCGCAACGATCATCGTCATATTTTTTCCTTCAAGTTTGGCATTGCGTTCAATGGAAACACGGTCGCCCAACGCTTCTGCCACACGGCCCAGGACTTCTTTGCCCAGTTCCGGATGAGAGAGCTCACGGCCGCGGAACATGATCGTCACTTTGACTTTGTTCCCTTCCTCTACGAAACGAAGTGCATTCTTCAACTTGACGTCAAAATCGTGTTGTTCGATATTCGGGCGAAGCTTCACTTCTTTGATGTTGATGACCTTCTGCTTCTTCTTCGCTTCTTTTTCCCGCTTCTGCTGTTCATAGCGGTACTTACCGAAATCCATGATGCGACAAACCGGCGGTTTGGCCTTCGGGGCAATCTCCACGAGGTCAAGATGCTGTTCCTCGGCCATGCGCAGGGCATCGCGGGTAGCCATGATACCGAGCTGTTCGCCTTCGGCGCTGGTCACGCGCACTTCACGAATGCGAATTTCCTCATTGATGCGTAAGGATTCTCTGCTAATAGTAAAACACCTCCTGCTTAAAGTCTACGTCTCTTATAAAACAAGAAAGAGGCGGCACAAAGCCACCTCAATAAACTCAATGCTATAAACCCAACTGACCTATCAAAACCGTCAGCAGGTGAGAAGCGGTGGCTTCTTCTTGTTCACGACTTGATTAGTTTAACACGAATCAGCCACCATGTCAAATATTTTTAAGCATTTTCTTCCTGCTTATTTTCTTTTTTCTTCACCGCCGTGCGGATGGACAGTTCGCGGAGTTGCTTGTCCTCAACCTCAGACGGAGCGTTGGACATCACGTCACGGGCGCTCTGGTTCTTCGGGAAGGCGATGACGTCGCGGATGGAAGAACGCTTAGCCATGATCATGACCAGACGGTCAAGACCGAAGGCCAGGCCGCCATGAGGAGGCGTGCCATACTGGAAGGCATCCATCATGAAGCCGAACTTCTCATGGGCTTCTTCATAAGTGAGGCCCAAGGATTCGAATACCTTTTCCTGCAGTTCTGCGTTGTAGATACGCAAGGAACCGCCGCCGATTTCGACACCGTTCAGAACCATGTCGTAAGCGTTAGCCTTTACTCGGCCCGGGTCAGTGCCCAGGAATTCGATATCCTCATCACGGGGAGCCGTGAACGGATGGTGCATGGCTTTCCAGCGCTTCTCTTCGTCGCTCCATTCGTACATCGGGAAGTCAACAACCCAGAGGAAGCGAAGCTTGTCGGGATCGATGAGGCCGCGTTCCTTGCCCATCTCGAGGCGGAGCTGGCCCAGAGCCGTGTCCACAACGAGGCGCTTGTCAGCCACAACCAGCAGCAGGTCGCCGGTCTTGGCGCCCGTAGCTTCGGCAATCTTGGCGAAGGTTTCATCGGTGTAGAACTTCTTGAAGGGGCTCTTGATGCCTTCTTCGCTGTACTGGATCCAAGCCAGGCCCTTAGCACCGTAAATCTGCACGAACTTGACCAGTTCATCCAGACGGCGGCGGGGAATGTCAGCATAGCCGTCCACCTTGATGCACTTGACCATGCCGCCGTTTTCGATAACGGCATTGAACACCTTGAAGTCAGAACCCTTGACGTATTCGGAGATGTCCATGAGAGGCATATCGAAACGCAGATCCGGCTTGTCGGAACCGTACTTGTCCATAGCCGTATCCCAATCCATGCGCTCGAACGGCGTTTCCACCTTGGCACCGATGGATTTTTCAAAGAGTTCCTTGATCATCTCTTCCATGATGGTCAGGATTTCGTCCTGATCCTTGAAGGACATTTCGATATCCAGCTGGGTGAATTCCGGCTGACGGTCAGCACGCAGGTCTTCGTCGCGGAAGCAGCGTACGATCTGGAAGTATTTCTCGAAGCCGGCTACCTGCAGGATCTGCTTGAAGATCTGCGGGGACTGGGGCAGAGCGTAGAACTCGCCCGGGTTCACGCGGCTGGGCACCAGGAAGTCGCGAGCGCCTTCCGGGGTGCTCTTGCAGAGCATCGGCGTCTCGATTTCCAGGAAGCCATTGCGGTCGAAGTAATCACGCATGATTTTCGTCACGCGATGGCGCAGAATGATGTTCTTCTGCATTTCCGGACGGCGCAGGTCCAGATAACGGTATTTCAGACGGATCTTCTCGTCAACATCCACCCCGTCCTGAATGTAGAAGGGAGGCGTGTTAGCCTTGTTCAGGATGCGCAGCTCTTCGCAGACCACTTCGATTTCGCCGGTCTCGATGTTGCTGTTCACCGTTTCTTCGCTGCGGGCGCGCACAGCACCGCGTACCGCGATGCAGAACTCGTTGCGCAGGGACTCTGCCTTGTGGAACGTACCTTCCGCCATGGAAGCCTCGTCAAAGACCACCTGCACGAAACCGGAACGGTCACGCATATCCACGAAAATCAGACCACCGTGGTCACGGCGGCGGGCTACCCAGCCGCAGAGGACAACCTGCTGTCCTTCGTCTGCCTTACGAAGCTCGCCACAATGATGGTCGCGCTTCATACCTTGTAATGTTTCCATTAACCTTTCACCTCAGCACATAGCTTTTCAATAATATTATCAAAAGAAACCTTCTGCTGCTCGCTCTTTTCCATATCCTTGAGCTGCACGCATGCTTCTTTGACTTCATCTTCACCGATGATTAAAGCAAAACGGGCATTAGCCTTATTTGCCTGCTTCATCTGGGCCTTCATGCTCCGACCGGCATAATCCATGCTGGCCTTGAGTCCTGCCTGACGCAGCTGCGTCAAGAGCTTGAAGGCAGCGCCCTGGGCTTCTTCGCCCAAAGCCACCACAAAGGCATCGGTCTTCGTGTCCATTTCCGGCAGGAGATTCTGTTTCTCCAAAGCCAAAAGGACACGCTCCAGCCCCGTGGCAAAACCAACCGCCGGCGTCGGATTGCCGCCGATTTCCTCGATGAGGCCATCATAGCGGCCGCCGCCAGCCACGGCACTCTGGGCACCAAGGGGCGGGTATTTGATTTCAAAGGCGGTCTTGGTGTAATAGTCAAGGCCGCGCACCAGACGAGCATCCAGTTCGAATTCCACGCCGGCTGACCTCAGGAAATGCTGCACCTTGTGGAAATGCTCCTGGCATTCCTCGCAGAGGCAGTCCGTGATCTTCGGTGCATCGGCCATATAGGGCTTATCCGCATCGGCCTTGCAGTCGAGGATACGCAGCGGGCTGCGCTCAAAGCGGTCCTGACAGTCCTCACAGAGGTCATCTAGCTTATCCCGGAAGTAGTCCTGCAAGACTTTGCGATAAACAGGACGGCATTTCGGGCAGCCCACGGAGTTCAGGGACAGTTTCAGGTCTTTAAGACCGAGCCCGCCTAAGAGATCCATGGCCAGCATGATGATTTCGGCATCCACCGCCGGATTGGACTCACCCAGAGCCTCCACGCCGAACTGATGGAATTCGCGCATGCGGCCGGCCTGGGGCCGGTCGTAGCGGAACATGGAGCCGATGTAGAACAGCTTCGTCAGGCTGTTGTCGCCATAGAGCTTGTTCTGCAGGTACGCACGCACTGCCGAAGCCGTGTTTTCCGGACGCAGCGTGATGCTGCGGTCGCCACGGTCGGTGAAGGTGTACATTTCCTTGTCCACCACGTCGGTGCCTTCGCCGATGCCGCGATGGAACAGTTCCGTATGCTCGAACATGGGCGTACGGATTTCCTTGTAGCCGTAGCGGGCACACAGGTCACGGATTTTTTCTTCCACATAGGTCCATTGTCCGACGGTATCGGGCAATATATCCTTTGTCCCTCTTGGGGCATTGGTTAACATTCGTCTTACTCCCCCTAAGCTTGGCAGGCTTCGTCAAGAAGCGCCCGCCGTTTTTCGATATAAATATCAATATCGCGCAGATACGTCACCAAGTCCTTGGCATTGAAGGACGACTTCATGCGCTTGTTCTTGAAATCAACCACCTTGCTGGTGGCGGCGCCGCCGATGCCGATAATGGTCTGATGTTCCTCCATGATCTGGATGTTATACATGCCCTCGGCACCTTTGCGGCAGCAGCCGATATTTTCCAAATCCCCCGCCATATAGCCCTGACGATAGAGATAATAAGGCTTATAGCCGAAGCGCTCCATGTAATTCATGGCCACCTCTGCCATCTTGCGGGTTTCCTCGGCTCCGGGCAGATCCACATGGCGCTCTTCCATAATCAGCTTGAGCCTTGAACCACGCTTCAAGGCCAGCGCATGCAGGGTGATATCATCAGGCGCCAACGCCGTGACCTTGGCCAGCGTGTCATCCACATCTGCTGCCGTCTCGCCAGGCAGGCCCAGAATCAGATCCATATTGATTTCCGGGATGCCTGCTTTCCGCAGGGCATGGTACATATCCACCACGGCCTCCGGCGTATGCTGGCGGCCGATGACCTTCAGAGTCCGCTGCTGCATGGTCTGGGGATTGACGCTGACGCGCGTGACCTTATAGTCACGCAAGGCGTCAATCTTGCCCGGCGTAATGCTGTCGGGACGGCCTGCCTCCACGGTAAACTCAACTAAGTCATCATGGTAGAAGGCCTCAGACACCCAGCCCAGCATGGTCCGAAATTCTGCATCTGGCAAAGCCGTGGGCGTGCCGCCGCCCACATAGATATTCTGGACTTTTAGCCCATGGGCCTCCACTGCTGCCTTGGCCCCTTCGATGTCCTTACGGAGTACCGCCATAAACTCTGCCAGCTTCTTCCCCCCCGGCAGAACATTGGCGGGGAAGGAACAATAGAGGCAGCGGGTTATACAAAAGGGTATGCCCACATAGATGCTGATGGTCTTTTCATCCGAAGTCCTGAGGAAGGGCAGCTGCCGGAAGGCCATGGGCGTGATGATGCGCGCCTTCTCCTCACTGCAGGCAAAGTCCCGCATCAGCCGAGCAACTATCCCTTCCTCGTCCATACCGTATTCAATCCAGCGATGGACGATTTTCGTAGGCCGCACGCCATGGAGTATGCCCCAGGGTGCAGCCCCATAGCCCAATTCCTCACAGAAGATATGGTAGAGATTAAGCTTGATGGTGCGGTTGACTGCCGCCCGCTCCAGCTCATCCTCCTTGCCCCATTCCCGCCGGGTATAGCTGGTCAATGTGCCATCCTCGCAAAAGAGCATCAAGGTGGTTTCTATATGCACCCTGGCCCCTTCATGAGGCTGACCTTCCACCGGCAGGCGGCGATTGACCACGGATAACTGGGCAAAGTCAGCTGCGCCTTCTTTGCCCACGATTTCCACCTTGAAAAGCGTCAGCACTTCCCGGGTGATTTTCGAAATGATTTCTTTTTTTGAATTCAGTGTAAAGGTTCTTACCTTCAATTTTCCTTTTGGCACTCCTTGCATGTACCGAAGAATTTCACCTGATGGTTCAGCACATGGAAGCCCATCTTCTTCTGGATATCACCTTCCAGATCGTCCAGCAGATCGTCTTCAAATTCTGTGACTTTGCCACAGGTCGTGCAAATCAAATGATGATGATGATGCTCCGATGGATCTGTGGTGTTCACCTCATAACGGCTGCAACCATCCCCGAATTCCATCTTCTGCAAAATTTCCAATTCCGACAGCAGCTCCAAGCTGCGATAAACTGTAGCCAGACCAATTTCTGATTTATCCTGCCGCAGGATACCATGCACATCCTCTGCCGAAAGATGTTCGCCCGGATGGTCCAAAAATACCTGCAGCACCGTCTGCCGCTGCGGCGTCATCTTATGCTGACGCGCCTGCAAACGCTGCTTCAAATCATCCATTGTAAATGTCTGTGCCATAAAACCAACCCCTTCTATATCGATAACGTGTTCTCCGTCTTATAACACACATGCTAAATCAAATAAAACTATTATAACAGATAATCAGTCCCATGACAAACTACATATTTGTATTGCTGCCCATTTTTCTCACCACGCTGTAGACATCTTTCACTCTTCGCAAACGGGTGATGATCTGCTTGACCTGGGTGGAGCTGTTCACATCCAACCCCAGCAGGATAGTCGAAGTCTTGGTACTGCGATTGGGATTGGCGTTGATGCTGTGAATGTTGATCTTCATTTCCGTGGGCACAGCCAGCACACTGGCCAGAATACCGCTGCGGTCATTGCAGACGATTTCCAGTTCCACCTTGTACTGCTTGTCGAGGCCCACATCCCAGCTGACTTCAATCATGCGGGAGATATCCGTATCCATCAGGACATTGGGACAGTCCGTGCGATGCACCGACACGCCACGTCCCCTCGTCACATAGCCGGTGATGGGATCGCCCGGAATCGGATTGCAGCAGCGGGCAAGACGCACCATCAAGCCGCTCTCCCCTTCCACCAACACGCCATGGCTGGATTTGCTCTTGCGATTATTGGCAGGACGCTTGAGGGCCGAAAGCATCTGGCTCACATCCAGCGGCGTCTTTTCCTTGATTTCTTCCTTATGGAATTCCACCAAGCGCGTCAATATGCCATGCACCGTGATGCCGCCATAGCCCACAGCCGCCAGCAGATCATCTTCGCTCAGGATATTGAGCTTCTTGGCCACCTCCAGCAGCCGGCCATCCTTCAAGAGTTCCTTAGGCGCATAGCCCAGCCGCTTGGCCTCCTCGCGAATGAGTTCCATGCCCCGCTCGATATTTTCCTCCCGGCGTTCCTTCTTGAACCAGGAGCGGATCTTGCTGCGGGTTTCCGAGGAAGCTACGATATTGAGCCAGTCCCGGGAAGGGCCGTTGTTGGCCTTGTTGGTGATGATGGACACGATATCGCCATTCTTGAGCTTGTGCTCCAACGGCACCAACTTGCCATTGACCTTGGCACCGACACAGTGATGCCCCACCTCCGTATGGATGCGGTAGGCAAAGTCGATGGGAATGGAGCCCTTGGGCAGATCCACCACATCGCCTTTCGGCGTAAACACGAACACCTCATCCGAGAAAATATCCACCTTGAGGGCTTCAAAGTATTCCTTGGGATCGCTGAGTTCCTGCTGCAGGCTTACCATCTGCCGCAGCCAGTTCATCTTCTGATCCATGGCACCGCCCGCCGTGGAGCCTTTGCCATTTTCCTTGTACTTCCAGTGCGCCGCTACACCGAATTCCGATACCTCATGCATATGGAAGGTGCGGATCTGGATTTCCAACGGATAACCGCGCGTCATCACCGTGGTATGCAGGGACTGATAGCCATTGGATTTCGGCATGGCGATATAATCCTTGAAGCGGCCCGGAATCGGCTTCCACATAGCATGGATTACGCCGAGCACGCCATAGCAGTCCCGCACAGATTCCACCAATACGCGGATTGCGGAAAGGTCGTAGATCTCGCTGATATCCTTCTTATCCCGCAGCATCTTCTTGTAGATGCTGTAAAAATGCTTGGCGCGGCCCTTGATTTCCGCTTTGATGCCGGCCTCGCCGATCTTCGTCTCAATCTGCTCGATGGCCGTATCGATGAAGGCCTGCCGCTCCTTGCGCTTCTGCTTGACATTTTCCACTAAATCATAGTATTTTTCCGGCTCCAGATAGCGCAGGCAGAGGTCTTCCAGCTCCCATTTGATATTGGAAATACCCAGACGGTTGGCCAGCGGCGCATAGATCTCAATGGTTTCCTTGGCAATGCGCTTCTGCTTGTCCTCCCGCATGTATTTGAGGGTGCGCATATTATGCAGGCGGTCTGCCAGCTTCACCATGATTACCCGGATATCCTTGGCCATGGCCAGGAACATCTTGCGGTAGTTTTCCAGCTGGACTTCCTCTTTGGATTTATACTTGATGCGGCCCAGCTTCGTGACGCCATCCACGATCATGGCCACTTCTTCCCCGAACATTTCCTCAATCTGTTCTTTCGTGTAGAGGGTATCTTCCACCACATCATGCAGCAGCGCTGCACTGATGGTCACATCGTCAATATGCAGTTCCGTAAGGATTTCCGCCACATGCAGGGGATGGATGATATACTCCTCCCCGGAAACCCGGACCTGCCCCTTATGGGCTTCCACAGCCAAATCATAAGCCTTGCGAATCAAGGCAACATCCGCTTTAGGCTCATAGGACTGCACTGCCTGCAATATGGAATCTATGGTTACTGGTGCTTTGTCTTTGTCGTTCATGATGTCCCATCTCCTTCCCTAATTACCTTAGCGATGCCGCCTGTAAGTCGGCGAACTTTCCAAATCCATCCGCCCGCTGGCCTTGGGCAAATAATAGCAGTTTTCATCCATATCCATGCGCAGAAGGCTGAGCTCCTGGAAAATCCGCAGGCCCAGACTCATGGTATAGAGGGAAATATGCGGCCCCCGCTTGCAGAAATCCACGGTGAGTTCCTCGGCTGTATACGGAATATAATCCTCCTGCTGCTGGATCTGATAGAGAAATTTATAGATATTCACCAGCTGCTCCCGCTCCGGGAAAACACGCTCCCCATCCGCCGGAGCAATGCTGTCCACCATGCACTGCAGGCTGCGGTTCCCCTGCCACTCATTGACGGCAGGACTATAGACCATATCGATGGCTTCACTGTTGATGATGCCCGCATAATCGCTGCGGTTCCAAAACAGCGCCGTCACCGGAGCCTTGGTACTGCCCACCTGAAAGCGCAGATGCTGACCTTCCTTGCCGATGACCTGGGGTGCCGTCCCCCGAATCTCCCGCACGCCGAATAATGGCTTGGGATTCTTCATGCCAAAGGGCTCCAGTTTTGCCAGCTCATCAATCAGCTCAAAGGTAATCTCCTCCGGCGCCAGCTCCATCTCCACCTTGACCTTGGGCACATAATCATCAGCTGTCAACGTGGCCTCCGCTGTCGCCGCAAAAGCTTCCTTAAAGGCTTGTAATTCGCTTTCCGCCACGGATAATCCTGCCGCCTGAGAATGGCCGCCGAACTGCAAAATATGATCCTTGCAGGCCTTCAAAGCCTCATACATATGCAGGCCGTCAATGCTGCGGCAGGAACCCTTGCAAATCCCATCTTCCTGTTTGCTGAATACGATGGTGGGCTTGTAATACTTGTCCACGAGGCGGGAGGCCACGATGCCGATAACCCCGGGATTCCAATTCTCCCCGGCCACCACGATGGCGGGCAGATTGTTCACATCCTCGCCCTTGAGCTCTGCTTCTGCCTTGGCCAGAATCTCCTGCTCGATGGTCTGCCGCTGGCTGTTGAGCATATCCAGCTCCATGGCCAGGGACTCCGCCTCAGCTTCATCCTTTGTCAACAGCAGCTCCACACCCTTGCGCGCCGAACCGATGCGCCCAGCGGCATTGAGCCGGGGCGCCAGCCGGAAGCCCACATGGCCGGTATTGAGCTCTTCATCCCGGATATCGGATACATCTACCAGCGCCCGCATCCCCGCAAAGGAGGACTTGCGCATGCGCTTTAGCCCCGCTGCCACAATCTTACGGTTCTCCCCCAGAAGTGGCACGATATCCGCCACCGTGCCCAAAGCCACGATTTCCAAATCCTGTTCGTAGCTTTGTCCGTGCATTTCCTGCCATAACGCCTGACAGAGCTTGAAAGCCACGCCTACGCCCGCCAGGTCTTTATCCGGATAAGGACAGTCTTCACGATGGGGATTGACCACTGCTAATGCCGGCGGCAAGTTCTCCCCCGGCAGATGATGATCCGTCACGATGATGTCCAGTCTGCCTGCCATCGCCGCCACATCATCCACAGAAGCGATGCCACAGTCTACAGATACCAATAACTTCGCCCCGTCCTCAGCAATGCTTTGCAAAGCAGGCAGATTGAAGCCATAGCCTTCCTTTTCACGATGCGGAATATAGAAACCGACATTTGCCCCCAGCGCCTTGAGATTATGCACCAACAGCGTCGTGGCCGTCATGCCGTCCACATCATAGTCGCCATAGACCACGATTTTCTCCTCGCCGTCGATAGCCTCGATGATCCGATCTACAGCCCTGTCCATATCCTTCATCAAAAGAGGATCATAAAACGGTTGCTTCTCCGGCTGCAGAAAAACCTCTGCCGCCTCCTTGGTACAAATGCCGCGATTCCATAAGATATTTGCCAGGCTCTTCGTCACGCCCAACTCTTTTGCAAAAGCCGCTGCCTCAGGAGCAGCGGCACTTAATTTCCATTCTTTTAACATACTTTACACTCCTGTGTAATATCTTATCTCATTTTAGTTGCGGCGTAAATACCAACGAGCACTCTTGGGAGAATTTTTGCCCAAAATAAAACCACCCATCGAATTGAACAGGTGGTTTTAATCTAAAACTCAAAATCTACCGTTTTTCTTATTCAGCAGCCTGCTTCCAGCTTTCGCCAACGCTGCCCTCTTCCCGCACCTCTTTTGCTGCCGCATTCATGCGCGCGAACGATTTTAATACATCCACAACTGCAGCGGAATCATCAAAACAAAATATGCAGCGCATACGATTGTCAATTCGAATACGTCAAACTGCTTTAGAGCATAATGATCCACACACATGATAACCAATGCCATTATTACAACTGCATCCATAAGCAGCCAGCTCCAAGTCTTGAAGCCTCTGTGCCCCTGGGTAAAAGGCGGCTTTAATGATGCTATAGTTATATTGCCTGTTGGTGGTGTCATCGTAAAGGTGGAAGGCTGCCATGGTGAACTGGAAATCTTATTTGTATCGCCCAAGGCACACAGCAAAGGAATTTGCTATGCAGCCTGGTGCGAAGTAGAACGGATGTATCCTGCTGTCAAGGTATGGGAGACCGTTACGCCTTACTTCGAAAAACACAACATCCACTTTTACGTCAACCGATGCGGCTTCCACATCGTTGAATTCTATAATAGTCATCATCCTGAACCGCATCATACAGATGAACCTCCTGACGACCAATTCCCTGAAGGAATGTTCCGCTTCGAGAAAAGACTTCCCTGAAACTAAGAAAAATTTAATAAATTTATGATAAGGTAAGTCCGTAAAAACTTGTCACACATATCATCGTTTATACGGAGGGAACTTTCTATGTCATCCAACAATATTACGACCAGTTCCGAAACACAAAAAGTCTATGACGAATTGAATAGACTTTCCCCCTACTGTGCCCCCAGCGGTCAGTTTTTCGAGCGCAACGATATCGAATACCTGATAAATAACGGCTACAGTCTCCAAGATGCCAAGGATGCACTTTCACGCTGCCCCAAATACCTTTCCCAATATAAAGCTCCCAATGGTCAATATTTCGCTGTAAATGATATCGAGTACCTGCTGGACAACGGCTATAGCCTTCAGGATGCGCTAGATGAACTGGCCGAATGTGATCGATATTCAGATGGCCGCACTCATCAATCTAATAGCAGCAATAGAACCATTTACAATTTCAACATTTTCGGTGCTCATGCCTTCTGCGATGACGACGACCATTTTTCTCATAGCCATTCCAGCTCCTACTATGACACCGGCAGCAGTGATGATTGCGACGGCAGTGATTTTGACAACTGTGGTGTAAACGATAATGCCGAAGACAAAGAACCGGACGCATGAGCAGTACGTCCGGTTCTTTGCTGTGTATTATATTTTAGGAGAGCTTTAACGAAAGCCTGTATATAATATAGCATCATTGAGAATGAAAATCAATAAATAATTGAAAATTATTTTTACAGCAAAAAGAGTCCCCAAGTCAATACACAAAACCTTGGGGACTCCGTCACGTATATAACGCTCTCCTAATCTTATTCTAACATGAAGGAGTCTAATTGTCCAAATATTTCTGCAGCCAGCATCAGCAGGATATAAACAACCTCTGACGAATAGAGCCTATAGATGAAAGACCATGAATCTTTTTAAAGGAAAACGGAGGGAAACACCATGAGTATGCTTGAGTCCATCCACCAGCGCCGCAGTTACTACCAGCTTGTAAAGGAGCTGCCGGTTGATGCAATCAAGATCAAGGAAACTGTCCAACAGACCACAGAGCTGGTTCCTGATGCTTTCAACATGAAATCAGCCCGCGTTGTCTTAGCCATGAACAGCAAACATGATGAGCTATGGGATGCGATTTACACTGCGTTTGGCGGAAAAGTCGCTCGCGAGAAAATCGACAGTTTCAAGGCCGGAGCTGGCACGGTGCTGTACTTCTATGATGAAGAGGTCGTAAAAAAATTACAGGAACAGTACCCTGCTTATGCCCCCAATTTCCCCATCTGGTCGCAACAGGCAAATGGCATGCTGCAATTCACCATCTGGACAGCTCTGCGTGACCTGAATGTTGGTGCCAATATCCAGCACTACAATCCAGTCATTGACGATGCTGTAAAAAAACTATTCAATCTCCCGGATTCATGGAAACTCGTTGCGCAAATGCCATTTGGCGGCATTGCTGCTGAACCTGATGCCAAAGAGCCTGAAGACATTACAACCCGCGTCAAGGTTTTCGACTGAAAAATAGACTACCACCACAAAAGCCGCTCCTGCTGACACCCCATCAGCGGAGCGGCTTTGTGCTTTGTATATTTAGAAACCATTTTATACAGGTTCCCGTACCATGATGAAATTTTGGTCAAAATTCCGGCACAGTTGACTGGTTATCCAGACCATAACTGCCAAAACCAACGTCCTGATACGACTCCTGTACAATGCGTTCTATACAAAGGCGATATTTTTGCTGATTCGTTTCACTATGCATCTGCACAAAGGGAACTTTCTTATCCCTGCATTCTTGCGGAAATAATTTCAAGGCTTCATCATAAGATACATCATGTCGCTTGGCGTAGCGTCTGGCCTTCTGCATAGAACTTGCTTCCTGATGATAACGGCGATAAATTGCATAGCCATGCACCCGCTTCGGCACAGGACGAATGCTGGTCATATGAATGTAATCTTCATACCTCTGTAGCCATTTCTTTATCGCTAATGCTTCCAATTGAGCTTCCGTTTCAGCAAATATCCGCAACTTACTGCCCAGTTGAACCTTTCTGCCATCTTCATATTGCGGAAACGAGACACCAATATGCCCCTTACTGCCGTCTTCCATCTGCGTTGCCAAAGCCAAGTGAAGTTGCTGATACAATTTGCTCCAGATATGGTTCTCATTGATCTCCGCATCCGGCAACAAAGTGAGTTCCTGATAAAACTTCACGCTGCTCACCCCTTGCCAAATACACCGCCACGAACCAATACCGCCATGACATAATGCTCCTCTTCTGCATTGGCCAACGGTTCTCCCAGAGCGAACTTATCAAACAAGGTATAAAAATCAACTTTCTCCTTAGGATTCCGGAAGGCTTTTCCCAAGTTCGTCACTGCACCATACGGCTCGACAGCAATCGGCCCAGCTCCTTCCGGGCTTTCAAATTCCGGATACCAGGTATCAATTGTCCGCAAAGCGTTGCCCAATTTCTGGGAATGCATTGCGGCTACCCCCTCCACATGATATAAGATCTTGCTCTTGCGGCTGTTGCCCTTATCGAATACCAATTCTTCGCTGGGATATACTTCTTGCCCAACACCCAGTTTTGTATAAGCCTCTACTTCAATGAATTGATATGGCTCCTCACCGGATAATGCTGCTGCAATCTTTCCTGCCAAAGCCTTTATTTCCTCATGTTCTGTAAAGTCACGCAAGGAATAGGTATACGCATCAAATTTCTGCTCCCAGCTGCCAACCTTGACACAGACATCGATTTTCTCCGCCCCCAGCCGGTTTCTCCATAGGAAACGGGCGCTGGCAATATTATAGGCATAGCGGTAAGACAATTCCTTGAAGCCTGTCTTTTCTATATAGCCTTTGGCTGCCGCAGCATAACTTTGCGCAAAAGCTGCATTGTTGCAGGCCGACGGCTTTTCCACACCACTCAATACCTTGATGGTAAAGGCCAGCTTCAGGGTATCCTGTTCCATGCCTAATGCGCAGGAATCCACTTGTTGCAGGTTAGGTTTTTCTACCTCTGCATTCAATTTCGCCGGATCATTCTGCACTGCCGGCTTCAGCCGATTGGAAATCGTCCCCCGTACTGATTTTTCCACCAGCTTCAATGGTTCAGCCTTTACCTTATGTTCATCATCCCAGCATGTGCCATACATATAGCCATCCGAGACGACTAATTTCTTTTCAAACGCCAATACCGATGCGATATCCGCTGCCTTTTTAGCCATTTCTATTCCTCCCCACGCAAATCTTGTTTCCCCATATTCCGACACAGATACAAACCTTCTGCTTCATTATATTCATATTCCCACATCATTTCCTGAATAGCCTCACAACGATAGGGCATCACAAATTCTCCCACCGTTACCAAAGGTTCCACAAAATGATGTTCATATTCATAGGAACGTTGTTCCTTCACTTGCAAATTGCCAGACAAATCATGGAAACCAACTGCTATCGGCACCAGCCAGCCATCCGCAGCCACCTTGCTTCTCTGCCATCCAAGAAAAGCCCCTTCCGCATCACGATTGGCTGTATACTGCACCTGCATAGCATTCAGCAAACTATCCAAGGCATCTTTGCCGCTCTCATGCTGAAGCAAATCCTGCCGCTCAATGATTGCATAACCCGGCATTAACCTTGCCTTCACCCTGTTTACATCCCGCTCGTCATCATCGTCAACGGACACAACCTGCCAATCCTGCTGCTCACCGTGCCGCAGGACAATATCGCCCCCAGCCGCCTTCAGACGCGGTAATTCTCGCCGAACAGTTTCCTCAAAACGCTCTTTGAGGCTGCCTTTCATTCCCGTCAGTTCCACCAATAGGCTGATTTCTAAATGGCAACGGGCCTCTTCAACAAAGGGCGGTCGTTCAAACTCACCAGTTTTCCTGCTCTTCTTCAGCGGATTCGCTGTTCCGATCAAAGAGCCATAAAAATTACCCTTTTCATTGAACACCTGCAAATCAAAGGCATGACAAATGACCGCCACACGCGGCAAGCCGACTTCTTGCAGTTCATCCCTCTGCCGGATCCGCCGCTGCAACGCATGAGTCATCCCCAGCCAGGCGGTCATTGCTGGAAAACCTACCGTATAAGGGCTGCTAGCCGCATTTGCGTTTTGAATCTGCAGGTGGGGAATCATCAGATATTGCTTAATCATCCTCCTATCCCTCCTACTGCTTTTGCAGATCACTACGAATAAATTCTGCCACTTCTTTTCGCAGTGCGGTCAGTTCTCCATCACCGAACTCTATCTTTTCCCGTTTCATGACTTTCTCATAAGCAGCCATCAGCCAGTCAGCAAACTCACCTGCCAGCTTCTTCTGCCATTCCTCATCAATCTGCCGGTCTTCTGCATACTTATCATCCAGCCAGATTGACTGTGCCCTGCTCAGACTGCGATTGTCCGTCCAGCCACATTTCTCCCGCAGTACATATACTCTCAACAGAACCATTTCCATTATCTGTCGCTCTATGCTGCGAACAACCTGCCTGATTTCCATATTATTCCTTTTATCAACATATCGCTTATGCAGACGCTGGAAAAGACCTATGAAATCCCGCAACCGTAAAGTTTCCTTGAAAAAATCCTTACGAGGATAGATTATCGTACGCTTTTCCAGAACAGGCGGCATAGCTGGCAGCATATAGCTTCGCCCGCCCTGCCGATTATTTCCATAAGAGATGTTTTGTGGCTTCGTTCCGCCGAATTTGGTCTGCACCAGATTATAGATGCGCCGATGGTCACTGCCATAGGTCTCCGACTTCTTGCTGCACGCCTGCCGTGCTCCATCTTCCATGGCTCGAATACGCGCACGCACTTCCTGCATCAAGCTGGCGGGAGGCAAAACTGTCAATAAATGGTAATCATCCTCTCCCACAGGAAAGAACACCTGCCGTAACCGCTTGTCTGTTGAATCAGGCAACACATCCGACTTTACAGTCAACAAATCTTCACGCACCTGCTCATAATCCGCCTGCATGATTTGAAAATCTTCCCGCAAACAATCATCCGCAGCCTGCAAATGCTCGTAGAAAGTTTTTCCGTCCTCCAAACGCAATTGAAGCAAGCTGGCAGTTGCCAAATAATTAGCCGCCACAAAAATATCCGGTGAACAAGCCACCGAACCTGTCGATACATATACATCATCCAGTTTGCCATTTATCTTTGCCTGCCAATTGACTGTCACATCCGGATTGATAAAACGGCCTATATGCGTAGCAAACTGACACTTACTGGCATTCTTAGCCGTATCAGCCAGCCACTGCCCGGGCGGTACACCTTTCTTTTCAGATTCTGCTTGCACATAATCTGTCAACACACTCATCAACATCACCTCACTTATTTATATTGTTCAATATTATCTGTCATTTATCTTCGTTTTTATTATATTTTTTAATATCGACAAGTAAAATCCCCTTTTCTAAGCCGCCTATACGGCGGAACACTGTTAAACGTATCCCGTTATCGGGTGGCAATTTTTCTAAGCCGCCTATACGGCGGAACACTCGTTGGACTCTGACACAGCCCAAAGCGTAAATTTCTAAGCCGCCTATACGGCGGAACACCAGGTGCGAATGTGGTGCTCAAGTTGATGTGTTTTCTAAGCCGCCTATACGGCGGAACACCGGGGAAAATGACAGACAAAAAAAGCACATTATTTCTAAGCCGCCTATACGGCGGAACACGGCAGGCAGGTCAATGGTACGGCCGGAGCCGAATTTCTAAGCCGCCTATACGGCGGAACACGCGTTCCGATCGAACCCTCTCCATCTGCTCTTTTTCTAAGCCGCCTATACGGCGGAACACGCTTTTTGGAAGCCCATGATTTCAGCCATACTTTTCTAAGCCGCCTATACGGCGGAACACATAATGCCTGTTTATCAAGTCGAGCAAACAATTTTCTAAGCCGCCTATACGGCGGAACACTACTCAACCAGAATTTCCACCGCCGTTGCATATTTCTAAGCCGCCTATACGGCGGAACACCATTCCCGCTTTATTTTGGACTCGCTTATCCATTTCTAAGCCGCCTATACGGCGGAACACGCCCATTGAACAACTCTGTCCCTGAACGGCAATTTCTAAGCCGCCTATACGGCGGAACACGGATGCCAAGCGACGACCGAACCACGGGATGCTTTCTAAGCCGCCTATACGGCGGAACAACTTATCACGTCGCAGACTGGCGTGAGGTAATCTTTCTAAGCCGCCTATACGGCGGAACACTATCTGCACCTAATGCAAACTTTTCCGATTTTTTTCTAAGCCGCCTATACGGCGGAACACATTATCATCCGCATTGTAGGCCGTCTGATTACTTTCTAAGCCGCCTATACGGCGGAACACTGTCGGAAAAGATATAAGAAATGGTTGCAGCATTTCTAAGCCGCCTATACGGCGGAACACGATGGGCTGATGCTGCTGCATCGAAAGTTGCATTTCTAAGCCGCCTATACGGCGGAACACCCCTCGCGGGTGTCAGCAAAAATGCGCTGAAGTTTCTAAGCCGCCTATACGGCGGAACACTTTGGTGAGTGGAGCAATGCTTTGCAGGCTTTTTTCTAAGCCGCCTATACGGCGGAACACTGGTCGAAAAATGTCTGTTTAATGGTTGGACATTTCTAAGCCGCCTATACGGCGGAACACATAGTTTTGCTTTTCAGCTGCCCGTCAGTGTTTTTCTAAGCCGCCTATACGGCGGAACACATACGGCGGCTATTCAACAAGCGATTAATAGTGTTTCTAAGCCGCCTATACGGCGGAACACCCCCACGTTGTCCTGACGATTTTCTTTTGGATGTTTCTAAGCCGCCTATACGGCGGAACACCAATATTGACGCTCGCATCAATCATCGCGATATTTCTAAGCCGCCTATACGGCGGAACACTTAAGGCGGCTTATCATGCGATAGGCGAGAAATTTCTAAGCCGCCTATACGGCGGAACACACTCAAACTCCAACTTTGCTTTTTCTTCTGCTTTTCTAAGCCGCCTATACGGCGGAACACATAAATTGCAATTCATGGACGAAGATTCGCAATTTCTAAGCCGCCTATACGGCGGAACACTTCTCGGTGTGTGGTTGGGTGATGGTTCAACATTTCTAAGCCGCCTATACGGCGGAACACGCAGGATTGACTTTTTACCGCTTGATTATTACTTTCTAAGCCGCCTATACGGCGGAACACGGTATGGCATATTTATGGCAGGAGTAGGGATTTTTCTAAGCCGCCTATACGGCGGAACACCAGGCAAGGTCACAGGCACGGTGGGGGCTGTTTTTCTAAGCCGCCTATACGGCGGAACACGTGTCAATGATAGTAGCCGCGTAAAGGCAAGATTTCTAAGCCGCCTATACGGCGGAACACGTTGCTGTTCGAGTTCGAGCGAACGTTGTTCATTTCTAAGCCGCCTATACGGCGGAACACAAAGGCCAGCAGAAAGTGGCTGATAAGCTACATTTCTAAGCCGCCTATACGGCGGAACACGAAACGGCAGAGACATGATTAATCTTTTCTTTTTTCTAAGCCGCCTATACGGCGGAACACTGGCAGAACTTGCTGTCTTCCCCTACAGCCAGAAGCCTTACAACGATTTTCCGTTATTTTACCCTATTTTTTCACATCTCGTTAGTCCCTTATTTTATAAGGATTCGCAACAGCCAGCAAAATTTGGGTAAAATCGCCTACATAGATGTTATTCTGTATTAAGTGGCAAAGTCCTTCTTTTCATCATACATGCCAAACTGATCAGAATACACCCACACAGTTTTTTCCCTGTTCGCAGGCAAATGCAAAATTCCTGCCTGAATCGCGACCTTACTGTTAACGGAATCTCCCTGATAATCGGCCAATGCCTGCTGATAATCACGCTGCAGCCAAAAGCGCTCACTTTCCTCATCTTTTTGTTTTTGGATATGATACCAATCCTCCCGCTCTATCCATTCACCTGTTTTTTCATTCTGCTCACAAAAGCAGAATGTGCCGTTTTCTTGTTTTTTAAGACATAGCTCTATATCCTGCGCACCTTCACGGAACTTATTGAATTGCTGTGGCAGCCCTGTAAGCCACCAGGATTCTTCCTGCCAGCCATGGAGTACGCTTGGCCCAAAGCAGGACAAATCACGGAAATCTGTCAGAACCTGATGTTCCAAATGAATCAGTTTCTTATACGGATACAATTTCTCCGGTCTGACCGTACGCGGTACAGCATTGATACCTTTGGCCAGTTCTTCCGTATCCACCAATGCTTTCATATCATGTGTCTCCAACGCATATTTTCTTGACTCAAAGCCCGGCCTGCAAAATACAACTTTATTGATCGAAGTGATTGACAGTAAGTTATACTGCATGATTGCGATATTGCCAATCGCTCCGTTTTCCAACGCAGGCCTATGACGACGAATACGTCCTGCCAGCTGGATGATGGATCGATATGAGGAAGGCTCCACCACTGCCCAGTCAAAGTCATGGTCACGGCCTAACTCCTCTACTGGTGTGGAAACCAATATAAAGACAACATTCTGCTCATTCGCACAATCAAGATGCCTGCGCAATACGATATCCTGAAAATCTATCTCTGCCGCCTCCTGCTTCTTGCGCTTCAGTACAACATCCAGATATTTTTCTTCCTGACTGCGCAATATTGCTGTCTGACGGCTATGATACACCAGCAAGCGCGGTGCGAATCCCTCCGGCCATTCCGATGCCAATAAAAATTTAGCCGTCTCCACACACGGCCGTATATTGGCCAGCCGCACCAAGCCGAAGGATACTTTCTTTCCTGTCCTTTTATCTGTCAAAGCATACTGCTGATGAAGTTTTATCATAGCATGCTGCATAACCTTGAAGTATTCCCTCTGCCGTTCTGCCAATGGCAAAGCCAGCACATCTGCACATTCCACTATCCATCCCCGGCGCTTCACAGGCTGCAGGGAAAGCTTTTCCTTATGCCGCAGAGCGAAATGCTTATGCCACTGCCGATAAGCAGACAGTGCAACTGCCATTTCTGAAGAATCCGCCAACTGAATCTTTGTCTGGAATTCATCACACCAGACACAATTCACCCGCAAAGGATATCCAAAGAAGCGGGTATACAGCCTCCGCCCACTCCAGTAAGCCGAAAACATTCCCTCAGCCAAGTCAGGCGGAATCGTTGCGGATGACAAAACGACATTCCTGCCCAGCATCCCCGCCATATGCACCAAGCGGGCGATTGCCACCAGATCTGCGCCGGCAAAATCATCAATCTCATCAATCACCACATCTGCCGACATCATACGCAGGAATGGCAGGATATGACGCCCCCCGCGCACGGTTTCCGTAGCAGGCATCAAATGATCGATGGTAGCAGCCAATACCGGCGCGTACAACAATTCCTTATGCTTCTGTGCCAACTGTGCTGACGAGTCAAATAAGACTGCCAGCATTTTATCCTCCACAGCGAAATCAGCCTTAACGTCTCCGGAAAGCAATCCATTCATGCAATCTGTATCAGCAGATTCCTCCCAAGCATTGTCACCATACAATTCCCTGGCGGCAGCTGAACCGACCAGCACGGCCATTTCACTGGCGTCAAGTCCGATCCTTTCCTGATATTCACGTCCAGTCTGCAAAGTCAGGCTGCGCAGGCCCAATAACAGACTATACCGCAAGGATTTTCCATCCTCAGACAGGGCCTGCATGATTTTTGCATTGCCCATTGTTTTGCCACAGCCTGTTCCTGCCATATTGATAACGAACCAGCCTTCATGGCTGCGGCCTGCTTTTTCCTCGGCCTTGCGCCAATCACCAATCTTAGCCACGGACTTGTCCTGCCAGACAAAGGCCGGCGGACTCTTCCTACGCAGATTGGGCACATCCTCAATCCTGTCCATTCCACGGATAAAATGTGGCAAACAATGTGCCGCCTGCGCAGCCTGCATGCTTACCCGGACTAAATGTTCGTCCAAACGCTGCTTCAAACCATGCTTATCCGTGTTGGCAAATAAAGTGCAGTCCTGCGGCCATGAGGAATCCGCTTTAGCAGCAGACACTGTGTAATCACTCAACATCAGGCTGACGCGGGCATACAGAATCAGCAACCGTATATCCTCCTGATTCCATAATTTATGCAGGACAGATATCTGTGACAATAGCCTGCCCGACCATTTCTTCACCTGTTTCTGCCATTTGTCTGATTTCAGCACCCCCCGAGATAGTTTGACCTCAGCTTTTCCCTGCTTTTGATAGCCCCATCCAGCATCCAATCCGGATAAAAGCTTGGAAATTGCTGTGGCTTCATCATTGGCATAAGCTTTTGCATCCTCTTTATCCAATACAGGCAGACGATGATGGGACAAGATAAGCCAGCATAACATGCTCGCCACGGGCGGCAGTTCTTTGAGCTTTTCACTGGCATTCTCGGCCAGCCATTCTTCTAACTTTTTCTCTGGGATTTTCCCACTTTGCAGGATGTTCAGCCATTCTTCGTCCGTCCGCTTCTCTGTTTGCCAGACCAATCCTTCCAGCAGCTTGCAGCTCAGCCACTCATGACGATAGACCTCATCACTTTCCCGCTTTCCGTTGCTCGCTTTCTTCAACATCTTCTGGAATGCTGTCTCAGACTTTCCCCAATCATGCAAGACACCTGCCATTGCCGCCAAGGACTTTATCTCCGGCAGATAAATCCAGTCATTTTCCCATGCTTGATGGGCAATATCCTTCTGGGTACTATTTACAGGCACATAGCCATTCTCATCAAAGCGGCTGCTATCTCCTACAATCCAAAGCAGCTGACTGTGGGTACGCGACCGAATCCAGCGGCAGGATACGGACATGCTCTTGGTCGCATGGCGGCGCAACAGTCTTTTGACCATCTGCAGACCATCTTCCGTGATAACCGTCTGCCAGGTATCCGTACCAATACGATTGGCAAAAGCGTCCAATATCCAACGAGTGGTTTTCAAGGCATTCTTGTCACTCTGACTGGTAAATATCACCATCATTGCGCCCATCCCCCTTATACCACTGCAAGCTCTGCTTTTCTATCGTGTCATACATAAAATCCAAGACCTTATGTTCCGTGAACTTTTGCAGGCAGTATTCGCGAAACTCCTGATTCTCCATACCATTTCTTGTGCAAACAAACGCTCCCGGCAATACAATGGCATCCTTTATCAGATCTGCCACATCAAAGACCAAAGCTCCCCGCCGTGTCTTGCCGTGCATTACAGCAAAACCATGAGGAATCCCCAACACCCACAAGGCAGAAGCCGCCATGCCATAAGCCAGGTAATTGCCGTGATTGAGGAAGATATTCGCAATATCCGTCGCATCCGTGTCCCGGGTAAAATCCCCATAATCGGTCCGCTGTACAGCATATTTATATAGCTGCTTGGCAAAATTAGCCTCTGCCGCCAATAATTCCGTTACATTTCCCGCATCATCAATACGCTGGCGAAAACCTTTCAGCGCACCTTCTATCTCCCGATCATCCACAAAGAAACCTTCCCCTTGCAAATCACGGTCTTTCCCCCAAACTTTTTCCAAGAAAGCACATCGTTTATGCTGGAAATTCTTTGCTGCCTGCAAACGTTTATCCTCTGCAAACCAAAAGGACATCCAACCCTGCACATACTGCGTAGGCCGATATTCACTTTGCGGATTCAGCCATTCAATTTCTGTACCGGCCAATAACGGCGTACCACCACCCCCACAAAAACCTACCAGCACCCCCGCACTGGCCAGCATCCGCATAGCCGCCTGGGTTATGGAAGTTCCCGTTCCCAAAAGAATTACCGTCGTATTGGCGATGGGGATATTCCAATATTGATTGGCTTTCTTGCCTTCTATCAGATAGAGCACACGCCCATCTTTCTGCATCACCCGACATTTTTCCAAATAATACACATTGGCCCGCTTGGAAAACAATATGGCCTTCAGCTCAGTTGGTGTCAACCCCTGCATTTTCCCGCCTCCCTTTTCTTATTATTTTCGACAAAAACTGCACACAGCCTGCTAAAACTGTTTCCCAGCATGATTTCGTAAAAAAAATGGTGCTACTTGAAACCGTTTATCAAGCAGCACCATTTTTTAGCCATACATGCCCAATTGTATCATGTTCTGGGGATAAGTCAAGCTGACGAGCTTTTAGACTCATATTGACGACTGATATACTTCACCGCTTAATAAATCTGCACACGACACGCGGCCATTTTCCATAAAGCTCCCAGTATCCATAAGCACAAGTTTTCCATCCTGCAGCCATTGCGGTTTTGCTTCATAGCCTAACGCCTGCACAGGGGTATGGCCCAATGCAATAACCTGCTCGCCCTGATGGAGCTCGGGATGCATGGCCAGACTTCTGCCCCAAAGCAAGGTTTTCTCCTCCTGCTCAGCTAATGGCACTTCCGGATTACAGTCAGCGTGCATAAACCAATAAGATTTGCCATTTGCCTCCACCTCTGTATACAGGGGCAGTTGTTCGATCAGCTTCAGCCAATTATCAAGCAAAACATCCTTACGACCGGTCTTTTCTATCTCCGAATAAGTTATCCTGCCACCATTGTTAAGCCAAAGTGCTTTAGGCGAACCAAAAAGAAACGACAGCAGATTCGTTGATTCATCCTTTTCCTTCACGGCCTTATAAAACATCTGCTCATGGTTGCCACGCAGGAATATCATATGCCTTTTTCCGAAGTTCTCCATCACCCATTCCATCACGGGCACCGGCTGTTCTCCCCGGTCAAGGTAATCGCCTAAAAACACCAGCAGATCCTTATCTGAATTGAAGCCGGCCTTTTGATAGGCCTCCATAAATCTGTCAAATTTGCCATGAATATCGCCAAAAACCAAAAGTCTTTCTATTTTGTCCATAGCATTTCTCACCTGATCCTATCGAAAGATCCAGCCCATTGTACGGCATATTCACCATCCTAACATTATGTTCGACAAAAACCGCACATAGCCTGCTGCCATGTGCGGTTTCCTGTTTTCCTCAGACGAGTATTTTTTTGAGCTTAAAACTTATACGTGTAGTTCAGCATATAGCTTGCCGGTGCATCGTAATAGGTGGAAGACGAATGGGAAATCACGTCATGACGATTCAGCACATTATGCACCGTCAAGGTGATTTCCTGTGCGGCATCCGGCTTGTAGCTGGTATGCCAAGTGGTAAGGAAATAAGGTTTTGCTTTGAAGGAATGCTCTGCCGATGGCGTCTGCACCCGGTTGCAGAGATAGGAACCAGACAGATTCGAGGTCAGCTTGCTCTTTTTATAGGTGATTCCGCCAGTCAGCTGTACTTTGCCAAACTTCCTATCCCAATAGCCCTTCTTGGCATTCTTGGATTCGGGATTCTGCCAGGTTGCGCCCCAATGATAGGATAACGGCCGCTGGCTCTTGATATCACAGGCCAGTTCTACACCAGTGTTACGGAAGTCTTCATTGTTATAGGTATACTGGCTGCGATCCTTATCCCAACTGGCATTAATATTATCCTTAATATCCATATGGAACACAGCCGCTTTCCAATGGTGGTTATGATAGTTCTGCTTCCAGCCCGTTTCATAATTCACACCCTTCTGCGGCTTCAAATCCGGATTGGGAATCCCCGCCCCCGTAGCACCATACATTTGGGAGAAAGTGGGCATAATGAAGGACTGGGCTACGCTTACATAGAGGTTATTTGCCTTGTCCATCTTGTGCAGCCACTGTCCTGAAGCACTGAAGTTATGGTAGTTCTGATCACGCCATGCACCTGTTGTCCAAGTCTGACGTACTCCAAAAATACCGGTATTCTTCGCATCAAATTTCTGCTCCAGCTGGGTAAAGGCTGCCCAGTTATTGCGGGCATAATCAGCTGCTTCAGCCGTAGAATGGGCATAAAGTTTCTGATAGTTTTCCCGCTGCAGACTCAGACCGCCAATCCAACTGCTATGGGAAGATACCTTCCAACGGCGCTGCACATCCAGACCATAAGTCATATTCTTTTCCCGGGTGTTATAGAATGCAGATTTCCCCTTTGTGGCCTTGCCAGCGGAAGAAAAGTTTGTCGGACCATTGGATTCCACCGTACCATCATTCCAATAGAGACCGGCCTTCCAATTTTTGTCATGATAATTGAGCTGGGTGATATGACGCTTGGTTTCGTACTTGCGGCTGTTAAACAAATCTCCCACCTTAGCAGCAGCCGCAGCACTCGTTACCTCCGTCACATAACGATCATACTTGGCTTCCGTTTCATGATAGCCATAGAGGAAATCCAGGTTCTTCGTCAGGCTGTAGTTGATATCAACAGACTGTTTCTTGACATGATTAAGGTTTGTACGCGTCTGACCAAAATCCGTTTCTGACTTACTGACATCCACACCATGCTTCCACTGGCTAAAATCATAGTTGATGGCCAGACGGTCATCCCCGATATTGGCACCATAATGATGCTGACCAGAGTTGCCGATACCTGCCGTAACCGTATTGGCAGCCTTTTTCTTTGTAATGATATTGACTACACCAGCCATAGCCTCACTGCCGTAAAGGACAGAACCACTGCCCTTCACCACTTCGATGCGCTCGATGGTATCGGCAGGAATAGCAGACAGGTCATATTTGCCACGCCAGGAAATTGGATTGCCATTCATCAATACCAGCGTGCCATTATCCACACCACGGATATTGATTTCATTGGACATAGTGCCCATAGCTGCCCCGTTCTGCCCAAATGCACCATAGGCGATACTGTCAATCTTGCTCAACGCTTCGGCAGCATTCTGGGCACCGGTTTCCTTGATTTCCTTGGCTGTGATGACTTCCGTAGCCGCCGGGGTATCCACTTCGCGTTTATGGCTGCGGGTAGCCGTAACCACCACATTGCCTAAATTTTCTTCCACCGTCTGCTTGTCAGCAGCTTCCGCATAGGAATAACTGCCCGCCAGCACCATTGCGGCCAATCCCCAGGCAACCTGCCGGGATAAATGTTTGTTACGCTTGTTCATCAGTACTAATATCCTCCTGTTTCTCTTTTCTCTAATCTATTACCAATCGTCACCGTCGGCGAGTTGGAAACTATATGTTGTCGTATAGCGTCCCCGATGTCCATTCATCTGGAAACGGCAGCCGCGGGCGGCATTTGCAGCCGCCGCATCCATGGCCGGATAGCCCGAAGATTTCACGATTTCCACCGACTCGATGGAATCATCCTCAGCCACCAGAATCAGCACCCGCACACTGCCTTCCACGCCCTGCTGGCGCAGGCTTTCGGGATAGGCGGGACTGGGGCGGTATGTGCAGCGCGCTGCCACACGCGCGGTACTGGCATGGCCATTATTCCCGCCATTGCCATTACCACTGCCGCTTCCGGCGCCAGAACCTGTTCCGCTGCCTGTCCCCGTCCCTTGTCCAACGGCGCTGCCACTGCCCATTGCTGTTCCTGTACCGCTGCCCGAGCCATTTGCTTCCGCCTGTTTTGGTCCTGCAGTCTCTCCCGCCGCAGCTGCTGTGGTTTTACCTGCCTGCGGCTGATGCTGCTGGCGGTACTCCTGCTGTTTCTGCGGCTCTTTGGTATAACTTTCCTGGATCTGCGGCAGATTCTGGGTGGACATAGCCACCTCCATGGGCGGAGCAGCAGGGACAGGTGCAGGCGCTGGACCGCCCCCGCCTGCTTCACCGCCGCCGGCAGGCCCGCTGTCTTCCCACAGCGCTACCTCCACCGGTTCTGCGTTCTGCGTTGGCTTGACCAACAGGAACACACCGCTCAAGGCAACCAGGACAAACAAAACACCATGCAAGCCCAGCGCCACCGCCCAGGCTTTTAGTTCTGCCTTTTGCTCCTGCCGCATCTCACTGCCCTCCGGCACTGTCGGCGGCCAGGCCAACTTTGGTCACACCGGCACCCTTGATCTTATCCAGCAGGCCTATAACCATGCCATAGTCCAGCTTCTGGTCAGCCCGCACCACCACAGTAAACTGCGGATTATTGGCCTGTTGCTGCGCCACTCTTTTCAGCAATTCCTGCTCAGCAATGGGCTTATCCTCCAGCCACAGACTGCCGTCATTTTTCATCGTGACCACATAGGTCACCTTGAGCTGCGTTTCCGCATGGGCAGCCTGGGGCATATTGATATCCACAGTCTTGAGATTCACCATATACAGGGTGCTGAGCATAAAGAACACCAACAGGAAAAACATGATGTCAATCATCGGAATGATGATGATATCCGGCTTTTCCATATGGCGGCGGTCACGCAAACGCATAAGCCGCACCCGCCTTTGTCAGTTCCGCCTGTTTGGCCTCCACCAAAGAGAACGCCTGCTCCATATCCGTGATGATATTTTCCAACCACTGGACGAAGAAGGCGTGAATGGCCAGCGCCATAATGGCCACGCACAGGCCAAAAGCCGTGGCAATCAATGCCTCGCCGACGCCGCCGGTGATGGCCGTCGCCTGCGCCGACTGCACATTGAAGACACTGAAGGCCGAAATCATGCCACTGATCGTGCCCAAAAGCCCCAACAGCGGTGCCATGGTCACAATGACATTGAGATAATACAGCCGACGCCGGAAATGGGACAATGCTACACCAGACTGGATTTCCATAAAGCTGCTGACCTCCTGGCCATCTGCGGCCCGCTCTACAGCCTGTATGATGATTTCAGCCATATTACCGGAGGATTCCTGCGCCAGTTTCATTGCCCCGGCATAATCTTCATTTCCCATCAAGGCAAAGAACTCCCGGGCAAAGCCCCGGCCGGAATCCATCCGGCGGAAATACTGGAAACGCTCCACGCCGATGGCCATGACAAACAAGGAACATAAGAGCAGCACATACATAACCAGCCCGCCCTTTTGAAAGAGCTCCAGCCCTGCAACGATATTTTCCATTCACATCTACTCCATTCGCTGCTGCCTGCGCAGCAGATACAAAAAATACGGTGTGCCGATAAAAGCAGTCATGATGCCCACGCGAATCTCCGTGCCGGCTAAAAGCACCCGGCCCACAATATCGCAGGCGAGCAGGAAGATGCCTCCGGCCAAAACGCTTGCCGGCAACAGCCTCCGATGGTCAGGCCCGATGAGCATCCGCAGCATATGGGGCACCACCAAGCCTACAAAACCGATATTGCCGCTGATGCAGACCCCCGTCGCCGTAGAGAGCGCCGCGAGGAACAGCAGGATCAGGCGGAAGCGGATTACCGGCAGGCCTACGGCCTTGGCCTCCGTTTCCCCCAAGGACAAAATATTGAGCTGCCGCGCCAGCAGGCAGATAATGCCCACGCTGATGGCAATGGGGAAAAGCCCCAGCCACACATGCTCCCAACGGCGATAATCCAGGCCGCCGATTGTCCAGAACAGATATTCCTGCAATTTATTCTCGCTGACAGCCGTCAACAGCATTGCCGATACTGCTGCCAAGAACATACCGACCACCACACCGGCCAGCAACAGCGTCAGCACCGGAATCCGTCCCCGGCGAAAAGCCAGCGCAATGGTCAGGCTAACCGCCAGCAAGGCCCCCAGCAGGGCACAGATGGGCAAAGCAAACAAGGTTGCCGCCGAAAGTCCCGTGGCAATAGCCACGATTGCTCCCACAGAAGCCCCGCTGGACACGCCAATAATCGTCGGGTCAGCCAGTGGATTGGCAAAGAGTCCTTGCAAAGCTGCGCCCGCCGCCGCTAAGGCCGCACCGGTGAGCAAGCCCACCAATGTACGCGGCAGACGGATATGCCAGATAACCGCCTCTTCATTGGGTGTCAGGCCATTCACTGGTGCCAGCCCTGCGGCCTTGCGCAGGGCATCCAGCACATGGGCAAAGGGAATATCCATCTGTCCCCAGCTCAGGGAAAGCAGCATCATAAAGAGCAGCAGCATAAACATGACGGCCAGCACGCTGACGAAATGATTTTTCATGACGCATCCCCTCCCATCAGCAAAGGCAGCAATTGCTGCCGTCTGGCCATCGCTCTGGTGTAAATATCCGCATGGCCGGTCTGCGGATGGAAATCCACATAGACAGAAACGCCATAGGCACGGCTCAACAGTTCCGGCTGCAAGACCGCCCTGGGCTCGCCATCTGCGAGCAGGCCCCCCTGCCCCACCAGCAACAGCCGGGAACAGAAGCGGGCCGCCAGTGCCAGATCATGCACCACCAGCAGGATTGTCCGGCCTGCCTGACAAAGTTCCCGGCAGAAACGGAAAAGTTCCTCCTGATAGAACAAGTCCAGACCACTGGCCGGTTCATCCAGCAACAGCAAAGGCGTCTGCTGGGCCAGAACTTTGGCCAGCAGCACCCGTTGCCGCTGCCCGCCCGACAGGGTATTGACCGGCGTGTCCGCCAGATCCGCCACCGCCATATATTCCATGCAGGCCTCAGCGATGCGGACATCCTGCGCCCCCTCCCGCTGCCACCAACGCAAATGCGGCGCCCGGCCCATCAGCACCACTTCCCTTACCGTGAAGGCAAAGGGCACATGACTGTGCTGGGGCAGATAAGCCACCACCCTGGCCATTTCCTGCGGGGTATAGTCCCCAAGGCTTTTGCCTTTGATTCCGATACGCCCCTCAGCAGGCAGCAGCCCGCGCAGGGCTTTCAGCAAGGTGCTCTTGCCTGCCCCATTGGGGCCAATCAGGCCGATAAGCTCGCCGCCGCCAGCCTGAAAGTAAACCTGCCGCAACACCTGCCGCCCGCCATAGCCAGCTTGCAAGCCCTGCACATCAAGCAAAAGATCAGCCATCAAAACGATACCTTTATACCCAGCTGGAAGGAACGCCCCTGCAGAGGATAATACCAACCCGTGTATGCAGATTTCGGCACCAGATAATACATCTTGTTGGTCAGGTTGTTGATCTTGAAGTACACATCCACATTCTTCGTCGCCGCATAGGTGGTATTGAAATCCCAGATTGCATAATGACGGCAGCCATAAGTATTATCATCCAAACCACTGCCCATACGGCCCAGCAGATTAGCCGTCCAGCGATCATAATGATAATGGAGCCCCAAACGGTAGCCATTCGGCTGATAGAAAAGTACCTTGGCACCATCGGTCTTGGTATCGATATAGGAATACCCAATATCATAAGACCAATGCGCAGATGGTCTGCCGGTAAAGGAGAGCTGCACGCCCTGCTTCTTTTCCCGGGATACGTTCTCAGCATTCGTCAGTAAAGTGGCGGGGTCATAAACCCACTTGATGGCATCATGGATATTGCTCCAGAAATAGCTGGCATCCAGCGTTGCCTTCCTGGAGAATTCATGGGTGAAGCCGATGGTTTCCACATGACCGGATTCCGGTTTTAAATGCGGGTTGCCATACATGCCATACATTTCATCCGTATAGAACATATCATCAGCTGTCGGCGCCTTGAATACCCGGCCCCAGGAACCGTAAATCTTGGTCTGTTTGTCTGCCCGATAATTGATGGCTGCTTTCGGCGTCCAATGCGTGCCAAAGGCATCGTGATGATCCATGCGCACACCCGGCACAAAGAACCATTTGTCCGTCAGGCGCATGGTATCCTGCACGAACACAGCCTTAGTGGTAATCTTCTTGTTCTCGTAACCACTCTGCTTGTTAGTGGATTCACTCTGATGCCATTCAGCCCCGGCCACCAGCTTGTTGTTTGGCCCCAGCTTCCAGCCATTCTGATAATCCACCCCCTGCACATGAGTATCGTATTTGCCCTGATAATCCGTGGACTTATAGTTGGCAAAATAGCGCAGGAAACCTTTCACAGGCTGCTGTTCCTTGAAGTTCCAGGTCAGCGCTCCATAATTGTAATTATGCTTTTGCCGGCGACCTGCCGCCTTACCCAGGATCCCCATATCTGCCAGTTTATGATTGAAATTCAGCCGTAAAGAGTCATTGTCAGACAGCTGCTTATCCAAACGCAAGGAAACGCTCTTGTTGCTATAATCGCTATTGGCCATGCGAGTGCGGGAATCATTATCTCCCTTGTAATTGAAATAGCCCCGCTTCTGCAATCCTGCCGCTACGAACCAGCTCCAGCCCTGTTCACTGCCCTGATTGGTCAGTTCGTAATTATGCGTCTTGAAGGAACCCGTATTCAGATCCACTGAGGTTTCACTCTTTGTTCCTTTGCGCGTGATGATATTGACCACGCCGCCGACGGCATCGCTGCCATAAAGAGCAGAGCCGGCCCCCTTCACTACCTCAATGCGTTCGATATTTTTCACGGAAGGCAACATGCCCAAGCTGACACTGGCTCTGGTCATGGAGCCTTGGTCATTGTTCAAACGCTGACCGTCAACCAGCACAACAACACGCTGGTCGCCATTGATGACCACTTCAGAATCACCATTCGCATTGCCATTTGTGACAACCACGCCATTAACATTGGCCAAAGCCTCGCCCACCGTCTGATAGTGATTGTCTTCAATCTGCTTTGCCGTAATCACCGTTACATCGGCCGGGGTACTCATACGCTGGGATGGCATACGTTCCGCCGTAACTACCATATCCCCTAAGTCCTCGTTCACCGTTTCTGCCTGGCAGACTGCCGTACCGAAGCATAGCGTCCCAATAGCCAGCGTTGCCAATACACGTCCTGTCAAATCCTTCTGCATAAAAAATTCCCCCTTAATTCTCTACTGCCGTCAGGTGCTGCTGCGGTTCCAGCTTGAACTTATCGCCATAAACGCGATAAGCGATTTCCTGTACCGCAAAGACAAAATCCTGCGAACAGTTATATATATAACCCTCATCCGGTTCCAGCAGATTGCCCTGCTGAATGGCCTTCATATTCTGCAATGATTGGTCATTCATATATTCATTCCGGAAGCGGTCAATATCAAATTTTCCATGATTGTTATAGGTGGGCAGGAACAAGATATCGGGATTGATCTCCACAAGCTTTTCCTTGCTCATTTCCTCGCCGTTCTTGATGCCGGCAGCAGCCCGGCCATTGATCACACCGGCCAGCTGACAGGCTTCATCGAAGCAGCAGCCAGCACCGCCATAGCCCTTCATCAGGGAAATCAGCACCACGCTGCGCCGCTCGCTTTGCGGGATTTCCTGTACCTTGGCGGTGATTTCTGCCAGTTTCTCATCCATCTTCTGCAGCAGCACCTCGCCCCGCTGCGGTTCGCCTGCCGCCTGTGCCAGCAATTTGATGGTTTCCTTAACCTCCTGCAAACTGCGCGGTCCCTTGCACACAACTACGGGGATTCCCAGATCCCGCAAAGCTGCCACCCTGGACAAGTCACCCCAATCGGGAATGATCACCAGATCCGGCTGCAAAGCGGCAATCTCCTCCACGGACGGATAGCGGATTTTTGTTTCCACCTTCTTGCCCAGCTCCACCACATTGGAACTGGCCGGATCATCCAGCATGGCATTGACTGCCGCCATTCGCTCCGGTTCCACCAGTCCCAACATGACCTCGTCCGTGCTCATGGACATGGTCAGGATACGCTTAGGCTTGACCGGCATATTAACCTGGGTTCCCTGTGCATCGGTCACGGTATAGGCGGTTTGCTCTTTTGTATCCTGTGCTTCATTCTTACATCCGGTCAAGCAGATGAGCAGCAACAGACCGATTATAGCCAACTGCCAACCTCTAATTCTTCTTTGCAATATCTATCCCTCCGCAACCAATAAAAAAAGCTGTCCTCAAACATGAGGACAGCTGAAAACTGTACACTAATACTACTCAACAGCACAGAAAAACGGCAAATCCCCTCCCCATCCCTCGCAGGTAATAACGGTGATTGTCAATCAGGCAGTTCTCCTGGCTCCGGATCATTGCTCCTCTGCGCCTTCCCAGGTTTCCCCAGTGACTTGCCTTGTGCAGATTCGCTCCCCGCTACAGTGGCGTGACCGCGCCGGCCTTCAACCGGCTTTTCTATTGAGTCTTGCGACACCTGATCCCAATAATTCAATTATCAAAATATGTTTTTCATCATACCATTATGATTATTTATTGTCAATACAATCAACGCCACAAAATATGCAGGCCGCCGGGAATCCAGGAGGTCACCCAGAATACCAATAGCACTACGGTTTCCGTCAAGGTTTCGATGGCACCGTAGGTATCACCGGTCAAGCCGCCGAGTTTATGACTGAGCCATGTAGCCACCAGCCAGGCAAAGGCCAGACCAATGACCAACGCCGCAATGGCCGCCTGTCCCCAAGGGACAACGAAGACTAACGTGACAGTTGCCGCCAGCACCACGGTTTCCCTATCCGCCATCTCTGCAAAAACCTTGCCCATGCCCTCCTTACGGGCATAGGGGAAGAAGGCTATCGCCATGACCATGGCCATGCGGCCGATAATGGGCATAACAAAAAGCGCTGTCATAATCAGTACCAGCTTTACATCCCGCATGGCTGACCAGTTGACCAGCAGCAGGCAGGCCAACGCAATCACGCCGAAGGACCCCACCCGGCTGTCCTTCATGATTTCCAAGACTCTTTCCCGCTCCCGGCCCGAAAAGACACCATCCACAGTGTCCATAAAACCGTCCAGCATCAAGCCGCCCGTCAACAGGATGGGCAGGATTACCAGCAACGTGGTAACAAAATTTGCCCAGCCAAAGACCGCAATCAGGCACCAGGAGGCCAGCATATAGATAATGCCTAAGATAAGCCCCACCAAGGGAAAGAATTTCGTACTGCGGCCAAAGTCCTCAACCGTCAAATCCTGCTGCTCCTTCACATGAATCCGTGTCAGAAACTGCAGGGCGGTAATAAATGATCTCATGAACATCATCCTCCCTTGTGATTTTTATCACTGCTTTCCTAATATCATAACCCAAACATGGCGTAGCAGATAATGATAAACATCACAGTTGCAGTATACATCAGCCGGATGGCGCCCATGATATGCTTGATGCCCAATGTTTCCAGCGGTTCGCCCATATAGGCACGGAAATGCGGCTGCCCAAAGTAGGAATTATAGCCGCCCAGACGGACATGCAGAGCGCCGGCCACTGTAGCTTCGGCATAGCCGCCATTGGGGCTTGGATGTTTCTTCGCATCCCGCAGCATCATGCGGTAGGCAAATTTATAGTCGTAGCCCAGAATCCAGGCCGCAAAGATAAAAAGCACGCCTGTAATGCGGGCGGGGATATAATTCAGCACATCATCCAGCCGGGCCGCCGCCCGTCCGAAATAAAGATACTTGTCATTCTTATAGCCAATCATGGAGTCCATGGTATTGGCCGCCCGATAGGCCATGGCCAAAGGCACACCCCCCAGCACGAAGAAGAACAAGGGCGCGATGATACCATCGGTGGTATTTTCCGCAATGGTTTCCACGGTGGCCCGGGCGATTTCCGGCTCGTCCAGCTTGTCCGTGTCCCGCCCCACAATCCAGCCCACCTTGCGGCGGGCTTCCTTCATATCGCCAGCCAGCAGCAAACCGTAAAGTTCCTTGCCGGCCTTAGCCAGGCTTTTAGGGGATATGGCAAAGGAAAGCATGACGGCTCCCACCGCCGTGCTGCCCCAGCTCCAGGGAATCCGATACGACAGCAGCATAATGCCCTCGGCCACAGCATAAACCAGCCAAAGCACCACGAGTACCAGCACCGCCCCCCAGGCAAATTTCCGCGTATCCTTATCGGTTGGATGATAGAACAGCCGCTCCAGCAGGGAAATCAGCTTGCCCATCAGCACCACCGGATGCCATCCGCTTCTGGGATCGCCGATAATGCAATCCACCAAAAACGCCAGGATTCCTGTCATCATAGGCGCTCACCCATGATCTCGGCCAATTTCTCCATATCGAGGCTCGTGCGCACTACGCTGGCCAGCCGGTTATAGGCCCGCTCCTTTTCCTGCCGCACGCTGCGCTGGACAGGCAATGCTGCCAGACCCTTGCGTGCCCGCAGGGCATTGAGGACTTCCCGCCGAAAATCGTCCTGATCAAATATGCCATGGATATAGGTGCCAACCACCTGCCCCTGACCGTCAATCTGACAGGTCAAACCTTCGGCGATATTGACGCTTTCATTTGACCGGTCAATTATCGTAAAGGGATGTGAAGGCTGACCGTCAAATCTCGTTTCGCCTGTATGGATCTCATAGCCATAAAGCCCTTTGACTGCGATATCCCGGCCTAGGAAATCCAGCTGCACACAGTCAGCCTGTACCTGACTGGTCAATTTTTCCGCCGCAAAGGTGGTCTCCATGGGCAGATAGCCCATGCCCTGTACCTCGTCATTGGCCGATTCCGTATGCAAGGGATCGGCAATCTTCCGCCCCAGCATCTGATAGCCGCCACAGATACCCCAAAGGGGCGTGCCATCAGCCACCTGTTCACGGATAGCCGCCTCCAAGCCGCATTCCCGCAGATGGAGCAGATCCTCCGTGGTATTCTTGGAGCCAGGCAGAAGAATCAGATCAGGATGTCCCAGCTCTTCCGCCCGCTTCACATAGTACAGGGACACATCCGGCTCCGCTGCCAGACTGTCAAAATCCGTGAAATTGGAGATCTTCGGCGTCTGGATCACGGCAATATGCAGGTCAGCCTGGGGCTCATCCTGTTCTACCGCCTTATCATCAAGGGATACGGAATCCTCATCATCGATGCCCATATCCTCAATATGCGGCACGATTCCCAGCACAGGCTTGCCAGTCTTTTCTTCCAAAAAGTCAACGGCTGGTGTCAAAAGCGTCACATCGCCACGGAACTTGTTGATGATCAGCCCCTTGACCAAAGCCCGTTCATCTTCGTCCAACAGTTCCAAAGTGCCTACAAGGGAAGCCAAAGCGCCTCCACGGTCAATATCGGCAATCAATAGAACCGGTGCATTGAGGTGCTTGGCCACCCGCATATTGACGATATCATTGGCCTTGAGATTGACTTCAGCGGGACTGCCGGCACCTTCGATAACGAGGGTGTCAAACTCCTGCTGCAAACGTGCCAAAGCATCGGTAACTGCACCAAAGGCCTTCAAAGAATAGCCCTTATGATATTCCCGGGCACTCATATTGCCCACGGCCTTGCCGTTGATGATGACCTGGGAACAGCTGTTGCCTGTGGGCTTCAGCAGCACCGGATTCATATCCACCATAGGTTCCAAGCCAGCAGCTTCTGCCTGAGCCACCTGGGCCCGGCCCATTTCCTTGCCGTCTTTGGTCACATAGGAATTCAGCGCCATATTCTGGGCCTTGAAGGGCACTACCTTGCGCCCCTCCTGATGAAAAATCCGGCACAAAGCTGTGGTGATGATGCTTTTGCCCACATGGGAGCTGGTGCCCATCAGCATAATGGAATTTGCCATATTATCGATCCCCTTCCTGCGCCAGCAAGGCATTGATTTTTTTGAGATTGACGGGAATCCCCGCCAGCACGGCGTATACATCTTCCGCTGCCGCTGCGATCTTCTGATTGGCCAGCCCGCTGACATCACGGTAGAATCTGGCCAGCCTGTTTTCCGGCACGATGCCTGCGCCCACCTCGTTGGTCACAAAGATCGTGGTGACATCATGAAGCGCTGCCTTCTGCGCCGCCTGCAGCAGACGGTCAATCCGTACATTCATCTCCCCATAAGCCCCCTCTTCGGTCAATTCCTCAGCGGGAATAGCACAGAGCATATTGCTCAGATACAGCGTGATGCAGTCAAACAGGAGAACCTTGCAGCTGACAGCAGCTTCAACGATAGCCTGCTCTGCTGCAAAGGGGGCCTCAAAGGTCTGCCAGTTTTCCGGCCGCCGCTGCTGATGGAGTTTTACCCGGTAGCGCATCTCCTCATCATAGATCTGGGCCGTGGCAATATAGCCTACAGCTGCGCCAGACTCTGCCGCCAATCTTTCGGCAAAGGCGGATTTTCCCGAACGGGCTCCGCCGGTAACCAGAATGATTTTTCCTGCCATAGCTTAGCCCCGGTCGTTATTGATCAGATACATCATGGCGTTGACTGCAGCTGCCGCAATGGGGCTGCCGCCCTTGGTGCCTTCCACGGTGATATAGGGAACCGTCGTCTGTTTGGCCAGCTCCGCCTTGGAATCAGCAGCACCGACAAAGCCCACGGGAATGCCCACGATGCAGGCCGGACGCAAACCTTCTTCCTCCACCTGACGCAGCACTTCAAAGAGTGCCGTAGGCGCATTGCCGATGGCGATGATGGCTCCATTCATCTGCGCACCGAATTTGCGCATGGCGGCCATGGAGCGGGTAATGCCCTGTTCCTTGGCGGTCTTGGCGATTTCCTCATCGGCAATCAGGCAATGAACCTGCCCGCCGAAGGAAGCCAATTTGCGCTTGTTGATGCCCGTGCGCACCATTTCCACATCGGTGTAGATATCACAGCCACCTTTCAAAGCTTCCATAGCCTTATCGATGGCATCTGCCGACATCCTCGTGATGGGCGCATATTCCACATCCCCGGCCGCATGGATCAGGCGGGAATAGACCTTCACCTGTTCCGGCGTGAGGTTCAGTCCCTCCAGATGCGGAGCGATGATTTCCATACTGCGGTTCTCGATTTCCATTGGCTGCTTGATAAAATCCATAGCGTTCACCTCATTTTACATAAATGGTTAGATGGGCACAAATGACAAAAGGAGATAACTCTTTCCCCAGCTGGTTCATTCCAGACTCAAACAGAGTTACCCCCTTTGGTACTTTGCACCACTTCCCCCTAAAGGGGCAGCTTATTTTTAATTAGAATTCTTCGCTCTTGCTGGCGATCTTTTCCTGCACGTATTTAATGAAGTCGTCAACCTTCATGGTCTCGCTGTCCTTCACGCCACGTTTGCGGACGGCTGCCGTGCCGTCAGCCATTTCCTGATCACCCACAACCAGCGTGTACGGCGTCTTCTTGACCTGGCTCTCACGGATCTTGTAACCCGTCTTTTCATTGCGGTCATCCACCTCAACCCGGAGGCCCAGGTCGAACATCTTCTTCTTGAGCTCATAGGCGTAGTCAGCATGCTTGTCCGTAATCGGCAGGATGCGAACCTGTACCGGCGCCAGCCACGTCGGGAAAGCACCAGCGTAGTTTTCGATCAGGATGCCGATGAAGCGTTCGATGGAACCGTAAACCACGCGATGGAGCATGACCGGACGATGCTTTTCGCCGTCCTCACCTACATAAGTCAGGTCGAATTTCTCCGGCATCAGCATATCCAGCTGAATCGTGCCGCACTGCCAGGTACGGCCGATGGAATCGCGCAGATGGAAGTCGATCTTCGGGCCGTAGAAGGCACCGTCACCTTCGTTGATGACATATTTAAGGCCACGGTTTTCCAGAGCGTTGCGCAGGGCATTCGTAGCATTTTCCCAGATTTCATCAGACCCCATGGAGTCCTCCGGACGCGTGGACAGCTCAGCCGTATAAGTCAGGCCAAACGTGCTGTACACTTCATCAAAGAGGTCAATCGTATGCTGGATTTCCTCTTCAATCTGTGCCGGCGTGATGAAGAGATGGGCATCATCCTGGGTGAAGTTGCGGACGCGGAACAGACCGTGGAGGGCACCGGAGAGCTCATGACGATGAACCAGACCCAGCTCGCCCATGCGCAGGGGCAGGTCACGATAGCTGTGCTGATGGGATTTATACACCAGCATGCCGCCCGGGCAGTTCATGGGTTTTACCGCATAATCTTCACCATCGATTTCGGTGAAGTACATGTTTTCTTTGTAGTGATCCCAGTGACCGGAAGTCTCCCAGAGCTTGCGGTTCATGATCATCGGCGTCTTGATTTCCTGATAGCCGTAACGGCGGTGCACTTCGCGCCAGTAGTTGATGAGCTCGTTGCGTACAACCATGCCGTTCGGATGGAAGAACGGGAAGCCTGGGCCTTCTTCGTGGAGGCTGAAGAGGTCAAGTTCCTTGCCCAGCTTGCGGTGATCGCGCTTGGCAGCCTCTTCCAGCATATGCAGGTATTCGTCCAGATCGGCCTGCTTTTCAAAAGCCGTACCATAGATACGCTGCAGCATCTTGTTCTTCTCGCTGCCGCGCCAATAAGCACCGGCTACACTCTGGAGCTTCAGTGCCTTGACCTTGCCCGTGGATACCACATGGGGGCCGGCGCAGAGATCCGTGAATTCACCCTGGCTGTAAAGCGTGATCAGGGCATCTTCCGGCAGGTCATTGATGAGTTCCACCTTGTAAGTTTCGCCCATTTCCTCGAACATCTTGAGGGCATCGGCACGGCTGACCTCTTTGCGTTCCAGCTTGAGGTTTTCCTTGACGATCTTCTTCATTTCCTTTTCGATATCCTTGAGGTCAGCCTCGCCCAGCTGACGATCCATATCGATATCGTAGTAGAAGCCGTTGTCGATGGCTGGGCCGATAGCCAGCTTCACATTGTCTTCCTTATAAAGGCGCTTCACGGCCTGCGCGAGGATATGGGAAGCCGTGTGGCGCAGTGCCCAGCGACCATCTGCTTCTTCAAAAGTCAAAAATTCTACAGCACAATCCTTATCGAGAACCGTCGTGAGGTCTTTCGTCTCGCCATCAATCTTCGCAGCCAGCACTTTCTTGGCTAAGCTGTTGCTCACCTGTTTTACAAAATCCAGAACGCTCGTGCCCGCTTCCACTTCGCGAACAGAACCGTCTTTCATGGTAATCTTCAGCATGATATTCCCTCCTAAAATCTAACAAAAAAGCTCCGCCCCTAAGATAGGGACGAAGCTGCAACATCGTGGTTCCACCCTGATTGCCATAGGTACGCCTATGACCACTCAGCGCCTGTAACGATAGCGTAACCGTCTGTCCATACTAAAATTTCCGGACAGCAGCTCCAAAGTGGTAATAACAAACGCTGATTCAGGATACTCTCACCAAACATATCCCTCTCTTGGAACCGCCTTCTTGTCATCATGTCTTTGTCATTGCCTTTGACTGATGTGTCCATTATAGTTTTATCATCGCTTCTTGTCAAGGATAATTCTGCAAATATGTTCTTAATTTTCCACAGCACTCCGACGCCCTTCCCTGCCCTGATAAAAATACAGGAAGATGATCGGGATGACCAATAACGTGAACACCGTGGAGGTCAACAGACCGCCGATGATCACCCAGGCCATGGATACGCGGGTTTCCGCGCCGTCGGTCAGCGCCAGGGCCATGGGCATCATGCCCACCATCATGGTGATCGTGGTCATGAATATAGGCTTCAGGCGCACGCAGCCTGCTTCCACTATGGCCTCCAGTGCCGTATGCCCCCTGTCCATCAGCGTCAGGGTATAGTCGATCAGCAACGTACCATTCTTGGCCACAATACCATCCATGACCAGAATGCCGATCATGGAGTAAAGATTCAAGGTATTATGGGTCAAAAGCAGCAACAGCACCGAACCGATCAACCCCAACGGCAGGGAAAACATGCGGATGAAAGGTGTCAGCACCGACTCATAGAGCACGGCCAGCAACATATAGATCAACACCAACGCCAGGAACAGAGCGCTCAGGAGTTCACTGAAGGTTTCATTCATACGGCTGGCCTGTCCCTTGAACCGATAGGTGATGCCTTCGCCCAGATCAGCCTGCTGCAGCGCCTTATTGACATCCCGGATGACATCCCCCACGGGCCGATCCCGCAGGTTTGCCCCCAACTGGATGGAACGCTGCTTATCCACACGCTGGATACTGACAGGGCCCTGGCCATCCTTGATATCGGCCACATCGCCTAAATAGGCCAGCCTGCCATTGGCCCAGACAGGAACTCTGGCAACATCGGAGGCCTTATAAGCATCCGCATTCTTGAGCCGCACCTTGATGTTGGTATCCCGCCCGCCATTTAACGCATCATTTTTGAGTTCCCCAGCAGACAAACCGGAAATCGCTGAGGAAAAGGCCGTATCGATGTCTGCCAGACTGACCTGGAAGGCCTTGAGTTTCTCCCGGTTGACTGTCAGCTGCAGTTCCGGCATACCTTCCGTATAGGAACTGTTCACATCGCTGACACCCTTCACATCCCGGCGCAGGATTTTTTCCACCTTATCCGCTGCTGCCGTCAGCTCCTGCATATTGTTGCCCCGCAATTCCACCTGCAAGGCACCACCGCCGCCACGGCCGCCACCACCGCCGGAGATGCCTGCCACATTGGACTGGGTTTCCGTAACGCGGATATCCGCCGTCCTGATCTGCCGGGCAAACTTGCGTACCTCTGCGGTGATTTCCCAAATGGAACGGCTGCGGTCCCGGCGTCCCACAAGTTCCACCTTGATACGGCCTTCATTGGCGCTGGTCACACCGCCCGCCTGTGTCATATAGTATTTGACCTCAGGGATTTCCGCCAGTTTCTGCTCCAGCTGCAGGGCCACTTTATTGGTTTCCTCGGAGGACGAGCTGACCGGGCACTGGATATTGATGGTAAAGCTGGACTCATCCGTCTTGGGCATATATTCCGTCCCGATAGCTCCCAGGGGGATCAGACTCATAACGCCCACGAAGACGGCCAAGATCGTCAGCAACAATTTCTTTTTATGGTTCAGGCTCCAATAAAGGGTTTTGCGGTAAAGATCCACCGCCCTGTTTTCCAGCCGATCCATAAATTGCCACAAGGGATGGCTGCTCACCTGATAGCCATTCCTGAAAAAACGTGAAGCCAGCATCGGCGTCAAGGTGAAAGACACAAACAGGGAAAACGCCCCAGCAAACACGATGGTCAGGCCAAACTGACGGAAGAACTGGCCGGTCATGCCCTCCATAAAAGCAATGGGCATGAATACCGCCGCATCGCAGAGGGTGATGGCAACAGCCGCCATGCCGATTTCCATGCGCCCTTTTTCTGCCGCTTTCTTCGGTTCTGTCCCCTGCTTCAGATAGCGGATGATATTTTCCAGCACCACGATGCTGTCATCCACCAGAATGCCGACACATAAGGTCATGCCCATCAGCGACATCATATTGAAGGTAAAACCTGCCAGATACATGACAAAGAAGGTGGAAATCAGGGAGGTCGGTATGGCAATCATAGCGGCTGCCGTGGAGCGCCAGCCCCGCAGGAACAGGAATAGCACCAGCCCCGTGGTGATCAGGCCTTCCACCAGTGTGCCCAAGGTGTTATGCAGGGATGTTTCCACATAATCCGCATCGTTGGACACCTCGATGAACTGATAGTCCGGATAATCCCGGCGCAATTTTTCCACCGCTGCCTGGATGTTTTCCGCTGTTTCCACCACGTTGGCATCGCTGTTCTTATAGATCAGCACATTGATGGCCGCCTCGCCATTCAGCCGTCCATAGCGCTGCTGCCGGGCATCCTGCTCCCGCACGGTGGCCACAGCTGTCAGCGGGATCGATTCGCCGGCCGTGTTGGTGATATTGATCTTCTCAATATCAGCGGCCTGTTTATACTCGGCCACCACCCGTACATCCGCTTTGCTCTTTTCGGTATAGACAGGCCCCGAAGGCAGCAGCTGGTTTTCATTGCGGATGGCGCTGGCAATCTTTGGCAGTGTCAGCTTATAAGCCGCCAGTTTTTCCCGGTCAACCTCCACGGCCACTTCCTTGTCCCGGCCGCCATGAAGCTCGATTTCCGATACGCCGCCTGCCTGCTGCAATACGTCCTGGAAGACATTTTCCGTCATGGAATAGGTGTCCCCCAGGCTGTGCTGGCTCATGACCGCCAGTTCCATGATTGGCTTGGCATTGATATCCCGCTTGATGACCACCGGGGCATCGGCCTCATCCGGCAGCCTGTTCTTGATGGCCTCCACCTTTTTTGTAGCTTCAATGGCCGCCATATCCGCATCCGCATCGAAATTCAGTTCCATCATCACCCGGCCCCGCTCATAGCCGGCCACCGAGGTGATGGTCTTCACATTGGATACGGAGGAAACCGCATCTTCCACTGGTTTGATGATTTCCTGCTCCACCGATTCCGCACTAGCCCCAGGATATTTCACCGTCACCGTGACATAGGGTGTATTCAAGGCCGGCAGCAGTTCCACGCCGATACGGTAGTAGCTATAGAGTCCCAGCACCACGAAAAAGGCCACGATCATGGATATGCCCACAGGGCGCAGGATGGATAAACGGGTGATATTCATGCTTCCGTCACCTTGACTTTCATGCCATTCTGCAATTTATCCTGATTGCTTAAAATGACTTTTTCGCCTTCATTAAGACCTTCGATGATCTCTTCGCTCTCGTCATTCAGCAGGCCGATTTTCACAGGGCGCATTTCCACCTTGTCCTCTTCCACCAGCACAAAGACATACTGCGCCCCATTGCGGGTGACCACTGCCTCCTTCGGCACAAAGATTGTCTGGGGACGCTGCAGGATATCTACGGCCGTATGGGCAAAAAGGCCGGCCTTGACGCTGTCGTCAGCATCCTCCAGCGAAATCCGCACCTGATAGCTCTTGGCCCCGTCTTCCATCGCGGGGCTGACAAAAATGACCTTCCCGGCAAAATCCCGCCCCAACGCATCAATGGTGACATTTACCGGCATCCCCGTCTGCAGGATAGCCGCATCGTTTTCCGCAATGCTGCAGTCGATATTGATATGGCTGTTATCCACCAGGGTGAACACCTTGGTTCCCGCCGCAGCGATGGCCCCCACCTCGGCACTGCGATAGGCGATAACACCGCTGCGGGGCGCACGGAGAATCATATCCTCCCGCTGTTTTTTCAAGGCTTCCGTCGCATGTTCCTGTTTTTGTGCAGTCAGCTCCTTGGACTGGACCGCGGCCGCACCGCCATCGGCTACCTGATTAGCCAGCACCTCATAGGCGGCCCGGCTGGCGCTGAATTCCTGTTCCACGCTGTCCAGCGTATCCTGGGAAATCGCCCCGATGGAGAACAGATATTTCTGCCGTTCATATTTGGCCTTGGCCAGTTCATAGGCATTCTTCTTGCTGATGATATTGGCATTATAGGCAGCCGAGGCCTCCCGGGCATCAGCCCAGGCCGCACCGGCAGCCGCTGAATTCTGGGCAATGGAAATATCCAGATCCCCCAGATCCTGCACCATGAGCACCTGCCCTTCTTCCACCCGGTCGCCCAGCTCTGCATAGACCGCCGTGATGCGGCCGCCGTATTTCGGTGCCAGATTGATACTAGCATCGGCTACCGTCTGCCCCGACAGCACAATGTGGCGCTGCATGTCCTGCCGCACAACTTCCTGCACCTTCACTTCGGGGACATCGCGCCGCACTCGCGGCCCTGCTTCCTTGCCTGTTCCCATATAAAAATAAAACGCCGCTACCAGCAGTAATACACAAACACCGCCAGCCAACAGCATATTCTTTCTGGTCAGATTGGTAAATTTATGGCGCATCCTGTTTCCTCATTTCATTCAGTTTCATTACTATATTATTTGTCTTGATTTAATTCGTCTTTACTGACTAAAAATCCTTTATCCGGCAGGAAAAAACTGTCAGCTGACGAAATAACGAGATAGATTGAAAAATTTCTAGCAGAAAGCGGGGATCATACTATGCAGGCATTAGAAATAACAAAGGGCATTTACTGGGTGGGCGCCATCGACTGGTCCATGCGCAGTTTCCATGGCTATCAGACCAGCCGTGGCTCGACTTATAACGCCTATCTGATCATAGACGAGAAAATCACCCTGATTGATACAGTAAAGGAATGCTTTGCCGAAGAACTCCTGACACGCATCAAATCCGTAATCGATCCGGCAAAGATTGACTATATCATCTCCAGCCATGTGGAACCGGACCATTCGGGAGCCATTCCCTTTATGATGAAACACTGCCCCCAGGCCAAGATCATCACGAGCCTGCCCAACGGCGCCAAAGGACTCAAAGCCCATTACGGCGATCTTCCCTATCAGGGCGTCAAGGCCGGTGACAGCCTGAGCATCGGCAGCCGCACCCTGCAGTTCGTTCCCACACCGATGCTGCATTGGCCCGACAGCATGGTGACCTACTGCCCGGAAGAGAAAATCCTCTTCTCCAATGATGCCTTTGGTGAGCACCTGGCCACCAGCCAGCGCTTCGACGATGAAGTGGATCTTGCCACCTTGATGTATGAATGTCAGAAATACTATGCCAATATCCTGATGCTCTATGGCCGTCAGGCCCAAACCGCCCTCAAGACATTGAGCTCCCTGGATATCAAGCTTATCGCCACAGGTCATGGCATTATCTGGCGTTCCCATATCGCCGAGATCATGGCCAAATATCAGCAATGGTCCGGCTTTGCAGGCGAAGACCGGGCCGTAATCGTCTTTGACAGCATGTGGCATTCCACGGAAAAGATGGCCCGTGCCATCGCTGAAGGCTTCGCCCAAAAGAACATTCCCGTGGGCTTCTACGACATCAAGGAAAATCATCTGTCCGACATCCTCACCGATATCCTGACGGCCAAATACCTGGCTGTGGGCTCCCCCACCATCAACAACCAGATGATGCCCACGATTGCCAGCTTCCTCTGCTACCTCAAGGGCCTGGCCCCCAAGGATAAGAAAGCCTTTGCCTTCGGCTCCTATGGCTGGGGCGGCCAAAGCATCGGCCTGGTGGAAGAGGAACTGAAGGCCTGCGGCTGCGAGATCATCCACGACAAGATCCGCCTGGCCAATGTGCCTACTTCCGAACAGCTGGCAGAACTCACCCAGCAAATCAAAGAGCTCTAAATAATGAAACGCTGATGGTTTTCCCCATCAGCGTTTTGTTATTTTATCACTTTGAAATTCTTTAGCAGCTGCTTCTTTTCTTCCTCGGTCAGGGCCGAAGACTTGTTTTCCCCCTTGACCATCTGCAGCTGCACCTTGTTCAGTTCCGGCTGCCGCTTCATGGTCGGCACCACGGTTTTGATCCGCGTTTCCTTCTGCAGGAGTTCTGCCATATTCAGCTCATCCAGAGCCTCCTTGAGATAACCCCGTTTACGGGCCTTGCGCAGGCAATAAGCCATGGCTACAGCCGCATCGTCCTGCAGGTCCAGCAGGCTGCCCTTCAAAAGTTTTTCATCATCAATATACTTGGCCAGACCAACCCGTTCTAAATACTTGGTCAGATTCCCGCGAAAATAGGCCAAACGCATCCGCTCTTCCAGTCGCATAGCCGCCCGCACCAAGATAGAATCCAGCCGATCATCCAGGCCCGAGTGTTTCATACACATCCCCCCGGAAATTTCCTTCATTGTGTCATTATATTCGTTATCTTTGGGCATTTTCCTGCTATTCCCTCAAAACATATGTAAATTCTTTCCTTTGGTCTTGCTCTTCAGCGTCACCAGGAACGTCGTCCCCTTGCCCAATTCACTTTCAATGGCAATGCGCCCATGATGGAGCTCCACGATTTCCTGGGCGATGGCCAGACCTAAGCCATTGCCGCCCATCTCCCGGGAACGGGCCTTGTCCACGCGGTAGAAGCGGTCAAAGATCTTCTCCTGATCCTCCTTAGCAATACCGATGCCGTTATCCTGCACCGCCAATGTGACCTTGCCCTTTTCAGCGGAGCGGAATTCCACCTTGACCTCACCGCCATCCGGCGTGTATTTCACCGCATTATCCACCAGGATCAGCACCAGTTGGCGGATCTTCTGTTCGTCAGCGTGGATGATGGTCTTGGGCAGATTGTCCGCCAGAATGTTGATGTGCTTCTGCTCGGCCAAAGGCTGCATCATGCGGGCGGTCTGGGCCGCCACTGCCCCCAGATCGAATTTGGAGGGCTTGAGCTTCAAGGCCTTGTTATCGCTGCGGGCCACGACCAAAAGATCGCTGACCAGCTTGGTCATCTTCTTGACTTCATCGTGGACATCTTCCACCACCTGCTTGAGGAAAGGCGACTTGATCTCCGGATCGTTCTGCAGGATTTCTGCCGAAGCCATGACCACCGCCAGCGGCGTCCTGAGCTCATGGGAGGCATCAGCGGCAAACTGACGCTGTTTCTCATAAGCAGCCTTCAACGGCACCATGGCCTTGCCAGACAGGATATGCCCCACCATGGTGGCAATCAAGAGTGCCAACAGACCTAAGCCCGCCATGATGCTCGTGGCCTTTTCCATACCGTTGTAGAGGGCGGTTACATCCTTGCCCACATAGACCATCTGCACTTTGCCATTGGCCTCGGTGATCTTCTGGGTGGTCATCATGATCTCTGACTTATGCCCGTTCTCCTTGGGCTTGGTCACCACCACCACATCCCCCTCCGGCGCTGTCCATTGGCTCATCACATCGAGGATGAATGGTTCAATGCGAAAAGAAGCCCGGGAAAAGTTCAACAGCCGGCCATCGGCATCAAAGACATAGAAAAACAGGCGGTCATTGGTATTCTTATAGGCCAATGTATCGTCAATCACCAGTTCCGGATGCTGATTGAGATATTTCTGTGCCTCGGCCACATTATCCGCCGTGTCCCAAAGCTCTCTTGCCTGTTCCGAACGGATAGACCAGTCCATGGACTGATGCATGGCAAAGATCAGCACGGCCAGGAAGATGATCATGACCAGGGAATAAAGTGTGGTCAGACGTTTACGGCTCTTGCCAAAGAGATTCTCTGTCACTGTCCGCCAACCTCCAGCTTATAGCCGATGCCCCGGACCGTTTTGATGACGGTTTCCCCATCGCCTACATCCAGTTTTTTCCGCAAAATCTTGATATAGGAATCGATGTTATTGGAGCTGACATCCGCCTCCATGCCCCAGATGCGGTCCAGCAAAATTTCCCGGGGTACCACGATGCCCAGATTCTGCACCAGCAGATCAAAGATCTGGAACTCCCGGGGGGAAAGCTGAATGACTTCATCCTTTTTCTTCAATACCTTCGTGGTGCGATTCAGCGTAAAGTCCCCGACTTCCACCTGATCCTGCTGGATCTGTTGAGTGCTGCGGCGGCCTAATGCTCTGAGCCGTGCCATCAGCTCGGCAAATTCAAAGGGCTTGACCAGATAATCATCTGCGCCGGCATCCAGACCGGATACACGATCCTCCACAGAATCCCGGGCCGTCAGCATCAGAATGGCCTTGGCATAACCATCGCTGCGCAGGCGCTTGCATATGTCAATACCGTTTTCTCCCGGCATCATCCAGTCCAATATCAGTATATCGTAATCGGTGAACATGGCATATTCATAAACCTCACTGCCATTGGTCACCCAGTCAGCCTTTATCTTGTTCTGCTCCAGCATATACTGGATCAACTTACCTAAGCGGCGATCGTCTTCTGCTAATAAAACACGCATAACCGCACCTCCAAAATGTTTTCTCCCTATCTATTATAAACATGTTTTTTTGAAAATCCAATGAAAATTCTTCTGTCTACCAACAGAAAATGACCGATATCCACGAAAGATATCGGCCACTTCCAGGCGATTAGAATTTGAATTTCTGCAGGGAATTCTGGAGATTCTGTGCGAGATTAGCCAAAGCTGTGCTGGCATCAGCAATTTCGGCTGCCGATGCAGACTGTTCTTCGGAGGCGGCAGAAACGCTTTCCATTTCCGATGCCACCATACCACCCTTTTGCAGGATGCCGTCAGATTTGCTCTTGATGACCTGCGTATCATTCTCAACAGCCTTGAGTTCCCTGGTCATTTCCTCAGCCTGTTTGGCAACCCCCAACGCTGCATCATAGATGCTCTTGAAGGTGTCACGAAGCTGTTCCACCGATGCGGTGCCTTCCTTGACGGCGGCACTGCCCTTCTGCATGGAGGTAACCGCTGCTGCCGTTTCCGACTGGATACCACTGATGAGGCTTGTAATCTGCTTGGCCGCTTCCTGGGAGGCTTCAGCAAGCTTTCTTACTTCATCGGCTACAACGGCAAAGCCGCGGCCATGCTCACCGGCACGAGCAGCTTCGATTGCCGCATTGAGTGCCAGCAAATTGGTCTGTTCGGCAATCGAGGAAATCGTCTCGACAATCTGGCCGATTTCCTGCGAGCTCTGCCCAAGTTTATCCACGGTTTCAGCTGAGCTGTTGACCACCTGGGCCACGCTGTTGATCTGGCTGACTGCCTGTTTCACGGCTTCATTACCTTCTACAGCAGCTTTGTTGCTGGTATTGGCATGTTCTGAAACCATATTGGCCGTCTTGCTCAGACGTCCGATTGCCTCAACTGCATTATCGATGGAATCGATGACATCGCCCACATCCTGTTGCTGTTCGGCCACAGCACCGGCGGCATTGGTAACGGACTGCGCCACCTGCTCGGAAGCCTGTGCCGACTGATGGGAGCTGGCGGTGAGTTCTTCGGAGGATGCAGCCAGCTGTTCCGCTGTGGTGCTGGAACTGCGCATGAGTTTATTAAGCGTCGTACGTACTTCTGCTACCATATCTGCCATCGCACCAAATTCGTCGCCACGGATGATCGTACGGGGATGGTCGCTGAAGTCACCGCCACGCAGGCGATCCAAGGAACGCATCATAGCTTCCACCGGATTGACGATTTCCCGGGTGATGAACATCGCCACTGCGACCATGATAATCAAGCCCAATAGCAGCAGGATAACCATGTTGCGAATGGTTGCTTCCGTATCTTCATCATTTTCCTTGTTCAGGGCTTCGGCATGGGCATTTTCCAGTTCCGTCATCTTGTTGATATGAGGACGAAGCTTATCCACCATCTTGGCACCATTCTGGTTATACAGCGCCAGCGCCTCCTCCTGCTGCCCCTGCTGCGCCAAAGCGGTAACCTTATTCATCAGGGTATGGAGCTCACCCCATCCCTTTTTGAATTCTTCAAATTCCTTTTTCATTTCCTCGGGCTTGCCCGTGACGGCTTCATAGCTGCTGACACCAGCCTCCACGAGTTTCACGCCATCCTCGTACTTTTTCTGCAAAGTCTGCATGCGGGCCGGATCATCCTTTACCGTGGTCATGACCACCATCATGCCCTGGGAATAACGGATGCCATAGCGCATATCGCTGAGATAGCCCAAGGATTTTACGCATTTCTCATACATGAATTCCATGTCTACCTGAGCTTTTTTCAGCGACGAATACCCGGCAAAGCCGATAACCAGCATGCCAATTACGGCAAAAACCGCCAGTATCAGCATCTTATAGGCTACCCGCAGATTTTTAATCCACCCCATTGATTACCCACTCCTTTGTCCTATAGAAATAACCCGTAAAGTCGTACTTCCTTCTCCTTTACGGGTTATATTCGTGAGCGAGTAAAAAATTCCTGCTATTATTAATTATTTTTCATCCAGAAGGTCCACAAGTTCATCGTAATCCTTCTTCAGTTTGTAATATTCCTCGGCAATCTCCAATGCTGTAAGAACCGCGATCTTCCGCTCATCAAAGGTGCGCACGGCACGGCTCATGACTTTCATCCTCTTATCCAAAGCCGCGGCCAATTGTTTCATATGCTGAGGATTGTCCGTCTTCAACGGATAACTGGTACCATAGATATCCACGACCACTCGCTGAGCGGATGGGCTATTCTTTTCTTCTGCCATAATATCACCTGCTTAGGCACGCAATTCGGCACCAAACTGTTTTTCCACCGCCTTGAGGATGTTGTTGAAAGCCGTATCGGCTTCTTCATCGGTCAGCGTCTTGTCCTTGGACTGGAACTGGAGATTGAAGGCCAGACTCTTCTTGCCCTCGGCCACATGCTCGCCAGTGTAGACGTCAAAGAGCGTCACGGACTTGAAGTACTTGCCGCCGTTCTTCGTGATGACCTGTTCAATCTTACCAGCTTCAGCATCCGTATCCACCACAATGGCGAGGTCGCGGGAAGTTGCGGGGAATTTCGGCAGGCTGTCAAAATGGAAGTTCTTGGCGGTGTACTTCATGAGCACTTCCACATCCATCTCGAAGAGGTAGACCTTCTGCTTGATGCCAAAGTTTTCCGCAGCCTGCGGGTGCAGTTCGCCGATGGTAGCGATGACTTCACGGCCCTTCTTGAAGAGCGCCGTCTTGCCCGGATGCAGGGCGAAGTGTTCGCCGGCTTCCACGGTGTACTTGGAAATGGAAAGGCTGGCAAGCAGCTCTTCCACCAGCCCCTTCATATCGTAGAAGTCAATCACATCATTCGTCTGGTTCCAGCCCACCATATTGCGGCGGCCTGTCATCAGGCCAACGAGCTTGATGACTTCATCGGGCTGCTCGGTTACCGGCAACTGCTTCGGGAAGAACACAGGAGCCACATCGAAAAGACGCAGGTCCATGTTCTTGCGTGAGAAGTTGCGTACAGCGTTCTCCATGATGGAGGTCAGAAGGCTCGTGCGCACCAACGGATAATCATCCGTCAGCGGGTTCATGATGGGCACAGCCTTACGCAGTTCGCTGTCAGCAGGCACCAGCATCTTATCCAGCAAATCCGTATTGGTGAAGCTGAAGGACAGCTCCTCCGTCATACCCAGACCGACGAGGACTTCCTTGATCTTGTCGATGAAGTCCTGACGCGGGCTCTGCTTGCCCTGCATCACAGCACCCCAGGGCAGGGTCGGTGCGATATTGTCGAAGCCGTAGATGCGGGAGATTTCCTCGGAGAGGTCTTCCATGCAGGTGCAGTCATTGCGCCAGGAGGGAACCTTGGCCACAAAGCCATCCCCTTCCGTCCGTACCACGAAGCCCAGGCTCGTGAGGATTTCCATCATCTTGGCAGCGGAAAGTTGCGTACCCAAGCGAGCATTGATCTGCTCAGCCGTGTAGGCGATTTCCGTTTCCTGCTGGGGAGCGGGATAAACGTCCACCATGCCCTGGGTTACGGTGCAGGCGCCCATTTCCTGCAAGAGCTGGCAGGCACGGTCGAGGGCGCGGGGAATAGCCGTCACATCCACACCGCGTTCGAAACGGCCAGAAGCCTCAGAGTGCAGGCCGCAGCCACGGGAAGTGCGGCGGATGCTGGCACCGTTGAAAGAAGCAGCTTCCAGCACGATGGTCGTAGTCTTTTCCGTCACTTCGGATTCCAGACCGCCCATGACACCGGCAAGGCCGGCGGGCTTTTCCGCATCAGCGATGACGAGCTCCGTGCCCTTGGCAATACGGGAGCTGTCATCCAGCGTATGGAGGTTTTCACCCTCTTTAGCCAGGCGGGCCGTGAGGCTGTGGCCAGTAATTTCATCATAGTCATAAGCGTGCATGGGCTGGCCCAGTTCCACCATGACGAAGTTGGTCACGTCCACCACGTTGTTGATAGCGCGGATGCCCGCACCTTCGAGACGCTGCTGCATCCATTCCGGAGAGGGACCAATCTTCACGTTCTTGATGACGCGGGCAGCAAAGCGGCTGCAGAGGTCGCTGTCGATGCCGATCTTGATCATGTCAGCAGCCTTGGCCTCATCGTCTTCTTTCACGGTGATTTCCGGGTATTTCGGCTCGTTGCCCGTGAGGATGGCAGCTTCTCTTACGAGACCGAAAACGCTGAAGCAGTCCGCACGGTTGGCGGTAAGCTCGAATTCCAGTACCACATCATCAAGGCCCAGCACGTCTTTGGCGGGCACACCTACCGGCGTATCAGCGGGCAAGATGTAGATGCCGTCTTTTTCCTCGTCGGTGAGTTTCGTGAGGTCCATCTTGAGCTCTTCAGCGGAGCACAACATGCCGTTGGAGGGCAGGCCGCGCAGCTTGCCCTTCTTGATGTGCAGGCCGTTGGGCAGATGAGCGCCTACCATAGCCACGGGCACAATCTGGCCTTCGGCTACATTCTGGGCACCGGTGATGATCTGAATAAGTTCCTGCTCACCAACATTCATCTGACAAATCTGCAGATGGTCGGAATCAGGATGGGCTTCCAGCTTTTCGATGCGGCCCGTCACCACCTTGTCCAGGCCTTCGTCAGCCCGGATGACATTTTCCACGGGGACACCGGCCATGGTGTATTTATCGGCCAGTTCTTCCGCCGTTTCCTTGAAATCTATATAATCGTTCAACCATTTAATGGAAACCTGCATTATGTATCCTCCCTATAAAACAACTTACAACTTAGAACTGCTGCAAGAAGCGCACGTCATTGTCGTAGAACAGGCGCAAGTCGTCGATGCCGTAGGACAGCATGGCGATACGCTCAACGCCCAGACCGAAAGCAAAGCCGCTGACCACCTTCGGGTCATAGCCGCTCATTTCCAACACATGGGGATGAACCATGCCGGCGCCGAGGATTTCCAGCCAGCCCGTGCCCTTGCAGACCTTGCAGCCTTCGCCATGGCACATAACGCAGGAGATATCCACCTCTGCAGAAGGCTCCGTGAAGGGGAAGAAGCTGGGACGGAAGCGCACGCCCACGTTTTCGTTGAAGATCTGATGGAGGAAGAGCTCCAGCGTGCCCTTGAGGTCAGCAAAGCTGATGCCCTTGTCGATGACAAGGCCTTCCACCTGGGTGAACATGGGAGAATGGGTGGCATCGTATTCATCACGGCGATAAACGCGGCCCGGGGCAATCATGCGGATTGGCTTATTCGGTTCGTTGGCCTGCATGGTGCGTGCCTGTACCGGAGAGGTCTGGGAACGCATGAGGATTTCATCGGTGATATAGAAGGAATCCTGCATATCGCGGGCCGGATGGTCCTTGGGCAGGTTCAGCGCTTCAAAGTTGAAGTAATCCCGCTCGATTTCCGGGCCCTCTTCCACGCTGAAGCCCATGTGAACAAAGATGTCCTTGATGCGCTGCATGGTCAGCGTCAGCGGATGCAGATGGCCTTGAGGCACCGTGCGGCCCGGCAACGTCACATCGATTTTTTCGCTGGCCAGACGCTTTTTCATTTCCTGGGCCTTGAGTTCGCCGGTCTGCTGGCCAATCAGCCCTTCAATCTCAGCCTTGGCTACGTTGACAATCTTGCCCACCTTCGGACGTTCTTCGGCGGACAGGCTGCCCATGCCACGCAGGATAGCGGTGAACTCGCCCTTCTTGCCTAAGTATTTTACACGGATATCATTCAGCGCCGTCATATCTGCGGCAGCTTTGACTTCAGCTGCGGCCGCAGCCTTCAGCTCAGCAATCTTTTCTTCCATTTTTACCTCCTGATTGATGACAATATAAAAGCCCTCGCCCCTGCACAAAATATGTGCACGAGGGGCGAAGGCTGAATTTCGCGGTACCACCCTGATTTCTCACTCAATGACTTTAACGCAGTCCTACGTCCGGCATTTCCTCCGAAAAGCTCCCAAGCGAACTTTCAATCCCGGGCTTTGTTTCCTTCCCACCAACGGAAACTCTCTGTGAAAACCGCGCAAGATTTACTCTTCTTGTTCATTGCTACAATACATAAGATTGTAGCATAAAGGCCTGCGGAATGCAACGGAAAATCTGCTTTTACACCTTGAATTTCGTGACTTCATCCTGCATGCTCTGAGCAAGTTTAGCCAGCTGATGGCTGGAATCGGAAACCTCATGCATGGTAGCTGCCTGCTGTTCCGTAGCAGCGGAAATGCTCTGAGCTTCCTCTTCAAACTGACGGCTCTGTGTCTGGACATTGCCCATGGAAGCAAGGATATCGCGGCTGGTTTTCTCCACTACCTGAATATGCGTCAGGGATTCCTTGATATGATTGTCCAGGATATCCACCTGTCGTTCGATATCCTTGAAGGCTTCACCCGTGGAGGCAATGGTCTTGGCCCCTTCTGACACATTGCGGTTGCCTTCCTCAATGGCGTTCACAGCCTGCTGGGTATCATTCTGAATCGCCACGATAAGCTGAGAGATATTGCCCGCCGCCTCACTGGACTGCTCGGCCAGCTTGCGCACCTCGTCTGCCACCACGGAAAAACCTCTTCCGGCTTCCCCGGCACGGGCGGCCTCGATGGCAGCATTCAGGGCCAGCAGGTTGGTCTGTTCGGAAATGGTGGAAATCGTATCCACAATGGCGCCGATTTCATCGGAACGCTTACCCAAGGCTGCCACTACCTGAGCCGAGCTTGCCACCTGTTCGGCAATCTGCTGAATCTGCTTCACAGCCTGGCCGACACTCTGCCCGCCCGTTCTGGCCCGTTCCTGACTGAGCTGGGATGCCTGCCGCATGGTCTTGGCACTGGCAGCCAAGGCCTCTACCTTCTTGGACATTTCCTCGGTCTCAGCTTCCAGCGTATTGATGATCTCTGCCTGCCGGGCAGCCCCTTCACTCATATGAACCGTACTGTCTGCCACGCTCTGCACCGTATCCGTGGTCTGCATGGCACTGGCAGTAAGCTCTTCGGCAGCAGCCGATACGGTCTGCACCGAATCCGCCACATTCCGGATAAGGTTCCCCAGCCGTTCCTGCATATCATTGCCGCAGGCAGTCAGCTGACCGATCTCGTCGCTGGACTGTACGGGCACAGGTGCCCCCCGCAGGTCGCCATCAGCAATGCGCTGCAGCCCTTCCGTCAAAGCAGCCATAGGCTGCAGGGCCTTGCCAATAATATAATAGGACACAATTCCGGACAAGATCAGGATGATCACCATGGTCAGCAAAACCGAGCTCAAGAAGCCGGCGCGGATGCCATCAAACTCACTGTCAGACAGCCCCACATACAGCATGCCGATGATCTTGCCCTGGGTATCCTTGATGGGCTCATAAGCGCTCTGGTAATCTTCCCCTAATACATTGGCCTCGCCTACGAAGAACTCACCTTTCTGCAAGACCTTTTCCGCCACGGCAGCAGAGCACTTGGTGTTGACGGCACGGGAGCCGCCTTCATTCCTTACCGTTGTCGCCACGCGCGTATCCCCCAGGAAGATGGTCACATGTCCATTGCAAACCTTTCCCAGATCATCTACCAAATCTTCATCCCCATTGATTTTGTAATCGCCCTTGTAAAGCTCACTGCCCTTGATCTGCCATTTTCCCGGATGGCGATGTTCCACCAGTTCCAGGAAGGAAACTACATTGGAGTAAGCCTTCATCCGCAAAGCCTCATCAAAGCCAATGTCTGCACTGCGGTAGCCCAGGAATCCCAGGCATAGGCAGGTCGCTACGATAAAGATGTTCAGCAGTATGATCGCCTTGGTTTGCAGTTTCATGATAAAAATCCTTTCTCTAATCTCACAAAAGGGACGAGAAACTTTCCTGTCCACTGCCTTCCTGGTTACAAAGCCCACAATTTCCATGGGTATTTTTTCGCTCCAGCAGTGACAAAAACCTGCTTTATATAGAAAGTTTTTACTATTCACATAACGATTTTAAAAAGCCCCCCAAAAACATGCCCTCGTCACTGACCTCTAATCATGACAAGGGTTTGCCTATCTTCTATCAGAATACTTTCCCGGCAATAAACCAGAGACGTCCATGTCCACTCATTGACATTGGCCAGGACTTCTACTATAAATTCGCCCGCTTTTACTTCTTCCACAAATCGGCCTGCAGTTCCTGGAGCAAACTTTCCTGATACAGCACCTTTTGTTCTTGCCGCATGGCTGCCACCAAGGGCGTCAGCTGCGGGTGATCGCTTGTGGGCAGTTTTTTCAGCCGGTTTTCCGGCAGGAGCAGATTGGCCTGGGCGTACTCGTTCACAGACATATGCCAGAGGGCGGCTCCTTCGTAGCGATTCAGGATATGGCTGGCAATGCTCAGTCCTTCCGGGTCGAAATCCCCGGCATAGAGCAGGCGGATGCCACTTGCGGCCAGACGATCCAGCAATGCCCAGGAAGCAGCCTTCAGCTGTCCATGGAGGGCCACCAATGGCACAGACTTTTGCCGAGCCTGCAATCCGTCCAGCAAGGTGGAGAACACGCCGGAATTCTCTACGATATAGACCGTATCGGCATTCCCCTCCACCGGCAGGATTCGCTCAGCGGCTGCAATTTCCCGCAGAGGCACGTTCAAAGGAGCATAGCTATTGGCCGCCTCCCGCCAATAGGCTATTTCTCCGCCATCTTCGCCGTAGGCCTTCAAGCCGTAAACCGTGGCAAAGTTCAGGATATCGTCACGGATCAGGCGGTATTTATACAGCAGCTCTGTGCGTGCGTCAGCAGCAGATGGAACGTTCTCCCCCTGCAAAAAGGCCAGAGCCTGCAAGAAAAGCCGTCCCTCGGTACGGTCAAAATCCAATGCATGGGGATTTTGCGCCACCCGGTTGGCAAACAGGGGCAACCGCTCATATTTGGCGGGCAGCATTGCTAAAGCGCAGGCCACCGTAGCCAGAACATCTTCCTGCTGATATAATTCTTTGGCAAACAGATGAAGATTTCCCTGGGCCAAAGCCTGCAACCAGCGCCTGGCAGGTCCAGCCGGGTATTTTGCCAGCAGCCTGTCCATGATTTCCTGCCGTTTCGCCTGTTCCTGCTGCCGTTCTTCCCGCTTGGTGATGAAATTCCCGGGCATCAGGGAAAGCAGGAAATCCGGCAAGGGAATGCTCCCGAAACGGGTTTTCTCCCAGGCTGCGGAAAATTCCTTATAAGACACGGAATCTGCTTCACCAAACTTGCGGCGCAGGAAGGCCGCTAAAGATCGCTGTTCCTCCACCGTAAGCGCAGTCAGGGACACCCGCCCGCCGAAATGGCCCAGACTGCGATACTTGCAGCAAAACTCTTTCGCCAACGCCAGCAATATTGCATGACCTTTAAAATACGCCGCCGCTTCCGCTGCCAGCTTATCCTTCACGGCTATCCTCCAACATCACATTACGGCTATGGCCATTCCAATGATAGCCCAGCACCGATACATAATTGGCATTCAGAGGACGCAGCAGCTCATAGATATTGAGGCTGGGCACCACATCATAATCGCCCCAGATGGCCTGGGAGTTCATGATGTAGTTGAAGCCCATCTGCTCCACCAGCCGGAACATATCCCGCATATTCTGCTCGTCCACCCCGGCAAAAGCCTCATCCAACGTAATCAGACGGGGCGCATCCTTGCCGGCATCCAGATAGCGGGAATAAGCCGCCGAAAACAAGGGCACATACATGGCCATGGCCTTTTCGCCGCCACTGAAGCGGAAGAATGCCTTGTCCGTAAGTTCCCGCCGCTGAATCTGCTCACCCTTGTCATAATAGAGACGGAAGCGGAACCACTGCCGGTAATCCAGCTGTTCCCGCACCGAAGCCTGAAAGGCATCTGCATCCTTTTCCTGCAGCTGAGCCTCTTCCCTGGCCCGCCGTATCCGGGAGGAAAAATGTTTCTCCAGCCGCTTCATGTCTGCTTCCTTCATCAATTCCGGATCGCTGTGCAAGAGTTCCACCAGTTCGGCCGTGTCCAGCTCGTTATCATCCTCGCCCGTAAGAGGCTTCCATTCCAGCCGGAACCGCAGGGCACTGGAGGTTTCGCTTTTGCCCATGAGCTTGTTCATCTTCTTGATCCAATCCTCTGCACCGTAGATCTTTTCGCTGATGGTGCGACCGATGCTGTTGAGGATGATCTCCTGATAGATCCGCTTGTCCTGCTCGGACAGCAGGCTTTCCTGTTCCAGCAGATGGTCCTTGAGCTGCTGGAGCTGCTCATAGGGGCTCAACGGCTTGCCGCCGGCCTCAGTCAAAGCCAGCTGCCGCACCGCATAATCCCGCAGGGTATCCAGACGGGGCAGGAAAATCTCCTCATCTTCCGGGGAAATTTCCGGCAAATCGCCCAGTTCGTCCACATTTTCCCGCAGGGATAAGCGGTACTCAGCAATTTCATCCCGCTGTCTGGCATACTGGCTTTCCACATCCTGGGCCAGAGAATGCAGGGTCTTGTTGTCACGGCTCTTTTGCCGGGCCTGCATAAGCTCCCGCAGATTCTTCTTGTCCAAATCCACAAAGCCCCGCTTCTGCTCAGCCTGCAGAAGTTTCTGCCATAAAACCAGCAGCTTTCCATAGACCTGCTGCCGGCGCCGGCTTTGCTCCAGCTGACTAGCCAATATCTGCCGGCTGCTTTCATTCTGTCCCAACAGCTGGGATACCTGCCGGATTTCCTGGGGGATATGCCTGAGGCGTTCCACCACTTCGGCAATGCAGGCTTCAATGGCCGCCGCATCCATCCGGGTCAGCTGCTCCTGCAGGGCAGAGATATTCTTCTCCAGCCGGGCGATATTCATATCCTTGTCCAGCAGTTCCCCCTTGAGGGCATCCACTTCCTCCCGGACATATTCTGCCTCCTGACTCTGCTGCCGGAACAGCTCCGCACTATGGGCATAGTTAGCCTGCATAAGAGTGAGCTTGTGCCATACTTCGCCATAATCGTGGAGGGCTGCCAAAGCTTCCTCATAGGCAATGGCGGAAAACGCCAGCCCCGTATCGCCACGCTCAGCAATGATTCCGGCCCGTTCGTCCCGCAGTTCCAGTGTCAACTTCTTCTGCCTGTCCGCCAGTTCACCCAGCCTGTGCTGCTGTCGTTCAATATCCCGTTCCCGGCTGCGCAGTTCATCATAAACCGACTGTACCTCCTGCTGATTCGGGAAATCCTCCCGAGCCTTCAGCAGGCAGTCATTTTCAGCCAGCAGGCTGCTTTCCTGCTCCTGCACATGGGCAAGCTCTGCCTGCAAGCCGGCAATTTCTGCTTCCTTAGCGGCAATCTGCTGACGGCGGTAATTTTCCCGGGCCTGCTTGCCGATAAAGAGCGCCGCCGGGCGCTGGGCTGCCCGTCCTGCCAGTGTACCGAGCCGATAAGCTCCATCCACCACATTCAGGGCAATGCCATTGCCCTTGCCGTATACTTCACTGCTGATGGCAATGCTGCCCAAAACGTCAGCAATGCGTTCCCTGGCGATACCGCTCTCCCCGGGCACAGGTTCCAGATAATCCAGCAGGGATTCAGCCAGCATCACTGGCTCGCCGCTGAAGAGCACCGTGCCCCGCATGGATTCCGGCAGTTTTTGCGCCGCCTCATTGGAAGCCAGCAGCAGAGAGTTCAGCAAGCCAGCTTCCAGCAATGCCGATTCCAGCCGTTCCCGCATGGCCGGGGAAACCGTGCTTCTGTACTCCGTGGCTTCGTATAAGGGCACATAGGCGATGCCCTGGGCTGTCAGTTCCTGACGGGCAGCTGCCCAGGCTTCCTGCAGTTCCGGTTCAGCCTCCTTTGTCTGACGCAGGCTTGCCAGTTCTGCCTGCGCTTCGGCCAGCTGACCGGTCAGTTCCTGCTTATTCAGCTCCACCTTGCCGATAGCTGCATTCAGGCTGCGCTGCTTTTCGCTGACAATGGTTCCCAGTTGATTCTGGATATCCAGCCAGGAGGTTGTGCCAAAAAGTTCCCGCAAACTGCCAGCCAGGCGGATTTCTGCGTCTTTGTCCATTGACAGCAGGGCCTGCCAGCGGTCTTTCCATTCATAGAAGGCCTTGACCAGCTGTTCCCGTTCCTGGGCCAGCATTTCTGTCAGCCGGTCTTCTTCATGGCGGTACTGATCCAGCCGGCGGTTTTCCTCGCCCAGTTCCTGCTCCCATTGCTGCAGCTTTTCCAACGACTGCTCATACTGCAGCATCTGCTTATGCAGTTTCTGCAGGCTCTGCAGCTGATTCTGCCGTTCCCGGCGCCAGAGGCGGAAATGCTCCTCACAATCCGGCGAGGACAGCTGGAAGCCCTCCTGAAAAGCGGCGTGGCTGTCAAAGTCCGCCTGCTCCGCCAGATCCGTCAAATCCTCCAGAATATCGGCCACCTGTTTTTCCAATTGGGCCAGATCAGCCTCTTCCTGCCGCATCTGCTCCTGCAGAGACAGTTCCCGCCGGCGTTTTTCCAGTAGGCTGTCATCCTTGCGCTGTTTCTCGGCCTGCTCTTTAGCCAGCTGCAATTCTGCTTCCTTTTTCCTTTCGGCAGCCTTATAGGCTTCATGCTCCTGCAGGCTGGCCTGTTCCTGCCGCAGGGCTTCTTCTTCCACCGTCAGGCTCTGCAACCGCTCACTGGCCTCTGCCGCCTGTTTTTCTGCCGCCAGCAGTTCCTCCTGCTGGGCCTCCGCCTGCTTGTTCAGACGCTTGAGGGCCTTCTGGCAATCGGCCTCAGCCAAAGCCCGCTCTGCCAGCACCGCCGTATTATAGGCGGTATACGCTCGGCAGATATTCTGAAAGGCCCCCCGCTCCCGCTTGAGCTGTTCGATGGCCAGCCTGGTCTTTTCCATATTTTCCAGCGTCTCCGCCAAAGGCCGCAAATCCTCATCCGAAAGGGTAGGCAGAGAGGCATTCAAAATCTCATAGATGACACTGGGCTTGAAATCCCGGGATAATTTCGGACTGCGCAGCTGAATGAGCAGCTTCATCAATTCCTCGTATTTGCGGATATCCTCATAGCCAAAGACATACTGATTCACCATGGCCATGTATTCCCGCTGCTCCGTGGTCACCCGGCCGTCCTGGCCGATGGCATTTTCCAATTCCCGACGGGTCAAGGGAATCTTCTGTTCTTCTCCCGTTTCCGGGTTCTTCGTCAGATGATAGAGAGACAGATCCTCGCCGATACGGCGGCCATTCTGCAGCACAAAGCCCCAAAAGTCCACCTTGGAATTGCCCCGGCGGGCATGAAGGCCAATGCCTGTGGTGATGTACTGCTCACTATTTGCCCGCTTGTATTCCAGATAAAGATAGCCAGTACGTTCCTCGTATTCGCTGATTTCCTTTTCCCCCAACAGATAATCATCCATGGTACGGGATTTGGAACCAAAGCTGTCCAGACGATCCGCCCTCTTCACGCCATCCAGCAGCACCGTAATCAGGCTCTGCATGGTAACGGACTTGCCAGAACCGTTGCTGCCCCGCAAAAGCAGCCTGCCATCGGCAAAGTAAAACTCCGCCTCATCATAATACCAATAATTCAAAATGCCTGCCCGATAGGCCTGCCAACGATTGTCGCTCATTCCTTGTCCTCCGTTTTGCCCCGCTTGGCACTCTTGCCTGGCTGATAATCTGTGGGATAGCTGCCATCATAGCGCAGCAGGGCCGGCAATAATGTAATCAGGCCATCCTCTGCCACTTTGGCCATGCCCCAGGCCGTCATTTCCGCCAGCACATTCTCCGCCAGTCGCTTGACGCTCATTTCCCGGTATTCCTTGGTCCAGCCGTGGCCCACAGCCGCCTGCAATTTCTCCATATGCACCTGCCATTCCGTTTTGCTCAGGGAAGTCACCTGTGGCGAAACCTCTCGCCAATAATGGGCAAAATGCAACAACACATCATGAAGCCCCCGGAACCGGACCGGGAAACTGTCCTTGACCCAGGATGACTGCTCATGGGAAACCGCCATCACGGCATCCTGATAAAGTTCCACATGGAGGCCGAACCATTCCAGCATCGCCTCTTCCAGCCGGCCATGGCGCTTGCGCAGATAGAGGAAATCCCCTTCCGACTCTGTATCCCGATAGTACACAGGACTTAAGAGCACTTCCCGATATAGCCTGTGCCGCCGCTGCCGCAGAGCCGTGGCCTCCTCATCAATCTCCGGCATGAAATCCGCCGCCCCCAGTTCTGCCAGGCTGTCATAGGCCCCCAATTCCTGGGGGAAATTCCGCAGGAAGTACCGGGCCAATGTCGTCACCTCATAGAGTGCCTCGCCGGCAATATTGCCATCGCTGCCATAGCCCTGACTCAAAAAGGCCACGCTTTCATCATCCACAATCTGCAGGATTCCCTCATCGGCCAGATATTTCAGCACCCGGATCAGAGACTTGCGCCAGTTGTAGGATTCCCAATTCAACTTAGGAGTATAAGCATCCTCTGGATAATAGGAAAGCAATGCCTCAGCCAAATCCCCCAGCAGGAACTGCCCGCCGGCCTCATATTCCTCCATAAAAGCCATGACGCAGGCCAGCAGCACATAATCCTCCACACTCTGCATGGCCTCTATGCCCATAAAAGACCGGGGATTGGCGGGGATTTTCTCCAATTTGTAAAACTGCGGCGTTACCAGCAGAGGCCAGCCGCATTTGTCACGGAAAAATTGCCGCAGCGCTTTTTCGTTACGGCGTACCAGTAAATATTCATCGGGCATGTCCTTGCGGGTTACCCAGCGGTTTTCCACAAGCAGCTGGGCGGCCTGCCGGAGTTCATCCTGTCCGCCTGTAATTGCCATCTGTTATCCGTTTCCTTTCTGCAGCCGAAACTTCATGGGAGGCAATGAGAATTCACCATCCTCGCAGTGCAGGGTAATGCGCCCTTTCGCCTGCCGGTCATAGATAAGTTCCACCGTGCTGCCCAGTTCTGTGCGCACAGGATTGCGCTGCAAAGCACGGGCCACCCAGCTCAGCAGCATCTGCCGCGCCTCGCGGCTGATAACAGGCAGCGAGGCAAAATCGATTACGCCATCAGCGGCCAGGCCATTCATCACCGCTGCCAGCTTTTCCTGCTGGGCCAGATGCTGCTGACGGGCTTCTTCCTTAGCCGCAGCATACTGCCGGATGGGTACCTGCCGCTGACGTTCCCGATAGGTGCTCACCCGTGGCTTCATCTCAATCCTCGTCGGCGCTTCATCCTGGATATGGCTGTTCATATCCTCCATTTCCCGGCTTTCCCCATAGAAATGCCGCCCGCCGGCAGGGCCAAAGGCCACGGCACTGAGGCAATCCGCCTCCTCCTTGCTGGAGAGATGGGAGAACCAACGCGCTAATTGGATATACTCAGCCTTGCGGCTGCGGAAGGTCTGATGCTGTTCCGCCAACCGCTGGGCAAATTTCGTAATGCGGCGGATGGTGTCCACCGTTTCCTTGGACAGGGCTGACAGCTCGCTTTCCCGATAACTGTTGCCCATAAACCATTCCCGCATAACCAGAAAACTCTCCTGATAATCTTCCATGTAGGTTTCCCGGCTCTTCTCCTCCCCCAGCCGGGGAATGGACAGCTGATAATCCGTCAGCCGTGAAAATAAGGCTGCCTCCTGCTCAGACGTGCTGCCCTGAAAGAGATTTTCCATCCGCTTGGCCGACCGCTGCAGGCCAATGACAAAAGTCTGCAGATATTTGGTAAAACGATCCTTATACACTACAAAGGCTGTGGTCTGCATCCGTTCTTCCACCTTGGCGCTCTTCAGATGGGCCAGATAATCGGAAGAATTCTGCACCAGTGTATGGAAATAATGCTCCAGATCCACCCAGGTCTGATTCAGTTCCTTCGATGTAAGTTCCTGCCCGGACACTAAAAAATCCCGTAAGGCGCGCAGAATGCGGTCAAACTGAGTGGTTTCCAGTGAACCGCTAAACTCCGTGCCCAGGGATTGTAATTTCTCCACCATGCGCTCAATCTCCACCGTATAAGGCGTGCATTGATAGCGATAGCGTTTCTTCTTAAAGTCCGCAATGCTCTTGGAACGTCCTGTTTCCTGATGGGGAATAAGGTTTTTCCAGCCCACCAGCGTAGCAAGATCCTGCTCCAACTGCTCGAAGGTATACGCCTGAAAATGAGGATCCTTTTTCAGCTCGTGAAAAATATCCTCAGGATAAACATAGGTCTGCATATGTTCATGACGCTTAAAGCAAAAATGCAAAATAGAGCGATAGCGCCAGGTATTGTCCGTATTCAAATAACTGACTTCCGCAATACGGCGAAAATCCTGCTCCTCCATAAACAGCCCCCTCTCTTCATAATGCCACCATAAGACAGTATAGCAAAGGCCCCCGCCCAGCATGGTGTGCTCCCCGTCAAGTGGACAGGTAAAAAAATAAAAATATTCATTGCTGCTCGCAACTAATGCGAGCAGCTTTTTTCATGCAGCTCCAACCAGTTTTTCGTGGTACTCACTTGGGGTTCGTATGCCTAAATGACGCTGTGGTCTGTCATAAGTGTAATATCTTATATATTCCTCAATTGACTCAACCAACTCTTGCCGGGAAGTAAATCTGCGCCTGTAGTACATCTCGCGCTTCAAGATACCCCAGAAGCCTTCCATGGGGCCATTGTCTAGGCAATGTGCTACACGGGACATGCTTTGTGTCATACCGGCCTGTTCAATTTTGGCGCGGAACAACTTATTGGTGTACTGAAAGCCACGGTCACTATGAAACAAGGGATGTGCCCCTGGATTGGCTTCAAGAGCTTTGTCAAAGGTTTGGAATACCAACTGGTTATTGTTGCTGTCACCAATAACATAGGCAACAGGCCGGCGATCACAGAGGTCAAGGATGGCACTCAGATATACCTTTTTAACGGTTCCGTATTCAGGAAAGTACTTGAATTCGGTCACATCCGTAACCCATTTCTGGTTGTATTTATCTGCATGGAAATCCCTGTTGAGCACATTCTCTGCTGTATAGTATGGATCAACAGCAGGCCTGGTGCAACAGTTGTGACGTCCTTTTATTACGGAGCGCAGTCTCTTCTTGCGGCATATACGCAGGATACGCTTGTCATTAGCATGCAGGCCATGGTCATGCTCAATCTTATCTCGAATCCTTCGGTAGCCCATATCTGGATGCTCCTTATGGATTGATTCTGCCAGGGCAGCAAGCTTCTGGTTCGTTTCTTCGTTTTGTCCCAGCTTCCTGTGAAGCCATTTGTAATACGCAGCCCTGGTTACACGGCCCAACCTGCATAACGCCTTGACTGGATAATCCTTACAGATACTGCTGAGCTCCAGTATCGCCCGGTAGGCAGCCGTATTACGAGTTCTGTCTAGTATCACCGCCTTTCCAATTCCTCGAGTTTTTTTAGAAAATCTATCTCCATCTGCTTTTGTAGCAACTGAGCCTTCTGCATGCGGTTTTCATATCTGAGCCGTTCCAGCTCGTTCATCTCAGACTCAGGCTTCCTGCGGCCTCTGCCGTCCTTGAGGCCTTCGATTCCCTTTTGGTCATATTTCCTGACCCAGGTATAGACCTGCTGGTAAGAAACATCGAATTTCTCCGCCGTCAAAGCATAATCACGGCCATTTGCAATGCAATCCTCTACAATGGATACCCGTTCATCAAATGTAGTTTTTCTGCCTTTAGTCACGATGGTGCTCCCTCCTGTACCGGATGGTTTAAGTTCCTCGTGACTATTATACTTCATAATCCAGTCTTGTAGCTGTCTCCGCGAACGAAGTCCGTATTTTCGGCATATAGCATCTTGTGAATCCACGCCAGAAAGATAATCGTGGATAGCAGTTTCCTTAAATTCAACAGAATAGCGCTGATGATGTCGTTTGAAGAATACATCCGGGCCGCAAGCATCATAGTTACGAACCCATTGCCTGAAGGATCTGCTGTCAACGCCTGCATCCGCGGCTATGGAGGCATAACTGCCCTCTCCACGTTTATACTTTTCAATGAAGTGGATTTTCTCTTCGGGTGATAATCTCTTCTTGTACATAAAATGCTCCCTATCAAGCAGACAGTTTTATTATTTCTTCTGTCTACCTAATAGGGAGCATATCAGCACAAGATGCAAAGACAGGGGGCTTTTCTATTTTTGATTTAGAAGATTTTCCCAGCCATGAACCAAATGCGGCCGCGGCTTTCGGCGTCGCGGGAGAGGTTGTCCGCAAAGCCGATGCGGCGGGCGTAGTCGACACGGGCAAACCAGTCGTTGGGCTTGCTGTAGGTCAGGCCAAGGCCCCAGCCTTTCAGGGTGGTAGCATTGCTGCCGGATTTTTCGGCTTTTACCCATCCGGCATCAAAATAGGTGGACAGCGTCAAGCCCTTGACGGGGGTATGGTAGCGCAGTTCCAGATTGCCCAGGATGCCCTCATCACCGGAGGCTTCGCCCTGCGGGTAAGCCCGGATCCCCTTGGCACCACCTAAGTAGATATGCTCGCTGCTATCCAGGTTGCTGGCGGCTTTCTGGCCGAAGAGTTTCAGCATCACATCAAAAGGGCCGCCCAGTTTCTGCAGGGCTTTTCCACGGTGAGAATACCATCGCCATCCAAAACATTATGCACTACCTGTTTTTCGCCAACGGGCTGTGCCGTTTCTTCCTGCTTGTCGCTGTCACCATGAGTGGTCGCCGTGGTGGAGGCAGTCTCTACACTCTCCTCCTGTTTGTTGTCCTCCTGGGTTGCAGCAGGTTCCGGTGCGGCTGGCGCAACCGTTTCGACACTGGGTACAACCGCTGCCGGAGCCGGAGCAGAATTGGGTGCCGTCACGTCAGCCACATTCTTAAACGTGACATTATCGCCGTCCACCGTGATATCTTGAGCCGCAGTCAGGAACGGTTAGCGCCCAGCACTACATTCAGATAACTGTTGTCTCCGGCAAAGTTTACGGTTTCATCTTTGGCAATGGAAAAATCCTGCCAGGTCAGCAAGTTGCTGGCAACACTGCTGGCAATATCCATTTGGGAACCGCTTTGCGTAATGGTGGCCGTCCCCGATGCCCCGCCCGTGGGCATGGCCTGAGCTGCCGGCATAATGCTGAAGGCGCCGGCCATAATTGCCGCCAATATCCCATAACGGGCTTTCCGTGAAAGCTTGTCATTCCTTTTCATCCTGCCTCATTCCTTTCCCATCAACAAACGAAAAAGCCTTCCCTCAGCAGGCAGACGGGCAGAAAACACCCGCCGTCCCGCTAAAGGAAGGCTCAAATCCACCGTTATTGACTTGTTGATAAACAGCTATAACTAAACGACAGTTGTCCTCCCTGAAAGAACAGGTTTAGGCACACAAAAAACGCCACAAATTTCCCCGCCCTGTAACGCCAACGTCTTCATGCCTGTCCCGCCTTTCACAACGATAACAACTTCAGCAATCATAGTTTTTAATCTTCGCCCCCTTAACAGCAAAATCCTGCCAAGGACGAAATTTTTTCCATCCTGTTATGTATATCGTGCAAAATCAGCCAAAACTTAAGCCCCCATCCTACAATCTGCAAAATGAGAGCCCCTCTACTACTACAATTTTAATCTGTCCCTTGAGAAAGTATTCCACTTAACTGTTCTTTCAATACAGGAAAATCATCCACTACCACCTGGTACACATCTTCCATACGCAAAGTCTGATATTTATGTGCTGTGATATCACGAAATCCAGCCACTTGTTTCCATGGAATATCAGGATACCCTGTCCTCAGTTCATCCGTTACATTCTTTATCAATTCGCCGATATTGATGACAGTCATGCCAATAGCTCTTTTAAGCATTTCATTTTGCAAAAAATTTTCCAAGTTGCTGTTACCAAGCATTTCTGTGCCAACATTTATCTCTGAAATAATTTTCTGCAAAATAATCTTATCTCTATGCTGCATACAGGACAACCTCCTGCCCGACTTCAATCATATCCGACGCCCTAATCGGCCCATGTATCAAATCAACCTTGTTCTTGAGCAGTTCCTCCAAGTCACATTTCATACTAGAAAGCGTCAGCAAGGACACTGGCTGGGAAAATTCCACAATTAAATCTACATCACTGTCTTCTTTCGAGGTTCCCGCAGCCTGAGAGCCAAAAAGCGTAACACGGCTGACCGGATAACGTAATACCACCTGCAAGACTGCCTCTTTTATCAATGCAATTTGCATAGGAAATCCCCCCTTTAGCATCATTTTATCATAGAGAAAAGATTTTTTCCATATTTCACTAAGATGCTGCCTTTCCACGCTGACTATGTACAAATCACCCTACCCATGAATATTGATAGCACCTCCATTCTCTGCTATACTTATTAGTTGGGACTTATAATAAAAAACTATATCCAATAAAGGAGTTTGTCATTAAATGATTCTGAATCGTAAATCCGTAGAACTGCTGGCTCCGGCTGGTACCTGGGACGCTTTGGTGGCCGGGGTGGAGTCCGGTGCTGATGCCTGCTACTTGGGCGGCAAGCATTTCAACATGCGCATGCACGAAGGGGATTTCAACTTCGATGATGAGATGCTCAAGAAGGCCATTGCCTACACCCATGAGCATGGCGTGAAACTCTACATCACGCTCAACAATCTGATCAGCGACGAAGAAATCCCGGCGCTGCGGGAATACCTCACCTACCTCAATGAAATCCGTCCGGATGCTATCCTCGTACAGGATTTCGCTGTGCTGGAACTCATTCACGAAATGGGCATCAAGATTCCCGTGCATACTTCGGTCATGATGAACACCCACAACGAGCACGCCATCGAAAAGCTCAAGGAATACGGCATCACCCGCGTGGTTGTCGGCCGTGAGATGACGCTGTCTGAGCTCTCCTTGTTCCGTGAGCGCACGGGTATCGAGGTGGAATACTTCATGCATGGCGATATGTGCATGAGCGAAAGCGGTCAGTGCATCCACTCCGGGGTGCTCTTCGGCCAGAGCGGCAACCGCGGCCGCTGCCTGAAGCCCTGCCGCTGGGCTTATCAGCTTATTGACGAAAAGACTGGGGAAGTTCTAGACAAGGACAGCGAAGGTGCCTACAAGCTGGCACTCAAGGATATGTGCATGTACCGCCATATCCCCCAGCTGATTCAGGCTGGCGTTTTCTCCTTCAAGATTGAAGGCCGCATGCGTCCGGCTCCTTTTATCCGCCGCATTGTCAGCACCTACCGCAAGGCCATTGACGAGTATATCGCCGATCCTGCCGGCTGGCAGCCTGACGAGGAAGGCTGGAAGAGCCTCTATGATAACCGCGCCCGTGACTTCACGACCACCTTTGCCTTCGGCGCTACGGACAAGAAGGACATCGGCTTTGACGGTCAGCGAGAGCCTCGCTTCTTCAGCGACGCGGTGAAGGAAGCCGGTTTCCAGGACGAAATCCTCAAGCAGGAACGGGATATCGAAAAAGAAAATGCCTCCCACCGCACGTTAAGCGTCCGGGTGAACACCGTAGCTGCGGCCAAGGCCGTGATTGACAACGGCGCGGATATCGTCTATGTGGGCGGCGAAGCCTTCCGCCCCAACAAGCCCTGGAGCCTCAAGGATTATGCCGAAGTCATCGCCTATGCCAAGGGCAAGGCCAAGGTTGTCATCAACACGCCACGCACGACCATGCGCCGGGAATGCGGCGAGCTCGAGCAGTTCTTCACGGCGCTGAAACAGCCCGAACTCAAGGCCGATGGCATTATGGTCAGCAACTTGGGCTCTTTGAAACTGGCCAAGCGCCTGACGAACCTGCCCATCCAGGCAGACCTGTCCTTCAACCTCTTCAACCATCTGGCCGCCAAGTTCCTCAAGGAAAATGGCCTGACCATGGGCACGGCTTCCTATGAGCTCTCCTTCGAGCAGCTGCGAGAAATCGTGGAAAGCTCTGAGCTGCCCATCGAAGTGGTTGTCCACGGCTCCTACGAGTCCATGATCTGCGACCACAACATCCCGGGCATGAGCCTGCCCTTCTTTAACGAGCTGAACAATCCGGAAGTCCTCGACCGCCGCTATGCTCTGCTCGACAAGGCCGGTGAAAAGCACTCCCTGCGCATTGACCAGTTCGGCCGCAACCATATCTACTTTGCCAAGGACCTCTGCCTCTATCCGTACCTCAAGAAGTTCAACGGTCTCGGTTCCTACCGCATCGAAGCGCAGGATTACAGCCCGGAATTTGCTGGCATGGTAACGCGCATCTACCGCACGGCGCTCGATAACCTCGACGCTGGCAAGGAAGCCTTCCACGAAGACGACCTCGTCACGCTCCAGAAGGGCCCCCGCGAGCTGGGCCTCGGCACCTACCGGTTCCGCCAGAGCCGCAATTCCATTTAACAAATTTTAAGGGGAACGTTATGGAAAGCAAAAAATTCATTGGCCCTGAGGCCATTATCGAGAAAAAGAAAAAATACATCATGCCCTGCCTGGGCCACTTCTACAAGAAGCCGGCCCAGATGGTCAAAGGCTCCATGCAGTACCTTTGGGACAGCACGGGCAAGAAGTATCTGGATATGTATGCCGGCGTGTCCGTCATGAACTGCGGCCATTGCAATCCGGAAATCCTGGAAAAGATGAAGGCCCAGATTGACGAATTGCAGCATGTCTGCAATATCTACCTGACGGAAAACTTCGTGAACCTGGCAGAAAAACTGGCGGCAGTCACCCCCGGCGATCTGCAGAAATCCTTCTTCTGCTCCACGGGTTCCGAAGCCACCGAGGGCGCCTTCCTGCTGGCTTCCGTCTACACGGGCAACAGCGAGATCATCGCCCTGCGCCATGGCCTCCATGGCCGCACGAAGCTGGGCATGAGCGTCACGGGCCTTACCATGTGGCGCACCGACCCCAATCCCGTTGGCGGCATTCACTTTGCCCCCAATCCCAACTGCTATCGTTGCCCCATGAACAAGAAGTTCCCGGAATGCGATTACGCCTGCGCCAATGCCATTGAAGACCTCATCAAGACGTCTACCTCCGGCAAGCCCGGCGCTTTCATCGCCGAAACCATTCAGGGCAACGCCGGCTGCGTGGTACCGCCGAAAGGCTACTTCAAGCGCGTCAAGGAAATCCTCGACCAGTACAACACCCTGCTGATCATCGATGAGGTACAAACGGGCTTTGCCCGCTCCGGCAAGATGTTCGCCATCGAGAATTATGACGTGGTGCCCGATATCATGTGCATGGCCAAGGCTTTGGGCAATGGCGCGCCGATTTCGGCCTTCATCTCCACAGCCAAGATTGCCGACACCTATACCCGTCCCGGTGCTTCGACGCTCGGCGGCAACCCGGTGTCCTCCACTACAGCTATGGCGGTTCTCGATTATATCGAAGAACACAAGCTTATGGAAAATGCCGCCGCCCGCGGTAAGCAGCTCAGAAGCGGCCTGCGGGAGCTGCAGAAGAAGCATCCCGTTATCGGTGATGTGCGCGGCCTTGGCCTGATGGACGGCGCGGAATTCATCCACGCCGATGGCAGTCCGGCACCGGAAGTCCTCGATGATGTATTGGAAACCCTCAAAGACCGCGGTTTCATCATTGGCAAGAACGGCGTAGACCGCAATGTCATGGCCTTCCAGCCGCCGCTCGTCATCACTGAGGAAAATGTCAATGATGTGCTGAATGCCCTGGATTTGGTACTGACCGAAAAGAAACTGTAAAATCGCAATAAAAAAAGAGGCAAATGCCTCTTTTTTTATTGCGATTTCATTTACTTGAGCATGGCCAGCATAGTACCAGCAGCAACAGCCGTACCGATAACGCCTGCCACATTCGGGCCCATAGCATGCATCAGCAGGTAGTTGCCCGGTTTGGCCTTCATGCCCACAACCTGGCTGACGCGGGCAGCCATAGGCACAGCGGATACACCAGCGGAACCAATCAGCGGATTGATTTTCCAGCCGGACAGACGGCACATGATCTTGCCGAAGAGGACGCCGCCAGCCGTACCAGCGATGAAGGCCACAAGGCCCAGACCGATGATCAGCAGGGTTTCCGTGCGCAGGAAGTCATCAGCATTCATAGTCATACCGGTACCGGTAGCCAGGAAAATCGTGACGATGTTGCACAGGGAGTTCTGGGCCGTATCGGACAGACGATCCATAACGCCGGACTCACGGAAAAGGTTACCCAGCATCAGGCAGCCCAGCAGTGATGCGATAGGCGGCAGGAGCAGGCTGATGATGATAGCAGCCACAATCGGGAAGCAGACGCGCTCGAACTTCGTGACCGGGCGGAGCTGTTCCATCGCCACTTCACGCTCTTTCTGCGTGGTCAAAAGCTTCATGACCGGCGGCTGGATCAGCGGCACCAGCGACATGTAGGAATAAGCAGCTACGGCGATAGCGCCTAAGAGATGCGGTGCCATCTGGATGGACAGGTAGATGGCCGTCGGGCCGTCAGCACCACCGATGATGCCGATAGCGCCAGCTTCCTGTACCGTGAAACCTAAAAGCATGGCACCTACGAGAGCGACAAACACACCAATCTGCGCAGCTGCACCCAAAAGCAGGGTAACAGGACGCGCCAACAGCGGGCCGAAGTCCGTCATCGCGCCAATGCCTAAGAAAATCAACGGCGGGAAAATCTCATTTTCGATACCATAGTGAATGGCCTGCATCAGACCGGGATCCGTGAAGAAACCCGTACGCGGGAAGTTTGCCAGCACACAGCCAAAGGCGATAGGCCCTAAGAGCAGCGGCTCAAATTCCTTGACGATAGCCATATAGAGAAGCAACAGACCAACGAGAATCATAATGCCATTGCCCATGGTGAAAGCGGAAAAACCGCTGTCAGCCCAAACAGCCTGCAGGGAAACGACAAATGCATTCAATAATTCCATAATAATTCCTCCTTCCCTGCCTTAGCCCCGGCCCTGTATGCGGCCGGAATTTTTCCAGTTGTTACGCTCCAGAGGACGAATGGCCCGGACACTGCCTGCCCCATAGCCCATGCTGGCTACAGCGGCCGCAATCACGGCTACTACCTCTGGAGAAATCCCCTCTTCCACAGGTGCAGTCACGGGTTCAGCTGCAGGAGCTTCCACCGCCGGTGCTTCTTCCACCACTTCCTCCTTTGGTGCCGTCTTCGGCTTGGTGGGATCAATCATATGGATCAGATTGATGACCACGCCCAGAGCTATCAGCACCAGGAACACCACTGTCATGTTGATCAGCATGATGATCAACGGATTGGTTGTTACAGGTTGTGACATATACTCACCTCATTCAATTTTTAGGCACCCCTTGCCTTATTTTGATAGACTTACACTTGATTATTATAACCCATATTTATAAAAATAGAAATACCCTTTATTAGCAGATTATTAGCAAATGTTCAAAAATCCCATTCCTGCAGCCGCTTGACATAAAGCTGCTGAAAAGCTGTAAATTCCCCCAGCCCCTGCAGCCTGGTACGCACGGTCAGACCGGCAGCCCGCAGGCGATTGAGCCAGGAATCTTCGGCAGGCCCTGCAATATCCTCATTTACATGGCTGCCACCGGAAAGCAGCAGAGGTGCCAGCAGAATTTTTTCCACGCCCTTCTTCTGCAATCTGGTCAGCACCTCGGCAAAATCAGGGGTATCCGTGGGCTCGATCACGCCGATATGCAGTGGAACTCCCTCCTTATCTGCCAATTTCTGCAGATTTTCATAAGCAGGATTATGCTGATGGGGCGAACCATGCCCCACCAGCACCAGTTCCTCTCCCGGAGCCAACGAAAAAATCTCTTCCAGCACCGAGAGCACATCTGCGCTATCCTCATTTTTCTCCATAATCGGGCGGGAAATCAGCAGCCGCTCAAAGACCTGCTGGTATTTTGCCGCGACTTGCAGAACCTTCTTCTCATATTCCTCCCCGGCCGTCAAATAACCCGGCTGGATGATTACCTGCGTGAAGCCATCCGCCTGCAAGCGTTCCAGAGCTTCCGGCAGGGAATCCACATGGATGCCCTGTGCCGCCAGCTTTTTCCTGATGAACACCGATGTATAGGCCTGCCGGACTGTTACGTCCGGAAAGGCCGCCTGCAGCCGCTGGGCGGCTGCATCGATGCAGCTATGGCGGGCCTGTTCACTTGCCACACCAAAACTTGTAAATAAAATCGCTTTCTTCATATCAGCCCTGCTCTTTTTTCACGACATCGGCAATTTCGTTGCAGATACGGTCCAGCTGGGCCTGATCCGGGCCTTCAGCCATGACGCGGATCAAGGGTTCCGTGCCGGAGGGACGCACGAGGATACGGCCTTCGTTGCCCAGCTCAGCTTCGCCCTTGGCGATGGCGGCAGAGATGGCTTCATTCTTTTCCCAGCCTTCCTTGGTGGCTACGCGGACGTTGACCAGCAGCTGCGGATAGGTGGTCATAAGCGCCGTGAGTTCGGAAGCCTTGCGGCCGCTGCGCTTCAGAGAGGACAGAACCTGCAGGGCCGTGATGGGGCCGTCCCCGGTTGTGCTGTAATCCGTGAAGATGATATGACCGGACTGCTCGCCGCCGATCTTATAGCCGCTCTTGAGCATGTTTTCCAGTACATAACGGTCGCCCACCTGCGTTACTTCCACGCGGCCGCCCGCTTCCTTAATGGCCTTATGGAAACCGATATTGGCCATAACCGTGGATACGACAGTCTTGTGGGGCAGGGTGCCCTTCTTGATCATATCCTGAGCGCACATCACGAGGATATGGTCGCCATCGATGATCTGGCCCTTTTCGTCCACGCAGAGGCAGCGGTCAGCGTCACCATCATGAGCGATACCGAAGTCGGCATTGTTTTCCACCACAGCTTTCTGCAGGGATTCCATATGGGTGGAACCGCAGTTGTCGTTGATGTTGACACCATTGGGCAGGGCATGGATGACCTTGACCTTGGCGCCGAGTTCGCGCAGGACCTTGGGCATAACCTCGTAGGCAGCACCATTGGAGCAGTCCAGCACCACTTTCATGCCGTCAAAGCGTTCCTGGCAGGTGCTGATGACAAACTCGATATACTGGTTCAGGAGGTCAGTACGATATTCAATATGACCGATATGTTCCCCCGTGGGACGGGCCAGATTGTCGTCATTTTCCAGCTGATGCACAATGGCCTCAAGCTCGTCTTCCACAGCATCCGGCAGCTTGTAGCCATCGCCACCAAAGAATTTGATGCCGTTGTCATGGAACGGATTGTGGGAAGCGGAAATCACGATACCAGCCTTGGCCTTGTGACGGCGGGCCAGGTAGGCAATTGCCGGCGTCGGGATCACGCCAGCCAGCATGGCGCGACCACCAGCAGAGCAGATACCGGCAGTCAGAGCGGCCTCAAACATCTCACCGGACAGACGGGTGTCGCGGCCAATAAGAATCAGCGGCTGCTCGCCATTTTCCCCACCAAAGTAAATCGTAGCCGCACGGCCCAGACGATAAGCCAGCTCCGGTGTCAGATCCACATTAGCCTCACCGCGTACACCATCAGTACCAAATAATCTTGCCATAATAAAATAAGTCCCCCTATTTTTGAAATTCATATATGCTTTGCGTATAAACACACAAACATAACTATCTTATCATATTTCGCGTAAATAAACTACTTTTTACGCCTACTCACGTGAAAAATGCCCTGACAAGTCAAATCCATAACCAGCCAGGGCAATCTTTTATTCTTTGATTTCGCGCAGCATGACATTTTCCGTTGCATCTGTGGCATCCAATTGTACGCTGACGACTTCCTTGGAGGAAGTTGGCACATTCTTACCCACGAAGTCCGCACGGATGGGCAGTTCCCGATGTCCCCGATCAATCAGCACAGCCAGCTGAATGGTCTTGGGACGGCCATTGTCGATGATGGCATCCAGTGCAGCCCGGATCGTACGGCCCGTATAGAGCACATCATCCACCAGGACAATGGTCTTGCCCGTGATATCCACCGGCAGTTCCGTGGGGCGCACAACCGGCTGATAGCCCAAAGTGGACAGATCATCACGATAGAGGGTGATATCCAGTACCCCTACCGGCGGTTTTTTCCCTTCAATCTTTTCGATATATTCTGCTAATCTTTCTGCAATGGGCACACCTCTGGTGCGGATTCCCACGAGCACGATATTTTCCACGCCCTTGTTCTTCTCCACGATTTCATGGGAGATACGGGTAAGGGCACGGCGGATTCCTTCGCTATCCATCAGGATGGTCTTATCGGTAAACTCTGGCATAATGACGCCTCCTCTTATTGTGCGGCCTTGGCGCGTTTGTTGCGCAAGCCGGTCAGAATCTTCTCCATATCAGTTGGCAAAGGTGCTGTAAATGTCATTTCTTCCCTGGTGACAGGATGTGTCAAGGTCAGCTGCAAAGAATGCAGTGCCTGTCCCTGGATTGCAAAGGGCGAGGATTTTTTCGGCCCGTATTTGGGATCATTGACCAAGGGATGGCCAATGCTATTCATATGGACGCGGATCTGATGGGTACGCCCCGTTTCCAGCTTGCACTCCACCAGCGTATACTCCCCGAAACGCTCCAGCACCTTGAAATGAGTAACGGCCGGTTTGCCGTTTTCCCGGACGATGGCCATCTTCTTACGGTCAGTGGGATGACGGCCGATATCGCCCTTGATGATGCCCGCTTCTTCCTTGATGTTGCCATAGACAATGGCCCAATAAGTGCGATGAGCAGCTTTCGTGCGAATCTGTTCGGCCAGATCCAGATGGGCCGTATCATTTTTCGCACAGACCATCACGCCGCTGGTATCCTTGTCCAGCCGATGCACGATGCCCGGGCGGATTTCCCCATTGATGCCGGATAAATCCTGACAGTGATGCAAAAGCGCATTGACCAGGGTGCCGCTATACACGCCGGACGCGGGATGCACTACCATGCCCCGGGCCTTGTTGACCACGATGATATCCTTGTCCTCATAGAGAATGTCCAAGGGTATGTCCTCAGGTTCTACGCTGATGGGTTCCGCTTCCGGCAAAGCCACCTGCACAGCCTCGCCACCCCGCAGCTTGAAATTCGCCTTGCGCTGCGCACCATCCACCAGCACATGAGCCTGTTCAATGAGTTTCTGCACATGGGAACGGGATAGCTCCGGGCATTTTTCCACCACGAACACGTCCAGCCGCTGCCCCTTTTCCTCTGCGGTAAATACAACAGGTTCCATATTATTCATCCATTTCCTTTTCCTTGTAGAGTATGGCATAAATCATGCTGATAACCCCCAGCACGATGGCGATGTCTGCGATATTGAACACCGGCCAGATGCGGAAGTCAAAATAGTCCACCACGAGGCCGCTGCGGATACGGTCAATCAGATTTCCCACAGCGCCGGCCAGCAGCGCCACGCAGCCATAATGGAAATATCCGCATTGACGCTTCAATCGCGGATAATAAAAGCAAAACGCAGCAATCATTGCTGCGCCAGCCAGGATAAAGAACCAGCTTTGATGAGGCAGCATGCCAAAAGCCGCCCCCGGATTCAATACATAGGTGATGTGAAAGATGCCCTTGATAACCGGAACACTTTCCCCCGGCGTCATGGTGGTCATAACCAGTAACTTAATCAGCTGATCCAAGGCCAGCAGTACAAAAAACAATCCTCCAGCCATCTATATACGCTTACCCCTCCTGCTTGTTCACGTCATCTTCCTTCTTCGTCAGTTCCTGCGCTTCATAAGGAACAGCCTGATGATCGTTCAGGGCTTTCTGCAGGGCTTCTGCCTGCGTGCCCATGGTCTTCTTCTCCCGCTCTTCCTTTTCCGGGTCTGGCAGCTGGGACATGGTATCATCGATCACAGCCAGTTCCGATTCCAGCGTTACCTTGATCTTCCGCAGGAAGTTGTTCTTCTCCCGCACGAGACGATCGTATTCCTCTACAATCACCTGTGCTTTCTTCTTGGCATCCTCGATGATCTTGTCGGCCTTCATCTCAGCTTCCTGCACCTTGTTGGCACATTCCTTGGCCGTGTTTTCCCGGGATTCCTCCGCATTCTTGCGGGCATTGCTGGTTACTTCCTCCGCCGTCTTCTGAGCCACGAGAAGCGTATCCTTCAGATTCTGCTCCAGCTGCTGATACTGTTCATTGTCCTTCTTAGCCCGGGATAATTCCTCTTTCAAGCGGTCATTTTCCCGGAAGAGCTTTTCGTAGTCATTGACCACCTGATCCAGGAAATCATCGATTTCATCCTCATTGTAACCACGGAAACTCCGCTTAAAATCCTTGTTGTGTATGTCCATTGGTGTAAGCAAAACTATTATCCCCTATCTATAAAAAAAATTATAAATATCGTTTCAAAACCACAACCGTACGGCCTTTTTTCGTCGTACCTCTGACCTCAGCCACTTCCAGCCGGCCTCTGCCGCGCATGGAGAGGATGTCGCCTTCCTTGACATTCTGGGAAGCACTCTTGGCGGGCTGCCAGTTGATCTTGAGCTTGTCAGCGGCGATATCAGAAGCCGCTTTACTGCGGGAGGAACCGAAGCCGGCGGCGGCGATGGAGTCCACGCGCAGGGATGCCACCGTAGCACGGATCTCCTTGCAACGCTCCTCTTTTGGCGCGATGGAACTGAGATCCGCACGCTGGCATTCCACGCCCACAGCGCCGATCTTATCGAGGTTCGCCAGCAGGAAATCTGCCATCTTCTCCTCGCAGATGATCTTCACGGAATCATTGGTCACCAACAGGTCACCGATGGTGTCCCGTTCAATGCCCTGCCCCATGAGGGCGCCGAGCACATCACGATGGCTGAGCCGGGCGAACTGGCCGTTCCACTTGGCTTCGATGCAATCAATGCCAAAGCTGGTGGGGGTACCGGCAAAGTCCTCATGGATGAAGATGGCTCTGGCCCGTTCTGCCCCCTGATAACCGCCCGCAAAATCCACGCGGATATTACCATAGTTGGCCGCCACGGTTTCGGCGATTTCCTGACCAAAGGGATCGAGGAAGCCAGAAATGCGGAACTTCTGGGTGCGCAGGATATTTTCAGCCAGATCTACCAATTTGATGACGATTTCTTCGCCTTCGGTGCCTTTATAGAACCGAATCAGTTTTTCTTTTTGTTCACTTGCCATATTCGAACCTGCCCCTTATTTTTTCAGCCAGGGCATCTCTGCCGAAACCTTCTTCTCTTCTTCCGTGTAGCTCACGTTGACATTGCTGGGTGCACACAGGAAGACATTATGCCCCACCTTCTTGATCTCGCCGTTCAGGGCATAGGTAGTGCCACTGATAAAGTCGATGATGCGCTTGGCATCATCTGCTTCGGTCTTTTCGAAGTTGATGACCACGGGCTTCTTCTCCCGCAGGTTATTGGCCACCTGCTGGGCATCGTCAAAGGTCTTGGGTTCGATGACGATGACCTTCATCTTCATATTGGTTACTGTATTATTCTCCCGGGCCGAAGCTGCTGACTGGAAATCTACCACATTCCGGGCGCTCTCATTGCGTTCATGGCTCATGTCAAAACTCTCTTCCTCTTCTTCCGGTTCGTAATCCCGGTCTTCTTTCAATCTTTCCTCGATGGAATCCAACCTTTCATCCGCCGGGTCCATCAGTCCCATCTTTCCACAGACTTTATCGATTATACTCATGACTATTCCCCTTCATTAATATTGGCGCGGCCCAAAGATGGCTGTGCCTACCCGCACCATATTGGCGCCTTCTTCCACGGCTATTTCGTAATCGTGAGTCATACCCATCGATAACGTATCAATATTCGACGTTGGCAGGTCTAATTCCTGTACGTCCTGAAAAATTTTATACATTTCCCGGAAAAGCGGGCGGCATAGTTCCACATCCTCGTAGTTCGGTGCCATGCACATCAGCCCCCGCAGGCGCAGATTCGGCAGGGCGTTTATGGCCTGCAGATCAGCCAGCAGATCCTCCTTATAGATGCCGGACTTGCTTTCCTCTTTGGCCAGATTCACCTGCACCAGGATATCCTGGACTTTATCGATCCTGGCAGCCTCGCTGTTGATGGCTTCCGCCAGATGCAGGCTGTCCACCGAGTGGATCAGGTCAGAAAACTTCACTGCCTGCCGCACCTTGTTGGTCTGCAGATGACCAATCAGATGCCAGGTCACGCAGTTGCCAATCTCGGCAAATTTCGTCTTGGCTTCCTGCACGCGGTTCTCGCCCACATCCGTGGCACCGGCATCAATGGCCTCCCGCATGGCGGCAGTATCGTGATTCTTCGTCACCGCCACCAAGGTGACCGCTGCATCCTTTGGCACGGTAGTGCGCCGCTGTCTGGCTGCTTCAATCTTTGCTGCAACATTTTGATAACGCTCTGCTATTTCCTGCCCCAAAACACTCACCCCTGATAGAAATCCATTAGTACTGATTCAGTGCGATTATGGCGGCCATGCGCCCGGTCTGCCCACCTTCGGCCCGATAGGAATAGAACCACTGGTGCTGGCAGTCGGTACAGGTGTCGGCCATTTCGATATTCTCCTTGGGAATCCCCGTCTCCAGCAGCTGCAGGCGGTTGGCTTCCCAAAGGTTGACATAAAGCTGCCCTTGCCGCGCAGAAATTATGGTATCGGCGTTCTTGGGAAATGCCTCACGGAATTTCTCTGCCACATCCTCACCTACGGCAAAACAGCAGGGGCCGATGGAAGGGCCGATTCCCGCCAGGATATCTGCCGGATCGGAACCGAACTCCTCCTGCATGCGCCAGACCGTTTCCCGCGCAATTTTCGCTACAGTCCCCTTCCAGCCTGCATGGGCAATGCCCACAACCTTTTTCTCCGGATCGAGGAAGATGACCGGCACGCAGTCGGCAAAACAGAGCATCAGCGGCAGCCCCGGCTCGTTGGTGATCAGGGCATCGGTATCTGCAATGGCATCATCATAAGCCCTTGCCCCGCGGCCGGCATCAGCGGCAGTCACCACCTGTATGTTCGCCCCATGCACCTGCTGCGGCGTCACCAGTTTCTCAGCCTTCAGCTCCAGTGCCTGGAAGAATCGCTGGCGGTTCTCCCAGACGATATCGGCTTCGTCTCCCACATGCAGGGCCATATTGAGCCCCTTGTAAGGTTTGACACTCTCACCGCCCAATCGTGCTGAAAAAGCGTGCTGGCAGATATTTTCCGCGAAAGAAGTGAACTTCCCCCGCCACAGATTATTGCCCAGATGTTCAATTGCAAAACTCATCCGCTCACCCCATCATTTGCCTTTATTATCCACATACACCACAGCGATGACAGCCGTCAAAGCACTGGATGGTTGGTTTCAATTCTTCTGCTTTCTTCATTTCCTGATAGATGTATTCCCGGCTGAAGCCCATATCGAGAGCCTCCCAGGGGAAAAGCTCGTCGGCTTCCCGCTGCCGGTAAAGATAATCGTCCATGGACAGGCCGCAGTCCTTCATGGCCCGCTTGAAGGACTTGCTGCCGCCGTTCTCACAGGCCAGCAGCAGAGCCTCGCCCACCTGCCGGTCCCCCCGGGCCAGCACGCCCTGAATGAAAGCTTCTTTGGGCGATTCCACGCCCACAATAATATTTTTGCGCTTACGCAGGCCCTGTGTCAAGGTTTTCGCAGCTTTTTCCACATATTTCTTATCCGCCATGGGCAGCCATTGGAAGGGGGTGAAGGGCTTGGGAATGAAAGGATTGACACTGAGCGTCAAGGTTCCCTTGCTGCCATGCTCCTCCATATAGTCCTTGAGACGTCCGGCCAGATCCACGATGGCTTCCACATCTTCATCCTGTTCGAAGGGCAGGCCAATCATGATATAGAGGCGGAAATGACGGATGCCGGCCTGCAGGCCCATATCCATGGCATTGAACAGATGCTCTTCCTCAATGCCCTTGTTGATGATGGCCCGCATGCGGCTGCTGCCCGCTTCCGGGGCCATGGTCAAGGTCTTGAGGCCGCTTTCAGCCAGAGAATCCACCAGTTCCTGCGTCACGGAGTCCGCCCGGAAGGAGGCCACGGACATGGACAAACCCTCACCCAGAATATCCTTGCAGAGCTCGTTGATTTCCGGATAATCGGAAATCGCCGCCCCCATCAGGCCAATACGCTTCTTATACTGCAGGGCCTCTCTTACCTCCCGCGTCACCACGCCCAGGGAACGGTTGCGGGGACGGCGGAAGCAATAACCGGCCATGCAGAAACGGCAATGGCGGCCACAGCCCCGGGCAGTCTCAATCAGGTAGAAATTGAATTCCGTATTTTCCGTGCGCACCACGGTATGGGCCGGGTACGCATCGAGATCCTGCACCCACTGACGGGAAACCCGGGCCGGCGCTCCAGCCAGCGGTTTGATGTCCAATAAGCCGCCATCTTCCCCATAGCTGTGCTCATAAAGGGAAGGCACATAGACACCAGGCACCTTTGCCAGCCGCTGCAGCATTTCCTGACGGGAAACGCCCTCGCTCCTGGCCTGATAGAACACATCCATCAATGCCGGCATAATGACTTCGCCCTCACCGATAATAAAAGCGTCAATCACGGCCGACAGCGGCTCCGGGTTAAAGGTGGCACAGGGGCCGCCTGCAATGACCAGCGGGTCCATATCTCCCCGCTCCGCTGCCCGCACCCTGACCTTGCCCAGCTCCAGCATCTTGATGACATGAAAGTAATCCATTTCAAAGGAGAGCACAAAGGCAATCATGGCAAACTGCTGCAAAGGCAGCTGATTTTCCACGCTCATCAGCGGCGTACGGGTATTCTCATAGCGCTCGATGCTCTTGCGCTCGGGCAGGAACACCCGCTCACAGGCCGTATCGCTGCGCTTGTTCAAGAGATCGTAAATGATATGCAGCCCCAGATTGGACATGCCGACAAAATAGGAATTGGGATAGGCCAGTGCCACGGGCAGACGCGTGCCCAAGGGATAACGGTAATAACCTTCCTCCGCTGCCAATTGTTCCTTTAACTCCTGTTTCAGCTCCCAAGCCAAATGCCTTTCTCCTTTAACTCACTTCAAACCTTACTCTTTTTCCGCTGCCTGCTTATGGGCCTGCAGCTCCTGCAGCTCCTCCATGAAGCTGCTGATGTCCGCAAACTTCCGGTAAACCGAAGCGAAGCGGATATAGGCCACCTCGTCGAAATTCTTGAGTTTGCTCATGACCAGCTTGCCTATTTCAGCCGTGCTGACTTCCTGTTCCATGCTGTTGCGGATATCCCGCTCGATTTCATTGGCCAGATTCGTAATTCTCTCCAAGGAAATATCCCGCTTGTCGCAGGCACGGATGATACCATTCAGTATCTTGTCCCGCTTGAAGACCTCCCGGCGGCCATCATTCTTGATGACCATCAACGGCTGCTTTTCCACCACTTCATAGGTGGTGAAACGGCGGCCGCAGGAGGTGCACTCCCGGCGGCGGCGGATGGTTGCCCCATCGTCTGCTGATCTGGAATCTATTACTCGACTGTCGTTTTCTTTACAATATGGGCATTTCATCGCCGCACCTTCTTTATCACTTTATTTTTCGGCCTGTTTGACCGCTGATTGGTCGATCTTGACCGGTCAGTTTTTGACTTGTCAGACCTTGACTTGTCAGTTTTTGACCTATCATTGCCAGCCGGTCTGACCAGACATTTCTTGTCAAAGCCAATCAGATCCGTACGCCCGGCAATGGTCAGGGCCTTGCGCACAATGGCCTGATTCTTCGGCAGCCAATACTGCATCAAAGCCCGCTGCATCAACTTGTCCTCCGGGGATTTAGCCGAATACACAGCTTCTCCCGTCAAGGGATCAATCCCCGTATACCACATGCAGGTGGAAAGAGTTCCCGGTGTGGGGATGAAATCCTGCACCTGCTGGGGATGATAGCCCTTGTCCCGAATGAACTCCGCCAGTTCAATGGCATCTTCCAGGTGGGAACCGGGATGGCTGGACATGAAATAGGGCACCAGATACTGCTTCTTGCCCAATTTCTTGTTCATGGCCGTGAACTTATCCACAAAACGTTCATAGACCTTGCGGTTGCTCTTGCCCATCATGCGGGTTACCCGGTCGGTAATATGCTCCGGGGCAATCTTGAGCTGGCCGCTGATATGATGTTCACAGAGTTCTTGCAAGAATTCATCTTTGGCCAGCAGCAGATAGTCAAAACGCACACCGGAGCGCACAAAGACCTTCTTTACCCCCGGAATCGCCCGCAGTTCCCGCAGCAGCTTGATATAGTCGCTATGGTCAGCCACGAGATTCTGACACGGAATTGGGGACAGGCAGGGCTTGCCCCGGCAGGTACCACGCAATAGCTGATCATCGCAGCTGGTACGGCGGAAATTAGCCGTAGGACCGCCCACATCATGGATATAACCCTTGAAGCCCTTTTGCTGGGTGAGGATCTTCGCTTCACGAATCAATGACCTATGGCTGCGCCGCTGGATGATCCGCCCCTCATGGGATATAATGGCGCAGAAGTTGCAGCCGCCGAAACAGCCCCGCTGGCTGGCCAGGCTGAACTGCACCTCGGCAATAGCCGGCACGCCGCCATCCTTGTCGTAGATGGGATGCCAGGTGCGCATATAGGGCAAATCGTAAATCTCATCCATCTGCTCTTCATTCAACGGCTTGGCCGGCGGGTTCTGCACCACGCACCACTCGTCATTCTGCTGGGCCAGCTTGCGCCCGCGGAAGGCATCCTGTTCCAGATACTCCAGCTTGAAAGACTCCGCAAACTTACGCTTATCCGTGGACACTTCCTGATAAGAAGGCAAGGGCAGATGATCCCAGACATAGTCCATATTGGGCACCTTATAGCAGGTACCCTGCACATCCTGAATATTGCCGATTTCCACGCCCTGCTGCAGATCTGCGGCCACTTCCAGCAGCGCCCGCTCGCCCATGCCGAAGATCAGCATATCGGCGCCGCTGTCCACCAAAATGGAACGGCGCACGGCATTGGACCAGTAATCGTAATGAGCCAAACGCCGCAGGCTGGCCTCGATGCCGCCGATGATGATGGGCACATCGGGATAGAGCTCCCGCAGACGGTTGCAGTAGACAATGGTGGCCCGTTCAGGACGGTAACCGGATTTTCCCCCCGGCGAATAGGCATCCTGATGACGCATCTTCTTGGCCGCCGTGAACTTGTTGAGCAGGGAATCCATATTCCCTGCAGAGACAAGAAAACCCAGCCGTGGTTTTCCCAGGCGGTCAAAATCCCTGGTAGAATGCCAGTCCGGCTGGGGAATGATTCCTACTTTATAGCCATGCTTCTCGAGCAAACGGCAAAGAATGGCCGGGCCAAAGCTGGGATGATCCACATAGGCATCCCCGGACACAAACACAAAGTCCAGCTGTTCCCAGCCCCGCTCTTCCATATCCTGTTTGCTGATTGGCAAAAATTCCTTCATTATTACTTGCTATCCTTCTTATCGGCAGCTGCAGCATCAGCAGCCTGACCATCCGCTGTGAACGTCTTTTCCACAACCTGTCCGACGTTGCCAGCCTTGCCCATATCCTTGCCGTTAACCTTCATCTCCACAGCACCGGCGTTGCCAGCGGTGATCACCACTTTATCCTTGCCCTTCCAGGTCTCCGTCTTACCGGATTCCATCGTGCCTTCGTAAACAGTCTTGCCGTCAGCGACAACCTGCGTCCAGCATTTATCCGTAAACTTGGCCACGAGTTCAACACCATCCGTCTTGACCGGCTGTGCTTCCTTCGGCTCCTCCGCCTTTTTCTCCGCACTGGCTGGTGCCTTGGCCGTCTGGGTTACAGCCTTGGTCGGCTGCTTGGGTGCATTGCTGTCATCCATGGCAAAGAGATAATAAGCCCCGCCTGCTACCAGCAGCACAATCAGTGCAATCAGCAGATTGTTGGAACGATTGCTGGGCGAGGAAACCTTCTCCTGGTATTCACTGCCCATAGCCAGCTTCTGTTTCACTTCTTCCTTATTCTGCACCTCGGCCTCAGCCAACTGCTGTTTTGCCTCTTCCGCTGCGGCCACATCCTCCGGATGATTCTCCTCCATGAACCGGTGCACGATGGCATCGGCATCCATCTTCAGGAAATTGGCATAGTTGCGGATAAAGCCCTTGGCATATACCTTCCCCGGCAGCTTGTCGTACTCGCCATTTTCAATGGCCTCTATATAAAGGGCGCGAATGCTGGTGCCCTTTGCAATGTCCTGAATTGTCAGATTCTGACGTTCTCGTTCGGAACGTAACATGTCTCCTATCATACTGAAAATTCCTCCCTTATATTAAAGTGCCTTGAAAACACTGCTAAACATCATTATACATAAATCACCCCCGTAATACAAATTTTTTTTGGCCATAGCAAAAGCCCTCCACCAGGGAGGGCTTGCAATCAACTGACGGCGCAGCCAATATTCTCTTTTCCTTTAGCATTGTCCAGCAATGTCTGCAGCGTAATGTTTTCCAACACCTGACTGATGCTGTCGCATACCTGCTCCCAAACACCTCTGGTCACACAGCCGCAGGCCTTGGCACATTTCTGCTCCGCGGCCCCGGCTTCAGCCAAAAGACAATCCACCACCGCAATGGGGCCTTCCACCGTGGTGATAATCGCCCCAATGGTGATTTCCGTCGGACTCTTAGCCAGCATATAACCGCCCTGCGCCCCGCGGATACTCTGCACAAGGCCGCCCCGCCGCAGAGGAACCATAAGCTGTTCCAGATAATTTTCCGACAGCCCCTGACTCTGCGCCACACTCTTTAACGACACCGGGCCTTCACCATAGTGACGGGCCAATTCATAAAGCGCCGTCACACTATATCTGCCCTTGGTTGAGATTTTCATAATCCACCTCGAAAACTTCGCGAAATAATATTAATCTACTATAGCAGAAAAATACCATTTGGTACAGAAATTATTTACGATAACATTCTTGCGCAAAGTCCAGAATCTCTGCATACGTGTGTGTCAAACGCGGATATGCCAACTTGGGACGGTTAATCAACACAATAGGCAGGCCCAGTTCGGCAGCTGCAGCAAACTTCGTATCCGTGCCACCAATCGTGCCGCTGTTCTTGGTAATGATGACCTCGGCCTCATATTTACGGAACAATTCCACATTGAGCGCCTTAGAAAAGGGGCCCTGCAGCGCCACAATATGACCGGCATCGAGGCCTGCTTTTTCGCACAGATCAATGACTTCCGCCGTAGGCAGGACTCGGGCCGTCAGTTCACATTCCTGCAGGGCAGGGCTCTGGACAAATTTTTCCAGATTACGGCTGCCCGTAGTCAGGAAAATCTTTCTGCCCAGGTTGGCTGCGGCCTGAGCTGCTTCTTCGTAGCTGTGCACCACAGCGATCTTATCATAGGTCAATTCCGCCAGGTCGCGCTCATAGCGGATATAAGGAATATCCAAAGCTGCGCAGGCCTTGATGGCATTGGCACTAACATTGGCCGCATAGGGATGACTGGCATCCACCAGCAGGGAAATATCATGTTCCTGCATATAGGCCTGCAAGGCCGCCTCATCCAGAGGCTTATCGTTGATCAGACACTTCTGCCCGCAGGCATGGGCCAACAGTTCCCCACCATAACGGCTCACCACCGAAGCCGCCACATCATAGCCTTTTTCCAAAAGCATTTTGGCGATTTCCCTGCCGTCCTGCGTCCCTGCCACGACAAAAATCATAAACCTGGCTCCTTATTGCCATAGCCACGGGGCGTAATCATATAGCCGTCCTTCACATAGGTCATGGAGTTGCCGATGATGACCAGCGAGAACATATTGATCTCTTCCTTGGTGAAGTCTTCCAGCGTGGAAATGATCTTGCCTTCACCATCACGGCTGGCGGCAGTCACAATGCCCACAGGCGTATCCGCCCTGCGGCATTTCAGCATGATCTCCCGCACGCGCTCGATATTCTCAACGCGCTTCTTGCTCTTGGGATTATAGAGGGCCGTGACAAAATCCCCCTGCGCCGCCATCTCGATACGCTTCTCGATGGTTTCCCAGGGCGTCAGCAGATCCGACAGGCTGATCACAGCAAAGTCATGCATCAATGGCGCGCCCAGCACCGAAGCGGCCGCATTGACTGCCGAAACCCCGGCAATCACGCCGCCGAATTCCGGACGCTTGTCTTCCGGCTGCTGCAGAACAAGTTCCAACACCAGGCCGGCCATGCCGTAAACCCCGGCATCGCCGCTGGATACCACCACCGTATCATGACCGGCAGCTGCTTCATCCACAGCCATACGGCAGCGATCGATTTCCTGCATCATGGCCGTACCGATGACCTTGCGGTCACCCAATAGTTCTTCAATCAACTTGATATAGGTATTATAACCGGCAATCACTTCTGCAGACTCAATGGCCTGCCGCGCCCGGGGCGTCATGTCCAGCAGACTGCCCGGGCCAATGCCTACTACTGTTATTTTTCCCATAGTAATGCCACCGTTACCTTTTCAAAATTCGTTTTTCTAAGCGCCAGTCTGCCGCCCCGCTCACCTGCGGAGCAATAGGCTGCCGCCTCACATACATTGCCAATGCCGATATGTTTCTTGACAAAGGCCGATTCTTCCAGCTGATGTGCCTCAATCATTTGAGCCATCTTTTCATTATCATAAAACTTCACCGGGCGCACGAGGCTGTCCCCGGCGTAAATAATCCCCGCTTCATGTTTCTTCACAATGGTGCTGGCCAGTTCGTCAATAAAGGAGCGATCCCAGCCAATCATGCGGCAGGCCATATCGAGAGCCGACATCACCAGCGCCGCGGGCGTTCCCTTGCGGCAGCCCACACCGGCAATCAGCTTGCGCGGCGTCAAACAGAGGATGTTTTGGGGCAGATCTGCCAGTTCCGGCAAGCTGCTGTTCCCCATGATGACCACTTCCAGCTGCTCCCTTTCCTCGGGAAGCACTGCCAACAGCTGACTAGTCACACATAAATCGGCTGACTGTCCATACTGCTCCAATTTACGCTTATAGAACACACTATGGGGCAGGGTACGGTCGATGCGCCAGTGGATTTTTTTACCTGCCAGCAAGCCAGCATTCATGGTCTTGATCCGCACCTTCGGCCAGGGACGCAAGCCTAATCTTGTCGCCAGCACATCCGGCGCCAGCAGTTCATTGACATCTGTAGCCGTGGTGATCACCGGGCCAGCACCAATGGCCTGGCAAAGCTGACGGGTAAGTTCATTAGCCCCGCCCACATGACCGGACAGCAGGCTGATGCCATGCTTGCCCTGTTCGTCAAACACCACCACCGCAGGATCAGTCAACTTATCCTTGAGCAGCGGTGCCAAAGTACGTACCACGATGCCCGTGGCCATGACAAAGATCAGACCTTCATAAGCAGTGAAATTATTCTCCACTGCTTCGCTAAGCTTATGGAAGGTATATACCTGCAGTTTCTTTTTGCTTGCATCATCCGGTGCCAGTTTTTCGCTGACATAGATATCCACATACTGATCCAGACACTGACGGATGGTCTGTGCCAGCTGCAAGCCCTGCTCGGTGAGCGCCATACAAGCTAATCGCATCACTTCACAGCCTTTCGGAACATATGAGAAAACTCCGGCGCGTAGAGGCGGGACAGGTCATAATCTGCCCCCAGGCAATGGCTGACCACGATCATGGCCGTACGGTCAATATCTTTGCCCTCAATATCCTTGACAATCGTCTGGAGCGTGCCCCGCACGATCTTCTGTTCCGGCCAGGAAGCCCGCTGCACGATGGCAATGGGCGTATCAGCAGGATAGCCCCCTGCCATCAATTCTTCCACCACCTTGTCCAGCATGGTGATGGACAGGTAAATGCACATGGTAGACTGATGCTGGGCCAGGCTGCGGAGTTTTTCCGCCTCCGGCACCGGCGTGCGGCCCTCGTTGCGGGTGATGATCACCGTCTGGCTGATGCCCGGCAGGGTATATTCCTGCTGCAGGGCTGCCGCCGTGGCAAAGCAGGAGCTGACCCCCGGAACAATATCAAAGTCAATGCCTTTCTTTTTGAATGCATCCATCTGTTCCTGAATGGCGCCGTAAACGGAAGGATCTCCCGTATGCAGGCGCACCGTCATCTTGCCTTCTTTTTCCGCCTGTTCAATGGTTTCCACCACTTCATCCAGCGTCATGGAGGCGGAGTTATGAATCTGCGCATCCTCGCGGCAAAGATCCAACAACGCCGGGTTCACCAATGAACCCGCATAGATAACGACATCCGCTTCCTTCAGATACTTAGCGCCCTTGACCGTAATCAGCTCCGGATCTCCCGGGCCTGCTCCCACAATATGTACCATCCTAAAATCCCTCTCCTCTTATTTTTTCCAGCAGGTGACGATGTAAATCGGATTGTTAGCCTTCGCCATATCGTAAGTTCCCACCTGCTGCAACCTGGTTACCTGCACCTGTATCGCTTCATAAACATAGATATCGGAGTGCTCCCGCATGAACTCAATACACTGCATCAGCGTCTGCACCGTAATGCAATTCAGCACTAAGCGGCCTTTGGCCTTCAGTTTGGGCGTTACTGCCGCCAAAATCTCCGGCAGCCGGCTGCCGCTGCCACCGATCAGGATAGCATCTGCTTCCGGCAGATCAGCTAATCCATCCGGAGCCTCCGCCTGGATTACCCGCACATTGCTCACGGCAAAATTGGCGGCATTGGCCCGGATCAGATTGATGCCAGCCGTTTCCCGCTCAATGGCATAAACCTCCCCCTGCGGCGCCATCCTGGCCGCTTCAATGGAAATGGAACCAGTGCCTGCACCGATATCATAAACAACCGCATCCGGAGCAATCTGCGCCTTTACGAGGCTCAGAATCCGGATTTCCTGCTTGGTCATCGGCACATCCTGACGGATAAATTCTTCATCGGCAATTCCCAGAAAATCCATCGCAATTCCCCCTTATTTTCCCAAGAACAGCTGCAGCACGAGCCATACAGCCACGCCCACACCCAGCATCACGATAATCACCGGCAAAGCCACAAAAAACAGGAAGGCCAGCACCGCCGCAATCCCGACCACCATCAACACCCGCTGGAACATATTCTTCTGACCGAACAGCAGATCTTTCCAGCCGAAGGTATGGATCTGGAAACCCCGGCCGACCCCCCGGCCATCATAACTGCGTTGGTAACGGGACTCCTGACTGTCGCCGCCTTCTTCAATGGTTATCCCATCATAGGCGTTGCGCTCATCCGGAGACATGACGCGTACCTTGCTCTCTTCCTGTTCCATGGCTTTCACCTCGTTTTCTTCAATAATAAAGACTTCTGATAAAGGCTTCCTCCGTCAGATAGCGGGGATCAAAGAGTTCACAGCCTAAAGCCTTGCAAATCCTTTGCATATTCGCCTTTACCCGGGCACTGTCAATGCCCAACAGCTCATAGATTTCCGTCTGATTCGCCAGCTGCACGCCGTTGAGTTGAGCAAACTGCAGAATCAGCGCCGTAATCATGATATCATCTGTTTTCTCAATGGCCGCTACCGTCACATAATCCGTAAAGAATTTCAGCAGCAGCTTGATTTCAAACCGGCTGAACCCCACATGCCGGGCCACCCGTTTCAGCATATCGATATCCGCCGCAAACTGCTCCTGCACCTCCGGATTATCTTCCACCGACGGTGTGATATGGCGGCTTTTCAGCACATTCAATTGGGCATAATTCACCAATATCTGCAAGGTATGCCGCACAACGCCTGCATGGCGGGCGAAGAAATCCGGTATCTCCGCCTGCGGGCTCTGGCACTTGAACAGCTCGAACTGCCGCAGGATCACATCCCGCATCCGCTTCTGCAGCTTCGGACTGGCCTGCAGGGATGTGATGTAATTGAGCAGCATCACCCCGTGGGAATGGATATGACCGTACAGCAGACAGGTATTGTAATTGCCAATGGCCAATTCCGGCACGGGCAAATCGAAAGTCTCACCCGTAAAGAAATCCCGGCAGGCCACGAAATCCTCGCCCACTGACTCGATGCGGAACACGGTGAATTTCGACCGCAGCAGATCCCGCAGAATATCCTGTTCTGAAGTGGATAATTTCTCCCGCTCACGCTCATAATAATAACGCAGCGGCACATCATCAGAACCGATCAGATGATAATCGAACAGGAAAAAGTCCCAGAAGCCAAACCAGAAGTTATGCCGTTCATCAGCCGTCATGCCGTCATTGCCATCATAATCCGGCCCGGCATACATGGTCATGGCCCGGTCCATATCCCGGCGAAAGGGCTGCTGCTTGTAATAATCGTCCACTTTATGCAGCAGGGAATCCAGCATCTTGTTCAAGCGCTGCATGGTTTCAGCGGGCACTTCCTCCATATGTTCCAAAGAACTGTAGAACTCATCCCCGTCCCGACGATCCGGCAAAAAGAAATAGCCCCCCTCATACAGGGACTCCTTGGCCGCCGTCAAGCCTGGGCGATAGTCCTCTGCTTTTTGCGTGCGTTGCAGATAAGCATAGAACTTGTCTGCCACGGCAAAGAATTTATTCACATCTGCTTCTGCCAGCATGAAATCCGGTTGGGCGCTGGCATAACGATAGATGATTTCCTGATAATCGTAGACCGTCAGCGATGCCAACGAATATAGATTCAGCTGATCCACATATTCAATAAGCAGGGAGATCACGCCCCAAATGCGTTTCAGATCCTCATCCTCTGCTCCATGCCAGGCATTGCGCCGCAAATAAGCCTCTACTGCCCCCTGCGGGACAATCTGCTGGGCAACGCTGTTTTCTTCATAAAATTGTTCGACCAGTGAATATACATTAACCATACGTCAGGAACCTCTGCTGCATTCATAATTAACAGAAATATTATAGCATATCCGTTGCTATTGTTCAAAAAAAATGCCTCTGTAAACGATAGCAAAAAATCGCTGGCATGGACAGCCAGCGATTTTCCCTGTGATGTTAGTCGTTGAAGAGTTCCGTGGAGAGATAGCGATCGCCTGTATCCGGCAGCAGGACCACGATGTTCTTGCCCGCAAATTCCGGACGCTTGGCCAGCTGCACGGCAGCAGCCAGGGCAGCACCGGCGGAGATACCCACCAGCACGCCTTCGCTATGGGCGAACTGACGGCCGAACTTGAAGGCATCCTCGTTGCTGATGGGCAGGACCTCATCATAGACCTTCGTGTCCAGCGTTTCCGGCACAAAGCCTGCGCCAATGCCCTGGATCTTGTGGGGGCCGGCCGTGCCCTGACTGAGCACCGGCGAGCTTTCCGGCTCTACGGCCACCACATGGACATCAGACTTCTGCTTCTTGAGATAACGGCCCACCCCCGTAAGGGTACCGCCTGTGCCGACACCGGCGATGAAGGCATCCACCTGGCCGTCAGCATCCTGCCAGATTTCCGGGCCGGTAGTTGCTTCATGGATGGCGGGGTTAGCCTGATTGGTGAACTGGGAAGGAATGAACGCGTTCGGCGTTTCCTTGGCCAGTTCCTCAGCTTTGGCAATGGCGCCCTTCATGCCCTTGGCCCCATCGGTCAGCACAATCTGCGCGCCATAAGCCTTCAGCAGGTTGCGGCGCTCTACGCTCATGGTTTCCGGCATAGTCAGGATGGCCTTGTAGCCGCGGGCAGCAGCGAAGCTGGCCAGGCCAATGCCCGTGTTGCCACTGGTCGGCTCGATGATGACCGTATCCTTATTGATCTTGCCTTCTTTTTCTGCCTGCTCGATCATGGCCTTGGCAATGCGGTCCTTGACGCTGCCTGCCGGATTCAGATATTCCAGCTTGACCAGGATATTGGCCTGCAGGTCATTGTCCTTGATGAAATTATTTGCTTTCAATAACGGCGTATTGCCGATAAGCTCCGTAACACTGTTGTAAATCTTTGCCATTACAAAATACCTCCTTGCCGTTATTTGGCAGCGGCAAAACCTTTTTCCAGATCTGCGATGATGTCATCGATATGTTCCGTGCCGATGGACAGGCGGATGGTGCTCTGGGTAATGCCCTGATCTGCCAGTTCCTCGTCCGTCAGCTGGGAGTGCGTGGTGGAAGCCGGATGGATGACCAGGCTCTTCACGTCAGCTACATTGGCCAGCAGGGAGAAGATTTCCAGATTATCGATGAACTTCCAGGCTGCTTCCTTGCCTCCCTTGATTTCAAAGGTGAAGATGGAAGCCCCGCCGTTGGGGAAGTATTTCTCATAGAGGGCATGGTCCGGATGATCCGGCAGGGACGGATGGTTGACCTTAGCCACCTGCGGATGCTTGCTGAGGAATTCCACAACCTTCTTGGTGTTCTCTGCATGACGGTCAAGGCGCAGGGAGAGAGTTTCCACACCCTGCAGCAGCAGGAAGGCATTGAAGGGAGAAATCGTTGCACCGGTGTCGCGGAGCAGGATAGCACGGATGTAAGTAACGAAAGCAGCTGGGCCAACTGCATCATAGAAGGATACGCCATGGTAGCTGGGGTTCGGATCTGCGATGCCGGCGTATTTGCCACTCTTCTTCCAGTCGAACTTGCCGGCCTCAACGATGATGCCGCCCAAGGTGGTGCCATGACCGCCGATGAACTTCGTTGCCGAATGAACCACGATATCCGCACCATGTTCAATCGGACGAATGAGGTACGGGGTGCCGAAGGTATTGTCGATAACCAGCGGCAGGCCATGTTTATGGGCGATTTCGGCGATAGCATCGATATCGGGAATATCGCTGTTGGGGTTGCCCAGGGTTTCCAAATAGATGGCTCTGGTGTTTTCCTTGATGGCCCCTTCCACTTCTGCCAGATTATGGGCATCCACGAAAGTGGTTTCTACGCCATACTGGGGCAGGGTGTGAGCCAGCAGGTTGTAGCTGCCGCCGTAGATGGTTTTCTGTGCTACGATATGGCCGCCGTTTGCAGCAAGTGCCTGAATCGTGTAGGTGATAGCAGCAGCACCAGATGCAACCGCGAGAGCTGCGCTGCCGCCTTCCAGAGCAGCGATGCGTTTTTCCAGAACATCCTGGGTGGAGTTGGTCAGGCGGCCGTAGATGTTACCGGCATCGGCAAGGCCGAAACGATCAGCAGCATGCTGGCTGTTACGGAATACATAAGAAGTCGTCTGGTAAATAGGTACCGCACGGGCATCCGTTGCCGGATCCGGCTGTTCCTGTCCCACATGCAGCTGTAAAGTCTCAAATTTGTACTGGCTCATAATAAAATCCCCCTTCATCAATCAAAAAGAGGTTCCAAAAGCTCCCCATACAGGGCCTTGCTTCCGGAACCTCCAATTTTTTGGTCAGTTCTTTTCTCTTTTAGGTTGTATGCCTTTGTTCTTTGGCATGACTATATGTTACAGTATTACACCCAGTATGTCAATAGTATTTTAGAAAAAAATTCCACATCCAGCCTAAAAAATCATCCATCATCATTGCGGCGTTTTCGGCAGGACAATATCGCACTCAAACATCCGCAGCCATGGATTTTTGACCTTGAAGCCCTTCAGAAAATCAAAATGGGGCAAGTTCCTATCCGCGAAAGCCTGCATGCGTTCATTGTTCTGCTGTTCCGCAAAGGACAGCTTATCCTGCAATTTGATATAGTAGGACGGATTGCCGAATTGTTTCACCAGTTCATTGCCCACATCTGTACGGACATTGGCCTGATAAGCCCAGTCATCCAGATAGCGTACGGCCAGCAGCTTGTTTTTGCCGTCCTCCGTCATTTTCGGCGCCAGCATTCCCGTCCCTATGGCAAAGCCCGTGGAATTGGTCGCGGTATTCCAGCCGGAATACGCCTTCAGCTTGAACAACAAGCCCTTTTGACGCAGCTGCTCCAGCAGGGCGTTATCCGCTCCGTTGGAATATTTGATATCTGCGATGCCGACAGGATAGCCCTTCGCCACATAATCCTCCACCAGGCTGGCAAAGTGTCTTGTGCTTTTATCAGGCAGCAGCTGTGGCCGGAAATCCTTGCCATCCGGGAACCTGTTGTGCAGACCGATGGTTTCCCCGTTTTTTTCCGTATTCACCAGCAGCACGAAATCTGCCCGCGCCGGCGCCGGCACTTTCAGCCCGCCGGCAATAGCCAAAGCCGCATCTACAGAAGCCGAAATCTTTTCATCGGAAAAAGCCGGCACCGTATCGCCGCCCTTGCCTTCATTATAGGCCACATAGACAAAGGGCATCTCATAAGTCATATCGTTGACCGCCCGGTTCAGCAGCAGGACATTGAATTCATCAATTCCCGGCATGGACAGGAATTTCGTATGTGGCAGCTTGTTTTCTGCTGCATACGCCAGGATTTCCCGATTCTCACGATGGGTCTGGCAAAGGGGTGCATTGTCATCACGGCCGAGAATCAGATAATCGATGATGCCATCCCGGGCATAATCCATCAGCTTTTTCGTCGCTGCCAGATTCTTGGCCCGGCGTGCTGCCCAATCCTGCATATACTCAGCAGGGATTGCCTTTTTCCGCTCCATCATCATCTTTTTTTCCTGCTTGGACAAGCCCTCTGTTTCCTCTTTGTCCAGCAAACGTGAGTAGTGGAAAAAATCCGCACCGTATTTAGCATAATAATCCGGTTCTTCGATATTCCCTTCCTGGCCCCAATCAGGCGTCCGCATCAGCGAGTCGAAAACATAGATGTGCAGCTGCGGATTGGCCTGATGCAGCTGCACAAAGCCATCAAGGCGCTCTGCCAGTTTTTCCTCGGGAATCTCATGCTTGCGCGACGGAATCAGACCGCCATACAGCATGGAATCGGAAGCGATGACAGCCGAGTCAGCTGCGGGAGCATTTTCCCGCAGCCACTGCCAAAGCTCATCCGGATGCCCCATATTCGTAGCATTGCTCAAAAGTTCCTGGGGCGGCACGACCATCTCATACCCCGCCTGCCGCAGGACATCCACCGTCTGATGATAGGAAATCGGCCTGTCATCATGGGGAATAAACAATATCTTCCCGGCCGCAGCCCCCACGTTCATCGATAAGATCACTCCCCATAAAATCACAAGAGAAACAACCTTCCTCAGTCCTTTTTTCAATTCGATATCCTCCCTCAAAAAAATCTCCTTATCTTATACAATTCTGACTCCAGCGCCAAATTCCTCCCTGCCCTGAAACATGCCAACAGGAAAAACTCCCCTTATGATGACAGTTTTTCCTGTCTCTCATAAGGGGAGTATAGCAAGATTTTCGCTTAAAGTCACCGTTTCTCCAGCATTTTATTGACTCTGACGGCAATAAAGGCTGCCAGCAGCGCCTTCATGATGTCGCCGGGAATAAAAGGAAACACTGCCATGGTAAGGCCCTGCCATAAGTCAACCTGCAGCACCAGCATCATCGAGATCAGACCGCCCACATAGGTCAGCGGCACACCGGCCAGCACAGATACCAGCGCATAGCGGCGGAAACTTATCCTGCTACCCTTGAGCCAGCTGACCATCATGCAGACAATGGGCCAACCGAGATAAAAACCACCCGTAGGCCCCAGGATGCGGCCCAAGCCGCCCACGCCCCCCGGGTAAATGGGCAGACCAATGGCCCCCAGGAACACATAGGACGCCACCGTGATGAATACCAGCCGCGGCGGCAGCACCAATGCCGTCACCGTCAGCGCCACCGTCAGTGCCGTCACCAGTCCCGGTGTGAACGGCAGTGGGAAGGAGATAAACGCCGACACGCAGCAAAACGCTACGCACAGTGCCATCTTCATCATTTCCCGCACCGTGAAATGTTCCCGTTCATTCCCGATTTCCATCGCCAAATCTCTCTGCATGATAAAGCCCCCATCCGCAAGGATCATATTTTCTACAAACCATCTTCATTATAATCATATATCCATGCATCGTCAACTAGCACTTTGCTTATAGTTAACAAAAATTTTCTTAAGACATCACAATTTTTATTCGATATAATTATTAGTGTTTCCAACGATTCTAAAAAGGAGTGATCTTTCATGAAAACATTACGGCAATTATTCCCATGGCAAAAATTACTACTCATATTATGCCTGTTATTGCTCCCCTCTTTACCGGCCAGTGCCGAGAAAACAGACTGGTATGACAAGGACTACAACTTCAGCCAGATCAAAAAGGCCGTAGTCTATGATATCGAATTGACTGACACATCGGAATTTGAAAGCGACTTGCTGAATCAGACCTTGCAGGAAAATTATCTGAATAATGCCCAGCGGCCTCAATACCATCTTATCCGCCCCGACAAGGCTGCCGTGCTTTCCCCGGACAATCCAAATGAAGCTGCGGATGTCTATATCAAATGCGAACTGCTGAAGTGGCATAACGACTCCTATATCAAAGAACCTTATACCTCCTGGGAAACCCGCACAGCTACGCGGACCAAAAAACTGCCCAACGGCCAGAAAATAACGGAAAACTATTCCTATACTGTCCCTGTCTATCACCCAGCCAGGACGGTCTACACTTCCACTGTACGCCTGAAATTTGAAGTCTTCGATGCTAAGACCAACAAACGCATTATGGCTCGTGACGAACTGCGGCTGCGGGATGATTCCAACCATGGCGAAAAGGGCATCTTCGGCCGCATCTGCAAGTCCTTCTTCGACGATCTCAATAAAAAAATAACACGCAAATAAGAAAAATCTCTTAAGAGCATTATGCTTTTATACGATACATTGAGTAACAGGATTGTATCGTATAAGCGTAATGCTCATTTTTTCTGGCAGGAAGCGAGAAGATAGCGAAAGGATTGATGCGCTATGACCATGGTGGTCAAAAACAACATGACGGCAATCCGTTCATTGAACGTGCTGAACCATAACTCCAATGAACTGGCCAAGCAACTGCAGCAGGTGTCCACAGGCATGAAGATCAACAGCGCCGCTGATGATGCCTCAGCCTATGCCATCAGCGAACGGATGCGGGTGAATATCCGGGGCCTCTCAGCTGCTTACAGCAACACCCAGAACGCCAACAGCATGATGAAGGTAGCCGAAGGCGCCATATCCTCTACCGTGGATATCCTGAAAGCCTTCAAGGAAAAAGCGCTGGATGCGGCCAACGACACGAACACCGATGTGGATCGGGCCATTATCCAGAACCAGCTGGTACAGTATATGTCACAGATTGATGACAATGCCAATGTGACCTTCAACGGCAAATATCTGCTCAATGGCACCATGGGCAGCAATATCGTCGCCAACCAACACGATGCCATTGTGTCCTTCATGAGCTACCTAAACGATTCAAATCTGCCCGCCTCGGACGCTTTGGATGCCGCCATCAATTATACCTCCTGCGGCATGTTCAAGGACGAAAAATCCTTGATCGACAGTTTCCTCGCCGATGTGAAAGAACATGGCCTGACCGCCTGCGGCATCGATCTGCGCAATGACGATACCGGCGCCATCACAGGCCAGGACGCTAATGGTGACCGCCCCAAGACAGCTGAAAGCATCGTGCCGGAAACAGGCAATCCCTATGCCAGCTCCCCCAGCGGCTCCACCATCATCCGCGGCTTGGCTGTCAACTGGCCGGATACCGGCAATGACGCCATGAAAGCGGCCATTGTGTCAGCCTTGGACAACGAATGGCTGGGAAACTGCATGGATCTGATTGACGAGTCCTATGCGCTGAATTTCCAGGAAAACGGCACCTCCGTACGCTCAATGAATGTGAACTTCACCGATGCCAACGATGGCACGCTGGCCTTTGTCACCTCCCACTTTAATGGCAACGGTGTTACCACCGGCCTCGATCTGACCGTCAATATGCACTATTACAATAACCTCGACTTGTCAGATCACAACGGAGCCGTGGCCGGGCAGCCCAATCAGCTCTATCTAGACCGAACCATTGCCCATGAAATGACACATGCCCTGATGTCGGCCAATATCAATAATTTCTCCAACCTACCCTTGTATATCAAAGAAGGCGCAGCTGAGCTGGTTCATGGTATTGACGATTACCGCAAGAGCAAGATAGAAGCCTTAGCGGCCGATACGGATACCCTGCGCTCGGTGCTGGAAGACTCTGAGCATGCTGAAGGGGACAGCGCCTATGCTGCCGGCTATATGATCCTGCGCTATCTGGCCAACAAATCTGCTGACACCGATCCGGAGAAGCATATTTCCTTCCAAATCGGCACCAAGGCCAACCAGGCCATCCGCATGGGACTGGCTGATATGCGCTGCGAATCTCTGGGACTGAAAAAAGGTGACGGCACCACTGTCAGCGTGGTCACCCAGACCAAAGCAAACTCTGCCCTCACCGTGGTGGACAGGGCTCTCGACCGGGCCATCAAGCAGCAGATCACCGTAGGAGCCATACAGGTGCGTCTGAACTATGCCGCCGCCAATCTCAACACCGCCCATGAAAACATCACCGCATCCGAAAGCACAATACGCGACGCCGACATGGCCAAGACCTTCACCTCCTATACCAGAGCCAATGTCCTGATGCAGACCTCCCAATCCATGTTGGCCCAGGCCAACCAAAGCAGCAGCAATGTACTCGGTTTGCTGCAATGAAATAAATACAAACAAAGTGAGGCCCACCGGCTCTTTTTAAGTCAGTGGGTCTCATTGTGTATATGGTTACTAATTTCTAAGTTTCCGCATCATATCATGAAGATAATACACGACGCCCAGCCAATTATCTGGATGAATGGTGTCCAAGAGCTGCTTGTCATGCCGACGAGACAGGTAAAAATCCAATAAACGTGGATAAGAGCCCAATGCTGATTCTTTGACATATAACAATATATTCTGCTTATACTCTACCTTTATCTCCTTTATATCCCAAATCTGCGGACGGATACAGTCAATACACACATAATTCTCATCGGCAAAATACTTAGCCCAATAAGACTGCCACTGCTCATTTATATGGTTCGTACCACCTTGCATTGGTACTGCCGCAGAAAAGAACACCACATTAGAAAGAGATGTTAGATCACGAATAAAAGTGGGAGCACGCTTAGCCGAAAGATGTTCGGCCACTTCAAGACTCACCGCCAGATCAAAACGCTCTCCATCAGTACTGACGGATTCGTTTTCAAGGTCTGCCTCCAAAAATTCTTCTTTTTTTATATAAAGCATATCTTTTTTGACATAGGCCCCATCTACGCCTAGCACCTCTGCCCCATGTCGCTTAAAAACCGATAACCATGTCCCCAATCCACAGCCAACATCCACTACAGTTCTTGGCTTCGGCAGCCATTTGAAAAGCATCGGTATGGTCAGTTCAGCAGAACGATAAGAACCATCTTTTTGAGCCCGGTAAAAATTTTCATCATAGGGATTCTGATCTGCCATTATAACCATCCCTTCTCATGCTTCCAAAAATGCCTTGGCTTCCTGCCGGGGATCTGGGGCCATCAGCACCATGCCATTAACATAGTGAATTCCCTCGTTTGCCCCGCAGGCATCCAGATGCTTCTTTACCCGGCCAAATTCCTCAAATGGCAGGAACAGGACCAATATTTCATCAACCGCTAAATTCGTGCCCTGATTATGGAGTTCGGCAGCGGTCAGATAGCGTTCATTTTCCCGCAACATCAGCATCTTCTGATATTTTTCCCGCTCCTTCTCCGGACCGACCACAATACGCCGCTTGCCCGCGGTAAGGTTGGCGAAAATCAGCAGTTTCGCACGGATATTCTGCTGAACATTATGGGACACACGGCAGAAGAAATCGGCATTGCACCAGGGTGTATCCAGAAAATTCTCCCAGTACAGGCGGTGATAGTTATTGCCATAATCAAAGGCATACTGCTTATTGGCATAGTGATAGATACATGGTGCTAACGCATTGCGCCCCTTGCTTAGTTCCTGATTGACCAGCGTATTATATCGTTCTGCCAGCATACGGCAAGCCGCACCGAAGAAATAGTTCAGAATATCCTGATCCAGATAATCCAGCAATTCATGCTTCTTTAAAAAAGCCACGCCCCGCTCCAATAGCTTTTTTTCCTGGGAAAAAGCCTCCATATCGATAAGCAGCATTCCCGCATTGAAATAGCGCTTCTCCTCACATAGTCCCCGCTTCACCAATTGGCTTGTATGACTTTCCTGTATCACCATATCCGGAACGGCCGCCAGACCATTGACGCCTGTGTTTTCTTCCCATAGCTCCTTGATGTCCAGATTGACGATGGTATCAGCATCCAAATAAATCAGCCGCCCCACATCAGGCAGTACTTCTCCCACCAAAAGACGGAACCAGGTTGCCCAGCTCACGCCTGCCTTTATTTTTCCCTCCATCCATGTATTATCTTCCTCCATCTGCTGCAGACGTTCTTTGTAATCCCGTTCCATATTATGGAAGGCCAGTTGCTGGCCGTAACGGCGCACCAGCTGCATCAGATAGCGGCGGTTATCTTCGGACAGGCTGTGATCATGAAGGATATGCACTGTCACCCATTCCTCCGTATGGGCAAAGACTGAGCGCATGGATGTGCCGACCAGTTTGGTATAAGTACCCTTCTTATCGGAAAGAGCATAACAGATATGTATCATAGCATCCTCCACTTACATCACCATGAAAATACGATATTCATCCAGCAATCTGGTGGAATGGGGCAAAATCAGAGCCTTGCCATCAATGAAATCCTCCCACTCCCGCCAGCCAGCCGCTTCCAACTGCTTGCGCAGTTCCGGGAAAGTCTCCAGAAAGAATACATACACATGGGTGCCAAGGTCATAGGGCAGATTGAGTCCTTCCTGCTCCCAGCCTTCTCCTAAAGCTACATAGGGCTCTTCCTCTTTCATAAAAAACATTTCCCGCAGCTGTTCCTCATTGTCCTTGGGCCCCACAAATACCCGCCGGCGCCCCGCCCAGGCAGCGGCCGCCCGCCGATTCAGCTCGTTATTCTTCGCAATGGCTCCGGCAATGACATCACGGGTAACAGCAAAACTCTTACAGATATATTCCGCACTGCACCAGGGTGTCTGCACAAAGGCTTCATAGAAAATACAATCCCGCGGTTCATCCATATTCAGCCGCAGAGTGCGGCCCATATAGTGGTAGATCCCCTCCTCCAGCTCCGGCTTCCCCCACATCCTGTCCCAATGCTGCAGGATATTGTAATTCCAGGGCAGATGCAGATAATCACGGGAAAAGAAATAATTCAATATATCCTGGTCAAAGAATTTGCATTCCTCTTCATGCTGCACCAGGAAGCGCAGCCCCGGCAACAAAATATCCCCCGTATTCCGCAGTCGTTCCACATCCATCAACAGTACGCCAGAGTTGAAGCAGCTGTCCGAATCCGTCCAGCTGTTCTGGAACAGATAGATTTTTTCATCAATGGTTTTATCCACCTGTTTCTGATAATGATTCATCAGATTGCGTTCGCCCACTGCACCTATGGGATGTCCATCAAGAAAACCTCCCACAATTTGCGGATATCCATATTCACGATGGTATCGGCATCCAGATAGATCAGCCGCTGCACCTCCGCTGGCAACACTTTGGGCGCAAGAATGCGATAGAGTGCCGCAGGCGTATAATAAGCTGTATCCACTGCGGCCTTGAATATGTCTCTTGCCGCCTGCAGAATATCTGCACACAATTCCGCCATATTGTAAAATAGTATCTGCTGCCCAAATTTACGGGTAAGGGCAATAAAATATTCCCGATTCTTCTCCGTCAGGGTTTCATCATGCAGCAGATGCACGGTTACCCAGACCTCTGTCCGTGCAAACAACGAACACATGGACGCGCCGATATATTTACTATAAGTACCCTGCTTATCCGTCATGGCATAAGCCACATGCACCATGCGGGCATCCTGCCCAATTCTCTTTTGCATCACTTGCTGCCACCTCGCTTGCATCGCATAATTATCTCTTATGTATATATACGCCATTGCACGAAAAAAGCCTCCCTTAAGAGAGGCTTTTTCGGCTGATATTTTATTAGCTAAGCAACCCCAGTACACTAGATCCGGATTGATTGGCTTGCGCCAACATAGACTGAGATGCTTGCAGGAGGACATTGTTCTTGGTATATTCCGTCATAACCTTGGCCATATCGGCATCACGGATAGTGGATTCAGAAGCCTGCACATTATCGCGAGCGATGCGCAGGTTCGCGGAGGTCTGGCCCAGACGATTGGAAATAGCACCAATATCGGTCTGCTGATCCAAAGCCTTCTTGATGGCATTATCAAGGACATTGACTGCAGAATTGGCACTCTTCTGGGTGGCAATGCTGAGCGTTTCGCCATTCGCTCCTTTAAGACCTAAGGCTTCGGAACGCATATCCGTAAGGCCAATCTTGATGGCCTGATTGGCCTTGGCATCCACCTGGAAGGTAATGGAATTATCCTCAGATTTATTCAGAGCCCGCACCGATTCGGTAAAATTGTCGAGCACAGAATTCACATTCTTCTTGATATTGCCATCGATATCCGTAACATTAAAGGTAAAACCAGACAACTGATACTTATCACCTGCACCCGCTGCCGTAATGGTAAGCGCTGTGCCCATATCAGCAGTATAGACATCATTGCCCGCTGCATCCTGCCCCACCACATTGCTGGCCTTCATGGTCAGCTGATAGGGAATCAGATCACCGATGGCTTCCAAATCACCATTCAGTGCTTCCACTGCCGCATTAATAGCACTATTCAGAGTTGATGTAGCAGCTGCCTTCGCTACAGCCAATGTGGAGGCAGCTGTAGATTCTGCCGTGGAATAAACGGTATAGGCGGATGCGATTACACTACCAAGCTGTGTCGATAAAGCATTATATGTGCTTGTATCTGTAGAAATAGCAGCACTATAAGATGCTAATCTAGTACTGTACATAGACACCTGATCTGAATAATCTAAATAATCAGCGCTACCGGGAGTAGCACTTGCCAGATTTGTCGATGCATCATTATATCTACTTAAGTTACGACTGTAAACATCTTGATTTACAGTTATAGCAGACGTTGCCATCGACATAGCCGCCACCAACGTAGTTTCACCTGTAGCAGTAGAAACCGTACCACCAGTGGTTGTAATAAGCGTATATGCAGATGCAGCTGCCCCCACCGAAGAATTGTAAGCAGAATTAGCTGCCCCTACCGAGGAATTATACGCAGAATTAGCCACCCCCACCGAAGAATTATAGTTATCATAAGCCGCTCGTAACTGGGGATTATCGCTGCCACTGGAATAAGGCTCCATAGCCTCCACCAATACATCATTCAAGGTCTTATTGACATCAATATCGATTTCCTTGCTATAGTTGCGTCCCTGAATCACATAGGACACCGTGAGTTTATCCGTGGTCAGGATATTCAGATTCTCCCCATTGCGATTCTGCAAATCCACCAGCGCCGTGAGTCCGGTGGTTTTACTATTGAGGCTTTCATTGGTCAAAGCCGTACGTGTAGCATCGCCCTTGGACATCTTGCTACCGTCTACCAAAGTCTTACCATTGTAAGTAATCAGGGCGTTGTCATCCACCTGGTCAATAAACTGATCCAATTCCTTTTGGATGATACCCCTGTCGGTATCCGTATTGGTGTCATTGGCCGCATTAATGGCCTTTTCCTTCATCGTTCTCAGAATGTCGATTGTAGAATTTACGGAGCCTTCTGCTACTTTCAGCATACTGGCACCGCTCTGGGTATTCTGGTCTGCCTGATCCAGGCTCCGTATCCGCACCTGCATCCGCTCAGCGATGGCAAATCCGGAATTGTCATCGGCCGCGGAATTGATTTTCATGCCTGAGGACACCTGTTGCAGGCTTTTGGCCAAAGCCGCCGAGTTCTTGTTTAATACGCCCAGCGTCATAACCGCCGGAATATTGTTCTTTACAACCATAGACATGGCTTCACACATCCTCCCTGATAATATCCAGCCTTGTTACTTCATCTGCCGTCTCACACTCCATGTGAGATGCAAATCTATTCCCCAAGAAGGGTACACGTCCCCCCTTATATAGTTTCGCTTACCTTATATATCGAATATTTAGTGGAAATCTTAAGAGACAAGCCAAAAATTTTTTCACGCAGCAAGAGAAAAAATGCCGTCCTGACATTTCCGTCAGGGCAGCATTTTGACTTGTCAATTACCAAATTTCTTTCATCCAGCCTCGGTAATTTTCTTCGAGGAATTTAATCAGTACATCGAACATGCCGTAAACCTCATCGCCCAGCATCGGGAAATCTTTTTCCTCCGCCCCCGGCGTCAGCAGGCATACATCGAGAATCAGCGCGCCTGATTGGTCAAAGTAGAGTTTGAAGGGTTTGAACTTCATATTCTGCTCGCTGACCAGACGCAGTACAGCCAGTTCATTTTCCTCCGTGCGGGCCTTGGGGGAGATCTGCACGCGGATCATGGAGAACACGCTGTCATCCAACAGCACCAGCGTGGGCAACTGCTGGCCTTCCACGACCACATGGGAACGATAGACCACGGTGTGCTGCGGATCATCTGCAATCTCCTCTACCTGAAAGGCTTCGATTTTCTTTTCTTCCAGATACTTGCTGAATACTTCGGCTTTGACATTCATACGAAAACAACTCCTTTGTTTGAAATACGTTTAACATAGTATTCCACAAAGGAGTTGTTTTTTCCTCTATTTTAATTCACTTTTACCTGCAGCCAGAGTTTCGTATAGAGCTTATCCAAAGCCTCGCCCAAGTAGCTGTAGGATTCCTGGCCTTTGTAGACATCCTCCGGCGGGAAGGCAACATCGACAAATTCGCCCAAATCTTCCTCTACTTCCTCCCGCACGGTGGTGTTTGGGGTGGAATAACCCAGTTCCTGGAAATTGGCCGCCGCAATATCCGTGCGGCACATGAAATCGATGAATTTATGGGCGTTTTCCACATGACGGGCATTCTTCGGAATCACCCAACTGTCAATCCAAACATTCGTGCCTTCCTTGGGCGCGGGTTGGAACCGCAGATCCGGATTTGACTGCATGAGCTTGATTGCTTCGCCGGAGAAGATAACCCCCAGCGCCGCTTCGCCGGAGCTCAGCTTGTCGCGGATATCATCCACACCATAGGCCTGTACCAAGTTTTTCTGCTTGATCAGCATATCCCGGGCTTCCTTCAGCTCCGCCTCATTGGTGGTGTTCATGGAGTATCCCAATATCTTCAAGGGAATCATGATGGCATCCCGGGCCGAATCCTGCATGAGGATATTGTCCTTGTACTTTTCATCCCAGAGGATTTTCCAGCTGTCCACCGGCTCATGTACCATCTTCGTATTATACATAATGCCCACCGTGCCCCAGCAATAGGGCACGCTGTATTCCCCTTCCTTGTCGAAAGTCCGTGACTGGTCAAAGAAATCCTGCCCGATATTTTTCCGGGCGTTGGGCAGCTTGTCAAAATCCAGCGGCTGCAGCAGGTCATTATGAATCAGCTTGTTGATCATATAGTCAGAAGGACAGAGCACATCATAAGCCTCAGCCCCTTCAGCAATACGGGGATACATGCTCTCGTTGGTGTCGTATTCGTCCAGCACCACCTTGATGCCCGTTTCCTCTTCAAACTGCTTGATGACATCCTCGCTGAGATAATCGCCCCAGCTATAGACATAGAGCACATCTTCGCCCTCTTCCTGCTGATCGGCGAACATGTCACAACCGCTCAACAACAGGGTAGCGAGCACCAGCATGGTCAATAACAGGGAGCGCAGATATTTATGCAAAAGACTCATCCTTCCTGCCCCCTTTTCTCCGCCTGCCGGTAGCGGTTGATCACCTTGTAGTTCAGCATCAGCAAGGCCGTGAAAGCCAGCACGCCGCAGAAGAACAGGGCGGACAGGGCATACATTTCCGGATGGACACCCAATTTCAGTTCCGCGTAGATTTCCGTGGTCAATGTCTCAATACCTGCACCTTTGGTGAAGTACGTCACGATGAAATCGTCGGCGCTCATGGCAAAAGAGAGCAGGAATGCCGCCACGATTCCCGGCATCAGCTCCGGCAGGATGACCTTGCGGAAGGCCTGCAGCGGCGTGGCACCGAGATCCCGGGCCGCTTCATACCAGACATCGTCCATGGTGAGTACCTGTGGCAGGATGCAGAGCATCGCATAGGGCAGGCTGATGACGATATGGGCCAGCAGGATCGTGTCATAGCCCAGTTTCAGCCCCAGCCCCAAAAAGAGCAACATCAGGGAAATGCCCGTGACGATATCGGCATTGAGCAGGGGGACATTGGCCAGCCCCCGCAGGAGCATCCGTCCCTGCCGCCCCATCTGCCGCATGCCCAAAGCCGTGACCAGCGCCAGGATTGTCGCCAATAAAGCCGATGTCACGCCGATGGTCAACGTATTGGAAAAGGCATTGAGGATATCCTCACTCTCCAAGAGTTTTGCGTACCATTCCCAGGTAAAGCCCGTCCACTGCCCGCGGTAGCGGCTGGCATTGAAGGACTGAGCAATCAGCACCACGATGGGCGCATAGAGGAAGGCAACGATGAGGCCGAGATAGGTATTCTTGATTTTCTGCATTATGGCCTTGCCCCCTTCTTCGCCTGCTCACCGTTATCGGTGAAAGCTTCCAGCAGGATATTCAGGATGATAAAGACCATAAGTACCATGGACAGGGCACTTCCCAGCTGCCAGTCGTAAGCCGCCGTGAATTCCTGTTCGATTATATTGCCTACGAGCAGGACCTTGTTGCCCCCCAGCAGAGCACTGATCACGAAAGTGGTCAGCGCAGGGATGAAAACCATGGTGGAACCGCTGACGATTCCGGGCATGGATAATGGCAGCAATACGCGGCGCAAGGTCTGATAATGATTGGCCCCTAAGTCCCGAGCCGCTTCGATAATGCTGGCGTCAATGCGATTGATGGCCACATAGAGAGGCAGCACCATATAGGGCAGAAAATTATACACCATGCCGATGATGATGGCCAGCGGCGTGTTGATGATATGCACCTCGCCCAGCCCGATTGACTGCAGGAACATATTGAGGATACCATGCTTTTCCAGGATAGTCTGCCAGGCCATGGTGGTCAGCAGGGAATTCATCCAGAGAGGCAGCAGGAACAGCACAAAGACCAGCAGTCCCCGGCTTTCCTTGCGCTCCCGCAGGATCAGGCACAAGGGATAGGCCAATACCAGACAGACAAAGGTGCTGATCAAAGCCAGCTCCACTGAAAGCCCCAAAGCTTTCAGATATTCCCATTGCAGAACTGTCTGCAGATGTTCCAGTGTAAAGCCGCCAGCCTCGGTCTTCAATCCATTCCAAAGGACGAAGAACAAGGGCAGGACGATAAACAGAACGGACCACAAGCCAAAGGGCAGGGCCAGGAAGCGTTGGGTAGACAGGCGCTTATTCATCGCTCACGGCCTCCTCATCTTCCGATGCAGGCTTGGCCATGATCTGGATATTGGAGGCCGCCAATCTGATGCCGACTTCCTTGCCCTGTTCATGCCCCGTGATGGTCTGCACCAGCCATTCAAAACCGCCGGCTTCAATGGTGATATCGTAAACCGTCCCTTTAAAGATCACCTGTTTGATAATGCCGGTGAACTGGCCGTCTGCCGGGGCGCAGATCTGGATATCCTCCGGACGGATCTGCACGTCCACGGGAACATTTTCACCAAAGCCCGTGTTGATGCAGGGAATATCCTTGCCCAGCAAATGCACCAATTTGTCCCGCACCATAATGCCATCGATGATATTGCTGTCACCGATGAAATCCGCCACAAAGGCATTCTCCGGCTCATTGTACACGTTCTCTGGCGTACCAATCTGCTGAATCCAGCCCTGGTTCATAACCACTACCGTGTCCGACATGGACAGGGCTTCTTCCTGGTCATGGGTGACAAACACAAAGGTGATGCCCAGTTCCCGTTTGATCTTGACCAGTTCCCGCTGCATATTCTGCCGCAGCTTCAAATCCAAGGCCGATAACGGCTCATCCAAGAGCAGGACTTTCGGCTCATTGACAATTGCCCGGGCAATGGCAATACGCTGCTGCTGGCCGCCGGACATTTGGGTGACACGGGCGTGTTCATAACCGTCCAGATTCACCAACTTCAGGGCATACTTTATCTTATCGCGAATGTAACTTGCGCTTTTCCCCTTGAGTTTCAAGCCGAAGGCAATATTTTCCGCCACGTCCATATGAGAGAACAGGGAATACTTCTGAAACACCGTATTGACCTGCCGCTTCTCCGGCTGGAGGTTGGTGATATCCTGACCGTCAAACCAGATCTTACCGCTATCCGGCGTCTCAAAACCACCAATCATGCGCAGGATCGTGGTCTTGCCACAACCTGACGGCCCCAAAAGTGTCACAAATTCATTCTCGTGAATCGTCAGATCCAGGTCTTCCAATATTTTCCGACCATCATAACTTTTATTTACGCGTTCAAGACGCAAGAGTTCTTTTTCCATCTATCGTCCCCCTCATCCTCTCGTTAATCACTAAGATTCTTTGACATTGCCTATCTATATTATCACATTTGTCTGCAAAAAAACACCCTGCAACAATTGATTCATCCCAAGGCCACATCCAAGGTCATCATCAGTGTAAAACCCAAGGCAAATGTCAGCACGCCGATATCGCTATGCTCGCCTGCTGACATTTCGGGGATGAGTTCTTCCACCACCACGTAAATCATGGCACCGGCGGCGAAAGCTAAGAGGTATGGCAGGACGGGCAGGACATAGGTTGCGGCTAAGATGGTCAGGATAGCGCCGATTGGCTCCACGATGCCGGAGAGCATCCCGCTGATAAAGGACTTATGCTTGCTCATGCCCTCCGCCCGCAGAGGCAGGGAGATGATGGCACCTTCGGGGAAATTCTGGATGGCGATACCGATGGACAGAGCCAAGGCCCCGCTCAAGGTGATATCGGCGTTGCCCGCCAGCCAGCCGGCGAATACCACGCCTACCGCCATACCTTCGGGGATGTTATGGAGCGTTACTGCCAGCACCAGCATAGCGGTCTTGGGCAGGCTGCATTTAGGGCCTTCGGCTTCATGGGCATCCATATGCAGATGTGGGATCAGATGGTCCAGTATGAGCAGGAACAAGGTTCCCACCCAAAAGCCCACCACCGCAGGCACAAAAGCCAGTTTGCCCATGGCGGCGCTGCCTTCCATGGCAGGAATCAACAGGCTCCAGATGGAAGCCGCCACCATGACGCAGGCGGCACCTAATGTGGTTCCCAGAAAGGGAATCAGCAGTCCCTGCATGATTTCAACGGATAACATAAAACTCCCCCTTACTCCACTGCATCCATAGGCACAAAGCTGCCATTCTGCAACAGATAGAGATAGGTCTTGTCTACCTGCCGCCCTAAGATTGCTTCCACGGCATCACGGTACAAATCCAGCTGGATCTGATAACGCCGCCGGATACGGGCCGGATCCGTCAGCCTGTCGGTCTTGTAGTCAACCAGGATAAGCTCACCCTCGGCGGTTTCTACAAGCAGGTCAATCACGCCCTGGGTGAAAACCAGTTCCCCTTCTTCCTGCACTTCGGGGTAAAAATCCTTGGCCTTGAGCATCCGGCTGAAGGGCAGCTCGCGATAAAGCCTGCGGGCGTTCTGCACCTGCGCCCCCAAGGGCGAAGCAAAGAAGCCCTGTATGCCCTTGATATAGACCACCTTGCCGGCACCTTCCGGCAGAATGCCTTTTGCTTCCAATGCTTCTACCTGCTTTTTGATACCCTGATAGCTCACATCGCCATGGAAATCCAGCCGCTGCATGACCGTATGCATGATGGTGCCCCGTTCCATGGGCGAAAGACTGGTCTGCTTCTCCCGCATAAAACGTGGACGGGGCCAGTCTGCCCCTATCTCCTCTGCTGTTTTTTCTGCCTCAGCTGCAGGAACTTCTCCGCCTTCTGCTACCGCTTCCAATTCTTCCTGCTCGTTCATGACAATCAGCTGACGGGCCGCAGGCAGTTCTTCATCATGCTCCAAACCAGCGACAAAGCGCCGCTTGATCTCCGTCACCGTGAGCTTGGCCGGAACATTGGCCAAACCTTTGTCCGCATATTGCCAGCTGAGCATATGTTCCACTTGTTCCTGATAAGCAGACGTGGGCATCGGCTGCAGATGGACGGCCGCCTGCAAGAATTCATCAGCGGCATCTTCGTCCTGCTTATCGGTTGTGACAGACTGTGCCGGACAGAGATTGACCTTAATCTGGGCAGCAGGTTCGATGCTCTGCTCCAAATTCGCCATCACTCCTTCAAGTCCAGCCGCCTGCCGCAGTGGCTCGCCTGCACTATGACGGCTCAGCGCCATGGCCACCCAATCCAGATAACTCTTGGCACCGGTGATGGCATGGGTTGGCAGCTGCGCCTCTTCCTGTTCCACATACTGACAGTATTTCTGGAACTTCTTGGCCAGATCCTTTCCTTTCACCACACCGGTCAGAATCAGCTTTTCTCTGGCTCTGGTCATGGCTACATAGAGGATACGCATTTCCTCAGCCTTGGATTCCGCGCGGATTTTAGTGGCCACAGACTGCCAGGGCAGGGATTTGTAGATCTGCCGTCCCACCCTTGAGCGCTGGGCAATTTTCATGCCGATGCCCAAATCCTTATGCATCAGGAAGGAACTGCTCAAATCCTTGAAGTTGAAACCCTTGGCTGTATCCGCCACGATGACCACGGGAAACTCCAAGCCCTTGCTGCGGTGAATGGTCATGATCTGCACCACATTCTCGCTGGCGCCCAAGGTTCTGGCTACAGACAAATCCGTCTCCCGTTTCTGCAGATTCTCGATAAACCGCAGGAAACGGAACAGTCCCCGGTAGTTAGTGCGCTCATAATCAGCCGCCCGATCGGCCAGCATGCGCAGATTGGCCTGCCGCAGCAGACCGCCCTTAATACCGCCCACATAATCGTAGTAACCAGTATCCCGATAGAGCAGCCAGATCAGCTCCGGCACGCTATGACTGATGGCGAAGCTGCGCCAGCGGGCCAAATCTGCCTGAAATGCAGCTATGCGGCCAGCCAGCTCCTGCGGCAATTTACTGTCCAGCGAAAAACTGGCCAACAGACCATCATAAAGATCGCCGGTTTCTGAAGCCAGACGGATCTGCGTAAGTTCTTCCATGGAAAAGCCGCCGATTGGGGAAGCCAGCACCGCAGCCAGCGGAATATCCTGACGCACATTGTCGATGACCTTCAGCAGCGCCAGCATCAGCCGCACTTCTGCCGCTTCAAAATAGCCGCCATCCACATTGGCATAAGCAGGAATGCTGTTTTTACGCAGGGTTTCCAGCAGGATATTGGCCTTACCACTCACCGCCCGCAGAAGCACCGCAATATCCCGATAGGCCAGAGGACGATATCCATCCTGATCCTTATCGTAGACAAAGGGACTCTCCTCCATCAATTTGGCGATGCGCTGGGCAATGTACTGCGCTTCCAGCTTGAAGCCCTGCAGATCCTCTTCGCCTTCCTCCTCCGCCTCTGTATCCACAGGGGCTTTTTTCTTTTCCTTGGCATCTTCCTGCTCCTGCAGGATCAAATCCAATTCCATAGGCCCGGCCAGGGTATGTTCATGTGACGGGTAATCTGCACCAGGATAGAGCTTGCTGCGGTCATCATATTCGATTTCCGCCGCCTCCCGCGTCATGATCTGGTCAAAGACAAAATTGATGGGAGCCAGCACTTCCGCCCGGCTGCGGAAATTCTGCTTCATGGTGATCAGCTGATTCTTGTCCCCCGCCGTCGGTTCTTCCACAAAGCTGTCGTACTTGACCTGGAAAAGTGTCGGATCAGCCAGGCGGAAACGATAGATACTCTGCTTCACATCCCCTACGGTAAAGCGATTGTTTTCCCGGGCAATCAGATTCAGAATGGTTTCCTGTACACCATTGGTGTCCTGATACTCGTCCACCATAATGGACTTATATTTTTCCCGCAAGGTTTTTGCCGCTTCGCTGGGGACAATTTTGCCTTCCGCATCCGTATCGCTGAGAATCTGCAGCGCATAGTGCTCCAAATCGTTGAAATCCAGCACATTACGCTCCTGCTTGGCCGCCTGCAGGGCACTGCCAAAATCCAATGCCAGCTGGGCATAGGTTCCAGCCACCTGCTGATTGGCTGCCATATCCTCTTCCATCTGCGCCGCCGATTGCTTCATATAGGTTTCGGCAAATTTGGTCAGCGCCTTTTTGACAGCATCCCGACGGTCAACAAAGGTCTGCCGGCTATCCGGATAAAGCGACTTCAAGTCGTTATAGATCTTTCCCCGCATGGCCCCCCAGGAAAACTTGCTGACCTTTTTGGTCAGTTCATCCCATTTATCTGCCTCCGGGGACAGGGCCAGCACATTGAAGGCTTCGCGGATATCGGCCAAGCCGGCCAGATCCTGCTGCATCAGCTCCCCATAGGGTGCCCAGGCCGCTGCAAAAGCCGCATCAGACTGTGAACTGCCCAAGGCAGCCAATTCCTCATACTGGCTGATCACCGCCAGCAAGCCATTCTTCATCTCGGGGATAACAGCACCCAGCCACGGAGAATTGGCCAAAGTCTCTGTCTTTGCTTCCTGCTGGCTTTGCAGCCATTTCGCAGGAAAAGGCTGGCTCTGGGCAAAGGCATGAAGTTTCAATATGGCCTCCTTGATCGTCTCATCGCCCTTTTCATCACCATAGTCGTCCATAAAGGAAATGAATTCTTCCCAGACGAGCAGATCCTCTGCCCGTTCCGGGCGTTCGTATTTTTCCTCCAGCATGGTTTCCAGAACATCCTGCCTGAGCAAGATCATTTCCTGTTCGCTGGCCAGACGGAACTTGGGATCCACATCAATGCTTTCGATATGCTGGCGGATCACCCGCTGGCAAAAGGAATGGAAGGTACTGATATCGGCACCGGTCAGCAAAATCATCTGCCGTTCCAGACGAGCGGCGATTTCCCGGTCGGTGATGCCGTCCAATTCCCGGGCCAGGGTTCCTTCAATGCGTTCCCGCATCTCTGCCGCCGCCGCATTAGTGAAGGTCACCACCAATAATTCATCCACATCCAGTTCATCATGGAGCAGCTGCTGGATAATGCGTTCCACCAGCACCCGCGTCTTGCCGGAACCGGCGGCAGCGGCGACCAATATATTCCGCCCGCGAGCCTCAATGGCTGTCTGTTGATCCTTGGTGTATGGCATCAGCTAAATCCTCTCTTCCTATTGTATCCGCCATCCGGCGTTCCATTTCTTCCTCATCAAAATCCTGCACATCATGATAGGCAAAACCCTCAATATCCGGATCAAAGCCACAGAGCACCTGATAATCACAGTATTTGCAGGCCGTGCGCTCCCCATTCCGATAGGGTTTGATCTGGATATCACCGGACAGGATAGCTTTCCCGGTATCCCGCAGGATATAGTCCACATAACCCAGCATCAGTTCAAATTCCTGTTGCGTGCGGATGTAATGTTTCTTCAAGGTATTGCTGTCCAGCTGCCCATCTTTCTTGGCCTGAGGCTTGATATGCTCCAGATTGGCATCAATGCTGCGGATGACGTCCATATCCGCCAGCACCCAGCCGGGCATGGTGAGCTTCTTCTTGATGGCTGCTGCCATCTCCTCACTGCTGAGCCGCTTATCCGCCGTAATCAGGGGATTATGCAAAAGCGCATAGAGAATGCCTGCGGGCAGTCTTTCCTTATCCTGCTGTTTCAGTAATTCCTGCCCCACCAGCACATAGACCAGCAGCTGCAGTTTCAGCCCATAATACACCTCAAAGAGATTGATGGCTGCCTGCCCCGTCTTATAATCAAGGATCAGAAAATAGGGATTTTCCTGATGGATGTCCAAACGGTCAATCTGACCCTTCAGGGACAGGGAAAAACCATTGCCCAAAGGCAGCGGTGTCAGCTGCACCTTATCCGCCTTATGGCCGAAGCCCTCCTCAAAGTAAGCCGGTTGGAATTCTGATACCGCTGCCCAGGCGGACAAATGATTGACTGCCTGCAAGGCTGTAGCCTCCATGCGCCGCTTATAGTGACGATAATCTGGACGGCTCAGCAAAATTTCACTCTGCAGGCGGGGTGCAATGGTCTCCACCAGCTCATGGCAGATATCCCCGCGACGCTCCTCAGGCACATCCTGCCAGCGATGGTCATAATCACGGCTGACCATTTCCCCGTATTCCCGGATCACCTCATGCAAAAGCTGTCCCAAATCCATATGCCGGAACTCATAGGTATGGCGTTCCTGCAATTTCAGGCCGTACTTCGCAAAATGACTGAAGGGACACTGACGGAACTTCTCGAACTGAGTGACGCTGCCCCGCAGGAATTTGCCCTTGAGGTAGATGGCCTGGGCCAGTTCCGTGGGAATCTCGCCTACAGGAGCTTTGGGCGCCAGCCCTGCCAGTGCCAGTTTCATCGGCCGCTGCAGATCCGGCTGCTTCAGGGCCCAATTGTACACGTCCTGCCAGAATTCATCCATCTTTCCTTCATCCCGCTGGCCGCGCAGGGCATTGGCCAGACCGGACACCGCCGGCACCGGTGCCGACAGTTGTAGCATATCTTTACGGTCCAAAATTTCCAAGGGAATAGACCAGAATAGCAATTGGGGGAAGCAGTGCTTTAATTTCCCCACCAACGAGGCAGGCTGCAGACCACTGCCCTCTGCATCTGCCAGAGCATAAGAGATCCACAGGTATTCGCTGGCCTCATTAAAGCCTCGGTAAAGCAGGAAGCGCTCACCAAAGCTGCGCTCCTGGCTGCCCCGGGAAATCACCGGCTTTTCCCCGAATTCCGCAGGCATTTTTTCCAAAGCATCGGCCAGATGCAACCTGTCCGCATCAGTAAACATCCCCGCTTCACCGATCCGCCGCGGCATGGCTCCGGCATTGGCCCCCAGGATATAGATGGCCCGGCTGCCCGCCATACTGTTCTGATCCAGGGAGGATACCGTCACATAGTCAAGCCCCGGTGGAATCAGGGACAGATTCACCGCATCGAGCCCATCCCCAAGCACCGCCGCAAAATCAGTCAGGCTCATCTTTTCCTGCCCGCTGATTTCCACCAGCTGATCGAATAATTCCATGATGTCTTCCCAGATTTGCTTATGCTCTGCCGCATCTGCCATCCGGCCTTCGTTCTCAGCCACCTCCTGCCATTTGACCAGATGGGCAGGCACCTCCAGTGCCACTAGGAAATCATAAAGAGCCGTGATCTGGTCGGTTACATTCTCCGCCTGCCGGATTGACTGGTCAAAAATCCGCAGCGCTTCTACGGCCTGCCGCCGCAAACCGTCAATGAGCTGCAGCCGTTCCTGGGTTTCCGCATCGACTTCTTCCTCTTCCGTATCCAGCGAATAACGGCGATGCCAACGCCAATCCTCTGCCTGCAGCCACCGCTTGCGTCCCCGGATGCCGAATTCCAGCACATAGTTTTCCAGCTTGTCCACATCATCCCTCACCAAGGGGAAGAAGCCCGTGCGCAGACAGCGGAAGATATTCTCATAGTTCCAGCCCCGCTGCACCACTTCCAGTGCGGAACGCAGGAGTTCCGCCAAGGGATGATGGATGCTCTGCCGCTTGCCATCCTGAAAGAAGGGAATACCATAATCCTGGAATACCAACGGCAGGACGCCATCATAATCCTCGGCATTGCGGATCAAAACGCCGATTTCCCGATAGCGGTAATCTTCTTCCCGCACCAGCCGCAGGATATCCGCCGCCACGGTCTCCAGCTCGATGCGGCGGTTAGCCGCTTCCACCAGCCGCAGCCCCTGTACTTTTTCCGAATATTCCGCGACCTGGCCGAATAATGTCTTCTCCAGCCAGCCCAAAGCAGGATTTTTGGCACGATGATTTTCCGTCAGCAACGTGACAGGCTGCCAAAAACCACTCTGACCTGACTCCATTTCCTGCAGCAGGCGGCAGATATTTTCCATCGTGCGGTAAGGACGGTTGAACAGCCCTGTTTCATTGGTATTTTCCGGCTGCTGAAAATTGACCTGACCATTTGGCAGGTGTTCCCCCGTCAGCGGCAAAGTGATATGGACCTTTGCCGCACTGGACAATATGGCGGCCAATACATTCATTTCCTGTGGATTGAAGAACACGAAGCCATCAATCCATACTTCAGCGCCCTGCATGAGTTCTGCCTGTGGGATCTTGTCCGCTAGGATGTTCATCAGATCTTCCGCATCATTCGTGCGACCATCCATGGCTGCCGCAAATTCATCGGCCAGCGTAGACAGTTCCCGCACTTTGCCCGAAAGGCGTTCCTGCCCGGTGCCCACCATATCCGCCGCCTGCCGCAGTGTATCGGTGGTCAGCCGATAGCTTTTGATTTCCTTGATAGCATCGGACAGGGTTTCCGTAAAGCCCCGCTGCCGGGCTGCTCGGGCAAAAACCGTCAGATCCTTGTCCTTCTGATGCTTTAGCAGTAATTTTTGCAGTAAGAGCCGCCTTCCCACATCGCTGATGCGGGGCATGTCCCCACCACCGGTTTCCAGCAGGATCTGCCGGGCAAAACGCCGGAAGCCGAACACATAGGCACGGAAAAAGCCCTGCCCGTTTTTTTCCATCATGGTGGCCAGTTCCCGCTCAGCCTTATAGGTCATATGCTCCGGCAAGAGCAGGATCAGCGCCGGCCCTAAAGGCTCTGCCGTCATTTTCTTCTGCATGGCCGTCAGGCAGGCATGCGTCTTGCCCGTGCCGCTGCGCCCAATGATAAAGTCTAAAGTTGCTGTCATAAGTATTCCCCACAAATAAAAAAGCCTCCCCCTATGGGGAAGGCTATGATTTCCTACATAAAGGTAAATGGTGTCGTCACCCGACGCAATGTCCGCCCACAGTCACACACATCCGTTTCCAACATAACCGCCTGCCCAGTGCGATAGCGGATCAACGGCACGGCTTCTGCCGCCAGGGTAGTTACCACCAACTCGCCCATCTGATGAGGCTCGGTCACCACCTGATCGCTATGGAAGGCTACGATTTCCGGATAGAAGTAGTCCTCCTGAATATGATAACCCTTATGAGCCTCACATTGATAAAGCATGCTGGCCGTACCCAATTCCGCCGGTTCATAGAGGTTATATACCGTAGCATGGGTGCGGTCGGCAATATGACGCTGCATGGCATTCTGCAAGCCCTGTTGATTCAGACAGATGATCCGCGTCAACGGATAATCGGCAATATTCTTGCCCGTGGCCTGCAGCTGGATAATGAGCTGCATGATCAGCTGGGGCGTGCTCACAATGGTATCCATGCTGATGAGCTCCATCATACGCAGCCACTGCCGATAATCCGTTCCCATCGCTACCACCGTCGCGCCAAGCATCTCTAAAGCATACTGAAGATCCATGATGCGGCTGTCGGACATATCCCCTTGCAAGGCCACCACTGAGGTCTGATTGACACCTGCGGCCACAAAGGCCCGCGTCAGCATCTCCACATTATGTCCGATATCGCCTGCGGTATAGAACTTCGTCACCTCGCCATTTTCCTGCTGCACCACGCTGAAGCGGATAATCCCCGACAGTGGCATGGTCAGCATATCCAGCGAATCAATCTGGAAGAGTTCATTAGCGGTCAGGAAAGGAAGCCTCCGGATGTCCTCAAGGCTCTTGATGTCACCTGCCGACACTCCTGCCTTGGTAAACTTCTGCTGGTAGAAGAAACTCTTTTCCTCTGCCCATTTCAGCTGTTTCTGCAGGCGCTCTAACTGCAAGGCTTGCATTCTTTCCCTATCTAGTTGTTCTATCTGTTGATTCGCGTACATGACTTAGCTCCGATCTTTTCGTAATAATTGGCGTTTTTCTTATGCCAAAGGCTTTTGATAGAAGAACGGCTGGAAACTGGTATAGCCTAATTTGCGGAAGTTCAGGATGGCCTCAGTGGCACCGACAAAAAGGATGCCACCTGGCTTCAGGGCCTTGAAGAAGTTGGCATAGAGCTGATCCTTGGCTTCCTCGGTGAAGTAAATGACCACATTGCGGCAAAGAATCAGGTCAAAACCATTCTCGAAGGGATCTTTCAAGAGATTATGACGCTTGAACTCGATGCAGCTCTTGATTTCCTGACTGACCGCATACTTATCCCCTTCAACGGTCTGGAAGTATTTCTTCAGACGGTCAGGCTTCATGGCCTTGATTTCGTCCTTGTTGTAAACCCCCCGTTTTGCCTTGGCCAGGATTTCGATATCCAGGTCAGAGGCCAGGATGCGGTGCTTCACATTCGGCGTCATTTCCTTCATGATGATAGCCAGGGAATAAGGTTCCGCCCCAATGGAGCAGCCCGCACTCCAGATATTGAGCTTGGGTGAGCGCTTCAAAAGATCCGGAATGACATCTGTCTCCAGCTTGCCAAACTTCTCCGGTGTACGGAAGAATTCCGACACGTTGATCGTCAGATATTCGATAAAGGCGGCAAAATCGTCTTTATTCTTGGCTGCATTGTCAAAATACGCCACATAGGAATCCATATTAGCTCTGGTCACCAGATTGCCGATACGCCGTTTCATCTGCGGTTCTTTATATAGATCGAGGTCAATTTCCGTCTTGGCCTTCAATTTCCGTTTAAACTCTGCCCAATCCTTTTCATCCATCATCTTTGGTCCCTCCCAATCTCCTCTGGTCTGTTTACGATAAACTGATCCTGTTTACTCTATGTACTATTCCCTTTCCATCCAAAAAATTCCTGCCTCTTCCCACAATAGCGCAAAAATATTTTCATATTCTTTCAATATTTTATCATAAATAAAGCCTGCTGGCACCTTTTTTCGGCAGCCAGCAGGCTCTCACAATCTAATCTTACTCGATATCAAACACCGTACGGTTTTCATCTTCCTTCTGCTTCGGCAGGACGATATGCAAAATACCGTTCTCGAAAGCCACATTGACGGCTTTCTTGTCGATACCGTCAATATAGAAGGTGCGCTCAAAATCGCCGCTCTTGCGCTCCCGGCAGAGATACTTGATGCTGGCATCCACTGCCTCTGCCCGCTGGGCCTTGATGCGCAGATAGTTGTCATCATCATAGGAAACCGTGATCTGCTCCTTGTAGAAACCCGGCAGTTCTGCAAAGAGCTCATAGGCTGTATCCGTCTCAATCACGTCCACCTTGAAGGACGATAATGCCCCGCTGACTTTACCCAGCGGATTCAGAGACTGCTCGGCGGCATAGCTCAACACCTTTTCCAAAACATCATAACCACGCTCCGCATTTTCCCGGAGATGAAATGGTACTGCTCTGAACATAAGAACCCCTCCTACAGATAAAATGGAAAACCTGCTTCGATATGTCCTATTATACTATAATATTCAGAAAATTACAAGAGCCCCGCCAATTTATCCAGGAAGGCCCGGCAGGTCTTCTCCGAGGCCTGGGCTTCTTTGTCATGGGCCTTGACCTCTGCCAGCAGGGTGTCAAATTCAGCCCGCTTGTCCTGCTCACCAGCCAGTATCCGGATGCCCAGCATATCGGCCCGTACAATGCGCTGCAGCTGCTGCAGCTGGGGCTGGCATTCCTGCAGGGCCTTGGCAGGCAGTTTCTGTTGCAGCTGCGAAATTGACTGGTCAAGTTTTGACAGGTCAGCCGTCAGTTTTTCGCCCTTTGACTTGTCCTGCCAGTAAGCCTCCATCAGCTGCCGCATGGCTGCACCATCCTCCGGGCCAATCACAGCCCAGCTCACTACCATATGCTGATTATGGTCAGCAAAGGCCTCCATGGCCGGTGCCAGCTTTCCGTATTGCGACTTGATGGCTTTCTGCCAGGATTTGACCGCATCGTACTTAGATGGATTCCGGGCATAATCTGCCCCCGTAGCCAGCGAGATTTTCGACAGCTCCGCATGTTTCATGGGATTATAGAAAATAGCAGGAATCTCCGACTTCACCGGCATTTTCTCGATGGGCCCCAACGCCAGCTTGGCTTCCAGATAGTCGCTGACAGGATAGTTCCACCATACGCCAAGCTGACGGCCATAAAGCTTATTTGCCTTGGCGTAATCTTCATCCGTCAGCCCATCGGGTACCACCTTTTCCCCAGTGTAGAGCACGAGAATATTCTTATCCAACGTAGCAGAAAAGTCCCGGGTGTATTCCTTGATCTGCCCCTCAGCCTCCATATCCTGCCGGAAATATTCGGTAGGCACTGTAATCAGCGGCGCCACATCCTTGTGCTTGGCGATGAAGTTTTCATTGAGCCAGTTCAGAAACTCTGCCTGCCCCTTGGCATCCTTGTTCTTGATATCGTCAAAGAAGATGGCGAAATCCCGCACGCCCATCTCATACATGGCCGTGAGTTTTCGCTCCATGGCGATTTTGTCAGCATCCCCCTCCGGGCCGTCAAAATGGATGTCCAGCCCCGGCGAAATGGCAAAGATGAACTTCACCTGCTGCTTCTTCGACGCATCGATAAGAACCCGCAATTCCGCCATCTTATCGGCAGGATAGGGCTCCCGCCATTTGGCCCGATGATAGGGATCGTCCTTTGGTGCGTAGATATAGGCATTGAGCTTATGGTCATGGCAGAATTGCAGCATATCCAGCCGGTCTGCCTGAGACCAGGGCGTGCCATAGAAGCCCTCCACGATTCCCCTAAGCGGAATGGCCGGCGCGCTGGACGCGGGCACATTGCCCCATAGAGTCAACATTGCCAGCGTGAACACTCCCAGCAGATACTTCCATTTTCCCCGTAAAAACCTCATCACATAACCCCCTTATAATTTAAATATGATCTGCCGCTTATGCAGAAAATCAGCCAGCGGCACCCACAGCATAACCCAGACAAGAGCAAAGGCAAAGATACTCAACGGTGCCCCCAATATTCCCCGCAGGGTATTTTCCCAAAGCCAGGAATAAAATGGCTCGCCTTTGACCGTAAGCTGCCACAAGGTCATCAATACCATATCCGGCACGATGAACATAAACAAAGGATTAAGCCCCAGCAGCCTGCAGGGTGTAAATAGCCAGTTGATAAAATCCGGAAACAGACTCAAAAGCATCTGCAATAGTCCCAGACTGCACATAAAGCCGCCGCTGGTAAAGAGCACGAAAGGTGCGGTCCAGAGCTGCTTGCTGATGATATCCAGATAGCTCCAGGCGCCGCCAAACAACAGCAGCACTGCGCCACCGACCAACAGCATCAGCACCCGCTCGAAGACCGGGGCGCTTTCCATGGTCAGCTGCCGCCCCGCCAGCATGCCCCAAAGGAAGGAAGCCGTGGCCGCTATTGTGCCGTAAAGCCCCTCCGGATCGAAATTCTGTCCCATATAGCAATGGGCCGTCCCCGGGAAAATCCCGTCAATCAGCATGCTGATATTATTGTCAGGACTGAATGGATTGGTGGTATCGTAAAGATGAAAACAGGTTGAGGATAACACCAGCAAAAGCAGGGCCATAATGGCAATATGCTTTTCACTGCGCAGCCACCAGGTGATGATCATGCCGAAGAAATACACCAGCCCCAGCCGCTGCAATACCCCTGGTATGCGGCCATGCTCCACAATATCCTTTATGAGTGAGCCGCCCGGTTCCGGCTGAAACACATGCTGCAGCACCAGCGGGAACTGACAGAGGAAAAACCCCAGCAAAATCAGCAACAGCGAACGTTTCAGGATTATGCAGAACTTCTCCCCTGAACCATCCTGCTCATGCTTAGGAAACCACAGCGAAGCGGATACCCCCATGATAAAGACAAAGCCGGGAAAGGCCAGATCCGCAATGGTCAGCCCCGCCCAGGGAGCATGCACCAATAAGGGCCAGGCCTGTTCAAAATTCGGCAGGGCATTGACCAACAGCATGATTGCGATGGCCAGCCCGCGGAATATATCGATAGCGGCTAATCGCCGCTTATTCTTGAATTCGATTAACATAATTGCCTCTATTCTGAAAAGTACTGTCTGTATAAAAGCAGGGCGGCATATGCCGTCCCTGCTTTTATATCATACCCTATAAGCATACTTTTTGTAAAGAGAAGCCATATTGAGTTTTACTGTTCCAAATCCTCAATGGCCTGGGCCGCACCCATGATGCCGATGACGGCATGTTCAAAGGTCAGGCCACCCTGCAGATAGACATTATAAGGTGCCCGCATAGGGCCGTCGGCGCTGAACTCGATGGACGCGCCCTGCACGAAAGTCCCTGCTGCCATGATGATCTGATCCGCATAGCCCGGCATATCCCAGGGTTCCGGCGCAGCGTAGGAATCCACCGGAGAATACTTCTGAATACCGCCGCAGAAGGCGATGAGGTTTTCCGCCGTGCCCAGCTCGATGGCCTGGATGATATCGCCGCGCACATCCGTGGGCAGCGGCAAAGTCTTGTAACCTAAGCGGGCAAACATGCCGGCAGCAAAGATAGCTCCCTTGATGGCCTGAGCCACCACATGAGGTGCCAGAAAGAGCCCCTGGAACAGCAGGCGATTGTTGGACAGGCTGGCACCCAATTCATCGCCCATACCCGGAGCCGTCAGACGGTAGGAAGACAATTCCACAAAGTCATTGCGGCCTGCGATATAGCCACCCGTGGGTGCAATACCGCCGCCGGGATTCTTTATAAGAGAACCGGCCATAATGTCCGCGCCCACCTGCGTCGGCTCCAGCGTATCCACGAACTCGCCGTAGCAGTTATCCACAAAGCAGATGCAATCCGGCTTGATACGGTGAACTTCGGCGCAGATTTCCCGGATATCCTCGATGGACAGCGGATTGCGCATGCTATAGCCACGGGAGCGCTGGATTTCCACCATCTTGGTCTTTTCGCCAATCACCGTCTTGATTCCTGCTATATCCACTTTTCCTTCAATCATGGGCAGCTCGTTGTAGAGCACGCCGAATTCCTTGAGGGAACCGGGGCTCGGATTATCGTAGCCGATAACCGTCTGCATGGTGTCGTAAGGCTTGCCCGTCAGGGACACCAGCTCGTCGCCGGGACGCAGGATACCGAAGAGCACCGTAGCCAGCGCATGGGTGCCGGACACGAACTGCGTGCGCACCAAAGCCCGCTCAGCGCCGAAGATTTTGGCGTAGAGCTCCTCCAGCTTGCCCCGGCCAATATCATCATAGGCATAGCCGGAAGTGGTGTTGAAATGGGCATCGGATACCTTGCACTCCCGCATGGCATCCAAAACCTTCAGGGTATTTTCCTCGGCAATGCCATCCACCCGGGCAAACAGCTCCCGGGACTGCGCCAGCACTTCCTGTTTCAAGTCAACGATTTTTTGTGAAAAAGCCAAAACGATTACTCCTTTAATTCATATTGTACGAAATTATCTTTTTCCGACAGCGGCAAACGCACTTCTACCTTCGTGCCCGTCTCCTCATACGAGGTTTCCACCACGGCATTAAGCTGATGCAGCCTGGTGACCGCCGCCCCCTCCGCATAGGGAATCAGCAGCGTCATGCGCACCTGGCTTTCCTGGAAAAAGCCTTCGATGCGCCGCTGCAGGGCATCGAGATTCTCTCCGGTCATGGCAGAGATGAAGACGCCATCCCGGCCATGCAGCAGCTGTTCCCTTATATGGGGATTGTCCAGCTGGTCAGCCTTGTTGAAGACATAGAGCACCGGCTTATTGTCCGCCTCCAGCTCCTGGAGCACCGCTACCACCGCTTCAATCTGGGCTTCGAGGTTCTCGTTGCTGCAGTCCACCACATGCAGCAGCAGATCTGCCTCCTGTACCTCTTCCAGCGTGGCCCGGAAGGCCTTGACCAATGTATGTGGCAGCTTCTGGATAAAGCCAACGGTATCGGTCAATAGGATTTCTTGCTTTTCGGGCAGTTCCAGATGACGGGTGGTGGGATCAAGGGTGGCAAAGAGCTTGTCTTCCGCAAAGACCTCAGAACCCGTCAGCTTATTCAGCAGGGTGGATTTGCCCGCATTGGTATAACCCACCAGAGCCACCAAGGGAATCTGGGATTCCTTGCGGCGCTTGCGATGCAAGGTGCGGCTTTTCTTCATGCCGTCAATCAGCTCTTCAATATCGTGGATCTTGCTGTAGATGCGCCGCCTGTCCACTTCCAGTTTCGTTTCACCGGGGCCACGGGTACCGATGCCGCCGCCGAGACGCGAAAGCGCCAGCCCCTGGCCGCTGAGCCGGGGCAGATTATAACGCAGCTGCGCCAGCTCCACCTGCAGCTTGCCCTCACGGGAGTTGGCCCGCTGGGCAAAGATATCCAGAATCAGCGCCGTGCGGTCAATCACCTTGACGCCGAGCATCCGCTCCAGATTATGCTGCTGGGACGGTGTCAGTTCATCATCGAGAATCAAAAGCGTTGCTTCGAGGTTCTGGATCTCCATGGCCAGTTCATTGACCTTTCCCTTGCCCAGGAAGAACGCTGCATCGGGCTTTTCCTTGCGCTGGGTGAAAGTAGCCACCACCTTGGCGCCGGCAGTATCGGCCAGTCGCTCCAGTTCCGCCATGGACTCTTCGATGGGCCAGCTGCTGCCGGGACGCTCCACACCGGCCAGGATGGCCCGCTCCACCTCATCTTCCGTGGATTTCGTGCTCTGGGCGGCCAGTTTCTTATTGACCACCGTCACCAGCATGTTCAGGTTGATCTGTGCCAGCACCTTGTCTTCTGCCGGGCCGTACTGCGTCAGCAGCTGCGTGCCATCCTCACTCATCTCCCCGGCAAAGAAAGCCAGACAGCCAATGATCTTGCCATCCTTGCGGCCGATTGCCGCCATGCAGTCAAAGCGCAGGCGGCGCAGGGAAGACAGGTCAGGAGAACTCAGGCGCACATCCCCGCTGGGGTGGGTATGGATGCAGCGGATTCCCGAGAGCCGCAGATCCGAGCGCGTCTTCTGCTTGAACTCCGGCAGATCCACCGTCGCCGTATCCCCCAGGGACACCTGCACCACCTTGCCCTGACGGTTCAGATACACCGCCACTTCCCGATCCGTATCCTCGGTGATGGCGAGCATCTCCTCATTCAATTCTCGGGTGGAAATCTGCCCGATCGGCACCTTGAGCTCATAAAGGGCCTTTAATTTTTCCAGCACATATGTTTTGATATTGGCTAAATCGCCATTTACTTGCATAGTTTCGCTCCTGTCAGCCACGGTTCACGATATTGCCGATATGCTTGAGCATGATGGAGAGAGTCCCATCCTCATTATTATGGAACTCCATGAACTCCGTGTTGTCGAAGTACTCGGAGGGAATGGTCAACTCAATGCCCGTATCGGTCTTGAGTTTATGCTTGCACATCTTCTTGATGGTGGCTTCCTGATCCATCTTCACGGGCTCCGTGAAGCCTGCCTCCTTGATGGCGTTGTCAAAATCCGCCTGCATGGAGGGGTTCTCCTTGAAGATTTCCTTACCTGCTTCCACCAGATCCAGTTCATCCGTGGCCTGCATGTTCTCCGTCACATAGCTTTTGACCGCCGCTTCCGTAGCCACCTTGTCCTGACCATAAGCTTCGGCCACCTTCGCCGCCGTCTTGCTGAGGTTCTTGATGGCCTCCTTGGGCGATGGCGTCAGGCTGCATTCCAGCAGGATTTCCGGGAACACCAGGATGCTGTTGCCATCAATGGTGTACTTTTTCGCCGTGACGGAAACTTCCTTCGTTTCTGCATCGATAAAGGCAAACTCCTCCATCTTCTGAGAGAGATTGGGCATGATAGAATAGTGGTTGATGATCTCATTCTTGATGCCCGCTTCCGTCTGGTTCACCTGATGAGTGTAGCCAATATGGCTGTTTGACTTGAAAATGACAATCTGCCGCCGGTCATCAATGCGCACATCCGCCACGATCACATCGCTGGAAGCCATCTCTTCCGCATGGACGAAAGCATCTTCCAGCTTCTTGGCCAGTTCTTTGGAAAAGGGCACAAAGCTCATTTCCCCGCTCAGATATTCCTTGACCAGCTGAGCACAATGACTGTCATCATAGAACGTTCCCGGCTTGGCATCCTGACTGCCCCAGGATTTTTCAATATGCTTGTGCAAAAAGGTCTCAATGCTGTCCTGCACCGTAAGTTCCTCGTCGGAATACACCGTCATGCCGGAGTTGAAATCCAATATATGCAAAATCGCCTTGTCAATTACTACCATAATGTATATCATCCTTTTGTTCTTCGGCCCATTGCCTAACCTGCTGCAGACGGGCCGGCATGCGGGCACATAACTTCTCTTCCAGCTCCTGCAAGTCATTGGAGTCAAAATCGTAATTTACATCGGGGATATTCCAGATCCGCGCTTCGGAGAAGAACTCTCCCCGATAGATATTGTAATAAACCGTAAAGCTGCTCTCCAGCGCAAAATCCACATAATCGATGACAATATAGGAACCATTGTTGATCTTCACGGGTTCAGCGGGCTTGATGAACAGCTCGAAGCCTTCGTTTTCCAGCGGCAGTTCACGCCCCCACTGCCATTCCGGCAGCTTCAGATCCATCACAATGCTGCTGAGGGTTGCCGGATTGAACTGGGCTGTATCCTTGAGCAGCTGCTCAAACTGACTGGTCAGCAATTCCTCGAACACGGAAAGTTTTCCCGTGATAAACTCGATGCGGGCAAATTCAATCAGTCCGATCTTCAGCCGCACCTTATACTCATGGGTTTCCTCATGGAAATAAACGATGACCTTCTTATGCCAGCCTTCATTGACATAGGAATACAGATCGTACTTGTCCTTGCCGATGACCGGCTCCCGCTGCAGCCTGAAGCCATGCCATTCTTCCGGGAGATTTTGCATATACTCCCAGCCAGCAGTCTCCTCTTTTATTTTTGCAATGGTATCTTCCTTCATTCGTATGGGCCTTTCCTGCCAAAGCATACAAGAAAAGCTCCCAGGCAAAGCCTAAGAGCTTGTGATTTCAAATGGTGACCCACCACGGAATCGAACCGTGAACCTACTGATTAAGAGTCAGTTGCTCTGCCAGTTGAGCTAGTGAGTCATGCGCCTTGTTCTCAAGGACATGTAATATATTAACACCATCATCCGGCTTCGTCAAGCACTTTTTGAAAAAAATTTCATTTTGCCCGCTCCGCATATTGCAGGCTGGCAATTCCCTTCTGTACCTGCCGTTCCGCTTCTTTATCACCGGCATCATAGATAAAGGTGAAAATCCAGCCCAGATTCTTCCGGGCAATCGTCACCACCTCAATTTCCACATCCTGTCCGTTCTGCTGGCCGGTAAAATGAAATTTTCGCAGCGGAATATGATTGATGACGGCAGTCTCCTGATGCGTCATGCCCACATTCTCTACATCATAATTCCCCATTATCTTCAGGACACGTTTCTGCGGCCCTTCCTGCATATATCTGTCCCGGTCTTCCTGCAGATACAAGCTCTCGCTATGCAGATCCACGAACATATCGTCACAGTCAGCCTGACATACCGTATAGCCTTCATCGGACTCGGACAGCGGTTCCAGGCGCACCGGCAGCTCAATCCGCAGTTCCTGCTTTTCCGAAGCAATGAAACTGCTTGTTTTCCAAAAGCAATCGATATCCTGCAGTGCCCCATTCTCACTCAGCAGCCATAAACACCCCATCAAAACAGCAGCAATAAAATAAAAACGCATCATAGAAACACCCCCTCGCAGATTTTATCAGATCATTCAACTATACTGAGATCATGGCAGGAACAAGCGATTTCCTTGGCCAAAGATTTCAACTTGCGATTGCCATACGAAAAGGAAATCGTCCCCCATACCATATGCCCGCTGACACCTGTCAGGAACATGCAATTATACATGCGTTCCAACAAAGCATCATGGATATACTCAAAATATGCTAACTGCTGATAGCGGCCTTCTATGATATCTGCTTCATAAACATGTACCCCTGCTGCCATCTTGGGTAAAATAAACTGACACAGTTCCACCTGTCTGGCCATAATCTCTTCATCCAAAGGATCTTCTGCCTTCATCATGCTGAATGAAAACTGTCCAGCCTCATCCGTCAGCAGCAGCTGCCCTGGCTGACTCCCCGGCTGATAGATTTCTCGCACAGAATCCGGCATAAGCTCAAAGGATACCGGCAATCTTAACGAGAATCGATCATCATAAAACAATCGCTCACAGAAACGATATTCCCTGCCACGAAAAGTAAACTCATAATCTTCATCATAAATGGATAAATCCGTCATCAGTGGCCTCCTCATTTCATCTCTGCCCATAATTCATCGTCAAATCGGCAGTTTACGGTCCGTATTTGTTGGAATGTACAATCCCAGGCCTCCACGCCCGGCCAGTCACAATCCGTAAACGTTACCTTTACAAACGAACACATTTCGAAAAACAAAGGATAAAGGCCCTGCATACCAGCACCACCAGCCCCGTCGAAACGACACTCCGTAAAAGAGCAATCTGAAAACACGGCCCCCTGCAGATTTACCTGCGTAAAATCCGTCAAATGAAACCTGCAGTTTCGGAACAACACATTACGCAAATCTGTTTGTGCAAACTTCCATGGTTCAAACAGACAATCATCAAACCTGCAATTTTGCAAATTAAGCGCCCCGAGCGTCTGTACACGATAGCGTTTTCCTTGAAAACTGCGATAGGTCAGCTCGTCCTCAGGCAAGTTATGCTGACCACTGTACGCCAACAGATTCACCTGCGGCCGTAGCCGCCATATCAGTTTCTGCTCTCCCAGATACTCCCCCATCGTCACATAGAACTCAGCGGTATGCAACACCCCCATCAGCAATTCTTCCATTCTCAGCGGCATCCATACCTTGAAATATTCCCCCAGCACTTCCATAAGCTGTCGGATCGTACCCGGATAAAAGGGACGGAACATCGACGGATGCAGATTCGAACGGACATAATCACGCTCATCTATAACTTTCTTTTCAAAATCCTGCCAAAATGTCATCAACCAAGGACATTCCCACCGGCCACAGACCAACGCATTTCCTTGTTCATCACAAAAATAAAGGCAAATACTGGCATTGCCACTGAGAAAATCCGTATATTGCAATGTACAATATAATCTGCTGACAGGTGTTTTTATGTTATCCGCAATATCCTGAATCGTCTGATGCAAACATCTCCAAAATCCCGCTTGCAGTTCTGCCTGCTGCTCAATGCAATATCGATTTATCTCTAATAACAATTCCTCTTCCAGCGGGAAATACCGTTTTTTATAATAATCATTCAATGTAAAATGCTTCATTTCTTCTCTACCACTTTATTTTTATTTAGATCTTCCTTCAATTTATTTCGATTTCGTGCATCATTATATTGATAATTTGCCAGCCCTGCCCCTGTCACCCTGATGACCTTAGATGGCTTACTCGTCAAGACAGCCTGTACTTTTTCAATCCCTGGTTTTGCAAAATCACCGGCCTTTTCGGCAATGTTTCCAGCTTTCGCTGCCATATCCCTGACCTTTGCCGCATATTTGCCGCCAGCCTCCCAAACATCCCTGCCCATCTCTGCTCCCTTTATCGCCAGATCATGTCCGGCTTCAAAGCCTCGTGCGCCTGCTTTTATAGCCAGCCTGCGTCCTTTATTCAAATCACTGATCAAACGTGGATGAGCTGTTACAAAATCAGGAATTGCCCTTCGTCCCTTCTCAATCACCTGTGCACCAATTTTCTGAGCGCCCAGGACTACTTTTGAATTTCCCGCCCAACTCCGAAATGTTTCCATCATATCCACTGCCGCAGTTCCGGCAGGACGCAAAGCCTGCCCCAATTTTGATTCACCAATAGCACCAGCCAATTCTCCGGCACGTGCAAGGCCTGCATCGGCCACTTCGCCAGCGCGTGTAATAGCTTTTTCAGCCATTTGTCCCGCCTTCGCGGCATTTTTTTCTGCAAATGTTCCAACCTTTGATGCTCCAGCCTTAGCCAAATTGCCCACACGTGAAAATCCATTAACAGCTTTTATCAAAGGTATAGCATCCATACAAGCAAAGGCAATATTCCAATTTCTTGCCGCAGTATCGCCTCGATCTGCGGCCTCTTTGGCATCATAAAGATCCATCGCGACTGAACCAACCGCGCAGGCAATCTGCACAGGTGGGAACGGGATAAAAGAACCGACAAGGAATGCAGCCCGGGCAGCGGCCTTCAAATCAGCGGATGTCTGTTCATATTGCAACTGTGCCGAAGTTTTTACATTGATTGTATATTTTGCGTGCTTATACCCCTCCTGATTTACAATCTTCGCCAGCAAAAGTATTTTCTTCGCATCTCCATCCAAAAGTATTTTTGTATCTTTCACCACAAAGCTTACAGAATGATCTGAACTGAGCCATATCCTTGACATATCTTATCGTCCTTTCGTGCAGGCATCTAATGACTTGGCTGCGGAAGAAGCAGCCACCGGTTCCAGCATTGGACTCAATTGATTCATGGAAACTGTATCGACGCCTAACTCTGCAGCTTTCAATAAGGAATAACGCTGTTCCAATGGCACGCCACCAGCCCCTGTATACGCATTATAGCCACGGTTAAACCCAGGCATCAGCTTCACCGCCTTATCATCAGCTTTTTCCTCCTTAGCCTGCAGCGTAAGCTTCTGCGGTGTCTGAATCAGGATATCCTCGCTCGATATGATGTCAATCCCCGCACTGGTATCCCCCACTATACGTGAAGACTGCTCACCATCACGCCCGGCAATGCAGACCGTACTCTCCGGTTGGAACTGAATCATCTGATTTTCCGAGGTCAAACTGCGATTCTCCGGATTCTGATAATCCGTATTCCCGTCCAAACCGCCACGATGACTCCCCAAGACCACCAATTCGCCGCTTTCTTCGAAATAGGCAAACGCCTTATCCCCAACATCCGGCATCGAATACATATAGTTATTGACCGTATTCTCATGGGCAATCCATCTTGCCTTTCCCTCATCCTGCTTATCATCACACTCAAATTTCATCTTGACCTGCTGCCCCTGAACGGCAATCACCTCGCCGGGAATGTAACAAGGCTTATGCCAACGATTTTTCTGCACGGCTGCGGTCGCACACAGGCCTTCCCGATGCCGAACCAACAGCTCATTGTCCAAAAAATCACCGTTCACTCTTATCTGACTGCCCAGAACAGCCTGCTCACGCTCTGCCAGCATCAGTCCATAACCTGCGCCAGGCAACAAGTCATAAGTACTGAGCTTTGTGTCCGCAAACTCATCTACCCGGGACTTTTTTCTGGTATTTTCTCTCCGACGCTGCACCTCGAAATAAGATACATGGCTGCCATGAGACCTGATCCTGCCCGCGCATTCATAATGCCTGAACGGAACAAACCCCAGACTCAGGCGGATCATAGAGCTGCTGCTATCACAAAAGAGCATCAGCCCCATACTCTCACAAAGCCGCCGCAAGAACTCCCAGTCCGTCTCATCATGCTGATAGAGCATACGCGAAATCACCACATCATTTTCAATCAACACGTCCACATGATAAGGAATTGCGATTTCCCGGGCCACATCCCCCAGCGTCTTGTCCAATGCCTGAAAGGTGCGGCTCTTCTTTTTCACATCCATCTTCCTCGAGAGGGATAATAAATCAATTGACATGATTTTATGCCCACTCACAGTCTTCACTCCTGCGCCGGTCACCACACCAACAAATAACAATTGTCCCTTGCCATATACTTTCACCTCCCGCTGACGCCATGACAACAATTCATCTTCTTTTTCCTGCGCATTCACTTCCAGAACAATATGGCAATATCCATGCTGATTAGCATGCGTACGCACCCAGAAGCTTTGAAGGCTGCCAACGGGAAGTCCTTCCGCTCGTATATCACCCAATGATAATGCTTCCATACTCTCTCCCTCACTGCAATGAAACTGTTGCCATCGATTTTTCTACCAGTTTCTGCATAGCAGTATCATCATTTCTATAAACATATACAATTGTCCATGATTCTTTTCCCGAATCCATCCCCAAACATTCAATCTTACGCCGACCATTGTCTTCTGCCTGGATTTCAGCATATGTCATTTCTTTTCCATTTATTATTCTGGTTTCTATTTTTTGTAAAGCCGGATGCATCTTTTCATAATTAACAAAATCAGCCATAAACGTCTGCAGGTTGAAGTTAATCTTGCTTTTCGCATCAAAAAATCTGCAATGATCTACACTAACAAATATATTATCATCTTCATATCTGTGCCATTCCGCATTTCGAACAATATCATCTGACTCAAAATCACCATTATCATTCAACTCAAACGGAAGATCCAAGGATAATTTCCGCCCACTATTTTGTGTAAAAGTTATAGTTTTCCAGCAATCCTTATTATCATAATTTCCACCATGTAATTCCGAGTTTCCAGTACAACCACTTACAGTACCAGTAAAAAATACCAATGCGACGACCAAAAGTTTTTTCCATATTCTCCTCATATTAACTACCACTCCTCTAATCCTGTTTATCACGAACGCTAATACTTGCTCCATATTTACCTTTGCTTTTTTCGGCCGAAAGCTTTGCTTTTCCCGCTTCAAAAGTTGCTTCAACTTTATCTTCCAGAAGATGTTTCGATGCCTCTAGTTCCCCTTTATCCTTTACCGATGCCTTCCCGTATACCTTTAAATCAGCCGGCTCCGGCTCTTTACTGCCAGATTTTATTTTACCGACCTCCAACTCCGTGCCAACAGAAGCACTTAGATCTTTACAATATCCCCCTAACTCTACGTTCACTTTTACTTGCGTTGCATTTCCATGCTCCAATTTCCAGCCATCTGTTGGATCTTTTTTTAATTCTGTCTCTCTGTTATCAACGTCCAAAGCATTAAATGATAAATCTATATAAGCTCCAAATTCATCTGTCCCCAATTTCAACAGATGATTATTATCTCCAGTTTTCATATTATCCGGTATGCAGTTGACTATTGCCTCGTTAACGCCCTGCAAAGTCTTGTTAAAGCCAGCAAAGCTGCTGTATTCGTCTTGATCCGCATCTTTCATATTATTTTCTGCATCAGGTTTCATAAAGCGAATCACGCCCCCACGGGCACAGTGCAAGCAACTTGTATCCAGAACCACGGGTGCTCCTTCGATTGTATAGTGTGGATCACAGTCCTTCCATGGTTCATGCAGTTCCGGTCTGCACACACCGATAACGTCTCCCGGTTTTTTTCGGCGCCAGCGCCTGCTCAACACCAAATGTTTGCCTTTTGCCTTGCATTTGCCATAGCCTTTGATATTATCCGGATACTTATAGTCATTGGCATTTAATACAGGTTTTTTGTCCTTTTGATTTATCACACCATGTGACTCTTCCAGATAAACCTTCTGCTTATCTGAGCCATGATCGCAATAGGTATACCACGCATCCATTGACATGTAATTTTTATTCCCTGACATTCATATCCCCCCAACCAAGATATCTTTCGCAGCCAGCTGTATTTCCCCATGCGTCATTATTGCAGTCGTACCACCAGCCATCAGTTTTATTTTCTTCTCAGCGAGAAATTCTATTTCTTTCCCTCGTAGGATGACTTTCTTATCGGCTCTTACTTTAATGGCATTCGATGTAGACACATGGATTCCCGTCCCTGACATATCGATGAACGTATCCTGATGTTTTGTGATCAAATGAACACTATCATCCGTAAGCAACAATTCCTTGCCGCCAGGAGCGCGCAGGGTTTTATTGCGTGTATTCGCCGGTGGAGCTGCATTGACCGTACTCACACAGAAAGCATCCTTTTCTTCCTGCGTGGGAAAAAAAACACGCACATAGTCTCCTTCACTGGGCATGACATACCAGCCACTGCCATCACTCGATGAATATGAGGTCGAATAGGGAAACCATTTTGTCGTTCCTTCATCATACTTTGCATCCACATGCACGAAATGTACCTTTACCTTGTCCTGCTGAACCTCTTTCACCTGCCCAATCAGCACCAGACCTGCACAGGATGAATTCTTCATCAACGAAACCATGAAGCTTTCCCTGCCCGCCAATCGATAACGCATATGCAGCATACCATCCCGCAATTTCCCCGTTACCGCCGCAATATAATAAGATTTCCCTCCAAAAGAAACCTTCGCCCCTAACGGCAGATATTCATCAGACTCCACAAATCGACAGACGAAATCTTCCGCCATACTTTGTCTCTTGTCCGCTAGCGCATTTTCCTGCCAAAATTGACGTTTTCCATCCCGATAACAGATGCTGTATTCAGCCCTATCCAATACACTCTCCTTTCCTTCCTTCTGCGGCAGACCGATAAACAAGACAGGATGCTCCGCCAGACAATCCGTAAAAACAGGAACCCCAAAATGGGAAGCCATCCTTCTGGCAAAAGCCCAATCCGTTTCATCCAATTGCAGAATGAACTCACCGATGGGCTTATCTGGCACTTTCATGATAACCTGGACTTTGTCTCCCAAGCCGTTCTGCTGACAAGCTTCTGATACAATCGACCCATAGTTTTTCTGCAGATTTTGAAACGATTTCCGTTCCTGCTGTAAATCCAGACGATAAGAGGCATCTGCCAACAATATTTTCACCTGACTATAGTGTTTCTTTTCCCGCAAGTGAAACTTCAGGATATACCCCCGAAAAATCACCGTTTCTTCCCCTCGCAGATCGATAACACAGACTGTTATCAGCGTTTCCTCCGACTTCGTCATAAAGGGTTCCATCACCGCAGCATCGGCCTCACCAATCAACTGCATAAAGGCAAAATGATTTGGACGATGATGAATGGTCATATTCTGCAGCCGCAGAAAATCTATTCCCTTTACCCGCAAGCATTGATGCGTAATCTTCATTCCTCATCACCTCCGATTGCAACGGTATCCGCTCCCATGCCAATCTCATTTGCATCCATATGAATATTGGAAGCCCCCACCTGCAGGGTAATCTTATCATCAGCTTTTACCAAAACCCCTTCTTTCCCATATATATCCATATCTTTTTCTGCTACTACGGTAATAGGCCGTGTCGAATAAATCCGGATTCCCTTCTCCTGCGAAATTCTAATAAAAGAATCAGCCGAGGCACAGTCCAACGTGATTCCATCTTCATCCATCAACACATTATTGCCACCAGGGGCACGAAAATACTTATTGCGCTCTGACCGAGCCGGGGCCTGATTGACCGCACTAGCCCCAAAAGCTGCGTCTTCTTCATGGGAGGGAAAAAGAATTCGAACCTCATCCTGTTCTTCAGGCATAACATACCAGCCACTGCCATCCTGCGACGAATAGCCCGTAGAATAGGGAAACCATGCGTTGCCAGCAACATCATACTTCTCATCCACTTCATCAAACCAAACCTTAACCCGATCGCGTTCTACCGCCTGCACTTTTCCTTTGCTGATACGACCGCCACAATGCGGGTGCTGATACAATGGCATCAACATACCACGATTGTCTGCCAATTCATATTTCATATGTAGCTGGCCATCCCGCAAACTCCCCTGCACCCGGCTGATGATGTATCTTTTCCCACGAAATTCGACTTCTGCTCCCAAACAGGCATAATCATCGGATTCGCAGGAAATACGCTGGAAAGCCTCCGAAATTGCACCCTTACCTGCCTGTTTTTGATTTAGACGATAACGCAAATAACGCCAATTATCCTGTTGATAGACGGCATTTGCACCATTCAATTGGAGGACTGTCCCATCACCTGCCGGAATTCCTACGGACAATGTAGGCACAAACTCATTCATACGGCTGAATATCGCCGTATGAAAATGCGAAGCCAAGCGCTTGGAAAACATCCAGGCCGTTTCCTGCATCTGTGTCAGAAATCTGCCAATTTGCCGGTCCTGTACACCAAAGATAAGATTTGTCTTCACTTCAGCCAGCTGATAGGAACGCTCCAACACCGTCTGATAATTTTCCTGCAGATTCTGATAGGTCTGATTCTGCCAGCGTAAATCCAACTGGCTACAGGTATCGTACAGCAAACACGTAACCACCGCATATTGACTGCTCAGCTCATAATCCAGCTCTGCCAGGCAACCGCAAAAAATGACTCTTTCCCCTCCTTTGTCATCCACGGCCAGCAATTTCACCTTTTCTTCGCCTGCCCGGGGAATAAAAAACTCGATTTCCTGAGCCGTTGTTTCCATCACCAGCCTAGCCCGGCCATACGCATTTGGTACATGATAAAGTTCCATTTCCAAAATCCTATGACAGGGAAATCCTTCCACACGCAATGAATTATGTGCAATCTTCAAATCTGCTCCCCCTTCCCTGCTGTCGATAATCGTACAAAATGAGCGCCCATCAGACCGCGGGCAAGTATCTGCTCCGCCACCGCCAAAGAGAAAATCCAGTGAGCCTCACGCTTCCGCTCACACTTCACCATCACTTGACCTGCAAGGCAATCCGGCCGCACACAACAGCTATCCTGGCATATTTCCAAACAGTCAACTGGCGGCAAATAGGGAATCCAATAATTGATTTCCGGGCCATCTCCTTCTACTGGAAAAAGTGCCAGTGTCCGCGTCTCCAGCTCAGGAGCCAATGCGCGAAACAGCGAAATCATCTTTTTCCCCACCATGAATGTCGGCGCAAACAGAAAATCGCAAACCTCCAGCCCAATTTTCGGCTCATAGAAGCCGACACGATCCCGAAGCCTTGCAAAATCCCCTGCTATCATCACCTGCGAATAGTCCTGCATTGGAATCCCGATTGGCATTATGGGATTTACGATATCCTCGTCCGGACGCAACTCAAACCAAACCTGCTCTAACACAGCCGCTCCTTTCTCTTCAAGCCCTCTATCCCGAAGCCCGACAAAAAGAGGCATCGTGCCAAAGAAAATCTCCATGGCACGATGCCCCCATCGTTTTTTTCTCTACCTATTACAAATGATACTCTCTTTCAATTAGAGCAGGATTACATTTTCATTAAAGCTTGATTAAAATATAATCTAAATCCATTTAAGTAACTCCCAATTAGAATTCATATCTATAACAACAGCCAACATGATGACAATCCACAAAACAACTAATACATTCCTGACTCTGCTTTTCACATATTCCGGACTATATTTATGAGTAACAGCATACAAAACCAATCCGATTACATAAGCAAGGACAAAATGTATCAATCTAAATGGTGTAGTGGTCAAGCATTTTTGTAACACTTGTGTCTTAATAATTGCTGATTCCTGTCCTGGCTTCGAACGGAGTCTTGTAACCATTATATGAATGTGGCCGCACATGGTTATACCAGACATAAGCGAACTCTTCAACAGATGCATAAAGATCGTCCTCTGCCAGATAGTCATGCAGGTAAATCCATTCATTCTTTAGCGTTTTGAGTCAATAATTCTTACCAAATATCTACATAATAACTCATAGATTCATCCATTTTCTTAGCAAACTCTTCTAGAGATCTTGCTAAAACAACACATTTTGTTGGCTTAACATACACTACAGGACATCTTCCTTCAGAATCTTTCTCTCCAACATCTAAACATAAATATGTTTCATCCCCAACATATAAAAATACCATTTTTGTCTTTAAATCAATTTCATTTCTGTAACCGCTATTTCCATACATCCCTTCTCCAAGCATAAAATCAGCAACTTCATTTGGTGCCATAATCATATTTAAATAGTCCTCATCTTGTGCACACATAATACCATATCCAACCTGCAAATAAAACTCTCTCAACTCCGTTGGGAACGGATACCCCAATCGCTCTTCCTGCACAAAAATATCTTTACAGTTCAGCGGAACAAAATCATGTTTGTATTCACCACTATCTTCTTTTATACCTGAATACTTTTTTAACCATGAAAAATCCACCATAATTTTACCTCCTAGTCTCATCCTTCGGGAAATAATTTTCTATAAATGCTCCCAGCTCTATGTATTCCTCCTTGATGTTGTTCTGGAGATGCCGCCGGAATCATATTCCACCACTCATTAGGGCCACCATATTTTTTAGGAATTATATGATGTAAATCATAATTATGTTTTCCCTTTGCTTTTATTTTATTGTTACCGATATTATTTTTTTCATAAGTAGGCCATTCTTCATTATTTTTTTCCGACCATTCGCTTCGAAGACGTTTTTTGGTTGCTCGTTTATCAAAATCATCCTTGATAGCTTCATATGTAGCATCATCCACCGGACACGATACATCATGTGTTCTTAAAAATTCATACAATTTGTCTCTTTGTTCTGCACCGATTTTCCTTCCAGTACACTTTTCAACATCACCTAAATATTCATCAAACTCTCGCTTTGATATCCCGCCTATCATTTCTCCAGCAGGATTTTTATAATACCCACTCGGATCATAATAATCCACAGGATTATTAGCGCAATAGGCATAGAGATTCAGTCCATCACCGTGATACTCGTCTTCCTGCGTAAATCTAGCTATTGCCGGATTGTAGAATCTTGCCCGCAGGTAGTATTGTTGGGTAATGGGGTCTAACTGTTGGCCTGTGTATTTGTAGCGGTTGGGAATCTGTTCCTCAGATTCTATGGTATTACCAAAGGCATCATAAGTATAGCAGTTTTTGACATTACCAGTCTTGTCCGTAATGAAGATAGTACTTCCCTGTTCATCACTGGCATAGTGATACCATGTCTTTTCCGGTTCGGATTCCATGGCCCAAAGGTCGCTGTTACGAATCAGGCGGGTGATATTCGCCCCTTCTTGTTCCGTAATCACTTCCTTGTTCTCGTTGAAGATGAACTGCACCAATTTGCCGTTTTCTTCCATTTCGTAACGCAGGCCTTCGGCATCGTAGCGGTTTATCTGCGTATTTCCAGTATTGGTTGTTACCTTTGAGGTACGACGGAAATCGTCATATTCGTAGGTATTATTGGCATCTTGGAGCAGATTGCCTGACTGGTCATATTGGTAGTTTTCTGCCTGACCGTTGATGCTTCTTTGCATCAAGCGATTGTTCACATCATAAACATATTGTTCCTCAATGTCTTTTGCCGTTCTGGTCAAGCGATTTCCTGCATGGTCATAGGTGAATCGTTCCGTATAAGTCGGATATTCGGCCTGTGCTAGGCGGTTCAGGCTGTCATAGGTGTACAGCGTTTTGCCTGTCAGCTCATTTTTCTCAATCCGCTGACCGTTGCCATCATAGCGGTAGGTATTCTGCGCCAGCAGTTTATCCGGCGTTGCTACCGTCAGGCTCGTGATATTCTTATCTGCATCATAGGCAATATCCTGCCACATACCGTTGGCATGGGGAATTTTTTCTATTGCTCCGTCTGCATCACGGTCAAATCTGACAATTGACTGGTCAACTTCGTTGCATATGTCAACCAGATTGTTTGACTGGTCAAATTTGTAGTTGACTTTTCGCCCTGTAATATCCGTTTGGCTGGTCTTTCGGCCTAGCTCGTCATAAGTATAAGCCAATAGTGTTCTGCCGCTGGCTTTCTTGGCGGTCAACAAACCGTCTTTGTCGTAGCTGTAGCGGTAATCCATACCGCTAGATATGGCGGCGGTGAGCTGACCATTAGGCGCATATTCATAGACATTCCGCAAATCTCCGGCCTTCCGCTCTGTCATACTGCCATAGACATTCCACTGGTACTCATTAACTATACCATTGCGGTCTTGGAATTTGCTTAGATTTCCGTCAATGCCGTAAAGGTATTTTTCCTCACTGCCATCCGGGTAGGTTATAGATTTCAGCTGGTTGTTGTCATCATAGGCATACTTTCGGATATTCCCGTTGCCATCCACAGCTTCGGTGATATTTCCGGCAAAATCATAAGCATAGTTTTCCTTGCTGCCGTCAGCTTTGTGGATTTCAGTGATGCGGCCCCAACTGTCCAGTACATAACTGGTTTCGTTGCCATTGCCGTCACATATACCGGTGACATTGCCCTGAGCATCATAGTTATAGGATTGGCTTGCACCTCCTTTGGTTTCGATTCTTGTTTGCCAGCCTGCGGCAGTATATGCATAAACTGCGCCACTGCCACCGGCAGTTTCCAATTTGATTCTGCGGCCTGCCCTATCATAGGAGACAGTTTCCAGTTCATTGCCTGCTGGATCAATAACGGCGGTCAGGCGGCCTGCATTATCATACTGGTAACGATAGGACATTGCATAGGGAAGCTGGCGCTCCGTGATGTTTCCTTCCTTGTCATAGACCAGCTTCTGTTTGCGGCCTTCGCTGGTGATTTCCTGCGTCCGCTGGTCCATCAGGTTGTAGGTGAACTGTTCATTGCGGCCACATTCGTCCGTAATGCGGATGATATTCCCGGCTTTGTCGTAGGCAAAGTTGGTTGTATTTTTCTGCCCCGAAATATGGTCAGTTACTGTTTCAGAGGTCAACCTGTCCATGGCATCATAGTCACGCTGTATCCTACTGCCATTCGGGAACTGAATCTCGGTAATATTGCTGTTGGCATCATAGGCATAGCGGGTATGTGCCCACCATGTGCCTTTGCGCTTTTGGTTGAGTTTTTCGGCTCTGTCGGTCAGGCGGCCTGTTTCATCATAGAGGTATTTTATCAGCTGGGTTTCTTCTGCGTTGACCTTGCGTTCCTCACTGGTTCGTCTGCCTATGCTGTTGTAGGTGTATTTGACCTCTGCGCCTAAATTGTCTGTAACCCGGATAAGCCTATTCTGCTTATCATAGGTGTTACAGATTGTGCATGTCAGACCGCTGGCACTGGTTTCGCTTTGCAGGGTAAGCCATGTTTTTTCTTCGGTGATGTTGTTGTGAATATCATATGTCCAGCGCCGCAGGCTGTACTGGATGGCACCGTCTTTTTCTGAGACGGCTTTGCGCTCCTCCAGCTTGTTGCCTGCTAAGTCATAGCGATAGGTGGTGGCATAGACCATTCCTTCCCTGCTGGCTTCGAGCTGGCCTGCATCCTGATGATAAACACAGCGGCCTTTGGCATCATAGCGGGAGACCTCCAGCAGGTCGCCAGCTTCATTTGTCACGGAAGTACGGCGATTGCCTGCGTCATAAGTGTAGGTCGTTCCTGCGCCATCATCGGTTGACGGATCATAATGGTTCGGCGTTACCTTCTTGATGAGATTCCCCTCTGCATCATAGAAAGAGCGCTCCACGCCGCCGTCCGGGTAATGGGTACGGATTTTGCGGCCATCAGTATCGTAATCATAAGAAATACCTTCGCCGTTTTCTGCCTCCGGATGAATTTCTTTGGTCAGGCGGCTTTCGCCATCGTATTCCTTGGCATAAACTACGCCCAGTGGGCTTTCCGTGTGGATGGGATTATCCATGCCGTCATAGGCATAACGCCAGTAACGAGACTGCTCCTCGCTGGCATTTTCCTTAGGGCTGCATTCCCGGCGCAGATTGCCCATCAGATCAAATTCTGCCGTATAAGAGTTCCCCAACGCATCGGTATCGCTGACGATATGGTCAAGGCTGTCATAGCCGAAGCTGATAAGTAAGCTTTACCGATCGCTGGTTATTCTGCTGCAGGGAAATCAACTTACCTTCGGAATCAAAGGCATAGCATTTCCATTCAACGGGAAGAATAAGCTGGTAGCCTGTTTTTTCCTCACGGAGCTTCAATGCTTCACTGACGCCACGCTGACTTTGCCATATTTGCTTTTACTATTTGCCAGCTATGTCACACATTACGACCTACAAATTATCTTCCGATTCTCTAAGTTCCATCAAATATGAATCAAAGAAATTATTACTGTCATAATATGCAATCTTATCAACATAACTCCAAGATATCGTTCCCCCATACTTAGCCGAATTATAATCTACATCTATACAATTAACATATTCATCACAATTTTCATATACCACATAATTTTTAGGCAAACCATATCTTCTATATTCTTTCGTTATTTCAACCACACTTGGATATGGTGGTGCCGCAACTCCAAATATCGTAATTCCCAAAACAGAACTAGCACCATATTCTTTTAAAAACATTCTATATTCTATTGGAAATCTAACACCCAACTCTTTTTCCATTTCAAATATATCTACATCCGATAAACCACCACTTATAAATAATACTTCTTCTTTATTTCTCTCTATAATCTTTTTAATTTCATTAAAAGTTAAATATACTTCTTTATTTAACATTTTCAGCCCTCCATCTCCAATATTTCCTTTTAAAGTTTTTATATTGTTTGTTTAATACTGGATCATTTCTAAAACTATCACCATCTTCTATCAAGCCATGTAATACTTGATGATTATTGGAGTGTATACTTGATTCAATTTCAACCATGCACCCCGGCTCTTTTTGTAACACATGATGTAATTCTATTGGCTTACCATCCTTTCCTATCGGTGCATTCCAGCTCATTGCCAATTCTAAATTAGTTTTACCATTCGGTAATTTTTTATACCAATCAATTTCATTATTTTGAAACACTTTCCTGCTTACATCTCTCTCAACACCACCAACTTTTACCGTTCCTTCATACTGAACAGGCGTATATTTTTTATATAACTGTTTTAATTCACAGTCATACCCACTCGGATCATAATAATCCACCGGATTATTAGCACAGTAAGCATAAAGATTCAGCCCATCCCCGTGATACTCATCTTCCTGCGTGAATCTGGCAATAGCTGGGTTGTAGAATCTTGCACGCAGGTAGTATTGTTGGGTTATCTGGTCGAACTGTTGGCCTGTGTATTGGTAGCGGTTGAAGATTTGTTCTTCTGCTTCTACCGTATTACCAAAAGCATCATAAGCATAGTGGTTCTTTACTTTGCCCTGTCTATCCGTAATGAAGATGGTACTTCCCTGTTCATCGCTAGCATAGTGATACCATGTCTTTTCCGGCTCGGACTCCATAGCCCAGAGGTCACTTGTCTGAATTAGGCGGTTTATGCTGCCCTCTTCATTTTCCGCGATTACTTCCTTGTTCTCGTTGAAGATGAACTGCACCAGCTTGCCGTTTTCTTCCATTTCATAACGGAGCCCTTCAGCATCGTAGCGGTTTATTTGCATATTGCCCGCTTTGGTTGTCACTTTGCTGGTTCTGCGGAAAGCATCATACTCGTAGGTGTTATTGGCTTCTTTGAGCAAGTTGCCTGACTGGTCATATTGATAGGTTTCTACCTGACCGTTGACCGACCTTTGTGTCAGACGGTTATTGACATCATAAACATATTGCTCCTCGATATCCTTTGCCGTTCTGGTCAGGCGATTGCCTGATTGGTCATAGGTGAATCGTTCCGTATAGGTCGGATATTCGGCCTGTGCCAGACGATTCAGGCTGTCGTAGGTGTACAGCGTTTTGCCTGTCAGCTCATTTTTCTCGATTCTTTGACCATTGCCGTCGTAGCAGTAGGTGTTCTGTGCTAGTATCTTATCCGGCGTGGCTACGGTCAGGCTTGTGATATTCTTATCAGCATCATAGCGGATATCCTGCCACATACCATTGGCGTGAGTAATCTTTTGGACTGCGCCATCTGCGTCACGGTCAAATCTGACAATTGACTGGTCAAATTCATCCCGTATGTCACACAGGTGGTTTGACTTGTCAAACTGATATTTGACTGTTCGTCCGGAAATGTCCGTCTGGCTGGTTTTACGCCCTAGTTCGTCATAGGTATAGCCCAGAAGTGTCCTGCCGCTGGCTTTCTTGGCGGTCAACAGACCGTCTTTGTCGTAGCTGTAGCGGTAGTCCATACCATTGGATATTGCGGCTGTGAGCTGGCCGTTTGCGGCATACTCATAAACATTACGCAAATTTCCAGCCTTCCGCTCGGTCATACTGCCGTAGACATTCCACTGGTACTCATTAACTATACCATTGCGGTCTTGGAATTTGCTTAGATTTCCGTCAATGCCGTAAAGATATTTTTCCTCACTACCATCCGGGTAGGTTATGGATTTCAGCTGGTTGTTGTCATCATAGGCATAGATGCGCTTGTTTCCGTTGCCATCCACAGCTTCGGTGATATTTCCGGCGAAGTCATAGGCATAGTTTTCCTTACTGCCGTCAGCTTTGCGGATTTCCGTGATGCGGCCCCAGCTGTCGAGGACGTAACTCGTTTCATTGCCGTTGCCGTCAACGATGCCTGTGACATTGCCCTGGGCATCGTAGTGATAGGATTGGCTTGCGCCTCCCTTGGTTTCGATATGCGTTTGCCAGCCTGCGGCGGTGTAGGCGTAGCTTGCGCCACTGCCGCCTGAGGTTTCCACCTTGATTCTGCGGCCCGCACGGTCGTAGGCTACCGTTTCCAATGGCTTTCCATCGGTTCCGATTACCGCCGTCAATCGCCCTACGCTGTCGTACTGGTAACGGTAGGACATTTCCTGCGGCAGCTGGCGTTCGGTTATGTTGCCTTCTTTGTCGTAGACCAGATTCTGCGTACGGCCTTCGCTGGTGATTTCCTGCGTCCGCTGATTCATCAGGTTGTAGGTGAACTGTTCATCACGGCCACAATCATCCGTGATGCTGGTTATGTTGCCAGCCTTATCGTAGTCAAAGTTGGTCGTATTTTTCTGCTTGGAAATATGGTCGATTACCGTTTCAGCGGTCAGCCTGTCCATGGCATCATAATCGCGTTGTATCTTGCTGCCATTTGGGAACTGAATCTCTATGATATTCCCGTTGGCATCATAAGCATAGCGGGTATGCGCCCACCATGTGCCCTTGCGCTTTTGGTTGAGTTTTTCTGCCCGTTCAATGAGTCGGCCTGTTTCATCATAGCGGTACTTGATCAGCCGGGTTTCTTCTGCATTGACCTTGCGTTCCTCACTGGTTCGTTTTCCTATGCTGTTGTAGGTGTATTTGACTTCTGCCCCCAGATTGTCCGTTACCCGGATCAGACGATTCTGCTTGTCATAGTTATTGCGGATGGTGCGCGTCAGGCCGCTGGCACTAATCTCGCTTTGCAGGGTGAGCCAGGTCTTTTCCTCGATGATGTTGTTATGGACATCATACGTCCAGCGCCGCAGGCTGTACTGGATTGCACCATCTTTTTCGGAGACAGCCTTGCGTTCCTCCAACTTGTTGCCCACCAAGTCATAGCGGTAGGTGGTGGCATAGACCATAACTTCCCGGCTGGCTTCAAGCTGGCCTGCATCCTGATGGTAAACGCAACGTCCTCTGACATCATAGCGGGAGACCTCCAGCAGGTCGCCAGCTTCATTTGTCACGGAAGTACGGCGATTGCCTGCGTCATAAGTGTAGGTCGTTCCTGCGCCATCATCGGTTAACGGATCATAATGGTTCGGCGTTACCTTCTTGATGAGATTCCCCTCTGCATCATAGAAAGAGCGCTCCACGCCGCCGTCCGGGTAATGGGTACGGATTTTGCGGCCATCAGCATCGTAATCATAAGAAATACCTTCGCCGTTTTCTGCCTCTGGGTGAATTTCTTTGGTTAGGCGGCTTTCGCCGTCGTATTCCTTGGCATAAACTACGCCCAGCGGGCTTTCCGTGTGGATGGGATTGTCCATGCCGTCATAGGCATAACGCCAGTAACGAGACTGCTCCTCGCTGGCATTTTCCTTAGGGCTGCATTCCCGGCGCAGATTGCCCATCAGGTCAAAGTTTGCCGTGTATGTATTGCCCAACGCATCGGTATCGCTGACAATATGGTCAAGGCTGTCATAGCCGAAGCTGCGCTCACCAAATTCGCTAGCAATTATGCTCAAACGATTTGCGTCATCATACTCATAGCGGAATTCATCCCCACAGGGAGTGCGCATAGCACAGGGAACAGGGGAATCCTCCTTATACCAGTAGCGCGTTTCCTGACCATTTACGGTCTTACGAAGCATACGCCCCTGATAATCGTATTCGTAGGCTTCCACCTGCCACTTGCCCTCGGACTGTTTCGTTTTCTTTTCCCTGAGCCAGCCTTCTTGGGTGTAATTATAGCATATCTCACCGCCTAGATTATCCTGCGTATGAGTGCACCGGCCCTGTTCATCATAGGTATGAGTGGTGATTAAGCCATCCGCTTTTATTTCCTGCAAAAGTTGGCCTTGGGCGTTGAATTCCCAATGCGTCTCACGCCCCAGGCGGTCTTTTTGGTAAATCTGATTTTCCCATTCATCATAGCCGCGTTCTTCCATCGTGCCATCCGGGTAATCAATGGCCTCCACCAGTTTCTGCCGGTTATAATGCACCGTAAGCCGCTGACCGGTATGTACTTCTGTGTAAGTGGTAAGCCGATTCTGCGGATCGTAGAAATATACATACTCGCCGCCGGTAATCATAGCCTGCCGGGTAACACGGCTGTCCCTGTCGTAGGTGTTTTTCACATAAGTCTTGCCGTTGAGGTCACATACGGACAGAATACGGCCTGACTCATCATAAGTATACTGAAAACTGCCCCCGTTCGGATAGGTTACCTTGGTCAGCAGATCACCATCATAACGGTAACGCAACACACGGCCAAGCGGATCTGTGATGGAGCTGATCTTATCGTTATCGTAGGTAAAACGAATCTCCTGACCGCAGGAAAGGATGATATACTGGATAAACTTCCCCTGATAGGTAAGTTTTACTGGCCGCTGGTTATTCTGCTGAATGGAAATCAGCTTGCCCTCCGAATCAAAGGTATAGCATTTTCGTTCAGCAGGAAGTATAATCTGGTAGCCCGTTTTATCCTCACGGAGCTTCAATGCTTCACTGCCGCCACGCTGATTCAGCCATGTACCATTCTCCTGCAACTGGAATTTTTCCAGATGCAAGTCAGGCATCAGAAGCGTAATCCGGTTATTATCGCGGGAAAAGCACATCCCTACATTTATCAACCAACGGCTGCCAAGGTGCTGGCCTTTATTTTCATAGAGGGATTCGTAGCAACGAGTAAGGACAAAATCTTCACCTAAATCCTTGAACACCATGTCCGTTGTATTCAGGATAAAACTGCCTGTAACTAAATCTACCGGATCGCCACCTTTTAAATCTTCAACCTTGTTATCCCCTTGGCAGCGATTATTATTAATTCCATCTTTTCCGCCGTTATTCCTTATATTTTCAGGGATTTCACGGTTTTCCCGCCCATCTAATTTTCTTGCTTCCGGCGCTTTGGGATTAACATTTTTTGCGGCCCTTTTCGCATCTTGTTTCAATACATCACTAGCCCCTTTACCTATGCTTTTTTCCAACTCGGCAGAACTTTTGGCCGCACCGCTCGTGACGTGCTCAACCGGTCTGATTATATCTTCGATTTTCTTTTCCACTTTTGCCGCATTAACCGCCGCCTTACCTTCTTTAGCCGCTTTAGCTGCTTTTTCAGCTTTTTCCAGCTTACCAGCAGCTTTCAGCCCCTTTGCTCCTAATTTCGCGCCTTTGGCTACATTCCCTACTCCCGGAATCGCTCCAAAGGCATCCAATGCGGCCATGCCCCAATTGCCTTCTTTGATATCCTGCAAGGCATCATAGGCACTCATCAGATTTCCCACTATCGGAATCATTTCCGCAGCATCCCAGGCAAGTTCCTTGGCAACGTCCAGCGAATTGTCCTCCGTTTCTTCTGCTGGTGCATTATTTATACTGCCGCCACCGCCCTTGTTATAACCGCTTTCTTCTATTACCGGCGAGGCTATCTGTATATTCCCATCCTTGCTGATGTCAATACTGCTATTCCCTACCACAAGGGTTAAGCCATCCTTGCCTTCTGCCTGCAGGAAACCACTTACGGGTACACTATCCGGCGCTTGCGATGCTGCAGGAGTATGTGTTGTTCCCGTAGCCGCATCACAGGCCTTGGCCTGATTGGAGGGCACTACGGTTTCCAAAGGAGCACTGGCCGATTTCAACCCCGGAACATCCGCACCAATTTTCTTATTGCTGCCCATATTGACACCAATGTAGCCGCCGCCATGAGCAGTATAAGCCGCCATACCATTACGGTAATCAGCGCAGGGCTTATCAAACTGTTCAGGTGTCTCACTCTGTGCCGCCTGAATTTTGATATCCTGCTTTGCTTCAAATACAATATCCTGCGTAGAATGTATGCTTATCCCCGACGCATCACTCATGGTGATAATAGAACTGTTTATTCCCTGCCGTCCGGCCTGCATGATCACACTGTCCGGCTGGAATTGCAGCAGATTATTGGTACTGGTCAGGGAGCGATTCTCTGGCGTATCATAATCGCTGTCACCATCCGTAGAAGTACGATGGCTGCCCTGAGCCATTTTCTTGCCGTTTTCCTCGTGATAGACGAATACCTTATCGCCCACATCCGGCATAGAGTACATATAATTGTTGACGATATTCTCATAGGGAATCCAGCAGGCTTCGCTCTCATCCTGACTTTCATCCACATCAAAATGAACCTTGACATTCGTGCCGTCAACCGCCAAGATCGTTCCTGTCAAATAACGGCCACGGTTCCTGTCCCGAAGCTCTGTATGGGCATCTACACGGCAGCCTTCCTTGTTCACCAGTTGCAGGTGATTAATCAGCAAGCCATCCTGCGCCTCGATACAGCTGTGCATTATAATCTGGTCACGCTCGCCATTCTTCAGGCCGTAGCCCACGCCCAAAGACAAATCCGGTGTATCCATGTCCGTCAGCGTATATTCGCAGGGCAAAGCACGCTTCGCGGTATTTTCCTGCGCCCGCAGGCATTTTTCCAAGAGCACACACTGACTCAGAATATGGTCATCTGCCTGAAGCTGGCTTTGGCGGAAGGGCATATAGCCCAAACTGATACGGATTCCCTGACTTTTGGCATCGGCAAAAATATATCTTCCTGTACTCTCTGCCAAGCGGCATAGAAATTCCCAATCCGTCTGTTCTTCCTGATAGACCAGCCGGGAAATCGTTTCATTCTCCGGGACGATAACTTCTGCCTTGTACGACGAGGCTACAGACCTTGCCATATCCTGCAAGGTCTTATCCTCCGGCTGGAAGGTGCGGGATTTCTTATGGATATCCAGCAAAAAAGACTTCGTATACAGGATAACTTGCAGCCGTTTTTCCCCCGCCTGCTGTATGAGCTGGCTGGAACCTATCACACCGGCAAAAATAATCTGCTCCCCAGCCCGGACGATTATCTCCCGATTCTCCAGCTGCAATACATCCTGCTCGCCGAAAGAATCCTCCATCCCCAGTTCCAGCTGACACCGCCCATGCTGGCCGGCCTTCTCTACGATTTTCAAGGCTTCGAGTTTCCTGTATTCCAGACCAGAAAGCCTGACTGCTCCTAGCGGAGTTTGTTCCATAACGAACCTTCTTTCAAATTACTACATAATCTGCACTTGTTTCAACTGTATACCCGTCACGCCCTGCTGCAAAAAGCGTTCTGCCGCCGTAAGCGAGGCCAGCCATAGCAATTGCCCCTTCAGGGAAATCACCAGCAAGTGCATCCCTTCTAAATATTTTGCTTCTAAAATAGGTGCATCCGTCCGCCCCATAACATATTTGGTCTTCTCATGCAGGAAACACTCCGATACCGGATAATAGGGAATCCAATATAACGGCATGGGCTTCTTCTCATCGCCATCCGCAGAGAAAAATTGCACTGCCTTGAATTTTATCTCTGGCTGCAAGCGCGCAAAAATCCTCCGCATAGAATCTGCTACCATGAATGTCGGCTCAAAAATCACCGATGGCATACGCATTGCATCATTATAGTTATAATGTACGACCGCATCCCCCATCTGCAGGAACTTCTCCAACGTCATAATAGGTGGATATTTATCCGCAGGTAAATCCAGCGGGGAAATAACATTATTCACATTCCTGCCCGCCAGCATTTGGAACCATGGTTCTATCAAACAAAAGCCCCCTCACAATCCGTCAAATCATTATCCCGTTGGTGCATCCCTTGAAAATCACAAGCGACAAAACTGCATTTCTGCATTTTATTTCCTGTGAAAGACACTCCGCGATATAACTTATTGGCATCCATAGCTTCTGAGTCCGGATTGAAATCACAGTTTTGGAATTCACAGGCAGCCAAAAGACTCTTTTCAAAGCTTGCACCAGCAAGTTTGCAATCCTGAAATGTAACACCATAGAATCTACAGTTTCGAAAACGGCAGTCGCAAAGATTGGTGTCCTTGAATGTTACTTTTTCCAACCGGCAGTCGATAAACTCCGCTGTTTCGGCATCTATTTCCTCGATGACAACATCGCGGTATCGCTTCGCTACGAAAAATGCTCCTGCCAAAGATTCCCCCTGCGCATCCAGCAAATCCATATCTGTCCGCAGACGGAATATCGGCTCCTGCCAGTCACGGTAAGCGCCAACGGTAATCTGGAAATCCTCCGTGACTGACAGTTTGCGAAACTCCGGCGTGTCTTCCAATTCACGCATCCAGTACCTGGCCCGGTTCAGCCAGATGTAAAGGAGCTTCTGCTGCGTCTGAACCAACAACGACTGTATAACATCCGGATCATAGTACCGAACATACCACAAATCCTTGCGATAAGCCTGCCCGGCAAAAGTCTGCCAGTCCCCCAGAACATCCGTGGCTCTTATCCTTGCCTTCGCCCAAGGGTTATCCCCATCATCAGCAAAAAACTCTACCATAAAGCAAGGTTCTTGTTCCACCAGCAAGGCACTTGTATGCAGAAAAGATAATCGCAAGTAACAGCATGGAGGAATCACACCGATTTCCTTATTAGCTTTCTCCTGTACTCGACAAGTCATTTCGAAGATATTGCTCATAACCTTCACCCAGGATTTACAATATTTACTATCTTGATTTGTCAACTTGTCACTAACATCTTGAATATATCTTTCCTCCAGCCCACTATAATACTTATCTTTGTATGTATTGATATTATAAAACACCTACTATCTCCTTAATTTAGAGTATCATCCATAGCAAATTAATACCTGTAAATTTATATATAACCACACTAATTATTGCAGTAACAGCAACAATCAAAAACATCATTCTAAAATCCTGTTCCACATCTTTAGATAGGCATATTTCATTATTTGCTTTTTTACTCATCCACTTTCCCATATTTCTAGCGAACAAAAACGGGAATAACTTAAAAGGAAACACACCAGCTAATGAATACCATTTAAAATATAAGCAACCGAAGCATATAGTAATTATGTATGATATTATATACCAAAACCAAAAAGCTCTACTTTTTCTTTGAAAAAAAGTGTTCAACGCATCTTCATTAATATGTTTAGTCAATACTCTTCTCATGCAAATTCACTCCAATATATTAATTACCATATATCTCAAATAACACACTTAAATTTTTATCTACTTTAACACTTTCAGTACATTCATCATTCGTACCATTGTTCCATTTATCTACATTATCTTTTATCTGTTGCGCGCTATCATCAACATACTCTACTATATTTACCTTAGTCGTCTCTATAGTATTAGCATACTCATCCATTTTCCTTTTAGTTACATCCATTACATCATTAAGGTCTTTCCCAGAACTTATAATATCCATCACTTGCTTTGATTTTACTGCTTCACGTCCGCTCTTGATAAGATTACCATAATCATATATTGTCTCTCCATATTCTGGAGAAATTTTCTTAAATCCATTCTTAACAAAATCCCAATCATGTTCACCTGCTCCCACTCCTTCTAAAAATTCTCCTGCCCCATTAACAATATTACCAACACCATATATCCCTAGAGCCCCCACTCCTGCCCCCCCAAGCATACGACCACATGTTGATGTATTACTAGCAAATAACAAACCAGCGCCTGCCACAGCTACTCTCACATCAGCATATCCACCTGTAATATCTAAATATGCTGATACTAACTTATTATCATAAAACTTTTTCAATTGACTTGTTAAATCATTCTGCGCGACAGAATTAGCATACTTTCCTGCAATCAAATCTTGAATGTATTCTAGCAGGCCATATGCTTCACCTTCACCAAAACTTATTTCGCCACCATGCTTACATAGCAAGCGACTTTTTTCTGTCAAACGAGGAGCGCCATCTAATAGTGCATTTTCATCAACATCAATCCAAACCTTAGGTGTATCAGGAAAACACATCATTCCTGTACATCGACAGTATCCATAACAAAAAATATTTTTGATTGGCCAATGATCCGTTGCATTTAAATATTGCTCATTCTCATTATTTTCACCATGTCCTTTCGTTTTCACCATATCCGACCAACTACCCCTAGAGCAATGTGTTTTTTTCTTATCTGTCATATATTCTTTTACATCTGACATTTTACAGTCTCCCATATATCAATTGAACCGCACATTCTTAGCCCCCAACACAATCTGATTCTTTCCCATATTGATTTTAGAATCTCCAACTTGAAGTGTCAGGTTCTCCTTCGCCAGCATGGTCAGTTTCTTCTCTGCTGACAGCGTGACATTGGCATCAGAGGACACATGAATATCTTTGGACGATACAATCTTGATACCATCTCCCTGCGTAAGGTCGATAAAGATGCTCTGGTGCTGGCACATGATGTAGATGCCCTCATCGGTCAGCAGTATCTCCTTGCCGCCGGGGGCTTTGAAGCTTTTATTTCTCGTGCTCTCTGGCGGGGATGAGTTGATGGAGCTGGCGGCAAAGCCGTCCGTTTGGTTCAGCCATAGAAAAATCAGCTTCTGCTGTGTCTGGACTAACAGTAATTGTATAGCATCTGAATTGTAATAACGTGCATACCATCCCATTACCTTTTAAAGTATCATCCATAACAAATCGATGCTAGTAATTTTATGAAACTATATACATCTCCACCCATATTACCAAATTAGCCAATACAAGCCCATATGATAGTCTTTCTCGAGCAAAGCACTTACTACAACGACAAAAATAAAAACAGCGCTGATTATAATACTTCTTTTAAGTATCCATTCACTTGAACAAATCTCATGGACCATTTTATAGTTCACCGGTGCAAACATATACGATATGTATATCATAAACATTTTAAAAGGAAAAAACTTCTCTAAGGAAAGATTATTGTCTTTTGTTATGATATTCCATGCAAGAAACAAATATGCAATCAAATACCAAAAAAGATACGCTCTCCACTTTTCTTTCCCAACGAATTTTAACACTTTTTTCATATAAAAAACTCCTAACGATTTACAGTACCTAATTCATTCATTAATTCACCAATAGTAATATTAACTGGACGATTCTTTGCATCCTCATTATAATATTTTACTGGCTCTCTTAATTTCTCAACAATCCCCTCTGCCGTCTTTTTACTATCATTCGTCGCATTTTCTAGTGCACCATCTTGTACATCCCCAACCACACTAACTATATCCTTTTGTTTTGCTAGCAGCTCTACATTCCCATTAACCCCTCCTGAAATAGCACTACCAATATCATACATAAAGCCAAAACTCTCTTTACTAATTGGTGTAAAATAGCTACCAGCATTCATAACTCCTTCTTTCAAATAGTCATGCGCACTATCTGTTCCAAAAACAAAGTCATTTATTTCTCCTCTTCCATGTTCAAGATCAGAAAGACCTTTTGCTACCCCCAATGTTGCCAGCGAAAAATGCATTTTATTCCCTGATTGGTAAAACTTATTCATTTCATAAACACCCCCTATTATAGCTCCTACACCAGATAAAACATCTATAGTTCCTGCAAACAATTTATTATCATTAGGCCCTATACTTTTTCTGTATACACCATTCTTCAAATCTTTTAAGAATTCGTTTATTCCATACGGCTCTCCTTTCCCAAAACTAATTATTCCACCATGCATACATAGCAGACGACTTTTTTCTGTTAAACGTGGCACTCCGTCCAGCAAGGCTTTTTCATCAACATCAATCCACACTTTGGGTGTATCAGGAAGACAAAACGTACCAGTTCGACGACAAAAGCCATAAAATCCGATATTTTTTCCCAGCCAATGATCCGTGGCATTTAAGTATAATTCTTTTTCCTTACATACACCATGTCCTTTCGTTTTTACTGTGCAGGGAATATCCCCTTCTGAACAATGCGTTTCATTTTTATTTGTCATATATTCTTTTTCATCTGGCATTACATGACATACCTCTTTTCGTCAGCTAAGCAAAACATTCTTCGCCCCTAATACAATCTGTTCCTTGCCCATACTGATTTTTGAATCGCCTACCTGTAAAGTAAGCCCTTCCTTCGCCAGCATGGTCAGTTTCTTCTCCGCCGACAGTGTGACATTGGCATCAGAGGACACATGAATATCTTTGGACGATACGATTTTGATGCCGTCGCCCTGTGTCAGGTCGATAAAGATGCTCTGATGCTGGCACATGATGTAGATGCCCTCATCAGTCAGCAGTATCTCCTTGCCGCCGGGGGCTTTGAAGCTTTTATTTCTCGTGCTCTCTGGCGGGGATGAGTTGATGGAGCTGGCGGCAAAGCCGTCTGTTTCATTTTTCGATGGGAACATGATGCGCACATAGTCATCCTTTTCCGGCATGACATACCAGCCGCTGCCATCACTGCTGGAATATGCAGTGGAATAGGGAAACCACCAGTCGCCGCTGCTGTCATATTCCGAATCGATCTCGAATAGATGTGCCTGAATCTGATCCCTTTTCACGGCCTTGACCTGCGCTTTCAGGACGCGGCCCGCGCAGTTGGTATTCTTTTGCAGCGGCGCTACGAAGCCTTTTTCCCCGGTCAGTGCATAGGTCATCTGCATCAGGCCGTCCACCAGTTTGGCTTCCACTTTGCGAACGACATATTCTTTGCCATTCAATTTGATTTTGTCGCCAATCTGGGCATAGTCATAGGACTGCACGGAAATATCGGCAAAGTCCTGCCGCATGGCCTCGTTCCCTTCTGCCAGATAGTTTTGGCTGACACGCTGGAAATTCTTTTCTGAGCGGCCATAGCTGATGGCTGCCGCTGTAAGTTCCAAAGTCCTGCGTGCGTCCGGGACGCCGAAGTAAATCAAGGGTTTGGTTGCGGTGATATCGGAAATCACGGGTACATTGAAGCGGGAGGCCATGCGCTTGGTGAATTCCCAATTGGTTTCATCCATCTGCAGGATCAGCCCGCCAATCGCCTGGTCACTGCCCGTCACCTGCAGGGTTCCGCTATCGCCATAGGCCTGCTGCAAAATATCGCCATAGCTTTTGCCGGTGTTCTGGTAACTGCAGGAACATTTGCGGATATCCAGCAAATAACTGGCATCTTTGGCCTCGATAATCAGGCGGCTGTAGTCAGCCTGCTGCTGAATCTGCATGCTGGTCACATAGCCGGAAAAATAAGTCACAGCCTGTCCGCCGCTTGTGCCAATCACGATATCCTGCATGGTATCAGCCCGCTGGATATATTCCTGCGCGCGAGCGGTCGGAAGTTCTCCCACCACATGGGCGGCAGCATGTTCATTCGGCTCCTGCTGAATCTCAACCTCCAGTATCTTCTGGAAGTCAATTCCTTTGATTTCAATATTATTATGCTGGGTACTCACTTGACCGCCCCTTCTTCCTTCTTCGTCAGGTCACAGTAAGAAGCCATGATTTCTTCGGCCAGCGGCACCATCCATTCGCTGTCTGCCAGCGAGAAATGCAAGCTCCCTACCAGCATCCGGTTCTCCAGCGAACCCAAAAACATGATCTGATAGACCTTCTCCAGCAGGGTTTCATGGACATATTCCAACACGCCCAAGGGCGCATTCTGGGCCTGCATGATTTTGGCAGATAGCAGCTGGGCATTATGGGCACTGTAGGGGAATACCTTCTTCATGATATTCATGGCAAAATCCAGCTGATTTTCTGTTATTTTTGTCTCGGCCTGCTTGAGTCCCAGAACGAAACAGCCCTGCTCATTGCTGTACAGGCAGCCCGGCGTATCGCTCACCGCATAGATCTTGCGCCGGGTGGCTTCATCCAGCAGCGCAAAATCCTCGGGTATCACGATAGATACTTTCCCCTCCAGCAGTTCCTGCCGGGTAAAGACCGTCTTACGGTCATGCAGCATAACAAAGGGATCATATATGGATTGCTTTTTTTCTTCACTCATCGTCAAATTCTCCTAAAACAGCGCGATTTTATCCTTCATGGTTCCGTCCAGGCCGATAATACCGAAATGCACCTGCCAGAACACCCGGACGGAAAAGTCCAGCGGCAGGAACAAGCGGCAGAAAAGCTGCCACTCCGCCTCCCGTGCCTGCAATTTTGGCTCGTCCAGATAAGCATACAGCTCGTTAGGTGTCAGCCGGCTTTGGTAGAGGATTCCCTTGGGGAACAGACGGCGAAAGGCGTGGCTGAAGCCCTGCAGGCTGGAACCACATTTCATGGTATGCAGAAGTTCTTCGGCCACAGCCAGCTGCCCTTCCCGGTCCAAATCCCGAACTACCGCAGCCGCCTCTTTGCCGAACACACCATCCAGAAGTTCCTGCCGCAGTTTCCGCACATAGCATTCCTGCCGGGTGATGCCATGATGCAGGTCAATTTCACAGAGGATATGCATGATGCAGTCAAAGGCCTTTTGAATGAATTCTTCCTTGTCTTTCTCCAGCAGATAGCGCACATCCGGATGCAGCAGATATTGGAAGATGGCACTGAAGCGGTAAAGGGCATTGACCGGCACAGCATCTTCGCCGATTCCCCTGCGGTTCAGATAGTCAAAAGCCAGCTCATAGTATGGACTGCCTTTCTCGGCCGGCGTGTAGTGCATAGCCTCTTTTTTCAGCCCCTGTTCTGCTGCTCTCAAAGCAGCATCCCAAATAAAATTCATCAGACCAGCCTCCCTGCGCAGGTATATTCCGGAAAATAATGCTGCAGGCTCGTGGTCAGGAAACTGATGACATCCAGATTCCGGTAATCCTCCTGCTTTGCCCGGAAGTCCAGTTCCAATGTGTACTCACGGCTGCCCGTGCGGAATTCATAGTCAATGAAAGCATCCGTGAAATAGGTTGCCGGCTGCCCTGCAGTTTTCCGCAGCCGCATATCGGCCAGTTCAAGATCCTGCATGCAGGCAAAGGAACGCAGGAAACGCTCGATTTCCACCCGCGTCTTAATGCGCTGGCCAAAAGCTGCCACCAGATTCCGCGCAAAACTCTCATCATGCTGATTGCCATACACCCGATAACCGTATTTTTCCTGACTCTTCACCGGATATAACCGCAGCATCTCCCAATCCTCAGCCTCCTGCCGGTCACAGGTAATAATCATCTCGCCGCCCTGCCAGCGCACATTGCGCACTTCGGCAGCAGAGCCAGCGAGCAGATATTTGCAGCCTGCAGGCAGTTGGCTGGCATACAGGCGATGCTCATAGGAAGTCCGATCCATGCAAGGTTCCGGGTAGCAGCTCGTATGCGCCTGCCAGGGGCGGATGTTCCAAAGCGGCACCATATCCTCATAGATGCGGTCAGCAAACTCCGCATAGTCAAGCATCACCCGTTCGATGGGCATATCATCTTCCCAGCCCTCCAGTGAGGTAATCCAGACCTCGGCAAATTTATAGAGATAGGGCGTCAGCACACTGCGCCAGGGAAGGGCATTCTGACCAGTCACATCATAAAGCGCTTCCACCTGTTTCCGATAACGCAGGCAGGGACGCAGTTCAAAGGTAGCCGCCACCTCGCTATAGGCACTCTTGACCGTACCGGAAAACTGCCGCTTCTCCCGCAGTAATTTTTCCAGTTCATTGGTTTCCCCGGCAAAGAACACCGGAAACAAAGCATATCCCTCACCAGCCTGCAGATGCCGCAGGATATCGGCTGCCGGGATCTCTTTCTGCTGCAGGTCAGCAGCATCCATGGGGAAAAGCTCCCGGTCCGTCTGATCATAATCCTTTCGGGAGCAAAGCCCTGTCATGATATCCGGCATCTCGGCGGGAGCTTTCACCTCTGCCAGCATCCGCTCCTCCAGCCCGTGATACTCCGCATACATATGCTGATACAGCTGGGTAAACATATCCCCAATGATGTTTCGGAAAAGTTCCCGGTTCTCCAAGCCTTTGATTTCCATGGCCTGCCGTTCTACATAGCCAGCCAGATCAAATTCATCTGTAAAAATGCCCATACCTTATCTCCCTCAATCTACCAATACTTCCCTGCGCCGTCTGCGTTCCCGGCGGCACTCCCGCAAGCCTGCGGGGCGGATCTCATCCAATACGCGGGTAAGCCCGTCAAAGAGGCTGGCATTATCCCATTCCTGTTCTTCCTGCTGCAGACGCTGACAGATATAAAAACCGATTGCCTCTGCTGACATAGGTTGACCAGTCAGTGCGGTCAGGCAGAATTGACGGTCAAATTCCGTAAGCGTAAACTTGCTGGCCTCCCGCGCAAAAGCCTGCGTAATATCTGGCGACAGAGTACTCTTTCCCACCGCCGCATAGGGCGCATAGATGTTATTGACCGTATCAAACTCCGTTGTCCGGTCAAAAAAATCCACATAATTGACACGCAGGATGGAGCCCCGTTTCAGCTTGAAGCGGCAAAGTTCCATTTCGTCAGGTGTCAAGGTCAGATCATTGGTCAGGTCCAGATCCAGTTCATAAACCATCGCCCCCTGCTGCTCCGTCGGTGCGGCAAACCTCAGCTTCAAAACGGCATATTCATCCGTAGGCCGATAGGCAATGGTCATCGGCTCCTGCAGGTAATAGATAAAACCCGCATGCTTGATCAGCCCCGGCTGCACCGTAATCGTCTCTTTCGTAGTCATCATGCGGCAGCCACTGATGATGCCATCGCTGTAATCCTGATATAATAAAGGCAACGTATCAAAAGCCCTGTCCCGGACATCACAAAGCATGCTTTGCCTTAGGATATGCAAGGCCTCAAACTTCGGAATCCGCTGCTGATTATCACTCATATTGTTCACTCTCCCACAATCACACTTTCGCCACCGAAAGTAATCTGTTTTTCCGTTAATTTGACATGTGATGTGCCACTCTGCAGCAAAACCTGCATTTCAAATCCCTTTTTTGTACAGTAATTTTTAATACAGTATAAATATTATTTTTGCAAATATTCTTTACGATCACGATAACAAAGCATCACAATATTATACAAATACTGGCATGCATCAACTTCTCTTTTAAAAATCTTCATCCCTGTTTTCATCCCTCTCTCGCTACAATATACTTGCCATTTTTGTCCTTTTCTCTCTATACACATCATTTCATTAGGATTCCACCCATTTAAACTATACATATCTGTTGGTACATTTTGCTCATCAAGCTTTTTCTTCAATTCTTTTAGATTCATTTTCATTACCTTAATCATTCAACTTAACATTTCAAAAATCATTTCAGCAAACAATAAAATAAGGATTTTCCTATTTAATTTCTCTTATTATCGCTTCACTAAGCAATTCATTTATTGGTTTTTCTAGTTTAAATTGTATTCCATCGCCAGGTTGATCAAACCATGGCGCAATGATACTACCCTCGCTACGGACAGGTTTACAAACTTCATACAAATGGTATTATTCCTAATTGTGGGCTTGTTTTATGTGTGCGAAGTTTGAGATATTTTCGTTCTTCTTCGTTCATATCAAACACCTCTATGATTATCGTCAATACAACTCAACTCCTAATACATATCCCATGCCTGCCCGCCTTGGTTTCTATATATATTTTTTCTATACGATAATAGGGCAAGCCTTCGACCTTGAGCTGTCCCTGTGTAACCTGTTCCATTTATCCTCCTGTCATATTGTCAATCATCTTTTTTAGATTCTTTTTTTCGTACCCACCATGCTGCACAACTTGCAAAAAACAAAGTAACCCATGTGAGTAAGTCATCCGGCGTGCTGATGATATCGATAACCAATCTTGCAATAACCAAATACAACAAATATAAAAATTTCATTAACTTCTCCACTTAAATTTCACATTATGTTCTAAATAGTTAACATCAGTCAGCTACTCCATAAAATTTAAAAATCTCTAAACTATAATTTTCTTCGCCTTTGTTAACTGCGATTTTCCAATCATCTTTTTTAAATAAAACTCCAATTCCTCCTTTATATTCTATTTGTTTCCATCCCCGTTTTGTGAATTGTTCTACATAAAAATTCATAATCTGTTCATTTGATAGTTCTGTATAATAATAAACCTTCAAAAACACAGACGACCTCGGTCTTGATTTATCTTTCTTTTTTACTTCTTTGGTACATTCTGGAATAGGAAGATCTTCATATATCTCTAATATTATTTGAGGATCTTTTTGAAATGCATCTCCATTTACTTTATAATTCATAGCTGTATACAATAGAGATAATGTCGAACAAAAGCAAATAAACGCCATAGTTATTTTTTTCATAACACCACACCTCATAATTGGTACATATTAATCATCAAATACATTAAACAAATATATAGTATTTCTTTCACTTACTGAGCAACCAACTCCAGATGTGATTCCAACATCTCTCGCGACAGGAGAATTAGCCCCCTTTGACACTCCAAATTGTACCCCCATATCTATATTAAATCCAGCAGATTCACCTTTTATAGCATCTCTATATTCCCCACTATTTTCTTTATCATCTGAATAAAAATCACCAAACCCTACACTACCCTGTACAGGAGTAGATACACCTAATCCTCCCCCTAATTCAGAATAAAAGTATACATTACCCATTTTATCTATAATCATCCCATCAGTTTGATCTATACTTGCTAATTCCCCATAAGAAAGCCCCAATGATACATAATAATAATCATGCTCCATATCCTCAAATTGTGGTATTTTTCCTTCTGCTATCATTTGACGAACTTTTTCCTTGGTAATACTATTTTTTATAGCCTCTCTTTTCTTTTGTAAAGAATCTAATTTTTCCATTATGTTATTCGTTACTTGCTCCCCAACAGTCTGTGGCGCATCTGTATCTCCAGGCTTAGGCGGGGCACAAAAACGAATTATACCTCCAAATTTACACTCTAAAAAACTATCTTTCGTCAGTACTGGAGCCCCTTCAATGACAAAATGCTTATCCACATTACGCCAAGCCTCTTCTGTCTGCGCATGGCAAACACATTTTACTCGCGGCCTTACGAATCTATTCTCATTTTACTGGGCGCTATTGATCATTTTAGTCAATTTGTTGTTGTCATCGCAAAAAGCACTGCACATGCCATATCCCAAAATATTATCCTGCCATTTATGGTCATTGGCATTCAGTACGGCTTTTCCTGTTTTTCTGGATAATACACCATGGTCGTTTATCATATTGATCTGATTCTTCATGCTTCCATATTGGCACTTTGTATAATCACTCATCATGGTCATGTATTCCTTAGCGCCCATAATATCAATCTCCCTTCGCTGTATTATCCTTATATGACAGGGCAATCTGTTTCGCTATCTCCCGAAAATTCCTCTGGGCATAGGTAAAACTGATAGAGCCTGTAACCGCCTCACTGCCAAGGCCGCTGGAAAACAGGCAGTTATACATGCGTTCTGTTACCGTTTCATTCGTATATTCCAGCCAAACAAGCGATTGCTCTTTTCCCTCAAGTATTTCTGCCGCATGGATTTCCTTTATACTCCTTTACTTCGTCCCATCAAAGAAGCTGTTCATCCAGCCGTCATTTTCAAAGCTCTGGAATTTTTCTTTGCCCAGCATCAGTGTCTCGCCTTCGCGGTAGACGGGGACGATCATGAATCCCCATTCTTTTGGCTCGGACCAGATGAAGAATTTGGCCTCGCGATGGATGATGGTATCGGTATCGTCCTGCGGGATATGCTCACCGTAGATGGCTTCGATCTCTTCCTGCGTTTTGGGTTCGAATTCATCCTGCGTGCAGGTGTAGGTGAAGTTATAGCGATTGTTGCCGTCCTGGTCTTTGAGGTAAAGCATCAGCGTCAGATTATCCATATTGCGGGATAGTTCGCCGTGACTTATCCCCCGGCTGCCGTCAATCAGGTCAATCTCCTCACCATTATGGGTAAAGCCCGTGAGCCGGTATGGGAGTTTCGGCGGCTGGCTGATGATATGGACATCGGCATAGCCGTATTTCTTATCCCGCAGGTATTTCAGGGCACCGTCAATGCAGGTCATCTTGAGTTCCCGGCAGTCGGAGCTATCACCGGATTTGCGTTTGGACTTGATGACTCTTCCCGGCACGAATTCCTTGAGCGAATCGCGGAACAAGTCAATCTTGCAGGATTGACCAGTCAATTTGATGATGTTGTAATCTTCGATATCCCCAGTTTCATAAAGCGGATCCAAAAAACGCTGAATCACGCCATAGATATCCGGTGTCAGCAACAGATTGACGTCAAAGATACTGAATACGATATCGCTAAGCTGCTTGATGGTCACCATGCCGCCCGCCTGATGCACGGCTAGTTTCCATTTGTCCATATGCAGGACGATAGATTCTCCGTCATCAATGGGAATTTCCCGGCTGAGCTGCCAGTTGCGTCCCGGCGCTTCATGGTTGCCTTCTGCGGTCAGGATGATCTTGAGGGCGCCAGCCTTCTCGAAGAAAGCTTTTTTGACCTGTTCGGCACAATGGAACAGGAAGTAGAAGTTGTTCTTGACCTTGAAATAATCCGTGCGGCTTTCCTTCTCCCACTCCTTGAATTTCGTCGGAATGATGGTCTCTGCCATTTCATAGGCCTTGTCGATACCACGGTACAGAGCATCGGGACCGTTTTCGTCCACACTGCGGAAAATATCCACATCAAAGCCCCGCAGCAGTTCCTTGGAACTTGTAATCTGACGCATACGCTCCCTTGTCTGTGCATCAAAGGCAGCCTTATTGCCATATACCTCATGCTGCAAGGCCCAGTTGCCATCGGACTGCTGCTGGTCATAGGTTTGCGCCAAAAGTTCCGCAATCTTGAGTTTCAAGAGCTGCATGATGCGGTAGGTCAGATTGTTGCCGCCAAAATCCGTATCGCCATTTTCGTAGGCCGTTTCGATATCGATCTTGTAGGAAACCCTTTGATCATCCACCCGGAACTTACAGGAGGATAAGTCGGTGGTACCGCCGCCGCAGTCGATGATCAAGGCATGGTAAAGCTGATTCTTCCGGGCTTTTTTCTGCTCGATGAGTTCACTGACCGTATTGTAAAGAACCGAAACACCTTCATCCACGGTATCATGCTCCACCGCATACTCCGGCAGGATTTCCCGGAAGAGCTTCTGGAACAGGTATTTCTGCTTGACGGGGCTGGAGATATGGATACCCTGAATGCGGCATTTCAGGCGGTTCTCCAAGGCATGGATTACATGGAGGAAAAAAGCCCGCAAGATTTCCTTGCGGGGGACAAAGGCTCGGCGTCCATGGCGGTCGGTGATTTCCTCGTCCTTTTCATAATCACTGATCCAGCGCTTCATATCGTAGAAAACGCAGAAGCCCTCATCGATATAACTGTCTGCTGCCATCTCCACCGCATCATAACCGAAAAGATACTGCGGTTCTTCCTGATCTTTCAGGGACAGCACTGAAACCACGCTGGGGAGCAGATTCGTTTCGGCAAAATCATGGAGCCGGTCGTAGAAGATGGCATAGTTGATTTCATTTTCCCGAATGCCCGGCGGCGTTTCGAGCTGCTGGCTCTCGAAGTAGAGATGATCAAGATACGCCCCGGCAGCGGTATTGGAGGTGCCAAAGTCAATGGCCACTGGCAGATGAAGTGTCTTGGGTTCCCGCACCGTAAAATCCACCAACGGCACCTGCGCCGTGCGGATGTTTTCAGGGACATAGCCCGCCTCGCCACTATAGATCCGGAAAATCTGCGCGGAAGCTGATCGGTCAAAAAAAAGCAGGGTGTAGCGTTTGACCGCCGCTTCCTTGCAGGGCAGTCCGGCTTCTTTTCGCAGATAGAGATAATCCTGATTCCTGCCTTTTGGTTCCACGTTGAAGATGCCGCAGAGATTCCGCTCACCATCGAGCACCAGTGCATTGGTGCCAATCAACTCCGGTGTGTATTTGACCGTCAGATTGTCATAGTAATCCACGGCCAGCTGCTGCCAGATGGTGAACTTGGCACTGCACTCCGGATGAAGCGTTGGCTGCGGCTGCAGATTCGTCCGGCGCAGGGCGTTTTCCAAAGTCTGCCAGCCTCTTTCTGAATACTTGCGAATCAGGAGGTTTTCATCCGCCCCGCGGTAGCGCAGGATGGTTTCAATCAATGCTTCCTTGTCCATGGGATTGACAATGCCGGCAATCACTTTTTCCCGTCTGGCAATATCCCGCAGCTGCACCGTAGACATGCCCAAAAGCTCCCGGCGATAATAACGCCGCGAGCCTTCACTTTTGTTGGTTTCAATTTTCCCATTGCGATTTAACGTATATCCAATCTTCCTAGCCATACCATTCTTCCCTTGCTGTTATTTTCAGTGCATGATGAAGTCGTCGATATTCATCGTGCCATTCGTCACTACTTTTTGGGCCTGTTTCTGTGCCTGCTGAACTGCATTGCCGGCCATGGTGGTTATCTGCGCTGCCTGACCGGCCAGGGGCGAAATCTTCTCTGCCTGCTTGATCACTTCTACCTGCGCAGCCTGTTTGGCGATTTGCCCCATGATTTGACCGGAACTTGTCACATTGCCGATATCACCGAAGCAGCCGTTCTGCGGCATGGCAGCGCTGATAATATTGCCTCCCATGCCAGACACCGCACCGCCCATTGCACTGCCCAGCGCTCCGCCGAAGCCGCCGCCAACGGCAGCAAAAGCGCCGCCTGCACCGGTGCTGCCTGCAGTCACCTTATCCACCAGGTCCGTTTTCTGCCGGACCACCAGACGGAAGGTGCCAAAGCCCTCAGTATCTTCATAGCTTTCCTTGTAATCCACGACAAAGGCCTTGGACAGATGTACCTGCCGGAAGGTCTTGCCCGCAAAGACGACGGTCAGCATGACATCCCGGTAGGCCTGCTCCGATTCAGCAGGCACATGGGCCCAGTTGAAAAGCTTCATGGTCTCGTTGCCCTCTGCTGCAGCATAGAGCTTGCCCGTCACCACGATGGTCGAAAGACTTTTGGAAGCCCGTGCTCGTGAATCCTCCGGCGTATAAAGCTCAGTCTCCGCCGTACGGATCATATTCTCATCCAGCGAAATCGTATCTGCACCTGTTACCTGTAATCTGAAACCCATGATGGAACTCCTTTCTTATAGCGGCTGTTCATTTTGTCCTGTGCAATGCGCAGGAAAGTCTCGTATTCCTCGCCCTTCTCCGGATTGCGTTTCACGCCATGGCCATTCTTGTAGGCATCGGCCAGCAGGCGTACCGATAACGGATCATGGGGCGCTCGTTCAAAATATGTGATGGCCTTTTTCTCATCTTTGGGCAGGCCGCGCCCGGTATAATAGGCCGAACCGATATAGGCAATGGCTGCCGGATCGCCCTCTCTGGCCCCCAGCTGGCTCCAGCGCACGGCCTTGTCATAACTCTGCCGCACCACATCCCCGATATGTGCCCGGCGTCCAGCCATGGCATAGAGACGGCAGAGGGGCAATGTCTTTTTCGTATAAGCCGGACTTGCATAGACCTTGGCCAGCTCTCCATTTGCCCGCGCAGCTTTCTGCTGCCAGCTGGCCGCCTGCCCGGCATCCCGGGGAACCTGCTGCCCTGTGCGGCAGGCATAGGCAACGATGAACATAGCCTCAGGATCATCCTGCTCAGCCCAGGCCTGCACCTGCTGAAAATCATATTTTCGATAAGCCTGCAAGAGCTGGGCCTGCTTCTTTTTTTCCTCCTTGCGGGCCTTCCGGGCGGCCTTGTCCTGCCGGGACATTTTCGGATGGATTGCCGGCAGATGCAGCTTGCTGAATACCTGCTCAGCCGTGGCCATCTTACCCACATCGGCAAACACCTCAGTCGAGGAGGCGCTAGCCGTCCCGGTCAGGACAAGGAAGCAGGCCATCATGCTCGCGGCGATCAGCGGCTTCTTTGACTTCATCATGCTCCGTACCTCCCTCACTGCGCCTCACCGCCATCGATGGCTTCATCGGCGGTAATCGCAGCGATCAGGCTGTCCATCTCCGAAGCCTTCTGGCTGTTGCCGCACTGCTGATAAGCCGCCTTGGCCTGTGCAGCTGCCTGCTTGGCATTCTCGTAATCATGGACGCCGTAGAGATTCTGCGCCTTATCTTCCAGGCTTCTGGCGTTTTCCTGCTGCTCGGTCATCGCCTGCAGCTTCGCCTGTGCATTGGCCAGCTTGTCGCTGACGTTGCTGGCTTCGCCATATTCATGCAGGGCGGCATACTTCCCATAGGCACTGTTATAGTAAGCCACAGCCCCGGAATAATCGCCGTTAGCCGCTGCCCGGTCACCATTGGTTTCCGCTACGGCCGCCGCGCCAAAGGCATTGGCTTTTTCCTCGGCCTTCTGCTGCATATCCTTCTGCGCATCGCCCTGTGCCTTGTGCAGGTTTTCCAAACCGCTCATGCTCTGGTCACGGCCGCCTTTATCCCCGAGCTGGGCCGCCATGCGGCGGGCTTCGAGATAAGCGGCCTCAGCGCCCTTGTAGTCACCGGCGGAAAGCAGGCTGTCGCCCTTGCTTATGGCCGCCTGCATCAGCGCCTTGCTGGCCTCATCCTGCTTGCCTAGCTGCTTGGCTTTGGCATCATAGAGCTTGTTTAACGCTTCCAGCGCCTTTTTCTTGCCTTCATCATAATGCTGCCATTCGGCCTTGTCCCGAGCCTGGAAGTAGTAATCCTCGGCCTTGTCCAGATCCCCAGAGGCCAAAGCATGGTCGCCCAGCGTGATCAGATCATCCACGGAAAGATGTTCGCCAGCCTGATGGATGCGGCGGTCGATATAGTCGCTGCCAAGCATATCCGCCTGCCGGGAAAGCTCCTTGGCCGACTGGAAGCGGTCATAGGCCGTCTCAAAATCCTTATCACGGAAGGAATCATCCCCCTGCACGATGGCATCGATGGTCTGCTGATAGGATTCCAGCTTTTCCGCTTCGCTGTTTTCCTCGAGCTTCGCAGCCTTCTGCACGCAGTCATCGCATTCTTTCTGTGCGCGTACGAAATTCTCCGCACTGCAATAGGCCAGCACCCGCCGTTCCTGCGCATACATTTCCCGCACAGCCGTCTGATGGGCATGATAGCGATAGAACAGGAAACCGCCCACCATGATGAACAGGATGGCTGCGGCAATGGCAATCCGGATGCGGCGGCGGCGTTTGCGTGCGCGTTCCGGATCGGAATAGACCTTGTTGACGAAAATCGAAGCAATGGTATAATTGCGCAGCTCCTTGGGCTGGCGGGACAGCAGCAGTTCTTCCACATAGTCCACGGATTCCTGCGGTTCATTGGTAGCATCGACAAAGACATCATCGAGTTCCCCTTCGTCTACATTCTCCCAGATTCCCGCCGTGTAGAGGCTGATGATATCCGCATCCATCAGCTTCATCTGCGGCGAGATAAAGGGCTCGAAATCGTCCCGCTTGCCTAAGTATGAATAGAGGTTATCCCGTTCCCTGCTCCTCGCTACCGGCGTCACAGCTTTGCCCTGATCCATGAGGTCCTGCGCCAGTGACTGATCCTTGGACTGCAGTTTCATCCGTCCCTGGCGATACATGCGCAGGCGGGCATTGCCGGCCGCACCATAACGCATCTTCTCATAGTCCGTGACCACGACGACGACAGAGGCCCGCAGTTTCTCCCGCGAAGCACTGGCCACCAGCCGATCATTGGCATCCTGCAGATAGCGTTTGAGGGCCATCTTCGAGATTCCCGGCTGCTCCTGGAAACTCAGCAGGATATTCTCCACGGCCCGCTTGGCCCCGACAGATTCCTTGAAATCCGTAATCCCGGAAGCAATTACATAGCAGGCGTAATCGTCAAGTTCGACGAAGGCAAAATAGTCGTTGTTCACCAGCTGGCTGCCTGCTTCAGAGGCAAAGGCTGTCCGAAAGTCGCTGTTTGATTTTCTCAAGATGGTTACTCCTTTTCTTCTTTCTTCCCTGTTTCTTCTCAACCGGCATCTGCGCCGGATCATAGGTATCATAGAGAATCACACTGGCGTTGTCCTTGTCTTCCCGGGAACTTCCCTCTACCAGCGCGATGATCTGCTGGGCTTTTTCCTGCGGCGATGCCGCCTGCCCCAGACAATCCTCTATCTGCCGCCAGGGCGCCGTCTCGGTCACACCGTCCGACAGGATGACCACGATATCCCCGGGCTGCAGTTCGATTGGTTCACTGAAAAACTCGATGTCATGAAAGCCATCCTGCCCTACGAAATTATACAAGCGCCGCTCATGCAGCAGCTTCAGGGCCTGCTCCTTGGTGATCCGCCCCTGCTGATATCGATGCTGGGCTAAAATGTCAATCGTCTGTCCCTCCGTGACCGGCACCAGATCCCCATCACGGAACAAGGCAATGCGGCTGTTGCCCACCAGGGCATAGTAAAGGAGTCCCCGCTGGATGATAGCCGCAGCCAAGCAGGTAGACCCCCGGCCATCTTCGAGCACGCTCAATATCTTGTGATTGGCCGCCTGAAACGCCTTGCGGAAATAATACTGCGGCTTATCCTGTCCCTGACATTCCTGATAGAGATCCAGACAGGTATCAATGGCCAGCTTCGCCGCAATCTTGCCAGCCTGTCCCCGGCCATCTGCCAGCAGCAGCAAGCCGCCCTCATCCCCCAGCGCACTGCCCGTCAGATCCTGCTGCAGCTGCCGCTGCCCAATGGTAGCGGCGGTGCCAATAGGATTTGACGGCAATGCTGCTGCCTTTTCAGGCACCGTTTCTACTACCGTCTGTTTTTCGGGCCAAAAGCGGACGACCAAGAGCAGTACGATAATAACGCTCAGACCAATCAGACTATATATTCCCATAGGAACCGTCGCTTTCTCCCTCGGTCTCATAACCGCCCTCATCCGGGTAACTGGACGGATCTTCCCAACGGAAATGCTCGCCGCAGAAGGGCACGAAGAGGAACTTGCTCTCGCCCATCTCAATCACATCGTAAACCGAAAGCACCACCGGCGTATAAACCGCAGCTTCGTTATGGTAAACCAGCCCATTGGAATCTCCCGGCAACAGCACCGTTTCATGTTTCTTCGGATCATAGACCAGGATTGCATGGTTGCGCCGGGAAATCTTGTTATCACCGAGAATCTGAATATCCATATCATCCGCACGGCCGATGAAGTTCTTGCCGGATTTTATCTTGTAATCCTTTCCCTGACGCGGCCCATCGATGCAGACCAGCCAACCGCAGACCGGATCGATTTTCTCCAGCATCAGCATTTCGTCCACATCGATATCACTCTGGCCTACCTGCCCCGTCTCCTTACGCTCCTGCGTCGCCGTCTCGATATTGCAGTACGGACAAACCGTACCATACCGCCGCGAACTGAATAAATGCCCATTCGGGCAACGAATAAGTCCACTCATTTCTATATTCTCCTCAATAAAAATTTTCAAACTACCGATGGACGATTCAAATCCAGAATATCCACATTTGCTTCTTCTAATATATCCTCAAAATTATCACTACCATTTTTTCGTATATATTCATATTCCGAATCAGAAATATATATTGCCTGCAAAAAAGTGACTATATACGGACCAATATCAAGAGTGTACTCACCATCCCATATAAAAGGTGATGTTAAATATATATGTTTCATATTGACATTAGGATAATACATCTTAACTACATCAGGATATACCATCCCCGGCTCACATCTATAATGAGAATTGATGATATTAAAAGCACACGTACTTAGCATATGTGGGAAAAATTCATCTTCCTGATGTGCCATTCCCAAGAATTCAACTCGTAATGGCTTTCCATCAACGACCAAACCAATGCTATGAGCATATGTTCCTATTGTTCCATAGCTTATCAGTCCTTCTTCACACATATTGTTTACATATACAATATCAATTTCATTTTCTTCCTTCTCATCCCAATATCCATATACATTTACATCTTTACGATCCTTGTTTTTTGCAATATTTGAGAAATAAAATTTAAAAATCTTTTTATTTAAATCCATACTTTCTTGCACAATCATATCTCCACATTAAAAAGTTATTTACCGTATTGCATAAACAGTGATTGACAATTCTCCATCGTCATCAAAAAAGCCAACCTTCAAATGCGCTTCTGGATATTGGTCACGGAACCAGTTCGTCCAAAAATACTCGAGTGTATGCGCTAATGCTTGAACTTCCGCATCATAATTTCCATCATTTTCTGTATTCGGGCAAAAGAAATCTGATACATCACAGTAATTCATCATGTACTCAATCTTCGTCTTGTCATCACCAAGTTCTTTTTTCCATCCATTATAAGTATCTTCAGAATATGTATCTCTTAGGAAGTAACAACCATCTTTTTTTATAATATCCGGCGCAAATAATCTAGCGACACTTAGTGCAGTTTGTAAATCCGTTTTATAATTCAAGAAAAATTTCCATTTTACATCATTAGGATTCACACGAGCCCACTCTTGAAATTCTGGTATCAAATCATCAGAAAATAACATGTAATATATCACTCCTTAACATAATCACTGGGTATTTCATCCGCCCTAGCAGGTCTACAGACTTAGCGGTCAAAACACTACTAGCAGTTATGACCGCAACACCTTCCGCAGCAATAGGTGCTCCCGCAATAGCTAATGTTCCACCACTGCCTACACTAACAGCAGTGCCGCCACCTGTCATACCAGCTCCAGCTGCCATGCCGACTACATCGCCTGCCAACCTTCCGGCTTTATAGCTGGTCGTCCATTGCGCTGGTTCGGGTGATAGTACGCCCATGGACAAATTGTCCAACGTAGCATCGGCAAATCCTTGTACAAACTGTTTTACAGTCCCCAGTATATTATTAGCCAAATCACTAAAATCCGGGCCTCTAGGCGTATTGGTTTTCCTTGGCTGCGTTATTGGCTCTAAGACCTGCGAGGTCGTGCCGATATACCACACTTTCCCATCCGCTCCATGGTCATGGAGATTGTTGAGATTTATCTCACTGCCCGCCACTATCAGCCGGATTTGTGTCAGCGCTGACCAAATATTCTTCTGCCATCGTCTTCCCTCACGCTAATTCCAACTGTGTCATGCCGACAATGATGATGTCGCCGATCTCCACCTTGCAGGGTTCACCGGCTGTGAGCTGATATTTGCGGCCGTCGCGGACTTTGCAGAGCTGGGTGCCGTTGCGGCTCGAGAGGTCTTCCACGTACCAATCCGCATTGGCGTAGTTGAGCACCGCATGTTCGATATCGATAAGCGGTGCATAAGGGCTCCTGGTCAGGTCGATATCCACCATGTTTTCCCGGCAGTCCCTACCAATCACGAGGCCGGTGCGGTTGAAAAGATCCCAGCTTTTCAGGATATCGCCCTTTTCGCTGAGCCAGTTGAGCTGCGTAATGCCAGCGGCAGCTACAGGTTCCGGCTCACTTTCCTCCTGCACGGGCACGATTTCCTCTGCGGGCTGGCGCAGGAAGAGGATCAGGCTGACCAAAGACCAAATAAAAAGAATAATACCTATCGCCATCAAAATTCCTGTTGCCAGTTCACTGCCTAAATCCGTCAGGAAGGCGGTCATCGCCAGCAGGATACCGGCCACGCCCAAAAGGGCTGTTGTAATCTGTTTCCGATACATGATTGCTTTCTCCTTTCCGTAGAAAATCACTTAGGAAAAACCGAAGAAACGCTGGAACATATCGCTGGTGTCCAGCGGATCTTTCTTCTTTCCCTGCTTGCCATCTGCCGAGTTCTGCATCCCGGCAAAGAATGCTTTTTCAAAGGCTTCTTTTGAGAACGCCTTGCCAAAGTCGGAACCAAACGGCCTTGCACCTGCCGCCTGCTGCCGGGGACGTGCCTGCCCGCTTCCATTTGTACCAGTCTGCCGCTGCCCCTGTTGTTTCCGGTCGAGGTCATAGCGGGCACGCTTGCTGTCGTCGCTCAATACCTGACAGGCCTCATTGATGAGCTTGAACTGCTCGGCAGCCGCCGCATCGCCGGGATTGAGGTCCGGATGATATTTTTTCGCCAGCTGGCGGAATGCCTTCTTGATGGCTTTTTTATCCGCATCCGGCGTCAGCCCCAGGATCTTATAGTAATCTTTCATATGCTTATCTCCAGATAATAGGAAAAGCTGTGAAAAATAGCCTGCTTTTCACAGCTTTCCTCCATGGCCTATGCGCATGTCTTAGGCAGAATATCCGCCTTCCACCTGCAGTTCAGCCATCTTGTCCTTCTTCTGTTTGAGCCAGAGCGTGAACGTACCATTGCCGTCACCATCATCATAGACTTCCTGATAATCCACCACAAAGGCATTGGTGAAGGTGTATTTGCGTTCGACCACACCGCCCGCTACATAGGTAACCGTGACGTTGCGATAAGCTTCGGCCCGTTCTGCGGGAACCACCGACCACAGGAGCATCTGGCGGGTGCTGTCCGCAGCCGCGCCCGTGGCATTGGCCAGGATCTTGCCGGAGATGACCAAGGTCGCGCCGACATCTTTCGTGCGTGCATCGGAATCCATGGGGATATCCGTGCTGAATTTTACGTGCTTCGTGCATTCCGGCTCAATGGAAAAAGGTTCCGCGCCGGTAACCTGTACCTGAAAAGACATTGTTTCTTCCTCCCTCTATCAAGCGCCAAAACCGCCGTTAAGCTGTACCGAAGTGTTGAGGTCCTTCTTCTGCTTGATATGCAGATAGAACTGACCGACACCGGCTTCATCATCCAGGTCTTCCGTATACTCCACGACAAAGGCGTTGGGGAAGGTATACTGGCGCACCATCTGTCCCGCAGCGACGACATCCACGACGGCGTTGCGGTAGCAGTCCGAACGTTCTGCCGGCACCTGCGCCCATTTGGCCACGCCCATGGTGCTGTCCACGGCCTGACCGCCCAGGGAGAAATTCATCTTGCCCCAGATCTTGACACTGAGACGGATGTCTCTGGCTCTGGCGTTGGAATCATCCGGCGTGTCGGAGAAGAACTCCACTTTCGTGATACTGCGTTCGTCGAACGAAATCTGTTCGGCGCCGCCGGTAACATTAACTCGAAAACCCATAATCTTTATCCTCCTTTGGAATCAGGATCTTCTAAAAACATCTATGCAACTATCGCGTCAGGAAGCGCGATGAGCTGTCGTGATACGGTTGGTCTCGATGGTGAGATTGCGCATATTGCCATTGAAGGTGATATCGAGCGTGCACATGCCGTTTTCCTCGTCGATGGCATAGTCGATATCGTCGCCCACGCCGATGATGGCATTGACCATATTGCGCTTGCTGAGCCATTTGCTCTTCTGGCTGTTGGGATTGTTGCTGAAGAATTCCACGATATGGTCCTGCTTGAAATCCCCGGAAGCATGGCGCAGGACGCGCTCGATATAGGTCGTGACCTGCGTCTTGTACACCGGCTCGAATACACCGAGATTCTCATCATAGAGCAGGTTGCGGGCCTTGTAGACCATGATATTCGTGATATTATGGCCGGCAAACACCGCATTTTCCGAGGAGAAGACAAAGCCAAAGCCCCGGCGGTTGATCTCATCCTTGATGGGATTCGTGAAGCCCGTGATTTCCTTGGCCAGCGTCGTGCGTACCTGCAGTGCATGGTCGCCGGATTCAAAGTCAAAGGCCACGCCCGGCAGCTCGCTGTCCACGTCGCGGCGGAACACGTCGCGCAGGTAAGCCGGATCCTGGCAGGCCGCTTCAATGCCAGCTGCCACATAGGAAGCGTCGATATAGACACCATCGATCCAGAGTTTCATGATATCCTGCTGATCCTTGGACAGTTCCACGAGATTGTCTTCGTTGATCTTCATCTTGGCATCCAACAGCACACCGGATTTATCCCGCGGGATAACCGTGAAGTTTGGCAGGCAGGGAATCGCATATTCGCTGTAGAGATGATCCGTCAGCGGCTGGCAACGTTCCACATATTTATCAATGCCCTCGGTGGCCATGCTGCTGAAGCTCGTCTTGTCACTCGTCTCGAAATTGAAGAAGCACTGCACCCGGAAATCCTTGAGCACATCGAGGATTGCACTCAGCGATTCCAGACTGTTGGCGCCGGTATTCTTCGGCGCGTTGTTGCCGGCAAAGCGCTGGCGGGTGATGCGGGCCTTGGCCGGACGGTCGAGTTCCAAAGATGGATAGATGGCATACCAGACGGTATTCTTGAAATCGTTTTTGGCATTGACCGTGTTGAGGAAGGTGCGCAGACGCGGCAGATAGGATGCCTGGGCCAGCTGGTCATTCTTCACGTTGGTGATGAAGAGCGACGGGCGCATCCCCTTGGTGCGGGCCGGATACTGTTCAAAGAACATGCGCACACCCAGGATCTTTTCGATCAACGGCTTCACTGTCTTGATGAAATCATCCTTGGCCTGCTTGTAGAAATCCAGATAGGTGTTGTAGTTCTCGATTTCCTGCGCCACATCCACTTCCGAAACGATGGAGGACGGCAGCGGGCAGAAGGTGCGGGTTACGAGCGCCTTGACATAATCGTTGTGATTTTCTTCATTCAGCGCTTCGTAATCGTCTTCGATTGCCGCAATCAAGCCTTCGTTGATATTGTCGTCCAGCGTCATCAGCGCATTGGTCTCGGGCTTCGGTGCTTCGATGACTTTGAGCTCGCCGCTCTCGCCCATGGTCAGCACGCCGAGTGCCAAGGCCGTATCCTGCTTATTGTTCTGATCCGTACCCAAAAGCAGGCGCGTCTTGATATCCTCAATGGCCAGCGGCAGCATGGCCATGACATTGTTGTAGTTGGTGCTGGCTTCCTCAAACATGACATTGAGCTTGTCGCCGTAATCGAGCTTCTTCGGATCGCCCTCTTCGAGTTCCACATACTTGCTGTAGACATAGCGCAGTTCCTTGCGTTCCTGCTTGATATCCTCCATGACCTTATGCGGGGAAATCAGGTCCGTGAGCTTCTCAAACTTGAAGTCCACGTTCAGCAAACCTTGCGAGCGCTTCGTATCCACCAGCGTCAAGAGCATGCGCAGGAAATCATTGTGCATGTTCAGATGAATGGCCGTGAGCAGGTCCTCTGGCACATTCTCCGGCTTTTTCAAGGTGTACATGACACGCTGGGTATTGGCATTGAAGAATGAATAGACTACCGGATCGAATTTATCCAAAAATTCCTGAAAGTCATGAACCAGCAGCTTTTCATTGAGCTCCTTGATCTTCTCATCGCTCAGGCTGTCCAGGGCCTTCGTATCCCCGACCATCGTGAGCAGGTCCAGCTTTTCGGGGTTGATTTCCTCGAACAGCATCGTGCGGTTCGTCTGCGAAATAATTTTTGCCATTTCATTAACTCCTTTTCATTTATGTTTATGTAATCATACGATTAGCTAAGATTGTGGCTTGAGGTCTTTCAGGACCATGGTCAGGGCCAGCTGCCCATCACCGAAGGAAAGCTGCACCGGCTCATCATAGCCCATGAAGCAGCTCGTCCCCCGCAAGACAAGGTCCCCGTCTTTGAGGACCGTCGCCCGGGAATCGTTATCCAGCCAGATGCCCTTCCGCCCGGGATGCAACTCCAGCCCATCCAGCTCCGGCATCGTATCCGGCAGCTGACATTCCCGGAAGATATTCCGCAAGGGCAGGGCAATATGCTCCAAATGACGATAAAGATTGATGACGCGCACCCGATGATCGCGCCCCGACCGCGTGCGGATATCCCGGATGGTCAATTCGCCCGTGTAATGTTCCGGCCAGGACGGACGGTTCTGCGGGAGGGGCTGACGCCGTTTCGCCTGCCGGCCTGCTTTCAGCCGCAAGGCGATAAACAGTCCCGCCAGCAGACAGATTCCCACGCCGCCAATCACCAGGATCAGCAGAACCGGCTGCATCGGCTGTTTCTCTGCCTTGGCTATGTCCCGCGTCACCGCTGCCGGCTGGCAATCTGCATTCCAGCCCCATTCGGCAAAAGCCGGCAAGATCCTGCCTGCGCCCTGCCAGTCCTGCGGCAATTCCACACAGATACTGCCATCCTGCACCGTCCCCGGATAATAATCATCATCCAGCCAGACCGGTATTTCCCTGCCGTTGAAAGAAGCATCCGCCACCAAAGACTGCCCGTTACCATCCACAGTTACCGGGGTAATCTTCAAAGTGACGTTCTGCGCTTCCTTATCCTCCACGACTTCCGTTTCCAGATCAGCTGCCAGCTGCGGATAAACATCCACCGTTTCCCCATTTTTTAGTCCTGTCAGCTTGATATCCTGTGCTGGATTCTGCACCGCAAAGATGCGCAGTGCCGGGCCATCATAAACCTCCTGACCGGTCAATTGACCACCGGCGGCAGTATCGCCTGCCTGCTTGCGGACCACGACGCGCAAATGCCGGACTGCCGCAGACGGTACAGGCATGGACAGATTCACCACGCCGCTGTTGTCCGCCGTCCGCTGCAGCTTGCCCACCGCCCAGTTCGCCTCAATCAGTCCGGCTCCCATCTGCGGGACTGCCGAGGCGTCTGGGGCCGTGGCATAGATGATATCACTCGCGTAGATATTGGCCTGCGGCGTCGTCTGCTTGCCGCCCAAAGCCAGCATATATACCTTGATGCCCCGCTCCCGGCAGGCCGTCATGGCCTCCTGGAACGCTTTGACCGAAGCTAATGTCTCGCCACTGCTGGGCAGCATGATTTCCCCATCGGTGATGATCACGATGCTGCGGGCAGCCTCCCCCTCCGTCGAAAAAGCCGCCACAGCCTGCTGCATAGCTGCTCCGGTATTGGTATAGCCCGCGTAGTTGATGGCCTGCAGGGACTTGGCCGGCAGTCCGCTCATCCCGGCCAAAGGCTGCAGCTTATTCACCTCATTGCTGTAGGCATAGATTCCCACAGAACAGTGCCGGGGCAGAATTGCACTCATCTCCAGCACCGTTTCCGGAATCAGCCGCAGCGGATCTGAATCCACCATCGACTGACTGGAATCAATCAGGAAAATGACCTCCTGACGTTGCAGCTCTCTGGGCAGTGATGCCTCTGTCCGACAGCTCAACATAAAAAAGGCAGTCAACAATACTGCCAAACCTCTCCATAAAATAGAAAAATCAATCCGTTCCGTTTCGTTTCCCCCCGACCTGTCAAATTTTTTCAAAAAAAAGTACATCAGACGCAAGTTACATGTTCCTTGACCTGATGTACTCTTTTGTACATTTTACTGTACCATTTGTATCCCTTGTGCATCCATATAATATGATACTATCAGTGATAATTAGTGTCAATTAAAGGCAAATTAAAGTTCCATAAAAAATTGATTAAAATTATACGTAAACCCATTTTTGTTAGGACTATTTTCCCTGAATAAAAAAGAAATGGTTCCAATAACTAAAAAAATAGTTATTGGAACCATTTGATAATCTTATAAAAACTTTGGCTTATTCAAGATCCAAATCAGCCGTTACCTGATAGTAATCGCAGGCATGTGAGGTATAGTTCTTGACATTTGCCTTGGAAATCATGCTCATCTTGAGGAAGGAGCAGAATACGAAGGCATGGTCATCGAGGACAACCTGCTGCATCTCCAGGGCCAGCTGGGCACGTTTGGCCGGATCGAATTCCTGGCTCAGCTGTGCTTCCAGTGCATCGAGCTTGGCACTCTGGTATTTGCCCTGATTCTTGGTGGCATTGCCCGTGGCAAATACCGTGAACCAGTATTCCGGATCACCGGTCGGTGCCTGCACGTTGGCCATAGCGTAGACATCCCAGCCCTTGACATCCTTGACAGCCTGATTGTTATCAGCGGTGCAGTTGACTTCCACCTGCATGCCGATGTCTTTGAGCGTTGCCTGCGCGGATTCAGCCAGCAGCGGCAGTTCCTGACGGCTCGGATAGGTCAGCCATTTCACGATAAGCTTCTTGCCGTTCTTTTCGCGGATTCCGTCACCGTCGGTATCCACCCAGCCAGCAGCTTCGAGGACCTTCTTGGCCCCTTCCGGATCGAATTTCTCCGCTTTGACCTTGTCGCCGCCAAAGGCCGGACCTGCCGGGAATACGCCATTAGCCGGGAAGCCATTGCCATCCAGCAGCTTGGCCACGAAATTTTCCTTGTCGATGCCCATGGAGATGGCCTGACGCACCGCAGGATCGGAACATACGGAATCCGAATCGAAATTCATCTTGCCGAAGAAGCAGCGGGACGTAGCGATCTGGGAAATCGTGTATTTATCGTTGCGGAACAGCGGATAGCTTTCATAGGCCATCCCGTAAGCAGCCTGCACCTCACCGGACTGCAGGGCATTAGACAGCGTATTGCCATCCGTGATCGTGCGGATGGTCAGCTTGTCCAGCTTCGGCGTGCCGCCCCAATAATTCTCATTCTTCTTGAGCGTCAGATGGTCATCAGTCTTCATATCCACGGCGATGTACGGGCCCGTACCAGCTACGATGCCTTTGTCAAAGCCAGCATCGACATCGATGATGCAGCCATAGGGATCGCCCAGATAGTTCAAAAGTGCCGGTTTGGGTTCCTTGGTCTTGATGATGAGTTCCTGCCCATTGGCCTCAATGGAGGCAATCTTCAGGTCCTGCGCGGCCCGCTTGTTATTGGCAATCAGATGCTCCAGGCACTGCTTGACCGCAGCCGCATCCATAGCACGGCCACTCGAGAACTTCACGCCATCCCGCAGCGTGAATTTCCAGGTCAGCGGATCGACATTCTCCCACTTCACAGCCAGCCAGGGCTGTATTTCCATATTGTCGGAGTATTTGATGAGTGTCTCACCGATACCATAGCGAATGCAGGCCCAGCCAGCATAAGCATTATGCGGGTTCACATCCGGCTCCTCATTGGAGCTGTTGAAGGTCGTATCACCGATAGTGAGCACCTTTTCCCCATTTCCCTTGCCGGCCGTGTCGTTACCGCAGCCAGCCAGCACGCCCACGCTAAGGCATACGCCTAAGCCCAGTGCCAATAGTTTTTTCCATTTCATTGATAATTCTCCTTCCCCTTGTTAAAGAAAATACACCTCATCCGTCAGCCTGAAGGCTGACACTGCCCGGGGAGTCCACTGGACTCCCGCGGCTTCGCCGCCCCCTCAAGGGGAAGGCCTACATCAAAACACTATCAATCAAGTTTTTTGTGTAAGTTTGTTGAGGATTGCTAATAACATCATCCGGCGTTCCTTCTTCTACAATCCGGCCATTGTGCATGACGATCACCCGGTCGCAGAAGTCCTGCACCAAGGCGATATCGTGGCAGATGAAGAGATAGGCTATGCCCCTGTCCTGCTGCAGGCGGTTCAATAGGTCCAGGACCTCTGCCTGCACGGTCACATCCAATGCCGATGTGGCTTCATCGAGGATCACGAGTTCCGGTTCGATAGCCAAGGCCCGGGCGATAGCCGCCCGCTGGCATTGGCCGCCGCTAACCTCATGAGGATAACGGCGGGCAAATTCTTCGCCCAAGCCGCACAGGGCCAGCAGGTTCTTCGTCATATCTGCCGCCTGTTTTTTGCTTTTGCCATGATTGCGCAGGCTCTCGCTGATGCCATCGCCCAATGTGCAGCGCGGATCAAAGCTGTCCTGCGGATTTTGGAACACCATCTGCATCCGGGTATAGGCCTGTTTGAGCTTTGTGCCCTTGGCCTGCGTTATATCCTCTCCGTCCAGCATGATGCTGCCGGCATCAGCTTCCAAGAGCCGGGCAATCATGCGGGCCACAGTGGTCTTACCGCTGCCGCTTTCACCGATAATTGCCAGCTTCTCCCCTTTCTGCAGGGAAAAGCTGACATCATCTACCGCTATGATATCCGGACCGTCCTGACGGGAAAACACTTTTTTAAGATGCGCAACTTGCAAGATCTCGTTCATTGCGTGCCTCTGACCTCCTAAGCCGGGGCACCGCCGCCAGCAGTTTTTTCGTATAGGCAGACTGGGGATTTGCCAAAACCTCTTTGGCCTTACCGTACTCCATCATCTTCCCCTGATGCAGCACGAGCATGCTGTCTGCCATGGCGCGAATCACACCGATATTATGGGTGACGAGGATGATTGCCGTGCCGAACAGCTTGCGGGCCAGCAGCATTTCCTCGATGACCTGTTTCTGCACCGTGACATCGAGAGCTGAAGTCGGCTCATCGGCCAGCAGGATCTTGGGCCGCAGCAACATGGCTGCCGCTACACCGACACGCTGCTGCATGCCGCCGGACAGTTCAAAGGGATAGCTGTCCCAGATGCGCTTGGGCTCGCTGAAGCCAAACTTCGTAAACAGTTCGCAGGTTTCCCGCTCCACCATTTGGGCATCCTCATGGCCATGTGCGGCCATCATTTCTTGAATCTGGGCGCCCACCGTGCGGATGGGACAGAACGAGTTTCCCGCCAGCTGGAAGATCATGCCGATTTCCGCACCGCAGATCTTCTGCATTTCCTTCTCGCTGATATCCGGCAAATCCAAGCCCTTATAATAGATATCCCCGCGCGTGACCAAACCGTCCCGGCCCAGCATATTGAGGGCCGCTTTCAGCAGCGTGGACTTGCCGCTGCCGCTTTCGCCCACAATACCCAGGATTTCCCCCTCCTGCAGGGAAAAGCTGATATCCTGAACAGTCAAATTACCATTATAGCGGATATCCACATGTTCATAACGAATGATTTCTGACATTCCTATCTCCTGTTCTTCGGATCGAGATAATCCCGCACCGTATCGCCGAGCAGATTAAAGACCATCACCGAGAGAAAGATTGCAAAGCCCGGCGCCAAGGTCACCCATGGCTGGGTGGGCAAAAGATTGCGGGTATCGCTCATCATGCTGCCCCATTCCGGGATGGGCGGCTTAGCCCCGAGTCCCAAAAAGGACAGCCCGGCCAGTTCCATCATCATGGTGCCGATATCGAGCATGGCTGTCACGAGGATGGGCCCCGAGATATTGGGTATCACATGCTTGCGGATAATCTTGAAGGTACTGCTGCCCGCCATCTGCGCTGCCTGCATGAAGGCCGCCGATTGCAGCGCCAAGGTCTGGCTGCGCGCGAGCCGCGCATATTTAGGCCAGCTGATGGCCGCCAGCGCAAAGATGGCATTATGGACACCGCCGCCCAGCACTGCCGCTACGGCTAAAGCAAACACCAACCCGGGAAATGCCAGGAACATATCGGACAGGCGCATAAGCAAGGTATCCACCCATTTCCCCGCCCAGGCACAGATAATGCCAATCAGGCTGCCAAAGACGGTAATAAAACCGACCAGCAATAATGTCGAGAATATACTGGTCTTGCTGCCCGCAATGACTCTGGACAGCATATCCCGGCCATAGCGGTCGGTGCCCAATAGATGCTCAGCCGAGGGAGCCGCCTTGGTCAGTGACATATCCTGCATATAGGGATCATAGGGACAGAGGTATTCGCTGAAGAATGAAGCCACGATCAGCAACACGGCCAGGGCCCCAAAGAAATAGAGCTTGCGCTGCAGGCGGTTCTGCCGCACATTCTGCACGCGGATCGTCGGCGCTATCGCCTGACTCATTTGGCATTCACCCCCAGACGGATACGCGGATCAAGATGATGGTAGAGAAGATCTGCCACCAGATTGACAAACACATAGATAATGGCCATCCACATGACATAGGCCTGAATGATGGGATAGTCGCGCATATTGATGGCATCCACGGCGAGTTTGCCCACGCCATCCCACATGAAGATGCTCTCGATGATTGCCGTACCACCGAGCAGGCTGCCAATGGACAATGCCAGCAATGTCATGATGGTCAGCATGGAAGCCTTCATCACATTTTTCCAGAGGATAACCTGGGCACTTATGCCGCGCGCTCTGGCCCCCAGCACATAATCCTTGTTGAGCTCTTCGAGCACCGTACTGCGCACCTGTCGCAGATATTTGGCCGACATGGCAATCGCGAGCGTCAGCGTCGGCATGATGGCACTCTTGATATCCGTGCCGCTGGAAATCACCGGCAGGATGCCCAACTGGATGCCCAAGAATTCCATCAGGAGCATGCCCACAAAGAAATTGGGCATGGCATTGCCCAGGAAACTGCCAAACCGCAGTACGATATCCGCGATCTTGTCATGGCGCACGGCTGCCAGTATGCCGCAGGGCAGGGAAATAACGACCGTCATGGCGATGGAAAGCGCCGTCAGCAATAAGGTTGCCGGCAGTTTCTTCATAAAGGCCCCCAGCACGTCTTCTCCGGTCACATAGCTTACGCCCATATTGCCATGGAACATGCCCCAGAGCCAGTTGAGATACTGCTGCAGGAAAGGCAGGTTGAGCCCCAACGCAGTCTTTTTCTCATCGATGATTTCCTGGGCCACTTCCACGCCCCGGTTAGTATACATCTCGGTGACCGCATCACTGCCTGCCAGATACATCAGCAAAAACGATAAGAACGTAATGCCGAACAAAATCGGTATCAGCTGGATAAAGCGTTTTACCGCATAATTCATGCTTGTCAAGACCTCCCTGTTCTTTCTCTAATATTTTATGATACAGGATTTTTCCGTGAAAAATAAGCCCCCCAGGGGGATATGCGAAGCAGTTTATCCTGATCGCGTGCTTTTTCGCCCTTATTATTGTCAAATAAAATATAATTTTCTATTTTTTTGAACTTATATCCCCTGGGGGAGCTTGTGAACCTTCCATAAAATTTTTATAATGATTCATGAAAGAGCAATCCCCCTTCTTGCGGTGGCTCGGTTGGATGGGGAACGCTCCCTGTGCAGAAAACAAGATCCCGTTTGTCCTCTGCAATATTAAGGCGCCGCGCAGCAGTATCCCTGCTATGCCCGGCGTCTTGTTTCATATTGGCGTAAAGGAGAGCGATAACATGTACAATCCGAAATCCAGCAAGGCGGAAGAATTCATCAACCATGAGGAAATCCTCACGTCCCTTGCTTATGCAGACCAGCACAAGAACGATACGGCGCTTATCGATGCCATCCTGGCCAAGGCACGGGAATGCAAGGGGCTTGACCACCGGGAGGCCTCCGTGCTGCTGGCCTGCGATATTCCCGCCAAGAACGAGGAGATCTATCATCTGGCCGAAGAAATCAAAAAAGAATTCTACGGCAACCGCATCGTCCTGTTCGCACCGCTTTACCTCTCCAACTACTGCATCAATGGCTGCATCTACTGTCCCTATCATGGCATTAACAAGAATATTCCCCGCGTGAAACTCAGCCAGGAACAAGTCCGGGAGGAAGTCATTGCCCTGCAGGAAATGGGCCACAAGCGGCTGGCCATCGAAGCTGGCGAAGATCCGGTGAACAATCCCATCGAATACATCCTCGACTGCATTCATACCATTTATTCCGTCAAACATAAGAACGGCGCCATCCGCCGCGTCAATGTGAATATTGCCGCCACCACCGTAGAAAATTACCGCCGCCTGCACGAAGCTGGCATTGGCACTTATATCCTGTTTCAGGAAACCTATCATAAAGACTCCTATGAAGTGCTCCATCCCACCGGCCCCAAACATGATTATGCCTACCATACTGAAGCTATGGACCGCGCCATGGAAGGCGGCATTGATGATGTGGGGCTCGGCGTTCTCTTTGGCCTGGATAAATATCGCTACGAATACGCCGGTCTCCTGATGCACGCGGAGCATCTGGAAGCCAAATTCGGCGTCGGCCCCCATACCATTTCCGTGCCCAGGATATGCCCAGCCGAAGACATCGATGTGAGCACCTTCAGCAATGCTATCGATGATGACACCTTCGCCAAGATCGTCGCCTGCATCCGGATTGCCGTGCCCTATACGGGCATGATCGTTTCCACCCGCGAGTCACAAAAGTCCCGGAAACGTGTCCTGCATCTGGGCATTTCCCAGATTTCCGGCGGTTCCCGTACTTCTGTCGGCGGCTACACACAGGAAACCCGCCCCGAAGACACCGTGCAGTTTGATGTATCCGATACCCGCTCATTGGACGAAGTGATGAAGTGGCTGATCGATATGGACTATGTCCCCTCCTTCTGCACCGCCTGCTATCGGGAAGGCCGTACCGGCGACCGGTTCATGGCCCTCTGCAAGGCTAAGCAGATCCAGAACTGCTGCCTGCCCAATGCCCTGATGACGCTGAAGGAATATCTGGAAGACTACGCCTCCCCGGAAACAAAAGCCGCCGGCGAGAAGCTTATCGCCAAAAACATTCCGGAAGTAAGTAATCCCGTGGCCCAAAAGACATTGCAAACGCGTTTACAGAAAATCGAACAGGGCGAACGGGATTTCCGCTTCTAAAGAAAAGCTGCCATACCACAGAACATTCTGCGGTATGGCAGTTTCCTTCATCTCATCAATCAATTCTTATTGGTCTCTTTGATCTCATGTTTCGTCCACAGCGGATGATGTTCCTGCGCATGCTGGGCGTTGATGGTCCCATCACCAAACATGCTGCAGAACTCCGGCCAGTTATAGATGCCCAGTGGGATATGGCCCCCGACAATGCACAGGAACAGGAATATGCCCACCACCAAATGGATGCGGTCAGCATAGAAGGCAATTTCCTTGGGCACCAGCGGCAGAGCCACATAGAGCACCAAACCGGTCAGGATGAGCAGCATGGTGCCGACCAGCACCATAACCCCCATCATTTTCTGCCCGGAATTGAGCTTATTCATGGGCGGAACCTCATATTCCAGCATCAGGAATTTATGGATATAACCGCCGGAAATCTTCATCCAGGAATAATCATCATCCGTCCAGGTGGTGATTTCCCGCCAGAAGGCAATTACGCGCCCGGGACAGAGCAAGAAGAACAAGGCACAGGCGATAAACAAGATCCAGCCGCCCACGATATGCACCTGCATCGCCAGATTCATGCCAGCATCTCCCAGCGGACGGAAGAACAGGATCAGCCCGGTAAAACCAGCCGGCAAAAAGCTCAACACCAAACACCAGTGGAATAGTCTTGTCGGCAATTTATGATGCAGGATGCGCTCATTTCCTTTGAATTTTTTCATCATTCTCCCGCCTTTCTTACAGGATGCTGCGGTCTATATAATGGGTATGGAACAATTCTTCGGCCAGCGGGCTCATGGGCTGGAAGTTCAGGCTCTTATACATGTTCAACAGGCTTTGATTGTTATGGCTCTGCCGCTTCGCCTGCTTCTCATCATCCTGATAAAGCCCCGCCGTGCGCATCTTGATGTATTTCGTCCGGTCAACGACCAGATCGGTCATCGTGTAGATACCGGTCCAAAGGAAAGCGGTCACCACACCCACAAAGCCCAAAAACTCCCGGCGGCTGATCTTCACGCCTTTTTCTTCATAGGAATATCGTTTCATGGTGCACCTCCTACGACCACGGCAGAATTGCCTTGAACTTGCCTGTCCATGACGTCCCCATAGGATTGATGGGCTGACCGCCGCCATTCACGCAGCCGCCCGGACAGTTCATGACTTCGATGAAATGATAGCTCGATTTCCCGGCCTTGATTTCCGCCAACAGGGGTTCCACATTTTTCGTGCCATGAACCACCGCAATCTTCAAGGTGATTTCCTGACCGCCATCCTTGAGCTTCAACGGGATTTCGGCAGATTTCACTTCGTCCAGGCCACGCACAGGCTCATAGTCTAGGTCGGCCAGCTCCTGACCGGTCAAGACAAAGTACGCCGTGCGCAAGGCAGCCTCCATCACACCGCCCGTGGCGCCGAATATCGTTCCCGCCCCGGTATACTCTGCGAGTGGATTGTCTTTTTCCTCGGCAGGCTGCACATTGCGGATATCAATATCCAGCTTCTTGAGCAATCTTGCCAGGTCTCTGGTCGTCAGCACCACATCCGTATCCTGATAAGCAGCGGTATGTCCCTGCTTCTTCCAATAGTCCGCCGCCGCGGTAAATTCCGGCCGCGAGGCTTCCAGTTTCTTGGCGGTGCAGGGATAGACGCCCACACAGAAAATCCGCTCCGGCTCGACCTTCCAGATTTCCTTGGCACCGTAGATTTTTGCCACGGGCCCTGCCATCCCCTGCGGGGATTTCGCCGAGGACAGATGCTGGCGCAAATCCGGATGATAAAGTTCCATATACCGCACCCAGGCCGGACAGCAGGAAGTAAACTGAGGCAGCGGTCCCAACTCCTCCGTTACCGGCTTGTTCAGCACATATTTCTGGATCTTATGGATGAGTTCTGTACCTTCCTCCAGAATGGTGTTATCCGCCGCAAAATTGACATCCATGATCTTGAAGCCCGCCTGTTTCAGCGCGCCATACATCTGCTCGGTTATCAGTTTCCCCGGTTCCATCCCGAACTCTTCCCCTAGCGCCACGCGCACAGCTGGCGCTACCGTGGCCACCACCGTGGTTTTGCCATCCTGCAGTTTCTCGATCACCTGATCCACCACATCCGCGGTGTCCTCAATGGCACCGAAGGGGCAATTCACCAGACACTGCCCGCACTGCAAGCAGCGGTCACTGTTGATGCGGTGATTCGCACCATAGGGGCCATCGATCGCATCAGCCGGACAAAACGATTTGCAGGTGTCACAGCCCTTGCATTTCGTTTCATCAATCCTGATGATGCTGGATAGTTCATTCTCCTGATAGGATCTTGGCATAATTTCCTTACCTCCCTGTCCCAAAAAATCTCAGTCTCTGACCATGTCAAATCCTTAAATCCATTTTAAAAAATTTCAAATATTCTCACAAGCTCCCCCGGGGGATATGAATTGCATATTTTTCCATAAAAAACAGCCTATGAAAACACACGGTTTTCATAGGCTGTTCCTATTTATCTATGCACGGTAAACACCGAGGCCAATAATTTTTTCGTATAGGGATGCTGGCAGGACTGCAGCTTATTCCCCGGCAGTTCCTCCACCACATTGCCCTTCTGCATCACCATCACCCGATGGCTGATCAGACTCACGAGGGCCAGGTCATGGCAGATGAAGATATAGCTGACACCCTTTTCCCGCTGGATCTTGGCCAGCAGTTTGGCGATGCTGTCCTGCACGGACACATCGAGCGCGCTGGTGGCCTCATCGCAGATGATGATTTCCGGCTCTAAGATCAGTGCCCGGGCAATGCCGACACGCTGACGCTGACCGCCAGAGAGCTCATGCGGATAGCGCAGGGCGATTTCCGGCGCCAGTTCCACCTGCCGCAATAGGTCAACGGCCCTGGCCTCGGCTTCCTTATCACTGACGCGCTCAAAATTACGCAAGGGCTCGCAGATGATGTCCTTGATGCGCATTTTGGGATTGAAAGCCGTCGCCGGATCCTGGAAGATCATCTGGATATGCTTGGCCATCTCCCGGCGCTTTTCGCCCGTCAGATTGGTGATATCCTCCCCCTTGAACAGGATCTTGCCGCTGGTCGCGGGATGCAGCCCCATGATCGTGCGGACGAAGGTGGACTTGCCGCAGCCGGATTCGCCTACGAGTCCCAGCGTCTCGCCCTTGTGCAGGCTGATGCTCACCTCATTGCAGGCTGTGAATCTCGTCCCATCCTTCAAGTTAAAGATTTTGCTTACCTTGTCAGTGGCGAGCAGGACTTCCTTAGCTGACATAGCGCTGACCTCCAATCTCCGGCACGGAACCCAGCAAAGTACGGGTGTATTCAGCCTGCGGATTTTTGATGATTTCATCCGTTTTGCCGTATTCCACGACCTTGCCGCCGGCCATGACCATGATCTTATCGGCCATATGGGCCGCCACGCCGATATTATGAGTGACGATGATCATGGCCGAACCGGCTTCGTGGACCACCTGCATCAGCTCATCGACGATCTGCGCCTGAGTGGTCACATCGAGCGCCGACGTCGGTTCATCTGCGAGCAGCAGCTGCGGCGAGAAAGTCAGCGCCATTGCAATACCTACGCGCTGGCGCATGCCGCCACTGAGTTCAAAGGCATAGGAGTCCATCACGCGGGCCGGATCCGGCAGATTCATGCGGGCGAGCAGGCCGCAGGCCTTTTTCACGGCCTCACTATGGCTCAGCTTGCTATGCAGCTGGATGTATTCCACAAACTGCCGGCCGATGGTCTGCACAGGATTGAGCATATTTCCGCTGTCCTGGAAGATCATGGCCATATCCTTGCCCCGGATGGCGAGCCATTCCTTATTCGAGAGATGCGCGATATCGCGGCCGTTGAAGTTGATTTCCCCGGCAGATACCTGCCCCGTGCCCGAAAGGCAGCCTAAGATAGCGCGAATCACAGAAGTCTTGCCACTGCCGGATTCACCGACAATGGCCATGATTTCCCCGGCTGACAAGTCAAAATTGACATTTGCCACGGTGTTTTTGCCTTGATAGTCAATGGCAAGCTCTTTTACATTCAACAACATGATTTATCCCTTATTTACCAGCCGGTTTGATGATATTCGTGATCCAATAGTAGTCAGACGGATACATCTTCACATTGGCCAGAGCCTTGTTGCTGACGATATTGGTCTGCGGATAGCCCAGGAACAGAGCCGCACCATCATTCAGCAGGATCTGCTGGATGTCGATGATCAGCTGACGACGTTTGCTCTTGTCAAATTCAGCGGCCAGTTCATTGAACTTGGTATCGAGGGCCGGATTGCTGTAACCGGAACCATTCTGCGGATTATCGCCATTGTGGTTGGTCTTCCAATACCAGGACAGGAAGATTTCCGGATCGCCCGTGTTGGCCGTCGTGATGTTGGAAATCAAGAGGTCATATTCGCCCTTGATGCCCATCTGGTCTACAAGATTGTAATCCACGGTCTTGATATTGATGTCAAAGCCCAGCTTCTTGAGGTCAGCCTGCACAGCTTCGGCATAGAGCGGCAGTTCGGCGCGGCTGTTGTAGACCACGAAGTCCAGCTTCAGCGGCTGGCCATCCTTTTCGCGGATGCCATCGCCATTGGTATCCTTCCAGCCAGCTTCATCGAGGAGCTTGGCTGCCCGTTCCGGATTGTAGGCGTTAGGATCGGTCAGCTGGTCAAAGCCATAGTCCATGGACGGCGGTACCGGGGCCTTGCCTGGCAGGAAGGTGCCCTTCAGGAGCACATTATTGTAGGTTTCCCGGTCGCAGCCGCAGATCAGCGCGGCACGCACCTTGTCATCCTTCAGGATGCCCTTATGGTTCAGACGGGCCAGCACCGTACGCAGGGAGGAAATCTCATCCACGAAGAACTTGTCGTTGCCGCGGAACGTATCCATATCGCCAGCGGCAATGTTCACGGCCATATCCACCTCGCCGGACTGCAGCGCCATAGCGCGGGTGTTCGGATCGTCGATGGACGGGATCTCTACGGTTTCAAACGGCACTTCGCCATCCCAATAGTTCGGGTTCTTCTTCATTACGGCCTTTTCCTTCACGAAGGATTCCACCATATAGGGGCCGGTGCAGATGGGGCCTTCCTTGGCAAAGTCACGGCTGCCCTCAGCGCTGGTATCCACGATGATGAACAGGGGATCGGCCAAAAAGCCCGGCATATTCGGCATGGGCTTTTCCGTCACGATGGTCAGTGTCTGGCCTTCGGCCTTGATTTCCTTGTACTTGAAGAAAGTCGCGGCGCGGTTGTTCTTCTCGAAGGCGCGTTCGATGGATTTCTTGACCGCATCAGCCGTCAGCGGATTGCCATTGGAGAACTTCACGCCCTCACGGATCTTGAATGTCCAGGTCGTATGGTCATCGCTGATGCTCCAGCTTTCAGCCAGCCAGGGCTGCACGTTCATCTTCTCGTCAAATTTCGTCAGGCATTCGCCCAGGCCATAGCGCATGACCACCCAGCCAAAGAAATTCTGCGTAGGCTCTAAGGTATCGGCAAAATTCGTCACACCAACCTTGAGCACGCCCTTATCCACCGAGCTGCTGTTATCCGCACCGCAGCCGGCCAGCATCACAGTCAGAGCCGCACCGCAGAGACCAAGGCTCACGGCTTTCCATAACTTCTTCGCATTAAAAATCTTCATTTCTCAAAACTTCCCCTTTGCTAAAATAGTTTATTCCTGCCGTGGGTCAAGCACATCCCGCAGGCTGTCTCCCCACAGATTGAATATCGCCACCACGATAAAAATAGCCAGCCCCGGATAAATCATCAGCCAGGGTGCCGACTGGATATACTGCCGCCCCTCATTGAGCATCAGTCCCCATTCCGGTGTCGGCGGCTGAGCACCAAAGCCCAGGAAGGACAGACCGGCGATCTCCATCATCATCGTGCCGATGTCCATGGCCCCCGTAATTACCACCATGGGCAGAACATTGGGCAGGATATGACGCCAGAGAATGCTCGCCGTTCGCGCGCCCTGAATCTTGGCGGCCAAAATGAAATCCTGGCCGCGCAGGCGAATGACCAGGCTCCTGACCAGCCGCGCGTATTTGGCCCAGCTCACCACCAGCAGAGCCAGGATGGTATTGACCACACTGCCGCCCAGGATACCGGCAATGGCGATGGCCAGCACGATGCCGGGGAACGCCAGCATCATATCCGCAAAGCGCATCAGGATCGTTTCCAGCCAGCCGCCGAAGTAACCGGCCAATACTCCCACCAATGTGCCTACGACGGCAATCAGGGCCACCAGGCACAAAGCCATAAACAAGGAAATCTGCGTGCCGCAGAGTATGCGGGAGAAAATATCCCGCCCCAGTTTATCCGTACCGAGTACATGCTGGGCCGACGGCGTCTGCAGGACCAGCTTCATATCGCCGGCCATGGGATCCTGCGGCGCCAGGAAGGGCGCAAACAACGCCAATAGCACGATCAATGCGACCAGCGCCGTATAGAAGGCAAATAATTTATTTTCCCGAAAAACCGTCATGCCCTGCCCTCCTTTTTCAGCCGCGGATCCAGATAGACATAGGATAGATCCACCAGCGCATTGATGCCCATGTAGACGATAGAAATCCAGAGCACGAAGCCTTCAATCAGCGGATAATCCCGCATGGAAATCGCCCGCACCGCCATATTGCCGATGCCCGGCCAGGAAAACACCATCTCGATGACGGCCACACCGCCCAGCAGCCAGCCAATGGACATGCCCAGCAAGGTAATCAAGGGCAATACGGCATTGGGCAGCACATGCTTCCAAAGGATGGCCTGCTCCGAAAGGCCTCTGGCCCGGGCGCCCACCACATAATCCTGCCGCAGTTCTTCCAGAAATACCGTGCGCACCTGACGGATGTACTTGGAAGACATATAGAGCGCCAGCGTCAGCGCAGGCAGTACGATGCCCTCCGCCGTCACGGCGGATTTGGCTATGGGGAACCAGCCCAGCCTCAGGCCAAACACATAGAGAAAGATCAGACCAATCCAAAAGCTCGGCATGGACACGCCGATAAAGGACACGCCCCGCACCAGATAATCCTGCCAGCCATTGCGGTGTACTGCCGACCAGATGCCCAAGGGCAGGGAAATCAGCAGCACGAACACGATGGTCACAGCCGCCAGCGTCAAGGTTCCGGCAAAGCCCTCCAACAACTTGTCCGTCACCGGTTTCTTGGCCGAATAGGACATGCCCATATCCCCATGCAGCACGCCCCCGGCCCAGTTGGCATACTGCACCAGAAAGGGCTTGTCCAGACCTAATTCCGCACGCGTCTTGTCCAAAGTCTCCTGGGACACGATGGTATCCCCAGCCTCTAAGAGCATCGCCGCCGGATCCCCCGGCGCCAGATAGGTCAGGCAAAAGGTCAAAAAGCTGACGCCTACAAGCGTCACCAGCATTTGTGACATCTTGCCGATGATTTTTTGCAAAACATCCCACTCCTCATAAAAAATAATATAAAAAAGCCTGTCCGCATAAAAACAGACAGGCTCACCATAAACTACTCCAGCAAAATCCCCATCCCCATCGCTCGCGGGTATCGGGAGCCGCAGTGCAGCTCCCAGCGGTGATTGTCAATCCGGCAGTTCTCCTGGCTCCAGTTCATCATCATATCGCGCCTTCCCGAAAGTGCTTTGCCCCTTTCAGTGACCTAAATGCCATATGACTCCCTGTTACAGTGGCGGGACCGCGCTGGCTTATACCAGCTTCTCTATTAAGTCTTCCGACACCGGATTCAATCCATATTCAGCTGTAATCGTATGATAAATATCACAAACACGCACAATTTTATCATCATCATGGACCTGTGTCAAGTCTCATAGGCTGCCTGCGGCCGGCTGCGCCACAAACGCCAGAGCAGGAAGGACGCACAGCCAGCCCGGATGGACTGGTCGATAGCCAATGCCAGCCATGCCCCAGCAAGTCCCAGCTCCAATACCTGCAGGAAAAAAGCCGTGATCAGCGGCCGCAGGAACGCGATGCTCACAAAGGAATAAGCCGCGACCTGGCTGGTCTGCCCGCTCCCGCGCAGGACGCCCGCACAGACCATCGCATGCGCTTCGGGGAAGCTCACCGCGGCCACAAAGATCATGATCATCGCGCCCAAGGGCAAAAGCTCAGCCTCATGGGAATAGAGGCTGAAGATTTCTTCCCGCAGGGCAAAGGTCAGCACAAAGGAAACCATAGAGAACAGTACGCTCCACTTAAGCCCGGCTCTGAGCTGGCGCTGCCAATAAGCCCAATCCCCGGCTCCATGCGCATGGCCGGCCATGACCATATTGGCCTTGCCCAAGCCGCCAGCAAAGCAGTAATAGAAATCGCAAAAGTTCATGCAGATGGCATGCACCGCATAAGCCGCCGTCCCCAGCTCTGCCACCATGCGGGTATAGAGCACCATGCCGATACGTTCGAAGCCCTGCTCGCTGAATACCCCGGCAAACACCGGCAGGAACTCCCGGAAATACGCCCGTGTCGGCAGGAAGCTCCCCCAGTCGGCCCATTCACTTTCGCGCAGCTGATAGCCGGTGAGCAAAAGTGTCCAGCCCGTGCCCAGCACCGTGCCCACCGCCGCTCCCACAACGCCCAGCTCCGGGAAGGGCCCCAAGCCGAAGATGAACAGGGCATTGCCGATGATATTGACCACATTGCCCTGCACATTGGCACTCATCACCTGTTTCGTATGGCCATAGCCCAGCTGCACCGCCTGTAAGATTGTAGACAGCGTGGTCAAAAACACGCCCAGCAGGGCAATATCCCCATAGGACAGGGCCGCTGCCATATAATCCTCCTTGGCCCCCATCCAGCTCAGTATCCCCTCCAGTTGCCAGAAGAACAACAGATGCAGCGCCCCCATCAGGATGACCATGCAAAAAATTGTCCGCGAGAGCAGTGCAGGCACCTCCGAAAGCTTTTGCGCCCCAAACTTCCGGGCGGTCAGCAAGGTCAGCACCGAAGCCACCGAACGCACCACGCATAAGAGCATCATGCGTGGCTGGGTAAAGATGCTCACCGCCGCAATCGCCGACGTGCCCAATGCGCCCACCATAATGATATCCACCGAGCTCAGAAGCACCATGAACAGTCCTTCCCAAGCGGCAGGCATCGCAATCCCCAAATAATGTCTGTCTTCATCCTTCAAGCGCACGCCATCACTCCTTATCACCGAAAATCAGTATCAATTCCATGATAGCAAGTGCGACAACAACTCCACAAGCCCCCCGGGGGGATATAAAAATTGCAGTTTGACGGTGCGAGCTGGAATGCAATTGGCATAGAGCAGTGGGGCGGCGGTGGGAATACTTTTCCGTCGCTGCACTAAATGACCCGCCATCAGAAGTACGCATCTTCCAGTAACCTGCGCCGGGCAAGTCCGGCGGCGCGTCCATCAACGAAGTATCCAGCACATGCTGTTTGCGGGCCAGCCTTCACTTCGTTCAGGCAGTCGTTCCGCCGGCGGAAAAGCATCCCCACCGTCACCCAGAGTTACGTTTGTCAATGCTGCTATGTTCCGGCTGGAGGATACAAGTACATCGATGTTCTTGTTACGGGAGAACCGGGTTCGTGCCAATTGCAAAAATCGTGGCTGGGGGCGAACGGGGGAGTGCTTTTTCTGTGGGAGCGACTGTCTGAGCGCAGCGAAGACCGGCCCGAGGCAGGCAGTTACCAGAAAGCACGCTGAAAGACGCGCCGCCGGTCTTGCCCGGCGCCATCTGGCTAAACAGCTCTAAAATTGCCGAGAGGGTCGTTTTAGCGGAAACAGAAAAAGTACTCCCCCGTGAACCCCTGACTGCGTATGAACGGGATACCTTCAGCACGAACTCACTCACAAACTGCAATTTGCAAAAAGCCCGTTGGCACTTTCACCAGCGGGCTTTGTTGTCAAAATTTCACATATGACCGTAATTTTACAAAATCAATATAAGTCTCTGTTTCGGGATGGCGGATGAGATAATCCTGATGTTCCGCTTCCGCTGCCTGAAAACTCTTGATTGGCTCAGCCAATGCATACAGTTTTCTTGCCAGCTTGGGATTGCTGTTGGGATCGTTGACAATCAGCCCCACATTTCCCGCTGTTGGCGCCTTGCCGCGGTTGGCAAGGAAGTTCATATGCAGCTGCACCTGTGGTTCATCCTCGGCCGACGCATAGAATACGCCCGCCCGGTACATCTCCCCTCTGGCCTTCCCCTGACCATCGGGAACATACGGATTCACCACGGCAAAGAGCAGGTCCATCAGCTTGGAGATATCCACCTTCTTGGGATTATAACTTACCTCCACCCCCATATAAGCCCTGACCTGTCCGCTGGCTATAGCCGCAAAATCACCTTCGCCTTCCCCATTGATATAGCCGGTGCATACAGATATCACCCCCGGAACATGACGGAAGACCGCCTGCAATTCATGGAAATCCCCGCCGGAAAAATAGATTTTCTTCGTATACAAATACTCACCCCTTTTCCTGCTCCGGATGGAAGATATCCACCTGCCGGCGGGCCGCCCGCTCCACATCAAAGAGCTTCACGAGCTCTGCCACCGCCTGCGTGGGCGATATAGTGCCATCGAGCACCGCTTCCCGCACCTCCGGCATCCTGCCTGTGATCACGGGATCTTCAAAGAACAGATTATGCAGATGCTCATCAATCATGCTGTGCATCCAATCCAGCAGCTGCCCATCCCGGCGCTTGCTCCAGATACCGCTCTTCTGTGTATTGTCCCGGAACCCCTTGATGACTTCCCAAAGTTCCCTGAGGCCGGTCTTTTCCACAGCCGAGCACATATAGGCATGGGTTGGCCAGCCGGGAGTAGCCGGGCGGATGTATTCGAGCATCCGCTCATACTGCCCCCGCGATACTTGTGCCTTCACAAGGTTATCCCCATCCGCCTTGTTTACGACAATAGCATCAGCCAGTTCCATGATTCCCTTCTTGATTCCCTGCAATTCATCCCCGGCACCCGTGAGCACCACGAGCAGGAAGAAGTCCACCATCGAGCGCACGGTGGTTTCTGACTGTCCCACCCCGACGGTCTCGATGATGATGACATCATAACCTGCCGCCTCGCACATCAGCATGGTCTCCCGGCTCTTGCGAGCAACGCCCCCCAATGTGCCGCCCGCAGGTGAAGGCCGGATAAAGGCTTCCCGCCGCCGTGATAAGGTCCCCATCCGAGTCTTATCCCCCAGTATAGAGCCTTTCGTCACGGAACTTGTGGGATCGACAGTCAACACCGCCACGCGATGCCCTGCATCGCAAAGCATATTGCCAAAGGCCTCGATCATGGTGCTTTTCCCGGCTCCGGGCACGCCCGTAATACCAATGCGCAGGGCTTTTCCCGTATGAGGCAGAAGCCGCTGCAGCACCCGCTGGGCCTTGGCAAAGTGACGGGGGCTGTTGCTTTCAATCAAGGTGATGGCCCGGGAAAGGGTCATCCTATCCCCATTTAAGACCCCTTCCACATAGTCATCCTCGGACATGACGAGCCGTCTTTTCGGCTTCATCTTCCCGCTCTGCAGAGCAGGATTGATATTGCCCACGGTAGTGTCCTTGATTCCCTCAATGCCGCCCATCACCGAGCAGGCGAACTTATCGTTCTTCTCCTCCGGCACCCAGCTGGGCTTGCTTGTTGTGTATTTCTGTTCCATCATGGCCTCCTTATAAAGCCTCCCCCCGCAGCGGCGGAAGGGGATTGGCTTGCGATCCTATCAGCCCCTTTCGTCAGCCTGTGGCTGTTTACTCCTCGGCCAGTTCTTCTTTCGCCCGGTCAAGCAGCAGGTTCAAAAGCTTTATACCAGCCTCAGGAATATTGGTTCCTGGGGCAAAGATAGCTACTGCGCCGTGTTTATAGAGGTTGTCATAATCCTGCACGGGGATGACACCGCCGATGCAGACCATGATATCCTCACGGCCCAGTTTTTTGAGTTCATCCACCAGCTGGGGCAGGAGGGTGTTATGCCCCGCCGCCAGTGAACTGAAGCCCACCATATGCACATCGTTATCCACAGCATCCTGTGCCGTTTCCTCCGGTGTCTGGAACAGCGGGCCCACATCAACGTCCCAGCCCATATCGGCGAAGGACGAAGCAATAACTTTCTGACCGCGGTCGTGACCGTCCTGTCCCATCTTGGCTACAAAGATGCGGGGACGGCGGCCTGTGAGTTCTTCGAACTCGTCGGCCATAGCCCGGGCTTTATCCAGCTCGGTCTTGTCTGTGAACTCGGAAGAATAGACTCCCGAAATGGTATGAATAACCGCCTGATAGCGGCCAGAAACCTTTTCCACTGCGTCGGAAATCTCGCCCAAAGACGCACGCACCCGAGCAGCTTCCACAGCGCATTCCAGCAGATTGCCGTTATCACGGCTATCGGCTGCTTTCGTGATGGCCTCAAGGGCCCGGCGCACATCGTCCTCATTGCGTTCACGCCGCAGTTTTTCGAGGCGTTCCACCTGGGCATTGCGCACGGCAGTATTGTCGATGGCCAGGATCTCCAGGGGATCTTCCTTCTCCAGCCGGTATTTGTTCAAGCCCACAATGGTCTCGTTGCCCGAGTCGATCTGAGCCTGACGGCGGGCTGCCGCTTCCTCGATACGCATCTTGGGCAAACCCGTGGAGATAGCCTTGGCCATGCCGCCCAAGGCCTCGACTTCCTGAATATGGGCCCAGGCACGGCGAATGATCTCGTTGGTAAGGGCCTCCACATAATAGGAGCCGCCCCAGGGATCGATGATCTTGCAGACCTTGGTCTCGTCCTGGATATAGAGCTGCGTATTGCGGGCAATGCGGGCCGAGAAGTCCGTCGGCAGGGCAATGGCCTCGTCCAGGGCATTGGTATGCAGGGACTGGGTATGGCCCAGGGCCGCGCCCATGGCCTCCATAGCCGTGCGGGAGATATTGTTGAAGGGATCCTGTGCCGTAAGGGACCAACCCGAAGTCTGACAATGGGTACGAAGTGCCATGGACTTGGGTTCCTGAGCGCCAAAGGATTTGACGATCTTCGCCCAGAGCACGCGCGCCGCCCGCATCTTGGCCACTTCCATGAAGTAGTTCTTGCCGATGGCCCAGAAGAAGGACAGACGCTTGGCAAAGGCATCCACCGGCAGGCCGGCATTGATACCCGTGCGGATGTATTCCAGACCATCTGCCAGGGTATAGCCCAGCTCGATATCGGCCGGAGCACCGGCCTCCTGCATATGGTAACCGGAAATTGAGATGCTGTTGAACTTCGGCATGTATTTCGTGGTGTATTCGAAGATATCACCGATGATGCGCATGGACATTTCCGGCGGATAGATATAGGTGTTACGCACCATGAACTCTTTCAGGATATCGTTCTGGATGGTGCCCGCCATGATCTTCTTATCCACACCCTGCTCCACGCCGGACTGGATAAAGAAGGCCAGAATCGGCAGCACGGCGCCGTTCATGGTCATGGATACGGACATCTGATCGAGAGGAATCCCCGAGAACAGGATATTCATATCCAGCATGGAGCACACGGATACGCCAGCCTTACCCACATCACCTACAACACGGGGGTTATCCGCATCGTAGCCGCGGTGCGTCGGCAGGTCAAAGGCAATGGACAGACCTTTCTGACCGGCTGCCAGATTGCGCCGATAGAATGCGTTGGATTCCTCTGCCGTGGAGAAACCGGCGTACTGACGCACGGTCCAGGGACGGAAGACGTACATGGTGGAGTACGGCCCGCGCAGGCAGGGCGGAATGCCGCTGGCAAAATCCAGATGGTTCATATGGTCATATTCGTCATGGTTATATAAAGGCTTTACCGGAATGTGTTCCATGGTGCGGCGGGTATAAGCGTCGAAATCTGCACCGGCCTGTGCGCTGAAGAGTTTTTCCCACTCTTTGACATCAGCCCCCGTAGGTTCCCGCAGGCTCATATTGGTAAAGTCAGGGTTCGTAAAGCTTCCCATTATGCAATCATCCCTTTCTTCTGCTGCAGGAGCTGCAGGATCTTATAGCAGTTGGCCTTGACGGAGATATACTCATCAATGCCCGCTTCATTGTAGGTTTCAAGCAGGTCTTTCGGTGCCGCTCCGGCCAAGAATACCGTGGCATTGGGCAGGACCTCATGAAGTTTCGGTGCCAGCTCCGGCACGATTTCGGGATAAGTCGCATCCGTGGAGCAGATAACCACGGCATCCGCCCCGGATTCCTTGGCTGCCTGGGCTGCTTCCTCCACCGTGGGGAAGCCGTTATTGGTCAGCACCTCAAAGGCACCTACCTGCAGGAAGCCCGTGGTGAAATCCGCTCTGGCCTTGTGCTGTGGGATGGGCCCCATATTGGCCAGGAAGATCTTGACATTGTCGTGATGTTCTGCCTTGTAATCCTCCGTCAGCTTCCGCAGGGCTTCAAAGCGCTCGCTCCAGCGATGGGGGGCAATGGACGCGACTTCTTCGCTCACTCCGCCAGCCAGAGCACCGGCAATCTCTTCCGTAGTGGCGCCAGCCAGAGCCGCAGCAATGGCCAGTTCCCCTTCGTCCTTGCCAGCCTTCAGGGCTGTCAGCATTTCAAGCTTGAAGGCTTCATCAATATCAGCCAGATATTCCTCTACCTGAGCCGTGCGCTGTTTCTTATTCTCAGCCATATCTTCGGGACGCGGATCCAGCAGGGTTTCCGTCATATTCGGATACATATTGTTGCCTACGATCCTGTCCTTGCGGGTTTCCGAAGCCTTGAAACGGGCCGCCAGAACGCCCGCAATCTCACTTTGCGGATACCCTTCCTGCAAGGCTTTCAGGATGCCGCCCTTGCCCTCGATGACCTGGAACTCAGCCCAGATCTTTTCCTTCATCTGCTTGGTCAAAGTCTCCACAGCCCAGGAACCGCCTGCGGGATCGATGGGCTGTAGCAGGCCGAATTCCTCCTGCAGGATGATCTGCACATTCCGGGCAATGCGGCGGGAGAATTCGTCGCCTTTGCGGATGGGCTCATCAAAGGGCGAGCTCTCAAAGGAATCCACACCGCCCACGACACCGGAGAAGATTTCCGTGGTATTCCGAAGCATATTGACATAGGGATCATAGACGGTCTTGAAGAACAAGGCCGGACGGGCATGGATATGCATGCGCTGGGCTTCCTTGCTGCCACCAAAGGCCTCCACGATCTGCGACCAGAGCGGACGCAGGGCACGGAGCTTGGCAATCTGCAGGAAGAAGTTGGCCCCCATGGAGAAACCGAACATGATCTGCCCGGCAGCTTCTTCAATGGAGAGCCCCCGTTCCAGCATGGCCCGCAGATAGGCTACGGCCGTGGCCAGGGTATAAGCCGACTCCTGCACGTCGTTGGCACCGCCCCGGCTGTAGACATCACTGCGCACGAACACAGTCTTGAGCCCCGGAGCATGGGCAATGGCCCATTTGGCACAGCGGGCCATTTCATCGTAAAGGCTCGCCGTATCTTTGCTATTCTTGCCGCCAGCAGCCAATTCCCCTAAGGGATCAGCCCCGACGATGCCCCGGATCTGCTTTAGATCCTGACCAGAGGCCTTCAAAGCCCCGGCAAACAGGGAAAGCATCGGCAGCGCCGATTCCCCAGCATAGAGGTAAAGAGGATATTTATCGAGTTTCAGGCCATTGAGCAAGGTGTGCATATCATCCAGGGTGGTCACCGACACGCCCTCGTCCCCGGGGGCAGCTGCCTTGCGCACATCCTGCGCCTTCAGGCTGGCACTGTCCAGCTTGATATGGTAGATGGTGGAGCCTTTCTCCTGCTCGTGGCGCAGCAGCTCATTGTTTTCTGCGGGCATGGTTTCATCACAGGCCTGCGCTATCCCCCAGGGTTTTCCCAGATATCCGCTGGGCTGGGCACCACGCAGGAAATCGTCCATACCCGGGAAGGAATTCTTCGGCAGGATGTCTTCGGTATCCTTGCGGAAATACATGGGATCAAAGGTAATGCCCTCATAGGTTTTGGTGTACATTTTCTTCTCAAAGGGCGCTCCCTTCAAGAGGGCGATACAGGCTTCCTTCCACTCCTCATAAGTGGGCGGGGTAAACTCGTCCAAAGGCACATCGGGAAAGTCTGTCTGCTGCTCGGCTTTCTTCAAGATAGCCTGCAGATCCAGCTCGCCACCGGTTTCGTTACTCATAGCACAGCCTCCTCTTTTTCGGGGTAAACACAAAAATAAAAACGGCAACCTTTTCGCGAATGCAAAAAGATTGCCGTCTAATAATCGTGCCAAACAGAACATACGACAAACAGCCGTCGGCCTGAATACCCCACACTAGATTCAATCCCCTACCCATCGCTCGCAGGTACGACTCTGAAAGAGAGTCACGGTGATGCCAGAACAGGCAGTTCTCCTGGCTCGGTTTCATCATCCTGCATCGCCTTCCCAAGGTACGCTTATCTACCCCAGTGACATATTGTGCAGGACTCCACCTTACAGTGGCGGGACCGCTCCGGCTTATACCGGATTCCCTATTAAGTCCTTAGGACACCTGTTCCCCAAAATATTCAAATCTAATGTTAATATTAATACTAATTATTTAATTTGTCAAGAAAATCCGCCAATTTATGCCTGTTTTCTCTCATTTCGTCTTCTCTTGTGCGCCAAGCGGCTGCTCGATCATGGCGCCGCCCACCAGCACATCGCCTTCATAGAAGACTACGAACTGTCCCGGCGTAACCGCCCGCTGGGGTTCGGCAAACTCCACTTTCAGCAGGCCATCTGCCTGCAGGGAAAGCTTTGCCTTGGCCTCCCGCTTGCCATAGCGGATCTTGGCGCCAAATTCCATGCCGTCTTCCAGCTTATCGATAGCAATCCAGTTCGGATCGCTGGCCAGCAGACCAGTTGCGAAAACAGACTTATTGCCGCCTACCACCACTTCATTGCGCTTCACATCCAGCTTATGCACATAAAGGGGTTCGGGAGCGGCAATGCCCAAGCCCTTGCGCTGGCCAATGGTATAAAGGGGCACGCCCTCATGCCTGCCCAGCACATCACCGGCATCATTGACGATATTGCCCTTGTGCAGGCAGCCCGGCTTATGCTTGCGCAGGAAGGCCTTGTAATCATCATGGGGCACAAAGCAGATTTCCTGGCTCTCAGCCTTATGGGCCACGGGCAGATCCATGTTCTCTGCCAGCTCCCGCACATGCTCCTTGGTCATATCCCCCAAGGGCAGCAGGATATGCTGCAGGATGGGCTGAGGCAGGCGGTGCAGGGCATAGGACTGATCCTTATGCTCGTCCAGGCCCTTCTTCACCACATAGCGTCCATTGTCCAGCTGGCCAATGCGGGCATAATGCCCCGTAGCCAGGAAATCCGCCCCCAATTCCTTCGCCTTATCCAGCAGCAGGCCAAACTTCATGGACGGGTTGCACATGACACAGGGATTGGGCGTGCGCCCCTTGGCATATTCATCCAGGAAATAATCGATGACATTTTTCCGGAACTCCTGCCGGAAATCCGCCACATAATGCCGGATCCCCAAAGCCTCCGCGACTTTTTTGGCATCCCGTACGCAATCCGGCTCCTCGCCGGCAGCCACATCAACGGTCTCGCTGCGGCCTTCCTCCGTCAGCAGCATGGTTATGCCCAGCACCTCATAGCCCTGCTCCAGCAGCAATGCCGCTGTCAGGGAACTGTCCACGCCGCCGCTCATGGCCACGGCCACTGTCTTCTTGTCCAAAATAGCTCCTCCTATGAAACAGCCGGCAGACGATGCTGCCGGCCAAAGAATCTTATGCTTATTTCATGCGTTTGATGGTAAAACGGCCGCTTTCCACTTCCTTGCGATGGCAATGGGGGCATTCGTTTTCAATAAGACCAGTATAACCGCAGACAGGATCGCGGTCCACCGGGTGATTGATGGAGAAATAGCCCATGTCCGCATCATGCATGGCACGTACCAGACGTTCGAAGGCTTTGACATTCTTCGTGGGATCCCCGTCCATTTCGATATAGGCGATATGACCGGCATTTTCCAAAGCATGATAAGGCGCTTCGATGCGGATCTTGTCGATGGCCTTGATGGGATAGTAAACGGGCACATGACTGCTGTTGGTCATATAATCACGATCCGTGATCCCTTCAATCACACCATACTGCTTGCGGTTGGAGCGCTGGAACTGGCCGGCGGTGGATTCTGCCGGCGTGCCGAAGCAGGACCAGTTCATATGCTCCTCTGCCGTGTATTTGTCCATCCGCTCGCGGATATGGCCCACGATCTTCAGGCCCAGTTCCTGGGCTTCCGCACTTTCGCCATGATGCTTGCCGACAAGGGCCTTGAGGCACTCAGCCAGACCGCAGAAACCAACGGAATAGGAAGCATGCTTCAATACATCCTTGATGCTGTCGTCAGATTTAAGCTTTTCACTGTCCATCCAGACCCCCTGTCCCATGAGGAACGGGTAGTTGTAGACATGCTTGTCGGCAATGACATCCAGTCGGGCCAGGATATAGTCATGGCTGACCTCGATGTACTTATCCAACAGCTGCCAGAACTTGTCCATATCGCCCTTGGCTTCGAGGGCAAATTTCGGCAGATTCAGCGTGGTGAAAGCGAAATTGCCGCGGCTGCCGGACTCTTCCGGGCCGTTCACATTGCTCATGACACGCGTTCTGCAACCCATGGTGGCCACGGTGGAATTATAATCGCCGGGCTTATAATACTGCAGATTGTATGGTGCATCGATGTTCACGAAGTTCGGGAACAGGCGCTTGGCACTGGTCTTGCAGGCCTGCTGGAAGAGATCGTAATTGGGATCTTCCGGATTGTAGTTGACACCAGCCTTGAGCTGGAATACGGAAATCGGGAAAATCGGCGTTTCCCCGTTGCCCAGACCGGCCCAGATGGCGTTGAGTACCTCACGGGTAGCCAGTCTTCCCTCGGGGCTCGTGTCCATGCCGTAGTTCAGGGAGCTGAAGGGCACCTGCGCACCGGCACGACTATGGAGGGTGTTGAAGTTATGGATCATGGCTTCCATGGCCTGATGGGTTTCTTCCACCACATCGGCGCAGGCCAGACGGTAGACATTGCGGGCCAGGCGCTCCGCTTCATCATTCGGCAGCTGATAGGTTTCACTGAGTACCGTTTCCAAAGCTGCCTTGATGGCGTCTATGGATGCAGCGGCTTTCGGATCAGCCTGCGATTCCGTATAGCTGCAAGCCGCAAAATCCATAGCCGGCTTGAAATGGGTCTTGAATTCCTTTTCCGTGCCGAAATCATGGGTATCGAACTGATACATCAGCGCCTTATGGGACTCCGAAATCACGGCCTTGCGGAAGGATTTGCGCACACCATCGGCCATGGCATAGTCGAAAGCGTTGATGGCCTGACCGCCGAACATGTCATTCTGGTTGGACTGAATGGCAATGGCCGCCAGGGAGGCATAGGAACGGATGGAATTGGGCTCGCGCAGGAAGCCGTGCCCCGTGGAAAAACCGCCCTTGAAGAGCTTCAGCAGGTCAATCTGGCAGCAGTTGAAGGTGATCAGGGAGAAATCCTTATCGTGGATATGGATCCAGTTCTCCTTGTCTGCCTCGCGGAACTCGTCGGTGAGGACGTAGTTATCCACGAAGTGCTTGGCTCCCTCAGCGCCCAGCTTCAGCATGATACCCATGGAAGCGTCCGTATTGATGTTGGCATTGTCGCGCTTGGAGTCCACATCCACAGCATCAGCAAAGAAGATATCCCTATAGGAGGACATCAGATGCTTCTGAGCGATGCGGCGCTCCGCATGTTTCTGGCGGTAGGTGATGTATTTCTTGGCGATATCGTAGAAGTCGTACTTCATGAGCTCCTGCTCGACGATATCCTGAATTTCCTCCACGCTGACATTTTCCCGGTCCTGGATATCCCATTCCACCTGACTGGTGACTTCGTCGATATCCTTTTCAGACATTTTGTGGCCGCCGTCGTTATTGGCTCCGGCAATGGCGTTATAAATCTTCTCCCGGTTATAAGGTACAGTATGACCGGAACGCTTCGTAACAGTTTTCAAATTCATAAATAATGGATACCACTATATTTGTGGTTTTCCCTCACGCTCCCTCTATATATTGTGGTTAAGACTTGTCGTAACGGTATATATTGTAGCAAATTCCTGTCCATTGCGCAACATCAAATATTGTCCATCACCGTTCCATCAACATGATTTCAGCTGGCGGCAGGCGCAGATAAAGGCTGGCGGGATTTTGTAATTTTTTCCAGGACTCCTTGGAAAGTTCCAACCGCAAAGGTCTGCCGGAAGTTCCCTGCCTGCGCAGCATGATCAGATAGGAAAAGACATCCTCCACCACTTTGACCACCTCCATGGCAAAGATATTCTCCCCCGGCCCTGTGACCACTTCCATATAATGGGCCCGAATGCCGGCAAACTGCACATGATCCGGCACTTCTCCAGCCACATGCAGCTCCAGCTGCCAATCGAGGGCTGCAATTTTGTCCGGGGCAATTTTTTTCGCAGCAGATATATTTTTGCAGCCAGTCAGCAAAGTTGCGGCCAGGGTGTCGGGATTTTTGAAGAGGCCATGCTTCGTGTGGACTGCCTCCATCTGCCCCTGGTTGATTACGGCGATACGGTCAGCCAAACGATAGACCTCTCCCCGGTCATGGGATACCAGCAGGGCGGCACCATCGTAATCCTGCAGCACATCGCCAAGCTCTATTTCCAGCTGCCATTTCAAATAACTGTCCAAAGCCGAAAAGGGTTCATCCAGCAGCAGAAGCTCAGCATCTGCCGCCAGAATCCGGGCCAACGCCGCCCGCTGCTGCTGGCCGCCGGACAGTTCATGGGGATAGGCCTGTGCAAGGTTCTCCAGTTTGAACCGCGCCAGATTTTCCTGTACCTTGCAGGATTTTTCCCTTTCATTCCCGCAGGCCACAAAGGCGATATTTTCCGCAATGGTCATATTGGGAAACAGGGCGTAATTCTGGAAGAGATACCCCACCTTGCGGGCCTGAGGCTTCAGATTGATGCCTGCTTCGCTGTCGAAGAGCACCCGGCCATTCAGCACAATGCGTCCCCTATCCGGCGTTTCCAGCCCGGCGATACATTTGAGTGTCATGCTCTTGCCGCAGCCGGAAGCCCCCAGCAGGGCAAAGATTTCGTCTTGCACAGTGAAATCCGCCTGCAGGGTGAAACTGCGCAGCTTCTTTTCGATATCCACGCTCAGTTCCATAGTGCTGCCCCCTTATTCTGCCGAGCAATCCACCAGTTCATCAGCACGACAAACACAAGAGAGAAGGCCACGATAACCATGGCCCACTGCCCCGCCAGTTCATAATCGTTGGCCTGCACCGCCGCATAGATAGCCGTACTCATGGTCTGGGTGACGCCGGGGATATTGCCTGCAAACATGATGGTAGCGCCAAACTCTCCCAAGGCCCGGGTAAAGGACAGAACCAGTCCTGCCAAAATGCCCGCCCGGGCATTGGGCAGCAGGATATGCCAGAAGATGCGCCAATCCGATACACCCAATGTGCGGGCGGCATTGATGATATTCACGTCGATCTGCTCAAAAGCCCCCCGGGCTGTCCGATACATCAGGGGCAGCGAAACGACAATCGCGGCTATGACCGCCGCCTTCCAGGTAAAGACCAGCGTGATATCAAATTGCAGCAGAAATCTGCCAATCATGCTGCGCTTGCCAAACAGCAGCAGCAGGAAAAAGCCCACAACAGTGGGGGGCAAAACCATGGGCAACGTAATAACGGCATCAGCCAGTCCCTGAAAGCGCTGCATACGAACCACCATCAGGGCCAGGCCAATGCCGAGAAAGAACGTCGCCACCGTTGCCACACCTGCCGTCTGCAGGGTAATCATCAGTGGTGCCAGTTCCATAATCCACCTCTTAAACCATCTCTTATTTCACTTCAAAGCCGTATTTTTCAAAGAGCTTCTTATTTACATCATTGGAAACAAAGGCCAGGAAATCCTTGGCAGCGTCCAGCTGCTTGGAATCTTTAAGCGCTGCTGCCGGATAGATGATGGGCTTATGAGTATCTGCCGGCGCCGTGGCCACGACTTTGACCTTTTTGGATACAGCCGCATCCGTAGCATAGACCACACCGCAATCCGCATCACCGGATTCTACCCAGGACAGCACCTGCCGCACATCCGAGCCATAGACGGCCTTGGTTTTGATTGCCTCGAGAATCCCCAGCTTCGTGAAGACTTCCTCGGAATACTGTCCCACCGGCACGCCCTTGGGCTCACCCAAGGCAATATGCCGGATATCCGCCTCCGTCAGCTGTCTGAAATCCTTGATAACCTTGCCGCCTTCCGCCGGCACGATCAGCACCACCTCATTGACCAACAGATCCTTGCGGGTACCCTCAGCCAGCAGCCCGTCCTTTTCCAAAGCATTCATCTGCTTCTGGGCCGCCGAGAAAAACAGATCCGTCTGTCCGCCGTTCTGGATAGCCTGCTGCAAGGCACCGGAACTGCCGAAATTGAAGACAATCTTCACATTTGGGTGTTCCTTCTCATAGTTGGCTGCCATTTCCTGCATGACATCCGTCAGGCTGGCCGCCGCCGCCACATGCAGTTCCACCGGCTCGGCTTTTTTCTCCGTCTGAGCCTGCTCACCGCCACAGCCTGCGGCCAGCAGCACCATCATCGACAGGATCAGCGCAAAAATCTTTTTCATCATTACCACTCCTTTTCAAATCGCGGAAGGCACAGGGATTTCTCCCCGCACCCGGGAACGGAAAACCGTTCCGGCTGGCCATCCTAGCAGATTGCGCCGCTGCCTTAGATATACCAGCTCGGAGACATTACCAAAAAAATTATAACATAGATATTTTTCCCCTTCAATGCGTTTTGTCATAGACATTATTGTTTGTTCTTGTTGCAAAAAAACTGACCAGTCAATTGACCGGTCAGTCCTATAATGCATATAAATGATTTCAACGCAGATAATCGTCTTCATCAATGCCCCGCAAACGGCGGTTAATGGAGCTAAGGCCCCGATAGATGGTGGTCACATCGAGTTCATCCCCGCGCTTCTCCATGTACTTCTCCAGCTTCCGCTTCACCCGCTGCAAAGCGTTGTCGATGGATTTCACATGGCGGTGCAGGTCTTCGGCAATCTCCTGATAGCTCTTGCCATCGAGATAGCTCATGAGAACCTTCCACTCCAGGTCGGAGAGTATCTCCTCCATCTTCTTCTCGATATCCACAAACTCCTCACGGCTGATGACCAGTTCTTCCGGATCCGTAACCTTGGCTCCGGAAAGGACATCTAAGAGGGTTCTGTCCGAATCCTCATCATAGATGGGCTTGTTCAGCGAGATATAAGAGTTCAGCGGAATGTGCTTCTGCCGCGTTGCGGTCTTGATAGCCGTAATGATCTGCCGTGTCACACACAACTCCGCAAAAGCCCGGAAGGAGGACAGCTTGTCATTGCGAAAATCCCGTATCGCCTTGTAAAAGCCAATCATACCTTCCTGAATGATATCTTCACGATCTGCCCCGATCAAGAAATAGGAACGAGCCTTGGCACGCACGAAATTACGGTATTTGTTGATCAAATAATCCAGCGCGGCTTTGTCGTTGCTATCCTTGATGGCCAGCAGTATCTCCTCATCCGTGAGCTTGGCGAATTCACTGTAGATTTCTTCTACAAATAAATCTTCTGTAGTTTGTTCTGCTTCCATCGCACGTTCCCCTTTACTGAAAACTTCCCCAGTTTTCATTCTTGCAATCCCCTTATACTTTTCAGTACGTTTTGATTATACCCCTATTGTAAGGTAATAGTCAAGGAAGGTCATAGGACTTTAGTCCCCTTGAGCAATATTTGTTGTAAAGTATCAACTTTTCTTGGCCAAACGCTGACGCATGGATTCATACATCAAAATTGAGCCAGCCACAGAAGCATTGAGGGAATTGATCTTTCCCACCATGGGCATCTTCACGATGAAGTCACATTGCTCCTTGGTCAGACGCCCCATGCCCTTGCCTTCGCTGCCCACCACCAGCACCAGCGGGCCCGTCAGGTCAGCTTCATAATAATTCTGGCTGCCATCCATATCGGCGCCAGCCACCCAGAAACCTTTTTCCTTCAAGGCCTTCAATGTCTGGGAAATATTGCCGATGCGGGCTACCGGCACGTATTCTACCGCCCCGGCCGAGGTCTTGGCCACGGTGGCCGTCAGGGGAACACTGCGGCGCTTCGGGATCAGCACCCCATGTACACCGGTGGCGTCTGCCGTACGCAGCAGCGCACCCAGATTATGGGGATCTTCCAATTCGTCCAGCAGCAACAGGAAAGGCGGCTCGCCAGCCGCTTCCGCCTTGGCCAGGATATCGTCAAGTTCCGCATAGGCTACAGGAGCCACATAAGCCAGCACGCCCTGATGACGCAAACCACCGGCTACGGACTCAATCTTGCCGCGCTCCACGAACTGCAGCACAATGCCCCGTTCCTTGGCCAGGGCCACGATTTCGCTGACCTGACCTTCCCGGTCGCCATCGGCCAGCAGGATCTTATTGATGCCGCGCCCGGCCCGCAGGGCTTCCGTCACCGCATTGCGGCCAATCAGCACATCTTCGGGCAATTCCCGAGCTTCTGCGCCCTGGTCCGCCATTTTCTTACTGGTCATTTTCTGGTTGGCCAGCATCTGACGGGTCAATTTTTCCAAGGGCTTTTTGCTGTCTTTGTTATCGCGCTTCTTGAAACGCGGCTTATCCTTACGGTTATCGTTTCTCATGCTTCTTTCTCCCGTAATTTCAGCATCTCACTGAGCTTGCCGCAGGTCATGGCCCCTTCCGGACAGCGCCCCGTGTTGACGCAGCTGGCGCCCGCATTGAAGAACAGCGTCGGCGCCACTTTCTTGGCCTCAGCCAGCATCTTATAGGCCATGTCCCGGATTTCCCACTGGGCCCGGTTGCAGCAGCGCAGATTGAAGAAATGCATGAGGCTGCGGGCGTTCATGGTCACGAGGATTTTCGTCTCCGTGGCATTGGCCAGCACATAGCGGGCATCTTCCTTGGGCACGCCCATTTCCGTGAGCTCGTCATAGGTCTTGCGGATTTCCTCCAGCAGGGCTTCGTATTTGGCCATAGCCTCAGGCTTTTCCGCAATGGAGGGCGGCGTGATGTACTGGAAGCCATGAGCGGCCACATAGCGCTGGGACTGCTGGTCATAGGAAGCAATGCGGTGGCGCACGAGCTGATGGGTCAGCACCCGGCTGACACCTTCAATGCCGAAGGTGAAGCTGGCATGTTCCAGGGTGGAGCCGTGGCCTAAGGCCACCATGCGGCGCACCATTTCCTTCACTTTATCATCGCTGAGCTTTTCCGCCAGCTCCTCCGCACCGCTGGCCGAATAGCAGAGCCGTGCCGCCATGGCCACTGCCCGCTCCGGCTCCGGCGTATAGTTCAAAAGTTTTACTTTTATCATTCGTTAATTCTTCTCCCGTATTTCCTTCATCATGGCCTGCGAGATGATCTGGAAGGACATTTCCGCAATCTCGTAGAGCCGTTCATTCTGCTCGGAGAGATAAAGACTGCCGAGCAGGGCTTCAAAGCCGGTACTGGCATGGTATTCCGCCACAGAGGCACTGCGGGGTGCATGGCTCTTGGCATTGCGCCCCCGGCGATAGATAGCCTTCTCTTCTTCGGTGAGCTTATCCTCAATCCCCTGATAGGCCTTGGCCTGCCAGACTGCCGACACCATCTGGGCACTGAAGGAGTGCAACGCCTGCACCTTGGCCTGCTCATAGGAAAGCAGCCGCGTGCGCACGAAGAGATGGAAGTAGGCATCCCCCACATAGGCCAAAACCAGCGGGTTCAGCTGCTTCACATCCACATCTTTGTAACGCTGCAGGATGCCCCCGTCCCCATCGGGCTGGAACATCATCTCAACGAGCATCTTGAAATGGTCAAACTTCATGCTTTTTTCCACCGTACGCCCTGGGGTGTATCTTCGAGGATTACCCCGGCTTCCTTGAGTTCATCACGGATCTTGTCCGCCAGAGCCCAGTTCTTTTCCTTGCGGGCATCCTGCCGGATATTGATGATAAGATCCATTAATTTATTCGCTAAGCCATCATCAGCGGCCTCTTCCTGCTCGAAGATGCCGATAATGCCCGTCATCAGCTTGTAGGCCTCTGCCACTTTGGCAAAGTTCTCGCTGTCGAAGGCTGTGCCCTTGTTCATGACATCCTGATAGTAGATGTTGATGTCCTTGGACAGGGCAAAGATCTGGCTGATGGCCAACGCCGTATTGAAGTCATCGTCCATGGCTTCATGGAATTCCTTGACATAGCCTGCGGCCTTGTCCGCCAATTCCTTGGCCGTATCGCTCTTGCCGGCTTTGGCCAGCAGCTCATCCATAAAGCCCTTGGACTGGGCCAGACGGTTCAGGCTGGTCTGGGCTTCCTTGAGGCGCTCGTCGCTGAAGTCCAGGGGGCTTCTGTAATGGGTCTGCAGGATGAAGAAGCGCACGACTTCGCCCGGGTATTCAGCCAGGATGTCCTTGACGGTGAAGAAATTGTTCTTGGACTTGGACATCTTCTCGTTATGGATGGTGATGAAACCATTGTGGAGCCAATACTGGGCAAAGCTGTGCTCATCGCCGATGCAGGCCTGACTCTGGGCAATCTCGTTTTCATGATGCGGGAAGATCAGGTCGCTGCCGCCGCCATGGAAGTCAAATTTCTCCCCAAGATATTTCAGGGACATGGTGGAGCACTCGATATGCCAGCCCGGGCGACCTTTGCCCCAAGGGCTGTCCCAACTGGGTTCGCCGGGTTTGGCTGCCTTCCAGAGGGCAAAGTCCATGGGATGTTCCTTGCGCTCATCCACATCAATGCGGGCACCGGCCTGCATATCTTCCAGCTTGCGGCCGCTGAGTTTGCCATAGCCGGCAAATTTTTCCACCCGATAGAACACGTCACCGTTGTCCACGGCATAGGCGTAGCCCTTGTCCACCAGCTTCTGCACCATGGCGATGATGTCGGGGATTGTTTCGCTGACGCGCGGATAGATATCCGCCCGCTTCACATTCAGGGCATCCATAGCCTTGAAGTAAGCATCGATATAACGGCCGGAAATATCACTCCATTTCACGCCCTCTTCATTGGCGGTGCGGATGATCTTGTCATCCACATCGGTGAAGTTCTGGATATAGCGGACCTTATAGCCCTTATGTGCCAGATAGCGGCGGATCACATCCCAGGTCACAAAGGGACGAGCATTGCCGATATGGGGATGGTTATAGGGCGTAACGCCGCAGCAATAGATGCTGGCCTCCCCCTCTTTCAGGGGCTTGAATTCTTCCTTGCTGCGACTCATGGTATTATAAACTTTTAACATTAAGATTCCTCCTGCTTGACCTTGATCAAGCCTTTTCGATACCTGCCACCGCGTAGGCGGAGATACCTTCCTCACTGCCGGTAAAGCCCAGCTTTTCCTCAGTGGTGGCCTTTACATTAACCTGGTCAATATCAACGCCCAATACACGGGCGATATTTGCGTTCATCTGCGGGATAAAGTCCTTCATCTTGGGCTTCTGGGCCACGATGGTGGCATCCACATTGCCCGTGACATAGCCTTTTTCTTTGATAAGCTCTGCCACATGGGCCAGGAGCTTCATGCTGTCCGCTCCCTTGAAGCGCGGATCGGTATCGGGGAAATGACGGCCGATATCACCTAACGCCGCTGCCCCTAAAAGGGCATCAGCCACGGCATGCAGCAGCACATCCGCATCGGAATGGCCCAACAGCCCTAAGGTATGGGGGATTTCCACGCCCCCGATAATGAGCTTACGGCCTTCCACTAAACGATGGACATCATAGCCCATGCCAAATCTTGTCATTTGTCAGCCTCCTTCAACCACGCCTCACGAGCTTCAGCGGCAGCCGCCTGCAGGCTCTTTGCCTCATCCTCGGCCGTACACTGCAAAAACGCTTCGGCAATCAGCAGATCTTCCGGCGTGGTCACCTTGATATTGCGGTAATCGCTCTGCACCACGGCCACCGGAGCGCCGATGCGCTCCACAAGGCTGGCATCATCGGTGCCCAGGAAATCATCGACGATAGCCGCCTCATTGGCCTTCACTAAAATATCCTTGCGGAACCCCTGCGGTGTCTGCACTTCCCAAAGGGTGCTGCGGGGCGGCGTATCCACCACCAGCCCGTCTGCGTCCACCACCTTGATGGTGTTCTTGGCGGGTACCGCCGCAATAGCTCCCCCTTTGTCACGGGCTGTATCGATAACCGCCTGAATGGTCTTTGGGGTCACCAGCGGGCGGGCGGCATCATGCACCAGCACCACATCGGCACTTTCACTGACCTGCTGCAATCCATTACAGATGGAATACTGGCGTTCACTGCCACCGGCCACTACCTGAAAAGGCTTCAAGCCGCTGACCTTGCGCAGCTGTTCCTCCACCGCCGCCACTTCATCCGCAGCCACCACCACGATAAGCTCTCCGACTTCTGCCACCGCCGAAAAAGTTTTCAGCGTGCGCACGAGAATGGGCTCCCCTGCCAAAGTCAGCAGCACTTTATTTATACCAGCCTGCATTCGTTTTCCCTGCCCGGCGGCGGGGAAAATAACACTGACCATATTATCACTCCTAAGTCACGAAACTGTGAAACAGCCTGCCCCGAGGGCAGGCTTATTCACAGCATCCTGTACATACTATTTCGGCTTGGCAAAAATCATTCTGCCTGCCGCCGTCTGCAGGGCAGACGTCACTTCCACCTCGATGGTCTCACCCATATAGCGGTTGCCGTTTTCCACGACAATCATGGTGCCATCCTCAAGATACGCAACCCCCTGACCTGCTTCCTTGCCGGATTTGACAATCGCCACCTGCATGGCCTCCCCAGGGATGACCACAGGCTTAACGGCATTGGACAGAGCGTTGATATTGAGCACTTCCACGCCCCGCAGCTGCGCCACCTTGTTGAGGTTGAAATCATTGGTGATGATCTTGCCCCCCACCTGCTGGGCCAGCTGTACCAGCTTGGAATCCACCTCGGGAATATCCTCGAAATCTTCCTCGGTGATCTGCACCTTCATGCGCGTCTCCTGACGGATCTTCTGCAGGATATCCAGCCCCCGCCGGCCCCGCACCCGCTTCAGCGCATCGGCAGAATCGGCGATGTGCTGCAGTTCCTCCAGCACGAATACCGGAATCAGAAGCGTACCTTCCAAAAAGCCCGTCTCGCAGATATCGGCAATGCGGCCATCGATGATGACGCTGGTATCCAGCAGCTTGTAACAGGGCTGTTCACCAGCCTCTGCCGCCGGAAGCTTCGGTGCTGCCGCCTGCTTAGCCTCCCGGATCTTGACCAATTCCTTCATGAACTTCGGAATGAAGTCAAAGATGCTCACAAGCTCCGAACGCTTTTTTATCATGATATGAATACCAAGATAGCCCAGCACGATGCTGAACACCACCGGGATATACTCGCCCACCACGGGAATCTTCGAGAAAGCATAACCCAGCAAATTTGCAATAATGAGTCCGATAAGTAAACCAATGGCACCAGCAATCACATCATGGGTTGGCATTTTGTTCAGCTGGGCCTCCACAAACACGGCAAAGCCCTTGAGTTTGCGGATAAAAAAAGGAGATAAGAGAAAACCAAAAGCAGCGCCCAAGGCCGCCCCAAAGAGAATGCTCAGGAAACCGGCAATGGACAGCTTGAAAAAGCCCATCTCTGTTTCCAGGATCTCCGTACTGATAAAAAAGGTCAACAGCGGCGTCGCCATATTCAGAAGTGCTCCGCCTGCTATCGCCAGCAGCATGATAATGAAGAAACGCAAAACTCGGTCTAACATACAATCACCTCCTTCCTGCGATATTTACTTGCATAACTTTAAGTATAGTAAATTTTGCCTGCCACTGTCAACGATAAAAAGGCAGATAGCTACAACTATCTGCCTTCATTCACTTGCTGCCGTTAGCCGCCAGGATATCATCCATCCAGCCTTCCACTTCGGCCGGACTCTTGTCGCAGGCATAGACCAACTCACTCACGACAATCTGCCGTGCCAGATCCAAAAGCCTGCGTTCACCTGCCGATATCCGCCGCTCCCGTTCCTGCACCACGAGATTTCTTGCCACTGCGGCTGCATCGCAGATATCACCGGATTTCAGCCGCTCCAGATTCGTATGATACCGCCGGTTCCAGGTGCCCATCAGCCGGTCAGGCTCGTCCTCAAGCACATCCCGCACTTCATCCACCCGTTCTTCCGAAATCACATCACGCAGGCCGATATGATCTGCCCGATCCGCAGGAATCATCACCTTCATGTCCCCCAGCGGCATCTGCAATACATAATAAGACCTGCCCTCGCCTAAAAAATCACACTTCTCAATACCGGCAATGATACCGGCACCATGCATTGGATAGACCACCTTATCACCGATTTGTAACAAGCACCCACCCCCATTATCAAGAAGAAATAATAACGATTCAGGAACCCATTACTATTATTTTAACATAAATTTAGAAATTTTTCAAAAACATTTTTTACAATCTATTCTCCTGAGCCTCTGAACAGCTGCACCCAATAATGCGTATACTGCGAGCCGTCCTGCTTGAGGTAACCCACACCCAGTTCCTCGTAGGCCGGATTCAGGATATTCGCCCGATGGCCGGAACTATTCATCCACATGTCGACGACCGCCACCGGCGTTGCCACCCCGGCCGCAATATTTTCCCCCACGCTGCCCCGGCCATTGTCAATCATATCCGTACAGGATTCGCCATTGGGACGAGTATGGGAAAATTCCTGCGTAATCTCTTCGGCACGTATGGCGGCAGCCTGCATCAACTCCTGGGAAAGATGCAGCGGCGAAAGGCCACGTGCCTCCCGCTCCTTATTGACAAGGTCCAGAACGCCCTGTGCCTGTGCATTGTCAGTCGAATAGGGAACATCTGCTGACGCTTCTTCCTCGACGTTACAATCCGCTTCCTCCGCATCGTCATCACATTCCACCCATTCATCACACGCACTGCTTTCCGTACATTCATCGTCCATCTGACATTCCGCCGCTGCCTCGGCTGGTGAAAAAATCATTGCCGCTGCAAAAAATAATATCAATAACCTATTCAAAATATTCCCACAATACATAGTATAACCTCCTCTGCCAAAAACAACATCATATATATTATACATGCATTTATACGCTTTGAAAACAATAAGCCCGGTGAGCAGATGACTTTTCCACAATGTTCGGCAAACCTGCCAAAGCTCAAAAAATATCATCTGCCCACCGGGCATCTTATCCTATCAATACAAACTGCTTCTTACTTTGCCACAGCCGCACTGGCCACAGCTTTTTTCTTGTCTCCCATTTTACGAAGCACAATCCACAGGGGGCTGGCAATGAAAATGGAAGAATAGCAGCCACAGCCAAAGCCAACCAGCAGGGCAAAGGCGAAATCTTTCGTCGTTTCGCCGCCGAAGAAGTAGAGGGCAAAGGTCGTGAACATAACAGTGAACACCGTATAGAGGGAACGGGTCAGCGTCTGGAAGATGGAGGTATTCACCAGCTGCACCACATCGCCGCCGCGGCGGAAATGCAGCTTCAGATTCTCGCGGATGCGGTCAAAGATAACGATGGTATCGTTGATGGAATAACCGACAATCGTCAGGAGTGCCGCAATGAAGGACGAATCGATCTGACGTCCCGTGAAGGAGAATACCGCCAATACAATCAGGATATCGTGAATCAGGGCCAGCACCGCCGACACACCGAAGCGCCATTCAAAGCGATAAGCCACATAGGCGATGATCAGTGCCCAGGAAACCACCAGAGCCAGCACGGCATTGGTTATGAGCTCGCCACCAATGGTAGCGCCCACTTTTTCCTCGCGCAGCACATCGTAATTGCCCACATCGGTCTTGATGGCCGCCATGACTTCCTTGCGCTGAGCCTCTTCCATATCCGTGGTACGGATCATGACATTTTCGGCTTCCGTCACACCGGATTCAGCCCCCGTGAGCTGGATCTGGGAGCCTTCCAGGCCGAATTTCGCCAGGCTCGTACGCACTTCGGCAATGGCCACGGGCCGTTCGAATTTCAAATCGATGATGGTACCGCCGGTAAAGTCGATACCGAAGTTAAAGCCCCGGGTAAACATACAGATAAGCCCGGCGACGATGATGATGCTGGAAATAGCAAACCAGAGTTTGGAGCGTCCGGCAATATCAAGCTTGTTCATGCTTCAAGTCCTCCTTTTTCCACAGCATATAGCCGTTAGCGCCATATGCACTGGGATTTTCCGAAATCTTGGAATTGATCATGAGCTTCAGCAGATACTGCGAAAGCGTGATAGCCGTCAGCATGGAGAGCATGGTGCCCAGACCAAGGGTGATGGCAAAGCCGCGAATCGTGCCCGTGCCTAAGAAGAACAGCACGCCAGCAGCGATGATCGTGGTGATATTGGAGTCAAAGATGGTCGTGAAGGCACGCTTGAAGCCCGCATCCATGGACAGACGCAAGGTCTTTCCCTGAATCTGATACTCTTCTTTGAAATGCTCGAAAATCAACACATTGGCGTCAACGGCCATACCGATGGACAGGATGATACCGGCCACACCAGGCAGTGTCAGGGTTGCATCCAGCAGATACAACAGTGCCAGCAGCACCACCGTATAAGCCATCAAAGCCACGTCAGCGATAAAACCGGACAAACGGTAGAATAAGAGCATGAAGATCAGGACGGCGCCAATACCTACAGCAAAGGCAAAGACGGATTTATCCTTGGAATCCTGGCCGAGCGTCGGGCCAACGGTACGGGTTTCGATGATGTTGACCTTCACCGGCAGGGCACCGCTGCGCAGCACCACAGCCAGGTTCTGGGCTTCTTCCAGCGTCTTCTGCCCCGTGATTTCTGCCTTGCCACCTACAATCGGCTCACGCACATTCGGCGCCGTCAGCACTTCGCCGTCCAGCAGGATGGCAATGGTGCGCCCCACGTTTTTCGTGGTGAGATCCGCAAATTTCTTAGCGCCCTCATCGGAGAATTCCAGATTGACCACATTCTGGCCGCTCTGCTGATTGGTAGCTGCCTGAGCATCTTTCAGATCCGTACCCGTGAGGACGGTGTTGCCTTCCTCATCTTTGAATTCCAGCATAGCGGTCTTGCCGATGGTCTTGATGGCCGCATCGGGATCTTTGACGCCCGGCAGTTCGATGATGACCCGGCGCTCACCTTCACGCTGGATAATCGGCTCCGTAAGGCCCAAAGAGTTTACACGCTTTTCCATGATGGTGACCACGCGGTTCATGGCATCATCATTTACCTTGGCAATATCTGTGTCCTCTGCTTCGAGTACCACATGGGTACCGCCCTGCAGGTCAAGTCCCTGACGGATGGAGAAAGCCAACGGCTTCACAAAGGCCAGGAAAATGCCAATGATGGCAACGACACAGACAATCAGTTTCATGAGATTGTTCTTTCTCAAGAGATTTCATCCCCTTTTGTCTTTCGTTTTCTGTATTCTTGGATAAAGTTGATGACCTTATCCCGCACCTGCTGGGCATTGTATTTATCAGTCTGAATGTAGAGATCCGCATGCGCCTTGGCATCCGCCAGCCGCTTATGCTGGACTTCCAACCGGGATTCATCCCAATAAACCACCCGCCGCTTATGGATAGCAGGCATGGTCGCATCAATCATCACCAAAATATCTGGATGGCGCTTCGCCCAAAAATCATGAATCCCGGAATGTTCCTGCGCCACATTATAAGCATCATACCCAGCAGCCTTTAATCCAGCCACAAGCGTAGTCTTCCCCGAAGCACAAACTCCTACAATCGCAATCTTCAAGACAATCACTCCTATCCAGTTATATAAAATTTATAAGGGAATAAGAGGCAAATGCCCCTCCCACCGCTGACGCCAGAAATATGCCACCGGCATATTCCCCCCCTCCCCAAAGTGGCGGGCTATGGGGCCAGCTACGGTTTCCCTGGCGCTCAAGGATGAGCGCCCTGCGGCCGTAAATTCCCGGAAGGAATTTCAGGCCGCAGTTTCTTTTGGTACTTTTCTTTGCACCAAAGAAAAGTACACAACTACTCATTAACTTAATATGGATATGTTACCTCAAGCTGCTCTATCTTGGGGCTGGACGGAGAGCCGTCCGTTATCCCCATGACGAGAACCGTCATGTCATCACTAGCCTTATCCGCATCCAGCGACAAGGCATAATCCATAATGCTCTTGGCAATAAACGCCGCATCCTCTGCCTCGTTCTTGCGGACAATCTCCATGATTTTCTCAAACTCTGCCGGACGGCCGCTGCGCTTCTTCCCCGCATGGGCAATGCCATCGGTATAGGACACGATGATCATGCCTGCCGTCAGCGGCACCTCATACATCAAAGGCTTCATATGACGGTTGACACCAATGGGCTCCACATTCTCATCATAGACCGTCTCATACTCCGGCGTCCTGATGATGACCGGACAGTTGGAATTGCGGCTGATCACCGCCGTCTCCGTATCGAGATCGGCACTGACCACCGTCAAGGTGCAGGACACCTTCTTGTCCTTCATGGCATAAAGATAATCATGCACCGCCCGGGCCACCGCCCCGTCACGGGCTCCGTCGGAAATCAGCTGCGTGGCCTTATTCACCACCCAACTGCTGGTATGATGGGCCGCCAGCCCATTGCCCTGCCCATCCGCAATGATTGCCGAAATCCCCCCATGAGGACGCTCAACAATATCACAAGTATCGCCACAGACTTCCGTTGCATACTTAGAAGTCTTGGCCATGCCAATCTTTACTTCCATAATACACACTCCCCTACAAGAGACAGTTATAAATCCCCTGCTCAGTAATGATCTTATGCACCAGGACATCATGTTCTTCCATGGGCACATCCGCCACCAATTGGCACGAATAAGCCAATGCAACTCGCTTGGCGTTAACCGCCTGCGCTATATACGCATCATAGAACCCGGCCCCCATGCCCAGGCGTTCGCCTCTGGTATCAAAGGCCACACCGGGCACGATAATCAGATCCAGCTGCTCTGGAGGAACGACCTTCCCCTTGGCCAGATCCGGCGTCAATATGCCATATTCCCCCTCCACCAGATTGTCAAGGCTGGCCAGCGTCACGGCCTCCATCTGCCCCTTGCCGATAACATGCGGCATAGCCACCGTCACACCTGCTGCCAGAAAGCGCTCCACCAGGGGCTTTAGCTGTACTTCGTCCGCCATGGACGCATAGCAGAGCACCGTTTTGGGCGCCTTGAAATCCGGCAAGGCACAGAACACATCAATCATGCGCTGGCTGGCCTTTTGCCGGTAAGCCTCCTTGAGCTCCCGGCGGGCGGCAAGGATCTTTGACCGCAAGGCCTTTTTCTCAGCCTGCAGTTCCTTATTTACCCCGTCCATGGCTCAGGCCTGCTTGTCCTGGGTGATATTGGCGTTGATGGAAGCCCGGGAAACCTCAATCACGGTATTTTCCGCGATCTTCAGCTTGATGACCTTCTCGTCAATGCCTGCGATAGTCCCATAGATGCCGCCGATGGTCATTACCTTGTTGCCCTTTTCCAGTGTATCCAGCATGCTCATGCGGCGTTTCTGGGCCGCCTTCTGCGGGCGGTACAGCAGGAAATAGAAAATGGCGATCATCACAAAGATAGGGCCCCAAGTGCCCAAAGCTGTCATGGTTTCCGGAGTCATAGTAAGCACCTCTTCTTCAAATTATCAGCGTTTATAATTGGCTAAAAAATCACTGCGGAACTGCGTAAACTTACCGTCAATAATGGACTGACGCATGCGCCGCACAAATTCCTCTAGGAAGTAGAGATTGTGCAGGGACAGCAGACGCAGGCCAAAGATCTCCCCAGCCCGTACCAGATGACGGATATAGGCGCGGGTGTAACCATTGCGGCAGGCATAGCAGCCGCAGCCTTCCTCAATCACATGGTGGTCATGGGTCAGGTTGGCATTCTTCATCACCAGGCGTCCCGTCCAGGTCATGGCCATACCGTTGCGGGCCACGCGGGTTGGATAGACGCAGTCGAACATATCGATACCGCGCATCACGCCTTCCACCAAATGGTCAGGCGTACCCACGCCCATCAGATAGCGGGGCTTGTTTTCCGGCAGCAGGGACGTGGAATACTCCAGCATCTCATACATGAGTTCCGGCGGTTCGCCTACAGACAGGCCGCCCACGGCATAGCCCGGGAAGTCCATCTCCACCATCTCTTTGGCATGCCATTTGCGCAGGTCCTTGTACATGCCGCCCTGCACGATACCGAACAGGCCCTGATTAGGCGCCGTCATGGCGTCCTTGCAGCGCTGTGCCCAGCGCAGCGTGCGCTCCGTGGACTGCTTGGCATAGTCATGGTCAGCCGGATACGGCACACATTCGTCAAAAGCCATAACGATATCGGAGCCCAGACACATCTGCACTTCCATGGAAACTTCCGGCGACAGGAACTTCTTCGAGCCATCAATATGAGAACGGAAGGTTACACCTTCCTCGGTGATCTTGCGCAGATCACCGAGCGAGAACACCTGGAATCCGCCGCTGTCCGTGAGGATGGCGCCATCCCAGTGCATGAACTTATGCAGGCCACCAGCTTCCTTGACCAGTTCCATGCCCGGACGCAGGAACAGATGATAGGTGTTGGAGAGGATGATCCCTGCCCCCAAATCCTTCAGTTCGTCTGGCGAAACGCCCTTGACCGACGCCTGCGTGCCCACAGGCATGAAAATCGGTGTCGGGAAACTGCCATGGGGTGTATGAATAATACCGGCACGAGCCCCGGTGGCCTCGTCCTTTTTCACTAATTCGTAAGTAATCGCAGCCAAAAAAAAACCTCCTAAACTTCAGCTGTTCAGCAGTCCGATGATAGACCGCTACCAACTGTAAATGATACCACAAAACAGGCGGAAACACAAAGACATTTGATATCAGCAGAACGATTGATTTACACCTTTTTACCACAAAGATATAAAATGGGCACGGGACTTTTGCCCGTGCCGTCTTCATTTTATTATTTCAGATACTTTTTCTCCAGCTTCTCCATGGTGCCGTCCATCTTCAGCTCTGCCAGAACGAAATTGATGTAATTCAGCCATTCCTGATCGCCTTTTTTCATCAGTATGCCGCAAGAGTGACGGGTGAAGGGCTTATCCTTGAGAGGCGCGGCCAGCCGCTTGTCCATGCGGACATAATGAGCAGCTTCCACGGTTTCTGTGATCATGATATCGGCTTTGCCCTCTGCAATCTGGCGGGGAATATCCGCATTGTCATTGTAAACAATGATTTTAGCCTTTTTCAGATTCGCATGGGCAAACTTCTCATTTGTCCCGCCCGGGTTGATCATCACGCGCACTTCCGGCCTGTCAATGTCTGCCAGGCTTTGAAAGCGCTCGGCATCCTTGGCGCGGCAGAGGATGGTCTTGCCAAAGATCCCTTCCCCATAGGCATCCGACATGGCCATGGTTCTTGCCCGGTTGTAATTGCGGGAAATGCCGCAGAGGGCGATATCGAATTTTCCTGCCTGCGTATCGGCAGCAAGGGTCGGCCAGGTTGTCAGCACATACTGGATCTTTACCCCCAGAGAATCGGCAATAAGCTGTGACAGCTCTGCATCAATCCCTTCATACTCTCCGGTTTGCGGGTTTAAGTATGACATGGGAATGTAATCCCCGGTGGTGCCAATTCGAATCGTTCCTCTGGCAGAAATATCCTCAAGATGGCCAGCCTCTGCCCTTATCCCGGTCAACATCAGCACTGCCATCAGCAGCAAGCAGATCATATTAACCGGCACAACTTTTCTCAGCATAAATGTCTCCCCCTCCCCACTGTCTGGGACTTTATCTGCAAATGTGTGTACACTTTATTATATATTCTGTAAAATTTTAAAATCTCCTGCGCTTTACTCATAATGGCAATCTTTTTTTGCCGTCATTGCAACGACCGTGGCCCAACAGCACGGTATACTCAGCCTATTCTCCACTTCTTCACTATAACAGCAGTTTTAGCTTGTTTTTTGCCAAAACCATGATTTTGCGGTAAAATATAAGTAAACTAAGCGCAGAAGGAGCGGATTCTATGGAAAAAATACGCATTCCTCAACTGATAATCGCCTTATTCCTACTTTTGATATATCCCTGTCTTGTAAAAGCCGGAACGCCCGGCCATACCATCAATACGGACATGGCCCAAAGCAAGTACCAGCCTGTGGTCACGGCAGACCGCAGTACCTATAACGAAGAAAGTGGTCTCTATAACCTCTCAGGCAATGTCCGCATTCAATGTGAGGGGCGCCTGATTACGGCTAACAATGCCAAGATAAATGCCAACACCCTGCAGGTTTGGGCTGATGGGCGTGCAACAATCACGGAAGGGGAACTGACCTTCACCAGTGACGCCCTCTATGCTGAACTTTCCGGCAACACCGTCTGGTTCTTCGGCAACCGCTGCGGCGTGGAACGGCCGGGGCTGATGATTCACGGAGACAATATGCAGTACAATTGGAAAACCCATATCGTGATTTTCGACGGTCATGTACTGTGGGTACATAAGGGAAAAAGCAATACCACCACTCACCTAGAATTCGACTTAGAAAAAGATGATGTAGCAAGATAATCCGCTATAGTTTTTGTTTACATCGTTGCTGAAAAACCCGGTGCAACTATTTCTTCCGCTAAGACGCTTACGCGCCAAACGCTCCAGAAACAGTTGCACCGGGCTTTTTTTGCTTATGCGATTTATTCTTTGATGACCTTACTCGGATTCGCAGGTCAGGTCCACGACTTCACCGTTTTTTTCCTTGATTACCACTTCACGCTGGAACTCAAAGCATTCGTCGGCGATATCCTTATTGAGCCAGAGCAGGCAGATAAGGTTCGGAATGGCCATCAGGCCGTTCATGGTATCGGAGAAGTTCCAAACCACTTCCAGAGCCGTGGTGGCACCCACGAAGGTCACAAGGGCAAACAGCACGCGATAGCCCATGATGACCGGACGCTTCTTGATGAGGTATTCCAGGGCCTTTTCGCCGTAATATTCCCAGCCCAGGATGGTGGAGAAGGCAAAGAGGCTCAAGGAAATGGAGATGATCAGCTTGCCGTATTCGCCGAACACCGTGCTGAAGGCCGCAATGGTAAGCTCAGCACCGGAGAGCAGTTCGCCAGTGGCAGGATTCGTTGCGCCCAGCATGCCGGAGGATGCAATAACGAGGCCCGTCAGCATGCAGACGATCATGGTGTCGAAGAAGGTACCCGTCATATTGACATAGCCCTGACGGGAGGCATGGTCCGTGCGGGCAGCAGCCGCCGCAATAGGAGCCGAGCCAAGACCTGCCTCATTGGAGAAAACGCCCCGGGCCACGCCCCAGCGCATGGAGGTCAGCATGGTGGCCACAATGGAGCCGCCCACGCCGCCAGCCACGGAATCAAAGGAGAAGGCCATGCGGAACATCTCGGCAATCCCGGCAGGCACTGCCTCAAAATTGGCAATGATGACGATAGCAGCCATCACAAAGTAGAAGGCTGCCATGCCCGGCACCACTACGCTGGACACCTTGCCAATGCTGCGGATGCCCCGAATAAGCACCACCAGGGCCAAAGCGGCAATCACACCGCCCGTAAGCCAGGAAGGCACAGCATAGCTGGAAGACAGAGCTGCCGCAATGGAATTGGCCTGAGTCATATTGCCGATACCGAAGGAAGACAGTACCACAAACAGGGCAAACAGGAAAGCCAATGTACGGCCGGCATATTTGTTCTTGATGCCGTGGCGCATGGCATACATGGGGCCGCCGGACATCTCGCCGACAGAGTTGGTTTCCCGGTATTTTACCGCCAAAACGGATTCCGCATATTTCGTGGACAAGCCAAAAGCAGCACTGATCCACATCCAGACCAAAGCGCCGGGGCCACCCAATACCATAGCGGTAGCCACACCCACAATGTTACCAGTACCCACAGTGGCGGAAAGCGCCGTCATCAAAGACTGGAAAGGCGAAATATCCCCTTCATGTTCATCCCGGTGACGGAAGATCATGCGAATGGCGTAAGCAAGGTTGCGCCAAGGCAGGAATTTCAGTCTTACGGTCAGGAACACCCCTGTTCCCACCAGCAGGGCCAGCATCACAGGCCCCCAAACAAAATTGTTGATGTCAGCCATTAAAGTTGCAAAGTCCATATTCTCACATCCCTTTTTTAAGCTATAACATAAGAAAACTCTTCTGCTATGAATCCCGCAGAAGAGCGTCCTTCGTTGACGTCTATATGTAGTATTATAATAGACCTGCATGAAGTTGTAAATAAAAATTTATGTATACTTAACGTTCCAAAGCCCGATGGGCAATATCCTTGCGGTAAAAAGCGTCCTTAAAGGAGATCTTCTCTACACCCGCATAGGCCTTGTCCACAGCCGCCCGCACCGTGTCTGCTTTGGCTACTACGCCCAGCACACGACCGCCGTCTGTAACGATCTGTCCATCCTTATGGGCCGTGCCCGCATGGAAGATCAAAGCGCCGGCAGCCTTGGCATCATCCAGACCGGTAATGGCATCGCCCTTCTTGTAGGCCTTAGGATAGCCGCCAGCGGCCATAACCACACAGACTGCCGCGCCATCGCTCCACTGGATATCCTGCTCTGCCAGCGTGCCGTCCGCACAGGCCAGCATGATGTCCACCAGATCACTGTTCAGCAATGGCAGTACCACCTGGGTTTCGGGATCGCCGAAACGGGCGTTGAATTCCACCACTTTTGGGCCCTCGGCCGTAATCATCAGGCCGGCATAGAGGCAGCCTTTATAGGGCTTGCCCTCTGCTTCCATGGCCTTGATGGTGGGCACAAGGATCTTATCGTAGGCTTCCTGCACCATCTTGTCCGTCATGACCGGCGCCGGTGCATAGGTGCCCATACCGCCGGTATTTGGGCCCTTGTCCCCATCATAAGCACGTTTGTGATCCTGGGAGCTGATCATGGGGCAGATGGTTTTGCCATCGGTAAAGCAAAGAAGCGAAGCTTCCTCGCCTTCCATAAACTCCTCGATAACCACACGGCTGCCTGCGGCACCGAACTCCTGGTCTTCCATGATATCGGTGATGGCCTGCAGGGCTTCTTCTTCCGTCATGGCCACGATAACGCCCTTGCCGGCGGCCAGGCCGTCCGCCTTGATGACGATAGGAGCCACTTCCTGACGAATGTACTCCCGGGCCGCATCTGCCTCAGTGAACACTTCGTACTTGGCTGTGGGAATCCCATATTTTTTCATCAGAGATTTGGAGAAGGCCTTGGAGCCTTCAATCTGGGCAGCTGCCTGCGTGGGGCCAAAGGCCTTGATGCCAGCCGCCGTCACAGCGTCCACGAGACCATTGGTCAGGGGAACTTCCGGCCCTACCACCACGAGACCGATGTCATGTTTCTGGGCAAAGTCCACCACGGCTGCGTTATCCGTAATGCTGATGCCCTCCACGCACATGGCCACATCGGCCATACCCGGATTGCCCGGCAGGGCATAGATTTTGTCTGCTTTGGGTGACTGGGAGAGTTTCCACGCTAAAGTATGTTCCCGGCCGCCGCTGCCGATTACTAAGATATTCATAATGCGCCCCTTATTTTGCCAGCTGTTTAGCCAGATAGTCCTGAATCATCGTATCGTAAGCTGCCGTATGGGCAAAGGCTTCCTGAGCCAGTTCCATGCGGGTACGATCATCTACGCCGCCATTTTTCTTGATCTGGGCGATAACTTCCTCATACTTGGCGGGATTAGTGACGATGGTGACAAACTTGAAGTTCTTGGCCGAAGCACGCACCATGGCCGGGCCGCCAATATCGATATTCTCAATGGCTTCTGCCAAGGTGACATCGGGCTTCGCAATGGTTTCCTTGAAAGGATAGAGATTGACAGCCACAAGGTCAATGCCCTTGATGCCATGCTTTTCCATCTGCGCCACATGTTCCTCATTGTCACGCACAGCCAGGATACCGCCGTGGATATAAGGATTCAAAGTCTTTACGCGACCGTCCATGATTTCCGGGAAGCCCGTCACATCGCTGACATAGGTTACAGGAATGCCGGCTTCCTTGATGGCCTTCATGGTGCCACCCGTGGAGATGATTTCCACACCGGCTTCATGGAGCTGGCGGGCGAACTCAACTACGCCTTCTTTATTGGATACGCTAATCAGGGCACGCTTAATCTGCATTATATCTTTTCTCCTTCAGCTTCTCATTCTAAAATCGTCACTTTACGGCCTTCTACCTTCAGCTTGCCTTCACAGTAGAGCCGGATACATTCGGGATAAATCCGGTGTTCCTCTTTGAGCACTCTGGCTCCCAGCGTTTCTTCCGTATCATCGTCCAGCACAGGCACTGCCGCCTGCATGATGATGGGGCCGGAATCCGTGCCTTCATCAACGAAATGCACGGTGCAGCCACTGACCTTCACGCCGTAGGCCAGTACATCCCGATGGGCATGTGCCCCCGGGAAACTGGGCAGCAGGGCCGGATGGATATTCATGATGCGCCCGGCAAAATGCCCTACAAAATACGGCGTCAGGATACGCATGAAGCCTGCCAGCACCACCAGGGTGACACCTGCGGCTTCGAGCTTTTCAATCAAAGCCTTTTCAAAGGGCTCACGGCCATCAAACTGCTTGCGGTCAACGCAGACTGCTTCAATGCCAGCCTTTCTGGCCCGCTCCAACGCATATGCTTCCTTATCCGTCAGCACGATGGCGATTTCGGCAGGAACCTGTCCTGCTTCGATAGCGTCAATGATGGACTGCAGATCCGTGCCGCGGCCGGAACAGAGAACACCTAATTTTTCCTTAGCCAACGAACACACCGCCCTGCAACGTTACATCATGATTACCCTTGACCACCTTGCCGATTTCGTAAACCGTCTCATCAGCGGCCTGCAGATGTGCCTTGACGGCCTCTGCTTCTTCCGCGGACACAATCAGGATCATGCCGATGCCCATATTGAAGGTACGATACATTTCCGGCCAATCCACATTGCCCCACTGCTGCAGCAGGCGGAATATGGCAGGCATTTCCCATTTGCTGGTGTCGATTTCCACGGCCAGATCTTCCGGCAGGGCACGGGGGATATTCTCGTAGAAGCCGCCGCCTGTGATATGCACCATGCCGTGGATGTCGAACTTCTCAATCAGGGGCAGGCAGGATTTCGGATAAAGCCGTGTCGGCGTCAGAAGTTCCTCGCCGATGGTCTTGCCCAGCTCTTCCATGTATTCGTCGCCCTTGAAGCCCTTGTGGTCAAAGACAATGCGGCGCACCAGGGAATAACCGTTGGAATGGACGCCGGAGGAGGGCAGGCCAAGGATTACATCCCCTTCCTTGACCTTGGCGCTGGTGATCAGCTTGCTCTTTTCCACCACGCCTACGGCAAAGCCGGCAATGTCATACTCCCCTTCCGGGTAGAAGCCGTTCATTTCCGCCGTTTCGCCGCCAATCAGGGCACAGCCGGATTCCTTGCAGGCATTTGCCACGCCGGTTACCACATCGGCTACCTGTTCGGGCAGCAGTTTGCCTACGGCCAGATAATCCAGGAAGAACAGGGGCTCTGCACCCTGCACCAGGATGTCATTGACGCACATGGCTACGGCATCCTGACCAATGGTATCATGCTTGTCCAGCATAAAGGCCAGCTTGAGCTTCGTGCCCACGCCGTCGGTACCAGAAACCAGCACGGGCTCCTTATACTTGCCGCTGTTCAGGGCAAAGAGGCCGCCAAAGCCGCCCAGATCACCGAGCACCTCCGGTCGGTAAGTAGCCCGGACGCTGTTCTTAATGAGCTCTACGGAACGGTTGCCCGCATCAATATCCACACCGGCATCTTTATAGGTAAGTTTTTCCGTCATTATCCTCTTGTTCCTCACTTTTTACTTTGCCTTGGGTTGTTCAAACACATATTTGCTGTCGCCAACGGGCTTTTCGCCTTCGGCGATGGGGTACGCACTGTTGAAGCAGGCGTAGCACATATCGTCGGCATTGACTGCCGACACGCAGGATTTCAAGCCTTCCAAAGACAGGAAGTGCAAACTGTCCGCACCGATGAACTGGCGGATCTCCTCCACAGTCTTGGTGGCGGCAATGAGTTCCTTGCGCACGGAAGTGTCAATGCCGTAATAGCAGGGATAGCCGATAGGCGGGCTGCTGATGCACATATGCACCTCTTTGGCGCCGGCCTGCCGCAGCATCTTGACAATCTTGCCGCTGGTGGTGCCCCGAACGATGGAGTCATCCACCATGATGACCGACTTGCCTTCCACCACGGAGCGGATGGCGTTAAGCTTGAGCTTCACGCTGGTATCGCGCTTCTTCTGGGTGGGCTGGATAAAGGTACGGCCGATGTAGCGGTTCTTGATAAGCCCTTCCACAAAGGGAATCCCGGACTCATAGGCAAAACCCGTGGCCGCCGTGGTACCGGAGTCCGGCACGGAAATCACGATATCGCCCTTGAAGCCGGATTCCCGGGCCAGCACCCGGCCCATCATAAAGCGGGCGTCATGGACGCTCTGACCGTCAATCACGGAATCCGGACGGGCAAAGTAAATGTATTCGAAAATGCAGGAAGCCTTCTTCTCATCCATGGCAAAGGGATAGGACTTCACACCGCTATCATCGATGACCACCATTTCGCCCGGCGCAATATCCCGGACGAACTCGGCACCAGCCACATCAAGGCCGCAACTTTCCGAAGACAGGATATAACTGCCCTCTTCCGTCCTGCCCAGGCATAAGGGACGGAAGCCCTGGGGGTCACGGGCACCAATCAGCTTGTCCTCCGTCATGATGGTCAGGCAGTAGGCACCCTTGATTTTCTTCAGGCTTTCGATAATTTTTTCCTCAACGGTTTCCTTGCGGGAACGGGCAATGAGGTTCACGAACACTTCGGAGTCAATGGAAGTCTGGAAAATCGTGCCCTGCTGCTCCAGGTCATGACGGATTTCCGCCGCATTGGTCAGGTTGCCGTTATGGGCCAAAGCAATCTTGCCGCCCGCATAATTGACCATCAAAGGCTGAGTGTTGCACAGGAGGCTCGACCCCGTGGTGGAATAGCGTACATGGCCGATGGCAATGCACTGATTCTCCATATGGGGCACCTGATGGCGGAACACCTCGTTGACAAGCCCCATGCCTCTGGTCACATCCATCCAGGCACCATCCGTCAATGCGATACCCGCACTTTCCTGCCCACGGTGCTGCAGGGCATAAAGCCCCAGATAGGTCAGCCCGGACACATCCTCGGTGCGGGAGAATACGCCGTAAACACCGCACTCCTCTTTCCATTTCGGTTCTAAGTTATAGCCATTTTCATACATGGTTATGTTTATCTCTCACTTTTATCTCTAATTCGCACAAGAAAAGCAGTCCGCAAAGCGCGCAGGTCAAAGCTGCGCAGCAACGCGGGCTGCCTTCTTCTCCACATCTTCTACCATCTTCTCGCGGTAAGCCGCAAGTTTGCCAGCCAGCTCCTGATTGGACACCGCAAAAATCTGCACAGCAAAAATCGCCGCATTCTTGGCTCCGTTGATGGCCATAGTAGCCACAGGAACCCCAGAGGGCATCTGTACCGTGCTCAAAAGCGCATCCATACCATTCAAAGCCGTAGCATTGATGGGCACACCAATAACCGGCAGAGTGGTATAGCTGGCCACCACACCTGCCAGATGCGCAGCCGCACCTGCCGCCACAATAAATACACCAATGCCCTTCTCCGGTGCAGACAGCACAAACTCACGCACCTTGGCCGGCGTACGATGAGCAGACGCCACCACCACTTCAGCCTCAATGCCAAAAGACTTCAAAATCTCCGCCGCCGGCTTCAGAATCGGCCAGTCCGAATCACTGCCCATAATGATTGCTGCTTTCATTAAAACTGTTGCTCCTTTCCTAAAATGCTAATTATTCACATCATATATCACCTTACCAAAAAGGGAAGGCTTAGGGATTCGCCCCGAAAAGACAAAGCGTACCCGTAGCCCGGCGCCCAAGGAAGGGCGCAGGCGGACGTAAATCACGTGATGTGATTTCAGTCCGCGTTTTCTTTTGGTCCTTTTCTTTGCGCCAAAGAAAAGGACGGCCTAGCTTATAATTCCTTGCCAGTAAGAAGCGCATAAGCTTCTTTATACTTAGCAATCGTCTTATCAATAACATCCTGCGGCAAATTGAAGTCGCTGTCCGGATTAGCCTTCAGCCAATCACGCACGAACTGTTTGTCATAGGACGGCTGGCTCTTGCCTGCCTCATAACCTTCCAGCGGCCAGAAACGGGAGCTGTCCGGCGTCAATACCTCATCACCCAGCACGATATTGCCTTCTTCATCCACACCGAACTCAAACTTCGTATCAGCAATGATGATGCCCTTGGTCAGTGCATACTCGGCACACTTCTTGTAGATGGCAATGGTGTAATCGCGAATCTTTTCCGCGTATTCCATGCCATGACCCGGGAATTCCTTTTCCAAAACCTTGGCGCCCTGTTCCAGGGAGACGTTCTCATCGTGGTCGCCCAGTTCAGCCTTGGTGCTCGGCGTGAAAATCGGTTCCGGCAGTTTCTGGGATTCCTGCAGGCCTTCCGGCAGCTTGATACCGCAGATGGTGCCGTTTTCCTTGTAGCTTTCCCAGCCGCTGCCCGTGATGTAGCCACGCACGATGCATTCCATCGGAATCATGTGCAGCTTCTTGCACTTCATGCTGTTTCCCTGGAACTCTTCCTGCTGGAAGAACTCCGGCATATCGGCATTGTCCACCGACAGCATATGGTTCGGAATGATGTCCTGCGTGAAATCAAACCAGAACTTGGACATCTGGGTAAGCACTGCGCCCTTATCCGTGATCTTGTTCTTCAGTATGTGGTCAAAAGCCGAAATACGGTCTGTTGCCACCATAATGATGCTGTCATCAGCCTCATAGACTTCACGAACTTTACCGGATTTAAAAGGTTTGTAGGTTTTCATGGATTTTATCGTCTCCCATAAAAATATAAAGATGTTGCGGAACTTCGAAAAGTTCCCTTCCGACTATTCCATAATAACGAGATTTTTTTGACCTGTCAATGATTTTTAGGACATGTGTCCTTGATTTATGTTTTACTCTCCCCTCATCAGATTCAGGCCTTGACCTCAAAATTGGCGATTTTTGAGGTCATAAACATTTTTGACCTCAAAAAATGCATAAAATTAAGGCCTGCCAACTTTTTGATGTCGGCAGGCAAAACTATTGCTTATCATTCCCGTTTTTACCACACTATATCTTATCCAACCACTCTTTTTCCCTAAAGCCCACCAATACCACATCATCACCAACTAATATTGGCCGCTTTACCAACATGCCATCTGTAGACAGCAGCTTGTACTGCTCGTCTTCGCTCATGGTCGGCAGCTTATCTTTTAAAGCCAATTCCTTGTATTTCAGGCCGCTGGTGTTGAAGAAGCGTTTCAATGGCAGGCCGCTTAGCTTGTGCCACTTGCGCAGTTCCTCTTCTGTGGGATTGTTTTCCTTTATGTCGCGCACATCAAACGCAATCCCCTTTTCCGTCAGCCATTTCTGTGCCTTTTGGCAGGTAGTGCAACGAGGATAACATACAAAGGTCAGCTTTTTCATCTTCTTCACTCCTTAATGCAGATACACGATTGACCAGTCAAAAATCTGACTGGTCAATCTGTTTTTTAATGACTTAACGCCTCTTTATGTTCTTTCTTCTCCTGCTGAGGCCCGCGTTCCTTGGCCACGGCCAGCATGAGTTTGATGCGGTTGAGCTGGTTGACTTCACTGGAGCCGGCATCGCAGTCGATGGCGGTGATATTGGCGCCCTTGTAGGCATTCCGCAGTTCGTGCATGACGCCCTTGCCGGTGATATGGTTGGGCAGGCAACCGAAGGGCTGCAGGCAGACCACGTTGGGCACGCCTTCGTCAATGAGCTTGACCATTTCCCCGGTCAGGAACCAGCCTTCGCCGGCCATATTGCCCAGGCTTACATGGCGGGAGGCAAGTCTTGCCGTATCATAGATGGAATGTGGCGGCAGGAAGTGCTTGCTTTCCCTGAGGGCCTTCTTCATGGGACGGCGGAAGAATTCAATTATCTTGATGAACATCTTGCCGAAGACCTCTTCCTTGTAGGAGCCCGCCAAGAGATTCCGCTTGGCAATGGCATCATAGGCGGAATAGAGGAAGAAGTCCACGAAGTCCGGCATGACCACTTCAGCGCCTTCGTCCATGAGTACCTTTTCGATATGGTTGTTGGCCACGGGATGATACTTGACGAGGATTTCCCCGACGATACCAACTTTTGGCTTCCAAAGATCTTCCTGCACTGGCAGGTGGTCAAATTCCTTGACCATGGCCTTGATGTTGTTGCGGAAGCGGAAGTAATTGCCCCGCAAGATCTCCTCCTTGGCCCGTTCCATCCACTTGTCAAAGAGTGCCTTGGTGGAACCCTTGGTGATTTCATAGGGCATGGTGCGGTTGCGCACATTCATCAAGGTGTCCCCATAGACCGCTGCCTTGATGGCATCCACCAGCATGCTGCGGCCCATATGGAAGGAATCCGTCTCCTCCTTGAGGCCATGGACAGCAAACACGGGCACCTGGGGGAAACCGGCGTGCTTCAGAGCCTGCCGCAGGACGCTGAGGTAGTTCGTAGCCCGGCAGGCACCGCAGGTCTGGAACAGCATGATGCTGGTATGGTCAGGATCGCAAAGTCCATCCTTCAGTGCCGCAATCAGCTGACCGATAACCACGATGGCAGGATAACACATATCATTATGCACATACCGCAGACCCGTATCAATGGCATGCTTATCCGGCATGGGCGGAATCACCGCCTTGAGGCCATGCTTCTGCAGCACCGTCTGGAACAGTTCGAAATGGATGGGCGCCATCTGAGGGGCCAATACCGTATGGGTCTTCTTGCACTCCTCGGTAAAATGAGGCCGCTCAATCTCCGCCACAGCCCGATAGGCCACCGGCTTCTTGCGGGCCAAGGCCGCCATCAGGGAGCGCAGGCGGATACGGGCTGCGCCGAGGTTGGATACTTCATCCAGCTTGATCATGGTGTAGATGCGCTGATGTTTTTCCAAAATGTCCTTGACCTGTTCCGTGGTCAGGGCATCGAGGCCGCAGCCAAAGGAGCTGAACTGAATCAGGGTAAGGTTGGGATGTTCCGCCACGAACTGCGCCGCATGATACAGGCGGGCATGGTAACTCCACTGATTGACCACCTGCAAACGCTGGGCCTTGACCGGCAGATGATAAACTGCATCTTCCGACAGGATAGGCAGCTTGTAGGACTGAATCATCTCGGGAATGCCGTGGTTGATTTCCGGGTCCACATGATAGGGACGGCCCACCAGCATGATGGCCTGCTGGCCGGTGCGTTCAATATGCGCCAGAATCTTCTTGCCATATTCCCGTACATCATCCCGATAATGGGCGATTTCCACATAACCTGCTTCCACTGCCCCGGCGATTTCCTGTCTGCTGATATTCTCCCGCTTGCCCAGCTCCTCATAAAGGCGGGCAATCAGGCGTTTCTTATCGTGAATGGGGACAAAGGGCTGAATGAAGTCAATGTTTTCCTGCCGCAATACATCCATATTACCCCGGATATTTTCGGCATAAGAGGCCACAATCGGGCAGTTGAAGTGATTGTCCGAATCATGGACTTCATCCTCCATATTGTAGGGAGCGCAGGGATAGAAAATCTTTTTGACGCCCTTTTCCACCAAGTCCATGATATGGCCATGGGTGATCTTGGCAGGATAACAAAGGGAATCCGAGGGCACGGTGGCCATGCCCTTGTAATACATCTTGGCGCTGGATTTGCCCGACAGTTCCACCCGGTAACCCAAGAAGGTCAGGAAGGTGAACCAGAAGGGATAATCCTCGTACATATTGAGCACCCGCGGAATGCCGATAGTGCCCCGGCTCGGATGTTCCAAGGGACGATAGTATTTGAAGACACGGTTGTACTTATAGGCATAGATATTGGGCGTTTCTTCCTCGGTCTGCTTCTGGCCGCCAATGCCCCGCTCACAGCGGTTGCCTGTGAAGTATTTGCCTCCATCGGGGAATTTCTGCATAGTGATCAGGCAGCTGTTACCGCAGCCTTTGCAGCGGTAAGAACTGGTCTCCACATGGAATTCCTGCAATTTAGCAAAAGGCAGGATAGCAGATCGCTCCTGACCACTTTCAAGAGCCAGGATGGCGGCACCATAAGCCCCCATAAGACCGGCGATATCGGGACGGATAACCTCCCGGTCCAGCAGTTTTTCCATGCAGCGCAGCACCGCATCATTGTAGAAGGTGCCCCCCTGCACGACGATATGGTCGCCAAGTTCCCGCACATCTTTAAGCTGCATAACCTTGAACAAAGCATTCTTGATTACCGAGAAGGCAATACCTGCGGAGATATCGGCAACTTCTGCCCCCTCCTTCTGCGCCTGCTTGACCTTGGAGTTCATGAATACCGTACAGCGGGTGCCCAAATCCACCGGTGCCTTGGAAGTAAGCGCCTTCTTGGCAAACTCCGCCGGTGTCATGGACAGGCCTTCGGCAAAGTTTTGGATAAAGGATCCGCAGCCTGCCGAGCAGGCTTCGTTCAGGGTGATATTTCCGATGCTGCCGTCCTTGACGAAGAAGCACTTCATATCCTGACCGCCGATATCCAGCACGAAGGTAACCTCCGGGCAGAATTCCTGCGCCGCCCGCAGATGGGCAAAGGTCTCTACCTCGCCGCCGTCGGCATGGAGCGCAGCCTTGACGATGGCCTCGCCATAACCGGTGGTCATGGTGCTGGCGATATAAGCAGACTCCGGCATAGCCTTGTAGAGAGCCTGCATCTCTTTTACCACAGTGGACAGGGGCGAACCCTGATTGCTGCCATAGGAGGTGTAGAGGATTTCCTTATCCCTGCCAATGGCCGTTATCTTGGTGGTGGTGGAACCGGCATCGATGCCCACATAAACCGGGCCCTGATAGCCTGCTAAACTTCCGCGTTTGACCTTATCCCTATCGTGACGGGTCTTGAATTCCTGATATTCTTCATTATTCTCGAATAATGTGAAATCCGCCTGCCGCGTTTCACTGGCAGCCGCAGCTTTGGCCTTGGCAATGCCCTGTTCTAAATGCACCACATCGATTTCCTGCGCCTCATCGGACAGGGCTGCGCCCATGGCCACGAAGTAATTGCCGAAATCTACGTCTACCACATGCTCATTGTCTAATTTCAATGTTTCGATAAAACGTTTGCGCAATTCAGGCAAAAAGTGCAACGGCCCGCCTAAGAATGCCACATGACCATCAATAGGACGGCCCTGAGCCAGATTGCCAATGGTCTGATTGACCACCGCCTGGAAGATGGACAAAGCAATATCGGCCTTTTCGGCACCATCATTCATGAGTGCCTGGATATCCGTCTTGGCAAAGACGCCGCAACGGGAGGCAATAGTATAAATCTGCTTCCCCTTTTCCGCCAGTTCGTTAAGGCCACTGGCATCCGTCGACAGCAACGAGGCCATATGGTCGATAAAGGAACCTGTGCCGCCGGCACATACGCCATTCATGCGCTGTTCCGGTGCTTCACCGAAGTAAGTGATCTTGGCATCCTCGCCGCCTAACTCCACTACGGTATCCGTCTGGGGAATGAGATTCTTCACCGCCGCCGCACAGGCAATAACCTCCTGCACAAAGGGCAGGCCAATACGCTGGGCAATACCCATGCCGGCTGAACCTGTAAGCGCAAAGGTGAATTTCTTATCGCCTACCAGGGATTTCAATTGCGTCAGATTCTCCTGCAATGCATTGCCAATTTCTGAAAAATGCCGGGCATAGTTCTTGTAGAGAATATTCTTCTCATGATCAAGCACTACCAATTTGATGGTCGTGGAGCCCACATCTATACCCACATTTAAAAGGGACTTCATAGTTTCACCACCTGAGATATTTACATAAAGGAACCCCTTTTTCAGGTTCCTTTCATATTATATAAAATTCAACCCCTTGGTGCAAGGAAATTAATCACTTTGCATATAAGGAGCGGTGAATTCCCGTACCGTTTTGAAATACAATTCCTCATCCTTCTGGCAGGCCACACCATGTACGGCATCATGGATCAGTAACAGGCTCTTGTCTGGCGCCTTGGCATCACGATAGAGCTGCTCCCCCATGGCAGGAGGGACTAAGGCATCTTTGGTACCGTGGATGAAAAGGATCGGCACTTTTGAGTGCATGACTGCTACTTCCGGCACAGCCTGATTCAGGCTGAAGCCGGCTACCTGCTGACAGCGCCAATCCAAAAGATTCATAGCCGGAAAAGCCGGCAGGCCCAGGGACTCATGGATCTGATGCACCAACAGGTCAAAGGCGCTGGTATAGCCGCTTTCCTCCACGCAAGCTGCGACATTCTGCGGCAGATCCTCGTCGTCACAAGCCATCATGACGGTGGCTGCCCCCATGGACACCCCATGCAGGATGATCTTGGCCTGGGGATAGTAAAGCGCAATCCGCTTCGTCCAATCCACCATATCCTGACTTTCCTTATAGCCCATGGTCAGATAGCGTCCCTCGCTTTTCCCCGCCGCCCGCAGATCAGGCGTCAGCACATGATAGCCCATACGCAGGTAATGGGTGGCGATATAATAGGAGTTTTCCTGGGTGCCGCCATAGCCATGTACCACAATGGCCCACTTCTTGCCATCGCTATCTCCATCAGGATAAAAATGTGTAGCCTTCAGGATGAGATTATCCCGGGACGTCAGCGTCCACTCTTCATTTGTATAATCCGGCTTATCATAATGACGCGCCTCCGGCGGCATCAGCAAAGCAAAAGCCCGGGGCGGTTCCTGCGGATTTTCCACCGTCCCACGCTCCAGGCCGAAATGAACCGCGTAATTGCCGACAAAATAGCCCGTCCCCAGAACAAAGGCTGTAACCAGCACCACCGCTGTCACCACCGCTGTCAGTACACAGGATAGAATCAATCTATGCATGGAATCACCTTTCCAGATCAAAATCAAAAAATATGATTTTATTGTAACATTGTTACGAAAATTTTTCCATAGGCCAATGAGAGTCTAAAAGACGGAGGGCGTCTTATCACAAAATTGTAATGTACGAAAACAGCCCGGGGACTGATGCTGTTTTTCCAGAGCGTTTGGCGCGTCTCAGCGTTGGAAAAATAGTATCAGTCCCCGGGCGTCTTGTCATATAGATGTAAACCGTAGTATCATTTGCCAGCCTGCATCCGGTTGATAGCACTGAACAGTGCCTGAATAGAAGCGGTGATGATATCCGTATCCATCCCGGCCCCCCAATGAATCGTTCCCTTCTCATCCTTGATGCCGATGTAGGCAATAGCCTTGGAATGCTGGCCAATCTCCAGGGCGTGCTCGCTATAGGTCAGGTCGGAGTATTTGATGCCCAGATTCTTCTGCAGGGCATTGGACACGGCATCGAGTCGGCCGTTGCCCTTGGCCACGAAGGTGTCCGGCTGGCCGTTTATCTTGAGATCCACCGTACCAGAACGGGTGCCGTCCGGTTCCTTCTTGAGCATGAAGTCCACGAGCTCATAGGGTTCGGCAATATTGACATATTCATGCTGGAAGATCTGATAGATCTCATCCGGCATAAGCTCTTTGTGCTTGTGGTCGGAAACAGACTTGACACAATAGCCGAAGTTCTCCCGCATCTTCTTGGGCATGTCGATGCCATATTTCTGCTCCATGATGAAGCCCACGCCGCCCTTGCCGGACTGGCTGTTAATGCGGATGACATCGCCATCGTACTCGCGGCCTACATCCTGAGGATCGATGTAGAGATACGGCAATGTCCACTTATCCGGATTCTTCTCATCCTTCCATTTCATGCCCTTGGCAATGGCATCCTGGTGGGAACCGGAGAAAGCGGCGAAGACCAGCTTGCCGGCATAGGGCTGGCGATAGCCGACCTGCATGCGCGTCAGACGCTCATAGGTGTCCACCAGGTCGGACATATTCGAAAAATCCAGCTGCGGATCAACGCCCAGGGCAAACATATTCATGCCGACGGTCACGATATCCACATTACCCGTGCGCTCACCGTTGCCGAACAACGTACCTTCCACACGATCAGCACCGGCCAGGATGCCCATTTCCGTATCGGCTACGCCGCAGCCACGGTCATTGTGGGGATGGAGGGACAGCACCACATTGTCACGATATTTGAGGTGCTTATTCATATAGGCAACCTGCATGGCATAGACATGAGGCATGGACATTTCCACGGTTACGGGCAGGTTGATGATGGCCTTGCGGTCAGCCGTGGGCTGCCATACATCCAGCACCGCATTGCAGACTTCGAGGGCGTATTCCGGCTCCGTGCCCGTGAAGGATTCCGGGGAATACTCGAAGCGGTAGTTCTCACCGGCTTCTTCGGTGAGCTGTTTGAGGAGTTTCGCCCCTTCCACGGCAATCTGCTTGATCTCCTCCTTGGACTTGCGGAACACCTGTTCACGCTGGGCCACGGAAGTGGAATTATAGACATGGACGATGGCATTCTTGACGCCTTTGAGGGCTTCAAAAGTCTTGCGGATAATATGCTCACGAGCCTGGGTCAGCACCTGGATGGTCACATCATCAGGGATCAGGTCATCTTCCACCAGACGGCGCAGGAATTCATACTCCGTTTCCGAAGCTGCCGGGAAACCGACTTCGATTTCCTTGAAGCCAACCTTTAGCAGCATCTTGTAGAATTCCAGCTTTTCATCCAGATTCATGGGAATGATCAGGGCCTGGTTGCCGTCCCGCATATCCACGCTGCACCAGACTGGTGCCTTATCGGGAGCGTCTTTCTTAGCCCATTCCAAATCGATTTCCGGTGGCATGAAATAACCTTTGCTGTACTTCTGATAATTCATCATCGGCTAACCCTCCATACAATAAAAAATCCTTTCGCCCCCCAACAAGGAGACGAAAGGATTACTTTAACTGCTTACAATATTTACGCGTTTCCCTGTGTCGTATACTACGATAACACACAGGCTGTGTTTTTGCAAGTATTTTGTATATTTTTGTAAACTATTATCCCGATTATCCATTACATGTAGTCGGCAGAAGTCTTCTTCTTCTGCTGCTTGAACATGCCCAGCTTCGCCGCAATCCATTCCATGGCCACGAAGAACACCGGAATCAAAAAGATTCCCAGAGCCGTAGCAAAGAGCATGCCGCCCACCACCGCTACGCCCATGCCGTTACGGGCAGCGGCGCCGGCACCACTGGCCACAGCCAGCGGCAGACAGCCGATGATGAAGGCAAAGGATGTCATGAGGATCGGACGCAGGCGCAGGCCGGCTGCTTCGATTGCTGCCTTGACCGGTTCCATGCCGCGGTCCACACGGACCTTGGCAAACTCGACGATCAGGATGGCGTTCTTGGCCGCCAGACCGATGATCATGATGACACCGATCTGCATGTAAACACTGTTCTGCAGGCCGGCATTCTGATGGCCGCACATGGCTTCCAGCATGGACAGGCCATACTCGGAAATCAGTGCCCCCATGATACCTGTCGGCACCGTCAGCAATACCGCAAAGGGCACGCTCCAGCTTTCATAGAGGGCTGCCAGACACAGGAATACGAACACCAGTGCCAGTGCCAGCACCTGGAAGGTGGAACTGGTGGCCTTGGCCTCCTCACGGCTCTGGCCGGACCATTCGATATTGAAGCCGTTAGGCGCATTCTGCTCCACGACCTCCTTGATGGCCGCCATGGCCTGACCGGAGGAATACCCTTCCCCGGCATTACCCTGGATATTGATAGCCCGGGCACCGTTGAAACGGGAAATGGAAGTCGGGCCGGAACTTACGCGGGGTTTCAGCAGCGTATCCAGCGGCACCATGGTACCGGAGGAACTCTTGACATAGACGAACTTCATGCCATCGGCCTCACTGCGGTAACTCATATCCGACTGCAGCATGACCTTGTAGGTACGGCCAAACTGGTTGAAGTCATTGACCTGAGCACCACCGAAGTTCACCTGCATAGCCGTGAACACGTCAGACATGCTGACGCCCAGCTGCTTGATCTTTTCGCGGTCGATATCATACTCATAGGTGGGCGCTGTCATCTTGAAGGTGGTACGCACGCCCTTGAGTTCCGGACGCTGGTTGGCTGCCGCAATGATCTTGCCGGTGATGTCAGCCAGCTCCTGGTCAGTATGGCCGGACATATCCTGCAGCTGCAGGCTCCAGCCACCGACAGAGCCCAGACCTGGCAGAGCCGGCGGGTTCATGGCGATAACGGTCGCCTCCGGTGCCAATTTCGCACCGATGCCGAACATGGTACCAACAGCAGCACCGACGGACTCAGCACCACTGCGCTGGGACCAGTCTTTCATGCCCAAAACCACAAGGCCTGCGCTTGGTTTGGCACCGCCGCCCAAAATATCAAAGCCCGTGATGGCCATGACATTTTCCACGCCTTTGACGTCTTTAGCTGCCGTGGCCACCTTGTCAATGGTCTGCTGGGTGACGTTCATGGAAGTACCTTCCGGCAGCTGCACCACGGTAAAGAGATAGCCCTGGTCTTCGTCGGGTACGAAGGTGGAAGGCAGTACCTTGTAAAGAGCTGCGGAAATGATGCAGACAATCACCATAAAGAGGATGGCCAGACGGGTGCGGCGGATGAATTTCGCCACCACTCCCATATAGCCGCGCTTCGTGCGTTCAAACCAGGCGTTGAATTTCACGAAGAACTGACCGAGGACACCTTCATCATCCTTGGCCTCATGACGCTTCAGGATCATGGCACAGAGTGCCGGCGTCAGTGTCAAGGCCACAAATGCGGAAAGTGCCATGGATACCGCAATGGTCAGGGCGAACTGACGGTACAGGATACCGGTCATGCCGCCTAAGAAGGCTACCGGCACGAACACAGCTGCCAATACGAAAGCGATGGCCACAACCGGCCCCTGCACTTCCGCCATGGCGCGTTCTGTGGCATCTACCGGCGTCAGGCCTTCTTCCATATGTTTCTCGACGTTCTCGATAACTACGATAGCATCATCGACGACAAGACCAATGGCCAATACCATGGCAAAAAGCGTCAATGTGTTGATGGAGAAGCCCAATACCACGAAGGCTGCCATCGTACCGATCAGGGATACCGGCACGGCCAGCAGCGGAATCAGGGTTGCACGCCAGTTCTGAAGGAACAGGAAGATAACCAGCACCACCAGCAGCAGGGCTTCCGCAAAGGTTTCCAGCACTTCCTTGATGGAAGCGTTGATATAGTTCGTAGAGTCGAAGATCTGTGCCATCTTGAGTTTTGGCGGCAGAGTAGGTTCCGCCTTTTCCAAAACCTTGCGCACCCCGGCTACCGTCTGCATGGCATTGGCATCACTTGTGAGGTTGATACCGAAACCAACGGAAGGATAACCGTTGAACTTGGAAATGATGGCACTGGATTTCTCGCCCGTTTCTACCCGGGCCACATCCTTCAGACGGACAAACTTGCCGTTGTCGGAACGCAGCACGATGTTGCCGAACTCTTCCGGCGTCACGAGACGGCCGGCAATCTTACCCGTATACTGCTTTTCCTGACCGTTGGACACCGGCATAGCACCAACTGTACCAGCAGGCGCCTGCACGTTCTGCTCCTTGATGGCAGAGGTCACATCCGCAATAGTAAGCCCTAACTCTGCCAGCTTGTCCGGGTTCAGCCAGACGCGCATGGCGTAGTCGGAACCAAAGATCTGCACATCACCGACACCGGATACACGCTTGAGTTCATCCAGCAGATAGATATCGGCATAATTCTTCATGAACGCACGGTCATAACTGCCATCCGGAGAATACAGGGACAACATATAGGCCATGTCGTTGGAAGATTTCTTGGTCGTAACACCAACCGACTGCACATCAGATGGCAGACTGGCGTTGGCGATGGCGACGTTGTTCTGCACCTTGACAGAGTCCATATCGCCATCTGTTCCCGTCTCAAAGACCACAGACAGGCTGTAACGGCCGCTGTCGTCCGAGTTGGAACTCATATAATCCATACCCTGGGTACCATTGACCTGCTGCTCGATGATCTGCGCCACGGTATCATTGATAACGGACGCGTTAGCACCCGTATAGGAGGTGCTTACCGAAACCGTAGGCGGCGAGATCTGCGGATACTGCGCAATCGGCAGCTGGAAAGCCGCCAAAATGCCCACGATAACGATGATGATCGAGATGACAATGGCAAATATCGGGCGGTGAATAAAGAACTTAGACAAATCGCCGCCTCCTTATTGTTCCGATTTATCTGTAGAACCAGCAATCTCGTTGGAATTGAACTTGGTCGTATCCGGAATCAGGGAGAAGCCCATATCTTCAGCCGTTACCATGGTAACATTGAGGGGCACACCCTCCTGCAGGTTGGACAAACCTTCTACAACGACCATGTCCGCAGCCGTCAGACCGTCCTTGATGACATAGTAGCTGCCAATCTTTTCACCGAGCTGCACCGTGCGGGCTTCAGACTTGCCGTCACCGTTGACCACCATGACAAAGGACTTGCCCAGGAGCTGCTGCACAGCCCGCTGCGGCACCAGGATGGCATTGGGAATGGTCTGACCGGACAGACGAACCCGGGCAAACATGCCAGGGATCAGCATGCCATTCGGATTATCGAAAATGGCCTTCATGGTCAGCGTACCGGTATTTTCGGACAGGGAACGGTCAGATTCCACGATTTCGCCTTCCAAAGGATACTGGGTTCCGTCGGACAAGGTAATGGTCACCACAGGCTTTACCTGATTGCCGCCCTGCATCATAGCATTCATATATTCCAGATAATCCGTTTCGGATACATTGAACTTGGCATAGACAGGACTTGCCGAGCCGATGGTCACCAGATTGGTGGAACCGGCGCTGGCAAAGGTACCCACTGCCACATCGTCCACGGCCAGCTTGCCGCTCATGGGTGCATAAATCGTGGTATCGGCCAGATCCTGCTGCGCCTTGATCAGCAGTGCATGATTGGCATCCGCTGCTGCCTGATAAGCGTTGACATTGGCCAACTGGTTGTCATAGGTCTGCCGGGAAATGGCATTGGACTGTACCAGCTGCTGATAACGGCCCAAATCATTCTGCGCATTGCTCAAAGTTGCCTGGGCCTGGGCCAGATTTGCCTGGGCCTGCCATACAGCAGAAGTATACTGGCGGTCATCAATACGGTAAAGCGGCTGGCCGGCTTCCACCCATTGGCCACCCTTCACGTATTTTTCCACCACATTGCCGGATACTTTGGACTGTACCTTGACCTCGTCCTTCCCCACAATCTGACCGGCAAATTCGCTGGTCAGCGGCGTATCCTGCTGCATGACCTGCATGACCTTGACCTGCGCACCCTGTTGCTGCGCTTGCTGCTGCTGATTGCCGCAGCCTGCCACCACAAAGCTGGTGGAGATGGCCAAGGAAATGCCAATCAGCAAAGCCTTCGTCTTCTTGTTTTTCGGCAAAAACAATTTATGAACCTCCTTTTTCCACATAAACAGAAAGCAAGAGAGCGCACTGCTCCCCTCCCTCGTTTATGACAACATTTCATTCCTAAACCTCAACGGAATAGTAAATAAATGTTTACTATTTATGATATATATAGTATATTATAGTTAAACAAAAGTCAAGAATTAAAGGAGTTTTATCATGGAAGCCCAAGACAAACCACGTTTATCCCAGCAATTTGTGGAAATCATGGTACTCTTGCATAATAATTTTGGCCGGCAGACCCAGGTGCCCCTGCCACTCAATCAATTCGCGGTGCTCTGCACCCTGATGGACACAGCAGGCATGGCCATTACTGATATCAGCCGACAGCTGAATATCTCAAAACAGCAAATGACCAATATCATTGATAAACTGGTTTGCGCCAATTATGTTGGCAAGGAACCGGATGTCAAAGACCGACGCCGCATCCTGATTACCATCAGCGACAAGGGAAAACGTCTGCTCGAGAACCATATGGAGTTATTCCGTCAACGGTTCGACAGTCACGCCCAAAATCTGACGGAAAAAGAACGGCAGGAGCTGGCCATCATACTGCGCAGATACTATGATCTGATCAATAAGATGTTTTCTGTGTAACATCCCATATGAAAAGCCGCTGGGGAACCTTTTCTTACGCTTAGACGCTTCGCGCCAAACGCTGCAGAAAAGGTTCCCCAGCGGCTTTATGTAAATACCTGCGTTATTAAAATTCGATTACATCCAAATCATCCGGAACAAAGATATTGCCATGATAATATTCTTTGGCCTCTGCCGTATAGTCCGCCTTGCGGGTGGCGATATGCTTGTCCTCCGTATGATAGAGCACGAGATTCTTCACCGCCAATTCCTCGGCCAACTCGCTGGCTTCCTTGACCGTGCTGTGATTCTTCTCATAGGGCTTGAAGATATCCCTGTCCTTGTACTGGCAGAATGCTTCAGCTAGGAGCCAGTCCGCATTTTCAGCATAAGGACGGGCGTGCTCGTTGTAAGGCTCGTCACCCAGGCAGGTGAACTTCAGACCATCGGCAAATTGAAGCTCGTAACCAAACTGCTTGGCCTTGGTGGACATAATATCGAATGCTGTCATTTTGAACATCGGCAGGTCAACACTCTGGCCGTCTGTCACTTCATGGAGCAGGATATCCGTCCCCACCCGGGCAAAGTCCTTTTTCTTCAAGGTCATGGCCGACATCTTTTCCAGCATGTCCTTGACCACATCATGACAGTAGATATGGAACTGCCCCTCATACTTTCCCTTGTTCATAAGGTCGGCCACTTTGCGGATAACCCAGACCACGCCTAATACATGGTCGGTATGGCCGTGCGTTACGAACATATGATGGCATTTGTTGTAGTCGAAGTTTGTCACTTCCAGCTGCCGCAGAATGCCATTGCCGCCGCCGGCATCCGTCAGGAAGAGGCTGTCATCCTCGAGTTCCAGATAAAAACAGGTATTGAAGCATTTCGTGGCCATGGCAAAGCCAGTGCCTAAAATCACTAATTTACGCATAGTATATCACCTTTTGCCCCTTTCGTCAGCCTGCGGCTGACACCTCCCCCCCAGGGGCAGGCTATCTCTGTCCCTGAAGTTTGACTAATGCTTCTTTAGCCGCTCTCTGTTCGGCTTCTTTTTTACTGCGGCCGGTGCCGGTGCCCATGACCTTGCCTGTGATGCAGACGTTGAAAGTGAAGGTCTTGTCATGGTCAGGGCCGGAGGTGCTGACCAGTTCATAACTTACCGTCTGCTGGGCTTCCTGATAGACTACTTCCTGCAGGATGGTCTTGTAGTCCTTGAGGATGGCCCCCTGCTCTGCCTGCCTGAACAGAGGCATCAGCTGGCGGACAACATAATCCTGCGCTGTTTCCCAGCCCTGATCCAGATAGATGGCGCCGATCACAGATTCAAACACATCTTCCAGATTGGTCTGCCGGTCGCGGCCACCGCTCATTTCCTCACCATGACCGAGCAGCAGATAGTCGCCCAAATGAAGCGTCCGGGCAAGTTCCGCAAGGCTGGTGGAGCAGACGATGCTGGCTCTTGTCTTGGTCAGCTGTCCCTCAGGCATCTGCGGAAAGTGCATATAAAGATAGGTGCTGGAGGCAAGCTCCAGCACCGCATCTCCCAAAAATTCGAGACGTTCATTATGGACGATGTTTTTTTCCTTGGCTTCATTGGCATAGGAGGAATGGATCAGAGCCTTGTGCAGCAGGGACAGATCCCTGAACTCCACGCCCAGGCGGGCAGCCAGCTCCAACAGCTCTCCCTTGCGTTTCGCCGACAAAATATCTCCCATCGCCCGTTATCCTCTTATTCTGCGAACTTCTTCAGCAGCAGGCAGGCATTGTGGCCGCCGAAGCCGAAGGAGTTGGACATAGCGGCACGAACGGTCTTGGCTTTGGCCTTGTTAGGCACATAGTCGAGGTCGAGGCCTTCATCCGGAGTTTCGTAGTTGATGGTCGGGGGCAGCATATCGTTTTCGATAGCCATAGCCGTAGCAATAGCTTCCACACCGCCGGCAGCACCGAGCATGTGGCCCGTCATGGACTTGATGGAAGAAACGGAAACTTCCTTTGCAGCTTCGCCCCATACAGCCTTGATGGCTTCCGTCTCGCCCTGGTCATTCAGGTGCGTGGAAGTACCATGAGCATTTACATAGTCAACTTCGCTTGCCTTCATGCCGGCATCATCGAGAGCCAGCTGCATGCATTTAGCCTGGTATTCACCATGGGGAGCCGGGCTGGTCATATGGTAAGCGTCGGAATTAGCACCATAGCCTACAACTTCGGCGTAGATATGAGCGCCGCGAGCCTTGGCATGGTCGAGGCTTTCGAGGATTACGAGGCCTGCGCCTTCGCCCATGACGAAACCGCTGCGGTTCTTGTCGAAGGGACGGGAAGCATGAGCCGGATCATCGTTATGGTCCATGCAGAGGGCCTTCATGGCAGCGAAACCTGCCACAGCAGCTTCGGAAACAGCAGCTTCCGTACCACCGGCTACCATCACATCAGCTTCACCACGCTGAATCACACGGAACGCATCGCCGATGCAGTTGGAACCCGTAGCGCAAGCCGTAACCGTGCAGCTGGAAGGACCATGGAGCTTGTAGGTGATAGCCACCTGGCCGGCAGCCATGTTCGCGATCATCATGGGCACGAAGAAGGGGCTGATGCGGGAAGGTCCCTTAGCGAAGAACTTCTCGTACTGGCTGTGCATGGTTTCGATACCGCCGATACCCGTACCGATGAAAGTACCTACGCGGTCAAGGTTTTCCTTTTCCAGATCAAGACCGGCATCCTTGATAGCCAGGTCTGCTGCAGCTACAGCAAACTGGGTGTAGCGGTCCATACGCTTGGATTCTTTCTTATCGATATACTGGGTAGCATCGAATTCCTTTACTTCACCGGCAATCTGAGCCGTGAAGTCAGAAGCATCGAAACGGCTGATCTTGTCGATGCCGTTGCGGCCTTCCATCAGGCCTTTCCAGAATTCATCCTTGCCAATACCAATCGGGGTAATGGCACCTACACCAGTGATTACTACGCGATTACTCAAAACGAATAACTCCTCTCATCTACTTTAGCAACAGACTATGCTCAGTTGGCAGCTTCAGCCTCCGCTATCAGCTGCTCGAAAATCTCATGCACGGTCATGATCTTGTCAATGCGGGGCATGTACTCGCCCGTAAAGACCAGACCTGTCTCCACATCGCCCTGCTGTGCGCGAGTCAGCGCCCGGATGATGCAGAAATTGTGCTTGCACGCCTTCAGGCAGGCATCACACTGCTTGGGAGGTACGGGCCCTTCCATTACCCTAGCCGAAAACGGCGTGCGCACAGCACGGCCCGGCAGGCCAACAGGACTATGGATAACCACAATATCCTCCGGTTTGGATTTCAGATAATATTCTTTGAGGGCCGGGGCCGCATTGCTTTCCTCGCAAGCTGCAAACCGGGAACCCATCTGGACGCCGGCAGCGCCCATCTTTATCAAATCAACGATGTCCTGGCCATGAAGGATGCCACCGGCTGCAATAACCGGAATATTCACGGCGGAGCTGACATCGGAAATCAAATCGCGAACGGAAGTGTCCGTCCCCAGATGACCGCCAGCTTCTTTACCTTCAAGGACAATTGCCGTAGCGCCAAGACGCTCTGAAATTTTAGCTAATTTAACGGAAGAAACGATAGGAACAATCGGCGTTCCGGATTCCTTCCCCAGTGCAAACATATCACGGGAAAAACCAGCCCCAGCTACCACAAGGTCAATGCCTTCTTCGATAGCGACTTTGACGACTTCCGCAAAGTCATTGGCTGCCACCATGATATTGATACCGATGATACCAGACGTAAGCGAACGTGCGAGCCGGATTTCATAACGCAGTTCGTCATGGCTCATACCTGATGCCGCAATGAGGCCAATACCGCCTTCGTTGGCTACGGCTGCCGCCAGACGGGCTGTGGACAAGCGAATCGCCATACCGCCCTGTTGGATAGGTACACGTGCGACCTTATTGCCTATTTTCAGCTCTGGAAGTTTCAATGTTACTCCTCCAATCAAGCTTACCTACCTTGAAAAATCCCGCGAAAACAAGTTTCACGGGATTTTCAAACAGGTAAGACGCTCAAACTTATTTGTTCTGGTCTATGTAGGTAACTACGTCCTGAACGCTCTTGATCTTCTCAGCAGCTTCGTCCGGAATTTCAATGTTGAATTCTTCTTCGAAAGCCATGATCAGCTCAACAATATCCAGGGAATCAGCACCCAGATCATCGATGAATGTGGACTCGAGTGCAACCTCGTCAGCCTCAACACCTAACTGCTCAACAACGATATCTCTTACTTTATCAAAAGTCATGAAGTTTCACCTCCTTAAATTGATGTCCATCTATAGTTATATCACATAACCATGCCGCCGTCTACATTGATGACCTGGCCCGTGATATAGGATGCATTGTCAGAAACGAGGAACGCTACAGCGTTAGCCACGTCTTCCGGCGTGCCCATGCGGTTCAAGGGAATCCCCGTCAGCGTCATTTCCCGTGCCTTGTCCGTCATGGCTGCCGTCATATCCGTGTCAATGAAGCCCGGTGCTACCATGTTCACCGTGATGCCACGGGCCGCCAGTTCCTTGGCTGCGGATTTGGAGAAACCAATCACGCCAGCCTTGGCTGCTGCATAGTTGGTCTGGCCGGCATTGCCCATCAGGCCAACAACAGATGCCATATTGATGATACGGCCGCTGCGCTTCTTCATCATGAGCTTGGACACGAGCTTCGTGCAGTAGAACACGCCCTTGAGGTTCGTGTTGATGACCGCATCGAAATCTTCGTCCTTCATGCGCATCATCAAACCATCCCGGGTGATACCGGCGTTATTGACCAGGATATCGATCTGGCCAAAGGCTTCAACCGTGGCATTTACCATGGTTTCTACAGCAGCCGCATCTGCCACATCAGCCTGTACGAGAATGGCCTCGCCGCCATTCTTCTCAATTTCTGCCTTGACTTCTTCTGCCTTGGCCGTGTTGCCGGCATAGTTGATGGCAACCTTGGCACCCTCTGCCGCTAACTTCAGGGCAATGGCTCTGCCGATGCCGCGGGAAGCGCCCGTAACCAGGGCAACTTTTCCATCTAAAAGCATATTAGCGAACCTCCTTGAAATAGTCAAGAGTTTTTTGCAAGGATTCAAGATTTTCCACGTTCATGCTGGTGAGGCTCTTGTCGATGCGACGGTTGAAGCCGCAGAGCGTCTTGCCCGGGCCGGCTTCTACGAAGGTGTCAGCACCGAATTCCTGCATGGTCTTGACGCAGTCGATCCATTTGACCGGATGGTCAGCCTGAGCTACCAGATTGGCCTTGATTTCCGCTGCCGTATTTTCCAATTTACCCGTGAAGTTGGAAACCACCGGAATCTTGGCATCGCGGATGTCAACCTTATCCAGTTCAGCAGCCAGCTTTTCAGCAGCCGGCTTCATCAGCGTGGAATGGAACGGAGCGGATACCGGCAGGATAACTGCCTTCTTGGCACCAGCTTCCTTCAGCAGCTCTACTGCTGCTTCTACACCTGCGGTGGTACCGGCGATAACCGTCTGACCAGGGCAGTTGAAGTTCACTGCCTGCACTTCACCAGCACTTTCCGTAGCCTTGGCACAGGCATCGATGATAACCTCATCAGCCAGGCCGATGATTGCTGCCATACCGCCCTGTCCTACAGGAACAGCTTCCTGCATAAACTGGCCACGCTTATGCACCAGCAGGACTGCATCCTGGAAATCCAGTACATCAGCAGCAACGAGAGCGGAATATTCACCCAGGCTATGGCCACCAACCACGTCCGGCTGGATGCCATGTTCCTTCAGGATTTCGTTGGCAATCACGCTCATGGTCAGGATAGCCGGCTGCGTATTGGCCGTCAGCTTCAGATCCTCGGCCGGGCCTTCAAAGCACATATCCTTGATGGAATACCCCAATGCTTCGTCCGCTTCCTGGAAGAGCTTCTTGGCCACTTCGTACTGTTCACAGAAATCCTTGCCCATGCCTACAGCCTGAGCACCCTGTCCCGGGAATACAAATGCTAATTTGTTCAAGACTATAACCCCCAATTATTTGCAATTTCCCTGAATAGCAGTTATAACATTTGGCAGACCGCCAACAATGTCTTCAATAATCTGTTTCACCGGCTTGATGTCGTTAAGCATGCCGGAGATTTCACCAATCATGACGGAGCCGTTCTCCACATCGCCCTCATGGGTTGCACGATGGAGGCTGCCTACACCCAGCTGTTCCAGCTCTTCTGCGGATGCACCGGCAGCTTCCATTTCCTCATACTTGCGGGAAAGCTTGTTGGCAATCACGCGAGCCGGATGGCCCAGGCTCTTGCCCGTAACCACCGTGGAACGATCCTTTGCCTTGAGCACCAGCTTCTTGTAGTTCTCATGGGCGATACATTCTTCACTGAGTACGAAGCGGGAACCCATCTGGATAGCCTGCGCACCCAGGGCAAAAGCTGCAGCCATGCCACGGGAATCACCGATACCACCAGCACCGATTACCGGTACATCCACAGCATCCACAACCTGCGGCAGCAGCGCCATGGTCGTAATCTCACCGATATGGCCGCCGGATTCCGTACCTTCAGCGATAACGGCATCGGCACCAATGCGCACGAGACGCTTAGCCAGTGCTACAGAGGCCACCACGGGGATAACCTTCGTGCCGATTTCCTTCAAAGCCGGCAGATATTCGCCGGGATTGCCGGCACCCGTAGTGATGACCGGTACACGCTCATCAATAACAACCTGCATTACTTCTTTTACGAAGGGGCTCATCAGCATGATGTTCACGCCGAAGGGCTTATCCGTCCAGCCCTTGCACTTCTGGATCTCTGCCCGCAGGATTTCCGGGGGCATATGGCCGGCACCGATAAGGCCCAGACCACCGGCATTGGAAACAGCCGAAGCCAGTTCTGCCGTACCAATCCAAGCCATGCCGCCTTGGAAAATCGGGTACTTTATGTTCAGTAACTTACAGATTGCATTGTTTTCAAACATTAAATACGTCCTCCTTAGCCTCTCTCAACGCTGGATTCCTCGTCCGGCCACGATTAAGACTCTTTCATTAATACTTCTTCCTGCTCCAGCGTTTCCCTGATATGCTCCAGCACCTTGCCGTTCACATAATCATTCGCTACACCGATAGCACTGCAAATGGACTTTGCATTCGACGAACCATGACTGATGATACACACGCCGTTGACACCTAAAAGCGGTGCACCGCCGTATTCGGAAGCATCCAGGCGCTTGCCCAGTTTCTTCAAAGTCGGCATCAGGAGCAGTGCCCCTAGTTTGGCCAAGATGCCGCCGTCCTTGATGGCTTCCTTGATAAGTTTCATGATGGTCTTTGCTAAGCCCTCTGCAAATTTTAACACAACATTGCCCACAAATCCATCACAAATTACAACATCGAAATTTCCCTTGGGAATATCACGGCCTTCTGCATTGCCGCAAAAGTTGATGCTGTGCAGTTCTTTGAGCAGCGGATAAGTCTCTCTGGCCTGCTCATTGCCCTTGGTTTCTTCCTCGCCGATATTTAAGAGTCCCACCCGGGGATTCTTGATGCCAAAGACATATTCCGCATAGATGGAACCCATCATGCCGCTCTGCACCAGATGAATGGGCTTGGAATCCACATTGGCCCCGGAGTCCAACATCAGGGTAACACCCTTGGTCGTGGGAATCGGCGTGGCTATCGTCGGCCGGCCAATGCCTTTGATACGCTTCAGGATCAGCTGGGCTGCCGTTACCGCTGCCCCGGTACTGCCAGCGGACAGCACTGCATCGCACTCGCCTTCCTTTACCAGCCGGGTAGCAACCACTACGGAAGAATCCTTCTTCGTCCGTACGGCATCGGCAGGATGTTCATCCATCTCGATGACCTGACTGGTATGATGGATGGTAATGCCAAGATTCTCCCAGCCCTTTTCCCGCTTCAATACTTCACGGATTCTCTCTTCATCGCCTACCAGGACGATTTCACAACCGTATTTCTTCGCCGCCCGCACGGCGCCGAAAACAATCTGTTCGGGAGCAAAATCGCCTCCCATTGCATCAACTGCAATTTTCACGAATCTATTCCCCCTTATCTGTCTCCCCAGGAAACCACGATGAATTTCGCGCGGAAAACTTCTTGGGTTTCATTATGGGTTTTCACCCATATAAAATATTTATTACCTCGCACTTTGACGATTTCCGCCTTGGCGATCAGCTTTTCGCCTACATGCACAGGCACCTTGTACTTCACGTTGGCCACGCCGGTGACTGCCATGGGTGCGTCCACGATGGCCATGGCCAGGGAATCGGCCTGAGAGAACATATAATGCCCCTTAGCGATCTGCGTCTTGGCAAAGACCATATCCTCCGTGATTCTCAGCAAGGAAATGCCCGAATGACCAAGTTCCAGGTCAATAAGCTCACCGACCACTTCACCACTCTGTATGGACTTCACCTTATTCTGGGCATTTTCCGCCATCTTGCGGATACGCCCCCGCAGCTCGGGAATCCCCAGCTCCAGACGATCCAAACGGATGGTCTGCACACTGACATCCAGCTGTTTAGCTAATTCTTCATCAGTCAGGAAAGGCTTGACCTTTACCTTCTCGATCAAAAGCTCCTGACGGATTTTTTTCTTGACTCTTGCCATTCGTACACCTCCTTCCGAATTTAGTACCTGCTATTACGTTCTCATAACATTGCCTATTATACGTTGTACATACTAAAAATGCAAGGGACAAATGACATTTTTTCGTTTTCCCGCTATTTGTTGAAAGTTTTAGAAAATTATTGACTTTGCTTCTTTTCTATGCTATCATATCTATAAATTAGATGTAGAAGCATCTCGAAAAAGGTAATAGCTAGCCGTAGAGAAGCTTCATCTAACAGTTGATATGGCTCGTGAAGGAGGGGAGTCCAATGGGCCCGTAAGACTGGTTCCCATGAAGATAATGAAAATAGAATACGTGATGATTAACTAGCAGCTTGACCGGGTAAGGCAGGCTGCTAGTTGCATTTCCTTATTATATAGGTGTAAACTTGTAACATGAATTTAATTTTCTGATTGACACGAGCCTGCTATATATATTAAGATATAAAACAATATACATGGCGGTACGCGCCGCTCATGGCTTTATGTAGATTCACTAGTATTAAGAAAGAAGGGGTTAAGTTGGCATTCTATTTTGAAGAACCATCACACACTTTTGGCGAGTATCTCCTCGTTCCCGGCTATTCCTCGGACAAATGCATCCCGGCAAATGTTTCCTTGAAAACACCGCTGGTCAAGTTCCGCAAGGGTGAGGAACCGAAGATTACCATGAACATCCCCATGACCTCTGCCATCATGCAGGCGGTTTCCGATGACAACATGGCTATCGCACTGGCCAAAGAGGGCGGTGTGTCCTTCATCTACGGTTCCCAGAGCATCGAAAATGAAGCCGCTATGGTTTCCCGGGTGAAACATTACAAATCTGGTTTTGTCAGCAGTGACTCCAATATTAAACCGACTACGACCCTTGCTGAAATCCTCGATCTGTTGCAGGATACGGGCCACTCCACCATGGCCGTAACCGAAGACGGCACGGCTAATGGCAAGCTGCTGGGTATCGTAACCAGCCGTGACTACCGTGTTTCCCGCATGTCCATGGACACGCCGGCCAGCGAATTCATGACGGCTTTCGAGAATTTGGTTTATGCCAAGGCTGAGGAAGTCACCACCATCGGTCAGGCCAATGACATCATCTGGGAAAACAAGCTGAACATGCTGCCGATCATTGACAAGAATCAGCGCCTCCTCTACATGGTTTTCCGTAAAGACTACAATGCCAACAAAGACAATGAGCTCGAGCTCATCGATGACCAGAAGCGCTACATCGTAGGCGCCGGTATCAACACCCGCGACTATGCAGAACGCGTACCTGCCCTCTTAGAGGCTGGTGCTGATGTACTCTGCATTGACTCCTCGGAAGGCTTCTCCGAATGGCAGCGCATCACCCTCAAATACATCCATGAAAACTTCGGCGAAGATGTCAAAGTCGGTGCCGGCAATGTCGTTGACGCCGAAGGCTTCCGCTTCCTGGCTGAAGCTGGCGCAGACTTCATCAAAGTCGGTATCGGCGGCGGCTCCATCTGCATCACCCGCGAAACCAAGGGTATCGGCCGCGGTCAGGCTACGGCACTGATTGACGTTTGCCGTGAGCGCGATAAGTATTATGAAGAAACGGGCATCTACATCCCCGTATGCTCCGATGGTGGTATCGTCCATGACTATCACATGACGCTGGCTCTGGCCATGGGTGCAGACTTCCTGATGCTGGGCCGCTACTTCTCCCGCTTTGACGAAAGCCCGACGGATAAGGTCAAAGTCAACGGCACCTACTACAAGGAATACTGGGGCGAAGGGTCCAACCGTGCCCGCAACTGGCAGCGTTACGACCTGGGCGGCTCCAAGAAACTCTCCTTCGAAGAAGGCGTTGACTCTTATGTTCCTTACGCCGGCCCGCTCAAGGACAACGTTGGCACGACTCTGGCCAAGATCCGCAGCACCATGTGCAACTGCGGCTCCCTGTCCCTGCCCGAGTTCCGCGACAAGGCAAAACTCACGCTGGTATCCGCTACGAGTATCGTGGAAGGCGGTTCCCATGACGTAATCCTCCGCGATCGTCTCGGCCGCGAATAATAAATAGCGATAATAAAAATCCTCTTTTTCTACGAAAAAGAGGATTTTTTTAATCTCATCGCGAAATATATACCCAGGTTACCAATCGAATGTGTGTTAATCCTTCTTCCCCTTGAATACAGTAAGGAGGTTAATGCACAGCGTTCCCCTTCTGCATTGCGCTGCGGCTTGTCTGCAGCGCCTTTTTTATACGTGCTCAGGAGACAAAACGATCTTTAAGTGCCAATGTCACAAAGAACATCAGCGCAGCCAGCACCACAATGGTTGCGCCGGCTGCCATATTGAAATAATAGGCCAGCAGCAGCCCACTGAAGCCGGCTGCCATGGCAATAAATACAGAAACGAGCTGATATGCCTTCACATTGTTGGTCACATTGCGGGCTGCCGCCGCAGGCAATACCAACAGCGCATTGATGATCAGGATACCCACCCATTGGATGCTGATGGCCACCACGACCGCCAGCAGGGCCGCAAAGACACTTTCCACCCAGAACGTACTGATGCCACGGCTGCGCGCAAAGGCTGAATTGATGGAAAGGACCAGCAGGCGGTTAAAGAGAAAGCCCCAGCCGGCCAGCACCAGCACAAAGACCAACAGCAGCGCCTTCAGATCATCTGCCGTAATGCTCAGCACATCACCAATCAGAAAGGAAGAAAATTTATTGAAGCCGCCCCCATGGCTCATGATCATCAAGCCGATGGCAATGGCCGTGGACGAAAACACACCGATGATCGTATCGGTGGAAGCCGTGCTCCTGTTCTTGATATAGGTGATGAACACCGCAAAGACAATGGAGAAAAGAATCAGGGACAGCAAGGGCGATGTCATGCCCAATAAAACGCCGATGGCGATACCGGTAAAGGCACCATGCCCCAGGGAATCCGAGAAAAACGCCATGCGATTGGATACCACCATGGTACTGAGCAGGCCAAATAGCGGCGTGATCAGCAGAATGGCCAGAAAGGCGTGCTTCATGAAAGTATAATGCGCCCATTCAAAGGGCAGCAACATATCCATCATGCTGTAAATCTCCGCCATCAGATCTCCTCCTTTCCTGCACTGGCCAACATGCCGAAAATCTGTCGGGTGCGCTTATCGGCAAAGACTTCCTCCGGCGTACCGCTGGTCACTACTGCCTTATTCAGCAGCACCACCTGATCGGCATGTTTGGCCACCATATTGAGATCATGGGAAATCAGCAGGATGGCCATATCTTCCTTTTCCCGCAACTCTGCCAGGATCTCGTAGAAGAGTTCCAGACCATTCTGGTCCACACCGGAAACCGGCTCATCCAGCAGCAGCAGATCCGGCAACGGATCCAAAGCTAGGGCCAGAAGCACCCGCTGCAGCTCACCGCCGGATAAGGCGCCCAACCGCCGCTCCAGCAGATGTTCTGCATGCACCCGGGCCAGATTCTTCATGATCCGGGCATTGAGCTTGCGCCCCGAAGTCAGCCATACGGGCTTCTCCCCCAGACAGGCCAGGAAGATATCCTTGACACTTATCGGTGCGCTCACATCGAAGTTCAGATACTGCGGCACATAGCCAATCACCGGCTGATTGCCCCGCCGCCCCTCAGCATCAGCATAATGAAGGGTGCCCTTATGAGACACCTCACCAAGAATAGCCTTCAGCAGGGTGCTCTTCCCCGCTCCATTGGGGCCGATAAGGGCCGTCAACTGGCCGCAATGCAGATGGATATTCACATCCTTGAATATTGTAAGGCTCCCTGCCTGCACGCTGAAATTCTCGATTTTCGTGCAGCAAAGCTTGACACAATCCGAACAGGACGAAGCCTTATGATGCATGATATTCCGAAACAAATCCCTTTACTCCTTTCACCGCACCAGATTGCGGAAGGCCCGGCTGCCCAGATAAAAGCCGCCGACGGCATAAATGACCAACACCACCAGCGAGACGACATCCAATCCATTACCGCCCGCCAGGCTGCGCAGCAGGAAACTCGTATGCGTCAAAGGCAGCACCTCGATGAAATACCGCAGCAGATCCGGCAAGGCATGGGTGGAAAAAAACGTCCCACACAAGAACGACATGGGCAGCAGGATATAGGTATTCACCTGACTCATTTCCTCATACGTGCTGATTTTCATGGCGGCAAAGAAACCAATCTCCGCAAAGATGATGCAGTTCAAGACCAGCACCAGCAATAGCAACGGCGATAATTGCAAATTCGCGCCAAACAAAAAGGCCAGCAGGACAATGATGGCACTGGAAATCAGCCCTCTGAGCACCGCTGCCAGCACCTTGCCCAGGACAAAGGCATCCGGCGCAATGGGAGCGATCAGATATTCCTCCAGACTCTTATGATAGATGCGCTCGGCATGTACCGGCGTAATGCTGTTGAAGCTGATATTCATGGAATTGAGCGCCAATATGCCCGGCACCAGAAAATCCAGATAACTGCCGCCACTCACCTGAATGCTGCGCCCCAAGCCCCAGCCAAAGGCCACCAGATAGAGCATAGGTGCAACCATGCGGGCCAGGATGAACTTCGTCAGCCGCCGCTTCAGAACCACCCAGTCCCGCCAAAAGACCGTCCAAACATCATATAACAATCACAAGCCCTCCTTGCGTCCGGTAAGCTCCACAAAAACATCCTCCAGATTGGTAGGCCGGATCAATATGCCACCCGCCGCTTCCTGATCAGCTGCAAAGGCTGCAGCATCCTTTTTATGAGCAAAGAACTTATAGGCACGGCCCTGTTCCTCATCCCACTCCACCGTGAATTTTCCCAGCCGCTCCTTGAGATTGTCCGGGGTATCCAGAGCCGTCAGCTTCCCCTTGTCCAGGATTGCCACCCGCTGACAAAGCGCTTCCGCTTCCTCAATATAATGGGTGGTCAGGAAAACCGTCACCTGTTCCCGGGAAAGCTGGCGGATCAAATCCCATATCTTGCGGCGCACCTGCGGATCAAGAGCCACCGTGGGCTCATCCATAAAGAGAATCCGGGGCTTATGGATAAGCGCCCTGGCCAATAAAAGCCGCCGCTTCATGCCACCGGACAACCTGCGCACCCCATCATTCACCACATCTTCCAAGTCTACATAAGCGAGAAGCTCTGCAATCCGCTTCTGCCGCTCCGCTTTTCCCAGATGATGGAGCCGGGCATGAAGCTCCATATTCTCCCCTACGGTCAGATCCTGGTCAAAATTCACATGCTGCGGCACCACGCCGATCAATTTCTTGATATCCTGAGGGGCCGCCAATACGTCCTTTCCCCCATAAAAAATACGCCCTGTGGTAGGCGCCAGCTGCATGGTCAACATGCGGATCGTCGTGGTCTTCCCGGCCCCATTGGGCCCCAGAAGACCAAATATCTCCCCTTCTGGAATGTTGAAGGAAAGATTGTCCACAGCCACCTTTTCCCCTGTACCTCCGGATTTGGTGCGATGAGGAAATTTTTTTGTCAATTGTTTTATCTCAATCATTTGCTCATCCTTTGTAAAAAACTACTATATTCTTATTTTAACAAATCTGTCAATACTTCCCCCTGCATAAAGAGATTGCTTTATATTCGCCACAGCGATGATTGAATTATGTTATAATTATCTAAGTGGTTTTACTTTTAGGAGGTGTTTGCTATGAAAAAGAAGAAATTTACCTATCAAAAGATAGGTATCGGACTGTTTGTTCTCTCTTTGGCCCTGCTTTCCTTATCCGCTTTTATGCAAAATACGACTTCCATTGCCAACGCCATTACACCTATGGTTCATGCCAATGCCGAATCAGCCCCCTCCACAGATAATGCAGCTCTAGCTGAAAAAATCACGGCCTTATCCAATGCCGACAGCACCCGCTATTCCCTTTATGCCGCGTATCCGCAGGAAAACCGCGCCCCCTACATCTACCAATCGGAGCCCATGCGCTCCGCCAGCATGATCAAGGTATTCCTGCTGGCCAATGCCATGGAAAAAGTCCGGGATGGACAGCTTTCGCTGGATATGGGCATCACCCTCCATTCCGGGGACAAAGTCGGCGGAGCCGGTGTCCTCTGTGGCTACCCCAGCGGCTCTGTAATTCCTCTGGACAAAGTCCTGCGCCTGATGATAACGGAAAGCGACAATACCGCCACCAATCTGATCATTGACCTGTTAGGCATGGATGATATCAACGCCTATATCCGGCGCAACGGTTATCATGATACAACCCTGGCCCGCAAAATGATGGACTTTGCCGCCGTCAATGCCGGGCGGGAAAATTACACCTCCGTGACGGACTTGGGCAATCTATTCCAAAAGATCTACCATCACGACTGTGTGGGCTATGAGCAGGACGAAATCATGCTCTCCTACCTCAAGGGACAGACCGACCGGGAATGTTTCCCCGCCGCCCTTCCCAGTGCTGTTATCGCCCATAAGACCGGCGAACTCGGCGGACTCTATGATGACGGCGGCATCATCTACCACAGCAACCGGGATATGATCTTCGTCATCATGACGGAACATTATTCCAGCCGTTACCGGGCCATCGAAACCATGAAGTCCATGGCACAGATCGCATTTGCCTATTAAATAACAAAAGAGGTTCCCTCGCTTGGGAAACCTCTTTTGTTTGCAAAAGTTTTACCAGTGATTTACGACGTATTGGTAGATATTGGAAGCCACCGGAGACTGACCACCGAAAACATAGCCTTCGTAACCTTCAGAGTTGCGATAATACGGGCTGCCATTCACCGGATAGAACGAATAGTGAAGGCTTACCCCCGAATAAACGATGGTACAGTTAAAGGTGTAGGGACTGCGGCTCTTTACATACACGCTTTCCGTCACCAGATAAGCGTCCGTACCGTCACTATAAGTTCCCACATACACATGAGCTGCTTCCGCATCAGTATCCGTACCGGCTGCACCTGAGAATACCAATGCCGCCACCACGGCGAAAGCCACAAGAATCCGCTTGATCATGATAAACCTCCCTCACTTTCCCAAAACTATCTTCCTCTACTCCTCATAAAAGGTAATACCGGATCCCTGCAGGTGTTCCCGCAGAGCTGCCATAAAGCTGTGTCCCGGGTCAATCTTTTCCGAGCGGTAGCCCGCCACATTTTCCCTATACAGGCCGCTGCTTCTGGCCATATCCTGCTGATAATGGCCAAATACATAGCGGATGGTGGGATACTTTTCCTGCAGGTAACGAATCAGATCCACATTGGCTTCCAGCTGTGCTGCCGTCAAATCCTCGACTCCACCGACGCCGCCAACATTTTCAATGCCGATGGCACACCAGTTATAACCGATGATATGCCGGTTAAGCGCTGTTTCCGGTGTCAGCCGATAGACCTGCCCCTCCCGGGAAACCAGGAAATGAGAGGCCACATTCAAGGTTCCATCCCCTCTGGCCTCATGGTAAAAGTGATTGTACGCCGACTCCCAGGTATTGGAAGCCGTCCAATGCACGACCACAGCCTGCGGGGTAATATAAACCTGATCCAGCCCATAATGTTTTTGGGCGTATTCACGGATAAGCTGCTCCCGATACGCCGACCAGACAACAGGCTTATCTATGATCTGCAGCTCTCCGGCCAATGCTTCTGCTGTCATACATAGCAGAACCAGCAAACAGACAATAATCTTTCGCATCATATTTCAGATATCTTTCTTCCACAGGCCATGAAGATTGCAATATTCAAATACTGCTACCGGGGCATCTCCATCGGCAAGCTTGAAAACTGCTTCCGGCTTATCCTCCGGCGTGAGCTTCCGCATCTGCCCTCCCAGCTTCGTCTGCACATGAATCCACTCAATCAGATGCTCCGGCGTCATAGGATGGGGCACAGAACCTACAGTGACCTTGAGCAAACCTGCCCCGGCATCGTATTCCGCCACCGGCACATGTTTTTCCTGGGCTGCATCCGTGGTATTGGCCGTCAATTCCTCCATAGCGGCCCCACAGCACATCATCGTCCCCTTGCCTTCATGAATCAACCCCACAATGTTGCCGCATTTGCTGCAGCGATAAAACTTACTGGCCATACCGTTTCCCTCCATATTCATAATACACAGAAAACTCACACCTTTATTGTATAAAAAAATTACAGGAAACACAAGTTTTTCCCGCGAATAATATTGTATATGGTTATTTGGTATGAAAGGAAGATTATATGGCCACGGTCCATGTTGGTGACATCATCTATGTCAAACGCACCGGCTACCGCCACTTCGGCATATATGCCGGCAATCAGATGGTCGTACACTACCACAAAGAAAAAAATCCCCTGCTGAGTGATGGGATTATCGCTGAAACAACATTAGCGGAATTCATGGGAGCCAGCGACACGGTCTATGTGATCAATTCCGTCCGGCAGTCCGGCCCCCCGCTCTTTGATTGGATAGCCCGGAAATTATTCGGTGATGATGTCCACCTGTTCACGCCACAGGAAACAGTAGCCCGCGCCCGCAGTAAATTGGGCGAGCGGGGTTATAACCTGCTGCTGAATAACTGTGAGCATTTCGCTCTATGGTGCAAGACCGGTATCGCCCGCTCGGATCAGGCTGACTATGTCCTTGCCTGCCTGCAGCTTATCCTGCCCCCGCCACCAGAAAAGAAATCCCTTGACCAGAAATCCTCCACGGATTATTATGCTATGATGGATAATAAGATTATTTAGGAGGTTTCATTGTGTCTACTTCAAATGCTTGCTGTATTGGTTTTTCGCCCAGCATTGACGAAAACTGCACACATCTTATCCTTGGCTCCATGCCCAGCGTGGCATCTCTGGGCGCCCAACAATACTATGCCCATCCCCAAAACCGCTTCTGGCCACTGATGGCACGGATTTTGGAACATTCTTCCGCACCGCATTGCTATGAAGAACGGCTGACCATGCTACTGCGCCACCATGTCGCCCTTTGGGATTCCATCGCCGCCTGTGAACGTCAGGGCAGCCTCGATGCTGACATCAAAAATGAGCAAGGCAATGATTTCTCTGCCCTGCTCATCCAATACCCTCATATCCGTACCATCTGCTTCAACGGTGGAAAATCCTTCCAATGCTTCAAAAAATACAACAAAGAGCTCCTGAGCCGCAAAGACATCCATTTTTATCAGCTGCCATCCACCAGCCCGGCCAATGCCCGCTGGAACATGGATATGCTGGAAGATGCCTGGAAAGTTCCCTTTGCCTTCTAAGTCACCAGTTACCCTTTCCTGCCAATATTTCGTCACCTAAACAGCCAAATCCCAACCAACCAGCAGGAATATTCCCCTAAAATGGAAAATACAGGAACAGGAAGTAAACTCTATCAGGAGGATCTATTATGTGCAAAATACTGATTCCCTTCCTATTAGCTATCTGCTTATCCATCCCCACCGCCGCTTCGGCCGGTTTTGGCACTGGTATCGGCATCAGCTTCCCGGCTTCGCGCACCAGCACAAAGACCAGCAGCAATACCTATGCCGCCTTGCAGTATGAGCAGATTACCGAGGAACTGACCTTGCAGGAACGCCATGGCCGCCTGCTCATGGAGCTCAAGATCAGCAACACAGGCGACACACCTTACACCATCAACCACCGCAGCGGCCAAGTCTATGATTTCCTCATCACCGACAAAAACGGCAAAAAGATATGGCAATGGTCCGATGGTATGGCCTTCACTCAAGCACTATGTACCACCACCATTGCCCCCCATGACTTTGCCGTCTACAAAGCCGAGCTTGACAGCAAAAGCTATCGCAAGATAAAAGAGGACGCCGTTCTCGCCACTGCCTACGTCCTCGATACCCCCTGCAGGCTCGCCGCAAAACTCCCCACTCCCACCGCCGCCAGCAGTACACCTGTAATCATCCACGGCGGCATCATCTTAGGCAATGGACCAATAGATGATTGATCGTATAATTGCCTATCTGTACTTTGATTCTCACGGCACTTCCCTACGCCAAAAAGTCCTGACCTTCCGGTCAGGACTTTTAGTTGCGGTAATATCGAATTACACCAGCTCGATGATAACCATCGGAGCAGCATCGCCGCGACGAACGCCGAGCTTGAGGATACGCGTGTAACCGCCCTGGCGGTCAGCATACTTAGCTGCGATTTCGTCGAACAGCTTTCTTACTACATCTTCATCAGCAAGGGATGCGATTGCCTTGCGGCGGGCGCTCAGGTCACCGCGCTTTGCCAGCGTGATGAGCTGCTCAGCAAATTTGCGGAGCTCTTTTGCCTTTGCTTCCGTCGTTTCAATGCGTCCATATCTGAAGAAGGAAGTAAGAATGCTAGTGAACAGCGCCTTACGGGCTGCGGAGTTACGTCCTAATTTTCTGTAGCTCATTTATTTCCCTCTCTTCAATCGTTGTTTACTCTCAGTGCCAAACCGAGTTCCTCGAGCTTCTTCTTGACTTCTTCAAGAGACTTGCGGCCGAGGTTGCGGACCTTCATCATGTCATCTTCCGTCTTCTCAGCAAGATCAGCGACCGTGTTGATGTTGGCGCGTTTCAGACAGTTGAAGGAACGTACCGAGAGGTCGAGGTCTTCAATGGTCATTTCGAGGACCTTGGAAGTATCATCCTCTACCTCTTCGGGGAAGGTTGCTTCTTCCTCTTCGATTTCTTCCGGCAGACCGTCCATGCTCTGGAACAGCTTCAGGTGCATCACGAGGATACCGGCTGCTTTGCTGACAGCTTCTTCCGGACGCAGGGAACCATCGGTCCATACTTCGAGAATCAGCTTGTCATAGTCGGTCTCGTTACCTACACGCGTGTCCTGCACGGTGTAGTTTACACGCTGTACCGGGGAGAAAATCGAGTCAATGGGAATTACTCCAATCGTGTCATCCGGCTTTTTATTGCGTTCTGCCGGAATGTAGCCACGGCCACGGGCAACCGTCATCTCAATCTTGAGTTTGCCGGTTGCGTCAACCGTTGCAATGTGGAGGTCCGGATTGAGGATCTCAATGTCGGCATCACAGATGATGTCGGCAGCCGTAACTTCCTTTTCGCCTTCCACGTCAATGCGGATCACCTTGGGCTCGCTCCCTGCCATCTTGAGGCAGAGCTGCTTCAGGTTCAGAACGATGTTGGTCACGTCATCCCGGACACCCGGAATGGTGGAGAACTCATGGAGAACTCCATCAATGCGAATGGAGGTAATTGCAGAACCTTCCAGGGAAGACAGAAGCATACGGCGCAGGCTGTTGCCGAAAGTCGTACCGTAACCACGTTCAAGGGGTTCGCAGACGAACTTGCCGTAACGGTTGTCTTCACTGATTTCCACAATTTCAATTTTCGGTTTCTCGATGTCTATCATCTGAAATGAACCTCCTCAATAACTAATCGAACACTATGCACACAGGCACAAATATTCATTATTTGGAGTACAACTCGACGATAGCCTGCTCGTTAACAGGAACATCGATTTCTTCACGGTTCGGGAAACGCGTTACCGTACCCGTGAGGTTAGCCTGGTCAGCCTGGAGCCATGCCGGAGCGGACAGGGCATTGCTGCTTTCCTTCAGTTCTTTGAAGAAAGCATTGGACTGGCTCTTTTCGCTAACTGCGATGACATCGTTAGCGGAAACCAGAGCGGACGGAATGTCTACGCGCTGGCCGTTAACGGTGAAGTGACCGTGACGAACGAGCTGGCGAGCCTGACGACGCGTATTAGCGAGGCCAAGACGGAAAACAACGTTGTCCAGACGGCGCTCGAGAAGACCAAGGAGGTTTTCACCCGTTACACCCTGCATCTTCTTAGCTTTATCGTAGTATCCACGGAACTGCTTTTCCAGTACGCCGTAGATGAATTTTGCTTTCTGCTTTTCCTTCAGCTGCATGCCGTATTCGGAAACCTTGCGGTTCGTGCGGCGCGGCTGACGTTTGGATTCTTTGGAACGACCGATAACAGCCGGTTCAATGCCGAGGGCGCGGCATCTTTTCAGGGCTGGTACTCTATCAATTGCCATACTATCTATTGCACCTCCTATTAAACTCTTCTACGCTTCGGCGGACGGCATCCGTTGTGCGGAATCGGAGTAACATCTTTGATCATGTTTACTTCGAGGCCAGTTGCCTGCAGGGAACGGATTGCGGCTTCACGGCCGGCACCAGGACCCTTAACGTATACTTCGACCTGCTTGAGGCCATGTTCCATAGCTGCCTTTGCAGCCGTTTCAGCTGCCATCTGTGCAGCGAACGGCGTGCTCTTACGGGAGCCGCGGAAACCAAGGCCGCCTGCGCTGGCCCAGGAAAGTGCATTACCGCTCTTATCGGTAAGCGTTACAATCGTATTGTTAAACGTAGAACTGATATGGGCTACGCCATATTCGACGTTCTTACGAACTTTTTTCTTCGTGCGGACTGCTTTCTTAACTGCCACCAGTTAACCCTCCTTTATTTCTTCTTGCCTGCTACGGCCTTTTTCGGGCCTTTACGGGTACGGGCGTTGTTCTTGGTGTTCTGACCACGAACGGGCAGACCAAGACGGTGGCGACGACCACGGTAGCAGCCGATATCAACGAGTCTCTTGATGTTCATCTGGCGCTCACGGCGAAGGTCACCTTCAACCAGAACGTTCTTATCGATGGCATCACGAAGTTTTACAACTTCATCCTCCGTGAGATCACGAGTACGGGTATCCGGATTGATACCAGTCTCCTTCAGCAGGTCCTTGGAAGTCTTCAGACCAATACCGAAGATGTACGTCAAAGCAATTTCAATTCTCTTGTCACGGGGTAAATCTACACCGGCAATACGTGCCATTAATAAAGCACCTCCTTATTTCTTAATTAACCTTGTCTCTGTTTATGCTTGGGATTTTCGCAGATGACCATTACACGGCCTTTGCGCTTAATGACTTTGCATTTTTCACAAATCCGCTTTACTGACGGTTTTACCTTCATTTTTGTTGTGCCCCCTTTTCCTTATTGTCAGTCTCATTTTGCTAGTATAGCATGTTTGCCTTCCCTTGCCTAGTGGCAAAATGAAATTTTTATAAAAAATTTTAAATGATAACAAACACAGCAAACTATAAGCAAAAGCGGAGATGACTTACTTGAATCGGTAGGTTATACGGCCACGCGTTAAGTCATACGGCGTGAGTTCGATAGTGACTTTGTCTCCCGGAAGGATACGGATGAAGTTCATGCGGATCTTGCCGGATACATGCGCCAGTACAACATGACCATTCTCTAGCTCAACCTGGAACATTGCGTTTGGCAGTGCTTCCAGGACTTTGCCTTCTACTTCAATAACATCTTGTTTCGACATGTGTTTCTCCTCTTATAGATGTATAAATTGGTTGGGCCAAAGTCATCTAAGGAGCTTTTGCATTTCTTAGAAATGCCATGCCCAACAACAGGTTGTTAATCCATATAGCATTGTAATAGGCGGCAAATACTGCCGCCCTTACAACAACTTCTATCGTTCAGTGGATCTCAACGACCACCAACGGTTTTGACTCAGCCCTTCAGAACTGCAACGAGATCTGCGGTAACTTTGTCAATCGCCTGTCTGCCATCCACTTCCGTATAGAGACCAGCTTTTTGATAGTAATCAATCAGCGGGCGCGTGGAATCTTCGTATACGGAAAGACGGCTTTTCATCGTTTCTTCCGTATCGTCAGCACGCTGGAAGAGTTCGCTGCCGCACTCATCGCAGGTCCCTTCCGTCTTGGACGGATTGAACTTCACGTGATAGGTAGCACCGCACTTCTTGCAGATGCGGCGGCCCACAGCACGCTCGATGAGGTCAGCTGCCGGAACATTGATGTTCAGAACACGCGTCAGGCTAAGCCCGAGGTCTTCCAGAATACCTTTGAGGGCATCAGCCTGCTCAACAGTACGGGGGAAACCATCGAGGATAAAACCTTTCTTGCAGTCATCTTTGGCAAGACGCTCACGGACAATGCCGATGGTAACTTCGTCAGGAACGAGCTTACCAGCGTCCATGCAGGCTTTCGCCTGCTTGCCGAGCTCGGTGCCTTCCTTCACAGCTGCACGGAACATATCGCCCGTGGAGATGTGAGGAATACAAAACTCTTTGACCAGTTCAGCCGCCTGCGTGCCTTTGCCGGCACCCGGGGGGCCCATTAACAGGATATGCATAATGTTTGCCTCCTTATTATTTCATGAACCCTTCGTAGTGGCGCATAACAATCATGGCTTCAATCTGCTTCATGGTCTGGAGGGCAACGCCCACCACAATCAGCAGGGCTGTACCGCCAAAGTATACACCCTGAATATTAGTAGCGGCTGCTACCATATTCGGCAGTACGGCAATGAAAGCCAGGAAAATCGAGCCAGCAAGCGTGATACGAGTCATGACATGATCTAAATAATCTGCCGTTGGCTGTCCCGGACGGATGCCCGGGATGAAACCACCGTATTTTTTCAGATTCTCTGCCATATCCGATATCTTTACAGTAACCGCAGTATAGAAGTAGGTAAAGAAGATTATCATGCCTACATATAATGTAGTCTGTAATGGTTTACCCCACTCCAGATAACTGGCAACGGTCTTTACCCAGGGAATCTCAATGAACTGGGCAATGGTTACTGGAAACATCAGCACGGATGACGCAAAGATAATTGGGATTACGCCCGCCTGATTGACTTTCAGGGGGATGTGGCTGGAATGACCACCATAGGTACCGCGGGCACCCACCCTTTTCGTATAGGAAATGGGGATGCGGCGGAAGCCATTTTCCACATGTACCACGAATACCACCATCGCAATGGCGATGAGAGCAAACATGAACACGGAGAAGTAGCTGATGGTACCAGCCTGGACGTAATGATAGATGGTGCCGATGTTCTTCGGCAAAGCTGCTACGATACCAGCGAAGATGATAAGAGAAATACCATTACCAACACCGTTGGCCGTAATCTGCTCACCGAGCCACATCAGGAACACCGTACCCGCCGTCAAGGTGATCGCAATGATCAGGATGTTGACGGGACTTGGATTTAAGATAGCTGCCTTCAGGCCGATGGACATGCCAATTGCCTGAAGGAAAGCCAATACTACCGTGAGGTAGCGGGTAACCTGGGTGGTCTTCTTATGTCCTTCCTGACCTTCTTTGGACCATTGCTCCAATGTGGGAATTACCACATTCAGCAGCTGAATGATAATCGCCGCATTGATGTAAGGAGTAATGGACATCGCGAAGATGGAGAACTTACTGAAAGCACCACCCGAGAAGAGATCTAACAGACCAAAGAGGTTGCCGTTTGCGAACAACTGCTCAATCGCTGTCGGGTCAACCCCCGGAACGGGGATATGAGTCCCCATCCGGAAGATGGCAAACATAATCAAAGTAAAGGTTATTTTCTGCCTAAGCTCCGGAATTTTCCATACGTTGCCAAGGGCTGAAAGCACCTTACTTCACCTCAATTTTCTCGATCTGGCCGCCTGCAGCGGTGATCTTCTCTTCAGCGGACTTCGTGAAGCCGTTAGCGCGAACCGTCAGCTTCTTCGTCAGTTCGCCGTTGCCGAGAATGCGGATACCATCCTGAACGTTCTTCAGGATGCCTGCTTCAACGAGAACAACGGGATCAACCGTCGTGCCGTCTTCGAAGCGGTTCAGGGATTCAACATTCACTTCAGCGAAGGTCTTAGCCCAGATATTCTTGAAACCGCGCTTCGGGAGACGACGGTACAGAGGCATCTGGCCACCTTCGAAACCCGTGCGAACGCCGCCGCCGCTGCGGGAGTTCTGGCCTTTCATGCCCTTACCGGAAGTCTTGCCGTTACCGGAACCCAGACCGCGACCTACACGGTTGCGAACCTTGCGGGAACCAGCTGCTGGCTGTAATTCATGTAATTTCATCTGCGTGCACCTCCTGTTCTTATCTTATTCTGCGATTTTTTCTACGGTAATCAGATGCTCTACTTTGTGGAGCTGACCGCGGATAGCCGGGTTGTCCGGCAGTTCAACAACGGAGTTGAGCTTGCGCAGGCCAAGAGAACGAACAGTCTTGCGCTGCGTTTCGGGACGGCCGATCAGGCTTCTTTTAAGCGTTACTTTAATTTTTGCCATTGTCGTGCCCTCCTTAACCTAAGATTTCCTGAACCGTCTTGCCACGGAGTTCAGCAACCGTCTCAGCACGCTTGAGGGCCTTGAGGCCTTCCATCGTAGCGCGTACCATGTTGTTCGGGTTGGAAGAACCCAGGGACTTGGTCAGAATGTCGTGGATACCAGCCAGTTCCAGTACGGCACGAGCCGGACCGCCAGCGATGACACCAGTACCTTTGGCAGCCGGCTTCATCATAACCTTACCAGCACCGAAGATGCCCAGCATCTCGTGCGGGATCGTACGACCGTCGAAGAGTGCAACCTCGATGAGGTTCTTCTTTGCATCTTCAACACCTTTGCGGATAGCTTCGGGAACCTCAGCAGCTTTGCCGAGACCTACGCCAACCTTGCCCTTCTTGTTGCCAACAACAACGAGAGCACTGAACGAGAAACGACGGCCGCCCTTGACGACTTTCGCAACTCGATTTATGTATACAACTTTCTCCTCGAACTCTGGAGTTTCGTTGTCCATATTTCTAGCCATTCATTTACCTCCTTCAGTATTGATGATTTAGAACTTCAGACCTGCTTCGCGAGCAGCTTCAGCCAGAGCAGCCACACGGCCATGGTACACATAACCGCCACGGTCGAAAACGACTTCGCTGATGCCCTTTTCGAGAGCACGCTTAGCAACTTCAGCACCGATAGCCTTAGCTGCTTCGATGTTGCCGCCGTAGTTTTCAAAACCCTTGTCCTGAGTGCTTGCGGAAACGAGCGTTACGCCCTTTTCATCATCAATGACCTGAGCATAAATGTTTGCCAGGCTGCGATATACGTTGAGGCGCGGACGAGCTGCCGTACCTGCGATATGGTTGCGGACACGCAGATGACGTTTCTGACGTGCCTTGTTTTTATCTGCTTTAACCAGCACAGAGATTCACTCCTTTCTCGAATCAGTTCCTTATTTCTTGCCCTTAGCGCCAGCTTTACCTTCTTTACGACGGATATGCTCGCCAGCGTATTTGATACCCTTGCCTTTGTACGGCTCCGGTTCACGGAAGCTGCGGATTTCAGCGGCGATCTGGCCAACAACTTCTTTGTCGATACCAGAAACCGTGATAGCGTTCGCAGAGGGGCATTCGAACTTGATGCCCTGCGGCGGCTCAACAACTACCGGATGGGAGAAACCAAGGGACAGGTTCAGCGCGTTGCCCTTGAGCTGAGCACGGTAGCCGACACCATTGATTTCGAGACTCTTGGAGAAGCCTTCCGTAACACCAACAACCATGTTGTTGATGAGCGTACGGGAAAGACCATGGAGAGATCTGTGCGTCTTATCGTCGGAAGGACGTGCTACGGTGAGAACGTTGCCTTCGACGGTTATTTTCATTTCTGAGCTAATCTGGCGGGAAAGTTCACCTTTCGGGCCTTTAACACTTACCAAATTGTCATCGCCAACAGTGACGGTTACGTTTGCTGGGATTTCAATCGGTGCATTACCAATTCTTGACATCTGTACACCTCCTGACTACTTTTCGTTACCAAACGTATGCTACAACTTCGCCGCCAAGGCCAGCTTTGCGAGCCTGCTTGTCGCTCATGATGCCCTTGGAAGTGGAGATGATTGCGATGCCGAGGCCGCCCAGAACACGCGGAAGTTCGCTCTTCTTTGCGTACTGACGGAGACCAGGCTTGGAAATACGTTTGATACCGGAAATAACCTTCTCACGGTTCGGGCCGTATTTGAGGGAAACAGAGATCATGCCCTGCTTGCCATCTTCAGTGAAGGTGTAGTCCTTGATGAAACCCTCTTCCTTCAGAACTTCGGCGATAGCCGTCTTGATCTTGGAACCCGGGATTTCAACACTTTCGTGGTATACGTTGTTTGCATTGCGCAAACGAGTCAGCATATCTGCAATAGGATCAGTCATTGCCATTGAATCGATATCCTCCTTTTACTTTAAATCAATCTTACCAGCTGGCTTTGGTTACGCCAGGGATAGCGCCTTTGTAGCTCTGCTCACGGAAGCAGATACGGCACATATCGAACTTACGCATATAACCATGCGGACGGCCGCAAATCTTGCAACGGTTGTAACCGCGAGTGGAGAACTTCGGTTCTTTGCTCCACTTTTCTACCATAGCTTTCTTAGCCAAGTTTCCTTACCTCCTTATGCTTTGAACGGCATACCCATGAGTTTCAGGAGCTCTCTGGCTTCTTCATCCGTCTGTGCCGTCGTAACGATAACAATGTTCATACCGCGGAGCTTGTCGATCTTGTCGTATTCGATCTCCGGGAAGATGAGCTGCTCTTTCAGGCCGATAGCGTAGTTGCCGCGACCGTCAAAAGCCTTGTCGCTTACACCGCGGAAGTCACGTACGCGGGGCAGAGCCACGTTCATGAACTTGTCGAGGAACTGGTACATGCGCTGACCGCGAAGAGTAACTTTGCAGCCGATGGGCATGCCTTCACGCAGTTTCCAGGCAGCGAGGGATTTCTTTGCACGGGTCAGGAGCGGCTTCTGGCCAGCGATGATGGTGAGATCAGCCACTGCAGAATCCAGAGCCTTGGGGTTGCCAACGGCTTCGCCCACACCCATGTTGATGATGATCTTTTCGATCTTCGGAAGCTGCATCACGTTCTTGTAACCGAACTTCTCGGTCATAGCCTTGCAGACTTCGTTCTGATATTTTTCCTGTAATCTATCCACTTATGCTCCTCCTTTCCTGATTATTTCGTCTGGTCGATAACTTCGCCGCACTTTTTGCAGGCGCGAACCATCTTGCCATTGACTTCTTTATGAGCAACGCGGGTTGCTTTGGAGCATGCCGGGCAAACCAGCATAACTTTGCAAGCGTGCATGGGCATTTCCTTCACCAGGATACCGCCCTGGGGAGCCTTCTGGTTCGGCTTCGTGTGACGTTTCACTTTGTTAACGCCTTCCACAACAACCTTACCGTGCTTGGGCATAGCCGTGATAACCTTGCCCTGCTTGCCTTTATCTTTGCCGGACAATACAACGACCGTATCGCCCTTCTTAACGTTCATCTTAACGAATGCCAAAATCGCACCTCCTCACAATTAAAGTACTTCAGGAGCCAGGGAAACGATCTTCATGAAGTCTTTATCGCGAAGTTCTCTAGCTACCGGTCCGAAGATACGCGTACCTTTCGGAGTCTTGTCTTCTTTGATGATAACTGCGGCGTTTTCATCGAAACGGATATAGGAACCGTCTGCACGGCGCAGGCCTTTCACGCTGCGAACGACAACTGCCTTAACGACATCGCCCTTCTTCACCGTGCCACCCGGAGCAGCGGATTTAACTGCAGCTACGATAATGTCACCAATGTTGGCATACTTGCGGTAAGAACCACCGAGAACACGGATGCACATGATTTCTTTTGCACCAGTGTTGTCGCCAACCTGCAGGATTGTTTGCTGTTGGATCATTGTTGGACCTCCTTCTTCTTGATTTTTGCTTATTTAGCGCGTTCGATAACTTCCACAACTCTCCAACGCTTCGTCTTGGACAGCGGGCGAGTTTCCATCAGGGAAACCTTGTCGCCTACGTGAGCATCGTTCTTCTCATCGTGAGCATGGAATTTAACCGTTCTCTTAACCGGCTTCTTGTAGAGCTTGTGCTGTTCGAGCTCTTCAACTGCTACAACAACCGTTTTATCCATCTTGTCGGAAATGACTTTGCCGACTTTAATCTTACGTACGTTTCTTTCGCTCATTAGGGAGCCTCCTTCCTTCTGCATATCAGTGTGCGATTAGGCCTTCAGTTCGGCTTCGCGCTGGATCGTCTTGATACGGGCGATCGTCTTCTTTACTTCTTTGATACGCATCGGGTTCTCGAGCTGGCCAGTAGCGAGCTGGAAACGGAGGTTGAACAGTTCCTCTTTGAGCGAAGTAAGTTTCTGGTTAAGCTCGTCAGCGCTCATCTCACGGATTTCATTAACCTTCATTTACTTCACCGCCCTCTGCTTTTACATCTTCTTTAACAACGAACTTCGTCTTGATCGGCAGCTTATGGCCAGCCAGACGCATTGCTTCCTGAGCAACTTCACGGGATACGCCGTCCATTTCGAACAGTACGCGGCCCGGCTTAACTACAGCCACCCAGTATTCCGGCGAACCTTTACCGGAACCCATGCGGGTTTCAGCCGGTTTTGCCGTTACCGGCTTATCCGGGAAAATTTTGATCCAAACCTGACCGCCACGTTTGATGTAACGGGTCATTGCGATACGAGCAGCCTCGATCTGACGGTTCGTGATCCAAGCGGGTTCCAGAGCAACCAGACCATATTCACCATGGCTAACGGTGTTGCCGCGATGAGCCTTGCCCTTCATACGGCCACGGAACTGCTTACGATATTTAACTCTCTTTGGTAATAACATTAAGCTTCGCTCCCTTCAGCTACAGCCTGACGCTGCTTTCTTTCCGGAAGAACTTCACCCTTGAAGATCCATACTTTTACGCCGATACGGCCATAAGTCGTATGTGCCTCTGCCGTACCGTAGTCGATATCAGCGCGAAGCGTGTGCAGAGGAATGCTGCCTTCACGATAAGCTTCCTTACGAGCAATTTCGGCACCGCCAAGACGGCCGCTCAGAGCAACCTTGATACCCTTGGCGCCAAGACGCATCGTACGGCCAACAGCCTGCTTCATAGCGCGGCGGAAAGCGATACGGCGTTCGAGCTGCTGAGCGATGTTTTCAGCAACCAGCGTTGCATCCATATCCGGCTGCTTGATTTCAGCGATATTGATGTCAACCTTCTTTTCCGTGTACTTCTTCAGACCTTCTTTGATCTGTTCGATACCGGAACCACCGCGACCGATTACCATACCCGGTTTAGCCGTGTGAATCGTGATCTTGAGGCGGTTCTTGCTACGCTCCGTCTCAATGCGAGAAACACCAGCTGCCTGAAGGCTCTGCTTCAGATAATCGCGGATTTTAATATCTTCATGCAGGTTATCTGCAAAATCTTTGTCTGCATACCACTTAGCATCCCAAGTCTTGACGATGCCAAGACGAATACCATGCGGATTTACTTTCTGACCCAATCCGTTTCCCTCCTTCTTAGTTCTTCTCGTCTACGACGATGGTTACATGGGACGTGCGCTTCAAAATCTTGAAGGCCTGCCCACGGGAACGCGGATGGATGCGTTTCATCGTTGGGCCGTCATCAGCGAAAGCCGTCTTGATGACGAGCTTGTCAACGTCCATATCATAATTGTTCTCAGCGTTTGCTACAGCAGAACGCAGAACTTTTTCAACTACTACAGCGCCAGCTTTCGGCGTGAATTTCAGGATCGCAAAGGCCTCTGCGACGTTCTTGCCACGGATGAGATCCAGGACAACACGAACTTTGCGCGGAGTGATGCGAACGAACTTAGCTACTGCTTTAGATTCCACAAGGATTCTCCTTTCGCAAAATTACTTGAGTCCGGTCTTGCGCTCTTCACCAGCATGACCTTTGAAGGTACGGGTGGGAGCGAACTCACCGAGTTTGTGGCCAACCATGTCTTCCGTTACATAAACGGGAACATGCTTGCGGCCATCATGAACAGCAATCGTATGACCTACGAAGTCCGGGAAAATCGTGGAGCTTCTGGACCAGGTCTTTACAACTTTTTTATCGTTAGCTTCGTTGAGAGCCGTGATTTTCTTCATGAGGCTTTCTGCAACGAAAGGTCCCTTTTTAATAGATCTTGACAAAGTGTATCCTCCTTCCGTCAGGCGGCTTTATGCTGCCTGCCCGATTCTATCATTATTTCGTGCGGCCTCTGACGATGAGACGATCGGAAGCTTTCTTGCGACGAGTCTTGGCACCCATAGCGCATTTGCCCCACTTCGTAACAGGGTTCTTGCGGCCAACAGGGCTGCGGCCTTCACCACCACCATGCGGATGGTCGTTCGGGTTCATAGCAGTACCGCGGTTCTCCGGACGAACGCCCAGCCAACGGTTACGGCCAGCCTTACCAATCGTAATGTTTTCATGCTCCAGGTTGCCAACTTCACCGATGGTTGCACGGCAGTTGATATGCACCTTGCGAAGTTCGCCAGACGGCATACGGAGGAGTGCGTAATCGCCTTCCTTTGCCATGAGCTGAGCAGAAGTACCAGCACTGCGAACCAGCTGGGCACCCTTGCCAATCTTCAGCTCTACGTTGTGGATCGTCGTACCAACGGGGATGTTCTTCAAAGGCAGGGCATTACCAACCTTGATATCGGAATCCGGACCGGATACAACTTTATCGCCGACTTTCAGACCGTTCGGAGCGAGGATGTAGCGCTTTTCACCATCAACGTAGTTGAGGAGAGCGATACGTGCGCTGCGGTTCGGGTCATATTCGATGGTAGCCACGCGAGCGGGGATACCGTCCTTGTTGCGCTTGAAGTCGATTACACGATACAGACGCTTGTGGCCGCCGCCCTGATGGCGAACGGTCAGTTTGCCCTGCTGGTTGCGGCCGCCTTTTTTCACCAGGCGCTCAGTCAGGGATTTTTCAGGTTTGCTTGCCGTAATTTCGTCGAAGGAAGCGACGGTCATGAAACGGCGACCTGCAGAGTAAGGTTTAAAACTCTTTACTGCCACTTAAATTTCCTCCTTGCAAGGGTTTACGCTTCGAAAAGCTCAATGCTGTCGCCAGCAGCGAGTTTCACGATAGCCTTTTTATAATCAGCGCGCTTGCCAACGTTGCGGCCCATGCGCTTCGTTTTGCCAAGTACGTTAACCGTATTGACCTTTTCAACTTTTACGTTGAAGATTTCAGCAACTGCTTTAGCAATTTCAATCTTGTTGGCTGCTTTCGCCACAACGAAGACGTATTTGCCTTCAGCCATGAGCTGAGTCGTTCTTTCCGTAATCAGCGGACGGATCAGGATATCACGTGCTTCCATTATGCGAATACCTCCTCGATACGGGTAACGGCATCCTTCGTGATGAACAGCTTGTCATGATTCAGGATATCATGAACATTGAGGCCCATCATGCTGATTGCCTTCACACCCGGAATATTGCGTGCAGACTTTTCTACGTTTTCTGCTTCATCTGCAGTGATAAGGAGAGCCTTCTTCTCAACGGAGAAATCGCTCATCATCTTAACAACCTGCTTCGTCTTAGCAGCTTCGAATTCGAGGCTGTCGAGAACTACCAGTTCGCCATTCTTCACTTTATCGGAGAGAGCGCACTTGATAGCCAGACGGCGCTGCTTGCGGGGCATGCTGAAAGCATACTTGCGCGGATGCGGACCAAATACCGTACCGCCGCCTACCCACAGCGGGCTGCGCGTGGAACCAGCACGAGCACGGCCGGTGCCCTTCTGCTTCCAAGGCTTACGACCGCCACCGCGGACGAAGCTTCTCGTCTTCGTAGCATGCGTGCCAAGACGCTGTGCTGCGAGCTGCATAACAACGGCCTGATGGAGAAGACCTGCGTTCATCTCTACGCCGAAGATATTGTCATTGAGTTCGATATCGCCAACCTGCTTGTTGGTGATGTCATAAACTGCTACTGTAGCCATAATTTAGGTTATCCTCCTTCCAATTAGTTTTTGCCCGGTTTAACGGTGTTCTTAATCACAACGAAGCTCTTCTTCGGGCCCGGAATAGCGCCCTTGATGAGGATCAGGTTGCGGTCTGCATCTACACGGACAACCGTGAGGCGCTGAACCGTAACGCGTTCGCCACCCATGCGGCCAGGCAGCTTCTTGCCTTTCAGCACGCGTCCGCCAGGACCGGAAATCATCGCACCAGTGGAACCCGGCTCACGATGAGATTTGGAACCATGGCCCATGGGACCACGAGCAAAGTTGTGACGTTTGATACCGCCGGCAAAACCTTTACCCTTGGAAGTACCAGTAACATCGACTAACTCGCCTTCGCTAAATATGTCAACGCCGATGGAATCACCGACTTTGTATTCAGAAGGATCCTGAAGACGCATTTCGCGGATAAACTTGACCGGCTTAACACCAGCTTTGTCGAAATGGCCCTTCATCGGTTTGTTTACCTTATGTTCTTTAACTTCACCGAAGCCAAGCTGAACAGCGTTGTAACCGTCGTTTTCAACCGTCTTGTTCTGGATAACGATATTGTTGCCAGATTCTACAACAGTAACGGGGACAACCTTGCCCTCTTCCGTGAAGATCTGGGTCATGCCCAGTTTTCTACCTAAAATTGCTTTAGACATTCATTCCACCTCCTCGGATTATAATTTGATTTCGATGTCTACACCAGCCGGAAGGTCGAGACGCATCAGTGCATCAACCGTCTTGTTCGTCGGCTGCAGGATGTCGATAAGACGCTTATGAGTTCTCATTTCGAACTGCTCGCGGGAATCCTTATTGACATGCGGGGAACGCAAAATCGTGTAGATATTTTTCTCCGTCGGCAGTGGAATCGGACCAGATACCATAGCACCAGTCTTCTTTGCAGTATCCACAATCTTTACTGCGCTCTGATCGAGGGCTTTGTGATCATAAGCCTTCAACCGGATTCTAATCTTTTGGTTCTTAGACAATTTGTTTTCCTCCTTATCGTCCGGACTCTTGGCCCAAACATTTCTCCGTAACAGTTCCCTCGGACAATGCCGAGCCATCTGCCACGTCATCGCGTTGGGGGGTACCATATTAATTCAAACCTTTAAATAAGAGCGACGCGAGCGCCGCTCTTATTTTATAGGTTTAATAACTGTAAATTAGGCTTCTACGTCAGTTACGCGGCCTGCACCAACAGTGTGGCCACCTTCGCGGATAGCGAAACGCAGACCTTTTTCGATAGCGATCGGAGTGATGAGTTCAACATCCATCTCGATGTTATCGCCAGGCATAACCATTTCCGTGCCAGCCGGCAGGGTAACTACGCCCGTAACGTCAGTCGTACGGAAGTAGAACTGCGGACGATAGTTCGTGAAGAACGGAGTATGACGGCCGCCTTCTTCCTTAGTCAGAACGTAAACCTGACCTTTGAACTTCGTGTGCGGGTTGATGGAACCCGGCTTAGCCAGAACCTGACCGCGTTCGATTTCCTTACGGTCGATACCGCGGAGCAGAGCACCGATGTTATCGCCAGCAACAGCGCTGTCGAGCATCTTACGGAACATTTCGATACCAGTTACAACCGTGGATTTCGGTTCATCCTGGAGACCAACGATTTCAACCGTGTCGTTCAGCTTCAGTTCGCCACGTTCTACACGGCCCGTAGCAACAGTACCACGACCAGTGATCGTGAACACGTCCTCAACCGGCATCAGGAACGGCTTATCCGTATCACGGGTCGGAGTCGGGATGTATTCGTCAACAGCATCCATCAGCTCATAGATCTTAGCCTGCATGTCAGCATCGCCTTCCAGAGCCTTCAGAGCGGAACCAGCAATAACAGGGATGTCATCGCCAGGGAATTCGTAGCTGGAGAGCAGCTCGCGAACTTCCATTTCAACCAGTTCGAGCAGTTCAGGATCGTCAACCTGGTCAACCTTGTTCAGGAAAACAACGATTGCAGGAACGCCTACCTGACGAGCGAGCAGGATGTGCTCACGAGTCTGCGGCATCGGGCCATCAGCAGCGGAAACTACCAGGATAGCACCATCCATCTGAGCAGCACCAGTGATCATGTTCTTTACATAGTCAGCGTGGCCCGGGCAGTCAACGTGTGCATAATGACGTTTTTCCGTCTCATACTCAACGTGTGCCGTGTTGATGGTGATACCGCGTTCACGCTCTTCCGGAGCCTTATCGATATCAGCGTAATCTTCGAATTTTGCCATGCCTTTTTCAGCCAGGCACTTCGTGATTGCAGCCGTCAGCGTCGTCTTGCCATGGTCAACGTGACCAATGGTGCCGATGTTAACATGCGGTTTAGTTCTCTCAAACTTTTCTTTAGCCATTTGTGTTTTTTCCTCCCTTATTCGCCTTTGTTTTTAGCAATAACCTTTTCGGCTATATTTTTAGGAACTTCATCATAGTAAGCTACTTCCATGCTGTAGTTCCCTCGGCCCTGAGTCTTGGAACGAAGGTCCGTGGAATAACCGAACATTTCGGAAAGGGGCACGAACCCGTTGATTACCTGAGCACCGTTGCGTGCTTCCATACCATCGATACGGCCGCGACGGGAGTTCAGGTCGCCGATGACATCGCCCATGTATTCTTCCGGAACGGTGACTTCGACTTTTACGTACGGTTCAAGGAGAACCGGGTTGGCTTTCTCTGCACCGCTCTTGAATGCCATGGAACCGGCAACCTTGAACGCTGCTTCAGAGGAGTCAACTTCGTGGAACGAACCATCGTAAACGATAGCTTTGATGTCCACCATCGGATAACCGGCAACAACACCAGTTTCCATAGCCTGCTTAACGCCGGCTTCGATCGGGTTGATGAATTCCTTCGGAATTGCACCACCGACAACTTTATTTTCAAAGCTGAAGCCTTCACCCGGTTCCTGCGGAATGAGTTCGAGCCAGCAATGACCATACTGACCGTGACCACCGGACTGACGAACGAACTTACCTTCGGATTTAACAGTCTTGCGAATCGTTTCACGATAAGCAACCTGCGGTTCGCCAACCTTGCAGTCCACTTTGAATTCGCGGAGCATACGGTCAACGATGATCTGGAGGTGAAGCTCACCCATGCCGGAGATGATGCACTGACCAGTTTCCTGATCGGTACGCACACGGAAAGTCGGATCTTCTTCAGCCAGTTTCTGGAGAGCTACGCCCATCTTTTCCTGGTCGTTCTTCGTAGCCGGTTCAACAGCAACGGAGATAACGGGATCCGGGAATTCCATGGATTCGAGGATGATGGGATGTGCTTCGTCGCACAGCGTGTCACCAGTCGTGGTGTCTTTGAGACCAACAGCAGCAGCGATGTCACCGCTGTAAACCTTTTCGATTTCCTTACGGTTGTTAGCGTGCATCTGCAGGATACGGCCGATACGCTCTTTCTTGCCCTTCGTGGAGTTGAACACGTAGGAACCAGCATCGAGCACACCGGAGTAAACGCGGAAGAATGCCAGCTTACCAACATAGGGGTCGGTCATGATCTTGAAGGCCAGAGCAGAGAACGGCTCACTGTCGCTGGAAGGACGATGGTCTTCTTCACCGGAATCCGGGTTGATACCCTTGATAGGCGGAATATCTACCGGAGCCGGCATATAATCAACGATGGCATCGAGCAGGGGCTGAACGCCCTTGTTGCGATAGGAAGTACCGCAGGTTACCGGCACGAGCTTGCACTCAACGGTGCCCTTACGAATGACTTTCTTGATCTCTTCTTCAGAGATTTCTTCGCCACCGAGGTATTTTTCCATGAACTCGTCATCGAGTTCGGAGAGAGCTTCGAGCAGCTTTTCGCGATACTCTTCAGCTTTTTCCTTCATGTCATCAGGAATAGCAACTTCGTCAGCAACTTTGCCGAGGTCGTCTTCATAAACGATGGCTTCGTTCTTGACGAGGTCGATGATGCCCTGGAAGGTGTCTTCAGCACCGATTGGCAGCTGGATAGCTACAGCGTTGGCCTGGAGACGTTCATGCATCATGTTGATAACATTGTAGAAATCTGCGCCCGTGATGTCCATCTTGTTGACATAAGCCATACGAGGAACATTGTAACGCTCAGCCTGACGCCATACGGTTTCAGTCTGAGGCTCAACGCCACCGCGAGCAGTCAGGACTGCTACGGTACCATCGAGTACGCGCAGGGAACGTTCAACTTCTACCGTAAAGTCCACGTGACCCGGAGTATCAATGATGTTGATACGATGGTCTTTCCAATGACAGGTGGTAGCAGCAGACGTAATCGTGATGCCGCGTTCCTGCTCCTGAACCATCCAGTCCATGGTAGCAGCACCGTCGTGAACTTCACCGATCTTGTGATTTACACCGGTGTAGAAGAGGATACGCTCAGTAGTAGTCGTCTTACCGGCATCGATGTGTGCCATGATACCGATATTACGAGTTTTTTCAAGGGAATACTCTCTTGCCACTTTTAATATCGCTCCTTATAAATCAGAGAAAAGATTACCAACGATAATGAGCGAATGCCTTGTTGGCCTCGGCCATCTTGTGCGTATCTTCCTTCTTCTTGATAGCTGCGCCAGTGTTGTTGGCAGCATCCATGAGTTCGCCGGAGAGACGTTCATCCATGGTCTTTTCGCCACGGAGACGTGCGTAGTTGACGATCCAGCGAATGCCCAGCGTCATGCGACGGTCAGGACGAACCTCAACCGGCACCTGGTAGTTAGCACCACCGACGCGGCGAGCACGAACTTCGAGAACCGGCATAACGTTCTTCAGAGCCGTCTCAAAAACTTCCAGAGGATCCTTGCCCGTTTTAGCACGGATCGTTTCGAACGCATCATATACAACGCGTTCAGCAACGCTCTTCTTACCGGAAAGCATTACTTTATTGATGAATTTCGTAACCGTTTTGCTGTGGTACACCGGATCCGGCAGTACATCACGCTTAGGTACGGCACCTTTTCTTGGCATTGTTTTACCTCCTTATCATAGTCTTCATTTGCGAAGCTGTATTATTTTTTCTTTGCGCGTTTCGCACCATACTTGGAGCGGCCCTGAGCACGATCCTGCACGCCGGCAGTATCGAGAGAACCACGGATGATGTGGTAACGAACACCTGGCAGGTCCTTTACACGACCGCCGCGGATCAGAACAACACTATGCTCCTGAAGATTATGACCAATGCCCGGAATATATGCGGTAACTTCGATGCTATTCGTCAGACGAACACGAGCTACCTTACGCAGTGCCGAGTTCGGCTTTTTCGGCGTAGACGTGTAAACACGAGTGCAAACGCCGCGTTTCTGCGGGCAATTCTTAAGTGCTGGTGCTTTGGACTTTTCCTGCATGCTCTTTCTGCTCTTACGAACTAACTGGTTGATAGTAGGCATACATGCACCTCCTTCCTTCATATTGAGAATTTATTATTTATTAAAACCTCAAAGCAAAGCTTCAAGGTTTTTAACAAATAGACTTACTGACCGATAACTGCCGCTGCCGCCGCACCCACCTCAATGCCACAAGCTGTCCCCAGCTCCTGCATCGTGGATTCCTGACTCACTGGCACCTGCTGTTCTTCACAGAGGGCCATCAGCGGTTCCGTTACCCTTGCCTCAGCATCTTTCGCGATGAAAACCTCTTTGGCATTTCCTCGCTTCACTGCCTTGGCAACCTGCTTGATACCAATCACCCGATTGGCATTTTTCAGTGCTTCCAGTGTCATTGTTTTCACTCCCCTGTATCACTAAATCATGCGCTCGCATCAGGCACTTCTATATATTAGCACCCCCCAAAACCCCTGTCAACACTTATTTTACAAAGTTTTTCGTGTACACGTTGCCTAGCGTATCATAAATAGATTTTTTTTCTAAAATGCCATTCAAACCATAAAAAATATGTATAAAAAAGATGCCGCAGTACGACAAACTGCGACATCTTCGTTCAATATTCCATTATTACTCGACGGTAACAGATTTAGCCAGGTTACGCGGCTTATCCACATCGCAGCCACGGGTGATGGCGGCATAATATGCCAGAAGCTGCAGCGGAACAACCGTCAGGATCGGGATGACCAGTTCATCCGTCTCCGGAACCTTCATCACATGATCCACATATTTCTCCAGTTCCTCATCGCCTTCGGTAGCGATACCGATAACCACAGCATCACGGGCTTTGACTTCCTTGATGTTGGAAAGCGTCTTTTCATAGACACTCTTCTGGGTAGCCAGCGCGATAACAGGCACGCCTTCCACAATCAGAGCCAGCGTCCCATGCTTGAGCTCGCCGGCAGCATAAGCCTCAGCATGGATATAGGAGATTTCCTTGAGCTTCAGGGAACCTTCCAGCGCTACATGGTAGTCCAGGCCACGGCCAATGTAGAACACATCATCATTGAAGCCATAGCGCTTCGCAAAGGTCTTCAAGGGTTCCACATCAGACAGCGTTTCGCTGATCTGTGCCGGAATCTTCTGGAGCTGGCCAATGAGTTCAGCTACGCGTTCAGCAGCCACCGTCTTCTTGATCTCAGCCATGTAGAGGGCCAGCATGAAGAACAATACGATCTGCGTCGTGTAAGCCTTCGTGGAAGCCACGGCGATTTCCGGGCCAGCCCAGGTGTAAAGCACCTGATCTGCCTCACGGGCGATGGAAGAGCCAACCACATTGGTGATGGCAAGCGTCTTGGCGCCAAGACGCTTGGACTCCTTCATGGCTGCCAGCGTATCACTGGTCTCACCGGACTGGGAAACCGCGATGAACAGCGTGTTCTCATCCACGATGGGTTCACGATAACGGAACTCGGAAGCAACATCCACTTCCACCACCGTACGGGCCAGTTTCTCGATATAATATTTACCCACCATGCCGGCATGATAAGCCGTGCCGCAGGCCACGATATAAATCTTGTTGAAGGAATTGAGATAGTCTGCATCCCATTTCAGCTCATCCATGACGATAGTCTTGCCGTCCTTGGAGATGCGCTGGCTCATGGTGTCACGGACAGCCTTCGGCTGTTCATGGATTTCCTTGAGCATGAAATGCTCGTAGCCGCCCTTCTCGGCAGCTTCCGCATTCCAGTTGACCTCGAAGATCTTCTTGGTCACAGGCTCACCCTGACGGTTGGAGATCTTGATGCTGTCCTTGGTCAGAACAGCCAGTTCGCCATCGTTCAGGATGTAAGTGCGGCGGGTACGCTGGATGATGGCAGGGATATCGGAAGCGATGAAGTTCTCGCCCTCGCCCACGCCGATGACCAGCGGGTTGTCCTGCTTGGTGGCAATCAGCGTGCCCGGATGCTTGCTGCTCATGAACACCAGGGAGTAAGAGCCTTCAATCCGGCGCAATACCTCCCGTACAGAAGCCACAAAGTCACCATTGTAGACTTCTTCCAGCAGATGAGCCACTACTTCCGTATCCGTCTCAGATTTGAAGTTATGACCTTTCTCGATCAGGTCTTCCTTCAGGGACAGGTAGTTTTCGATGATGCCGTTGTGAACCACCACGAAATCCCCGGAGCAATCCGTATGGGGATGGGAGTTCTTGTCGGACGGACGGCCATGGGTTGCCCAGCGGGTATGACCGATACCCATGGTGCCCTTGAGCTCGTGACCTTTCAGCTTGTCACGCAGAGCGGCCAGACGGCCTACACTCTTCTCCACGCCGATCTTCTCTCCGTCAAAGACAGCAATACCAGCAGAGTCGTAACCACGATACTCCAGCTTGGCCAGACCTTCCAGCAGGAAGCCTGCTGCCTCTTTGTCACCGACATAACCTACGATACCACACATAATAGTACCTCCTATGAAATTGTTGTACTATCCTGTCGTGCTCTCCCGCAGCTTGTCTCCCACCTCACGATGGGGCTTTCGCTGCATTCTATCGACCGAGCCGGCCGGAAGGCATCCGCTGACGTTTCGACAACCTTCTCCTCGTCTTCCTGAAAGCTTTTGCGTTCCGCTTCCAGGAACTTGCGCTAGAACTTACGTCCTTTTCGTACACCAGAACAACAGGATTACTTTCTCTGGATTTCTTCTCTTTTCTCATGCTTTCCCTAAGCAAAGCACTTGTATATTGTAACCGATAGGAGACAATAAGTCAATATGCGATAAAATTTCATCAAAAAAAGCGATAGCCATAACAGCTATCGCTTATCATTCATATGGTGCGGATGAAGGGGGTCGAACCCATACGCCTTGCGGCACTGGATCCTAAATCCAGCGCGTCTGCCAGTTCCGCCACATCCGCAAAAACAAGAAATATTTTAACACAGGAACAGGCCTCTGTCAAATTTCCCTGCTTATTTTGCCATGAGTTTGGCTACCTTGTTGGCGAAGTCCACCGGATTTTCCGGCAGGATGCCTTCAATCAGGAGTGCCTGCGTATAGAGCAGATCGCAGTAATCCTTGAAGTCGGCGCTGTCCTTACCAGCTTCATGGAGGCCCTGCAGTCTCGTGAAGAGCTCATGATGCGGGTTGATTTCCAGAATACGCTGAGCCTTGAACATGGGGTTGTTCATTTCCGCAAAGGTCTGTTCCATGGACAGGGACGGGCCGGCTTCGTCGGCCACGAGGCAGACGGCACTGGATTTCAGGCGGGCAGAAACCTTAACATCTGCGACCTTATCGCCCAGAGCTTCCTTGATGTCCTTTAAGAGATCATCATTCTTCTTCTGGATGTCTTCCGTTTCCTTCTTGACTTCCTGACTTTCAGCATCGTCGAGATCGAGATCGCCACGGCTGATGGAATGGAAGCTCTTGCCCTCGTATTCCCGCAGGGTTTCGATGCAGAACTCATCTACCGGATCGAGCAGATAGAGCACTTCAAGGCCCTTGTCGCGCAGGGTTTCCATCTGGGGCAGATGCTCGATGGTTTCCTTGTCCTTAGCCGTTGCATAGTAAATCTTCTTCTGGCTTTCCGGCATACGCTCCACATATTCCTTGAGCGTAACCAGTTTGCCTTCCTTGGAGCTCATAAAGAGCAGCAGGTCTTTGAGCTTGTCGATGGTATCGCTGCCAGCATACATGCTGTTATAAACACCGATTTTCAGGGACTTGCCGAATTCGTTCCAGAACTTCTCATAGTCCTCACGCTTGTTCTTGAGCTTGCGGGCCAGGGATTTCAGGATGTTCTTCTCCAGCGCCTTGCCGATAACCTTGAGTTCGCGGCTCTGCTGCAGGAGTTCACGGGAAATATTCAGGGAAAGATCCGGGGAATCCACAAGGCCCTTCATGAAGCGCAGGTAATCCGGCAGCAGATCCTTGCACTTGTCCATGATGAACACATGACGGGAATAGAGCTGCACGCCCGGTTCATAGTCCGTATGATAGAGGTTGAACGGCGCACGGGACGGAATGGCCAACAAAGCCGTATATTCTACGGAGCCTTCTGCCTTGGTATGGAACACTTCCATGGGCTTTTCCCATTCGTGGAACTGATTCTTGAAGAATTCGTTATACTCTTCTTCCGTGATATCAGACTTATTCTTCGTCCAAAGAGGCTGCATGGAGTTCAGGGTGCGGCATTCGATGGTCTTGATCTTCTCAGCGCCTTCGATTTCCTTGCCCTCATCGTCCTTCGGTGTTTCCTCATGCTCGAAGTTCATCTTGATGGGGTAACGCACATAGTCGCTGTACTTCTTGACCAGGCGTTCCAGCGTATAGTTTTCCGTGAAGTCGGATTCAGCATCGTCACCGAAGAATTCCTTGCCCAAGGTGATGGTGATGCTAGTGCCGCGTTTTTCCTTATCGCATTCTTCGATGCTATAGGAACCATCGCCTGTGGATTCCCAACGGGTGCCTTCTGTTTCGCCGGCCTTGCGGGTTTCAATCACCACCTTTTCTGCCACCATGAAGGCAGAATAGAAGCCGACACCAAACTGGCCGATGAGTTCCTTGTCCGTATTGCCCTCGCCGCCTTCACTGGCTTCCTTGGCCTTCTTGAGCTGTTCCATAAAGGCCTTGGTGCCGGATTTGGCGATGGTACCGATATTTTCGATGACTTCCTGACGGCTCATGCCGATACCGTTATCGCGGATGGTCAGGGTATGGTTTTCCTTGTCCGGCTCGAGGAAGATCTCGTAGCTGTCATCCCCTTCGAGGATATCGCGGTTGGTCAGGCTTGCAAAGTGTACCTTATCAATGGCGTCTGACGCGTTGGAGATAAGCTCCCGCAGGAAAATCTCGTGGTTGGTATAGATGGAATGAATCATCAAATCCAAAAGCTGTTTTGTTTCCGCTTGAAATTCATGGGTTTCTTTAGCCATTTGTCATTGCCTCTCTTTATAAAAATTATTTGCTTACGTAAGGATTAGCACTCATTTCAAATGAGTGCTAACGTACAATGCTTAGTATACCCCATAAACAACAAAAAGTCAAAGATAAAATTGCCATTGCTTCCCCATCATGCTAATGATAAAATCAAATACGTATTAGTTTTGTTTATATAGAAAGACGTGTATGACTTGCAGGATTTTCTTCTCACCATCATAATTGCCACTTGTGGCGGTTTTCTGCTGGAGCAGATAAATGCTCCCTTACCCTGGACGTTAGGGCCCATCATCGCCGTTTCCCTTACGGCGATGGCATTGAAGCGAAAGCTGCGCTGGCCCCTTTGGCTCCGCAATATCGCCCTGATTCCACTGGGCTATTCCATGGGCCGCCCCTTTACGCTGGAAACAGGACAGGCCATCCTAAACCAGCTGCCCTTTATGCTGCTGGCAACCTTTGTCACCATCTGTGCCGGCATCTTTTCAGCCTGGTTGATGTACCGCCGGACGAAGATCAACCTGACCAGCTGCCTTTTGGGCTGCGTCCCCGGCGGCCTGTCCCAGATGGTGATCCTGGCAGCGGAAATGAAAGAAGCTGACCTGACGGCGGTCACCATCATGCAGACCATGCGCATGCTGTCCGTGGTCTTCGTGATTCCCTTTCTGGCCATCCATGTGCTGCCCTCTGCGGGGCAATCGGCGCATCTTTTGGCAGTAGAGCATACCGGCAACCTGCTGATCTTCGCCCTGGTGGCAGTGGCTGGCGCAGTCATTGGCAAGGCGATTCATCTGCCTACAGCCACGCTTTTAGGCCCGCTATTGGCCACGGCCATCTATATCGTCTGTTCCGGACACACCGCCCCCGTCATTCCGGTGCATTACCTGAATATGGCCCAGATCTGCGTGGGCAGCTATATCGGCAGCAGCATCGACCTGCGGAAGATCCGGGACTATCAGGGCATGGGGCCGGTACTGATCGGCAGCGTCCTGCTGGTACTGGCCGTGTCCATGGGCATGGGCGTCCTCCTTTCCCTGCTCACCCCATCAGATATTGCCACCACCTTCCTTTCTACCGCCCCCGGCGGCCTAGCTGAGATTGGCATCACGGCTTTGGTGGTGGGTGCTGACAGTTCCACCATGACCGCTTATCAGCTGACCAGATTGCTCTTTATTATGCTCTGTTATCCCTGTATCGTAAGGATGATCCTAAGGAAAAGAGGACTGTGAAATTTCACAGTCCTCTTTTCCTTAATCAAAAACTACGATTGCTTCTACTTCGCACAAAGCGCCTGCCGGTAGGTCTTTGACCGCCACGCAGCTTCTGGCAGGCTTGCTGATGAAATGTTTGGCATAAACTTCGTTGAATGCCTTGAAATCAGCAATCTCAGCCAGGAAACAGGTCGTCTTGACCACCTTGCTCATATCGGTACCGGCTGCCTTCAGCACAGCTTCGATATTCCGGCAGCATTGCTCAGCCTGCTCAGTGATTGTCGTCGCCACAATCTTTCCCTCTGCCGGATTGATGGCAATCTGTCCGGAAAGATAAAGGGTATTGCCCGCCTTGATAGCCTGACTGTATGGACCTACAGCAGCTGGAGCATTATCAGTATGGATAACTTGCATGATGATTCCTCCTCAAAAAAATGGATACAGTTTTCACACTGTATCCATTTTAACCGATATCCAACAATGTTACAAGTTTACACATTTTAGCTACAGCCTTTAATCTGCAATTTTCGCTTTATTTTTATGGTACAACCCCTCACCACGGTAAACAAGCACCCCCAACGATAAAATACCACGGGCACAGAGTTCCACACACATAGCCGTCCAAACTCCGGTCAGACCATAATCTGCAGCCAGATAAACGGCCAGGGGAATACGTATGCCCCACATGGCGACCAAATTCAGTATGGTGGGCATGCGCGTTTCCCCGGCACCGCGGAAAATACTGGTGACAATGATGCCAGCGGCAAAAAGCGGTTCCGCCCAGGCTTCAATGCGTAGGATTTCCGCTCCTGCCTGGATAACAGCGGCATCCGCAGATAGCAGTCCCATCATCAGTGGCGCGCAGATGTACATAACAATGCCCATCAAGAGCATCACCGTGATGCCCAGGCTGGCACTGACGTAGCCAAAGCGTTGGGCCAGCTTGCTGCGACCGGCGCCCACGCTCTGCCCCACTAAAGTCTGCGCCGCCGTAGAAACACCGATACCCGGCATATAGCAGAGGCTTTCCGCCGTGATGGCGAAGGAATTTGCGGCCAGTGCCACAGTTCCCAAGGGCGAGACAATCCGTGTAAAGGCCACATAAGCACTGCCCATGACAAACTGTTCCAACATAATGGGGAACCCCAGACAGGCTGCTTCCCGCAATTCTCCCTGCCAGGGAAGGCATTTTTCCTGACGATAATGAAGCTGACGGGATTTTTTCAGCAGGACATAGAGCATGGCGGCCATACAGCATACTTCGGCCAATACCGAGCCACAGGCCACTCCGGCCACGCCTAAGTCAGCACCAGGAATCCAGATCCCTTGTCCCCAAAGCTCAACACTGCGGCTGGGAAAAATCAGCAGGGCGTTGAATACCACGTCCAATACACACATAAGCACGCTCAGCAGGCTGGGCACTTTCATATTCCCGCTGGCCTGCAGCATGGAACCCGCCGCAAAATTCACTGCCAAAAATGGCAGCCCCAACGCATATATAGCCAGATATACCGCCGCATCATGGACGATTTCAGACGTCCCGCCTAAAAAAACGGTCAAAGGCGCACTGCACAAAGCACTGCCTATCCCCATGACCAGACTGAAGACCAGTACCGCCATCAGGCCATGACGCACCAGACTCCGTGCCTTCACATCCTCACCGGCGCCAATGGCATGTGCCAGCTGGATGGTGTAGCCCATGGACATAGCAAAGCAGATGCCGCCAATCAGCCAGGTCGTGGAATTGACCAGACCGATGGCCGCTGCCGCATTAGAACCAATCATACCCACCATGGAAGCATCGATATACTGCATCATCACGGTGGTGATTTTCGCCATGATGGCGGGAACACTGAGCTGCCATGTCAAGAGCAGCAGCTCACCAAAAGTAAAGGACTCGCCCTTACGGATTCGTCCTAGAAGATTTTTTTGCATATACTTTTCTTCATCGCCTCCTGACTCGAAATTAAAAAGCAAAAAGAGCACTCCCGCAGGAGTGCTCCTTTAACTTGCTAATTTCAGCAAACTGAAATTACTTCAGTTCAACCGTAGCGCCAGCTTCTTCGAGCTTAGCCTTGAGTTCTTCAGCTTCAGCCTTAGCAACGTTTTCCTTAACAGCAGCCGGAGCGCCATCAACCAGAGCCTTAGCTTCCTTCAGGCCGAGACCCGTAGCTTCGCGAACAGCTTTGATAACGTTGATCTTCTTGTCGCCAGCGGAAGCGAGCATAACCGTGAACTCGCTCTTTTCTTCAGCAGCACCTGCAGCAGCGCCACCAACAGCAGCAACTGCAACCGGAGCAGCAGCGCTAACGCCGAACTTTTCTTCCATAGCTTTTACGAGCTCAGACAGCTCGAGGACAGTCATGTTTTCAATGGCTTCCATGATTTCTTCTTTAGTCATTTGAATATACCTCCAAAAATCTTTCTTGTTAATTCTAAATCAATTATATAGAACTCGCAGATTATGCGGATTCCTTCTGAGCGCGAACAGCGTCAAGCACATAAACAGCATTGCGAATAACACCCTGCAGTACGTTGACCGTATTGCTGATAGGAGCATTCATGCTGCCCAGCATCTTGGCGATGAGTTCTTCGCGAGACGGCAGTTCAGCCAGAGCCTTGACTTCGTTAGCGTCAATGACCTTGCCCTCTACCGTACCGACCTTAACAGTCAGCACTTCGTTTTCATCAAGCTTGTTCTTCTTGATGAAGCTGCAGATAACCTTTGCCGGAGCAATAGCATCCTCCGTGGAGAATGCGAAAGCCGTGGTGCCCTCGAGATGAGCATCGAAGCCTTCGATACCTGCTTCTTTCGCTGCCAGGCGGAGCATCGTGTTTTTAACAACATGGTACGTTACACCAGCGGCGCGAAGTTCACGACGGAGCTGCGTATCCTGAGCAACCGTCAGACCACGGTAGCTCGTGAGCACAACACCTTTGGCATTCGTCAGCTGATCTTTCAGTTCAGCAACGATAGCCTGTTTCTTCGTCATATTTGCCATTTCCAATTACACCTCCTGCCTGTTATGGATTATTAAAGCCTGTAAAAAAACCTCCGGCTGCGTCCGCCGGAGGTAGAATTTTCAAAGTTCATCTGCTCCGGCCTCGGCAGGCGACAATAAATCGTCGTTAGATGATAAGTATCAAACCTGCTGTCTACAGCCATCGTTATACAGTTGTGGAGACCGGAGCCTCGTCTGAACCGTGCTCTGGATTAGAGCTGAACGGGGATGCCAGGGCCCATCGTTGCGCTGACCGTAATGGAGCGCATGTACTGGCCTTTAGCAGCCGCCGGTTTTACGCGGTTCAGTGTATCAATCAGGGCCTGGAAGTTCTGCTGGAGCTTCTCAGCGTCGAAAGATGCCTTGCCAATCGGGCAATGCACGTTACCGGCCTTATCGGTGCGGTATTCGACTTTACCTGCTTTAATCTCGGATACTGCCTTCGTGAGGTCCATCGTAACCGTACCCAGTTTCGGGTTCGGCATGAGGCCGCGGGGGCCGAGAACCTTACCAAGACGACCGACAGTGCCCATCATGTCCGGAGTAGCTACTGCGACATCGAAGTCGAGCCAGCCGCCCTGGATCTTCTGGACGATTTCATCGGAACCAACGAAGTCTGCACCTGCAGCTTCTGCTTCCTTAACCTTTTCGCCCTTAGCGAAAACGAGTACGCGCTTGGATTTACCAGTGCCGTGCGGCAGTACCATAGCGCCACGTACCTGCTGATCAGCATATTTCGGATCTACGCCGAGACGTACGTGCAGTTCGATGGTTTCATCAAACTTCTTCGTAGCCGTCTTCTTAACGAGTTCCATAGCTTCAGCAGCCGTGTAGAACTTGCCAGCTTCAACGAGCTTGCAAGCGTCCTGATATTTCTTACCAGCTTTAGCCATTGTAAGTTTTCTCCTCTCGTGGTAATAACGGTTATTGCCTCCCACAGGGACGAAAGCCAACTAAAAATTAGTCAACGATTTCGATACCCATGCTGCGAGCCGTACCCTCGATCATGCGAGTAGCAGCCTCGATATCAGCAGCGTTGAGGTCTTCCATCTTGCTTTCTGCAATCTTCATTGCTTCAGCGCGGGGCAGCTTAGCTACCTTGTTCTTGTTGGGTTCACCAGAAGCCTTTTCGATCTTGGCAGCCTTCTTCAGCAGTACAGCAGCCGGCGGAGTCTTCGTGATGAAAGTGAAGGATCTATCTTCGAAAACCGTGATTTCAACCGGAATGATCAGACCAGCCTTATCCTTGGTTCTTTCGTTGAATTCCTTACAGAAACCCATGATGTTGACACCAGCCTGACCAAGTGCGGGACCTACTGGAGGAGCCGGATTAGCCTTACCTGCAACAACCTGAAGTTTTACAATCTTAGAAACTTTCTTTGCCATTTATATTCACCTCCCAAAAAGGATTTACAACCGCTTCAATCAGATGGTTTCTACCTGATCAAAGCCAAGGTCAATCGGGGTTTCCTCGACGAGAACCTTGACGCGGCCTTTTTCGGCATCGATTTCCGAAATAGTACCCGTGTAATTCTCGAAAACACCCGAGTTGATGCGAACCACATCCCCAATCTCGACATCGAGTTCAGGTTTGAGCTCTTCTTCGCCCATGGACTTCAAGATACGTTTCGCTTCAGCATCGGTAAGCGGAATCGGGTGTTTTTCAGAACCAACAAACCCGGTAACACCGGTGGTGTTGCGCACAACGTACCAGGAATGCTCATCGACAATCATGTCAACCAGCACATAGCCCGGGAAGACTTTTCGCGGAACGACTTTTTTCTTGCCGTCCTTGATTTCGACCTCATCCTCTACAGGAACCACAACATTGAAGATCATGTTGCTCATGTTGGCCGTATGAATCAGGCGTTCGAGATTGGCTTTGACCTTGTTCTCATAGCCCGAATAGGTATGAACTACATACCAAGCTCTGCCAGGATTGTCCTGCCGCAGATTCATCTCTTCGTTTGCCATGCTGCCCTCACTTAGCTTACCGTAAAATGATGTGGAACAATCTTGCAAAGATCGTATCACAGAACCAAATCAGAGCGCAAACAATCGCCACGGCGATGCCGACCACTACAGTGTAGTTTACCAGCTCTTTCTTGGTCGCCCATGATACTTTTTTCATTTCGGCGATAACTTCGTCTATGAATTTCTTCACAGTTACTTCACATCTCCGTTCAACCCGCTAGAAGCGATTATTTCGTTTCTTTGTGCGTCGTATGTTTCTTGCAGAACTTGCAGTACTTATTGAACTCCAGACGATCCGGGTTGTTCTTCTTGTTCTTGTTGGTACGGTAGTTACGGCTATGGCACTCCGTGCACTCCAACGTGATATTGTTGCGCATCTCTATTTACACCCCTTACGCTCAGATACTATGACTCTTTCATAATGTCACTAATACAATTTAGCACACTTGCAATAGCCTGTCAACATAAAACCCTTGACAAGTTGAAATTTTTCTTAGCGACGTTTATATATGTATGAAACATAAAATAAAACCCCTGCATCAGGGGTTCTTTGGTAAATTTGGTGGCGGCACAGAGATTTGAACTCCGGACACTGCGGGTATGAACCGCATGCTCTAGCCAACTGAGCTATGCCGCCATATATGGAGCTGATAACCAGGATTGAACTGGTGACCTTATCCTTACCAAGGATACGCTCTACCGACTGAGCTATATCAGCAACATTAACATTTGGTTGCGGGAATAGGACTTGAACCTATGACCTTCGGGTTATGAGCCCGACGAGCTACCGACTGCTCCATCCCGCGATTACTTTATCATATCTCGTCAGCCCTGTCAAACTCTTTTTTTTAAAAGTTTTAATCAATTTGGTTGCGGGGACAGGACTTGAACCTGTGACCTTCGGGTTATGAGCCCGACGAGCTACCGACTGCTCCACCCCGCGATGACCTTTAGCCTCAACCGCCCTGCGCTCTCGCGCCCTGCGGTATCACCGGCTGACAATAAAAGATTATAGGGCATATGGATTCACTTGTCAACACCTTTTTTAAAGTTTTTTCAAAAAAAGTAAAAAAACATGTGAGTCAATTGCAGTTTGTCGGCGCGTTCGTGCTGAAGTTATCCTGTTCATACGCAGTCAAGGGTTCACGGGGGAGTACTTTTTCTGTTTCCGCTAAAACGACCCTCTCGGCAATTTTAGAGCTGTTTAGCCAGATGGCGCCGGGCAAGACCGGCGGCGCGTCTTTCAGCGTGCTTTCTGGTAACTGCCTGCCTCGGGCCGGTCTTCGCTGCGCTCAGACAGTCGCTCCCACAGAAAAAGCACTCCCCCGTTCGCCCCCAGCCACGATTTTTGCAATCGGCACGAACCCGGTTCTCCCGTAACAAGAACATCGATGTACTTGTATCCTCCAGCCGGAACCTAGCAGCATTGACAAACGTAACTCTGGGTGGCGGTGGGGATGCTTTTCCGCCGGCGGAACGACTGCCTGAACGAAGTGAAGGCTGGCCCGCAAACAGCATGTGCTGGATACTTCGTTGATGGACGCGCCGCCGGACTTGCCCGGCGCAGGTTACTGGAAGATGCGTACTTCTGCTGGCGGGACATTTAGTGCAGCGGCGGAAAAGTATTCCCACCGCCGCCCCACTGCTCTGTAACAAAAGCGTTCAGGCTCGCATTGACAAACTGCAATTTGCAAAAGCCCGCTGGCGTTTTTGCCAACGGGCTTTTGCTGTCAAGGGATATTCACATCCCCTTTATTTTTATCAAGCTTCTGCTGTTACATCGGGCTCTTCCGGGAACAGGTAGCTGTATCTCTGCTTGAATTCTTCCGGTTCCATGCGATAAGCATTGGCCAGCCCCGGATCGTCCAAGTCTCCCTTTTCGAGGCGCATCATAAGACCTCTTGCAATCTGATAGTGGACGGAGTCGATATTGACCTTGCGCACCATAGTCTTGCCGGTGGCGGGATCCTTGATGTCCTCAAAGCGCATGGGCACTGCCTTGTTGTCCTGAATGGAGATTAAGGCGCCGCTGTCCCCGGACATCAGGAACTGTACGGCGGAGTAACCAAGCTGGCGGGCATAGTCGATATCGTAAGCAATCGGTGCCGTGCAGCGAAGCTCGTAGCCGATTTCCTTATCGATAACGGTGATCTTGATGCCCAGCTTCTTGACTTCGGCCAAAACAGCCTGCTTGAGGATTTCACCAAAGTCCAGTTCGCTGTAACGGATATGGCCGTGCTCATCGGTGACCACCGTGCCCAGTTTCTTGAAATCTTCCGGCGCAATCTTTTCGATGACGCCTTCTGCGATAACGGCTACGCCGTAGTTCTTGCCGGTCAGATAGCGCTTCACGATGGCACCTGTGATGATGTCCACCACCTGCTGGAGAGGAATCTTATCCTCGGGGAATTCCTCCGGGATGATGGTCAGAGCAGCACCGGCGCTGCGGCCCATGCCCAGTGCCAAGTGACCAGCCGTACGCCCCATGGCAATGGTGAAGTACCAGCGATTATTGGTGGTACGGGCATCTTCCATGAGGTTTTCAACCTCCTGGGTACCAAAGGCTCTGGCCGTCTCAAAGCCGAATGTCGGAATCCCCTCCGGCAGCGGCAGGTCGTTATCAATGGTTTTCGGCACATGCACCACGTTGATGGTACGGCCCATCTTGCGGGCATAATCGGAAACGGCTGCAGAGCTGTAAGCCGTATCATCACCGCCGATGGTCACGAGATGGGTTACGCCCAGTTCCGTCAGGGTTTCCACCACGGTGCGCAGATCGGATTCCTTCTTGGTCGGGTTGAAGCGGGACATCTTGAGGATGCAGCCGCCGGTCAGATGGATGCGGCTGATATTCTTCGGCTCTAAGCGAATATAATTCTTTTCGCCCCGGGCCAGACGGGAAAAGCCGTCATACATGCCCAGCACATCCCAACCTTGACGGGTGGCTTCATTGACGACACCGGAAATAACACTGTTGATGCCGGGAGCCGGTCCCCCACCGCAAACCACGGCAATCACATTTTTGATACCAATCATGACAAATCCCCCTTTTATCTAGTCTACAGTGATAGAATTTCGACTAAAAAGGGGGATTTCCTGCTTAATTATGAAATTTTAATGCTTCCCCATATGGGAACGCTTCGTGGCATTGGATTTATTGCGCACCTTCGCCCGGCGGCTGCGGTCATTGCGCCCCTTGTGGGCTGCGCCCTTGCGGTTGGCGTATTTCGATAAAGGTTTAGCCTTGGCTTTCTTCTCCTGCCGTTCCTTTTTGATCTCGTCCATGATCTTGGCCTGTTTTTCCAAGCGCTTATGATGGCGTTCGGAATGTTCCTTGCGGATACGGCTCTTGATACCGGCTTCAATACGGCGCAGCAGATCATACTGACGGGCATTGACGAAGGTCACAGCCTTGCCTTCCTGTCCCGCCCGCCCCGTGCGGCCGATGCGGTGGATATAGCTTTCCGTATCATGGGGAATATCATAGTTGAACACATGGGTCACGCCTTCGATATCAAGCCCGCGGGCCGCAATATCCGTGGCACAGAGGATCTGCAGTTCCGCCTTGCGGAAACGCTTCAGTACCAGGGCACGCTGCACCTGAGACAAGTCGCCATGGAGCTCATCCACCAGATAACCACGGGCCGCCAAGGCCATCGTGACCATATGGGCCCGCTGCTTCGTATGGCAGAATACCATGGCCAGATAGGGATTGTCGCTGTTGATGCATTCACAGAGACGATCGATCTTATTCTCTTCCGTGGTATCGAGAATCACCTGTTCAATGGCATCCAGCGTGATATGCTCGCTCTTAATCTGGATATTTTCCGGCGATTTCATATACTGCGCAGCCAACGCCTTGACTCTGGCCGGCATGGTGGCGGAGAACAGCATGAACTGCCGGTCACTGGCCGATGCCTTCAAGAGCAGCTCTACATCTTCAATAAAGCCCAGCTTCATCATTTCATCGGCTTCATCCAGGACCACCTTGTTCACATGGCTCAGATTGATGGTCTGGCGGCGCAGATGGTCAAGAAGTCTGCCCGGCGTGCCGATGATCAGCTGAGGATGACGGCGCAGCTTCTGCTTCTGCCGCTCGATATCCTGCCCGCCATAGATGACAAGGGAAGATATCCCGGCTGCTTCCCCCACAATTGCTGCCACCTTGGCCACCTGAATCGCCAATTCGCGGGTGGGCGCCACGATCAGGGCCTGTGCCACATCCACCTGCGGCTTGATCTTTTCGAGGATGGGCAGCAAAAACGCCAAGGTCTTGCCCGTGCCGGTCTGGGCCTGCACGATGATATCCCGGCCCGCCCGCGCCAAGGGAATGGCCTTTTCCTGTACCGGCGTAGCCTCGCGGATACCGCGCTTGGCCAGCACATCACAAATTTCCTGGGAAATTCCCAATTCCTTAAATCTGGTCATTACGACGAAAGTACCTCCGTGCCCGTTTCCGTAATCAAAATCGTCTTCTCCCACTGGGCGGAAAGTTTCTTATCCTTGGTGCGCACCGTCCAGTTATCCTTGCTGTCAATCACCACGGTCTTCTTGCCCTGGTTGATCATAGGTTCCACCGTGAGCACCATACCCGGCACCAAGAGCATCCCTGTGCCCGCTTCACCCTCATGAGCCACAAAGGGTTCCAGATGGAAATCCTTGCCGACACCATGGCCGCCCAGATCCGTCACCACCGAGTAGCCATTGGCATGGGCATAATCACCGCAGGCCGCGCTGATATCTCCCAGGAAATGCCAGGGCCTTGCGGCGGCAATGCCGCGCTCCATGCATTCCTTGGTCACCCGCACCAGACGTTCGGCCTCTGCCGATACTTCGCCAACCATGAACATCCGGGAAGCATCTGCATAATAACCATTCAATGTGGTCGTGATATCCACATTGACGATATCACCCTCCTTCAGGATGGTCTTCTGGGAGGGTATGCCATGGCAGACCACATCATTGATGGAGATGCAGCAACTCTTGGGGAAGCCTTCATAATGCAGGCAGGAAGGATAGCCTCCCTTGGATTCGATGAATTCCCGTACCGCATCGTCAATCGCAGCGGTATCCACGCCCGGCTTGATCATGGAAGCTGCCACATCCAAAGCGCCGTCATTGATGACACCAGCCGCCCGAATCATCTCGATATCATGCTTGTTGTTGATGATCTTCTTGGGCGGTCTTACCTGCCCCTTGAACGCATTGTACTTGATCTCGCTGATCCGTTCATCAAAATCTGCGTGGCATTTCTTGTATTTCTTGCCGCTGCCACACCAGCAAAGTTCATTTCTCTGCATAAGATGCACAATCTCCTTTAGATTTCTTACTATACTATTCATAACGATATCCTAAGTAAATACACAATATGTTATTATAACGCCATTGTGCAGATTTTACCATATAAATTTTAAAAGCCTCTCCGCTGGAAAGCGAAAAGGCTTTGACTGACAGTAAGATCAGCTATTCTTCATCCCATCACCAATACGACTGATATTGGCAATGGCCACCTGATAGGACTTGCCGCCGGATTCAGCAATAACCGTCGGCGAACCATCGGAGATGCTGACACCGGTAACCTTACCCTCAAACGTTTCTTTGTTGATGACCGTCTTGCCATTCTCATCCGTGGAAGACGTCTCCTTCACCCATTGCACATCCTTGCCAATCATATTGCTGAGCTGACCGACGAGCACCGATGTATCGATATTGCCCACCAATTTGGACACATTGCTCAGGCCTTCCGATACATTGGTCATCTGCTCCAACGCAGAGAACTGAGCCAGCTGGGCCAGATATTCACCATTGTCCTGTGGATCCAAAGGGTCCTGATATTTCATCTGCGTCACGAGAAGCTGCAAGAAGGCATCCTTGCCCAATGTGCTGTTATCCCCTTTAGCGGCTTGGGATTTAGCGGCCTGATAGCTTTCCAGGCTTTGTGTTACACCATCAACTGTAATTGTATTCAATGTATTTGCCACATTCTTCACCTTCTATGCTTATACTCGATAGTCAACGCCATCGGCGGCATCCGTTTCTACCTGCTGCGCAGCAGCCACGCCCTCGGCCTCTTCACCATAATCATCCAAACTTCCTGTAAAATGGCCCGCACTGCTGCTATTATGACTCTGATTCTGCTGCCAGGCCTGCTGGCCTTCGCCCTGTGGCAAGCCGCCATCATCAAGGCCGGCATAGACATCAACGTTATCTACTTTTAACCCTTGATTGTTCAGCTCCTGCTTCAACTGTACCAAAGAATTTTCAATGATGGTGCGCACCTGGGCATTGTCACTGTGGAAAGAAGCATTCACCGCACCATTGGCCGATACGGAAACCTTTAAGGTCAACTCCCCTAAATGGTCAGGATGAAGCTTGATGACCATTTGCGTATTTTCGCCCCGACGGATCAGGCGGGCCTGATCAACGATCTGTTTAGCCACCTGGAAATTATCCTGCACATTCCTGTTTTGCGGTATCTCCGACTGACGCTCCGTCCCCCGGATACTGTCGGCCAGATCCTGCTGGAATGTGCTTACCGAACCACTAGGGGCTTCCTGTACATGCGATACTGGCGCCTTATCCCCAACGGCCTCTTCTGACAATTGTTGTACTACTTGGCCCTTATCATCTGCTACCTTTTCCATCGGTGGCGGTTGCAGCGGCCTTTGCTGGCGGAAATTCTGTTCCTGACGGTTCCCCATCTGACGCATATCGGCATTTTGCGGCTTCACATTGCTGATTGAAATATCCTCCAACGCTTCATCCGCCAATACTGACTCTTTATCCCCGACTTTCTCTTCTGACAATTCTTTTAGTGTTTGCCCCTTATCCTCTGCCATGTCTTTCATTGTTGGTGGTTGCAGCGGTATCTGCTGGCGGAAATCCTGCTCCTGACGTTTTCCCCATTGGTGCATGTCTGCTTTTTGCGATTTCACAGCGATTGGAGAAACAGCCTCAATCTCCTCATTTATCAGTGGCATCTGTATTTTGCTATCGACTTCCTGACGCGGTTCAGACTGCCGTGCCACGATGCCTTGTTCCGCTGCGATAAAAACTTCCCCTACAGGAGTTTTTACATCTGCCTTAGTCAAGACTTCAGCAACGACATTCTGCGTATCAATCCTGTTCTCTGCTGGCGAAACCATAACATCTGGCTGCGGTGATGGCATTACAGCCGCTTTTTCCACAGTTACTGGCACTTTGCCGAACAAATCATCAACAGGCAGAATATTTTCTTTCGCCGCTGCCTGAACCATTGCCGGCTGCACCGTAGACACCTTATCCCCCACCTGCTGTAAGTGCACCTGACTCATCACTTCCCCAACAGTCCTGGACGGCATCGTCTCTTCACTCTGCTGGAAAAGCGCCATTCCTTTGGCATTAAGCATTGTATCCTTGCCATTGTCAGCTCCACTTATCTGCAGATTCATTTCCGTTCCCTTAATAAGCGCTGCAGGATTTTCAATCACTGCGGGATCTACCTTGTTCAAAACAGCTTCCGCTGCCGTCACTTCCTGTACCTGTTGATTCAGCAATGGATTGACCACCCTCTGATTGGGCGGCTGATTATTAAATAACTGCCGATCAGCCAGCTGAGGATTAGCCAGCTGAGGATTAGTCAGCTGATGATTAGCCAGCTGATGATTGGCCAGCTGAGGATTAGCCAGCTGATGATTAGCCAGCTGATGATTCCCCAATTGTACCTCCAACAATGTGTTGGCTTTGACAGGTTCTCCCTCCTTGACCGGCTGCATTCCCATCTGCCTGAAGAGCAGGTCTGCAGTCAAGGGTTCTCTCTGCGGATTTCCTGCTTCTGCTGCATTTGCAGCAGAAGATTCAGCCTGAACTGCGTTCGTCCCTTCATCTCCCGCTGCCCGTAAATTTTTAAGCTGCTGGCCCGAAAGCATAGCGAGGAAATTCTTGTTCTTTTGTGCATCACCTGAAGATTGTGGCAACAGACTCTGCAGATTAGGTGAAGGCTGAACTTCCTCTGCCTCCGGCACTTCCTCCATGATCAGTTGGGCATTCCCTTCCATGGTAAATGCCATCACAGCCGCGGGTTCTTCCATCCCTGATACCTCAGGCTCTGCTATCCTTTTCTCTGAGCCTTTGACATCCTTGATTTGCTGCGGCTTACTTTCCTGCGGCGTTCCTTCGCCCCGCTTTCCCATATCCTTGGGAAGAGCCTCCGTTCCTTCCGGCACATCGTCATTTATCTTAGCATCCCTAGCTTCTGCGGCACTTCCCTGTGCTTCAGCTGGCGATTTTGCCATTGCTTTCTTGACTTCTTTTCCAATTACTTCTTCTCCAGCTTTTTCCAGTACATCTCCAAAATTTTCCTTACCCATCCCTGCGGAACTGGCGTCCGTTTTTACAACCATCCTTGGTGTTTGGCTCTTGACTGCGGCTCCTGCTTGTGGAGAAATCGTCAATAAACTTGCTGTGTTCACCAAATCACCTCCCTTTCATGTTATTTATCGGCAAAAACTGCCATAAGCTTAAATTTTTCTGCAAAAAAAAAGAAGAGACTGCGAAAGTCTCTTCATCATGTGTTATTCTGTTGCTTCTTCCGGACCGCCATCCGCATCTTCCGTCAATTTATGCTGCCCCAGCATGGTGGTCAAATCATTGCGGGAGAAACTGTAGGTGTAGCTGGCAAAATCCTGTTCCGGACTATAGCGGCTGGAAGGTGCATTGAGCAGGCCACAGATTGTATCATAGAGCATATCGTTGGTGAAATACTGGTTCCGATGGTCATAAAGGGCCTGTGTATGTCCGGGCATGGCTTCCTGATAAGCCGGCGACAGATACATCCAGAAAGGAATCCGCACCATATCAAAGGTGAACACATCCGGATTATGGGAAATCTGCAGATTTTCTCCATGGTCGGAGAAATAAACCATTGCCTGCAGATTCAGATGCTTCTGAGCATAATCAAAGATCTGGCTGACAACGTAGTCCGTATACAGAATGCTGTTGGCATAGGAAGGCGCGGACAACATCGTGGTTTCCCCTTCCTCTGTCTTGAACTTGTCAAAAGCTGCCGGATACCGGTTGTTATAGTAGATATGGCTGCCCATGATATGGAGCACGATGAAATTATTCTTGGACGGATCGATCTGCGTCAGATAAGGCAGCAATGCCTCATCATACTTATCCGTGAAATTATAGGAATCATCGGTCCAGCTGGCATGGTCAGCGGTCTTTGCCACCAAGGTAATCGCACTGTCATACTGTCCATAACGCCCCTGATTGCTGAACCACCAGGTCTCATAGCCGGCCTTTTTCGCCACATCCAGAATCGAAGCTGATTCAAAGAATTCCTTGCCATTGTACTGGCTCTGCTCCGTAAGGGCCCGCTGCAGGACAGGCACGGTCTGCGACCAGCACGCGTAGGCATTGTTGAATTTCAGGAAGCCCGGTTCCTCATTGGCCATCTTCTCACTGAACCAGGGCGTATTCTCAAAAGGAAATTCCGGCGTATAAGCCTTCATATAATTGCGGGAAGCCGACTCCCCGATTATGACGATCACCGTGCCCGGGGCCTTGGCGGCCAAAGCAGCGTTGGCATCAATCATCAGGCTGTCATAGCGCTCATCATGGCCGGAACTGTATTCCTGCGTCTGGCTCACATAGGTGGTCACATCATTCCAGAGTTCTGCCCAGGAAGTCTGGGGCAGATAGAAGCTCTGGGCCCAAAGCGTCACCGCTACCAATAACGCCAGCACGCCAAACTGTGAAGCCTCATTGTCCTCCGCTTGGGTAAAGCGGGCAAACTTCAGATGCTGCCGATAGCAGAGCCAGATAAACAAGGCAAAACCTGCCAAAATGGCCAACGTGGGCAAAAGCCCCAGATTGGACTGGATAAAATCAATACTTTCCCGATAGTTGGTCAGATAAAGCGCCATCAACGAAGCCGGCGACAGACAATGCCAGAACAGGCAGTAGTAAACCCATTGCACAAAGGGAATCGCGAGGCAGGCAAAATTCAGCAGCGCCATCAGGAAGGAGGTGATCTTCACATGTCCCAGACGCACCAGCACGCTTTCCAGACACATCAGCAGGATAAAGCCCGCAGTACCTACCACGAAATCAAAGCAGATCTTCGATGGATACCAGCCCGTCGTGAAGGTCCAGGAATAAAGCAAGGGGAACGTCATGGCCCAGGCCAGTCCCGTAAAAAGATTCGGCAGCGCCGCCATACTGAAAATCCTGACCTTGGTTGCCCACTCCGTCAACACCAGTCCCAAGATTATGGGAATGAGTATCGGCATGAAATACTTTGCCCCCATATCCTGACCGATATCGATATAAAAGGCAATCAAACAGCAAAAATAGACACTCGCCGCCGTCAGGTGACGAATGAGCTCATCCTGCTGCTTTGCAGTCATCAACATAAGCATTCTTCCTTTTAGTCGTATTAAAAATCCATGGTCAATTCTACACGAAAATAAAACCTTCGTCAATTTTTCTCTTAATTTACACAAATTTAAAGTATTTTTTCAATCAATTAGTTTTGTGCTTGACTTTTTTTATGCCAAAGAATAACATAGTAAGTGTAAGAAATTTGTGAAATGAGGGAGATTTATGGACAAGAAAGATTCATTACGCCTGGAAAATCAACTTTGTTTCCCCCTGTACGCGTGCGCCAGAGAGGTGGTCAAAGCTTACCGCCCCCATCTTGAGGCGCTGGGACTCACGTACACCCAGTACATTTCCATGATGGTTCTTTGGGAAGAGGGCCAGGTCAGTGTACGGGACTTAGGGAAGAAGCTGCATCTCGATTCTGGCACACTCACGCCGCTATTGAAGAAGCTGGAGAGCAAGGGATATCTGAAACGCTCTCGTTCCACTACCGATGAACGGGTGGTTATCGCCTGCATCACTGAGGAAGGCCGCAAACTGAAACGTGCTGCCAGCAAGATCCCTCAGGCCATGACACAGGAAATGTCAGATTTCCCCATGGAAGATGCCAAAGAGCTCTATGCACTTCTTTACAAACTGCTCGGCATGCTGGAAGTAAGCAACGAGAAACAGGATCTCAGCAAGAAAAACAAATAATGCGTACAAAAACAGACTCGCTCCCTAGCGAGTCTGTTTTCTTGTATTTATCTGTTTTCGACCGTGCCCCAGACACCATCCTGATAGAGACGCTCGAGCTTCACCTGATAGATTTCGCCACATGTCACCGGGCTGTCCGTATACACGCGAATATAATTATCCGTAAGGCCATCGGTCACACCATCATTGTTTGTTTCAAAGAGCACCTGCTTGGTCTGCCCCAGGAAATGCTGATGGAATTCCTCCGTCTTGCGATTAGCCAGTTCCTGCATGCGCTTGGCGCGGTCTTTCTTGACCGGATCGGGAATCTGGTCCTTGCGTTCAGCTGCCGGCGTGCCGCTGCGCTTGGAATAAGGGAACACATGCATGCGGGAGAAGTTCATCTTCTCGACAAACTTCAGGCTGTCCGTAAACTGTTCCTCCGTCTCCCCAGGGAAGCCCACAATAATATCCGTGGATACCGCCACACCGGGAACTTCCCGTTCCACCTGTTCAATCAGACGGCCAAATTCAGCCGTATCATAATGGCGGTTCATATCCTTGAGCACGGCATCAGAACCAGCCTGTAATGGCAGATGGAGATGCGCACAGAAGCGGTCATCCTCCCGGATCAGTGCAAACAGATCCGGCGAAAGCTCAATGGATTCCAACGAGCCAAGGCGCAAACGCTTCAGCCCCTCCACCTTCAAGACTTCCCGGCAAGCATCCGCCAGTGTCACTTCACCGTCTAAATCCTTGCCATAAGCGCCTAAGTGGATGCCGGTCAACACGATTTCCTTGAAGCCTGCGTCCACAAGTTTCTTCGCCTCGCTGTGAATCTTGTCCAGATGACGGGACTTCACGGGGCCACGGGCATAGGGAATGATGCAGTAGGAGCAGAAGTTCTGGCAGCCGTCCTCAATCTTGAGGAACGCGCGGGTACGCTGGGGCATATCGTAGATGGGAATATCCTCGAACTCATGTGCTTCCATGATATTGCCCACTTCATCCAGGATGCCATCTTCTCTGGCCGCCTGCTCCACATATTCCACAATCCTGCTGCGCTCTTTCGTGCCCAGTACCACGCGCACACCCTCAATGGCCTTGATTTCTTCAGGATGCACCTGCGAATAGCAGCCACAGACCGCGATAATGGCATTTTCATTGGTGCGCTGAGCCCGGCGGATGATCTGCCGGGATTTCCGGTCTCCCAGGCTCGTTACCGAGCATGTATTAATCACATAGAAGTCCGCCTTTTCCTCAAAGGGCACGATATCGTAGCCGCTTTTCTTGAACAGGCCTTCCATGGTTTCCGTTTCAAACTGATTGACCTTGCAGCCCAAGGTCGTGAGTGCCACCTTTGGCAAAATAATACTTCCTTTCTATCCTTACGCGCCTAAATCGCCGTTCTCATACTGCGCTACGGTAATGGCCGCTACCGCTGCCGTCTCCGCCCGCAGGATTCTGGGGCCCAATGTCACGGCCCTGCCGCCTGCTGCCTGCACGGCTGCAGCCTCATCCAGAGTAAAACCGCCCTCCGGGCCGATAAGCAGCACCAGCCGCTTGCCCTTTGCACTCTGCAAACAGGATTTTACCGTATAATCCGCCTCATTTTCGTAACAAAAGACAATTTCCGTATCTTCGCCGCTAAAATCCTTGAGCAGCGCTGACAGGTCAACGATGGATGTTACCTCCGTCAAAGCAGTGCGGCCGCACTGCTTGGCGGCTTCTTCGGCAATCTTCTGCCAGCGCTGCTGGCGGGCGGCTGCCTTTTTCGCATCATAGCGCACGACACAATTGTGGCTTTTCACGGGGACAATTTCCGTTACCCCCAGCTCCACAGCCTTCTGTACCACATAATCCATCTTGTCGGCCTTCAAGAGACACTGGGCCAATACCAGCTCCAGCGGGGATTCCGTATTCGCCGCCAGTCGTTCCTTTAACTGCATGGTCACGGCCTCTTCCCGGAAGGCCGTCATTTCCATGCGGCCCACCTGACCGGCATCGTCCACCACAATGACTTCCTGCCCGGCCTTGGCCCGCATGACATGCATCAGGTGATGGGCATCACTGCCGGTGATCTCGATGGTATCTGCCAGCATCCCCTTATAAAACAGCCGTCTCATTTGCCTTCTCCACGGCTGATGGTCATCGCCACCCAGCCTCTTTCTTCCGTCACCTTGTCTACGACGAAACCATGAGCCAGACAAGCCTCCGTCACATCAGCCAAGCGCTCGGCAATAATGCCCGAAGCCAGCAGATGGCCGCCCTCGGCCAGATGTTCATCCAGTTCGTCAAAGAGCATGATGATGATATCAGCGATAATGTTCGCCACCACCAAATCTGCCTTGCCGTCAAAGGATTTCAGGATATCGCTGACACCGGTCCTGACAACATCTTCCACACCATTCTGGCGGATATTTTCTTCTGCCACCTCCACGGCTACCTTATCGTAGTCCATGGCCGTAACATCCGTAGCGCCAAGCTTCGCCGCCGCAATGGAAAGCACACCGGAGCCCGTGCCCACATCAAAGACACGCATGCCGCCCTTGACCAGCGTTTCCAATTCCCGGATGCACATAGCCGTAGTCGGATGAGTACCCGTACCAAAAGCAGCGCCCGGATCCAGTTCAATCACGATATCATCGGGGCTGGCCTCATAATCCTCCCAAGTTGGTTTGATGACAATCATGCCGCCAACCTTTTCCGGATGGAAATAGGCCTTCCAATTATCGGCCCAATCCTCGTCCCGCACCGTGTTCCAGGAAATCGTGCAGGGGCCTTTTTCCATATCATCATCGGCCATAGCCTTGAACTCCTTGATCCGCAGTTCAAAAGTACGCAGTTTGTCGTCCAGATCCTCGTTCACCGGCAAATAAGCCTTGACCGTGACAATACTGGTATCAGCCGCCCGCTCAATGTCCGAAAAATCCCACTGACCGGCATCAATATAATTATTAAGCATCTCCGGATCTTCAATCACAACGCCGGAGGCTCCCAAATCATGATAAATCTCCGCCACCACATCCGTGGCCTCATGGGTGGTCTGAATGCTGACTTCCGCCCACTGCATGCCTATCACTCCTTTTCCTATAGCAATTCCTACATTATATGATGAACATCTGAAAAAAACAAGGGCAGATATTACTCTGCTGCCTCCATACGCAAATTATTTAACCGTGCCCTGACTTCCCGCCAATTTGGCATAAATTTGGCTACCAGGCCATAAAACCGCTTATTATGATATTTTTCAACCAGATGCGTCAATTCGTGAAGTATCACATATTCCAGACACACCGTCGGTTTCTCTGCCAACTGAACATTGAGCCAGATTCGCTTCGCCACAATATTGCAGGTGCCCCAGCGGGTTTTCATGTATTTGGTACGCCATGCATTGGCTTTAAGACCGGTGATTGCCTCCCATTTTGGCATAAGCATTTCTGTCTTCTTTATGAGTTCTGCCCGATAGACCTCCCGCATAAATTTCTCCCGCCATTCCACGGAGGATTTTTTCGGCAGATACAGCAGGATCTTATCCCCCATGATTTTATAGGCAGGCTTTGCGGATTCGATAACCACAAGGCCATAAGCCGCGCCCCATAGATAAATCTTCTCCCCTGACACAAACTGCCTTTTGGCAGGCTGAGGCTGCTTCCGGAATTTTTCAATCTGCCGCCGCACCCAGGGAAGGTTCTGGCGGGCAAATGATTCAATCGTCTTGTTGGGCACGCGCATAGGCGCAGAAATAACCACCCTGCCGCAGGGTGGTTTGACATACAGGTGCATATTCTTGATTTTCTTTTTCTGAACTTCAATGGCGACTTCTGCCACCTGGATCTGCATGGGGCGTTCCTCATCTCGTTATATTGGCTTTATTATAGCGGATGCAGCAGGAAACCACAAGGTCAATCACTTTCCTGCACCCCGGCGCCGTTGAAATCCGGTACGTATTCTTCGGAAGCACTGCGCCGTTCCTGTATATAGGCATTTTCCAGCCCTAAACTCAAGGCGTAGTCCACCATGGACTCATATTCAAAGGTGGTCAGACGGCGGTTTATCTTTTTATGCTCACAGGCTTTATACATGGGCGTGTACTGGCTCATCAAGCTGACCTGAATATTTTTCCAGAGCCACTTCACGATAGCCATGCTCTCATGACGATTCGACAAGTTATACGCTAACTCCAACTCACCAACCGTAGCCCCATTATATCACTAAAAGATTTTTTCTCAAATATAAAAAACGCGTGTATTCCCATACGTACAAGGAATACACACGTTTTTATATTATTTTTTCTCGGCTTGTTCTTTGTTTGCTTTTTTTATTGCATCTTTTACTTCTTGATATGCTTTATCATCTTTTACTAATTTGAAGTTCTCTAATTTTCCACTCATTATATTACCTGCAAACTGTAAACACTTACTTTCTTCATTATACGTGATTACTGGCTGATCTTCACCATTGATGGGTCTTCCATTCCCGGTCCAAGCTCATATTTTTGGTTTACCATTTTACTATACCACGCTTGCAACAATGATTCGTAAACATATATACGTTCTGCCAATTCTTTTGCCATTTCTTCGTCATAGGTATGAGCAGTCAAATTTCGGTCATCTACCATTTTTAATGCCTGTTCCGTTTCTACATCGCTAAAAATTCCCACCTCACGCAGACAGCGAATTACCTTTTTAGGCGAGGCCACATCCAAACCTTCATGGTCATACAGATAATCCTTGCCGCATTTCCACATGATTTCAAAACAAAATTCAAACCGCTGAATCAATCCGTCACGCTCGATTTCACTTAGATTATCCTTGCTCACCGCTTCATGCAGACGTTCCAATGCTCTTCCCGCCCCTTGAAAGCGCTTGCTATCTATCAGGTCCATCGAATACCATCCCTTCTGATTTCTTCACGCAATGACTCTGCGGCTTTGCTCATATCTACAATATCCACACGATAAGGAATGGTCGATTCTTCCAGCTGCTCCCGCAGGTCAGAAATTTTCCGCTCATTAGGCATACCTGAAAATTCTACCGCCACATCCACATCCGAACCATGCCGTGCGGTACCTCGTGCCCAGGATCCGAAAAGATATATTTTTGCATCTTCATCAGCCAGCATAGACTGTACCATCTGTCGTATACGTTCTATATAAGTGTTCATAAATATTCTCCACTCGAAGCCTTCTCCTTAACTTTATTCTAGCACAAGAAAATGGCTTTTGCTACACAGTTTATTACAGTGCCTTTTGTCAAGCACCAATTTTTCCTCTGCCAGAAGGCATTTTGAATATGCCAAAGTCTCTTCAAGATGCCTTCCGGCAGCTTTTTAGGCCACTTATATTAAGCAGTATGGCCGGTCATCAGTCCCCATACAAAGCAGGACAGATGCTTGCAAATGGGGGTCACTACATATTATCTAAGACAGCCCTGCACCCCGGCGCCGTTGAAATCCGGCACGTATTCTTCCGAAGCACTGCGCCTTTCCTGTATATAGGCATTTTCCAAGCCCAGGCTCAGGGCATAGTCCACTACCGACTCATACTCAAAGGTGGTCAAGCGACGGTTTATCTTTTTATGCTCACAGGCTTTATACATGGGCGTGTACTGGCTCATCAGGCTGACCTGAATAGTTTTCCCGAATTTTTCCCAGAGCCACTTCACGATAGCCATACTTTCATGACGGTGGCCGGGCAGGATCATATGGCGCACCAGCACGCCTTTTGTCAGCCGGCCATCAGAAGCAAACTGCACAGGTCCGGTTATCTCCACCATCTTTGCAATCGCGGCGCTGGCCTGGGCAAAATAATCTGCCGCCGCTGAATATTCCCTGCCGCTGGCTTCCTCTTTATATTTCAAGTCCGGCAGGAAAATATCCACATAGCCCCGCAGGGCTTCAATCGTCTCTACCGTCTCATAGCCACTGCTATTGTAAACCACCGGCAAATGAAAGCCTTTTTCTTTGGCCATGTCTAAAGCAGCAATTATCTGCGGCACATAATGGGTGGGCGTTACCAAATCCAAAGTAGCCGCCCCCCGCGCCTGTTGTTCCAGAAAAATCTCTGCCAACCGCTCTATGCTGACCTCCATCCCCTTGCCATCATGACTGATTGCATGATTCTGACAGTAAACACAGCGCAGATTGCAATAAGAGAAAAACACCGTACCAGCACCCTTCTCTCCCACAAGACAAGGTTCTTCCCATTGGTGCAGGGATACCAGGGCAATCCGTACCTTATCTCCCGCACCGCAAAAGCCCGCCCGCTGAGTGCGGTTGACACCACAGCGGCGCGGGCAGAGATTACAATTTGTAATATCCAGCATTTTGCGTTATCTTCCTTTTTCATCCAATATCTTTTGGTCCAAAATCGGTCCATACTTTGGCCGCCACCAGGAAATGGCTCTGATCGCGTTGATATAATCCTGCATGACCTGGTCGTCAACAGCGGGATTTTCGCTGCCAGCAACAGCCTCCGGCACCAAAGGCGTGGTATCCGCCTTGCCGATGGCCTTGCGCGTGATCCAAAAGCCATAGTTGACGCCTTTATTGCTGGTAGTCGTTAGGCTCTGCCCCAGGGCCATGTAATTTGTGCCCTTTGGTGCCACCAGCTCCATCAGCGTGGGGAATATATCGATCTGACTGCCGGCGCTGTCCGCCAGCAATGTGCCTTTATGGACATTCTGACCAGTCAAAATGAAAGGAATGCCATAACGGGCATACATATCGGGCTGCTTTTCGATATTGTAGCGGTCGCCATGATCTCCTACAATGAGAACCAGGCTGTCCGGATACTTTTCCTTGACCTCCCGGACGAATTTTGCCAGTTCCCGCTGGGCATACCAGTAATGGCCCAGTTCCCGCAGCAGTTCTTCGTCCTGCTGATGTTCTGCAGGCAGTGCCGCCCGCACTTTTTCCTTGTCATAGCCCTTGGCTTCCACATCCACATCGTAAGGCGAATGATTGGAAGCATTGAGAATTACATTGAAGCTGGGGGCATCCGTCAGACGCTCCAACACATTGGCGTAAAGGCATTCATCCTCGCATCCCCAGACGCTGCCCGGTACATCACCGAAATCGCCCCGGCTGTAGAAATGGGCAAAGCCCTGAGCCTGGGTAAAAGCGCCAATCCGCTCCCAGGTGGCAGGCCCGGCATAGAAGAAGTTCGTGTCATAGCCGAGCTTTGCCATTTGTGGAGCCGAAGCCGTAGAATAGGGCGCTGCAAAGGACTCCGGCATGGTGGTCAGATAGAGGTTGGCATCTGCCCAGCCCGTTACCACGCCGGTCACTGCCGACACGGTGCTAGCCCCATTTGGCAGGAATGTGGGACAGTAATCCGTATCCTGCTCTGCGACCAAAGCACGCAAATCCTCCGCAATAGGAATATCCTTGTACTTGTCCAATAAAGGCCAGTTGGCCAGACTCTCCGAAAGGATCACAAAGACATGACGGGGAGGATTATCCGTCCCCTGTACCACGCTTTTCTGCAGATAAACATCGAGGTTGTCGGTATCCGCCGGTTTGCCGCTCAGGTTGGCCGCCAACTGCCGGATATCCTCCATGGTGAAATCCAGCCCATTGCAGGCCAGCATGCGACTGTTGAGACTATAGGCCCGGTAGATGGCCTGGGGATTGTCCAGGATGGCCTCGTTCAGGAACTCATCCTTGGTCACACCGGCATTTTCCCAGTCCACCGCCGTCTGCCAGCCCAAACTGCCGCCGAAGATGCCCAACAGCACGGCAATATATACCCCATAGAGGAACGTCGCCCGCACCGCCAACTTCTGCCAAAGCGGCCAATGACGAATGGGCAGCAAGGGAACTTCCCAGGCCAATAACCTGCGCAGGAACTGCCATAACACCAAGGCCAGCACCACAGCCCCCGCAAACCTTGGCAACAGGCCGTACTGATCCACCATGGTCCAAAACAGGGCAGTCCAATCCTCATTCATGCCCGTGAAGATCATCTGATTGAAATTCATGCGATAGATGCGGTAATAGGGAAAGCTGGCCATATAAAGCACAGACAGGGCGCCCAAAAGCAAACCATTTATGCCCAGCCACAAGTATTTTTCAACTTTTGGCCAAAGATAATGCGCGGCAAAGGCCGGCACAAAACTTATTAAAGTCAGCGCTCCCGCCGTCTGCATGCTCAAACGGCTGCCCCGCCAGAGTGCTAACAAAATATCGTCATTGCCGGTATTCGGCCCCCAGTAATCATGGAGCCACAGGATAAAAAAGAGCCGGAAAAGGGAAAGGACTGCCAGGTAAAAAGCATATACCTTCAGTCCTTCTACTATAACCCTATGAAAATTTTCCCAGCTGAGTCTTGAGGGAAAATTCATACTCATGGCAGGATGATTTCCACTCCGTAAGAATCAGCCGCTTCCTGGATATCCTGAGCCGGCAGCGTATCGGTGATCAGACCGGACAGGGTATCCAGCGTCGTGTAGTTGTAGTTGCCATCGGTGCTGAGCTTGCGGGCTTCAGCCACCACATAAGCCTTCTTGCTGTGGCGGATGATGGCCGCCTTGTTGATGCCGTCATCGATATCATAGGTGGAAACACTGTTTTCCTTGACATCAACGCCTACCGCACCGACAAAAGCGATATCCGGTTTCAGACGGGAGATGAAGTCCAGCGTCATGCCGCCCCAGAAACCATCGCGGCTCTTGTTGATCTTGCCGCCGGCGAAGACCACGCGGATTTTCGGATTGCGGGCCAGCACCACAAGGATATCGATCATATTGGTCACAACCGTGATATCCTGATCCATCTTCACGAGCAGTTCGGCAATGGCCAGATTGCTAGTGGAGATATCCAGGAACACCATATCACGTTCATGGATGAGCTTTACAGCAGCCTGAGCAATGCGCTGCTTGGCCTCCACGTCGGTATTGCGATGCTTGCTGACCTCCAGCATATGGCTGTTTTCACGGATGCGTACAGCACCACCGTAAGTACGTTTGAGCTTGCCCTTCTTCTCCAGAGCACCCAAGTCCTTGCGGATGCAGTCTTCAGTGACCTTGAACTTCTCGCTGAGTTCACGTACGCGAACCTTGCCGTCACGGGCTAACATGTTCAGAATAATTTCCTGGCGTTCTTCCAAAAACATAGTTCTTTCACACTCCCATAAATTTTTCCTTACATCTTGGGGAAAGGTAAGGTATTGTTTGCTATTATTGTCTGAAACCTATCTTATCATATTTACTAGGAAAAATCTATCCCTAAGTAATAGAAAATAATTATTTTGAATATTATTGCAATCCCAATGGGAGCCAATATGCTTCCGTACCGGCAATCTGCTCCGGCGAGAAGCGGGCATAGAGGGCACTGGGGTTCTTGCCCAGCATAAAGCAGCTCAGCGTCTCATAGCCTTTCAGCCGCCCGCTGTCCGTATCGGCTTCACATTCCTGCTGATCCACGAAGAGCTGATACATATCGTCCTTGCTGTCCCGGCGCACGATATCTTCCGCATCCACATCCTTTACGAGCTTCACCCCCTGTCTGTCCAGCACCTCGATACCGGCACCTTCCCTCCCCCAGATGGGCTTCTTGATCCAATCCGAACCAGGGGGCATTTTATCCGGGGTAAAGTCCCGGGCAAAATAGGAGGGCAGCATATAGCGGCTGATGATATCCGCTTCCTCAGCGGTAAACACCCGCTTGGCACCGGACTGCTGATTCAAGGCCCAGACCAATGCCTGGAACGCCTTGGACTGCATGATGATCGCCTCAGGCGGATTGAACATGATGAAGCGGTCATGGAGATAGCCATCCATGAAATCCTTGCCCAAGGTATCGCCTTCCGGCGTCGTTTCCTCAATCAGGATCTCCAGCGGATGCAGGCGATAGATGGCATTGGCCGTACGCCCATCCGGCAGCAGGATACTGCCATCATTCCGCACCGCCAGATCGTAGAACGACGTGAAGCAGATGGCATCATCGGCCTCCACCGCCATGGTATTCTGCCGCATGGCATTCATCAGGAATCTTGTCGTAGTCAGATCCTCATCATAATCATGGAAACAGGCAAACAGAAAGGGATGCTTGCGATGAAACCGCCCCGTGCTGATGCTGACGCCGGGATGAGAAGCCAGGAAAATCTCATTGAGCCATTGGCACAAGCGGTCGTATTCTCCCTCATTGGGATTTTCCTGCTCGAAATGGGTGCAGGCCACCGTATTGCCATAATAAGCCTCCACCACGGCGCAGGGGGTATCGGCATTGATTTCCACCATATGGAGATTGCCCTGCTTGTCCAATACATAATCGAACCGGGAAAGCCAGGTGGACAGATGCAAGGGATTCTCCTTGGTCAGATACGGAATCAGCTGGGGCGGAATCTCCAGATCCACCAGGAAATTCTCCCCGCACCGTTGGCATACGCTGACCGCCCGCTGAAAGGCTCCATAGAGAACGCCGCTGACATAGCGCAATTCCTCAGCCCGTTCGCGGCTGATCAGCGCGATATTTTTCGTGGGATATTTGTCCTCATATCCTTCATACTCCACAAAAGGGAAAATATTGCGGTTCAGTAAATCCCGCCAATCATCACACATATCCTATCTCCTTCACTTCTTACGAGGATGAACTTCTTGAGCCGGCAGAACCGAAGCCACTCTTGGAACCGGTCGAACTACTCTTGGCCGTACTCTTCGTACTGCTCGTACTGCTCTTGCTCGTGGAAGCACTGGTAGTCTTACGGCTGGAAGAACTGCTGCGACTGCCGCTGGAACTGGAAGACTGATCCTCTTTGTCCTTGACCGGCTGCACCGGATCGAAGGTGGTATAACGATGCGTCTTGGCATTGTAGTAACCGCCGCGGCCATTGCTGAGCCCATGAAACAGATAATACCCGGCCGCCAAGCCTGCCAGCAGGGAAGCTGAACCGCTCAGGATGCTCAGATTGCCATCGTCCTCCCGCTTGAAGGTAACCGTCCGTCCGTCATCATAGGTGGCAGTTTCCGAGCCATCATCATTCTGGGTTAAGGTGTACTCATTCCCCTCGCTATCCGTCAAAACATTCTCATTTGCCGCCTGGCCTGCGGGGACTTCCCCGTCCTCGCTCATCCAATTGGCAAAAGCTGCTGTAGTCGCCACCGCTGTGAATATGGCCAATGCCCTTGTGGTTGTATTGCTTAACAATTTTTTCCCTTCTTTCATCCTCTTTCTTTTTTATCATATGGCATACTTTCCAGCTTGTCAAATGTCTATATCTATAAGTCAATCATTGCAATTTCATAGCGATTAATTTCTAATCTTGCTTTAATTGTAATTGTTTGCAAATAATGCTATGATGTCTCTGTATGTAAAATGAGGAGATGATGTTTAAATGGAAGAAATGGAAAACAAAGAAACGGGTAAATGCTGGAATAAGAAATTGGTTGCCTTAGTCGTGGCAGTCGTCCTGATTGCCTGCGGTGTCGGCGGCTATATGTATTACAAACGCACCCCTGCTTATTCCCTGCAATTGATTCAGGATTCCGTCAAAGAACACAACTGGGAAAAGTTCAGCCGTCATGTGGATACCAAGAGTCTGGCCGACTCAGCCTTTGACGATATCATTGAAATATCCCTGGAGGAAGATACGACCATGGACGCCCAGACCAAAGCCTTGGCCGCCAACTTTGCCAAGCTGCTGAAGCCGACGCTGACGAGCCTGATTGAATCCTCCGTCAAAGAATATGTGGAAACAGGCGAATTCAAAGATCTCGATGATAAAAAGGATGGCGGAAAAAAATCCAAACGCCAAAAAGAGAATCCGGCAGAAAATCTGTTAAAGGAAACCAATGCCGATAAGCTGAAATTCACCGGCGTGAAATCCACAGAAAAAGATGGTACCGGCACAGTAGTTGCTATGGGGCTTCATGATGAATCCCTCAATGCCGATTATGAATTGAAAATCCGTATGATCCAGCTGGAAGATGGCACCTGGAAAATGAATAAAATCGAGAATCTCAAGGATTTCTATAATGCCACCAAAGAGGCCGAGAAGAATAAAAAAGCTTGAGCCAAAACACAAAAAAACGCTTGCTGCTGCGCAAGCGTTTTTTTGTGTTTATCGCCCTTATAATTTTTGCTGCAAGATCTCTTTGGCCATATTGAGCTGCTTGTCTTCCGTATCCTCTTCACTGAGATTTACCGTCACATCCGGCTCAATGCCAATGCCATCGATGCATTTGCCGCTGGGCGTATAATATTTGGCAATGGTCAGTTTCAAACCATCATCATGGAACAGGGGCACCACCACCTGCACGGAGCCTTTTCCATAGGACTTTGTTCCCACGATAGTTGCCGCTTCTGTATCCTGCAGGGCCCCGGCTAAGATCTCCGAAGCGCTGGCGCTGTTGCCATCAATCAGGACAACCAACGGATATTTGACTGCTTCCAGGTCGGAATCGTATTCTTCCCGGCTGCCATCCTTCTGGACGACGGAAACGATATTTCCCTGGGGAACCAACATCTTCGCTATATCGACGCAACTGGTAATCAGTCCGCCGGGATTCTGCCGCAGATCGATGATCAAGCCCTGCATGCCCGCATCTTCCAGTTTATCAAATTCTTCCTTGAACTCTGCTGCCGTATTTTCTCCAAAGGAGGCAATGCGGATATAGCCCATATTGCTTTCATCGAGCAACTTGCCCTTTGCGGAGCGGACCTTGATCATATCCCGCTCGATGGTGTATTCCTTATCTTCCGCATCGGCGCGGTGAATCATCAGCTTGACCTCCGTGCCGGCTTCGCCGCGGATATGCATGGCCACTTCCTCGGGCTGGAATTCCGTCACAGGCGTGCCATCCACGGACATGATCTCATCGCCGACCTTGAGCCCCACCTTTTCGCCGGGAGTTCCCTCCAGCACCGACATGATGGTGACCTTGTCATCCTTGAAGCCCATGGTCACGCCGATGCCGCCAAAAGCTCCGGCCGTATGCTCCTTGAGGGATTTATACATGGAAGTCTTCATATAAATGGAGTGGGGATCCCCCAGGGACTTCACCATGCCATCTATGGCCCCGTCCATCAGCTTGCTGCTGTCCACATCGGTGACATAACGGGTTTCGATCATGCGCTTGACACCGAAGAAGCGCAACAGATCCGTGGTTTTGTCTCCGCCCAGTCCCAGGAGCTTCATCAGCCCCATAATGGTCAGGAAACTGGAGGCGATGGCCGTTATCAGAACGATCAGCGCTATTTTCTTCTTACTCAAAAATTTTCACCTTCTATCGAAACGATCAAAGATAACCATGGGGGCTGACCGGTGAACCGTTCTGACGCACCTCGAAATGGCAGTGCGGGCCGGTAGAATTGCCCGTAGAACCGCAGTAAGCAATGGTCTGCCCCTGACTTACGCTCTGCCCCACCGACACCGCCAGGGACTGATTATGACCATAGAGGGTGGTGATGCCGCCGCCATGGTTGATGATGACCGTATTGCCATAGCCGGAAATCCAGCCTGCATATTCCACGGTGCCAGAGGAGGCTGCCGCAATGGGCGTGCCGTAATCTGCACCGATATCGATACCGCTATGGTATTTCCGCGTCCCCGTGATAGGATGGGTGCGCCAGCCATATTCCGAGGTGATCGTACCGCCCACCGGCCAGATCATGGAGCCATTGCCCCCCCCGCCGCCGACAGGCGCCGGCAGGTTGGCCATGCTGCTGCGCCGCAGCATATCCTCAATCTGTTTGGAAGCAGCCAGCATTTCATCGTACTGCCGGTCAACAGTAGCCTTATCACTCTTCATCTGATCGATGATGGCCTTGCGTTTCCGGACCTTCTCCTCCATGATTTCCCGGGCCTGCCGGGCCTTGAGTTCCTGTTCTGCCCGGGCCTTGCGGTCTTTTTCCAGGCTCTTCTGGGTGGTCTCGATTTCTTCCTTTTCGTCCAGCACCAGATGCACGAGGTCATAATCCTGCTTGATGACCTTTTTCAAAAGATCCATGCGCGTCATCAGGTCGGAAAAATCCTTGGCCCCGAAGAGCACATCCAGGTAGGAAATCTGACCGTTCACATAGATATCCCGCACCCGCTTGCCCAGCTTCGTACTCTTTTTATCGTAGTCCGCTTCCACTTCCTTGAGGCGGCTTTCGTTCTTATCCATGCGCTCCACGGTTTCATCCAGCGCTGCCTTCAATTCCTTGTGCTGGGCTATAGCCGCATCGGCCTCTTCATCAATCTGCCGCTTTTCTTCGGACAGGGACTCGATCTTCGACTGCAAGGCAGCACTCCTGCCCTTGAGTTCCTCGGCCTTCTTGTCATAACCGGCCTTGTCATCTTCCAGTGAAGCATACGCTGTGGAAGCCGTCAGCACCACCGAAAGGGTGGCCGCTGTTATCTTCTGCCAATTTTTCATAACGTCAAACCTCAAGGAAACGCTTCAACGAGAACGCCGAGCCGATGGCACCGATCACCATGCCAGAAAGGACGATCCCCACCGTCACATAATTCATAAAGGGATACTGGGGCATCAAGGGGAAAAAGGCCAGCGTACTGTAGATTTTCGCCGCCATAGCCGCATAGAAGCTGCGCAGGGCGATAGCCGACAAAATACCGCCGATACAGCCCAGCACGATGCCTTCCATCAGGAAAGGCCAACGGATGAACCAGTCAGTAGCCCCCACATATTTCATGATGGCAATCTCCTTGCGCCGGGCAAACACCGTCAAGCGGATGGTATTGGAAATGATGAAGATGGTGGCACCAGCCAGAAGCAGCATCAGCACCAGGCCGAAAATACGCATAAGCCGGGTGATATCAAAAAGATGCTCCACCACATCCTGCCCATACTTGGCCGATTCCACCCCATCCATGCGCTCGATGGCCTTGGCTGCGGTCTCCACCATTTCCGGTGTCTTTACCGTCACCTCAAAGGCATCCGGCAAAGGATTCTTGTCCCCCAGAGCATCCAGCAGATACTTTTGGTCCCCCAGACGCTCGGAGAGGCGCTCCTTGGCCTCATCCTTATCCACGTATTTAACGGTATCGATGCCCTGCATCTTTTCAATATCGCTTTGCAGATCGATCCGCGCCTGCTTTTTCATATCATCCTGCAGATAGACGCTGATCTGTACCTGGGATTCCAAAGTGGAAGCCATGCGGTTCATATTGAGCACAAGAATCAGAAATACCCCCAGCACAAACAGGGACACAGCCACCGTGCCGATGGAGGCAAAGGACATCCAGTTATTGCGCCGCAGGGAACGGAGCACTTCCTGGATGAAATATTCACCAGTCCTAAGCTTCATAGCCATAACCTCCCCGCTGCTGGTCGCGCACAATGCGGCCGTCTTCAATGGCGATAACCCGCTTTTTCATGGTATCTACGATATTGCGGTCGTGAGTAGCCATGACGATGGTCGTCCCGGCCTTGTTGATACGCCGGAAGATATCCATGATATCCCAGCTGGTTTCCGGATCGAGGTTACCTGTGGGTTCGTCTGCAATCACGATGGAAGGATTGTTGACAATGGCCCGGGCGATGGCTACACGCTGCTGCTCGCCGCCCGATAGCTGGGAGGGAAAGCTGCGGTACTTATCCCTGAGGCCTACCACATCCAACACGGAATTGACACTTCTCTGCATGGTGCGGCGCGGCGCCTCGATAACCTGCATGGCAAAGGCCACATTCTCAAACACCGTCTTATCCGGCAGCAGGCGGTAATCCTGGAAGATAACGCCCAGCTCACGGCGCAGATAAGGAACCTCTGAACGATCCATGGCCACCACATCATGGCCATTCACCAGCAGTTTTCCTTCCGTAGGCAGTTCCTCCCGGAACAGCATCTTGATAAAGGTGGACTTGCCCGCGCCACTGGGCCCCACTACAAAGACAAACTCGCCCTTCTTGATATCCACATTGACGTGGTTCAGGGCCACCACGCCTGTATCATAGGTCTTGCTGACCTCCCGCATCTGTATCATCAGGAATTTTCCTCCATAAAATAAACTAGCTTATATTTTACCATAAAATGACCGGTCAACGCAAAATTTGACCGGTCAAAAATGGCATCTTTGCCTATAGTCATGAATCATCGAAAGCCGGGAAGGAATCGGCTTTCAACTCACGCTTCCGCTTGTACATCCGCACATCAGCGCGTTCAAAGATTTTTTTATAACTGTTGTCCTGCATAGGCTTATACTCTGCCATTCCCACTGCAATCACCACGGCATCATTTCGCTGATTTTTCTCAACCTCCTGATTGAATGCCTGCAGCAGCGCCGCCCTGTTATGATAGTCCTCCCGTTCCAGGATGGCCACGAATTCATCGCCGCCCACACGGTATACGGGGCTTTTCTTGAATATCGTACAGATCAGGCTGCACGCCTGGCGGATGAATTCATCGCCAACATCATGACCAAGATTATCATTCACCCATTTCAGATTATTGACATCAAAGACGGCAATAGCCAGTTCCTCTACACTTCCCCGCTCAATCTGCTTGTCAATCAGCTCCGTCTTTTCCGCATAGGCCAGCTTGCTCTTGACGCCGGTAAGGGAATCCGTATAGGCAAGCCCCCATGCTGACTTCAGCTCCAGGAACTGTTCCTTTTCCCGTTCCAGGGCGATTTCCAGATTGCTGCGATATTCTTCCCGCTCATTCTCAATGACGAAAGTCCGCAACAGGCAGGAGCCCAGCATATAGCTGATGGCATAGAGGGGATACGTGGGGAAGAATACCTGCACCGCAATGAACACCATCATGGTCAGACCGGACAGGCCGATTGCCAAATGACGCTTGCGCTGCTTTTCCGTAGTCGTAGAGACAAAAACAAGGGTGTACAGGGAAATCACCATCAGCATGATGACCTGATAGACAAAGATCATATCACGGGCTATTCCCGCATGATAGATTCCTTCCGCATCAAAATAGAACATCACGGGGCACCAGCGGTTCACCAGCGTACTGATTACCACTACAATGAGCAGAACCAGTCCCGTGTACGTCAGGAATTTCCTGAATCCTCCCTTTATCCCCAGATAGATTACAACATAATACAACCAAAGCAGCACCCCGACTGCCATAACGATAAAATACACCTCAGTATCTACATACAACCAATCCAGTTCAGAAATATCATATAGCCAGGCCCAAAGCAGATCCGTGATATAGTAGAGGATGACCACATACAAAAAATGACGGTAACTCCTCTGCGGACCTTCCGCCTCTGCATTTCCCCGGGTGAACAGCACATCATGATTGGTTATCAGCAGTATCAACAGAGCCAAAAAATCAATCAGGCAATAATACATATACGCCCTGCCCCCTTATCCCTGCTCTCTTCCTCATTCCCGAATTTTCAATCAACAATTATATTCGCGAAAAAAAAAAAAAAACCTGCATTTCAATAATAATATTTTCCACAGGCAGCTGCAATTCCTACATGAAAAAGGAAAAATCCTTATTTATGCCGAATATCAATGGAGAAGCGAGGGATTATCATGAAAAAACATATGACAAGTCTTTATCTATTCGTACTAGCGCTTATCCTGGCTGGCGGCATCGGCTATTATTGGCATAGCCAGGGTATTGATGACCTGCTGGTCATAAATGCAGCAGCAGCCACGCTTATTGCCGCCCTGCCGCTCTCCTATATGCTGGGAAAGATCCTGCCCTTTACCCGTGGTGCCCGGCAGGCAAAGAAAAACGATATCATCCTCCAGCACAGCAGCCAGCTGGCCGATATCGGCAATATCGACACCCTGATCCTGGGGCGTCACGGCATTGTGACCGAAGGTCATCCCTATGTGGCCAGCCTCTATCCCGCCGGTGTCAGCCAGAACACCTTACTGGCTCTGGCGGCTTCTGCTGAAAAGGAAGCCACCCATCCTTTAGGCAAGGCCATCTATGAAACAGCCAGCCAGCGGGGCGTCCAGCTCCTCGAAGCCAGCACCTTCACCGAAGTCCCCGGCGGCGGCGTGGAAGCCATCGTGGGACGCAATTCCCTGCGGGTGGGCAGCCTGTTCTGGCTCAAGAAGGAAGGCATTGATATCAGCGCTGATCTCCTCACCAAAAACGACCAGCTGGCCCAAAGAGGCCATAGCACCATCTTTGTGGCCAACGGCAAATACTGCCGGGGCATCATCGCCGTAGACGATGCTTTGGATAATAACACGCTGACCGCCATCCACAAGCTGCAGCGCCAGCACATCCGTACTGTGATGCTCACGCGGGAGAACAAACGCACGGCTGAAGCCATCGGCCAAAAAGCCGGCCTTGATTCCGTCCATGGCCAGCTGACGCTGGAAGGCAAGCTCCGGGAGCTCCAGCTCCTGAAAGCCCGCGGCACCGGTGTGGCCATCGTGGAACGCGGCAAGGTTCCCGATGAACTGGGCAAAGCCGTTGACGCCGTTATCGAGCTGGCCCCGGCCAGACACCCACTGGATAATGAAACCGGCCTGCCACCCGCCCAGCAGGAAAATCCTCAGGCCATCTTCCTGCGCAGCGGGCTGCTCTGGGACTTTGCCGTCCTGCGGGAAATCGGCCAAGCCACCCTGAGCCGCATCAACCAGAACAAACTTATTTCCCTGATCACCTTCGCCGTAATCCTGCCCCTGTCCGCCGGTGCTCTCTATCCCTTCGGCCTCCCCTTCCTCCCCGCCTGGGGCGCGCTGGCAGGCCAGGCGCTGGCCCTATTGCTGGTAACCATAAACTCCCTGCGGTAATTACGCAAAAGCCCGGTGGCTGGCGATTGCTTTTCGTAGCGTTTGGCGCTTTTTGTCAAAGCGAAGAAAAGTAATTGTCGGCCACCGGGCGTCTTACCACCACGATGTAAACCATCATGCTTTTACATATAGTGTTTTTACCTGAATATTGACCTCATGCACGATCATGCCCGTCATATACTCCACCGCATCCCGCACATCTTTCTGTGCCTGCCCCAGCAGCGTGGGAATATGGTTGCCATAGGTCAGCACCACGCCGCAGACAATCTTGAGGCCCAAATCCTCCTCGCCCCGCATCAGATGCTTGACCTGCAGGCCATCCACCTTCGTGATGGCCTCAAATTTCTTCAGCACCACCTGCACGATGGACTTGACTGCCGAATCGTCGATGCTGAGCTTGCCATAATAACTGAACACCGGCCGCACAATGGACTTTTCGCCCAAACGACGCCGCTTAGTGGATGACCGCTTAAACAAGGTCTGCAACGGGTCCACCAGATAACCGGAAAAATGCGGCTTGAGCTCGATGGTAGGCACCGGAATGATATGCTTGCCTTCCTTCAGCCGATGGTACTGCGCCGCCGCCATCTCCTGCTTGGTAGCCACATCCTCGATGTGGATGATCTTGGCAATCTGCGGCAGATGCAGCGCCTTGGCAATCTTGAACACCATATTCTCCGAAGTGCCCAGAATCAGGATACGGTGCGGTTTAGCCTCCTTGATGGCCGCCTGCACCTCTTCAGCATGTCCCGGCAGCACAAAAATTGCCCGCCGTACAGCCATGATCTTGCTCGGTTCTTTTTTCGCGGAATGACCGCCTACTATCTTGCCGTCCTTAATCAGGATTCCGTCATCGATAATGGCGTCCGCCTTATGTTTATGCGCCACAATCAGCGCATGGTGGCTTTTGCCGGTACCACTGGGCCCGACTAAAGCAATCACATCCATATCAGCACTCCTGACTAATTATTGAACTTCCCCAAGGGACGGTAAAAGGCTTCCGCCCACTTGTCTTCAATGGTAAAGACTCCCACCTCTGCCGGATAGCGCGTGGGATAACCATGAAAATCTGAACCGCCTGAAGGCAGAAGGTTAAACTCCTTGGCCATCGTATAATAGCGGGCCGTATCCTCGGCATCATGCTGGGGATAGAAAACCTCCAGCCCCTCAATGCCCCGCTGGCACAAATCCCGCACCAGCTCATCGTCCCCCACCAATTTGGGATGAGCCAGCACCGGCGTACCACCGGCAGCCTTGACCAGCTGAATGATTTCTTCCACTTCCAAATGGTAATGCGGCACATAGGCCGGTTTTCCCTTTTGCAGCACAGCCGCAAAAGCCTCCTTCACGGAAGAAAAACAGCCTTTTCTGACCAGCACCCGGGCAATATGGGAACGGCTGATGGATTTGCTGGCCCCGGCCAGAGTAAGCACCTCGCCCTCGGTTATGGGATAACCAAGTTCCTGCAATTTCGCCACCATATCACTGAACCGCGTCCAGCGCGCTTCCGTCACATCGTTCAATTTATCAATCAGATCAGGATAGTAAATATCCACATTAAAGCCCAAGATATGAATTTCATGCACCGGATGATGAGCACTGAACTCAATTCCCGGAATCACATGAATCCCCCGCGTAGGGTATCCTCCGTTCTCATACAGATAGCTGACACCGTCCACCGTATCATGATCGGTTATGGCTATGTATTTGAGACCGGCAGCTTTTGCCGCTGCCACAAGTTCCTCCGGCGTAAGTTTTCCATCGGAGTATGTTGTGTGCATGTGCAAATCACTTGCCATGTATTGTCACTCCTATGCCGAATCAGCGCGGACTCTTTTAGCGCGGTTCAACGATAAGTTTGATAGCAGTGCGCTCTTCACCCTCGATATTGATATCGGTAAAAGCCGGAATGCAGATCAGGTCAATGCCGTGCGGTGCCACAAAGCCCCGGGCGATGGCTACAGCCTTCACCGCCTGATTAAGAGCTCCAGCACCAATGGCCTGCATTTCCGCACTGGAATGCTCCCGAAGCACACCAGCCAAAGCTCCTGCCACTGAATTCGGATTCGATTTCGCAGATACCTTCAAGATTTCCATGATTCGCACACGTCCTCTCTTGCAACAAAACTGCAACAATGTTCTAGATTTTTCCTATGACATATCTAACTGATACTAACTTAGTATTCTGCATAGGCGGAAAAAATCCTGCCTCAGGGAAAATTCTTCTGAAAATCTTTCGGTCTTCTGCTTTTTACTCTTTGATCAATATCCGCTCGACACCAACCGTCCTGTTCGTGGCATCATCGATGTCCACAATCAGGGCCGAGTACACCATGGGCCCACTTTCTTCCAGGTCGAAACGGCAGGGCAGGCAGGTAGTGAACTTCTGCAGGATGATTTCCGTCTTCACCCCGAGGATGGAATTCCAGGGCCCCACCATGCCAAGGTCCGTGATGTATGCCGTGCCTTCCGGCAGGATGCGGTCATCGGCTGTCTGGATATGGGTATGGGTGCCCACCACCGCATTTACCCGACCATCCAGGTACCAGCCCATGGCCATCTTCTCCGAAGTGGTCTCCGCATGGAAATCCAGGAAAATGATATCGCACTCCCGCTGCAGTTCCCGCAGGATTTCCTCGATTTTCTGAAAGGGGCAGTCCATATCCGGCATAAAGGCCCGGCCCGAGAGATTGACCACGCCGATATTCTTCGCCTTGAAGGGATAGACGCAATATCCTTTGCCCGGTGCTCCTTCCGGATAGTTGGCCGGCCGGATCAGGAAGGGTTCCTGATCGATGAATTCCAGCACATCCTTCTTGTCCCAGACATGGTTTCCCGAGGTGATGATATCCGCCCCACCATGATACAGGCCATCCAGTGACTTGCGGGTATACCCCTTGCCGCCGGCAGAGTTTTCTCCGTTGACGATCACCACATCGATATTCTTTTCGGCTTTGAGCTGGGGGGTGTATTTCTGAAACGCCTTACGCCCTGGTTTGCCCACCACATCGCCAACCAGCATTACACGCATAATTTACTCCTCTCAACGGTTGTAGACTACAACCTTATCCTTATCCCGCATGCCGATCATGCGCTCCTTGATGCGGCTGGACTGCGCCAGATCGAACATCTGATCCAGCAGATTGCTCTGCATCGTCGAAAACTCCGGCTCCAGCGCATCCAGGGTATGCACATCGATCTGCAGGGCCTCACCGAATTTCTCATGGAACAATTCCGTCAGCAGGTTGAGCTCACCCCGCAGCATGGAAACCAGCTGCCGCCGCACATGAACCGTCATGAGCTTGCCATTCACATCGGCATCGATGGCCAGCCACACCGGGCCGCCACCATGCAGATCATGGTAAGTCTGCACGCTCTTGTCCACGAGGCTGGCAAATTCCTCCATTTCCTCCCGGCCGATCTTCGCCTCCACCACAAAATCCAACGTGATTTCCGTCTCTTTGGGATCGTAAGCCACGGCATAGAGTTCCGGATAACATACCAGCATCGAGGCCAGAAGCTGTACACCGGTACTCATTTCCTTACGGCCGGTATTTTTGCCATTCAGGTTAAATCCAAACATAATTGTATCCTCTCCATAAGTGTAAGAGAGGGCGCAAGGCTCATCGCCTGCACCCTCCTCACTTATGCGCTTACACGCACCTTATTTTGCATAATCCACAACGCGGGTTTCCCGGATGATCGTGGCCTTGATCTGGCCAGGATATTCCAGTTCTTCCTCGATTTTTTTCACGATGTTATGAGCCAGCGCTACAGCTTCCGTGTCGTCAACCTTATCCGGTTTCACCATGACGCGGATTTCGCGGCCGGCCTGAATAACAAAGCAACGCTCAACGCCTTCATAGGATTCAGCGATCTCTTCCAGACTCTTCAAGCGTTTCAGATAGGATTCCAGGCTCTCACGACGAGCACCCGGACGAGCTGCCGATACAGCATCGGCGGCGGCTACCAGCACAGCTTCTACGCTGGTGGCTTCTACATCACCATGATGGGCGGCGATGCAGTTGATTACATCCTTGGACTCCCGGAACTTCCGGGCAATGTCAGCACCAATCGTGGTGTGACTGCCTTCCACTTCGTGGTCGATGGCCTTGCCGATATCATGCAGCAGGCCACCACGCTTAGCCAGCGTTACATCACAGCCCAATTCCGAAGCCATGACGCCAGCCAGATGAGAAACCTCGATGGAATGGTTCAGCACGTTCTGGCCGTAACTCGTGCGATAGCGCAGACGGCCCAGGAGCTTGATAAGCTCCGGATGGATACCATGGACACCGGTATCAAAGGTTGCCTGCTCACCGGCTTCCTTGATGCGCATATCCACTTCCCGTTTGGCTTTCTCCACCATCTCTTCGATGCGGGCCGGATGAATACGGCCATCCTGGATCAGCTTTTCCAAAGCGATGCGGGCCGTTTCCCGGCGTACGGGATCGAAGCCCGACAGGATAACGGCTTCCGGCGTATCGTCGATGATGAGGTCAATGCCCGTCAGCGTTTCCAGCGTGCGGATATTGCGGCCCTCGCGGCCGATGATGCGGCCTTTCATCTCGTCGTTGGGCAGGGCCACCACGGATACCGTGGTTTCTGCCACATGATCAGCAGCACAGCGCTGAATGGCCTGGCTCAGAATATCCCGGGCCTTCTTGTCCGATTCATCTTTGATCTGCTGCTCATACTCCTTGATCTTCATGGCCTTTTCATGCTTCAGCTCTTCTTCGGCTTCAGCCATGAGCATTACCCTTGCTTCCTCAGCAGTCAGGCTGGAAATGCGTTCCAGTTCCGTCTTCTGCTTTTCGTGCATCTCATCAATCGCCTGCTGGGTTTTGTCGATGCGGGCTTCCTTGCGGGAAAGGCCCTCTTCCTTCTTCTCCAGAGAATCCAGCTTGCGGTCAAGATTTTCTTCTTTCTGTACTACGCGGCGTTCCTGGCGCTGAAGCTCGCTGCGACGTTCTTTCGTCTCGCGATCGAGCTCCTGACGCTGACGATGGATTTCCTCCTTCGCCTCGAGCAGGGCTTCCTTTTTCTTCGTTTCGCCTTTTTCTTCTGCATCCGCTACAATGCGTTTTGCTTCTTCTTCAGCGGAACCGATCTGGGCTTCGGCGGTACGCTTGCGCGCCGTATAACCAACACCGGCACCGATGATTGCTGCGATTATTACCGCTACTACTTCGATAACGATAATACTCACCCCCTTCTTGCTTATTTGCGTTCATGCATTATTTATTTGTTTCGATAGTTCATTGACTATACCCTACTATTTTAATGTTTTTCCCCATAAGTGTCAAGAAATCTGTAGTCAAATCGGCAGAAATGAAGTAAAATAGAAAGGTATTTGTCTTTGAGGATTTTTTGGGGGTAATCATATGTTGAAATGTTCGGAGTGCGGCCGGGATCTGCCGGAAAAAGAGGCACTTGTCAATAAGAATGAAGCTGGCGAGCAGCGCATCATCTGCCCGGAATGCTTCCAGAAACTCACCGGCGTGGATTACAAGACCTTTGCTTACCGCAAGGAAAACGCCAAACAGACGCTTTTGGCAGTGCTCTTCTGCCTTGGCGCCACCATCTATGCCTTCGTGGAAAAAGGCGTGGAATGGGGTATCGGCGGCATCGTGCTGACGATTCTCGTGTATCTCTTCTCCAGCAAGGTGAAATGATGATGACCGGTCAACTGACCGGTCATTTTGCTTTTTGCTATTTCATGATTTCCTTGAGTTCTTCTGCGGTCACCTGGAAGGTATCCAGAATGGCCTTGCTGCTCATGGTTCCATTCTCGTAAAGCTTCCTAAGGATTGCCTTGCGGGCAGCTTCCATACCCTGTACATAGCCTTCGTCATAAAGCGGCGGCTTGATTCCCTGTTCAGCATGGCGGTTATTGAGTCCCCCCAGCAGGGAATTATTCAGCTGCACATCGGGCTTTTTCCAGAGGGCATCCCTGTCTACCATGCGGGTGGGAATGATTTTTCCCTTGAGCTGATAATCGCCATCGTAGAGCATCTGCCAGGTTTCATTAGCCGGCCAGGATTTCTTGAGGCAGCGTTCCACATTGAGCTTGTCGCTCTTCTGATAGAATTTCTTTGCCGCTTCCATGGTACTGCCCCCCGCCATCTTGCGGCGGATCAGGCGCTCCTTGAGATCCTGCGGCTCCGCACTGATGAACAGACTGTAATCGGCAAAAGAACGCACATTCTGCCAGTGATCCTCCCCCAGCAGCAGCCAATTGCCTTCCAGGATGACAATCGGCCTTTTTACCGTGATCATTTCCTCCAGCACATCATGGATGGTGCGGTCATAGACCGGCCAGCGCACATTTTCCTTGCGCACATCGGTGAGCTTGCCGATCAATTTGTCCACGGCAAAGGTTTCCGGACTGCCCTTGATGGAGCTCAGGGGAATAAGCTGCCCTCCCCGCTCGATGCTATGGGTGGTCAGATACTTGTTAGGATAATGGAATCCATCCAGCCCCAGGGCCTGTACCGGCACAAGCTCCTCATCGGTATTGGACAGCCGCTCCAAAAACAGAGCCAGCGTGGACTTGCCTACTCCCGGCGGTGCCGCCAGAAACACAATCATGCGCCGTCCCAATTTTGCCTGCATCTTGCTCATCCGCCGTAAAAAAGGCAGGAACAGATTATCAATGGTGGCCTGATTATACTGCACCTTATGGGCCAACCCGTTGATCATGAGCCGGCAGGTGCGCCATTCTTTTTCACGCATTTTGCTACCTCCTTGTAATCCCTATCTATCATAGCAGTCCTTCCTTGCTCTGACAATCTCCACTAATATTATCGTCCGATCCGGACAAAAGTTAAGGCCTTTTCGCTCCTCCCCATAACGTGCAAAATGACTTTTCTTATATTTCAATTAAAAATCTGAAAATATCAACACAATGCTGTATTTTTTCGCTATAATAGATGTTAGAATAGAATCTTTACGGATGCAACAGGAGGTTTTTCTTATCATGAATGACAAACAGTTAAAACGCAAAGTAATCACCGGACTCACGGCCCTCTGTCTATCCTTTCCCCTGAGCTTCGGCATGGCTCAGTCGCCGGCAGCGGAAGCCGGCTGGGCTGAGAATATAGCCGGTGCGGTGATTGGCGGCGCGGCAGCCCACAGCCAGCTGAACAGCACGCTGCACAAATACAACGACACCGAGCAGGGCCGTCAGGAAATGCTGGCGCAGATGAAAAAACAGTACGGTGTCAATTACGACAGCTATCTCAACAACCAGCTGAACCGCATCATGACCAATCTTACCAGGGGTATCGGTGCCGTCGATCCTTCCATTTACAAAAAGCCCTATAATTACTTCATCAACAATCAGAAGAGCTTCAATGCCTTCTGCACCCTGGGACACAACCTCAGCGTCAATACCGGTCTTTACAATGTATTGCATAATGAGGATGAAATCGCCGTGGTGCTGGCCCATGAATTAGGCCATGGCCAGAAAGACCATCCGGCCAAAGGTGCCCGCCGCGCCCTGAATGTACAGATTCTCGGTGCCGCCACCGGGTCTCAGGTTGGCCAGGTCATGGCCACCGTAGTAAACAACCGCCATATCACCAAACCCATGGAACGGGAAGCCGATGCCCTGGCCTTTGACTACATCACCCACGCCGGCTACAACCCCGGTGCCTGTGCCGCTGTCTGGCAGCGCGTCATGGATAAGTCTCAGGGCCATCCTTCCGAGTTTCAGAAATTCATGTCCGATCATCCTGCCAATGATGACCGCCGGGATGCCTATGCCAAGAAGCTCAACCAGTACAGCAACGGCCATGTGACTAACAAAGACGGTGTGATCAAAGTCAACACGGCGGTCTTCTGCACCCCAGCTGCAGCTGGCGGCATGAGTGCCAAGGAACGCTCTTACTTCGTCATGGGCAATCTGGCGGCCGCTTACCATAACGGTCATAACACCCGGGCTGCCTATACCAACGGCAATACGGTAATGCTGGGGCAGCAGCCCATCATCACCTGCACCGACGGCGACGAAAGCGCCCAAACCCTTGCCGAACGCCTGAATAAGATCAAGTAAAAGGAGAAATCCCTTGGCCATCAAAAAATATCGCACCTCGATTCTTTTGGCCGTAAGCTTTACGGTGCTGCTGTCCACCTTTTGGTTCATGCCGCAGCTGGCTTTTATCATTTTCATTTCCCTATTGTTGCAGCTGCTGCTCCTGCCTGTAGTGGACAAACTGTCAGGCAAACTCCCCCGTTCCCTGGCAGCCGGCTTGGTGCTGCTGGGCTTCATCAGCCTGGGACTGTTGCTGCTGGCATTGGTATCCAAGAGCTTTATCCCTACCTTCAGCCGCTTTGTCACGGACTTTCCCCAATTGACCGAACAGCTGCAGAATCTCTCCTGGCTCCACGATTCCGAGTTTCTGCAAGGACAGCTCGATGACATCTGGTCTGAAATGAAAGAAGCCAGTGTGGAGGCGCTGAAGTCTTCCCTGACCTTATTGCTCTCCCTTTTCAACAAGGCCATCGATCTGGTCATCATCCTGTTTGTGACCTTCTACCTGCTGAAAGATGGGGAACAGATCAAAAAATATCTGGCCGGCCTCTTTCCCAAGAGGGATTACAGCCGGGTGTTGGAACTTTTCAATCGCATCCTGGGTTCCCTGCGCATCTACATCTGCAGCCAATTGGTCATCTGCTGTATCACCGCCGTAATCGTCTTTCTCTATTTCACCATACGCAATCTGCCCTATGCTTCGGTATTCGCCGTGGTTTCGGGTATCTGCGAATTCATCCCAGTGCTGGGGCCTACAGTGGCTTCGGCCTTTGGTACACTGCTGACGGCTACCGTAGATTCCCTGGTGGCCCTGCAGACAGCAGGCTTTTACCTTCTCCTCACCCAGGTCAATCACAATTTCGTCTATCCCACCCTGATTGGCAAATCCCTGAACCTGCATCCCATTGCCATCATCCTGGGCATCGTGCTGGGTGGAGAACTGCTGGGCGCTGCCGGCATGTTCCTGGCCGTTCCCTTCATCGTGATCTGCAAACTCGTGATTGAAGATATCTACAAGGACAGAGTGGTCATGCGGAAAAAAGAACAGGAATCCCGGTGGCTGGCAAAGAAACGCGAGCAACAGTAAACCGGCAGACAAACATAAGAATAAGGCTGGCAGCATGTGATGTGCTGCCAGCCTTATTCTATGTTGTGACTCAATTATTCGTTGTCCCCGCATAATATTGGGCTAATTTTTGCATCCGCTCGATGGTATCGACACGGCCTTCATTGCCGTTGTTGAGGATGACCAGGATAAAGTCCTCCTGCGCCCCGAAAAAGATACCGCCATCAGCATAGACACCGGTGACTTCGCCGGTTTTATGGGCCACGGTATAACCAGTCAGAGCCGACCCCAGACATTCCTTGTCATGCTGCTGTTTCAGGATTGTCAGCATGAACTCGTCTTCCTCAGGGCCGACCAATTGATGATAATATAATTTCGTCAGCAGATGCCCCAGATCTCTGACGGAGGACAAATTCTTCCGCCCGCCGTTACTCAGCATCATCTTATGGGCCAGCATCGTATCACTGTAGCCGGACTGGGCGATATAACGGTTGATTTCCTTCATGCCCAGCTTGTCAATCAGGATATTGGTGGCTGTGTTGTCACTGTCGGTGATCATCACGGTCAAAAGCTGCCGGATCGTGCGCTGCTGGCCGATATCATACCAGGTAGTGACACCGGCACCGCCCACCACATCATTCTTTCTGATCGTGATCCTGTCATCCAGGGAAAGCTTGCCATCATGGATATCCTGCATGGTCTTGGCCATGACGAAGAGCTTGATGATGCTGGCCGGAGACATCTGCCTCTGATTGTAAAGGAAAGGCTCTATCTCCCGGTCAGGACGCAGGAAATAGACTGACATCTGATTCTTGCTGTCCCCGATAATACGAGCCGTATTGGCGTTTAAGTCCTCTTCGTCAGCTGCCCGGTCAGTACGTATGTTGTTTTTCATTTCGCCGGAAAGTGTGGCCGCAGCCTGCGCAGCCAACGATCCGTCACCATGATGCATCCATAAGGCCGCAGACACGATACCGCCTGCCTCCAATATGGCCATCACGCACAAAAACGTAAGAACCCGTTTAAAAGTCACGGAATGCTGATCCTTCCTTGTCATAATGAATTACCAAAATCATAATCACCAAGGCTGCGGCGTGATCGGCGTCACTACACCAAAACGATAACCTTTGGCCGCCAGCTGTTCGATGATTCCCGGCAGAGCGTTGACGGTCTCCTCTTTGCCTCCATTGCAGTGCATAAGGATCAGCGCCATATTATCCTTTAAATGCCCCTGAGTCCTGCGGTCCACATAATGAATCTGCTGATAAGCATTCGGCCGTTTCGGCGTGGCATCCTCCGTCAGCACATTCCAGTCATGCTCCACATAGCCCAGAAGATTCAACGCATCGTAATAATCTGCCGCAAACATGCCCACGGTACCGCCAGGTGCGCGAATAATGAAGGGACGCACCCCGATGGTATTCATGATGATGTCATCGGTATGCTCCATCTCCGCGATAAAGCTTTCCTTGTTGGCATAGAGATTATGATAGTCATGGTCATAGCTATGATTGCCAATGGCATGACCTTCCGCAAAGATCCGCTTCAACACATCCGGATGCTTCTCCACCATGCCGCCTAGAACATAAAAAGTGCCATGGACACCATAATTCTTCAAGATGTCCAAAATCGCCGGCGTATTCTTATCGTCCGGACCATCATCAAAGGTCAGGTAGGCCACCTTTTCTGCCGTATAATGAGGCAACGCCGGCAGCATGGTCGGCAGTCCTTTTTCCTGCCGTTGCTTTACCGTATAACGGTCATAAACCGGTTTATCCAAATGGATGTTATCATAGGTCAGATTGCTGTAATCCCCTTTGGCCAGCGTATAAGCCGGCGATTCTACGCCCGGTTCCTCCACCGCCGCCGTTTCTCCCTGTTCCGTCGCTTTGACCTTCGCCAGCCAGGCAGCCCCCACAATGCCGCCTAACACCGCTATTCCCACCAAGACACCGATTATCTTGGTAAGCTCCTTACTCTTCACCATACAGCGCCCCCAAATCTATTTTCATTCCACAAATTCCCGAATACCTTCCCATTATAACGCTTTTGTTCAAATTTTGTCGATAGACAAATCAATCCAATATAAATTCTGCAAAAGCCACATTGCCATATTTGAAGCCCTTCTCCGTCAGGCGGCAGCCCGCTTCCTCTACCAACAGCAGCCCCTGACGGGCCAGCTTTTCCATCACTTCACCGTAAACAGACTGCAAGGAAACCTGAAATTTTTCCGCAAAGGCCTGCGCCGAAAGCCCTTCTGCTGTCCGCAAAGCCAAAAAGGCAAATTCTTCCATAGCGTGCTGGCAGGTAGGTTCTTCTTCCAACTGCCAAATCTCTGTTCCCGCCTTGATGCCGGCAATATAACCTTGGATATCCACCACAGCAGCATAACGTTTCCCCTCCAGATAGGAATGGGCCGCCGCCCCCAGACCTAAGTAAGGCACATCATGCCAATAGCTGCGGTTATGACGGCTTTCCAATCCCGCCTGGGCAAAATTGGACACCTCGTAGCGCCGATAGCCGTATTGAGGCAAAACCTCCGTCATGTAATCATACATGGCCTCGGCTTCTTCCTCGGCAGGCAGCGCCAACTTTCCCAGCTCCTGCTGCCGGGCAAAGACCGTACCTTCTTCCACCTGCAGGCCATAGATGGAAATATGCTGGATATCCAGAGCCAGCGCCTGCCGGACACTGACCTGCAGATCCGCCATCTCCTGCTCCGGCAGGCCGTATATCAGATCCAAACTGATATTCTCAAAGCCCGCGGCCTGCGCCTGCTTCACGGCCTCCACAGCCTCAGCACCGGTATGGATGCGGCCAATCCGCCGCAGCAGCCTGTCGTTGAAGCTCTGCACGCCAAAGCTCAGTCGATTGACGCCATGTGCCCTAAGCAGCTGCAGATATTCCGCATCCACCGTGCCGGGATTGCATTCCACCGTGAATTCTTCTATGCCCATGCCAATATATGCCGCAACCGCTTTTAAGATCTGTGCCATATTTTCTTCAGGCAGGGCCGTCGGCGTGCCCCCACCGATATAGACGGTGGCAGGCCTGCCCCACTTTTGCCGATAAGAAAAGCCCTGTATCTCAATCTGCTGACACAGGGCTTCCGTATAGCTTGCCATAAGATTTTCCCTGCCCGCATAGGAGGGAAAGTCACAATAGAAGCATTTCTGCCGGCAAAAGGGAATATGGATATAAACTCCCCATTGCATAACAATCTTCCTTTAGTCTATCTTCAAGATGGCCATAAAGGCTTCCTGCGGTACTTCCACCGAACCTACTGCCTTCATGCGCTTCTTGCCTTCCTTCTGTTTTTCCAGGAGCTTGCGCTTACGGGAGATATCGCCGCCATAGCACTTGGCCAAAACGTCCTTGCGCCGTGCCCGGACGTTCTCGCGGGCGATGACCTTGGAACCGATGGCTGCCTGGATGGGAATCTCGAACATCTGCTGCGGGATGATCTCCTTGAGCTTGGACGCCAGCTGACGGCCGCGGCTCTGGGCTCTGTCTTTGTGCACGATGGTGGACAGGGCATCCACGGGATCGCCATTCAGCAGGATGTCCACCTTCACGAGCTTGGACTCCTGATAATCCGCCAGTTCATAGTCCAGCGAAGCATAGCCCTTGGTGGCGGATTTCAAACGGTCAAAATAGTCAAAGATAATCTCATTGAGGGGGATATGATAGGTGATCATAACCCGATTGGTGTCGAGATAATCCATGTTCTTGAACACGCCACGCTTGTCCTGGGAAATCTCCATGACTGCGCCCACGAAATCATTGGGCACAATCACCGTGGCCTTGACAAAAGGTTCCTCGATATGCTCGATTTCCGTCTGGGGCGGCAGTTCCGCCGGATTGCTGACATTGAGCACCGAACCGTCCGTCTTGAACACATGGTAGATAACGGAAGGTGCCGTGGTGATGAGTTTCAGGTGATACTCGCGTTCCAGACGCTCCTGGATGACATCCATATGCAGAAGTCCCAGGAAACCGCAGCGGAAGCCAAAGCCCAATGCCACGGAGGTTTCCGGCTCGAAGACTAAAGCCGCATCGTTGATCTGCATCTTTTCCAGCGCGTCCTTGAGATTGTCATAATCGGAGCTTTCCACAGGATAGAGACCGCAGTAAACCATCGGCGTCACGCCACGGTAGCCGGGCAAGGGCTCTGCCGCCGGCTTATCAGCAAAGGTGATGGTATCACCCACCCGCACATCCCGGACATCCTTCAGGGAGCCGGCTACAAAGCCAACCTCGCCCATATTGAGCTCGCCCACATCCACGGGCTGGGGCTTGAAGCAGCCCACATCCGTGACTTCAAAGGTCTTGCCCGTGGCCATCATCTTGAGGCGCATGCCCTTCTTGATTTTCCCCTGCTTGACGCGCACATGGGCGATAACGCCTTTGTAGGAGTCAAAGAAGGAGTCAAAGATCAATGCCTGCAGGGGGGCATTCTCGTCTCCTTCCGGTGCCGGAATCCGTTCGACGATGGCATCGAGAATCTCTTCGATACCAATGCCTGTCTTAGCTGAAGCCAAAACCGCATCCGTGGCATCGAGGCCGATGGAGTTCTCGATCTCTTCCTTCACGCGGTCGGGATCTGCGCTGGGCAGGTCAATCTTATTGATGACCGGCACGATTTCCAGATCATTTTCAAGGGCCATATATACATTGGCCAGAGTCTGGGCCTCTACGCCCTGCGCCGCATCCACGACAAGGAGCGCCCCTTCGCAGGCCGCCAAACTGCGGGAAACCTCATAGGTGAAGTCCACATGCCCCGGGGTGTCGATGAGGTTGAGCTGATACATCTCCCCGTCCTTGCCTTTATAATCCAAACGCACGGTCTGGGCCTTGATGGTGATGCCGCGTTCCCGCTCCAGGTCCATATTGTCGAGAACCTGGGCTTCCATTTCCCGCTGGGTCAGCGTACCGGTATATTCTATCAAGCGGTCCGCAATGGTGGATTTGCCGTGGTCGATATGGGCAATGATCGAGAAATTGCGGATATTCTTGTTCTGCATGGTCATTTTCCTTTCGCACTTCTTTCCATATAACAGTCATTATAACGCATTTTCCCCCTCCCCTGCAAGAAATATAGTCAGCATTGCATAAAAAACTATTGCTTTTTGGCAAAGGGCGTGCTAAAATAGCAAGGTAACGAATCAATTGAGGGGGGTGAACTACTTGCCGAATATTAAAGCATCTATTCTTAGTGTAAAATCTGACGCTAAGCGCCGCGCAAAGAACGCTGCTGAGAAGTCCCGTGTACGCACTGCTTCCCGTCGTGTTCTCGACGCCGTTGAGGCTGGAAATGCTGAAGAAGCTAAATCCCTCCTCACGGCTGCTTGCAAGACCATCGACATGGCTGCAGCTAACCACGTGTTCCACAAGAACTGTGCAGCTCGCAAAAAGTCCCGTCTGGCTCGCAAAGTGAACGCACTCGCTAAGTAATTTTCTCAGATGAGATAGAAAAAAACCGTCCGTAAGGGCGGTTTTTTTGTTGCCTGCTTTTCTTCTTTCGTTTGAAATCCATGCTGATTATGTTATACTGAACATAACAAACACAACAGGGGATGATTTCATGCATATTCGCCATAGCAAACTGCTGAGCCTGGTGAACCAGCACAACCGCATTGCGGTGACGGAGCTGGCCAAGGCTTTGGATGTTTCCGAGGTGACCATCCGCAAGGATTTGAATATATTGGAGAAAAAGGGACTGCTGCGCCGAGAACACGGCTATGCCCGTCTGACCACCAGCGATGATGTGGGCAACCATCTCTCCTTCAACTATGAGGCCAAGCTGCGCATTGCCCGCCGAGCGGCGGAAAGCGTGCATAACGGGGAAACCATCATGATCGAGTCCGGCAGCTGCTGTGCCCTGCTGGCTGAGGAAATCGCCGCCAACCGCCGGGATGTGACCATCATCACCAATTCCGCCTTTATCGCTGACTACATCCGCAAATATCCGCAGGTACGGGTAATCCTGTTAGGCGGGGAATACCAGAAGGAATCCCAGGTCATGGTCGGCCCCATGATCCGCAGCTGCGTGCGGGATTTCTACGTCAGCAAATTCTTTGTGGGCACCGACGGACTCAACGATCTGGGCTTTATGTCCAACGACCTGATGCGGGCCGAAGCCACCCGCATGATGGCTGAGCGGGCCGAACAGACCATCGTGCTGACCGAATCGGCCAAGTTCAAGACACATGGCACAGTCAAACTGCTGCCCTTCGATAAGGTAGCCGCCCTCTATACCGACGATCTGGCAGACAGTGAGACCATGAGCCAGCTGCATGCCACGGGCATCCATGTCTATCCGGTAGGAAAATAAACAAGCGGTGAGAAAACAATCTTTGCTTTCTCACCGCTTTATTTATTGCTTATTCAGCTGCAGCAACGACCTCTTTGCCGTCATAGTAGCCGCATTCCGGGCATACATGATGGGGCATCTTCGGTTCGTGGCACTGCGGGCAGGCTACGAACCCCGGAGCCTCCAGCTTCCAATTAGCACGGCGCTGGTCGCGGCGGGCCTTGGACATTTTTCTCTTTGGAACTGCCATTTCGGATACACCTCCTTGAAACTTTCTTTAGTCTTTGTTCAATAACTGCTGTAATGCTGCCATGCGCGGATCAGGTACGAAACGGTCACAGCCGCAGTCCCCTTCATTCAGGTTATGTCCGCACTTTGGGCAAAGCCCCTTACAATCGGGCTTGCATATATTACTGAGGGACTGGGCTGCCAGCAGGGTGTCATGCACCAAATCCTCGATATCCAGCAAGTCGCCGCTGAAGATATTGATGGAGTCGTCCTCGCCTTCATCACGGGTGAAGTCCTCGGAAAACTCATGCACCTGTTCTTCCCGACAATCCGCCAGACAACGGTTGCAGACAAAGGTCTTGACCACTTCGATCCTGCCGCTGACACGCCAGCGCATGCCCGTGTAGACCACCGTTCCCGTCACCTTGATGGGATCTAAGAACTTATAGTCGTCACTTTCGGCATCAATCTCTGCCGCTGTCACGGAAAAATCAAAGGGCAGCTCCCTGCCTAAATCAGTTTGTAATTCAGCAATATTAATATTCATCATTTCAGCATCAACCTCACATAATTATAGCGACCGTATGGGGCTTTGTCAATGCTTATTACTTTACCGCCACCGTAAACTCTGCATCAATTTTCTTGACCTTCTCCACACGACGCACGTATTTCTCAGCCGTCAGGGGATCTGTGTGCATCCAGGTCTTCACCGTTTCCATGGCGATGGCGCCGCCGATGATCTTGCCGCCCAGGCACAGTACATTGGAATCGTTATGCTGGCGGGCCAAGGCTGCGCAGAAGGGATCCTGGCAGACCACGGCGAAAATCCCGCGCAGCTTGTTGGCAATCATGGCACTGCCGTAACCGACACCATCCACAAAGACACCGCGGTCACATTCACCCTTGGCCACTGCTGTAGCTGCCGGCAATACGAAATCCGACAGGTCGCAGGACTCCTCATCGTAGGTACCAAAATCCTTGACCTCATGGCCTTCGCTTTCCAGATAAGCCTTGATCTCCTCTTTCAGCCGCGTACCGGCATGGTCGTTAGCCATAGCAATTTTCATAAATAAAACCTCCCGTCACAATCCTAAAGGATATTATGATTGTAACGAGAGGAATTTTATTTGTCAACTTTATACCTTGAATTTCGCCACATGTTTCTTGAGATTCTCGGCGCCCTGCTTGGAAGCATTCATCTTTTCCAGGATCTCATTGGCCTTGTCGGCTACCACCGTGACTTTCTCAGCTACCGTGGTATTGCCCACTGCGCCCTCATGGGTAGCCTTGGCAATCTCTTCCATGGCCCGGCTCATCACTTCCACCTCCTCACTCAGCTGCTGGGCAGCGGCACTGCTCTTGCGGGCAAACTCATTGACGTAGTCCGCATCCTCCTTATACTGTACGGCAGTCTTGTTGAGCATATCGTAATCGTTGTTTACATTGGTATCCATGAAGTTCAGCAGGCTGAAGGCACCATCGGACAGATTCTGCACGGAGCCTGTCACCTGACTGGTCAAGGTCCGGATCTTTTCGGCAGTATCATGGGACTGCTCAGCCAGTTTGCGCACCTCATCGGCTACCACGGCAAAGCCGCGGCCATATTCACCGGCCCGGGCTGCTTCAATAGCCGCATTCAGGGCTAAAAGATTCGTCTGCTCGGCAATATCGGTAATTTCCTGGGTCAGCGATGTGATGTTGTCCACCACCTTGGCCGATTCGATGGCTTCCTCCAGCGACGTCTTGGTATCGGCATAAATCCGGCGGGCTTCACTGCTGGATTGCTCCATGGAGGCTTTCAGCCCATTGGCGCGCTTGGTGATCTCTTCTGTATAGCCCTCGCTCTTCTTGGCTTCATCGGCAGAGCCATGAATCTGTTCCCGCAGCTTATCGCTAAGATTCTGCATGTTGCTGGTAGAAGCTGCCGTCTCTTCCATGCCTGCCGACATTTCCTCCGTGACCGCTGACATATCATAGGCACTGTCATTCAGGTCACCCACCAGCTGCTGGACTTCCAACACCATGTCCACACTTTTTTCCGCTTCCACCGTAACATTCTTGAGCAAGCCATGCAATGATTGCTGCATTTTCTCCAGAGCCTGCACTACCATGCCCACTTCATCCTGCCGGTCAAGGAGTTCTGCCGGCATATCCTGTGTCAGATCCCCATCCGCTACGGCATTGAGATGGCTCACCGATTCCTGCAGGGGCGCAGCAATATTGCGGGCAATGAACATGCCCACGGCCAGCCCCAGGATCAGCCCCAGGACGATGATGCCGATAAAGGCCTTGATGGTACGCCCATAACCGATGGTGAACGCTTCAAACAGCAGTTTGCTCTGGGCCACATTGTCCGGTGTCAGTATCGCCAGGTTAGAGGCAATGACCTTCGTGGAAGACAGGTTCGCCATGATCTTTTCCTTGTCCGCCGGTGTATCCCCCATATTGCCTACGGCCGCGACCTTGGCTTCCGCCGTATCCAGATTCTGACTCAGCTCTGCCAAGGCTTTCTGAGCCTTGTCGCTGCGGTCAATCTTTTTCAGTTCCTCCGCATCACCACGGATGTCCTTGATGCGGTTCAGGATATCATCCAGCAGCACCTGCCGGGATTCCTTGGGATAATCCTGCTGCAGGATATAGGAAACATCTACATCAATGGTACGCACCCGATTATTGGCATCGTTCAGGAACTGGGAGGACATGATATTGTAATTGTACATCTCATCTAAGGCCTTCTTGGCCTCATTATTCGAGTAAACGCCGACAGCGGCAATCACAGCCACGATAATCAGCATCATACCTGCCAGCAGCAGGATTTTTGCCTTGACGGCCAAATGCTTCAACATGATCCAGCCACCTTCCTCACTTCAAGAACTGACCAATATTGTCCCGGGTAATGGACACAAAAGGCACCACTACATCAGCAGCGGATTTATTCCCCGTCAGGGCTGCTTGTACCAGTTGAAAGGCCCCTTCCCCCTGACCGACGGCATCCTGTTTTACAGTCTGGCTCATAAGTCCTGCCTGTACGGCCTTCAAGGCATTATCCGTGGCATCAACACCGCTGGTCCAGACACCATTCAAACGGTTATTATCCTTCAGGGACTGGATAGCCCCCAGGACCATTTCATCATTGGCCCCCACCACGCCATCGATCTGCGGATAGATCTTCAGCCAGAGCGTCATCTGCTTCAAGGCATCCGTCTTATTCCAGCCGCAGTCAGCCGAGGCCAGTAATTTCACATCGGGGCGCTTGTCCAGGCAGGCTTCCTTGAACCCTTCCCAACGCTTTATGGCGGCTCCCTGTGTCATTTCCCCGCTCATATAGAGGATCTGCGCATTGGGTGGCAGATTTTTCGCCATAAATTCTCCCTGCATCTTGCCTGCCTCCCGGTCATCGGAGAGGCAGGATACAAATTGGCCATCGTTGATATCCCGGCTGACGCGGATAATGGGGATACCGGCTTCATTGGCCTTCTTCACGGCAGGAATGATGGCATCGCCATCCATGGCTGCCAGCACCACGGCACCGGCCTTGGAGGCGATAACCTCATTCATCTGATCCAGTTGCAGATTCGTATCTCCCTTGCCATCCAATACCTCGATGGCCACACCGCCCTCCTGGGCTTTTTTCAGCAGCGCCTGCTTGAGGTCTTCGTTGAAGCCGCCGCCCGCATCATTATGCAGCAGGAAATACACCTTACCCGAGCTGACTTCCGAACCGCCACATCCCAGCAAACTTATACTGACCATCAACATTAGCAGAAAAAGTGCTAATTTTTGCATTTTTCCCATAATAACACTCCTTATCCGTCGCGAAAATCCGTTACTTGGTTTTCTACTTCTCTATCCGTCCCCCAATTCCTCCCTGTTAAGAGTAATTACTAAAAGAAAATTTTAGACAACCTTTTTATTAAGAATCCAGTCTACCAGCAATAATACAAGGAATTCCCTCATAAAGCAAAAAACCGCTGCCATGAGCGGTTTCTTCTTCCATCTTATTCAGCTTTAGCCGGCACGAACTGCTGTTCCTGCTGACGGGCAGCCTGCTGGTTCATCTGCGTCTTTGCCTGCTGCAGGACGTTCAGGGCCTGCTGCAGACCAGCTTCTGCCTGACGCACCCCCTGGAAAGTGCCATTCACATGGCTGATGAGCTGATCGAATACCTGATTGGCATAGGCATCGGCATTGCTCTGGAGCTGGGTGGCATTGGCCTGGGTGCGCTCCATGATCTCCCGTTCCTGATCCTGCGCCTGCTGCACGATAGCTCTTGCCTTTTCCCGTGCCTGCTTGACGATCTCGCTTTCCTCGGTGATGCTTTCCGCATATTCCTTGGCCTTCTTGCGGATATCCTCTGCCTCTTCTTCCGCAGCCTTCAGGATCTGATCCCGATCCCGCATGATCTCATCGGCCCGGTTCAGCTCCTTAGGCAGGTCATTGCGGAGTTCCTCCACATAATGCACCAATTCGTTGTCATTGATCAGAGTCTTCTCCGTAAAGGGCACCCGGGAGGCTCCCACCACCATATTCTCGATTCTATCCAAGGTCTCGCGTACTGACATACTGTTACTTCCTTTCCCCATCTGCTTTTTTTCTATCTAACATCGCCTGTTCCACACAGGCAGGTACCAACCCATTTATACTTCCGCCGAAGCGGAAAACCTCCCGCACACCGGAAGAACTCACATAGGACAGATCCGGACGCGTCAGGAGAAATACGGTATCAATTTCAGGATTCAGGTGCTTGATCATATAAGCTTCGTTTTCTTCATATTCCAAATCCTTCACGGAGCGCACCCCGCGCACGATAATCTTCGCATCCTGGGCCGTCATGAAGTCCGTGATCAGGCTGTCAAAGGCCGTCACCCGCACATTGGGCAAATGGGCCACAGCCTCCTCGATCAGCTGCACCCGCTGTTCCACCGGAAAAAATCCCTTTTTTTCCACGTTGCGGAACACACAGATAATGAGCTCGTCAAACATGCGGCTGGCCCGTTCAAAGACATCCACATGACCTAACGTGACCGGGTCGAAACTCCCCGAACATACCGCCCGTCTCATACATCGTCCTCCTCTGCTTCCATATAGGAACGCCATTGGAAAAAACTCAGCTGGGTGGTATGACCATAACGGCGGTTATGCACCAGCTGCAGCCGGTCAAGCTCCGGATAATCGTTTTCATCGGCGCCATGCTCCACCACAAGAATTCCCGCTTCTGCCATCAGTCCCTCTGATTGGTCAATCTGGCATAAAGCCCGCTGCCAAAGCCCTTGATGATAAGGAGGATCGCAGAAGATCAGGGTGAACTCCGCCCCGCCGGCTGCCTGCCGGGATAATTCCGCAAACACATCACCGCCACGGACAGTCCCCTTTTCGGCCAGTCTGGTCAGGCGCAGGTTTTCCTCAATGAGTTTTGCCGTAGCCCTATCCACAAAGACGGCTGACTGTGCTCCCCGGGAGAGCGCTTCCAGGCCAAGATTCCCTGTGCCGGCGAAGATATCCAGCACCTTCCGCCCGGGCACGAAATCCCCGAGAATATTGAACAGGGATTCCTTTACCCTGTCCGCCGTAGGCCTTGTCACCTCTGCCCCCTTGGGGGCCTTTAAGCGGCAGCCTCTGGCTGAACCGGTGATTATGCGCATGAAACTCACTCCCTAGCAAAGAAACATTATTATTTTAGCATATTTTTTATAAATAGTGAACTATTAGACGGCAAATTTTCCCCAACACTCAAAAAGCCCCATCCATTAAGGATGGAGCTTGTCATTTACAATTGGTGACACCTACGGGATTCGAACCCGTGAACCCGGCGTGAGAGGCCGGTGTCTTAACCGCTTGACGAAGGTGCCGATGGTGACGCCTACGGGATTCGAACCCGTGAACCTGGCGTGAGAGGCCAGTGTCTTAACCGCTTGACGAAGGCGCCATTTGCAACTCACTGTTGCTGACTCAAATTATTATATCACTCTGCCGTCAGGTTGGCAAGACTTTTTTTCAGACGAGCCAAAGAATTTTCCTTGCCCAGAACGGACAGGATTTCCGTAGCACCGCCTGGCGTTACGGACTTGCCGGCTACACCGATGCGCAGCACCCACATAACCAGGCCTTTTTTCAGCTCATTGGCCGCAATGTATTCTTCCAGCTTGGCATAGAGGCTGTCGTTATACCAGTCTTCTTCACTGACATTTTCCAGCAGTTCCACCAGCTTCGGCATCAGTTCCGCAGCCTTTTCCGGGTTGACCTTGTTGCGCTTGTTGTTGTAAAGGTTCGCATCGAATGCCGACATCTCCACCAGGAAGTCAATCTCATCCTTCACATCGCTGAAGCGCTGTACGCGGGTTTTCAGCAGGGCGGCAACTGTCTGCCAGTTCTTTTCCAGATAATCCGGCAGGTCTTCCACGAACTCATGAGCGCGTTTCGCAAATTCCTCATCGCTCATGGCCTTGAAGTATTCGCCGTTGATCCAGCCCAGCTTGTCATAGTCGAACACAGCCGGAGACTTGGACAGGCCGTCCAGACCGAAGTGAGCAATCAGTTCTTCCATGGAGAAGATTTCCTGATTGGTGGTCTTGGGGTTCCAGCCTAAGAGAGCCACATAGTTGGTGATGGCTTCCGGCAGGTAACCGAGTTTCACGAGGTCATCGAAGCTCGTAGCGCCATGACGCTTGGAGAGCTTGGACACGGAGCCGTCTTCATTCTTGCCCATTACGGGAGCCAGATGGATGAAGGTCGGCACTTCCCAGCCATATGCTTCATAGAGCAGGATGTACTTCGGCGTGGAGGTGATGAACTCCGCACCGCGCATGATATGGCTGATGCTCATGAGATGGTCGTCGATAACATTGGCGAAGTTATAGGTCGGCATGCCATCGCGCTTCAACAGCACCTGATCTTCCAATTCAGAATTGGGGATCGTGATATTGCCATGGAGCACATCGAAGAAGGTGGTGGAACCATCCAGCGGCATCTTCTGACGGATAACGTAAGGATCGCCATTCTTCAGATGTTCCTCGATCACAGCAGCATCCAGATCACGGCAGGTACGGTCATAACCGCCGAACTCGCCAGCGGAATGATCTTCGTCCGGATCACAGAAGCAATAATAAGCATGGCCGGTCTTTACGAGCTCTTCGGCATACTTCTTGTAGATATCCATGCGCTCACTCTGCACATAGGGGCCGCAATCGCCACCCAGGCTGGGGCTTTCATCCGGCACGATATGGGCCATTTCCAGCGTGCGGTTGATGAAATCCACCGCATCGGCCACATAGCGGGTGCGGTCGGTATCTTCAATGCGCAGGATGAAATCTCCCTTCTGGGCCTTGGCATAAAGATAGCCATAGAGCGCCGTGCGCAGATTGCCAATATGCATATATCCCGTCGGACTCGGAGCGAAACGGGTACGAACCTTCTGACTCAATGAAACTTCCTCCTAAAAATAACCATATAACAAAGCTTAACGCTTCAGGAACTGATACAGAGCACGGTACATCAGCATGGTGCTGACAGCGCCGGGATCTTCCACGCCGATGCTGCGCTCGCCCACGAGGCTGGCACGGCCTTTTTTCGCCGGGATCTCCTTGGTGTAGTTCACACCGTCACCAGCAGCCTTAGAGGCTTCCTGCAGTACCTCAAAGAGATTCTTGTCCTCGACATTTTCCGGCAGGAAGCAGTCATGGATGGGAATCAGGGCATCCAGAATGGTCTTGTCGCCCTGCTCTGCGCGGCCCCGTTCCTGAATAGCTGTAATGGCAGCAGCCAGAAGCTTTTCGAAGCTCGCAATATTCATGCGGGTTTCCTCGTCGCAGGCCTCACTGGCTTTGACAAAAGCCGCACCATAGAGGGGGCCGGCAGCGCCGCCCACATTCTGGATCAGGCTCTTGCCGATTTTCTTGAGCACGGGGCCAATCTGCGTCGTATCATCCATATCATCCAAAGCTTCCTTGGCAGCCCGGAAACCGCGGGCCATATTCAGGCCATGGTCGCCATCGCCGGCCTTGGCGTCAATATCCGATAAATAATCTTTCTGCGCAATAATCGCTTCAGCTACGGCATCAAAGGCGTCTTTAATTCTCGACATACACACATACTCCTTGCATAAGTAGATTAGAATAAAAATTAAAAAACTCATTGATGGGGAAACAATGAGTTCATAATACACACCTAACCATTATAACATGCTGATTCCAAAGCGCAAGTGTGAATTGACAGAAATATAGGAAGAAAATCTATTTATCTGTATCAATCACAAATCACAGCTGCCCATATTATAGCGCAGCTCCTGATTTTTCACACTGACGCGGGTTTCCGGCGGTACCGAATGGGTCAGGAACACATTGCCCCCGATCACCGAGCCCTTGCCGATCACCGTATCGCCGCCTAAGATAGACGCTCCCGAATAGATGGTCACATGATCCTCGATGGTGGGATGGCGCTTCTTGTTGAAGAGCTTGCGGCCGCCGGAGGTGGAAAGCGCCCCCAGGGTCACCCCCTGATAGACCTTCACATGCTCGCCGATCTCCGTGGTTTCACCGATAACAATGCCCGTGCCATGGTCGATCATGAAATACTTGCCAATGGTTGCTCCCGGGTTGATATCGATGCCCGTTTTGCTATGGGCCAGCTCCGTCATGATGCGGGGAATCACCGGCACACCAAGCTTATAGAGTTCATGAGCAAAGCGGAACACCGTCACCGCATAGAGGCCGGGATAGGCAAAGATGATCTCATCGGCACTTTCTGCCGCCGGATCGCCATCGAACAGGGCTTCCACATCGGTGGCCAGATATTCACGGATCTTGGGGATCTGCCGCAAAAACTCCAAGGTTATCCGCTGTGCTTCTTCCCGCGTGGCCATCAGTGTTTCATCATCCGGCTTTTTCCCATAACGCAGGGCAATGGCAATCTGCTTGTTCAGGCGGAAGGCGATATCTTCAATGACCATGGACAGGTTATTGCGGATATCGTAAATGCGGTAATGGTTATCTTTGACATAGCCGGGATAAGCCACCCGGGTCAATTCCTGAATCAACTCGTAAATCACCTTGGTATCCGGCTGGTTGAATACATCCAGCTTATCAATGTGACGTTCCTTGTCATAGTCCGCCAATATATCCTGCGTAATCCCCTTGATATCCTGACCGATAATATCCTGCATAAACTACTCCTTTTTCACTGCAACGAATATACGAAAATGGCTTCAAACACTGCCGCAGCAGAATTTGAAACCATCCTGTTTTCTCTTATATTAGAGTATCATTCCCGCCCTGACCTGTCAATATCCTGACAGCTACATTCGGCGCGCTTGGGAATATTCAATATGCGGAATGACAGCGGCAGCGAATCATAGGTCAGCAACCGCCCGGCCAAAAGATTTCCCATACCCAGCAGATACTTGATAACCTCCGTGGCCTGCAGGCTGCCGATCACGCCAGGTACGGCACCCAATACGCCATTCTTCCCGCCACGGGCTGCCTGCGCTTCCGGAAACAGACAGCGCAGGCAGGGGCTTCCCGGCACATAAGTCATAAGCTGCCCCTGATATTTCAGGATGCCCCCATGCACAAAGGCAGTTTTCGTCTGCACGCAGGCATCATTGATGGCAAATTTTGTCTTGGCGTCATCCACCGCATCCACCACCATATCATAATGCTCGCTGCGCAGGATGGCTGCCAGGTACTCCTCGGTGACCGGCTCATCATATAAAGGTACCTGCAAGGCAGGATTCAAGGCCTGCAAAGTCTCCCGGCCGCTGTCAATCTTGCGCCGGCCCAGATCCGCCGTAGTATGCAGCAGCTGCCGCTGCAGGTTGGACAGCTCCACATGGTCAAAATCTGCCAGTCCCACCGTGCCAATGCCGGCAGCGGCCAGATAAAAGGCGGCCGGTGAACCAAGCCCCCCGGCACCAATCACCAGCACCCGGGCGGCTTTCAATTTTTTCTGCCCCGCTTCGCCAAAATCCGGCAGCATGATCTGCCGCGCATAACGTTCCTGCTCTTCGCTATTCAATTCGTTATTCCATTCCACAGACTCACCTCCACCATTCCGAATCCTTCATCATACCGCTCATCACGCAGGCTCCCGCGGCACCAGCCGCCAATACAGCAGGCAATCGCTCCGGCGTGATGCCGCCAATGGCATAGACCGGCACAGTACTTGCCGCCTGACAGGCCGCCCGCAAAAAATCCAGCCCCCTGCCCGGCAAGCCCCGCTTACAGTCCGTAGCATAGATATGCCCGGCAACAATATAAGTACAGCCCAATGCCACTGCTTCCTGCACCTCTGCCACACTATGACAGGAAGTTCCCAAAACTTTCCAACGCTGCCGTGCCTCTGTTGTCCGCTCCCTGAGCTTCGGCAGCGGCAGATGCAAACCGACAGCAGACAGACCGGCAGCCGCCTGCGGAAAGTTATGCAGATGCAAGGGAACATCATACTGACGGCAGATTTTCTGTACTTCAGTTGCCAACTGCCGGTAATCCTGCTCAGGCAGATCCTTTTCCCTCAGGATAAGGGCCTTAGGCTTACGTCTGGCCACTTTTTCCACCTGCTGCAGGAAATTCCCTGTGCATAGATGGCGGTTTGTCACCGCCAAAATATCTTTCCAATCCATATCAGACATAGACATAATCATTGAGCACCGGCTGCAGGCCTTCACCGCTCATATCCGCATACATCGTGGTAATACTGCGATTATCGGCAATCTCGAACTGCTCATCACCGGCCTTGCCTTCCTGATGCCCCTCATATTTTTCCTCATGGTCGCCAATGCCCGTGGACACCCCGGCGGAAATCTTCGTGGCGCAGATTTTGGCAATGCCATTGCGGAAAGAGGCCGTCTCCCGGGAGGAAACCGTAATTCCCGCATAGGGCAGGAAGATCCGGTAAGCGCAGAGCACCTGACAGAGCTCCCGCTCTCCTACACCCTGCGGCGTGATCTTATCATTGTTGACGATGGGGCGCAGCCGCGGACAGGACAGGGAAAATTCCGCCCAGGGATAGCGGCGCTGCAGATGCCAGACATGGAGGGCCGTGGCCAGCGCATCCTTGCGGAAATCCGCAAGCCCCAGCAAAGCCGAGAAGCCCACGCCCCGCATGCCGCCGCGCAGAGCCCGTTCCTGGGCCGCAAAGCGATATGGGAACACCCGCTTATGGCCCAGAAGATGCAGTTTTTCATACTGCTCCAGATTGTAGGTCTCCTGAAAAACCGTCACATAATCGGCGCCACACTGATGCAGGTAACGGTAGTCATCCGTATTGACGGGATAGATTTCCAGCCCCACATTGCGGAAATACTTCCGGGCCAGCTCACAGGCCCTGCCAATGTATTCCAGACTGCTCTTGGCCTTGCTCTCCCCCGTCAGCAGCAGGATTTCCTCCATGCCGCTTTGGGCAATGACCTGCATCTCATGCTCGATCTGCTCCTCATCCAACTGCAGACGCTGAATATCGTTGTAACAGTTGAAACCGCAGTAGACGCAGTAATTCTCGCAGTAATTGGCAATATAGAGGGGCGTGAACAGATACACCGTATTGCCGAAATGGCGGCCGGTTTCCCGCTGGGCCCGGCGGGCCATCTCCTCCAGAAAGGGCGCCGCCGCCGGAGACAGCAAGGCCTTGAAATCTTCCTTGGAGCAGGTCTTATGATTAAGGGCCCGCCGCACATCGACTGCCGTATAGCGGTGACAATCATAGTCCTCCATTTCCGTGAGTACAGCCCGTTCCACCGACGAGTCCAGCTGTTCCATATCCGGGAAATACTCCAGCGGGCTCTTGCGGCTGGCGGGATTGTTCTCCAGCTCATGCTTGCGCTGCAGGGCCTTTTCCCCCAGCCGTGCCGAGTCGATCAAAAAATTATTCTCTGCCATCTTCAGGCCCCCTCAGTCATGCAAAAAGCCGGTCAGCGGATCAGAGGCCTCAGCCCCACGGGTAAGCACCCGGCCCAGGCCGGCCAGATATGCCTTGCGCCCGGCGGTAATGGCATCCTTGAAGGCGGAGGCCATCAGGGGCAGATTTCCCGCCGTGGCCAGCGCCGTATTGGCCATAATGGCCGCCGCTCCCATCTCCATGGCCTCACAGGCCTGGGAAGGCGCTCCGATCCCTGCATCCACGATAATGGGCAGGTCAATTTCATCGATGAGAATCTGAATGAATTCCTTCGTGGCCAGCCCCTTGTTGGAACCGATGGGCGATGCCAAGGGCATTACCGCAGCGGCACCGGCACTCTCAAGATCCCGGGCCACATTCAGATCCGGGTACATATAAGGCAGCACGGTAAAACCTTCCTTGGCCAGTATTTCCGTGGCCCTGATGGTTTCTGCATTATCCGGCAGCAGGTATTTGCTGTCCCGCATGATCTCAATCTTGACAAAATCCCCGCAACCCATGGCTCGGGCAAGTTTGGCAATGCGCACCGCTTCCTCCGCATTGCGGGCCCCGGAAGTGTTCGGCAAAAGCGTCACATTTTTTGGGATATAGTCCAGAATATTTTCCTTGTCCTGGGTATTGGCCCGGCGCACCGCCAAGGTCACAATCTCCGCCCCGGCGTCCTGCACCGCCGCCTCGATCAGCTGCAAAGAATACTTGCCGGAACCCAGGATAAACCGGGAATGAAATCTATGACCGCCCAGTTCCAGACAATCCTCCATATTGTTTTCCATCGTATCAGCCTCCATCAAACTCAACCGCCGCCCATAAAGCAGACGATTTCCACCACATCACCATCATGCAGACACACCTGCGGATACTGCTCCGCGGAAATAATCTCCCCATTATATTCCACGGCAATCATCCGCCCGCTGTAGCCTGCCTGATCCAGCCAGTCCGCAAGACTCACGCCTGCGGCCGCCTCCGGGCTGCCATTTATCGTTACCATGATTCGCCTCCTTTTGGACACCACAATAAAGGGACTGCCCTTCTTGGACAGTCCCTAAAAATACAATTCGCTTGCACATCCCTACGTTGGCATTATCCAAATCAGGTTATGGGTCGAGACCTTAAGCCTCCTCTCAGCCTGCTGTGCTCACGCCGCAAGCTCCCCTTGCTATGAAGTTACAACTCCATTATACGCCCTGAAACAGAAAATGCAAGCGACATACACTCAAATCTTGAATTTCTCTACGGAACTTTCCATGCCATTGGCCATTTCCGTAAGCCGGCGGCTAGCGCTGGCGATCTCATTCATGGTTGCCGTCTGTTCCTCGGTGGCTGCCGATACGGACTCGGCTTCTGCTGCCACGTTCCGGCTCATCTCGCTGATCTTGTTGACCGCAGCATAGATGGTGCTGGTATTATTGGCCAGGCTGACCACCGTACGCTCCATTTCCGCCGTCTCTTCCACAACCTGTTCCACCATGCCGGCAATATCCTTGAAGCTGTTGCCGGCACCGTTTACAGCGCCTACACCATTCTGCACCTGGGATACGCCATCATGCATGACCGAAACCGCATCCCGTGCCTTATCCTGAATGGAACCGATCAGATTGGAAATCTCACCTGCCGAAGAACTGGACTGCTCGGCCAGTTTCCGGACTTCATCGGCCACTACTGCAAAGCCCCGGCCATGCTCACCGGCACGGGCGGCCTCAATGGCTGCATTGAGGGCCAACAGGTTCGTCTGCTCGGCAATCTGGGAAATCGCATCCACAATCGTGCCAATCTTATCGGACTCCTTGCCCAGCTCTTCGATAACCTGCGCCGACTGGCTCACAGACTGCTCGATCAGTTCCATCTGCCGCACAGCTCCCGTTACAGCTTTTTCACCGCTGTCAGCCTGGCCCTTGGCCTCTGCTACTACCTTGCCGGCATGTTCGATGGTCTTCTTGAACCGCTCCATGCTCTCAGACAAGCTTTCAATATTGGAGCTGGCATTCTCCACTTCCGTGAACTGCTCACTGCAGGAGCCCGCCACATTGACGATGCTGTCAGCCACCGTACCGCTGACCTCTGCCGACTGCTCGGAACTATTAGTCAGCTGCAGACTGGAAGCCGCCACCTGCTGGCTGGAATCGATGATCTGCCGCATCATCTCACTGACATGTGTCTGCAGGGTATGCAGGGCACGGCTCATCTCACCGATCTCATCACTGCGATGGAATACATCTTCCAACGAGGGATCTTCCCGCAAATCACCGGTTGCCATGATGCCCAGACGATTGGTAACGATATGCAAGGGCCCCACAATGGATTTTGCCGCCAGCAGCCCCAGCCCTGAGAATATGGCCAGCAGGACAACATTGATCAGCAATGTATTGATCAACGTGGATTTAAAGGCATCATCAGCAGCAGCCTGTTCCTCGGCTACCCGGCTGTCGATATAATCAATCCAGACACCGGTGCCCAATACCCACTGATAGGGAGCAAAGGATGCCGTATAATTGCGTTTGGGCAAAGGAGTAGTTTCATTGGGCTTGGCAAACATCAGATCCGTATAGCCGCCCCCATCCTTGCGGCCATTTTCGATCATTTCCTTGATGAAATGCTTGCCGGAAGGATCGGTGAGATTGATACGGGATTTTCCTTCCGTATCACGGCCTAAGAGCACCACATTGACACCTTCATAGGTATCCACCCAGAAATAGCCCTTGCCATCATCATAGCGCAGATTCCGCACCAGATCAGCCGCTTCCTTCCGAGCCTGCTCCTCCGTAAGCTCCCCTTTCTGCTGGCGGTCATACACCTGCTTGATCAGGGAAATCGCCGTTTCCGTCTGTATCTTCAATTCCCGTTCCACATCCTGCGTCAATGTCTGCCGCACCGCCGTAACCTGCCGCTCTGACTCCGACTTCAGGCTCACGATGAACGCCGCACTGACACAGACGGCTGTCAGCACTGCTATGCCAATGACCATCAGCACAAACCGTCCCTTTAGTGACATACGTATCCCTCCAAACCATCTTTATTCCTATCCGATTATTTAGACTCTTCTTTCTATGGTGCTTATTCGACACCGAGGCTTCCATTCCTGCTAAAACTACATGTAAAAACGGTAAAAAAATAAGGCATCTGATCCGTCAGACGAACGATCAGATGCCTTTGGAACATCAATTCAGTTTATACTTTTGCACCAGCTATATTGCTGTCATATTTTTTCTCTTCCTGATCCATCACGATGGTCACAGCAGCGTCACCCGTGATATTCAGGCAGGTACGGAACATATCCAGCACACGGTCGATGCCGGCTACCAGAGCCAAACCTTCCAGCGGCAGGCCGGCGGTCTGCAATACCATGGCCAGCATGATAAGCCCGGCACCCGGAACACCGGCGGTGCCGATGGATGCCAGCGTACCCGTCAGGACGATCATCAGGATCTGTCCCATGGTCAGGTCAACGCCAAACACATTGGCAATAAAGAGGGAGTATACGCCCATATAGAGTGCCGTACCATCCATGTTGATGGTTGCCCCCAGCGGCAGGACGAAAGAGGAAACCTCACGGGATACACCGAGTTTTTCCTGGCAGTTCTTCATATTGACAGGCAGAGCTGCCGCACTGGAGCAGGTCGTGAAGGCAATCATCATGGCCTCACTCATGCCCCGGAAGAATTCCATCGGCGTATGGCCGCCCCAAAGGCGGGCCAGGGAAGAATAAACCACCACTGCATGAATCACGCAGCCGATGGCCACACAGGCAATAACAGACATCAATGGCAACAGGACAGAGGGGCCATTCTTGGCAACTACCGGCAAAAGCAGGGCAAAGACACCGATCGGTGCAAACTGCATCACGATGCCAATGATCTTGTAGGAAACTTCAGCAGCAGCATCGAAGAACTTCATCAGCAGCTGTGCCCGTTCGCCGCCCACATGGACAATACCAATCCCTACAAACAATGAGAACACAATAACGGGCAGAATCTGCGCTTTTGCCATGGCATCAATGGGATTAGCCGGTATCATGGCCACCAGCACCTGCATGAGTCCCGGTGCTTCCTTTACCTTGTAGGTGGCATCGCTAGCCAGAGAAATTCCCGTCCCCGGGCTCAAAATCCCTGCTACGCCAAAGCCAATCAAAATCGCCACAGCCGTAGTCAGCAGATAAAGCACTACCGTCTTGGCACCAATACGCCCCAGCTTTTTGGTATCACCCAGGCTGGTCATCCCCACTACCAAGGAGAAGAACACCACCGGTACGATCATCATCTTGATGAGATTGATGAACATGGTACCAATCGGTGCAATCCACCAGTTGATAAAGGGCAGGGCAGGTTCCCCAGCAATAAGTCCCACGACAACAGAGAGAACCAGCGCGATAAAGATTTTGATGGAAAGGTTCATGATATCACTCCCTTTACTATAAATAATAAATACGAATCCATCTAATTTTATTATATGGATTTATGTAAAGGGTGTCTACTGTTTGAGCTTATGTGTACATGTATACTTAATCAAAAAGCCCTCCCCGCAGGGAAGGCTTCATAATTGTTCTCTTAAAGGGTAGCCAGGATTTCCTGAACCTTGGCCAGATATTCATCACGGCTGACGGTGAACATCTCACCGGTCTTGCGCACCTTGATTTCAATCTGTCCTTCTTCCACGGCCTTGGGGCCCACCACTACGCGCAGCGGATAACCAATCAGGTCGCAGTCCTTGAACTTGACGCCCGCACGTTCCTTACGGTCGTCCAGCAGGGTGTCGATGCCGGCGGCCTTGCATTCCTTGTAGATTTCCTCGGAATAAGCCAGCTGATCTTCCTTCTTGGCATTGACAGCCACAACCACCACTTCAAAGGGAGCGATGGCCCGGGGCCAGATAATGCCGTTCTCGTCGTTGTTCTGCTCGATGGCAGCAGCCATGGTACGGCCTACGCCGATACCGTAGCAGCCCATGTAAAGGGGCTGCTGCTTGCCCTGCTCGTCCAGGAACATGGCGCCCATAGCCTGGCTGTACTTCGTGCCCAGGGTGAAGACCTGGCCGGCTTCGATGCCACGGGTCATCTTGAGCTCTGCGCCGCAGTGAGGGCAGGCATCCCCTTCCTTGACCATGCGCAGGTCGGTGACGATAATGCCCTCAGCATTGAAATCGCGCTGCGGGTTCACATTCTTGTAATGGGCATCCACTTCATTGGCCCCGGCCACCGCATTGTGCATATTCATGACCGTGGGATCAACGAGGACAATCACATCTTCGCCGGGCTTGATGCCAATGGCACTCATAAAGCCCGGGCAGCCGCCGGCATTCATGATGGCTTCATCTTCTGCCATGGTGAGTTCCAGCGCGCCTTCCACCTGATTGATGACCTTGACTTCATTGACATCATGGTCACCACGGACAAAGGCCAGTACGAGCTTGCCGTTATCGGACTGGTACGCTACGGCCTTGATGGTCTTTTCCATGGGAATGTTCAAGAACTGGGCCAGTGCCTCAATGGTATTGGCCCCCGGCGTAGCCACCTTTTCCAGCGGCAGTTCTTCTTCTGCCGGGGCTTCGATCGGTGCCAAAGCAGCTTTTTCATCGCTGGCGGCATAATCGCACTTGGAGCAGTAAGCGATATTGGATTCGCCTGCTTCGGCCAGCACCGTGAACTCATGGGAATGGCCGCCGCCGATGGCACCGTTGTCGGCCTCTACGGGACGGAATTCCAGGCCCATGCGGGTATAGATGTTGGTGTAGGCATCATACATCTTCTGATAGGAAACGTTCATGCCTTCCACATCTTTATCAAAGGAGTACAAATCCTTCATGATAAACTCACGACTGCGCATCAGACCGAAGCGGGGGCGGCGTTCATCGCGGAACTTGTCCTGAATCTGATAGAGCATCAGTGGCAGCTGCTTGTAGGAGCTGACTTCATCCCGCACCAAATCCGTAATCATTTCCTCGTGGGTCGGCCCAAGGCAGAAGTTGCGGCCATGACGGTCCTTGATGCGCATCATTTCATCGCCATAAGCTGCCCAACGGCCGCTTTCCTCCCAAAGCTCGGAAGGCTGCAGGATCGGCATGCCGATTTCCTGACCGCCAGCGGCGTCCATTTCCTCCCGGATGATTTCCTCGATCTTGCGGATGACACGCCAGCCCAGAGGCAGATAGGTGTACATACCGCCAGCTACCTTGCGGATCATGCCGGCCCGGTACATGAGCTGATGGCTGGCAATCTCGGCTTCAGCCGGCGTATTGCGCAGGGTAGGTGCATATAAGTTACTTGCTCGCATTGTTCTTACGTTCCTCCAATATCGCATCGATTTCTTTAAAGAGTTCTTCTACTAAATTCTCTTCCGGCACTTTGCGGATGATTTCGCCCTTGCGGAAGATCAGGCCTTCGCCGTTGCCGCCGGCAATGCCGACATCGGCGCCCCGGGCCTCGCCTGGGCCATTGACCACACAGCCCATCACAGCTACATCAATAGGATCTTTGATGCCCTCCAGCTTCTTTTCCACCTGCGCGGCAATGGCGGGCAGGTCGATGCTGGTGCGGCCACAGGTGGGGCAGGCCACCAGCGTGGGCCCGTACTCCTTGAGCCCCAGAGACTTCAGGATTTCATTGGCCACCTTGACTTCCACCACCGGATCACCGGTCAGGGAAATGCGGAAGGTGTCACCAATGCCTTCCGCCAGCAGTGCGCCGATGCCCACAGCGGACTTGATGATGCCCGTGTTCACCGTACCGGCTTCTGTAATGCCCAGATGCAGGGGATAATCCACCGTCTTGCTCATCAGGCGGTAAGCCGCCAACGTCAAGGGCACATCATGGGCCTTGAGAGAAATCTTGAGGTCATGGAAATCCAGATCCTCCAAAATCTTCACATGCTGCAGGGCCGATTCCACCAGTGCTTCCGGGGTGACTGCCCCGTACTTGGCCAGGATCTTCTTGTCCAGCGAACCGGCATTGACGCCGATGCGGATGGGGATATGGGCTTCCTTGGCGGCCTTGACCACCGCCCGCACCTTTTCCTCCCCGCCGATATTGCCGGGGTTCAAACGCAGGGCAGAAATTCCCTGCTTGATGGCTTCGAGAGCCAGCTTATAGTCAAAGTGGATATCGGCCACCAACGGAATATTGATTTCCCGGATGATATTGCCCAGATTCTGGGCCGCCTCCATATCCGGCACAGCCACCCGCACAATATCGCAGCCAGCATTCTGCAGGGCCTTGATCTGGGAAACCGTAGCCTTGGTATCCGTGGTCTTGGTATTGCACATAGACTGCACGGAAATCGGCGCACCGCCACCGATGGCGACATTTCCAATATGGATCTGTCGGGTTTTCTTTCGTTCAAACATCTATCTTAGCCTCCCGTAAAGACGCGTACAATGTCATTTTTGGTTGCTAAAACCATCAGCAGGATAAGCAATACGATGCCCACCTTCTGGGTGTACTCCAAAGCCTTGGGGCTCATGGGCTTGCCCCGCACCGCCTCCACGCACAGCGTCACGAAATGGCCGCCATCCAGTGCCGGAATCGGGAACAGGTTCACGATGCCCAAGTTGAGGCTCAGGAACGCCGCGAAATTCAGCAGCGGCACAAAGCCCATCTGGGCCACTTCCCCAGCCATCTGAGCCACGCCAATGGGGCCGGCCAGTTCTGAACCGGAAAGCTTCAGTACGATCTGCAGCAGAGCATCCAGCATCATGGCAATGATCATATAGGTCTTCTGCACGGCCAGACCTGCCGCCTCAAAAAGTCCCGGATGCCTGGTATCCACAGAACTCATAACCCCTACCATGGCTTTTTTCGCCTGGGAGTCATAGACCGGCGTCATGGTCGTTTCGATGGTCTCTTCACCACGCTGGGCCACCACCTTTATGGGCGTACCCTCATTGTCCTTGACATGATCGACAAACTCCGTCCAATTGGCAATTTCCTTGCCATCGAGACTGATGATCCGGTCGCCATCTTTGAGGCCGGCCTCAGCTGCTGCCTTGCCCTCTATCACGGTGCCAAATACCGGCTCCGGACTCGGCGTGCTGACCCCCACAAAGAAGAAGATGCCAAAGAAAATCACCAAGGGCAGGATAAAATTCATAATGGAACCAGCAAGGATTACAATCATGCGAGAAAGTACCGGCTTTTCGCAGTAGCCCCGGCTGCCCGCTTCATTATTGCTGGGGTCCATACCCGCAATATCATTGAAACCGCCCAAGGGAATCGCCCGCAAAGAATACACGGTTTCCCCATAGGTGAAACTGATAAGCTTCGGCCCAAAGCCGATGGCGAATTCATCCACCCGCATGCCCGTAAGCTTGGCGGTGATGAAATGCCCCAGCTCATGCACCAGTACCAATAAACCAAAAACAAAGATAGCCGCTGCAATGGTTAATACCATAGTGTCACCGTCCTTTATTTCTTCCGTAAAACTTCCGTGGCAAATTCCCTTGCCCAACGGTCTTCCGCAAAGAGTTCTTCCAGTGTCGGTTCCATAATGCACTCACGCTTCAGCATCGTTTCTTCGATGATATCATAGATATCCAGGAACTTGATTTCGTCCTTAAGGAATGCCCCTACCGCCACTTCATTGGCCGCATTGAACACGCAGGGCATGGAACCGCCCATAGCCCCGGCCTCGTAAGCAAATTTCAACCCCTTGAAGGTATCCGTGTCAGGCTTACTGAATGTCAAATCCTGCATCTGCCAGAAATCCAGACGGTCAAATTCCGACTGCACACGGTCAGGATAGGTCAAGGCATACTGAATGGGCAGCTTCATATCCGTGGAACCCAACTGGGCAATCACAGCCCCATCCCGGAACTGCACCATGGAATGCACGATGCTCTGGGGATGGACAACCACCTGAATCTGATCGTAACTTACATCATAAAGCCACTTGGCTTCAATGACTTCGAGGCCCTTATTCACCAGGCTGGCCGAATCCACCGTGATCTTCTGACCCATATTCCAGGTGGGATGGGCCAAAACTTGTGCCTTGGTGGCCTCTAAGAGCTCTTCCCGCTTCTTGCCACGGAAGGGGCCGCCGGAACAGGTCAGCAGCAGCTTTTCGATGCTCTTCATCTTCTCGCCCTGCAGGCACTGGAAGAAGGCACAATGCTCACTGTCTACAGGCAGGATCTTGACGCCCTGCTCCTTGGCGCGGCGGGTGACGATCTCACCAGCCACCACCAGGGTTTCCTTATTGGCCAGGGCGATGTTCTTCTTCGCATCCAAAGCCTTCATGGTGGGTTCCAAACCGGCAAAGCCCATCATGGAGGTAACCACGGTGTCCACGCCGTCAAAAGCTGCCGCATCAATAAAGGCCTGACGGCCGCCGGCCAGCTGTGTTTTGCCACTGTAACGACTCTTGAGGCGGTTATAGGCAGTTTCATCAGCCAATACCGCCAGTTCCGGCTCGAACTCTCGAATCTGCTGCTCAAAGAGTTCATCACGGGAATTGGCCGCCAACACACTGATATGGAAAAGCTCAGGATTCCTGCGCACCACTTCCAAGGTCTGCGTACCAATAGAACCAGTGGAACCCAATACTGCAATATTCTTCATCGTCAAATCTCCTTACTTGCCCAAGAGATTCACAAACTGGACAAAATAGTAAACCAGCGGTGCCGTAAAGAGCACGCTGTCAAATCGATCCCAGACACCACCGTGTCCCGGAATGATATTGCCGGAATCCTTGATGCCCACATAGCGTTTGGCCACGGATTCCACCAAGTCCCCCAACGTCGCCAGAATGGCAATCGCGAGGCCTAAGATAGCCATCGCCTGTAACGGCAGGTTCAGGAAATAACCCAGTCCCGCCACCACTGCCGTGGTACCGACCAAAGAGCCCATAAAGCCCTCAATGGTCTTGTTAGGACTGATGGACGGACAGAGCTTATGCCTGCCGATCGCCGTACCCGTAAAGTAAGCAAAGGTATCGCTGGCCCAAGTGCCGATGAACATAATCCAGACAAAGGCATTGCCAAAGGTGAAATTGCCGATTTCCGTCGTGAACACCGTATCCGGCAGGAAATTGCGCAACAGCAGCAAACAGGTGAACGGGAACCCAATATAGATAAGCCCCGCCCCAGAGGCCAAAGCATCCATGATGCCCGTGGAGGCACGCAAAAGCACGCTTTCCAGCAAAGTCACCATAATGATCAGCGGGCAGGCCATTGCCAGAAACTCCGGCTTCTGCCAGGCCGCATACCACATCAGCCCCAGGGCGATGAAACCCGTAACCAGGGACAGTCCCATGCCCCGCTCAGAAAAAGCCCGGGCATATTCAAACCAGGCCAAAAGCATCAATAAAAGAGTAAAACCGGCAAAGACCACGCCCCCGGTCTGAATCACGAAGGCGGCGGCAGCAATGCCGATTATTCCGGTTATAATTCGTAGTAACAAAAAGCAACGCTCCTATTATTTATTAACCAGGCCGCCAAAACGACGGTCACGGCTGGCAAAATCCTTCATGGCATCCACAAAGCACTCTGGCGAGAACTCCGGCCAGGGCACATCCGTGAAATAGAATTCCGCATAGGCTGCCTGCCACAACAGGAAGTTGGACAGACGCTTGTCCCCGCTGGTGCGGATCATCAGATCCACCGGCAGATTCCCCACCGTATCCAGGCTGTTCTCAATCAGTGCCTCATCAATATCAGCCGGGCTTAACTTGCCATTTTGCACATCGCCGGCAAGCTTCTGCACTGCCCGCACCAATTCATCCTGCCCGCCATAGTTGGCTGCAACATTGAACTTGACGCCGGTGTTGTTCTTCATGAGCTCTTCCGCTTCCCGCATCTGTTTCTGCAGGGAATCCGGCAGCCCATCCAGACGGCCAATAAAATGGATCTGCACATTATCCTCGTGCATTTCCTGCAATTCCTTTTTCAAGTATTCGGAGAAAAGATTCATCAGGAAATCGACTTCCGACTCCGGCCGCTTCCAGTTCTCCGTGGAAAAAGCATACACAGTCAGAGCGTCCAGTTCCAGGCCGATAGCCGTCTTGAGGATATTCTTGAGTGTCTTGACACCAGCGCTGTGACCGGCAGTACGCAGCATCCCCTGCCCCTTGGCCCAGCGGCCATTGCCATCCATGATCACCGCCACATGACGGGGAAGCCGTTCCCAGTCAATTTCCTTGAACAGCGGCGAATCATGCTCCGGGATAGCGAAATCATCACGGCCCGCCAGAGTCGTAACCGCTTTTCCCAATATTTTCTTCAGCATATATAATCCCTCACTAGGAAATTTACCTCATAATGCAAAAACAAGCCCCTCTGCCTAAAGCACCAGAGGGGCTTGCAAAGTCGCGTCAGGGAGCCTCGATAGCAGATACCGGGCAGCCAGCAGCGCAAGCGCCGCACTCTACGCACTTATCCGGGTCGATTTCATAACGTTCTGCACCCTCGCTGATTGCCTCTACCGGGCAAGTAGCAGCGCAGGAACCGCAAGAAATGCAATCCTCACCAATTTTGTAAGCCATGTATTACACCTCCTTCAAAGGCATTTGTTTGGCCGCCAATGTCAGAAGCAGCTTGCCGTCTGCTGTCTCACGCTGGCGGATAACATATAATCTAGTATCATCCACAGGGAAAAAATCCCGCGTGGGCTTTGCTAGCTCGCTCGTATAGGAAATGCCTGCAGCCTTAAGCCGCTCCTTTGCCACTTCCCAAGGAAGTGCCATCACATCCAAGTCCATCAGACTTCCATTACTTCCTTTTCCTTGCCGGCACGGGCAGTATCTACCACTTTGACATATTTGTCAGCCAGCTTCTGCATGGATTCCTGAGCCTTTTTGGACTCGTCTTCCGTGATTTCCTTGCCTTTTTCCAGCTTCTTGATGGCATCGTTGCCGTCACGGCGAATATTGCGGATTGCGACTTTAGCTTCCTCAGCCTTCTTGTTGACGGTCTTCACCAGTTCCTGGCGGCGCTCCTGCGTCAGGGCAGGGATAGCCAGACGGATAGCCGTGCCATCGGAGTTCGGGGATAAACCAAGATCCGACTTCATGATAGCCACTTCCACCTCATGGAGCATGGATTTTTCATAGGGCTGGATCATGATCATACGGGGTTCCGGAACAGCAACCTTCGCAATCTGGTTCACCGGCGTCGGCGTACCGTAATAGTCAACCATCACCTTGTCCAGCAGGGACGGCGTAGCACGGCCAGCCCGCAGGGAGCCGAACTCACGTTTCAGAGCGTCGATGGATTTCTGCATACGCTCTTCATGAGAGCTAAGAATATCTTTTACCATTACTTATTACCTCCTACCGTGGTGCCGATCTCTTCACCGAGAGCTGCGCGCACGATGTTCTCATGATTGTCAATATTGAAGACAACGAGAGGGATCTTGTTGTCCATGCACAGGCTCGTAGCCGTGGTATCCATGACCTGCAAGCCCTTGCTGATGATTTCCAGATAAGTCAGTTCATCGAACTTCTTGGCATTGGGGTTCTTGTTCGGATCGGAATCATAGATCCCATCCGTGCCCTTCTTGGCCATCAGGATTACATCGGCTTCGATTTCTGCTGCACGCAGAGCCGCCGTCGTATCCGTGGAGAAATAAGGATTACCCGTGCCGGCACCGAAGATGACTACACGACCTTTTTCCATATGGCGGATAGCCTTGCGGCGGATATAAGGCTCAGCGACCTGACGCATCTCGATAGCCGTCTGTACCCGGGTGTCAACATCCATCTTCTCCAAAGCATCCTGCAATGCCAAGGCATTCATAACCGTAGCCATCATGCCCATATAGTCAGCCTGGGCACGATCCATACCCTTGGCCGAACCGGACAGGCCACGCCATATATTGCCACCGCCGACAACGATTGCTACATCCACGCCACGTTCCCGAATGCTCTTGATCTGCTTGGCAATATCTTCCACGATGGGCGGATTGATGCCAAATCCCTGTTCACCAGCCAGGGACTCACCGGACAACTTCAGGACAACCCGTTTATATTTCGCTGTTTCCAAAACTAATACCCTCCATATCAAGCATCTCTGTACTTGCTTCTTACTCACACTAACTTATATTATACATGAAAACAGCCGGGAACACAAAAGTTTTGTGCTCCCGGCTGGATAATTTTCCAGTTTTGCAGATATTAATCTACAATCGCTTTATAGTAAGTATAAGCCTGGAAGAAGGGCAGGATATCCTCTTTCCACTTGATGCCATTGGATTTTGGAACATAGACGATATCGCCGTCCTGCAAAGCCACATTCTGGGTAAGGTCATGGTGTCTGATAAAAGCCTTCATATTCAGCTGACGGTAATACATGGTGTTATCAATGACACGGATCACCTGTACACGAGTACTGCGGCCGCGACTAGTAAAACCACCGGCCGAAGTGATGGCGGCATAGGCACTGAGATTATCGATATTCATGTTCTTGATGCCCGGGCTGCCCACTTCCCCCATCACATAAACCTTGCGGGGGCCATAGCTTTTCATGGAAACCACGATGCTGGGAATCTTAATGTAACGGGACAATTTTTCCTTGATGACTTCGCCGGCTTCCTCCAAGGTCAGACCGGCCAGTTTTACCCCGCCCACATAGGGAAGGGTTGCATATCCATCCGGGCCGATGGCCACCACATCGCCACTGCTGTCCGTAGAACCGGTGCTATAGCCGATGCCATTGGGAAAGCCCAAAATGCTCAGCTGAATCACATCATACTTGGTCAGACGATATTCACTGGTCAGCTGGTCACGATGCAGGCTGGCCGTTTTAAAGATATTATGGGCTTCCACATAGCCATTGACCACGGGCTGGACAGCCTCTGTAGCAGGCACTTCCACCATGTTGGCTCCAGCATTGGCAGCAGCCGCATCAGCAGGTGCATGTGCTAAAAGAGCCACTGCAGCCAGCAAGCTGCAGATAATGCTTTTTTTCATAATAAAAACACTCCTTTTTCGTTTATTTTTATCCGACATACCCATTAGGATTCTTTTTCTGCCAGTTCCATGAATCACGACACATATCTTCGATGTCGAACTCGGCTTTCCAGCCCAGTTCTGCCAGAGCTTTTCCTGGTGCAGAATAACACGTCCCAATATCGCCAGGGCGCCGCGGATCAATAACATAAGGAATTTCAATTCCCGTGGCATTCTCAAAGGCCTTAACGATTTCCAAAACGCTATACCCTTTCCCCGTGCCAATATTGTAAATCTCAACACCGACATTCTTTTCCACAGCCTGCAAGGCAGCAACATGGCCACGGGCCAGATCCACCACATGAATATAATCCCGCACCCCGGTTCCATCCGGCGTGTCATAATCATTGCCAAAAACATGCAGGCATTCCAGTTTCCCTGCAGCCACCTGCGTAATATAAGGCATCAGATTGTTCGGTACACCATTGGGATTTTCACCAATCAGCCCGGAAGGATGCGCACCAATTGGATTGAAATACCGCAACAGCACCACATTCCAGGACGGGTCAGCTGTATGCAGATCCGTCAGGATCTGTTCAATCATCCATTTCGTCCAGCCGTAAGGATTCGTACACTTTCCCTTAGAAACATCCTCCGTAATGGGAATCACCGCTGGATCTCCATACACAGTGGCAGAAGACGAAAAAATGATATTTCTGCAGCCATGCTTCCGCAGCACATTCACCAGCATCAAAGTCCCGCTAATATTGTTCTCGTAATACTCCAAAGGCAAGGAGACAGACTCGCCAACAGCCTTCAAACCGGCAAAATGAATGCAACAGTCAACGGGATGCTGATCGAGAACCGCAGACAGAGCATCATGATCCCTGATATCCACCTGATAAAAAGGAATGGAAACGCCCGTGATTTTTTCCACCCGCCGCATCGCTTCGGCAGAAGAATTAACAAAATTATCCACCACACATACGCTATGGCCCGCATGCAGCAGTTCAATTATTGTGTGGGAACCGATAAAACCAGCTCCACCTGTAAGTAAAATATTCATTGTTCATCACCTGTTTATTTGTATAACATGATATCTAGTCTTGCTATTTTTAATTTATTCATCCACATTGAAAGCACCTATAATGTAAATTATAGATATTGTTATTGTTTTATGTTAATATGTATTTAGTTGTTATTTATCGTCTTGAAAGGAAGCGACCTTTATGACAGCCTCACGGCCCAAGCGCAACTACAAGGATTCTCTGTTTCGCCAATACTTTGAAAAACCAACCTACCTAGCCGGTTTCCATGAACGCATCACAGGCATTCCCACCGCGCCAAAGGACATAACCATCACCACCATAAAAAACATCATGTTCAGCAGTCAGAAGAACGACATCTCCTTCCTTGCTGGTGACAGATTCATGGTACTAACCGAACATCAGAGCAGCCTGAATGAGAACATGCCCTTGCGAATGCTACTATATGTTGCCATGCTTTACTACAAGCGCGTCAAGCGTAAAGCCTTGTATCGTGAACACCTTATCCCACTTCCAGTTCCAGAATTCTATGAATTCAGCCTAGCAGATCCCCACCTGCCACTTATCCAAAAGTTACGGCTATCAGAAGCCTTTCCAAAAAATATTCCATTCGAAGCTCCGCTGGAGCTCATTGTCACAAGGCTTAATATCAGTTATAATGAAGACAAGGATAAACGCAGTGAACTGCTCAAATATAAGCCCATCTGCGATTACAGTTTCTTTGTCCACAAGTCTAAAGTGTTAAAGGCAAGCGGCCTCCCCTTAAAAGAGGCGATTCAACAAACCACAGATTTCTGCATTAACCACAACATAATGAAAGATTTTCTACTCGAACACTACGAGGAGGTTTTTGATATGTACAGCATACAGTGGAACGAACACGATTATGGTGCAGCCATGAAAGCCGATGGCCGTATTGAAGGACGCAATGAGATGGCCACTGATACCGCACTCAAAATGCTAAGTTGTAACGAACCGATTGAAAAAATCGTTACCTACACCAATCTGAGTCCAGAAAAAATCGCCGAACTAGCCCAACAGCTTCACTAAAACTCATTACAATAGAGAGTATGAAAAAATCTCTGTAAATGAATTTTCCTCGAAAACATAAGGTCTTCTATGATAAACTATAATCAAATCATAGGAGGCCTTTTATCATGGCAAGACAGAAAAAAGAGATTCACAAAGTAGAAATGACCGATGGCAAGCGTGCCATCTCCAGCAGTTGTTCCAAGAGTACAACATCGAGAGCGCTACTGATATCCAAGACGCCCTGAAAGACTTGCTGGGCGGCACCATCAAGCAAATGATGGAAACGGAAATGGATGAGCATCTAGGCTACAGCAAGTCTGAGCGCTCCGATAGTGAGAATGCCCGCAACGGATACAAAACCAAGCGTGTCAACAGCAGTTATGGCAGTTTTCATATTGATGTTCCGCAGGATCGTCAGTCCACCTTCCAGCCCCAGGTTGTCAAGAAGCGGCAGAAGGATATTTCCGCCATTGACGAGAAAATTATCTCTATGTATGCCAAAGGCATGACCACCAGACAGATCTCTGAAACTTTGGAAGACATTTACGGCTTCGAGGCTTCAGAAGGGTTCATATCCGATGTTACCGATAAAATTCTGCCTCAGATTGAGGAATGGCAGAGCAGACCGCTTTCCAGTATCTACCCCATAATTTTCATTGATGCCATCCATTTTTCTGTAAGACATGACAATATGATTACCAAATTGGCTGCCTATGTCGTGATGGGAATAAATGAAGATGGCCGCAAGGAAGTCCTTACGCTTGAAGTGGGCGAAAATGAGAGCAGCAAATACTGGCTGGGCGTCCTGAACAGCCTCAAGAACCGTGGCGTAAGGGATATCCTTATTCTTTGCTCTGATGGGCTTACCGGCCTGAAAGAGGCCATTTCTGCAGCATTTCCGAAAACGGAGCACCAGCGCTGCATTGTCCACATGGTGCGCAATACACTGAAATACGTCGCCAACAAGGATATGAAAAATTTTGCCAAAGATCTCCGCACCATCTATACCGCCCCTGATGAGAAGGCCGCCGTTAATCGGCTGGAGGAAGTGGACAAAAAATGGACGCCCCATTATCCAGCGGCACTGAAGCGTTGGTTTGACAATTGGGATGTAATAACGCCAATATTCAAGTTCTCAACAGCGTACCGCCGTCTGAACAGCCAGAGCAGTGTTTTCCCCGGCCAACAGTCCCTGCTAAAGGCGTTGTATTTGGCAACGTTTGAAGCTACCAAGAAATGGTCCATGCCCATCCGAAACTGGGGCAAAGTAAGGGGCGAACTGACCATTATGTACCCTGATAGATTACAACCGTAAAATACATCCATGCTGAAATCATAGAAGACCTTTTACAGACTTTTATTCACCCCCTCTCTTTAACTGCCAGTACCGCAAAATGCGCCTGTATTTTCAGTCTCTCCTAAACAAATCCCTTGTATACACTTTTTCTTCTACATCATCCAAACTGCTTTCATAGCGATTGGCAATAATTGAATCACTGCCTTTCTTGAACTTATCCAGATCATTGACCACCAAACTGCCAAAGAAAGTCGTGCCATCCGGCAGTGTAGGCTCGTAAATAATAACCGTTGCCCCTTTGGCCTTCAGACGCTTCATAACTCCCTGAATAGAGCTCTGTCGAAAATTATCTGAGTTAGCCTTCATGGTCAGACGATATACGCCGACTGTAATCGGACGTTCCTTTTCCGCATTCCACATAGAGCTGGCCGTATAATAGCCCGCCTTCTCCAACACCCGGTCGGCAATATGATCTTTTCTGGTGCGGTTGCTCTCCACAATGGCATGGATCAGATTTTCCGGTACATCCTGGAAATTGGCCAAAAGCTGTTTCGTGTCCTTCGGCAGGCAGTAGCCGCCGTAGCCGAAGCTGGGATTGTTATAAAAATCGCCGATGCGAGGATCCAAGCTAGCCCCCTTGATAATATCCGCCGTGTTCAGACCTTTCAGCTCTGCATAGGTATCCAGCTCATTAAAGTAAGATACCCGCAAAGCCAGGTAGGTATTGGCAAAGAGCTTTACTGCCTCCGCCTCAGTAGATCCCATAAGCAGCACCGGAACCTCCTGCTTCTCCGCAGCTTCTTGCAAAAGCCCTGCAAAAGTGCTGGCCGCTTCTTCCTCGCCATTATGTCCTACTATAATGCGGGATGGATAAAGATTATCGTAAAGAGCCTTGGATTCCCGCAAGAATTCCGGACTGAAGATAATACGATCTGTATGGAATTTCTCCCTTATCTTTTTCGTATAACCAACTGGAATGGTTGACTTTATGACAATAACCGCCTTATCCGATGATTTCAGCACCAAATCAATGACACTTTCCACTGCCGAGCAGTCAAAGAAATTCTTCTGCGGGTCATAGTTGGTTGGCGCTGCCACAATCACATAGTCCGCCGAAGCATAGGCGCTGGCACCATCAGTGGTGGCGGTCAGTTTCAACTGACGCTCCTCATGCTCATCCAGATACTTTTCAATATAATCATCCTGTATAGGACTGCACCAATTATTGATCTTCTCCACCTTTTCTGGCACAATATCCACAGCCGTTACGTCATTATGCTGGGATAAAAGCACCGACATACTGAGTCCTACATAACCTGTTCCCGCTACTGCAATTTTCAAATATAACACTCCCTAATCTCAAAGGTAATGTAAATTAGCAAACTCTCAAAAGCCACTTTTTACGTGCCTTGAGACGTAGCACATTATTCAATGCGCTCCCATATTTACTATTGTTTCAATAAAACTAAATAAGCAACAACAACTTTTCTCTTGCCCATAGTTAACGTTTTTATTATTATTTATCAATGCAGTATGAACACCTGCATTTTCCCCGCATTCTATATCTGCTTTACTGTCCCCCACCATCCATGATGCCGCCAGATCAATATTGAAGTCTTTTGCAGCTTGTAAAATCAAGCCAGGCTTTGGCTTACGACAATCACATGCTATCTTCAAAGCTGCTACTTCACCTGCAAAGCCTTTATCTGGATGATGCGGGCAATAATACAGCGCATCGATATAGGCTCCTTCTTTTCCCAATTCTGTTTCCAGCTTTTGGTGAATCGTATCCAGTTCTTCAACACTGACTTCGCCACGCGCCACTACCGGTTGATTCGTTATGACAATCGCCAAATACCCAGCTGCATTTATTCTACGTATTGCCTCTGCTACCCTTGGCAATAATTCCAATTCATCCGGACTACGCAAAAAGCCAACATATTTATTCAAGGTACCATCCCTGTCTAAGAATATTGCCTTCTGCTTACGGAAAAGATTCTTAGCTTGAACAATCCCAGCCTTAAAGTCTCTCGCTACTGCCTCAAATCGATCAGGCGTACCCATATCCTTGACATATTCAGGCGAATCGTAGCAATATACGCTAAATTCTCCAACAGAATTTTTGCCACATATCGGCTTTAAAATCTGTCTGTCCAAATCAACCTTATATATTTTTCCATCAGGCTGTACTTTTCCGATTTGTGACACATCAATGCCCGATACCTTTACTGCCTCATCCAATGTAGCTACATTCAACACATGCACACCTGCATTGACACGATTCTTATAATATTCAGGCCGTGCATCTTCCTTCGTCAGCCATTTTTCCACGCCAGAATTTTCATTAGCGATTATAAGTCCGCTATCGTAAGGATGTGAATTAGGATGCGTGAACAACGTTACCATTGCACCTTTCATATGATGATATTCCACCATACGCTGAAAATTGATATCGAATATACTATCAGCATTCAGGAGCAAAAAGTCTTCGCTACCATCCTCATGATCAACCAGCTTATCCCGCAGTTCGTATAATGCTCCAGCATTTCCCAGCGGCTCCTGCTCATGAAAATATTCGATCTGCACACCAAAAGGTTTCCCTGTCGCCGGACTGATACCTGAACCATCGCCAAAATAGTTCATGATTTCATCAGCCAAATAAGAAACCGTCATGATGAACTTCGTAAATCCTTGTTCACGTAAGGAATTAATTTCCCATTCCAATACAGGCACACCATCTATAGGTATCATTGGTTTTGGCAATACCTTACCAGTCAATTTTTTACTATAACCAGCAATTCTCGTTCCACGGCCACCAGCCATTATGACAGTTTTCATAGTTCATCATAATCCTTTCGCAAAATATGTTTCATCGCAACAAAGCACTATCATCCGACTCTCTCTTTACTCTCAGCCGTCGCAAAACATTGCGAAATGTTGGATTATTTATCCTCGATGTATATTTAGCAATAACAGGAATCATAATCGACTTTATCAGCCATTTTTTATATGTTTTCTTTTCCGTATTCGAAAAGTGAAACTCCGTCGCAAAGGATTCTAATATCTCCATACTTAATCGATATTTATTCAACGTCCCGATCTTCTGTTGTGCTATTCCATAATGTGCCGTTTCGTGTTCACTTTCAAGAAAGTAAAAATATCCACTTGTTGACAAGGCTAGATATGTCCTATACATCTGCTCAGTTTTATCTTGCTTAATCCGATCAGCAAAATTCAATATTTTAACTGCTTTAAGATTCTGCTTCAGTTCAAATATTCGTTCCTTTGGTTCAAAAAATAAACTTGTTTTTTTTGACTCAAATCCAGATACATTTTTCTTATAAAATTCAGCCGAAGCCAATTCCCACACCTTTTTTGTATAGATAAACATTTTTCCATACTGAGATAATCTCGCTAATATAATATCATGAGGATGAATTCCATTATTTTTATCAAATATGTCTCCTAAATCCTCTATTTCTCTATATTTATCCACATTAAATACTATACCTGTCGGATGACTGGCAAAAAATGGCACATTCATAAAAGCATCTATACCATTCATAAAAAGTTTTGGTTCTTGACAGGTGGATAAATATTTACATACACCTCCATTACAATCAGAATGATTCTCTAAGAAATCGATAAATTCAACTAACTTATCTGCATAAATCACATCTCTGTCATTCAAATGAAACGAAAATATACCATCAGCATGGTCTAAAGCTGATTTCCAATTCATCATAGCAGGCGTATCAGCATCAATTTTGTATAGTTTCACCCTTGCATCATCATAACTATATAGTGACTGCAAATCTTTTCCTTCATCAGAAGAATCTGATACTATGATATCAAACCTATCATCTGTAACACTTAATAAATCCCGTATATGTTCATTTACTACACTACTTCTATTGTGCAATGCTATGCAAATTGATAAAACTATCTTTCCCATTTTGCTACCTTTCTTTTCCCATCCTGCCACTTTGACCAGCACTTTAGTTTTCCTATTTCATTTCATATTCTTTAATACTCATCAATAGCATGTCTCTCTGCGAATGGATAGCATCCTGTTCTCTTATTGGCCACTCAATGCCTATATCAGGATCGTTGAACATGATTCCAGTATCTGTTTCCTTGTCATATTTCCCATCACACTGATACAACATGACCGTATTGTCTTCCAGGCTCAAAAAACCGTGTGCAAATCCTCTCGGCACATAAAAACTCTTATGATTATCTGCGCTGAGCACTTCTGCCATCCATTGTTTATACGTGGGGCTATCCGGCCTTATGTCTACGATAACATCCCAAACTGCTCCGGCAATTACAGATACCAGTTTTGCCTGAGGATTCCTCATCTGGAAATGCAATCCTCGAATCACATTTTTCATCGAAGTTGACGCAAACGTCTCATGCAAAGAAAAATCAATACCAGCTTCTTTATACATATCCTTTTCGAATGTTTTGGTGAAGCCTCCACGATTATCGCCTGCATAGAAATTGCTTATAAAGTATGCATCTTTTAAACCTAATTCCTGAAATTCAAATCCCGGCATCAATCTTCCTCCTTGAGCCAAGTAATCGTCCGCTTGATTCCCTCAGTAAATGAAATCAGCGGTACAAATCCCGTATCATTCTTGACCGCATTGATATCGAATTCATTGTAAGTAAGGCTGACACCATTAAAGAGAATCTCTCCCAAACCTATCTTCATCGCAGGATTTACACAATCTCGCATCTCCAGCAAAAATTCTTTAAGCGGTTTCGGATTCAATGAACCGATGTAATACGTCCTGTTTGAAATTCCCTTTTCTCCAATTTCCACGAATTCCTTTGCTGCATCATCAATGTAGATGAAATCGTATATCTGTTCACCAGCTGAAAAGGCACAATGTTCGCCATTTATCATTTTGCGAAGACTTGTATTGATAAGCCTCGGACTCTTCTCTCCAGGGCCATAGATGTTCGAAATCACAGCTCTTACATAGTTAATCCCCAACGAACCAGCTAATGCTCTCACCATATAATCTGCCGCCAGTTTTGCGGAACAATACACAGTATTTATTCCCGGAGTATCGCTTGTTGCCATCATTGAAATAATCTCAAATTCCATGATACTTGAAGCGAATACAAAACTTCTACACCCCAGACTATTTGCAGCCCTTAAAGCATCACAACTGTATCTGATATTATCAAGTTGAACCTTTGTGTCTCCACGCAAAGGGCCAGCAGTTCCCGCCCATGCAAAATGATAAAACACATCTACATTGCGTTTGGGGATAATATCAACTAGACTACTATAATCTGACAAATCACATTGTACTAGATGGAGCATACCACTCTTTTTTAGTTCTAATAACCTGTCATCTTTATTGCGGACAACAGCTATAACTTCTGCCCCTTGTTGGATAAGTTCTCTGCAAACAGCTGAGCCCACAAATCCGTTTGCTCCCGTCACCAAAAAACATTTCTTCATTACTGCTGCACCGCTTCTTTGATGACCTTGATCATATAGTCCAGTTTTTCATCCGTCATGCCAGGATATACGCCCACCCAGAAGGTATCATTCATAATGCGATCCGTATTTTCGAGGCTGCCTACTACGCGATATCCCTCGCCACTTTTGCGCATCTCGTCAAAGCAGGGATGCTTGATGAGATTTCCAGCGAATAACATTCTGGTCTGTACGCCCTTGCTTTCGATATAGGGAACAACTTTTTTGCGGTCTACGCCGTTGCAGGTCATCATGAAGCCAAACCAGCTGGGCTTGCTGCCCTCCACCGGCTCCGGCAGAATCAGTTTGTCACTGACTTCCTGCAGACCTTTATAGAGGCGGTCAAAGTTATAACGGCGGCGTTCCACGAATTTCGGGAACTTCTTCAGCTGGGACACACCTACGGCTGCCTGCATATCCGTGATATTGAGGTTCAGGCCGAAATGGGAATAGACATATTTATGGTCATAACCTTTCGGCAAGTCCCCATACTGACCGTCAAAACGGTGACCGCAGAAATTATCCTGACCGGATGCACAGACACAATCCCGGCCCCAGTCACGCATGGAACGGATAATCTTGTGGAGCAGCGGATTCTTCGTATAGACGGCGCCGCCCTGCCCCATGGTCATATGATGAGGCGGATAGAAGCTGGAAGTACCGATATCACCGATGCTGCCCGTGAACTTTTCTTCACCATCAATGGTATAGAGGGAGCCCAAAGCATCACAGTTATCCTCCACCAGCCAGAGATTATGCTTGTCGCAGAAATCCTTGACAGCTTCCAGATCAAAAGGATTGCCTAAGGTATGGGCAATCATGACCGCCTTAGTCTTTTCGGACAGAGCTGCCTCCAGCTTTGTCACGTCAATGTTGTACTGCGGAATGGTTACATCCACGAACACCGGCACTGCACCATAGTTGATAATCGGCGAAACTGTAGTGGGGAAACCTGCGGCTACCGTAATAACCTCATCACCACGACGGATACGACGGTCTTTCAACAGCGGCGAAGTCAGTGTCATAAAAGCCAACAGATTAGCCGAGGAACCGGAGTTCACTACAGACACAAACTTCGTGCCTAGATATTCTGCCAGTCCTTTTTCAAACTCCTTCACATAACGACCGGAAGTAAGCCAGAACTCTAAAGCACTATCCACGAGGTTTTCCATATCCTCATGGTCATAGACACGGGAAGCATAGGGAATGCGATCGCCTTCCTTGTAAGTCCCCTCCTGATTGTGGTAAGTATCACAGTATTCCCGCACCATAGCGAGTATCTTGTCATGCATTTCCTGTTTATTCAAAATTGATTCCTCCAAACCTATCCTAAAATATACCTCTTGTTTTTATGTCGAATACAACATATAATATTTACAAGGAGGTAAAAATGTATACGATTGAGTTCTACGCCACCCCAGATGGCAAGAAGCCTGCAAAAGATTTCATTTTCACACTTGATGCTAAGATGCAGGCTAAAATGTTACGAAACCTTGACCTTTTGGAAACCAATGGCCCAGCACTGCGAATGCCCTATTCCGAAGCATTAGAAGACGGCATATTCGAATTACGAGCCAAGGAATCCTCAAATATAACAAGAGTTTTCTATTTTTTCTACTTTGGCAAGAAAGCCATTCTCACTAACGGTTTTGTGAAAAAAACGCAAAAGACACCCAAGAGAGAATTGGAACTTGCCAAAAAATACAAAGCCGATTACGAAAGGAGACACCACCATGAGTGAATACAGCGATTTCAAACAGGAACTACTGAAAAATCCTGCAGTCAAGGCCGAATATGATGCCCTTGCCCCAGAATATGATATTATTCAAGCCATGATTGATGCCCGCAAAGAACAAAATCTCACGCAGAAAGAACTTTCCCTGCGCACCGGCATCACGCAGGCGGATATCAGCCGTATCGAAAACGGCAGCCGCAATCCCTCCTTAAATATGTTAAAGAAATTAGCCAAAGGCCTGGGCATGAGATTACGAGTTGAATTCGTAGCAGAAAGCACCGCACAATAACTTGTGGTTGTTTAAACCTGAAGAAATTTGTTTATTTGTGCTTCCATAATGGCAGCAATGTCTTCACCTTTCTGCCATGCCTTTGCCCAAGTTACAGTCTCACGCAATGCATCATCTATATGCCATCTAGGCGACCAGCCAAGGTGGCTTTTTATTTGGGAACAATCCAGTTTCAAGAAATTAGCCTCATGAGGGCCCTCTACGCTGACATTCTTCCATTCCAAACCATCGCCCCACTGACGGCAGAAAATATCGGTCAGTTCCCCAGTGGTCACACAATCACACTCATCCGGGCCCACATTGTACCAATCTGAATATCTGCCATCTTCATACTGGGCCTGGGCAATCAAGAGATATGCGTATAACGGCTCCAGTACATGCTGGTAGGGACGGGTGGAATAAGGATTGCGCACCTCAATTTCCTGCCCTGCATAAGCGGCACGAATACAATCCGGTACAATGCGGTTCTCCGAAAAATCCCCACCGCCGATAACATTGCCGGCCCGAGCCGTGGAGATAGCGCAACGGCCATCCGCAAAAAAGCTCTTCTTGTAGCTGTGCGTCACGAGTTCCGAACAGCTCTTACTATTAGAATAGGGATCAAAGCCATCCAAAGGCTCATTCTCTCGATACCCCCACGGCCATTCTTTGTTCTCATAAACCTTATCCGTGGTGACGTTAAGGAATGATTTGATACTTTCTGTCTGCCGCACACATTCCAGAATATTGACCGTGCCCATCACATTGGTTTCATAGGTCAGTGCCGGTTCTTCATAACTCTTGATAACCAAGGGCTGAGCCGCCAGATGCAACACAATTTCTGGCTGTACTTCAGCAAAAACCTTAGCCAGATACTCCCCGTCACGAATATCGCCGATAACAGAATGAATAGCCGCTTCAATCCCAGCCTCACGAAAAACCTTCCCGCCTTCCTTTGTTGGAGAAGGAAGAGCATAGCCTGTCACATCTGCGCCAAACATCGTCAGCATTTTACAGATCCACATACCCTTGAAGCCAGTATGACCGGTAACTAATACCTTTTTCCCTTGATAAAACTCTGATCTTAACTTCATTACTGCCACACTTTCCAGGGAGCTTTGCCCGCCAGCCACAATTCTTCCAGTTTTTGCTTATCCCGCAGAGTATCCATACACTGCCAGAAGCCCTTGTGTTTATACGCCATGATTTCTCCATCATCAGCCAGATGCTCCATAGGATCTCGCTCAAACATCACATTGGATGTGATGTAATCAAAGACCTTCGGTTCCAGCACCATATAACCGCCATTGATATAACCTACATCATCCCGACTCTTCTCCCGGAAAGACTGGACATTATTACCATTCAAATCCAAGATGCCAAAACGCCCTTCCGGTTTTACTGCCGTCAACGTGCAGGCCTTGCCATGGGATTTATGGAAATCCACCAATGCTTTCAAGTCGACATCGCAGACACCATCGCCATAAGTCATCAGGAAAGGTTCATCACCGATATAATCCTGTACCTGCTTGATACGCCAACCAGTCAGGGAATCCAAACCAGTATCCACCACCGTTACCTTCCATGGCTCAAAAGCTGTAGAAATAATTCCCCGATGTTCCCGCTCGCCATCCACACGGAAATCAAAAGAAATATCGCTGGCCTGCAGAAAATAATGGGCAAAATAATTCTTGATATACTCCTGCTTATATCCTGCACAGATGATGAATTCATCAAAACCATAGTGCAGATATTCTCGCATGATATGCCACAAAATAGGCTTTCCACCTATCTCAATCATTGGCTTGGGCTTGAACTGAGACTCCTCACTTATTCTTGTACCAAATCCGCCAGCTAATAATACAACTTTCAAAATTAAACCCCTCCCCATTTTTTGATATAACTTAACGTTTTGTTCTTCCCCAATAATACTATAGACTGGAACAGTATCAAAATAATTGCTAAACTACTATTATATACAATAAATAGTAGCCACCCATTTATTTCTGGTAAAAATTCTTTGCAGAATAACATAAGTACACAAGAAATGACTGCCAAAGCAAAGTTCTGCATAATTGCCGGATAAAAATATGTAAATCTTATTTGTAAACATTTTGCCATATAAATAGGATTAAAAATAAAATATATTATTGTCATAACTACCATCGTTGTTCCCAATACAGCATATTCAGCTAATGATGTCGTAGTTAGAAGCACCAGCATTCCTACGACATTCACCAATCCTCCTGCGATAGTTACAAAACACGGAACCTTATTTTTCATTTTCAAAGTATATATATATCCTATAGGACTAATATACCCTTCGAACAACGACGGAATTATTGCTAAAATTGTAAGATAATATAGTGTTTCATTACTAACCGACGGAACCCATATACGATAAAAATCCCTACCAAAAACAATCAATGTAACGAATACGGTATTGGCAAATATACCACAAATATTTGTCGCACGCTTGAATTCTTTTAATAATTCGTCTTGTTTCCCATCCGAAAACAATTGCAAAAAAACTGGATGAAATGACTGCGAAATTGTTTGATTTATAGTAGAAAACAGGCCACCAATCATCTTTGTAATGGAAATTATCCCCATTATTTCCCCTGTAAGAAAAACATTTGTTACTACTAAGTCCAAACCAGAATTAAGCACATTCCCTATTTGATTTATTGAATTCCATATGCCATTTAAAACAAGAATCCTTAATCTCGAAAATGAAAAAGTTTCTAATCGTGCACGTAGTTCACTTACATATCTTTGTTTCACCAAATAGCAAAGAATAAAAATTATAATATTTTGTCCTAAATAAGCAAGCCCAACATACCATATTTTCCCTTCAAAACAGAAAAACAATGCTACCAGTATGAACGCTTGTGTAAGCAAACCTATATTGCGAATCAAATTATAGAGATCTAATCTTTTAATCGCATAAGTTATAGATTGAAATGCGGTAGAAGCAAACATTAAATATGATGATAGAAATATCCCTAAAAAAAGTATAGGAACGTCTATTGCAAATTTATCAGGAATATTAAGGATTTCATTTGCAAATATACTTATAACAGCGCCAATAATAAACAAGATCGCACCAATCACAAGATTACTAAGAAAAACGGTGCTATAGTACTCCGAAAAATCCTTCTGCTTATCTTGCATATATGAAACAGCCATAAATCTAGCAGAAAAGCTATTCAATGCCAGCATGGCTATCCCCGCATAATCTGCAATATTGCGGCCTAATGTTACAAAGCCATATGCCTCGACACCTAATCTTTGCGTTATAAAGGGAACCATTATAAGATTTATGGCACTGCTTAGGAATATAGCGAGTGCTCCCAGGATTATTGTATTAGATACAACCGATTTGTTACTCACCAAAGAACTCTTCCTCAATGGCCAGGCACATAGCATGGTAAACAGGCAAATGCAGTTCCTGAATTTTAAAGGTTTCATCTTCCGGAACATTGATTAAAATATCCGATTTTTCTTTCAAAGCACCACCACTGCTACCAGTGAGGGAAATCACCTTCACATCCATAGCCCTTGCAACTTCACTGGCGTAAATAACATTTGCAGAATTTCCAGATGTACTGATTGCTAAGAGAACATCACCAGCTTTTCCTTGACCAAATACTTGCTGGGCAAAGTTCATATCCGGAGCCACATCATTTGCATATGCTGTTAATAAACCTGCTTCACTGACCAAAGAAATTGCTGGCAAAGCCATTTGCAGATTTTCAATCATATAATCGGAATGCTCACAGTTAGACAATTTGTCCTTCCAAAAATCAGAAACTTTACGTTTCTTAACAAAGGCTTTCATCAATTCACCGACTATGTGCAATGAATCAGCTGCACTTCCTCCATTTCCACAAACAAGAATTTTATTCCCACTTGTATATGCAGCTACAATCAACTCAACAGCTTTCAATATAGCATCTTTGTTAACAACTAATGCTGGATAACGCTCAACAAGTTCATCGATTCTATTAACAGCAGTATTTTTCAATGCAATCTCCTCCTATATTACAAATAACGTTCTGGTATCTCGTAATCTTCCGCTTTGAAATAAATAACCTTTGTTCCTTCTGTTTCAAATTCAAAGGGAACATATAGTAAGTTTTCTAAGGCCTTCATCACAGCAGGTTGCTTATCTTTCTCAACATAGAACAGCAAGAATCCGCCACCACCAGCGCCTAATAATTTACCGCCAGTAGCACCAGCCTTTATGGCGTTATCATAAATGTCATCTATTGAACCAGTGGATATCCCAGCAGATATGCCTCTTTTCAGTTTCCACGTATAATCCAAAAGTCTGCCAAATTCATTCAAATCACTATGCTGGTCAACCAAAATATTCTCTGCTTCATACACCAACGATTTCATTTCCAGCAACTGCTTTGTTTTGTCGGCAATATTCTTTTTCGTCTCCTGCTGAACATTGGCAGAAAATCTGGAAAAGCCTGTGAAGAACAGCATCAAATTATCATTGAATTCTTTTTTTCGCTTATTCGAGATGGTTAATGGTATAACATTATAACCATCCTTAGTCATATCAATTCGATTCAAACCACCAAAAGAAGCCGCAATTTGATCCTGAATACCACCTGCTTCATTACAAAGAACACGCTCCACATAAATTGCCTCATCTGCCAAGCGTCTTTTGTCCACCATTTTTCCTTTAATGCCATAAAAGGCATTCAACATCCCCACAGCAAAGGAAGATGATGTACCTAAGCCCGTGCGAGCCGGCAAATCTGCTTCATAAGACAAGCGTATCTCATGCATATCTTTGAACTTCATCAAATTCCGAATTAACGGATGAACGATTTCATCCAATTCATTCACACGCTCAATATTGGCATAAACAAACTCATTGGAATAATCAAAGAACCGTGGCAAATGTCTGGCAGTCACATAGCAATACTTATCAAAAGTAGTAGACAGCACCGCTCCGCCATGCTCCTCATAAAATTCCTTCATATCTGTTCCGCCGCCAAAAAAAGACATACGAAAAGGGGTTTTAGTTATAATCATCTAAGTATTCTCCTCACCAAAGATATTTTTTGTCCAATTATCTATGTTATCTTGACTACCATATGTCTTTATATAAAAATCATATCCATTAGCGCTCATACGCTCACGAATGCATGAATTTTCAGTAAAGTCATACATGTATTTTAAAAAATCATCTGCATTATCAGCTACCGCGAATGGTTCTTTCCCTTTGACTGCATCAAATCGTATACCATCATAACAATGCTTCGTAGTAATGGATGGCATTCCACATGATAGTGCTTCTAATAATTTAATTTTAACTCCCGACCCATGTTTTACTGGAACTATTGAAAACAATGCATTTTCCAGCAAAGCCTTAAAATCATTATCTTTTAAAAAACCTGTCATCTCTATATTTTTATTATACTTTTTTATTATTCGTTCTCTATCATTCGAAATACGCCCCGTTATTTTTAATTTAACATCAGGATATTTATCACTATATTTTGAAAAAACATTTTCCAAAAACCATATCAATCCATAATAATTAGGTGGAAAACTCAGCTGGCTAAAAAATATAATATACTGAGTTTTACTATTTTTCCAAGTTTTACTAGTTTGAGGTAAGACAGATGGTAAATATTTTATATTCTTAATACCAAATGTACTTTTATACCATTCCGCATCATAAGGTGAAACGCATATAGACATAGAAGAATTTTTCAAGACAATTTTTTCTAGAGCTTCTATCCTTTTCTTTTCAAAACATGATAACCACCTTGGCCAACTTGACGTTTCTTGAAAATAAATATTTTCTACATTATGAAATACTGTGACCAACCTAATATTACGCTTTTTCAAAAAACAAAAGTCAACCGCAACATATGAAAATGGAGTTTCTAACAAAACAATATTAATATTGTTTTCTATTATATACGCCTTTATCTTTCTCCTCACATCATTGGAATTCAAAATATAACTTTGTCTTGGCATTCTAGATATTCCCCATGAAATGAACTGTTTTATGAGCTCACTTGAATTACACATATATCTAGGTTTTTTAAGGCGTGGAACAACCATTACATTTTTTGCCCATCGAAAATCATCATTCTCGACATTAACATTTTCTGTATTAAATATCACCAAGTGCATATTAAACTTTGTACTCAAGCATTTTAACCTATAATATATACCAAGTTTACCCCCATCATTAGGCGGATAAACATACTGATTCATTACAACTAATATATTGTTCAATTCTCCCAACTCCTAAACCAATATACTTATCCGTCACCATATTATTCCAAACATTGTATTATAGGGAACATAGGCGTTTGGAAAAACACCTATCTTTAAATACAGTCTTACGAAAGCAGACGCAACAATAATAAGCCATATACCTATTTTTATCATTAATTTATCCGATATATTTAGCGCATTAACCATCAATAGATATTCAGATACCGTATATGGTCCGGTAAGACGAGTTGCAATTTCTGCTGATGTAAATACTAATAAGAAATATAAACAACTGCCCACAAAAAACATATTAATTAAACCATTAAAATTATATATTTTTTTCGCAAAAAACGCTCTATATCGTAGCAATAATAAAATAAAAATAAATTTTAATACAATCATATAATTTGATACTTGTTCTTTATCGATAGATGCACCAAACTGTTCTCCATTTTGGCTACGTTCTGCATATGATATTAATTTAGACAAATACACTGAATCAATTCCTGTCATGTAACTTGTAAGATTCATTATAAAATTAAATTCTCCTACAATTAGACATATCAGCATTATCAATATCATTTTTAATGTACTAAAATTTTTATAATATAAATAATATGCAGGCAATAGTATTATTGCTATCCTATGTATACTTAAAGCTAATAAAACAGTAATTATAAAGCCAACTTTATTTCTTTTAGCAATCATACGATAAGTCAGCAAAGATATTGCCATTACTATTGTTGTTCTAACTGGAAAAACTCCATAAAAAAATGCAGAAAACAATATTAATGTTGCAGTAATGTTATATGTCGAAAAGTATGTTATGCTCCGATAATAACTATATACGCAAACACTACTAATAATGAATAATAAGCAATAGTATTCATCTGCCGAATTCTTAATTAAATAATTTAAAAATTTATAACCAATTTCAAAGTTATAATCACTCATGAAATATTCATATGTATAGCCCTGATTAAAAAACGCATAATACGTCTCCCAATCAGTTCCCGTATTATATCTTACTGTGCCAAGTATTAGGCAAATTAGTGAAAAATTTAATAATATATATTTTTTTTCAATTGTTCCTATTTTAAATACTTCTAGCAATGAAAAAAAAACAAGAATAAAAAAAAGTATATAGTATATTTCCATTGTATTATCTCTCTATAAGTTGATATACATCTAAAGTTTCATCTGAAATCTTATTCCAATTATATTCATTCATAACGTTCACAAACAAAGCTTCTCCCACATCAATAAGCTTTGTTTTAGGCACAGATGAAATCTCCGATATTTTTTTACGTAATGCTTGATCATTGTTGCTACACAAAAAACCTGTTTCATTATCAATTATATATTCTGGGATTGCTCCTACTTTGGTAGATAAAACTGCCTTTTTATACGCCGCTGCAGAAAAAATCACTCCACTCATACTTGCATGCCTATATGGCAAAACAAACACATCGCTTGTTTGCATTAGAAAAGTCATGAGATTTTCTTCGATAAATCCTGGAATATATAATATATTATTTTTTATATTCATCTCACTTTTAACTGTTGTAAATTCTTTATAGTCTTCATTCACCTTTCCAGCTATTATCAATAATTCATTTCCGCATGCAAAATCATCTATCCATATTTTAACTAATCTATCAACGCCTTTATTATAAAAAATATATCCTTCAAACAAGAACACACGATTATAATTTTGAATAAGTCTTTTTATTCCTCTTATCTTCTCATCCTCAATATACGTCTTCTTTACATTGATATATGCCCCGTGTGGAATTATATTAATCTTATTAGTTGAAATTTGAAATAGATCTAGCAATTCCCTTTTTATTGCACCACCATGAACAATAATTTTATCTACAATTTTATAAATCTTTTCCAATTCTTTATTACTGCTTGATTTAATATGAGGAATCGCATTATGTGCCGTATACACGATTGGGCAAAACAAGGATATGCAACGTAAAAATAACACATCAAGCTTGTACCAAAGAAGCCACTGAACATGTATTACATCAAAGCGGCTTTTTCTTATATAAAAAATTATATACAGATAGGCTAATATATATTCACCTCCCCTTATCATTCGTCTAAAAAATCCACCTTTCAAACGATCTGATATTGGAAAAAAAATCTTTTTTATTTTTATATTATCTTTAGAGTGAAAGCCACGACTCGTTACCAAGCACAAATTTATTTTTTTTGACAACCCCTCAGCAATACCATGTAAATATGAAGAATTTCCATTCCCCCACGGATCAATTATTAAAACTTTCATATAGTTCCCTTTTACATCAATTTCTACCACTAACTCTATTCTATGTCCTCACTTTTTTAAGCCAAATTTTGTTCCCTTTACTAAAATCCAACACAATATTTCAAGGGCACTTCTAACCATGCTATGTTTTTCAATATCATGGTATAACTTCCAATGATATCTTAATTGGCTCAATTTATTATAACTTATAGACCCTCTTCTCCCCATTCTATAAACGCCTAATATATCTTGCATTCCATAACATTTATCCGTTTTCTTCAAAATTTGTAACCACAAAGCAAAATCATTTCGTTTACGTATTGATGGCACTTCGAATTTACCTAATATGTTTTGATTATAAATTACCGTTAGATTTCCAATAGGGTTTGACAACAATATACATTTTTCATATGTTATTTCCTTTGGTGGTATAAATGCATAGTGAAGCGATTCACCTAGTTCATTCATACATTCATAACCAGTACAGGAAAACGATATCTTATTATCCTGCATAAATTTAATTTGTTTTTCTAATTTTTGAGGCAACCAAATATCATCGCTGTCAAGGAATGCAACATACTGTCCTCGTGCCTTTCTTATTCCTTCAGTTCGAGCGTTTGCCACTCCACTATTACAGGTTAAACGTATATAATGAATTTGCTTATGCTGTATTGCATATTCCCTAACGACTGCTTCTGTGTTATCAGTGCTACAATCATCCACAATTAGTAACTCCCAATCTTTCAGGGTCTGCTTTAATACAGATTCTATAGATTTCCCTATGAATGAGCCACAATTATATGTCGGCATGATAATACTAACTAGCATACACGTTTACTCCTTAAAACCCTTACTTTATTTTATTTCTTTATATCCATTATTAATAATATCGTACTCATCTACATCCAAACTCACCTGCCTACCTCTCATACCTTCCGTGGCACTCTTGGTAAAAAGCACCTTTACCGTCTGGATCATTATGACAAAATCAGTCAGGATATTACATCTTTCAATATACGTGAGATCATACACTAACTTATCAAAGGCTGTGGTATTATATTTTCCGTAAACCTGAGCCATACCAGTGATACCAGGCTTGACATTATGCCGATAAGCATATTCCGGGGTTTCTTTTGTAAACTGTTCTACAAAGAATGGTCGCTCCGGTCTCGGCCCTACTATGCTCATATCACCGATAACCACATTCCAGATCTGGGGCAGTTCGTCCAACCTGACAGCCCGAAGGAATTTCCCCAGCCTGGTAATCCGGGGATCATTTTCTTGTGCCAGCATGGGGCCGGTATATTTTTCCGCATCCACTTTCATGGTACGGAATTTATAAACGCGGAATTCTTTGCCATCTCGTCCTGTACGAATCTGGCTATAGAGCATGGGGCCGGGATCGAAGATTTTGATAGCGATAGCTGTGACCACCATAAAGGGCAATGCACAGATAAAACCGATGCCAGAAACGACTATATCCAGCAAACGCTTCATGATTCTTGTTTCCAAACTGGGCACGAGGCTCTGGGGCCGAAATACCGGTATATCGTCTATTTTGTCCAATTCAACTCCAGCACAAAATATTTCATACGTGTTGGGAATAAGCAGCGCTTCCTTGCCATTTTGATGGCAGTAGTTTATAACGGCTACTTTGTAGCGATGCCGCAGTTCAGGACAAAGGATAACCACCTCCACATCGTCGGCAGCTTTTTGCCATTCGGATTGTTCGATATCAGTACAGATGTATTTCAGTTTCAGATTCAGTTGTGGCTGTTTGCGCAAGCGCTGATAAACATGATCACATTCTTCCTGGCTGCCCATCAGCATGACATTCCTGCGCTGGTGAATTTCCTGTTCCACCCACCAGCCAAGATAACGCCATACTATCAGCAATACAGTCTGCAGAATTATGCCCATTCCTAATATTCCCACGGAATAAGACAGCTCCTGAATAAAAAAGCCAAGTGACAGGATCAAAACAAAGCTGCAGAGATTAGCCACCACAGTGCTAAGCATGATTTCCGCAAAGCGCTTATGTTCGATGGAATACAGACCATTTACATTCAGCAGCAGTATGGTCAGCACTACTAACAAAGACATAACCCCTGAATATGGATAGATATTTCCCCGCAAAAATTCACCATCCGTGATGATATTGTTGGCGACAATATACGCCAGCGCTATCAGGAGTATGTCACCTATCCATAGCATTAACTTTCTTGATGTGGGAAATTTCCTCGCTTGCACAATCAAGCTCCTTTCACTTTAATTTAAGCCTCTTGCTTTTTGTAACAGATAAGCCCGTATCCGATGCTGATCAGACAGCCGATAACAAAACCAATCAGCGTTATCAGCCCCTTCCTTGGCCCTGCCGGTCTGTCTACATCTGGCAGATTAGCTGAGTCGACGATCTGGACATCCATGGAATCCATGGCCTGCTGGATGCGGTTTTGCTCGAACCGGGTTTGCAGATTGCTATAAATCTCTTCCTTTATTTTGGTATCCCTTTGCAGATCCATGTAATCCTGCACTTTTTGCGGGAACGCATCCAGTTTCTTTTGTTTTTCATCACGGCGTTTTGCAATAGCCTCTTCACTTGCTTTGGATACGTCGATAGCGACCTGGGCGCTTATCTGTTCCTGTATCAATGCAGCCTGCGCCGGGGTGGAAGTTGCGTATTTCGAACCTACTACCGCATTTACTTCATTGGTCAGGCTTTGCTGCAGCTGTCCCAATTGTTCCTGAGCGCGGATAACCGCCGGATTTTCATCGGTGTATTTCTGCCGCAGGCTGACAACTTCCAGCTGCTGGGCTACAATTTTATCCCGCAAGCCCTGCACTGTAGGGTTGTCACTGATCTGGAAGTTGATGCTGTTTGCCTTTACATCACCCAATTTTGCCGTTACGCTGTCTATCTTGGCCTGATTGGCCGTCTGACTTACCTTCATCTGGCTGATTGCCTCGTCAAAGGCATTCATTTTGTTCACCGCCGCCTTGGCCTGTTCATCCGGACTGTAGATTCCGTGCTCCTGCTGGTAATTGGCAAATTTATTGCGGGCTTCTTCCGCTTCTTTTCTTGCATTCTCGATGCGTTCTGCCAGGAACTGCATCAGCAGGCTCTGGGTTTCCTTGTTCATATCCGTCATCATCTGCAGGAAGTTATCCACCACATGCTGGGAGATCATCTGTGCTTCTTCCGGCGACTTCCCCTCAGCAGTAACCGTGATAATATTGGTCTGCTTGACGTTCTCTATCTTCAGATTTTTCTTGGCAAAATCTTTGGGCAGCAGATTTTTTTTCTTGTCTTCATCCCAATCCAGCTCGTCAATAATGGGCTGCAGGACGGTATTAGATTTCATCAGTTCTATATAATTCATTACTGGAGATGTGGCTGCTCCCATCCCCATAGCCATCATAGCCTGAGACGCTTCCGTAACGCCAACGCCTCTTACACGGGCTTGTACCGTAGTTGTAGATTCATAAGTCTTCGGCAGAGCAAAAGCCACGATAAGAGCCAGTGCCGTGCAGCCGCCTACGATTTTCCCCACGGTCTTCTTGCGGTCGGCAAGAACGTGCATAAGCTTGCCAAGGTCGATTGATTCTTCGTTTTGTTGTTCCATATTAGTTCTCCTTGCGTTGTTTATTTTTCATGCTTCATGTTCGCCAATGCATATTCGCAACATTGACGCACTAAATTATTTACAGATACCTTTTCGTGCTCGGCTACCTTAGCCAGCTCCTCCAGAAGGCTCTGTGGGAGGCGGAAGGTCTTATTGAGCATTTCTTCGGTCTGTCGTACTTGGAACATTTGCTATCTCCTTTTGCATATTATGAAGGATGGTACACGTTACACGTCCTTTGCCTTTATTTGTTATGCGCTGTAACTTATATCAAAAAGTGTACTTTTTGATATCTACCTAAAATGCATTGCTAAATAGAGTATTTATGATGTACACTGTATTTTTAGTCTCAAAAAGTTACATCTGGTGAAAAAAAACCGAAATAAAATGGACATTGCAAGATGCTTTTGCTATAATGGTTTTCGTGATGCGATAGTCTCAAAAAGTACACTTTATGACACTGTAATATAAAAAGAGGAACCGTCTTTTCAGGCTGGGATGACCAGTCTGCATAAGGCGGTTCCTCTTTTCAGTTATTGGATTTTCAGTTCTCGGAGGCGGCGGAAGAAGGTGGAGCGGCTGATGGAGCAGGCCTTCAACACCTCTTCCAGCGACATTCTGTTATTCTGCCATCTTTGGACCAGGTTGCAGAAGTTATCCGGCAGCTCCGCTTCCGGGCGGCCGAAGCGGATGCCTTTGGCCTTGGCGGCGCTGATGCCCTGTGCCTGACGCTTCCTGATATTTTCCCGTTCAGATTCGGCGACGAAGGAAAGTATCTGCAGGACGATATCGGCAATGAATGTGCCCAGCAGGTCCTTATACTGCCGTGTGTCAAGCAGGGGCATATCAATGACGCAGATATCGATGCCCTTGTCAGTGGTCAGATAGCGCCATTGGTTCTGGATTTCCTTGTAATTGCGCCCCAGGCGGTCGATGCTCAGCACGTAGAGCAAATCTCCTTTACGCATGACACGGCAGAGCCGTTTGTAGCTCTGCCGATTGAAGTCTTTCCCGGATTGCTTATCCACAAAGATCTGCTTCTCGGGGATATGCAGTTCCTGCATGGCCCGCAACTGGCGGTCCTCATTCTGGTCAATAGACGACACACGGATGTAAGCATAGTTTTTCATGTTAATACCTCCTAGATTATAATAGAAATTCTCCCTCAATATATATACATACACTTTCATGCGTGAAAATTTCCTTTAGGAGGATTTTTTTCATAATTTTTCATAAAAAAACGCTGTGTCCAGTCAAGATAGGACACAGCATTTTTTATTGGTGGATCTTACAAGACAATCTTGCTGAAATCGGCCACTTTGTTGACCAACGTGTCGATGGCTTTCAGCAGAGCCAGACGGTTGTTCTTGATGGCCTCATCTTTATCCATGACCATAACGGCATCGAAGAAGGCATCGATGGGCTTGGACAGTTCCTTGAGGGCATCGATGGCACCGGTATAGTCCTGACCATCCACCAGGCTGGCTACAGCACTGTTGGTGGATTTGTAGACATCATAGAGAGCCTTTTCTTCGTCAGCCACGAAAGTGCTTTCGCTGATTTCCGTAACTTCGGCTTTCTTGGCCAGATTGGAGGCACGCACGAAGGCCTGGATGTTCGCAGCGGCATCTGCCGTTTCCACGAACTTGGCTGCAGCGGCAGCGCGCAGGCTGACGGCGTAGATATCGTCGATGTTTTCCAGTACGGCATCCACCACGTCATAGCGGACAGCTTCCAGCACGTTCTTGAGGCGCAGGCGCATAAAGTCAGCCACATCAGCCTGCATCTTTTCGCGGGCTTTCTCCTCCGTAAGGCCGTAGAGTTCCATGGATTTGGCCACGATCTTGCTGAGGCTTACGTTCCACTTGGCTTCGATCAGCATGTTCACGAGGCCCAGAGCCTGACGGCGCAGAGCAAAGGGATCCTGGGAGCCCGTGGGGATCTTGCCTCGGCTGAAGGTACCCACAATGGTATCGATCTTGTCAGCAAGGCTCACGATGCGGCCAGCTTCCGTCTGGGGCTGGTTATCGCCGGCAAAGCGGGGCATATAATGCTCATCAATGGCCATGGCCACTTCTTCACACTCGCCATCGAGCTTTGCATATTCGCGGCCCATGATGCCCTGCAGTTCCGTGAACTCGGTGACCATGCCGGTCACGAGATCGGCCTTGGACAGGAGAGCGGCACGCTGAGCATTTTTATGAGCTTTTTCATCCGCACCGATTTCATCGGCAATAAAGCCAGCCAGCTCTACGAGGCGCTCGGATTTTTCATACATGGTGCCCAGGCCCTGCTGGAACACAACAGTCTTGAGCTTTTCGCGATGCTCTTCGAGGCTCTTCTTGCGGTCTTCGTCAAAGAAGAACTGGGCATCCGCCAGGCGGGCACGCAGTACACGCTCATTACCATGCTGTACCGTTTCGAGGTATTCGCTGCCACCATTGCGCACCGTGATGAAGAGGGGCAACAGTTTACCGTCGGCATCCTTCACCGGGAAGTAGCGCTGATGGTCGCGCATCGGGGTGATGACCGTTTCCGGGGGCAGTTCCAGATATTTTTCCTCGAACTTGCCACAGAGAGCCGTCGGATATTCTACGAGGTAGAGCACTTCTTCCAGCAGGTCTTCGGTGATTTCCGCCTTGCCGCCGTTCTTTTCGGCCACTTCAGCAATCTGTTCGCGAATCATAGCCTTGCGCTTTTCCTGATCCACGATGACGAAATTTTCCTCGCAAGCTTTTTCGTAGTCAGCAGCGCTGCTGATGGTGAAATCTCCCTGGGACAGGAAACGGTGGCCGCGGGAAGTGTTGCCGGATTTAACCTCAGCCACTTCAAAGGGCACAACTTCTGCATCATAGAGAGCTACAATCCAGCGCAGGGGACGGATGAACTTGAAGTCCAGATCACGCCAACGCATGTTGTTGGGGAAGTTCAGGCCGCAGATGAGTTCCGGCAGGATGGTCTGCAGCAGTTCACTGGTTTCCTTGCCCTTTTCATGCACCATGGCATAGACATAGCCGTCCTTGCTCACGAGATCTTTCGGGTCGATACCCTGGCCGCGGGCAAAGCCCTGGGCAGCCTTGGTGGGATTGCCATCAGCATCGAAGGCGATGGCAACGGATGGGCCGCGGTTTTCGCTGGATACATCTTCCTGTTTCTCTGCCAGGTCTTTTACGAGCAGAGCCGTGCGGCGGGGGGTGCCGATGGTGCGGATTTCCCCGCAGGCAATGCGGTTATCAGCAAAGGCCTTGGCCGCATTTTCTTTCAACTGGGCAAGGATGCCCGGCATGACATGCGCCGGTACTTCTTCCGTGCCGATTTCTAACAGTAAATCCTTGCTCATTATTTCTCCCCCCTGTGCAGCATGGGATAACCAAGCTCCTCACGCTGTTTCAAGTAACATTCCGCACACAGACGCGCCAGCTTGCGCACGCGGCCGATGAAAGCCGTACGCTGGGACACGGAGATGGCCCCGCGGGCATCCAGCAGGTTGAAGGTATGGGAGCACTTGAGCACATAGTCGTAAGCCGGATGCACATAGCCTTCAGCGATTACGCGCACAGCTTCAGCCTCGTACTTGTCAAACATCTCAAACAACAGCTTTTCATCGGACAGGTCAAAGGCGTACGCAGACTGCTCGTACTCGTTCTGATGGAATACATCGCCATAGGTGTAATCATCCGTCCACTGAATGTCATAGACGTTTTCCACCCCCTGGATATACATGGCCAGACGCTCCAAACCGTAGGTGATTTCGGAAGCTACTGGCTTCACGTCCTGGCTGCCCACCTGCTGGAAGTAGGTGAACTGGGTGATTTCCATGCCGTCGAGCCATACTTCCCAACCCAGGCCCCAGGCGCCCAGCGTCGGGGATTCCCAGTTATCCTCAACGAAGCGGATATCGTGCTGTTTCGGATCGATGCCCAGACGTTCAAGGCTCTCCAGATAGAGCTCCTGAATGTTGTCCGGGGACGGCTTCATGATGACCTGGAACTGATGGTGCTGATAAAGACGGTTCGGATTATCGCCATAGCGGCCATCGGCCGGGCGGCGGGACGGCTCCACATAAGCCACGTTCCAAGGCTCGGGGCCAAGCACACGCAAAAAGGTGGAGGGGTTCATCGTGCCCGCACCTTTTTCCACATCATAGGGCTGAGCTAAGATACAGCCCTGCTCTGACCAGAATTTCTGCAGAGCCAGGATGATTTCCTGAAATTTCATAGGTACAACTCCTTTTCCTACTGTTACGGTTGACAAAACTATAAAAGCCCCGCCCCCGTAACGCTCACGTTACAGGGACGAGACTATATTCCCGCGGTTCCACCCTGATTGGTTTCCTTGACGGAAGCCCACCTCAAAGTTTTCATTTGTCTGCTGCTCCAAAGTGCCCTTCACGCTGTTGGCTGGCTTGCACCCTCCCAGCCTCGCTATCATGCGCTACTCCTCTTTTTCATCGCTGGAAATATTTTAGCAAAGTTAACAGGCACTGTCAATGGAATTTAGCGCTGCTTATCATCCAACTCCCGGCGGTTCATCTCCCGCAGGAGCTCAATCGCACCGCGTCCCATACCGGTTTCCCTGGCTGTATCTTCCACGGAGTAGCCGCTGCGCAGCAAAGCCTTAGCCTTGGCTGCATTGGGAGAGATCGGCTTTTCCTCGCGAGGCTCGGCCGGAGCTTTCTTTTCTTCCTCTTCCGGTTCCGGAGATATCTTCTCCTCGTTTTCTTCCGGCTTGCGGTTCATTGCCTCGGCCAGACCAGCGGCCTGCTGTGCATTGATGGCCGGTTCGGAGGTCAAAGAGGGCGTTTGCTCCATATCCTCCTGGCGGTCCAGGGAATTCTGCAGCACAGCCGCAAATTCCTGATCATCCACCCGCCGCCGGGCAGAAATCGCTGCCTGACGGCTCCTAATGGGACTTGCAGGCGGCACCAGTGGCACAGACTGATAGGCCGCCAATTCGGCAATGACCCTGCGGGCTTCACTGAGTTCCCGATTCAGGGTTGCCGAACGCTCCTCCATCTCACCTGCCAGGCGTTTGTATTCATTCAAGCTGGCTTCTAGGCGTACATTGCGCTCATCGGCCTGCCGGATAAGCCCCTCCAGATGCTGGATATGATTGCCCATGCGGGCGATCACCGCATCAGCCGAACGTGTCAGCTCCGCCTTCAACTGTTCCGTAGAGGTCTGCAGTTCCTCCATGTCCACGCCCTGACGGCGCTGGGAAATATAACGTACTACGAGTACCAGCAATGCACCGGCTATAATGAGAAATCCTAATATTTCTGGAACCATAGGTAAAAATTAACTCCTCCCACGATATAATCACCTAAGATTATACGATATTTACAGGCTAATGTCTAATAAATGCCCCCGGGATGGATCTTCGGCCATCTTCATGATGGGTTCTTCGGCCTGTTCTTCCGGCATTCCTGGGCCGCGCCGCCGTCCACGGGAGCCGCCTCCCTGCTTCTTCTGCCGGTCCGGATCATCCTTGATGCGGCCATCCTCGGGATTATCTTTTTCCCGTACCTGCTGCTGTTTCAGTTCATCCTCACGTTTTTGTTCCAGTGCCTGATAATCTGACTGCAAGGCGCTGGCCTGATTGAGATTATGCTGTACCTGTCCTGCATCCGTGGCCCGGGGCACAATCATCTGCATACTCATGGGGCTGACATCCATGCTCCTCACCTCTTTCTTGTGACACAAAGCCGCCCCCTGCTGGGGGCGACTTTGCTAATAAGTACCAATATTGATGCGATCATCTTTCACCGTCAACAGGCAACGGCGGATGGTGCTTTGTACATTCATCATGATGGAATTGATGCTGATGCGGACGCCGGGATATATCGTATCCGTAACCCTTATCTTGCCATCACTCATGCGCCCCATAGCCTCTTCCAATTCTATGATCTCTTTCTCCGCCCGCTTGATCTTGCCGGCCAGAGGGAATTGCGACCGGGTCAGGGCATTGATCTGATCGATGCGCTGCTGCGGCAGACGGCTGACATCGATCTTGCCCAAGGTATTCAGCATCTGGGTTATCTGTTTCAAACGGGCCCGATCTGCTTTGCACTCTTTGCAGAGATCCGTATATTTCTGTTGTACCGTGGGGTCAACACCAACGGACAGCCTTGTCACCACAGCAGCAGGATTACCCACCAGCTTGCAGCGAATTTCTTCGCTGGCTGCTACGCTGCCACCAGTGATGATGCCCTTGCGCTCTTCCACGTAAATGCATTTGCCGGCCCGCACATTGGAATGAAGGATCGTATCCGTAATCACCACATCACGGCCAGCTTCTATGTTGGCATTTTCGGCAAAGAGTGCCCGCACATCCTCAGTGGCCTTTACCAAGCCACGGTTCTGTCCGACAATCCCCCCCTTGATGAGGATATTGCGGCCAGATACATCCGCACCATTTACCATGCCGCCAATTTCGATATCACCGGTAGCCTTGACTATAAAGCCTGCCTCAACGTTGCCCTTGATGGATACACCGCCGACAAAATCGATATTCCCCGTCCCAGCGCCAACACTGGAGCGGATTTCCAGATGCGGATCAATATCAATCCTGCGTGGATTGTCCACGATCTGACCACTCATGGTAGCATAGAGTTCATTTTCATTACGCACCTCAGTATTTTTCCCCTGAGGTATGGGAATCGGCCGTCCTGTACGGGCTGGCACATCAATTCCGAAGATGTTCTTTCCCGGAACACCTTCTGTCTGTGGAATCCGCACAGCCAGAAGATCCCCCTTCTTAGCCAGTACAAAGAGTCCCATATCCTTGTAGTTGGCTCGGTTATACTCATCTATCTTCGGTTTGTTCTTATTGGAAAGATCAAATTTCCGCTCAATCCGGGCATTATCCCCGTGCTGTACCTGCTTGCCCTCAGCAGCCACAAAAGGTGTAAGGCTCTTAACGCCTTTTTCGATAGCTTCCTCGTTAATGCCAAAAACGACACCCTTCTCCGACAAAGCTTCCTTTACCTCTGCAGCCGAAGGCAGACCGGATCCCTTGGTAGTATCATAGCGTACTGTGGCAATCATCTGGTCACGGCTCACATCGATGATGAGACCTGCCTGCTCGCTCTCGTCAATTTCCTCCTGTTCTGCAGCCTTTTTCTCTTCTGCAGATAATATTTCATTTTCTTCTTCCATTACTTCCACATATTCATCGGCGATCTTTCTTGGCTGGCCTGCCGCTTCCCGAATGATTTTGGAAAGTTCAATGATATCGTAATCAATGACACCATTTTCCTGCAGACTTTGCCGTACATCAGACAATTCAAAAAGCATTTCCGCGCCATCACTGGGATATATCGTTACGAAAACGCCATCCTGAAGGAATTCGAGCAGATAACCTGCGTCTGGACCGCCAACTGCTGGGCGTAATACCTGGTCATCCATGATGCGTCCCCCTTAGGCTAATTTATACCAAGCTTGCCTTCATCCGGGCCAGGTAGCCGCGCATACGGAAAATCGCCTTCGTATGCAGCTGGGAAATTCTCGCCTCGGATAAATTAAGGATTAAGCTGATTTCTTTCAAAGTCAGTTCTTCGTAGTAGTATAATGCTACTACTTTTTTCTCTTTTTCCGGCAGCCGTTCAATCGCTGCCGACAAGGTCTGCCTTAGTTCTTCCTTCTCCATGCGGTCAGAAGGTCCCGGATCTCCTGTAAGGGGAGAATCTGCCCGCAAATAATCATCCAGGGGGATGACAGTAGCCACACTGATCTGTCCCTCTAAAGCTATGAGTTCTCTCACCGACAGGGAAAGCTCGCTGGCCAGTTCCTCATCGGTGGCAGGCCTGCCCAACCGATTCTCCAATTCATATACGGCCTGTTCATATCGCCTGATACGCTGCCTGATGGCCACCGGAAGCCAGTCTTTTGCCCGCAGATGATCCAGCATAGCTCCCCGGATGCGGATGCCTGCGTAAGTCTCAAACTTGTTCTTACGTTCGATATCATAACGATCGATCGCATCCAGCAGACCAAAAAACCCGCTGGAAAGCAGATCATCCCGATCCACATGGGACGGCAGGCTGATGGCGAGCCGCCCGGCAACCAGCTTGACCAGAGGCAGATAGTACTCGGCCAGCTGGTTGCGCAGCTCCACAGTCTTGTTTTCCAAATAATCATGCCACAGGGAAGCGACATCAATGGCGGGTGTTTCATTTACCATTTCTAACGATTCCACCTAACGCCCTCCTCCCTTCAACATCAAATCCTAAGACCTGATCACTCAGGTGTTTCCATGCGCGTAAGATCCTCACTGGAAAGAGGTTCAAACTGCACGGGTTGTTCTGTTGCTCCTGTCTCCGCTTCGTCCGCCACTGGCTGTTCTTCGCCAGATTCTTCCGCTGGTGAAGCCTCGCCCTCCAATTCCGCCAGAGCCTCTTCATCCTTTGCTTCAATGAAATCATCAAAGTCGATGATGTCCCTAGCGGCAAGGACTCTCAGCACAATGTAGACAATCAAGCCTGCGCTGACAAAACCAATCAAACTGCGAATGACCACTGTACTAAACCGCGCCTCGCTTGATAGTCCTGTAATTACTATCACCACGGCGGCGATAAAAGCGAACACTGCTGCCAAATATAATTTAGCCAAAATCTTTTCACCTGCAAATCTAATCTGATAATTAAATCTCTTTTTCGCCTTTATCGATGGTCTTAACCTTATACACACCAGAATTCAAATCAATGGATACCGTGCGGCCATAGGTGCCGCCAGTATCTTCGGCTATTATCTTTATGCCCTGGGATTTCAAAATCTTCTTGGCTGCCTCCGCATTGCGGCTGCCGACACGCATGATATCGGTAGCATTCTGGAAGGCGAACATCTGCGCTCCGCCGGCGATCTTAGCCACCAGGCGCGTTTTGGAAGCGCCCAGAGCTAACACATCCTTGAGCATCAGCGGTAATCCTGTATCCGCAAATTTTGCCGGATTGTCCGTGGGACGGGCCTGCGTGCTATCGGGAAGCATGATATGCAAAAGCCCGCCGACTTTCGTCTGGGGGTCATACAGGGAAATCCCGATGCAGGATCCAAGACCATAGCTGATGATGGTTGACGGAGCAGAACCAACTTTATAGTCGGCCATCCCGACTCTGATAAGATCTGCCATATCACTCAACTCCTACAGCTTTTATAATCGTCTCCAACGAACCTGGGTCAGGTACCAGGAAGAACTGGCCATTGATGCCATCATCTTCCGACAGGAATTCTGTTTCGATAACCAGCGCCTGATCCCCCATCTGTCCCAGCTGTGCCAGTACGACATTCAGCAGGGCCCCTGCCATATCCATTGCCAAGGCAGGAATGGAAGGCAGCATGGTAATCTTCGTAAAAGTGAAGAATGCATTCAAGTATGCACCAGACAAGATATTGCCGATTTCCATCAGGGCCGATTCATCCATGAAGTCCAGGCTGTTCGTCTGTCCATGGGGTTTGCCCATCAGGGTATCCACCAGATAGAAGGCGGATTTCTGCGGCAGCAGGAACAGGATGTTGCTGGGGGCCTTGCCATAAACGCGCAGGAAAATACCTACGACTACAGCATCGGGGCCGCCCACCAGATCCGGCACTACTTCCAGGGGTACCAGTGCCACCTTGGGCACGTTCATATCAATTCTCCTGTTGATGACCTGGGACAGGGCTGTTGCCGAGTTCCCAGCACCAACATTACCAATCTCACGCAAAGCATCCAGCTGATTGGCGGAAAGGTTTAATTCTTCGGTCATAGTCGACACCTCGTTTTTCGATTATTTGCCATCGCCAGTTGCACCAATGATCTCTTCCAAATTGAGCATGATGATGAGTCTGCCATCCACGTTGCCAATACCATTGAGGAAACGGGAGCCGCTGCGGTCATTGGTCGCTTTCTTGGTATCCACCGTCTTGCTGCCAATGGTCAGGACTTCCGTCACCGCATCCACGAGCATCCCTACATGGAGCTCATCGATTGTCACGGTAACAATGCGGGTATTTTCCGTATAGGGAGTTTCCGCCAGCCCCAGTCTTTTCTTCAGGTCGATAACCGGCAGTACCGAGCCGCGAAGGTTGATGACTCCCTTGATGAAATCTGCAGCAAAGGGAACCCGGGTAATATCCGTCATATTGCGGATTTCCTGTACATTCAGGATGCTGACGCCGTATTCCTCGTCGCGAAGCTTGAACGCCACGACCTGCACTTCATCATTCTGTTTGTTTTCTTCGTTTGCCATGGTTGCTGCCTCCTTACTGCTGCATCATCGTAGCCACATCGAGAATCAGAGCCACACGGCCATCGCCCAGGACCGTAGCACCGGAGAACATCTTCAGGCCAGTGAAGAGGTTGCCCAGAGTCTTGATAACGATTTCCTGCTGACCGATCAGGTTGTCCACTACGATACCAGCTTTGGCTTCGCCGGCATGTACAACTACGACGAAAATCTCGTCCGAATCCTTCACATGAGGAATCTGCAGGGTTTCTTCCATGCGGATGATGGGAATGATCTCGCCGCGCAGGACGATGACTTCCCGGTTGCGTACGGTCTTGATATCCGTGGGCTGGATGTTGATGGTACTGTCGATGGAGCCCAGCGGAATCGCGTAGATCTCTTCCTGTACCTTGACCAGCATGGCCTGAATGATGGCCAGCGTCAACGGCAGTTTGATCTTAAAGACAGAGCCTTCATCAATCTTGGTCTCCACGTCCACATGACCGGACAGGGATTCAATCTTACTGCGCACTACGTCCATGCCTACACCGCGACCGGAGATATCGGTGATCTGCTCGGCAGTGGAGAAACCAGGCAGGAAAATCAGGCGTACAGCATCGGCATCATCCAGCTTATCCGCGTCTTCCTGAGAGATCATGCCTTTTTCCACAGCTTTTTTGCGAATCTTGTTGGCATCGATGCCCTTGCCATCGTCGGTAACCATGATGACCACGTTATTGCCTTCATGACGGGCAATCAGGCCAACCTCACCAGTACGCGGCTTGCCTTTGGCTTCACGTTCATCGGGATGCTCAACACCATGGTCGAGGGAGTTGCGCAGCAGATGCATGATGGGATCGCCGATCTCATCGATAACGGTGCGGTCAAGTTCTGTCTCCTCACCTTCGATGGTCAGGTTGATCTCTTTGTTCAGTTCCTTGGATACGTCACGCACCATGCGCGGGAAGCGGTTGAAGACTGCGCTTACCGGCACCATGCGGACCTTCATGACGATGTTCTGCAGGTCGGTAGTTACCCGGTCCATCTGTTCCAAAGTCTCGGTCAATTCACCCAGACGATGGGCCTGCCCTATCTGCTCCAGGCGAACCTTATTGATAACCAGCTCGCCCATAAGGTTCATCAAAGTATCGAGCTTATCGATATCCACGCGTACCGACTGGCTCTGATGGCCTTTCTTGGCAGCAGCTGCTGCAGGCTTGGCGGCCGGTTTCGGTGCCGCAGGCTTCGGTGTTGCCGGTTTCGGCGCAGCGGGGGCTGCCGGTGCTGGCGCCGCTACTGGTGGTGCGGCAGGTGCCGGAGCAGCGGCTGGAGCCGGTGCTGCTTCTGCCGGCTTATCCGGATCCACAGTCTCCACCACGATCTTTTCAATTTCGGAAATGGTACTCAGGGCATCTTCCACGGCCTTCTTATCCGCGCCGGTTACCATCAGTACATCAAAGCTGTGCTCGAATTTTTCCTGTTCCAGATCCTCAGCAGGCGGAATGGATTTAATGACATCCCCCAGTTCATCCAGAGCATTCATAACCATATAGGAACGGGCCGATTTCAGCAGGCATGTCTCGGACAAGGTTACCTGAATATGTACGCCGATCATGCCGCCTTCTTTTGCCTGGCGCAGCATGCTGACATCCGTATCGGTAAGCGGTATGCTGGACGCAGCAGTTGGTGCTGGTGCTGGTGCTGCCGCTTCCGCTGCTCCTGCTGGAGCAGCGGGAGCGGCAGCCGGAGCTGGCTCGCCCTTGGAGATGGAACTCAGCTTCGTCACCAGATCGCTGACATCCACCACATCTTCTGAATCACCGCCAGCCACACTGTCAATCATCTGTTCCAGAGAGTCCAGACATTTAAACAAGGTATCGATAATATCTTCATCAAGTTTCAGCTGTTCCTTGCGGATCAGGTCCAGAACATCTTCCATTTCATGGGTCAGTTCAGCAATCTTATTGTATCCCATGGTTGCTGACATACCCTTCAGTGTATGTGCATTGCGGAAAATATCATTCACCACTGAGATGTCTTCGGGATTCTCTTCCAAGCTCAAAAGGCCTTCGTTCAAGGACTGCAAATGCTCATGAGATTCATCCAAAAACATATCCATATACTGATTGGTATCCATTTGTATTCCCCCTATATCCTTTTATCTCTTTACAGCCTCGACGATTGCCTGGGCTATGCTTTCCACTGGCTTTATCTCATCGGCCAGCCCTGCATCCACCACGGCCTTAGGCATACCGTAGACCACACATGTCGGTTCATCCTGGGCTATACTATAGCCGCCCGCTGCCTTGACCTTCTTCATCCCTTCGCAGCCGTCACATCCCATGCCGGTCATGATGACAGCCACAAGATTCCTGCCAATCGGTGCCACGGAATCATACATCACATTCACCGCAGGCCGATGGTTGCCCACCGGAGGATCCTGACTCAAAACAATCTTGCGGCTGCTGCCTTCTTCCCGCACCCGCAGATGATGGCTGCCGGGTGCTATATACACCCAGCCCGGCTTTATCACTTCCCCATCCTCTGCTTCCTTCACCGAAACCTGGGATATGGTATCCAGCCGGTCAGCCAGTGCCTTGGTAAAGCCCGCTGGCATATGCTGCACTACTACCACCCCGCAGGGCAGATTCCCGGGCAGGCGGGTTATCACCTGCTGCAATGCCTGAGGGCCGCCGGTCGATGTGCCAATGGCAACCAGCTTCTTGGCACCATTGCCAACACTGCCCATGGTCACAGGGGTTACCTTATTGGCTGCAGGTGGCTGTGGTTTGCCCCGGGCCTGCAGGATAATGGGATTCGTCCGCTTTACGCCAAAGAGACTGCCTGAATTTTGCGACGGTGGCGTGGAGGCGATCCCCCCTAGTTTCAGTCCTTGCCGCTGAGGCATCTCTACCCGTTTCATCACAGGCGGCGCCGGTGATGTTGGCGGACTCAGGGAAGCTAGTTTCGTCTGCGGGGTATACGCCATCCTGCGCACCCTGGCCTTGGCAGCATTCCGGCATTTTTCCAACAGCTCGTCTTCGATGGCATCCAGTTTTGAGATACTGCCGCCAGCTTTGCTGATGAAATCCACCGCCCCAAGGCTCAGCGCTCTCACGGTAGCCTCTGTCCCCTGCTGGGTAAGGCTGCTGAGCATCACCACAGGAGTGGGCTGTTTCTCCATGATAACAGCCAAAGAATTCAGACCATCCATGACCGGCATATTCACGTCCATGGTCACCAGGTCCGGGCTGAGCTTCAACACCTTGTTGATAGCTTCCTTGCCATTTATCGCCGTACCTGCCACCTCAAAATCCGGCTGTTTATTGAAAAAATCCGTCAAGATCTTGCGCATGAATGCAGAATCATCAGCGATCAAGACACGTATCATCCCGCTCACCTCTTTTACTATCCGGCTTTCCCTACATCTGAATATTTAAACTTATTCTTTCAAACCCTTCGCAATATTGGACCGCTGCACCGAAAACAAGTAGCGGACAATCTGATTGACGATAGCCCGGGGCAGATGTTGGAACGCTGCCCCCACATGGTAGACGATAGACTCATCGCTACGCTCCACTGATTCACAGCGGACTACCCGGCACATGACATCGATATGGCCAGCACCGGGAATGCCATTCAGCTCCAGTCCCATCTTGGAAGGTACGGGTACCTCATGAGCAAATGACAGACAGATGCCGCTGCCACTCAAATCCACCACTGGCACCAATTCACTGCCATGGATGATTCCATCCTCATCCACCAGACGTACTTTCACCATCATATTGACCTTGATGCGCACAAACTCGCGGTTCTGGAAGCGTTCCATCTTCTTTGGCATGGCAATATACCAAATAGGAATGCGGTCATCCTTCCTGCCCATACCCTTGAATTCCGCAAAGAAGCGGAAACGGCACTGGTTGCCCACGGCTACGCCATAGAGCTTTTCTCCCATTCGGGGAATGACCGGCACCCCCTGCCTGGTCATGGGCATGGCCACTTCCAGAGAATCCTCGGTTATATCCTCAATACGGCTTGTATACCGGGCTTCGTCCGCTTCTACATAGAACTCGACCCGTTGGCCAATTTTTAAGTATTCTTTTGCCTTTACTAATTCGCCTGCCATAATCAAGTTCCTCCATGTTTAATGCGCAAAATTAAATATTTGCCGCAAAAATCCTTTCCAACCGCGCTTAACCGTCATTTTGCTGCCATACAGGATACTGTTCACTAATCCCTGGATGCAGCGGGAAGCCACTGAATGGGGCTGTGCTGCCAAAAATGGCTGCTGCTGACGCACAGCCTTCATGACTGCGCTGTCTTCAAAGACATAGCCCAGACAATCGATATCCATATTCAAAAAACGCTTGGAGGTATGCTGCAGCTTAATCACCACTTCCCGGCTTTCTGCCTCATCATATACCCGATTTACCAACAATTTTATGTTTTTATGGGCAGCATACATGCTGTAAGCTTTCAGCACAGCATAAGCATCAGTGAGGGCCGTGGGCTCTGGCGTTGTAACCAGGAGCACCTCATCAGCCGCCAGGATGAAATCCATGACGTTCTTGCCCAAACCGGCACCGGTATCAATCAGAATGATATCCGCCATCTGGCCGCAGGCTGTCAGCTTCTGCATCAGCCGCTGCCGTTCTTCGTAGGTGAAATCCGCTGCCTTTTCAATCCCGGAACCGCCGGAGATGTAGGTTACGCCATAAGGGCCATGCATCATGACATCCTTCAATTCCGTATCCCGTTCCAGCAGGTTCAGTAAATGTTTCTTCGACATGCTGCCCAGCACCACATCCACGTTAGCCATGCCCAGGTCAGCATCGATAACCAGTACTCTCTGACCGGCCTGTCCCAAGGCAATAGCCAGATTCACAGCAATATTTGTCTTTCCCACGCCGCCCTTGCCGCTGGTGATTGCAATCACCCTTGGCCCCATGGCGGAAAGAGAAAGCTGGCTGGCAGGGGCGGCGGGCTGCACTTCGTATTCGCTTTTGTCCACTAATTGACGCAGTCTTGCTGCCTGATCTACCATATTATTCCCTCAACAACAATGCGGCTAATTTATCAGCAGTAGCCGGTACAATATCATCGGGCACGCTCTGTCCATTAGTCATAAAGGACAAGGCAATATCCTTGTCTGCCAGAAGATTGACAATCATGCCCAGGCTGCTGGTTTCATCTGTTTTGGTAAAGATCACCCGGCCCGGCTCACAGACGGAGAACTTCTGCAGGATATCGGCCACATCCCGGTTCTTGGTGGTGGCACTCATGACCAGATGTTTTTCAATCCGGGAATCCACCGCCAGGAAATCCTGCAGTTCCTTCATCTGATACTCATTATGCTGGCTGCGTCCGGCAGTATCAATGAGAATCAGATCCTTATCCCGGTGTTTGTGGATGGCCACTTTCAATTCATCCGGAGAATAGACGATTTCCAACGGCAGACCAATGATATCCGAATAGGTCTTCAACTGTTCCACCGCCGAAATGCGGTAAGTATCCGCTGTAATCAGGGCAGCCCGGATGTTCTTCTCCAATACGAAACGGGCCGCAATCTTGGCCAGCGTCGTAGTCTTCCCTACACCGGTGGCACCGATAAGGGCCACAATGCGCACGCCATGTTTGTTGAGTTTGATGCCTTCAGCAAAGTTCAGCTTGTTCTCCAAATAACCAGCCAATACCTCTGGTGCCCGCTTATCCAGGGAATCCATCAGCATATCGCCCGCCGCTGTCTTGGCGGCCATATCCTTCAGGATTTCCTCATCCACTTCCTGACGGCGCAGGGCTTCCTGCAAGGATACCTCATCCTGAGGCTGGTCCTTGCTCATAACCTGTGTCAGCAGGGTTTTCATCTGGGCAAGTTCTGCCTCCAGCTTCTGGATCTTTTCCGCATCTTCCGGATTGGACATCATCATGGGCTGCATTACTGGGTGCATATCATTTGCGGCAATCAATTCTTCATCTTCCTTTTGCTTGGCTATATTGGCTTTTGTTGCTTCATCAATTGTTTCGGTAGTAAGCACCTTGGCCGGAGCCACTGGTGTTACGGCATCGGGAACTAGCGGCTGGAATGATGGCGCCGCAATGGGTGCCTCAGCCATGCGCACGCCGGTTTCCGTACCGTTGGTCTTATACTGAGAGAGAATGGTATTGGGCAATGGCGCTGCCTTGGATACCACATCCAGTTTGCTGCCGCTGACGGCCTGCCTTTCCCCTTCACCGGGAAGGCTGCGCCGGGCTCTGGACTTCAGCTGCCCATCCGGGGCATTTTCCTCAATGGCAGCAGTAACTTCCACCACTTCCTTGCCCTTATACCCCATAAAGCCGCCTTCGTGATATTTTTTCGTATGCAAAATCACGGCATCGCGGCCCAATTCCTCTTTAACTTGCTCCATGGCTTCCTTCATGGTGGAAGCCTTCACTACTTTTATCTGCAACTTAAATCTTCACCACCCCAAGAATCTGTATCTCTACGCTCTGCTCAATTTCCGCATGGGACAGGATAATGAGTCCCGGCACGGAACGTTCCACCAGTTTGCGGAAATACAGGCGTACAGCCGGGCTGGTCAGCACAATTGGCTGATAGCCCATATTGGTAAGTTTCGGCAGCTCGTTGTTGAGCGCCGTAACCAGTCTTTGCATGGAATCCGGATCGATGCTCACATAAGAGCCGTGCTCCGTGCGCTGGACGCCGCCGGCAATACGGTTTTCCAGTGCCGGGTCCAGCGTGATGCATGGCAAGGTGCCGTTTTGCACATTCATCTGGGTTATATGCCGCGCCATGGCATGACGGACATACTCGGTGAGTATCTCCGTGTCCTTGGTAGCCCGAGCATAATCGGCCAGCACCTCCAGAATGGTGCTCATATCCCTGATGGAAATGCGCTCTCGCAGCAGGTTGGCCAACACCTTCTGGATCTCGCCCACACTGAGGAGGTCCGGCACAACCTCGTCCACCAATGCTTGATTGGATTTTTTGAGATTGTCGATAAGGTTCTGGGTTTCCTGACGGCCCAGGATCTCATCGGCATGCTGCTTGATGACTTCAGTAAGATGGGTGGCCAGCACGGACACCGCATCCACAACGGTATAACCATTGAGTTCTGCCTGCTCACGCTCACTTTCGGGGATCCATAGGGCAGGCAGACCAAAGGCCGGCTCCGTGGTCTCAATCCCCGGCACTTCTTCAAAGACCGTACCGGAATTCATGGCCAGATAATGATCCAGCATGAGTTCGCCCTTGGCAATCTCAATGCCCTTCAGCTTGATGATATAGGCATTGGGCTTAATCTGGATATTATCGCGGATACGGATGGTGGGCACGACAAGGCCCAATTCCAAAGCGCATTGACGGCGGATCATGACGATACGGTCGAGGAGATCACCGCCCTGCCCCGTATCCACCAGAGGAATCAGTGAATAGCCGATCTCCAGTTCCATCGGATCAACCTGCAGCAGGGAAACGATATTCTCCGGTGTTGTCGCCTTGCGCTTTTCCTGCACCTTCTTTTCTTCCTGCTGGACTTCGGTCTTGACTTCCGTAGACTGCTTGAGCGCCCGGCCAATCAGGAAGCAGCCAATGGCCAGTGCCGTAAACGGCACGCCCGGCAAACCAGGCACCATGGCAAAGAACAGCAGTACTCCACAGAGGATAAAGAATATGCGGTCGTTATGGAATAACTGCCTGGTGATGTCGCTGCCCAAATTGCCTTCGGCACCGGCACGGGTAACGATAAGGCCGGTAGCCGTGGAAATCAGCAGAGCCGGAATCTGCCCCACCAGACCTTCACCCACAGTCAGCAGCGTATAGGTCTGCAAAGCCTGCAGGGCTTCCATATTGCGCTGCAACATACCAATGACAAATCCACCGGCAATATTGATGAGCATGATGATGATTGCCGCGATGGCATCGCCCTTGACGAATTTAGAAGCACCGTCCATAGCGCCGAAGAAATCCGCTTCGTGCTGGATTTTCTCACGGCGGGCCTTCGCTTCTGCATCGGTAATGATTCCCTGATTGAGGTCAGCATCGATGGACATCTGCTTACCGGGCATAGCATCCAAAGTGAAACGGGCCGATACTTCAGCCACACGTTCCGAGCCCTTGGTAATAACGATAAAGTTGATGGCCACCAGAATAATGAACATGATAAAGCCCACAACAGGATTACCACCGACAACGAAGTTACCGAAAGCCGTGATCACTTCACCCGCATAGCCATCCAACAGAATAAGGCGGGTGGAGGAAATATTCAGCGCCAGCCGGAACAGGGTAGTAATCAGCAGGATGGAAGGAAATATCGATAAGTCCAAGGCTTCCTTGTTGTAGATTACCGACATCACCAACAGCAGCGCTATGGTGATATTCAGGCAGATCAGCATATCCAGCAGCAGGGTTGGCAACGGGATAATCATCATGACAACGATGGTTACGATGGCCACGGCCAGCATAACATCGCTGTATTTTTGAACAAAACTGCCCTTGCCCACTGCGGCGGCAGGTGCAGCTGCCTGTTGTGCAGCCATAATGCTTCTCCTTCAAAAAATCATGCTCTGCGACGACGATTCTTCAGACGATATACATAGGCCAGGACTTCAGCCACAGCCTGATAAAGTTCTGACGGGACAAGTTCCCCAACTTCCACACTGGCGTACAGGGCGCGGGCCAAAGGCTTGTTCTCCACAATGGGGACATTATTTTCCGCAGCCAGTTCCTTGATGCGTCTGGCCACCATATCTTGCCCCTTCGCCACGATCTGCGGCGCCGGCATACTCTTTTCATATTTCAGGGCCACCGCAAAATGCGTCGGGTTTGTCACGATGACATCGGCCTTAGGCACTTCCTGCATCATGCGGGCCATAGCCATCTGCCTTTGTTTCTGTTTGATCTTGCCCTTGATCTGGGGATCACCTTCGGACTGCTTCGCTTCGTCCTTGACTTCCTGCTTGGACATTTTGAGGTCCTGGGTGGTCTGCCATTTCTGATAGGCATAATCGATAAAACCCACAATCATGATAACCCCTACCACTTCAAAGGCCATCCTAAATATTATATCAGATATCTGGGCTAAGCTGGTAGGTAAATCAAAATAAATGAACTGGGGCATCTCCATCAGATGCTCCGATAAGAAATCATAAAGGAAAAAACCGATAATAGCGATTTTCATCAGGGATTTGGCCAGTTCCATCAGGGAACGCTTGGAAAAGATGCGCCCGAAACCGTTGATGGGATTCAATTTCTCCGGTTTGAACCCGATAGCCTCTGTGTTGAAGTTCAGCCCCACCTGATAAAAGTTTATAGCCAGACCAATGAACATGATGGCAAACATGATAGGCAAAGCAGTCTGGGCTAAAAGTTCGATAATGCCAATAAAGATGTGGATGATATTCTCCGTATCCACCGTTTGATTCAAATGAGAAAAAACATAGGTCGCATAAGCAGCTATCTTTTGATACATCGACTGCCAAAGCATCTTAAGCATCAAAAAGCCCATCAGCAGCACGAAGGCAGCATTCATATCCGTACTGCGGCCTACCTGCCCTTTTTTCTTCGCATCGGCCCGCTTCTTGGCCGTAGGTTCTTCCGTCTTTTCCCCGGAAAAGAGCTGCAGGTCAAAGACGAAGGACTCCCTAGCGTAGGGCTTCCAACGCAATGGTGATATTTCCATACATTTCATTGAACAACACATCCAGAAACAAGACGTAGAAAGGCAGCACCATAGTCAGGATCAACATGCCCACAGTCAGCTGCATCGGAATGCCCACCACGAAAATATTCATCTGGGGCATTGTACGCGCCAGTATTCCCAGACCAACATTGGTCAGTAAAATGGCAAAGGTCACCGGCATGGCAATCTTCATCCCGGTAAAAAAAATTCCTGTCGTAAAGCGCGCAATGATCAGCGGCAAAGACAGATTGAGGTCTGCCCCCAGCAGGGGAACCAGCTTGAAGCTTTCAAATAATGCCGAAATAATCATATGGTGGCCATTGGTCACCAAAAAGACAATTATGCCCAGATTATAAAGAAAACTTCCGATAAGCGGCATCTGCTGACCGGAAGTTGGATCCATTACGTTTACTACAGCAAAGCCGGCCTGCATATCCATAACCTTGCCGGCAAAAGTAATTGCGGCAAAGGATATATAGGCCACCAACCCAATAAGCCAGCCGACAAAAAGCTCTGTAAGCACTGCTCCCACATAGCCCAATACGGTAGCCGGAGCAGTTATTCCCTGAAAATTATCCACCACAGGAAACAGCACCAGCGCAAAAGCAAAAGAAGTCGCTGCCCGAAAATATATAGGAATATTCAAACTGCCGAAAAAAGGCGAAAGGGTGAATATTCCTCCTACCCGGACCAACAATAACAAAAACACTGCCGCATGGCCCTGCAGAAGTTCATAAAAATCCATGACCTGCTCCTTCAACCGATATAGCCAGGCAGATTAACCAGGATATTGGTCAAATACTCTGTCATAATTCTAAGCATCCAGGGGCCAAAAATAAGAATTGCCACAAACACGGCGATAATCTTAGGTATAAATGCCAAGGTCTGCTCCTGAATGGATGTGGTTGCCTGAAAAACACTGACCATCAGGCCAACAATCAAGCCCAGGCCCAACATAGGGGCCGCCACAATCATAACAATGAACAGGGCTTCCTGTCCCAGCTGTACAACCAAATCACCTGACATAGACACCCGCTCCTCTTTCCCCAGCCTTGCGGACTGCCGCTATTTGAAGCTGATGATCAGCGACTTGATGAGCAAGTGCCAGCCATCCACCATAACAAAAAGCAGTATCTTAAAGGGCAGGGATATCATTACCGGTGGCAGCATCATCATGCCCATAGACATGAGGGTACTGGCCACAATCATATCAATGACGATAAAGGGCACATAAATCATAAAACCAATCTGAAAAGCTGTCTTGAGCTCGCTGATTACAAAGGCTGGAATCAACGTAAACGTAGATACATCATCCGGGGATTCCGGACGCTCAGCATCAGACAGATTCACAAACAGCGCCAGATCCGATTCCCGCGTCTGCTTGAACATGAATTCCCGCACAGGTGCCACCACGTTCTTCAGCGCTTCCTCCTGGGTTATCTGCCCGGCCATATACGGCTGGATGCCGTTCTCATTGGCCTGGCTCCAATAAGGAGACATGATGTAAAAAGTCAGGAAGAGCGCCAGGGCAATGACCACCTGATTAGGCGGCGCATTCTGTGTGGACATAGCATTGCGCAGAAAGCCGATAACCACCACAATACGTACGAAGGATGTGGTCATGATCAGGATGCCCGGCGCCAGGGACACAATGGTCAGCAGCGCCATGACCTGCAAGGTCACAGCCACATCCTGAGGCTTGTTGGACGAACCCACATCCACATTTATGGATGGTATAAGCGGTGCAGCCAAAGCGACGCCCTGTGCTATAAAGAGCAGGAGCGCTAATCCTGCCAGTATGATAAAAGCATTCCGGCGTTTCAACTGCCCACCACTCCTTCTTCAATAATGATACCTCACAAAAACTATTTGCGGAATAACGGTGGTACTTTCTGCACCAGCCCAGCCAAAGTACCAAACTGCTGGGAAAACATATCCGGCATCTTACCAAAGGCCAGATCCTCCCGATGCAGACGTTCAATTTCATCCGGATCGGTGATTTCTGTAAGCAAGGTGATCGAATGTTCCGTCACCCCCAGCATAAACACCCGTCCGCTCATTTCAATCACACAGACGGAACGGTTAGGGCCCAAGGGCAGATGTGACAGGATTCTGCCGCCATAACCCAGCTTCTGCTGGGCAAACTTGCCGCCAATAAAGCGGGCAGCAAAATAAGCCAGCCCTACTACAAAGATAAAAATAGCAAAGAGGCTGACCAGATAAGCAATTGTTGACCACCAGGAAATCGACGTTGGCCGCGGATCACTGTTTTCATAGCCAGCCAGATAACCTCCCTTGGCAGCCTCCTCGGCTGCCAGGGCAGGTTCTGCAACTAGCAAAAACAGGATTATCCCCACGAAACACGCCAGAAAAATGCTTTTTCTTTCCATCAGCCCACTGCTTTACGGACAGCCTCCAACACACGATCTGCCTGGAAGGGTTTGACGATAAAGTCACGAGCACCAGCCTGAATTGCTTCAATAACCATTGCCTGCTGGCCCATTGCACTGCACATAACGATCTTGGCGTTGGGATCGACCTTCTTGATTTCCTTAACGGCACTAATACCATCCATTTCCGGCATCGTGATATCCATGGTCACAAGATCTGGTTTGAGCTCCTGATATTTCTCCAAAGCCTTCATGCCATTTTCGGCTTCGCCTACAACTTCGTAGCCGTTCTTGGACAGGATATCTTTAACCATCATTCTCATAAATGCCGCATCGTCAACGACCAATACTCTTACTGCCATGTTCCATCTCTCCTCATCTTAAAAACAACCGACTTAGTTCAATGATTTTATTATATAAGAAAGTCTTGCTTTAGACAAGAACTTCTCTACGTCCTACGGCCCCAAGGGAGTCACTGCAATTTTGCCGCCCGCTCAGCGGGGCTGGCAATTTCGGTGATGCGCACACCGAAATTCTCATCGATAACCACCACTTCCCCCTTGGCCAGGAACTTGCCATTGACATTGATGTCAACCGGTTCACCGGCCAGCTTGTCAAGTTCCACAATGGAACCATTTGTAAGTTCCAGTATTTCCTTGATGGACTTGTTGGTGCGCCCCAGTTCCACCGTCACCGACAGAGGAACATCCAAAATCAGGCCGATATTGGCATCATTTACCTGTACCGGCTGCATATTCAAGGGTGTAAACTGTGCCGGCTGCACGGGAATATTGGTGGCTACCCCCTGCATGGGCATGCCGTAACCATATCCTCCTGCCGCAGGCGGCGGTGCCATGACCGGTGGGGCCATCTGCTGAGCTGGGGCCGCCATGGGAGGCGGCGCAGCTGCGGGTGGGGGTGGAGCCGCTGCTGGTGGTGGTGGCGGCGGAGCTGGCGCCGGTTCCGGCTCTGGCTCCTCAGCCGATCCATTGGTAAGGGATTCCACCATCTCCTTGGCCACTTCCACGGGCAGGATCTGCATGATCTCACTATCGATAAGGCCATCTACTTCCATGCGGAAGGAGGTACAGACGATGGGTTCCGTCTTCCCCAGTACCTCAGAAATCTTGTCCTCACTGCCAAAATCAATGAGATTTACCTTAGGCGGGGAAATATCGATTTTCTTGTTGAACATGGTGGACAGGGAAGTTGCCACCGTGCCCATCATCTGGTTCATGGATTCGCCTACGGCACTCATGGCGATTTCATTGATTTCCGTATCGGGATTGGTGCCGTCGCCCCCCATCATCAGATCTGCAATGATGGCTGCATCCTGTGCCTGGATAGCCAGGACATTATTGCCATCTATACCGATGGTATACCCCACCTCAACAATGAGGTAAGGCATGGGGTACTTTTCCTGTATTATACTCATGGAGGATACAGACACCGAGGGCGTCGTGATATTGACCTTATGCCCCAACAGCACCGACAAGGTTGTTGCGGCACTGCCCATGGAGATATTGCCAATCTCCCCCAAGGCATCCTTTTCCATATCCGTGAGTACATCATCAAACTGAGATGAACTACTGTCGGAGCCAGCTGATGCTTCAGCTGCTGCTTCTTCAGCGGCCTCAGCCGGTGCAGCATCTTCTGCCGGTGCCGCATCGTCTGCCGTTGGTATAGCACCACCATTAAGCAGGGCGTCAATCTCCGCTTGCGAGATCTTTCCGTCGTCACTCATCGGCATTCTCATCTCCTTCGCTTATTATTTTGGTAATTTGTACTGCCATCTTCTTCCCTGATTTGCCAGGACGACTGTAGAATTTTGGCCTCTTGCCTACCAAACACAAGAGATTATCATTAACCCGGGTATCCATCTGCAGAACATCACCAAACCCCAGAGTTAAGAACTCATGGATGGTAAGATTCAGTGACCCCAACTGTACCACAAAGGGCACCTTGGTGCGCTCAATCTTCTTCTGCAGCAGCCTGACCTGTTCAGGATTGTCATCCTTGGACACCGCAGATGCTACCCAGAAGGTCGTCGTGAGTTTTGACATAACTGGCTCCAGCACCAGATACGGGATGCAGATGTTCATCATGCCTTCCACTTCCCCTACCCTCATCTGGATGGTCACAATGACCACCATGTCGCTTGGGGGGACAATCTGGGTGAACTGGGGATTGGATTCTGTTGTTTCCAAAGCGGGAAAAAACTCCACCACATTGAGCCAGGCTTCCTTTAGATGCCCCAGCGCCGTATTGATGAAACGCTGCACCACCACATCCTCAATCTCCGTGAGCACCCGTGGTTTTATCCCCACCCGGCCCTCACCGCCAAAGACGCGGTCAATGAAGGCAAAGGCTATTTCAGTGTTGACCTCCATGATGATATTGCCCTTGAGCGGCGGTACCGCCACGATGCTTATCACGGAGGGATTGGCCAGACTCTGGACAAATTCCTGATAAGTCAGCTGCTCTACGGAGGCTACCTCTACATTCACCAGCGTGCGCAGGCGGGTGGACAAATACGTATTCAAGAGCCTGGAAAAGCTCTCATGCAGCATGAACAGCGTTCGTATCTGATCTTTGGAAAATTTGTCTGGACGCTTGAAGTCGTATGTCTTGATTTTTTTCTGTTCTTCGTCTGCTTTGACTTCTTCTGCCGATACTGTTCCATCTGACAGTGCGGAAAGCAGTTTATCTATCTCAGATTGAGACAGTACTTCATCTGCCAAATTTACGTCCTCCTTTCCGCTGGAATACGAACACTCTTACTGAAGCAGGAAGCTCGTTATATATACGTCATATACGGAACCAGGCCCCAGTTTGTTGTTCAATTCATCCTTCAATTTCTTCTTGAGTTCGTCCTGCCGGTTTGCATCAAACTCATCCAGTTTTGCACTGCGCAGAAGCTGCATGGTCGTATCCAGGATCTTGGTCTCAGCTTCCGGAAGCAATGCACCTTCCTCTGTCATATTGCTTTTCTTGCCCGGATTCATCTCCAGGACAATTCCTGCCTTCAGGAACTTGCCGGCCTTCTGGCCGCCCACGTTGACCAGGATACCTTCTTTTGCATCCCCAAGCTTGATGAACTTGCCGGGATCGTGATGTTCATTGACCTGCTCTGTTGCCGTCTCCGCCATCATCTTAGTCGTTATGAAGAACGAGATGCCGCCGGCGAGCACCAGACCAATCAATACCAGAATGACAACTAGAACTATCGGAGACTTCTTCTTCGGTTCCTCCTCTGCCACTTCCTCTGTGTCTTTTTCTTCGTCAGCCATAGGTTTATTCCTCCATAATCGTAATGTCTTTCACTTTTATAATAGCTGATGAGGATCTGTCCACATCAAAATTGATGGAGTGCCCGGCGGTATTTCATCACCCTGCGGACGATTTCATCCATGGCTTCCTCCACAATGAACTTCTTGCCGTTGGTCAGGGTGATCACCGTATCCGGCGTTTCCTCTATCGTTTCTATTATTTCGGCATTGAGCACGAATTCTCCTTTTTTATTTGTCTGGGAATTAAACTTTGTCAGCTTGATCATGCTCTTTCTCTCCTTACCTTTCACATACACATCCGGCACGTCTTCTTATTCTCTCTAATTTCGGCAAGGTTCGCCTTTTTCCCTTTTAAATTTTGAAGTTTTTCTGGCAAAATTTTCAAAAATCTACTGTTTAACAGTAGATGCCGCCTGTTTCTGCACCTGACGCAGCCGTATTTCCAAGCATATCGCACCGATTATGACACCGGCAATCAGGCCCAGCCAATAACCGTAGGGGCCAAAATCCGTGAACCTGGCCAGGCCCCAGCCCACAGGCAGACCGATAATCCAAAAGGAAAGCACCGCCAGCATAAAGGTCACATGGACATCCTTAAAACCGCGCAGGGCGCCCTGCAAAGGTGCGTTGATGCTGTCCGCAAACTGCATGAATACCGCATAAACCAGGAAACCTGTCAGGATCGGCTGCACTTCGCTGCTCGTGGTATAAAAAGCCGCAATTTCCGCACGGAATTGTGTCAATAGCAAAGCGATGCTGCCTACGCTAAAAAAGGTCAGATAGCGGCTGAGCCGGATATACTGCCGGGCATCAGCCAGGCGCTTTGCCCCAACCTCAAAGCCCACCAGAATGGTCAGCGTCATGCTCACGGCCAGTGGGATCATATAAACGATTGTCGTGAAATTCATGGCCGCCTGATGCGCTGCCACAATGGCCGTGCCATAAGCCGTCATGAAAAGCCCCACGGCCCCGAAGATGCTCTGTTCGCAGAACATGGTGGCGCCGATGGGAATTCCCACCCCCAACTGCTTTTTCCATTCAGCCAGATCGATCTTCGGCAGGTCGCGGAACACATGGTATTCCTTAAAGGGTTTCATCGTCGTTACCACGATGATATTCAGCAGCAGGTTCAGCGTCAGCGTGATGGCCGAACCGATGCCTGCACCAATGCCGCCAAAAGCCGGCATCCCCAGCAGGCCATACATGAAGATGTAATTGAGGGTGATGTTCGTGGGCACCGTGCACATGGTCACACACATGGTCAGCCGTGTATAGCCATGGGCATCAATGAAATTTCGCAGCACCGAGGAGATGAATATCGGCATGATGCCGATGGAAAGAAACATCAGATAATGACTCGTGATGTATTCCACTTTCGGCTCCAGATGCAAAAGCGGCAGAATGTGCGGCACCGCCAGCCAGCCCAAAGCCACGAAGCCTGCCCCCAGAGCCAAGGCCCAATAAAAGCCCTGTTTGACAATAAAGCCGATCTTATGGGACTTATCCGCCCCATAAAGCTGGGAAATGGTCGGCGTCAGGCCGGAAATGATACCCAAAAAGCTGCCGAAAAAAGGCATGAAGAGATTCACGCCCACGGCCACGCCAGCCAGGTCCTGCTGGCTGATATGGCCGGCCATCACCGTATTAAAAAACCCGGTTGCCATCAAGGACAACTGGGTTATAAAGATGGGCAAAAGCACCACAAAGAATTGCCGTGCTTTTGCCTTGTAACCAAAGGTCTGTCTCATCAGTTCTCATCCTTCGCCAGGCAGCAGTTCTTATATTTCTTACCGCTGCCACAGGGACAAGGATCATTGCGCCCCACTTTCTGGCGATGGACTTCTGCAAAGGGAATCACCTTGCCCATCCCGCTCTTGGCAAAGAGCTCACTGGGAGTATGTCCCTTCAAGGGCCAGAGATGCGTCTCATTGTTATAAGCGATAAGCAGGGGCACCACGGCCTTCATCTTGCGCTCATCCGCCATCATGCCCAACTGCTCCAGATATTCTGCCGCTTCCTGCAGATTGCCGCCGTTCTGCAGCAGGATGAAGATTTCCCCGGTGATATCCGCAGCCTTCAGCACATCACAGTCATGTTCCTTCATGAAGAACTGCGCCAGATCCTTATACTCGTCCGTAGCATCGATATGGTTGTCAGCACCAGCCTCAAACAGCTGGGTATAGGTAAACTTCGCAAAATCCAGATTGCTGTGCTTGCGCTGCTCATCCTCCAGTGCAGATTCGTCAATCAGCGTGTAATACTTCACGCCCTGGGGCAGCGCCACAATGGTATTCGTCCAACAGGAGGCATTGAGCATCACGCCGACAAAATCCTTGAAGGAAAGATTTTCCCGCTGATCCGGCTCCAGCTGACCGGCTACCGTATTGTAAAGCTCCTCGTAATTCATGTAGCCATAGTAGAAGAGGCAGCCTGCCGTCAGGCGGGTAATCTCCGTATTCATGGTAGCCAGTGCCTCAAAGTTCGGGGAATCCAGCTTCTTGAATTCGGCGCGGATCTCTTCCGGCATATACCAGACCAGCTGGTCCTCAACCTTGGCACAGGAGAGGAAACCTAAACCGCGCAGGTAATCCAAGCGTACATCATCATCACGCAGTTTGCTGCTCTTGCCCTTCTCCAGAATAAGATGCTGGAAGCATTCGTATTCCTCCAACAGGATAGACGGCAACCAGAGACGGGCGAAATTCAGGATTTCCGGCACCAGCTTCTCAGCCAGCTCCGCCTTCTTCAGCGAGCTGACACCGCTGACATTGAGATTATAGCGGATATCATCCAGCTCAGCCTTGGTCATGGCTTCCAGCATCGACTGCAGATCGTTCTTCGCGGGCATCTTATGGCGATAGAGTGCCTTCTTACGCTCCTCCATATCTGCTTCCATCATCTGGGCCAGGCTCTCTGCCTGCGTCATTTCTTTTTTCTGTGCTTCCATTGGTACCTGTAAAATCCTTTCTTTTATCCTTCTGTTCTCTTAGCCGAAATAATCAGCAATGCCATCCACAATGCCCTGTGCGGCTTTGCGGATGCCATCTTCACTGTCCATCAGCTTCTCTTCCTGCTCGTTGGAGATAAAGGCCACTTCCAGCAAAGTTGCCGGCATATCCGTATGCTTCACCACGTAGAAATTGCAGCTCTGGGTGCCCCGGCTCTGGGTGCCGATCTGATCGATGACACCGGAACGGATCTTATCCGCCAGGATTCGGGAACGCTTGTCGCCCAAGGAGTAGTAATAGCCTGTAGTCCCCTTGGCAGCCCGGTTGGTGAAGGAATCCATGTGAATGGAGATAAAGATATCGGCCTTGACCTCATTGGCAACATCACAGCGAGCCTGCAGTTCCTCGATATCCGTGGCTTTAGCACGCTTCGGTGACACTTCGATATCGGCCTCCCTCGTCATATAGACCGTGGCCCCTTCCTTGACCAGCAGACGGCGCACTTCATTGGCCACCCGCAGGGTAACGCTCTTTTCCATTACCCCCGTGGGACCGATAGCCCCCGAGTCACTGCCGCCATGACCAGGATCCAGGACAATCTTGCGCCCCTTCAACCCGGTAATGCCTGCCAGTTCTTCGTCCATCTCCTTATCATCTTTATTATTTTCCTTATTGGAAGGCTGCGCCGTTTTTTCCTGCTTTTGCGCCTTTTCCTGCTTTGCCGGTTTGGGCTGAACTTTTTCCGTCTTCGGCTTGCTCACCGGTGCCTTTTCCGGCAGATCTATCTTAGCCCCGGTGGAATCCGTCAGATTGCCAAAGTCCATCACAACACGCCCGGGAACCGTGCCGCTATTCAAGGCGAAGACCTTGTAATTATTGCGTCCCACTTTGGTTTCCACCACTACACGGACCGTCTGGGGATCGAATTGGGCAATCTTCACTGTCCCCACAAAAGTCGTGTCCAGATCAAGCTGCTTGTCCAATTTCGGTGAAACCCAGGCATTGGCAATATCGATGACTACACGGTCTGGGGCAGAGAGCACCATCTTTTTATAAGTCACCGGCTTGCTGGCATCAATGACAATCCGGGTTTTATCGGCATCACTGCTGTCCCGGATGCCCGTTATTTCTGCCATACCGCTGACTCTGTCTCCAAAGTCACTGGCCTCAGCTGTAAGCGCAGCAAAAGGAAACACAACAGCCAGCACCGTGATATATAGCAAAAAGAATAGTCTTTTCATGGAACTCCTCCCCTGTTCAGACACATATACTTTATTATCTTATTTCTTTTTTGAAAATGCAAGGGGCTATGTCCCAATTTAATCGCTTTTTAATGGTATTTTAACGCTACACTAAAAACTCCTGCCGGCATTTCTGCCAGCAGGAGCGAGTTCACACTGTTATTGCTGCGCTTCTTCCGCATTCTTTTTCTGGGCCTGTTCCTCCAGCATACGGCGGATATCCTCCTCCGTATTCGCTTCCTTCTGTGTCCCCGCATACATGATCCGGGTTATCCGGGCCGTCTTGCCCTCATCGAAAGCCGTCAGGATCTTGGCCACCACTGCTTCATCCATCCGCTGGAAAATGGCGATACACATATCATCATCCAGCTCGTTCATGGCCTTAGCGGCATCTTTAGGCTTCATCTGATTGTACAGACGGGCCAGCTTGGAAACACGCTTCTTTTCCTCTGCTTCCCGCTGCTTCATCTGTTTTTCGATTTCTTCCTTGGTTATAACAATCTTTTTGGCATCTTTCTTATCTTTGTCTGACGTTTTCAGGTCTTTGTCCTTGTTAGCATTGGGTTTGGCATCCTCTACAGGCAGTTTCTCCATCTCCTCCTCGCTGGGTGCCGGGCGCACAAAGTACTCCCCAACCACCGGCAAATCATAGAGTTTCAGCTTCTCATTGGCATCCTTGGTGTCAATCAGCTGCAGATAGACCCCCAGAGCAAAACCTCCTACTATAAGAACCAACAGCAGGAAGAGCACCAATAGCACTTTTACTATTTTGCTGCCTTTTTTCTTTTTTTTCTTCTTCGCTGCTGCCATTTTCCTACCTGCCTTCGTTATCTATAGATGTCCAATACCTTGTTCACGTAATTCTGGGTTTCTTTATAGGGTGGAATGCCACCATAGGCTTTTACGGCCCCCGGACCGGCATTGTATGCGGCCACGGCCTTTTTGAGATCACCGCCGAAAGTATCCAGCATCTGCCGCAGGTACTTGGCACCGCCTTCCACATTCTGCTGCTTATTGTAAGGATCTACCCCCAGTGAAGCCGCTGTATCCGGCATCAATTGCATGACACCGATGGCCCCGGCCTGGGAAACCGCCTCCTGACGGCCATTGGATTCCACCTCGGCTACTGCAGCCACAAGCTTGGGATCCACCTTATACTTCCGGGCAGCAGATTCGATAAGCGTGCTGAGGTTCTGATCCGCCAATGGCAGATTGCCCATCACCTTGTCAGCTTTTGCCTTACCCTTCACCGGCTCTGTCTTCTGCACATCTGGCAGTGGCTGTGTCTTTTCCGCCTGTGTCACGGCTTTACCCGCTTCGCCCCCCATTGTCTTTTGAATTTCCTTCTCCAGCGTCTTGGGAAAATTGGCACCAGGAATGTTCCCAGGCATACCGAATTGTTCCTGCAATTGGGCAATTCTTGCCTGTACCTGACGCACACCGGTCAAATCCATCATGATACCGTCCCTTCCCTTCTCCTACGCATGGTAAGCTGGAGTCCAATCTCATCCAGCATCTTCTGCTCTTCCTGCAAGGCTTCGGCCTGGTATTCCTGCCAACGCCGTTCCCTCAGCTGCTCTATGCTCTTCAAATAGCTCATGATTTCCATCAGGGCTTTGAGTTTTTTTTGCTTTTCACCTTTCATCTGCAGCACAATACCCTGCTGCATCTCAATCTGTTCCCGTTTCCAGGCAAAGAAACTATTGAAAGCCATAAGTCTTCCTACGGTGACCCTGACGCCCTCCTGAGATAGGGCATCATAGTCCTGCTGTCCCTTCTGCATCTCTGCCAGCAGAGTCTGCAAGCCTTCCCGGGCTTCTTCCAGCCTGCGGGAAGCTGCGGCAAATTCCCGCTCTGCATCATCCTTCTTGCGCCGGGTAACCCGTAGCAGGGTTTCCAATTGGAATTTAAACTTCTTCATGCCCTATCACCCGGAAATACGCATCAGTTTCTTTTCCGTGTCCTCGTAGGTATCCACTTCATAAATCCCCTGACAGAGGAATTCATTTATAGCATCGATCTTCTGGATGGACTCATCGATTTTGGCGCTGGAACCCTTGACATAGGCCCCGATATGAATCAGGTCCTCCGCATCGCGATACACAGCCATCAGCTGACGCATCTGCTGGGCCGCCTTCAGATGTTCCGGCGATACCACCTCATTCATGACACGGCTGACGCTGGGCATGATATCAATGGCCGGGAAATGATTCTGCGCCGCAATATTGCGGGACAAGACGATGTGACCATCCAGAATGGAACGCACGGCATCAGCAATGGGTTCATTCATGTCATCGCCATCCACCAGTACCGTATAGATGCCTGTAATGGAACCTGTTGCACTGGTTCCCGCCCGCTCCAACAGCCTGGGCAACATTGCAAATACCGACGGGGTATAGCCGCGGGTTGCCGGCGGCTCCCCAATAGTCAGCCCCACCTCGCGCTGGGCCATGGCAAAGCGGGTGACCGAATCCATCATGAGGATGACCTTGCGCCCCTTGTCCCGGAAATATTCGGCTATGGCCGTGGCTGTCATGGCCCCCTTGATACGCACCAAAGCGGGCTGATCTGATGTGGCCACCACCACCACGGAACGCTTCATGCCTTCCTCCCCTAGGTCACGCTCAATGAAATCTCGGACTTCACGTCCACGTTCTCCCACCAGCGCGATAACACTGATATCCGCCTCGGTATTCCGGGCAATCATGGAGAGCAGGGTGGACTTGCCCACACCGGAACCGGCCATAATGCCGATACGCTGTCCCTCCCCCATGGTGATCAGGCCATCGATGGCCCGCACTCCCACGTAGAGGCTGTCATGAATACGCGGGCGGGACAGGGGATGCGGCGGATCTGCCTGCAGGGAATATTCCTGCTTGCACAGAATCGGTCCCTTGCCGTCAATGGGATTGCCCAGGCCATCCAGCACCCGGCCCAAAAGCTCTTCCCCCACCCGGACGTTGAGCATCTTCTGCGCCGCGGTGACTTCACAGCCAGGGCCTATGCCCTGCATTTCCCCAACGGGCATCAGCATCACATAACCTTCCCGGAACCCCACGACCTCTGCGGGAATCGGCGGAACATTTGGGTTATGGGAGCTGATATAGCAAAGCTCGCCCACACTCACCGTCGGCCCCTGGGACTCAATGACAAGACCGATGACCTGCGTAACCTTGCCTGTGAGTTTCACACTGGAGCACTCATGGATAGCATCGATGAACTTCGTGATATTCAGTTGAAATGTTTTTTTTTCCCCCATGTCATCCATTGTGAAAACCTCAAAGCATCACATTCTTCACTGCCTGCCGCACCAGCTCAATCTGGGTGGCCAGCCTTGCATCCACCGTGCCATTTGGTGTTTCAATCAAACAATCTCCCGGCTTCATGCTGGGATCTGAAGTTATATCAATCTCGGCATCACCATAGGTAAGGAGGCCACGGAATTCCGTGCGGGCCATCAGCACCAGATCATAGTCCGCTGGGGACACATGAACCTTCAGCGTCTTCTGATCCTTAACCTTCAAAAGCGATTCCCGCACCAATGGCAACACCACCTGCGGCACATCGATGAAATGCTGGGGCAGGATCTTTTCCACCACTGCCATGGCAATCTTCACCACATCCGCCTCGGCCTGCTGGACATAATCCTTGCAGGCTGCCTTGGCATCCTGCAGTGTCTTTTCCGCTTGGGCACTTCCCTGGGCGATGATATCAGCCAGTTCCTCTCGGACCTTGGCCTCTCCATCCTTATACCCTGCTTCGTAACCTTCCTGCCGTCCGATTTCGGCAGCTTCTTCCTTCTTCTGATCTATCTCCTTTTGGGCTTCCGCCAGATAACGATCGCGCTCAGCCTTAGCCTCCTGCTTGATGATCTCGGCATCCACCTTGGCATCTTTCAATAACTGAATCGCTCGCTGCTCCTTGGCAGCAATTTCTGCCAGCATACGGGCACAGGCTTCTTCATCCAGACCATTATCCTCCGCCGCCTTTTCCTCGGGCTTAGGCGGCTCGGGGGTATGGATAAGATGAGGATTCTCCTCCCATATCGCGGCTTTGATAACTCTAGACAATCATCTCGTCTCCCTGTCCACGCGAAATTACAATATCGCCCTTGTCTTCCAGTACACGGATGACGTTGACGACCTTCTGCTGTGCCTCTTCTACATCGCGGATCTTCACCGGCCCCATGAACTCGATTTCCTCACGCAGCATATCGGCAGCACGCTTCGACATATTCTTGTAGACCTTGTCTGCTACCTCCGAAGGCGTAGCCTTGAGGGCCAAAGACAGATCCTTGGTGTCCACCTCGCGCAAAACCATCTGCAAGGAACGGTCGTCCAGCTGCACGATATCCTCGAATACGAACATGAGGCGCTTGATTTCCTCGGCCAGTTCCGGATTGTCCACCTCCAAAGTCTCGATGATGGATTTTTCTGTGGTACGATCCACCCGGTTGAGCACTTCCACGATGGCCTTGACACCGCCAGCAGTAGTGAAGTCCTGGGTAACCAAGGAAGACAGCTTCCTCTCCAGCACCCGCTCCACCTCCCGGATAATGTCCGGCGAAGTCCGATCCATCTGGGCAATACGCCTTGCCACATCGGCCTGGGCTTCCGGTGACAGGGCACCGAGTACGGTAGCTGCCTGATCCGGGTCCAGATATGCCATGATAAGGGCAATCGTCTGGGGATGTTCGTTGTTGATGAAGTTCATGAGCTGAGAAGGATCTGTCTTGCGCAGGAAATCGAAAGGACGAACCTGCAGGCTGGTAGTGAGGCGATTGAGAATCTCCATCGCCTTTTCTGCTCCCAAAGCCTTCTCCAGTACATTCTGTGCATACTCGAGACCACCAGTGGAAATGTAGTCACTGGCCATGGCCATCTGGTAAAATTCGCTGACCACCTTGGCTTTGGTTTCCTGACTGACCTTTTTATGGTTAGCGATTTCCAGCGTAATGCGTTCAATCTCATCATCGGCCAGATGCTGAAAGAGTTTCGCCGAATATTCCGGCCCCAAAGCAATGAACAAAACGGCCGCCTTCTCCGAGTTGGTGAGTTCCTCATCACCATCGCCATACATATCTTCAAATGCCATTTGTCATTCCTCCGCCAGCCAAGTCTTAACAAGCATAGCCACTTCTGCCGGCCGCTGATCGATAAGCTGCTGCAAAGCCTGCTTTTCGGACAGATGCTGCTGTTCCTCTTCGGAAAGCTCGTCCGGTTCGATAGCACCAGCGGCAATAAGGGCAGCCCGCTCTTCTTCTTCCTTCTTCCTCTTTGCTTCTTCCTCCAAGCGAATCCGCTCCTGCTCGGCCGCAATGGCTTCCAGTTTCTTCTTGCGGCGATAGTAGAAATAACCGCCGATGGCTGCCAATACCAGCAGGATTGCGCCGATGGTCCCGTAGAAGATCATGTCTTCCCGATCCTTGGCTGCCTTCTCTTCCGCAGCCCGCTTATCGCGAAGCTCCGTACTGAACGGCAGTGGCTCTACGGATACCGTGTCACCACGGTCCGTATTGATGCCTGCTGCACTGGTCACCGTCCGCATGATGCTGTCCTGCTGCTGGGGAGTCACTGAGTCATCCACCAGCACAGCCACCGTCAGGCGGCGGATGGAGCCTGGAGCTGCCACCGTCTTGGATTTCTCTTCATTTATCTCGTAATTTTTCGTGGATTCTTTCTTTTCGTACTCGGCATTGGCATTGGCATTCTGAGCCACATAGCCGGGCACATTGGACTGAACTCCTGCCGCACCGCCTGGCTGGGTAGAAGTACCATTATAAGCCTCACTGATATCCTGCTGGCTGCGGATGATACCAGAATCATCCACCACGGGCGTAAAGGTCTGCTTGTCCGTGGTACGGTCATCAAAATCCAGTTCCACACTGACCCGGGCAAAGGCTTTGCCTTCTCCCATGGAATCATCCAGCATGGACTGAATGTTCTTCTGGATATTATCCTGAACCTTCTTGGTCATCTCCAGCTGCGTCATGGTCTTGAGGCTGACATTCTGCTCCTCATTCTCATCCGGATCATTGAGGATCTTCCCGGTGGAATCAACCACGGTGATATTTTCCGGCTTCAGTCCCTGTACGCTGTTCGCCGCCAGATTGACAATTCCCTTGATCTCCTTCTTGGATAATTCCATATTCGGCCGCATTTGCAACATAATTGATGCTGTTGCCGGCTTCTCATTCTTCTTGTAGAGGCTATCCTCTGGCAGGACTATGTGTACACGCGCTTTCTCCACAGCCGCGATCTGTTCGATAGTCCTGGTCAGTTCTCCCTGCAGTGCCTGCAGATAATTCACTCTGTTCTGGAATTCCGTGACACCAAGCTTGCTGTCATCGAATATCTCAAACCCTTTGTTGCCCCGCGGGAGCCCCTGAGTCGACAGATCCAGCCGTGCATTGTGCACATCCCGTGATGGAACCATGATGGTCGTGCCTTGCCGTGTTTCCTGCACTTCGTATTCTATTTTAGCTTCTTTCAGTTTTGCAGCTACTTCGCCGGCATCTTTGGTCTCCATGTTCGTAAACAAGGGAACCATATCCGGTTTATTGCCATACCACGCACTTACCCCAATTATGGCAATGAGAATAGCCAAAGCGGAGCCCAGCATTATATAGCGCTGGCGCTTACTGAATCTCTCCAGCAGCTCCTTATACCGCTCTTTCCAATCTCCCATGATCTCAATCCCTTCACGTAGAATTACACTGTCTTAGCCATTATACCTGCATGCGCATGATCTCCTGATAAGCTGTCACTGCCTTGTTACGTAACTGAAGGGTAAGCTGCAAGGCGATCTCCGCCTTTTTCGCAGCAATAACCACCTGGGATACATCTTCTACACGGCCAGCTGCCAGCAGTGCATTCTGCCGTTCTGACTCCAGCTGCAGACCATTGGTTTTCTTTAGCGCATCCGTCAGATACTGACCGAAATTCTTCACTTCCTTAGGTTCCTGTGTTTCGCCTAAATGACTGGTGGCATGCATGGACACCGGTGTCATCGCGAGTGGTGCAATCTCCATATCCTTATCCTCTCAAAACACAAGCATTACTTGTTGCCCATATCCAAAGCCTTACTCACCATTGCTTTAGCCGCATTGATTGTCGTAGTGTTTGCCTCATAAGCACGGGAAGCGGTTATCATATCCACCATTTCCGCCACCATATTGACATTTGGTCTTTCTACATACCCCTCCGCATTGGCATCCGGATGTCCCGGATCATATACCAGCGGCCCCTGAGTATTATCGCTTTCAATACGCACAGCTCTGACGCCGTCACCGGCTTCTAATTTATTTGCAGCTTTTTTCAAAAAAGTCTGAAACGGACCACTATCCTTCACCCTTGGCTCAAAAACCACATAACGGCGATGATAGGCCCCGCCCCCTTCTGTACGGGTGGTGTTGGCATTGGCAATATTATTGGAAATAACATCCATACGCAGGCGTTCAGCTGTAAGCCCTGATGCTGCTGCGTCAATCCCCAGAAACATGCTCATCGTCTTTCCCTTTTGCACTTTCTATCCCCAGCTTAGGTCTGTCCGCTGGTGATCACATTCTTCAGTTCTGCCATAAAGCCGCCCAGCTGGGTTGTCATGGCATTATAATACAACTGATTCTTGGCCAAGCCAGCCATCTCGATATCGATATCCACATTGTTGTCATCCACCCGCATAGTCGTGGTATTGTCTTCCTCGATCACGGCATGAACCTTGCCATGAAACGGAATGGGCAGATGACGGTCATGGGTGCGGACAATGGCCACCTTCATGGGTTCATCATCCAGATGCAATTCCTTGGCCAGAAGTTCCTCAAAATTCACGCCGCTACGCTTGAAATGGGGCGTATTGACATTGGCAATATTATTGCTGATGACTTCGTGGCGCATATTGGCGGCCTCAAGCCCCCGGGACAGATAATCGAAATTAGACGCATTCATTATTTGCTCCAACATGCCGGAATCACACCCTTTCCCTGCCTAAAAAAGAAACTCCTTCTGTAGTTGCCTTTTGTTTAATTTCTACATAAGCCCCCTAACTCCTTCCCACTTTATCATTTTTTCTTCCGAAAACATAGATAAAAAAAGTTTAAAAAAGAAGGGGCCGTCAACTCCAGCCCCTTCCACCGCTATGCGGTCATACTCCCTGACAGGGATATCATATCTTCAGTTTCTGTACTTCTTCCAGCAGATACTCATTGAGTACCTTGATGTAAGTCCCCTTCATGCCCAGAGACTTGGAGGAGATCACGCCGGCGGATTCGAACTTGCGCAGAGCGTTGACGATTACGGAACGGGTGATCTTCACCTTATCGGCAATCTTGGATGCAACCAGCAGGCCTTCCGTATCCGGCAGAGCCTCGAGGATGGCCTTGGCAGCACGGCTCTCGGAGAAGGAGAGGGTGTTCAGGGCAATCTGTACCGTAGCCTTCTTGCGGGCTTCAATCTCAATCTTTTCAGCATGGTCGCGGAGCATTTCCATGCCCACTACCGTGGCACCGTATTCACAGAGCAGCAGATCCTCATCGCTGAATTCTTCATCATACTTCGCTACTACCAGCGTACCAATGCGCTCGCCGACACCATAGATGGGGACAATCGTGGTGTTCTTGCCGTTGAACAGGCATTTCGTATTCTCTTCATAGGCGCACATGCCCGTCTTGGAATGGAGATTGGCATTGGTTTCGTCCATGCGCATCAGCCAATTCACATAGGTCTTGGGGAATTCACCCTGGTTGATGACCTTATCCACCATGAGATCGCATTCGAAATCATCCACAAATGCATAACCGAAGATTTTCCCCTTCTTATTCGTGATATAAACATTCGCATTGAGTACATTGCTCAGAACACGGGAAATCCCATCGTATTCCACATTCTCGGAACGCTGCAGGAGCCGGTTGATCTTTCTGGTTTTTTCTAATAATGATGCCATGTAGCTTTCTCCTTTACAAAATATTTTGACAGTCCCACTCACCCTTGAACGGAACATCACATACACATCTAAGGGTATTTTATCACATTTTTCAAAATAATCATAGATGCAGAATAATATTTTTAATTAAATTTTCATATTATTCCTGAAGGAAGAAACTTTGATCGCTTCTTCCCTCAAAAAAGTATGAACGATCACAGGATGAACTGAGAAAGGTCGCGGTTCACCACGATATCGGCCAGCTGCTTATCCACATAGGCCCCATCGATGACAACCTTCTTGTCCTCCAGCTCCGGAGCCGTGAAACTTATCTCTTCCAGCAGCTTTTCCAGCAGGGTATGGAGGCGGCGGGCACCGATATCCTCTGCCTGTTCATTTACGTCACAGGCCAATTGTGCCAAGCGGGCAATGGCCTCATCCTTGAACTCCAGCTCCACGCCCTCTGTTTCCAGCATAGCCTGATACTGCTTGATCAGGGCATTCTGAGGTTCGGTGAGGATTTTCTGGAAATCTTCCTTGCGCAGGGATTTGAGTTCTACGCGGATGGGGAAGCGGCCCTGCAGTTCCGGGATCAGATCCGAGGGCTTGGCCATATGGAAGGCACCGGCTGCGATAAAGAGCACATGGTCAGTCTTCAGCGGGCCGTATTTCGTCATGACCGTGGAGCCTTCCACGATGGGCAGGATATCCCGCTGCACGCCTTCCCGGCTCACATCAGCGCCGGAGCTGTTGCCCTTGACCGCCACTTTGTCGATTTCATCGAGGAAGACGATACCGCTGTACTCAGCCACCTTCACAGCCTCATCCGCTACAGCTTCCATATCGATGAGCTTTTCCGCCTCTTCCTGGGTGAAGATCTTGCGGGCCTGCTCCACCGTGACCTTGCGCTTGCGATGACGCTTGGGCATCAGGTTGCCAATCATGTCCTGAATGTTGTCCCCCATGCTCTCGAGGCTGGAACCGGCAAACATGCCCACCATGGGCTTGCCGGACTCTTCCACATCGATCTCGATGGTTTCCTGCTCTAGTTCACCCTTCTGCAGGCGCTTGCGCACCCATTCCCGGCCAGCCTGATACTTGGGTTCAGCCGGCTCTTCCTTTTCCTCGGTGTCATCGTCACCGCCGCCAAAGAGTCTGCCCAGGGGATTGGTGTTTTTCTTTTGTTCCGGAACGAAGACATCGAGAATCCGTTCTTCCGCCATTTCCTTGGCTTTTTCCTGCACGGAGTCAATGCGTTGCTGACGCACCATGCGCACGGAGGTTTCCGCCAGATCCCGGATGATGGATTCCACATCCCGGCCCACATAGCCCACTTCCGTGAACTTGGTGGCTTCCACCTTGATAAAGGGGGCCTTGACCAGTTTTGCCAGACGACGGGCAATTTCTGTCTTGCCCACACCGGTGGAACCGATCATCAGGATGTTCTTGGGCACCACATCTTCCTGCATTTCCGCCGATAATTTGCGGCTGCGCCAGCGGTTGCGCAGAGCGATAGCCACAGATTTCTTGGCCTCGTCCTGCCCTACGATATATTTATTGAGTTCCTCCACAATCTGGCGTGGAGTCTGTTCATTTGTGCCAAAAAGTTCTTCCATCAGTCTAACTCCTCAACCTTGATATTATGATTGGTAAATACGCAGATATCTGCCGCAATGGACAGGGCTTCTTTGGCGATCTCGCCAGCGCTCATCTCCGTATGCTTGGCCATGGCGCGGCCGGCAGACAGGGCATAGAAGCCGCCGGAACCGATGGCTGCCACATCCCCGTCCGGCTCGATGACCTCACCGTTGCCGGAGAGCATCAGCATGGTATCCTTATCCGCTACCAGCAGCAGGGCTTCCAGCTTGCGCAGGATCTTGTCCGTACGCCATTCCTTGGCCAGCTCCACAGCCGCCCGCTGCAGGTTGCCATTATAGGTCTCAAGTTTTGCCTCGAACTTCTCAAACAAGGTGAAGGCATCGGCCACTGAACCGGCAAAACCAGCCAACACCTGATTGTGGTACAGACGGCGCACCTTGCGGGCATTCGCCTTCATAATCGTATGTTCGCCAAAAGTCACCTGGCCGTCGCCGGCGATGGCCGTCTTGCCGTTCTTGCGCACAGCGCAGATTGTTGTTGCATGAAATTGTGTTTCCATGATATCAGCCTCCAATAGCCGGCTTGAAGGCGTCAATTGCCGCCAAAGCCCGCTCAGCTAGTTTCATCTTCTTCGCTTTTTTATCCTTGATGATCTTGCCGTTCTCATTGCGCATGACAATGGTGGGCAAGATGCCGAAATTCACATTCATCGGCTGGAAATGCTTGGCCTCACTGGTGGTGATATAGTGAGCCAATGCCCCATGACAGGTTTCCTTGGGGAATACCAATGGCTCCTTGCCTGCAGCCAGTCTGGCAGCATTGACACCGGCCATCAGGCCGGAAGCTGCCGATTCCACATAGCCCTCCACACCGGTCATCTGCCCGGCAAAGAACAAGTTGTCAATGCCCTTGAACTGGAAGGTGGGGCGCATATGGATAGGCGAGTTCAGGAAGGTATTGCGGTGCATGACGCCATAGCGCAGGAACTCCGCATGCTCCAGCCCCGGAATCATGCCAAAGACGCGGCGCTGCTCCGGCCATTTGAGATGCGTCTGGAAGCCTACGATATTGTAGAGCGTCGCCGAGGCATTATCCTGCCGCAGCTGCACCACCGCATAGGGACGAACACCTGTCTCCGGATGCTCCAGCCCCACAGGCTTCAGCGGGCCGAAGAGCAGGGTATCCTCCCCACGGCTGGCCATGACTTCCACGGGCATGCAGCCCTCGAAGAATTTTTCCTTTTCAAAATCCTTGGTAGGGGCTTTTTCCGCATTGACCAGCTCCGTCCAAAAAGCCTGATATTCTTCCTTGGTCATGGGGCAGTTGATATAGGCAGCCTCCCCCTTGCCATAACGGGAAGCCCGGTAGGCCTTGGTCATGTCCACGGATTCCAGGCTCACGATGGGAGCCGCCGCATCGTAGAAATACAGCGAATCATTGCCCGTGAGCTTGGCAATTTCCTCCGCCAACTTCCCTTCCGTCAGCGGGCCGCTGGCCACAATGGTAATGGCATCGTCCCGCAGAGGAATCTGTTCTATTTCCTCATGGATAACCTTGATGTGCGGATGGTTCGTGACCTTCTCCGTAATATACTGGCTGAAGCCATGACGGTCTACGGCCAGGGCCCCGCCGGCCGGAACCTTGGTGGCATCGGCCGCTTCCATGATAATAGAATTCAGGCGGCGCATTTCTTCTTTGAGCACGCCCACGGCATTTTCCATGCCCGCCCCCCGCAGGGAGTTACTGCAGACAAGTTCTGCAAACTCCGCGGTCTTATGGGCAGGCGTGGATTTCACCGGCCGCATTTCATACAGCGTGACTTCCGCTCCCATATTGGCAGCCTGCCAGGCTGCTTCCGCACCGGAGAGACCGGCGCCAATGATGATGATATCTTTCATTATTTCTTTTTACCTTTTTTTGTCTTGCTTTCTTTTTCCGCTGCCTCAGCCTGTGCAGCTGCTTCCGCTTCCTTGGCTTTTTTCGCCTCTGCCCGCTGGCGCATCTTCTCCAGTTCCTTGTTGATGGGATGGTCGATGCGCGTCTCGCAGTCATCATTGCTGCAATAGGTCAGGCCGCGGCCATTCTTATAATGATGCTTGAGCATGAAGGCACCACATTTCGGACACTTTTCCTGCAATGGCTGATCCCAGGTAGTGTAATCACATTCCGGATAATTCTTGCAGCCGTAGAACTTGCGCCCCCGATGGGACTTGCGTTCCACGATAGCCCCGCCGCACTTGGGGCACTTCACGCCTGTATCCACCAGCAGCGGCTTGGTATTGCGGCATTCCGGGAAGCCCGGGCAGGCCAGGAACTTGCCATAACGCCCCTGTTTTACCACCATCATGCGGCCACAAAGCTCGCAGGGCACATCCGAAACTTCCTCGGGCAGTTCCACATGACCGATGGCTTCATCGGCCTTTTCCAGTGTTACAGCAAAGGGATCATAGAACTCCTTGAGCAGATGGTTCTTCTCCACTTTGCCCTCGGCGATTTCATCCAGCTCATTCTCCAGATCCGCCGTGAACTTCACATCGACGATATCCTTGAAGTATTCCTCCAGCATATCCACCACGACAAAGCCTAATTCCGTGGGCTGGAAATGCTTATCGATGCGCTGCACATAGCCGCGGGCCTGAATGGTCTCGATAATCGGCGCATAGGTACTCGGACGGCCGATTTCCTTTTCTTCCAAAGTCTTGACCAGAGAGGCATCGTTATAGCGCGGAGGCGGCTCCGTGAAATGCTGCTGGGGCAGCATCTTGGCGATATTCAGTTCATCGCCTTCGGCGAGATCCGGCAGCAGCACATCCTTTTCCTTCTTGGTGGTTTCTGCCCCGGCATAGACCGCCGTAAAACCGGCAAATTTCAGCTTGGAACCGGAAGCCTTGGCCGTATAGCGCTCGCCAGCCTTGATCTGGATGCTCATGGTATCGTAGATTGCCGGCACCATCTGGCTGGCGGTAAAGCGCTGCCAGATCAAGGTATAGAGCTTCAGCTGATCCTTGTTGAGATGTTTGGCCACGCTGTCCGGCGTAAGCTTTACATCTGTAGGACGGATCGCTTCATGGGCATCCTGGGCTTTCTTGCCCGTCACATAGATATTGGCCTTGGACGGCAGATAGTCCTCACCGAATTCAGCCCCGATGAATTCCCGGGCATCATGCAGGGCCACATCCGACAGACGGGTAGAGTCCGTACGCATGTAGGTGATCAGACCGGTTGCCCCATGACGGCCCAACTCGATACCTTCATAGAGCTGCTGGGCCAGCATCATGGTCTTACGGGAGGTGAAGCCCAGCTTGCGGGCTGCATCCTGCTGCAGGGAACTTGTGGTAAAGGGAGCCGCAGGCTTGCGCTTGCGCTCGCTTTTCTTCACCGTATCCACCAGGAGTTTCTGCCGCTGGAAATCCTCCACCAACGCATTGGTGGCTTTCTCATCATGCAGATCCAGCTTCTCCCCATCCACATGGGTGAGCTCAGCCTCGAACATGGCGGACTTATCCTTGCGGAGCTTCATGCCCACCGTCCAGTACTCCACGGATTCAAAGGCCTGAATCTCCTTTTCCCGGTCACAGATGAGTTTCACCGTCACCGACTGCACGCGGCCGGCCGACAGACCCTTGCGCACCTTGCGCCAGAGCAAGGGCGAAAGCTTGTAGCCCACGATGCGGTCCAGCATGCGGCGAGCCTGCTGGGCATCCACCTGATCGATATTGATACCCCTTGGGTGCTTTACCGCCTCCTGAATAGCTGGCTTCGTGATTTCATTGAAGACAATGCGGCAGTCCTCCTCGGGGTTCAGGCCCAGGATAAAGGACAGATGCCAGGCAATGGCTTCTCCCTCGCGGTCAGGGTCGCTTGCCAGATACACTTTATCGGCGTTCTTGGCGTCTTTCTTGAGGGCCTTGATGAGATCTCCCTTGCCCCGGATATTGATGTACTTTGGGGAAAAGTCATTTTCCACATCGATGCCAAACTGGCTCTTGGGCAGATCACGCAGATGTCCCATGGAAGCCCGCACCATATATTTTTTCCCCAAATATTTTTCAATGGTCTTCGCCTTGGCCGGCGACTCCACAATTACCAATGTCTTTTTGACCTTAGCTTTCGGTTTAGCCTTTGTCTTTGCTTTCTCTGCAGCCAAACTTTCACTCCCTCTCAGCACGCCTGAAGCAGTGCAATTCGTTTTCTATGACAATCCCCTTCATCTCCATCTGCAGGAGCTGATAGGATAAATTTGCGATTTCACCATCCGGCAGGCTCAGCATGATCTCATCCATGGATAATGGATGCTCAAAGGACAGCACCTGATAGATGGCAGCTTCCTCAGCTGTCAATTTCAGGCCGGCCTTTTTCACCGGCTGTTTTACGGCCAGGCCGAATTCCTCCAATACGTCCGCTGGCTCTGCCACAAGCTTCGCCCCCTGCCGGATGAGATTATTGCAGCCTGCACAGCCCGGTGCATAGATACTGCCGGGTATGGCATATACATCCCGGCCAGCAGCCAAGGCCATTTCCGCCGTAATCAACGAACCGGAACGCTCTGCTGCCTCCACCACCAATGTTCCTTCCGCCAACCCGCTGATAATGCGGTTGCGCGCAGGAAAGTACGCAGGCAAAGGCCTTGTCCCCGGTTCATATTCCGAGATGACAGCACCGCCGCTGTCGGCAATATCGTAGAGCAGCTTGCGGTTTTCAGACGGATAGGCAATATCCACACCGCAGCCCAGGACTGCCACTGTACGGCCGCCCTTCAAGGCCCCCAGATGGGAAAAGCTGTCGATGCCCCGGGCTGCACCGCTGACCACGGTAAGGCCTGCTGCCGCCAGTTTCTCACCAAACTCCAGGGCAATGGCCTGACCATAACCGGAATAACGGCGTGAACCAACCATGGCCACCCGCCGGGCATCTGACTCTAATATGCCATTATAATATAAAATGACCGGCGGTGCATAGATTTCCCGCAAAACTTCTGGATAATTTTCTTCCAATATAGATACCGTCTGGATCTGCTTTTGCTCACAAACTTTTTGGATCTCTTCCGGCGCGGACTCATTCTGCCGGCAAAAATCTGCCAGACGCTTCGCCAGCTGCGGCGGCAGTACCTTTGTGTCAGACAAAGTCCTGGCATCCGTCTGCCAAATTGTCCCAGGCTCTTTCATAACCGCCAAAAGGCGCTGCATATAACGGCAGCCAATCCCCGGACAACGGAGCATCGCCGCCAGATAGAAATTTGCTTCATTTAATTTCATCATCGAATCGCCACCTGCAGTCTGATATCAATATTACCATATTTAACATAAAATGACCATATTGTCAAAATATTTATGGTTATACGGCAAAAAAATAAGCTAAATCAACGATGATCACTGGCCAATACCAGCACATAAACATCCTTTGCCCCGGCTTTCTTCAGCACACGGGCACATTCTCCTGTTGTAGCACCGCTGGTGAAGATATCATCCAGCAGCAGAATCCTTTTCCCTGTCAGCTGCGCATTGTCAGCCACGGCAAAGGCATCCCGCAGATTAATCGCCCGTTCCCGTTCATTCAGCTCATACATCGGCTTGGTTGGCCGGGTTCGCTGCAAGGCTCTGACCAGCGGAACATGCTTATGAGCCAGAAATTTTGTAAAAATCAGTTCCGTCTGATTGAAGCCCCGCTGTTTCTCTTTAGCAGGATAGAGCGGCACTGGCACGGCCATATCGATGGCCGCCAGCATTCCGGTCAGCTGTGACACCCTCTCCGCGGACTGCAGCAAGGTTTCGATATAGGAAAGATTGCTGCGCTGCTTTTGGTATTTCAGATGGCGGATCAGATCCCGCAAACTCCCCCGATAAACACCAAGTGCCCATGCATCGGCTATAACCGCCTGCATAGGCACGGAAAGGGGCAATCGATGAGGCTGCAACGCCTGTTGCAGACACGCAGGGCACCAGCCGCCCCGGGTCTCCACATAAGCATGGCACAATGGACAATGCGGCGGGAACAAGAAATCCAGCAGAGCAGCGATAAGATCAGCCACGGCCAAAGAACCTCCGTTTGGGGCGCTTGTGCTCCCAAACCATCACAGCCTCCAGCACAGAACCGGCCACGCAACGAGCCTTATCGGAAATTGTGAAACATTCCTCCTGCCCCATGGTGGGATGGATGTCCGCAATCTTCTGATCCTTCTTCACCTTGCTGCCACGATGAAGGGCACCGCGCAGCACACCATCAATGGTTGCCTTCATCTCAATAGTACGTCCATCAGGCGTATGGATCTGGGCCAAGGGCTCGCCTTTTTTCACCATCAGGGAAATGGTGCTCAAAACATCCACAGTCCCCTCTTCCGGTGCAAAGATCAGATGTTCCAAATTTGCACTGACCCCCACCGTGCTGCTCTCAATGTCCTGACTGCGGGCAGAATACCCCTCATAAATCAGGCGGCCCAGATTATGGCCGCGCATGGTTTCCACCACTACGTCCACATCCCGGCCAGCACAGAATCCAGGCCCCAAGGCAATGGTATGCTCTGCCATATCCTTGGTCGTGCCATTAGTGCTATGGGAAAGGATGGCATCCACCAGCACCTGGGGCTTCAATTCCTTCACGCAGCGGGCTTCCGGATCTTCCAGCATGACCAGCTCGCCCTTTTTCAGCCGCGCCTTGGCCTCATGCAGATTCTCTGCCCTATAACAGGTTATGCGTTCCACTTTGGCCTGACCGCGGTACATGGCCTCCGAATAGGCCACCCGGCGCCGGGTAGCCGATGGTTCCTTTTTCTCCAATACCAGAACCCTGAATCCTGCCCGGAATAATGCATGAATGGTACCGCTGGCCAATTCGCCGCCGCCCCGCACAATAACCAAATGTTTCATCGCTTCTGCTCCTATCCATTACAAATGTCATCGTTATCCATTATACTATATAATCCAGACTTTGCATTACGATAATTTCTCTCAAATCTTAAATTTTATTAGTCAAAAGCATTGCAATTATCTGACAGATATGTTATTATGTACTTGTAAAGAGGAGATGGATACTCAAACCACTAGAAAAGTAATTCTGTCGTTTGAAATTTTAGCAGGTGAGCGTCTAGCCGAAACAGGCTCTCTTCAAGACCTTACATACTTGTTCTACGAAAGGATGTGAGTGTTTATTGAAGAAATCACTTAGCAGGAGTTCTTTTCGTACCTAGCTAGCAAGTGCAGTGGTGAAGTACAAGAATATCCAATGAGCGAAAAAGAGACGTGATGATGGTTATAGACCGCCAGACGTACTCAAAAGCAATTGGAAGTCAGGCGCACAACGTTTAGGGAAAAAAGATTACAAACTGCTATCCCGGGTAAGTCTTTACGTACATCATGAGCATCGAAACTGTAGTGACCCTATTGTTATCGAATGAGATGGACGCGCGCGCAAAGTAAGTGAATCTGTGTATTCAAACGTGTTTCAGCTGAACATCCATATATTATGGAACACTGCGCAGGATTTCTGCTCGAGAGGAAATACCTGCCGACAAATGAATATGAGAAGGATACGTTAATATCTATGAATATCCATAAATAAAGCCGGTACGCGATGCGTGCCGGCTTGCTTTATGGATATTTTTAATTTCAGCTATCTTCGTAAGGACGTACCCGCAATGTCAGTCCCCGCTGATCGCAGATAGCCTGACATTTCTTTATTTCCTCCGGACCTTCCACCTTGTCCACAATGGTCAGTACCACATGGGGCACATACTTCTTGCTATGCTCGGCAAAGTCCAGCATTGCCTCATAGGATTTCAGGCCATATTTAGCCCGCGTCAGTTCGTAGTAACGTTCTGCATTGGAAGCATTGAGGCTGATGGAGATGGTATCGAGAACGCCCTGGAAGTCTGCCGCGATCTCCCGGCCGTATTCCAGTTCCCCCAACCCATTGGTATTGAGGCGCGTAGGCAGTTCCGGATGCTTTTCCTTGACATAATGCAGCAGCTCCACCAGGGTTTCCAGCTGCATAGTGGGTTCACCAAAGCCGCAGAAGACAACTTCCCGGACATAATCCCAGGGCACACCGTCCAATGCAGCTTTCAGTTCCGCAACAGTGGGGCGTTTTTTCAGCCACAGGCTGGATTCCTCTGCCATCTTCTTCATATTACGCAAACAGAACGTGCAGGCGCAATTGCATTCGTTGGTGATGTTCACATAGAGGTTGCGCTTGCCCTCAGGCTGCTCCCTGAGGCTTTCCTCCCAGGGCAGATACCTGCCGCCCTTATGGGTTGCATAGACTAACAATTCACTTCAGCTCCCTAAGATATTCTTCAAATGGTAGACCATAATTCCAGGGCAGATCCAGTTTCACGGCATAGCCCAGACATTTCCTGATGAATTCCGCCGCCTTCACCGCTGCCGTTTCCAAGGACTCACCGTTGATCAGGCTGCCGGCCACGATGGCGGCAAAGGCATCCCCGGTACCGGAACGGTCACCGCCGACCTTCTCCACCGTCAGCACCTTGCCCCGGCCTGCTTCATAGATAAAGTTCCGCAGGGTATCCTCACCATGCAGACCTGTGATGATGACCTGTGAGGGCCCCTGAGCGGCCAGTTCACTGGCCATATACTCCAGTTCCTCATTATTGACCTTTCCCTCTTTCGGATAGGGAATATCCAACAACAGACAGGCCTCCGTAAGGTTTGGCGTCACCAGATCCGCATAGGCCAGCAGGCGGCGCATCTCTGCACACATCTCCATGGTATAGGAACTATAGAGCCTGCCATTATCCCCCATGACTGGGTCCACCATCACCCGGGTATAATGCTGCTTGAAACGGCGGATAAACTCCGTTACTGAAAACTTATAAAAAGCCATAAACCTTCCGTAGAAAGTTAACTTTTACGTTCCATTCCTCATTCACTGCGTCCGCTTTTGCCGTCCCGAAGAACAGACTACTCACGTTTGATATAACGCTCCAAAGGCTTAAATTCCCGACTAACGAATCGGTACATATCTGCATTGACTTGTCGGTATCAGCTTGCAGATTTGGATAGCTCCGTTTCTCCATAGTGTTTGAGATTCAAAGATGCTTGAAAGTCACGGTCTATCACATTGCCACAGACAGGACAGACATATGTCCTGTCTGACAGCTTCAGGTCTTTATTTATATATCCGCATTCGACGCAAGTCTTGGAGCTTGGAAACCAGCGGTCAGCAATAACCACGGGAATTCTTGCCCAATGTGCCTTGTATTCAATCTGCCTGCGGAATTCATAAAAATTCTGTTCCTGAACTTTTTCAGACAGGTGCTTATTCTTCATCATGCCCTGCACATTCAGGTCTTCAAGGCATATAAACCTTGGCTTTCGGTTTATAATTATTCTCGTCGCCTGATGTACATGATTGGCTCTGATGTCAGCCAGCCTGTGGTTGATTCGTAAAAGTCGTTTTTCGCTTTTTATAAGGTTGCTTGTTTTGCAGTAACGCTCTCCTTTCTTGTTCATTTGGTATTTTCGCGATACCTGACGTTGCAACCTGTGTCGTTTCTTTTTGAGTTTCCTTATTGTATGGGACTTATTGATATTTTTGACTACTGTAGAGTCCGAGATTATCGCTAAATCCTTTATACCTAAATCAATGCCTACACCCTCAGTGTAGGAGCGTTTTGAGTGTTTGCGGACAAATTTCAGTCCTCGCATTGGCTTTAGCTTATACTTGACTACAAAGCCAATTCCCAGCCACCAGTTTTCACCGTCAAAAGTTATTCGCGGTTGGGTGTATTTCATACCAACAGGAATTCTGCCCTTTTCGGCAAGCCTTATCCAGTTGAGCCGTTGACGGTTCTTTTTCTTGCTGCCCGCAATACTCTCCAGTTTGACATGCGTATTGGTGAACTGTATCTTTACATTGTCCTGATAGAAACGAAAGTCACCATTCTTTTTGCTGCGAAACTTAGGGTGCCCGTTCATATCGTAGACTGTTGGTTTCCTGCCAATACGAACAAGATGATCCAATTTTTTAGGGCTATACTTGACATATCCAGGCTGTTTCTGTTTACGAAAGAAGTTCTTATATGCTATACACAAATCCTTGATAGCCTGCTTAGTGACATTGTTGGATATACCTAGAAGCCACAAGTATTCTCCAGAATTACGCAGAACAGTGAATTCTTTGCGAAGGTCATAATCACTTTGAAGTTTTCTGCCCTCCCTGAAATTCTCCATTTGCTTATCTAAAGCCCAATTATAGGCAAACCTCGAAGCTCCCGCAAACTGAAACAGTTTAGTTTTCTGTTTGTTGTTCGGCAACAGCCGTATCCTGACCGACTTTATCATCTGAATCACCACTCACTAATTCCTGAATCATCTTCTTCGCCTTGTGTGCCCGTTTTCCTTGGAGCTTACAGCTAAACACTGTAATTATTTGCACCAAGTCCTCGACAAGTTCTTGTTGCTCGCTCTTTTGAGTAGTATCGACTATTTCTATCTTGCAGCCATGTATAGCGGCAATCGTTTCGATAAGCTCAAAACCAAAGCGTAAAAGCCTGTCCTTATAAAGGATAACTACCTTCTCGGCCTGATTAGATTCAATTCTGCGAATAAGGTCTTGTAAACCCTTCTTCTTGTAATTGATTCCAGAACCAACGTCAATGATTATTTCAAAGGGCTGCCCCTGTGCGTATAGATATGTTCTCAGATTTTCTACCTGTCGCTCAAGGTCATCTTTTTGCTTGGGACTTGATACTCTGCAATAGCCGATAACTTTTTTAGAAGCCGTTTGAATGCCCGTCACAGCATTTAATTGGTCTTCTGAGTAATATCTGTAGCCATTTGACGAAGTGTGATGAGGATGGAGTTTTCCGCTCCTGTCCCAATTTCTCAGGGTTTGCGGAGTGACTCCGATGATTTTAGCAAACTTGTTGATAGTATAGTATTCCAAGTTCATCACCTCAATACTATACTATCAATAAGTTGTAATATAATCAAGAATATTTTATAACTATTTATATCTTTATTTTATCTGTCAGAAGCCTCCACAATGGCAATCTGCTGCACCGAGCCCATAAAGCCCGTGCAGATGCCATCAAAAGACAGCTGGTTTTTCTCCCAGCTGTCCATATAGGGCTTCATCCTTGCCGTATAATCGTCCAGATAATGATGTTCAAAGCCTGTATGCACCGACAGGATCGCTGTAGGCAGCGGACAGGCCTGGATCTTCATGGCCGAAATCAAGGGCAGTTCCACCGCTACTGAGCAGCGGCCAAAGCCGGTTATATCGTTGATCAGGGCAATGCGTTTTTGACGTCTAAGCAAGGAATCTCCTCCCAGAATCTACTAAATCAGCGGTTATCCACCTTGTCCATGGCCACCATATCATGTTCTGCAAACCGGCGCCAGGCCAGTTCCTCGAACTTCGTCCCCGGCTGGCCATAGTTGGCATAGGGATCGATGGAAATGCCGCCCCGGGGCAGGAATTTCCCCCAGACCTCGATGTATTTCGGCTCCATGAGCTTTATCAGGTCCTTCATGATGACATTGACCACATCCTCATGGAAATCACCGTGGTTGCGGAAGCTCACCAGGTAGAGCTTCAGGGATTTACTTTCCACCATCTTCTCATTGGGCACATAGCTGATGTAGATGGTGGCATAATCCGGCTGGCCGGTGATGGGACACAGGGCCGTAAATTCCGGACAGTTGAACTTCACCCAATAGTCATTTTCCGGGTGTTTGTTCTGGAAGGTTTCCAAAATCTCCGGGCAATAGTCATAATGGTATTTGACCTTCTTCTTGCCCAATAAGGTGATATCTTCCTGTTCTTTATCTCTTGACATTATTCTTCTTTCTCCAAACGTAAAAATTTTTCTTCAAAATCGGCCACACTCTCGGGATGGCCGAACAGATAGCCCTGAATGGCATCGGCCTTGCACTCCTTGGTCAGGAGTTCATACTCGGCCTCTTCCTCCACGCCTTCGATGCAACAGTAGATGCCGATGCTATGGCAAAGATCTACCACATACTGCACCAGACGGCGGTCAAAATCGTTTTCCAGGATCTTCTTCACAAACTCCCGGTCAATCTTCACGATATCGCAGGAGAGATTCTTGAGGGAGGCCAGGGAAGAATAGCCCGTGCCGAAGTCGTCCATGGCAATGGCGATGCCCTGGCTGCGGAAGGCATCAAACTGCTTGTTGATGAAGCTCCAGTCCGCTACGATCTTGCTCTCCGTAAGCTCCAGCACGATGGAATCCGTCGGCATATCATAACGTTCCAGACACTCTTCGACAAAGTTCTTGAAGGACAGATCCTTGATCTGCTCATAGCTCATATTGATGCTGACACGGAAATCCGGCACATAACGCCGCCATTTCTTGCAAGTTTTGACAGCTTCCTCCACGATCCATTTTCCCACGGGAATGATCAGCTTAGTTTCTTCCAGGATGGGGATGAACTCCATCGGTGCCACCATACGCCCCTTGGGATTCTTCCAGCGCAGCAGTGCTTCGGCACCAATCAGCTTCTGCTCCACCGCACTGACCTGGGGTTGGAAGAACAGGCTGAACCCCACACAGCCATTCTCCACGCTTTCCCAGATGCTGTCCCGCATGGAAATGGAGCGCACCCAGCGGTTGTACTGTTCCTTGCTGAACAGCACATTGCGGTTCTTGCCTTCCCTCTTGGCAATATCCATGGCCGCCTCAGCATGCTTGTGCAGCACGAGATAGTCCTTGCCGGACTCCGGATAGAACACCGTACCGCAGGATGCCGTACAGAAGTATTGATGACCATCAATGTCCTGCGGACGCGACAATGCACTCTGCACACTGGCAAAGATCTCTGCTACGTCTTCAGCCGTCCCTCCGGGATAAATGAAGGCATACTCGTCCCCATCCAGCTTGAACAGCGTCAATGGCTGCGGAATCACGTTGGCGAGCAGATCTGCCACGCGCTTGAGAACAATATCCCCGGTCATGCGGTTATAGGTTTCGTTGACAATCTTGAAATTGTCCAGCCCCAATACCATGATTGCCCCACCTTCACCAGTGGCACGGTACTGGGCCAAAGCCAACTTCACAGCATGTTCGAACTGATACTTATTGAGCAGTCCCGTCACCTCATCGGCCTGATTGCGCTGTGCCATCCGTGACATAGTGCCTACAAACATCGAGGGCTTGCCATCCCGATCAAGACCTACCCTGCCCCGGCAGGAAATCCAGACAAACTCGCCTTTACGGCTTTTGACACGATATTCCATATTGTGCTCGCAGGGGCCCTGCGAATTCAGCGCCTTGCTGATGGATGCCTGATAAGGCCCCCGTTCCTCGGGATGCACCAAGGGCAGCCAATACGTATCAAAATCATGCATAATCTCGCCGGGCAGGTCAAAATCATTGACCAGATTTGGCGACACCATAACCAGATTTTCCTGCAGATCCGTAAAGAACAGGTAATCCTTGGTAGTCCTGCCCAACAAGTCAAAATAGAACCGGAACCGGCGTAAACACGGGCTTAAGGGAATACGATTATTTTTTCTCATAATTATCATCCTACATTGCCGACCATCATCCTTAGGGCAACATACCCACTTATTAATATTTTATACCTAAACAGGGGCAATAAGCAAGTGAAAACAAGAAAAAGCCTGAACATGCCAAACCTTTGACACGCTCAGACTTTTTCCTATTATTGATTATGCTTTGGCGGTGACACCGGCCACTGCTGCCGCAGCCACCGCATCACGGGCCTCTTCTTCTGCCATGCCGGATACATTGACGTTCTTCGTCACCTTGGCATCATAGGATTCCGCACGCATGATTTCCGCGATATCCACGCCGGTTGCTTCCTTGATGGTCTGGATGGTCTTGGCCATGACCAGGGGCACATTATCCGACATGGTGGACATGCCGCTGCCATTGCCACCGCCGAAAATCGTGACCTTATCAATGGTTCCCAGGGGCTTGGCCACTTCGGCAGCTACCTTCGGCAGGATCTCGATAGCCATCTGGGCCATAGCAGCCTTGCCGTATTTCTTCAAGGCTTCTGCCTTCTTGTCCATGGCGGCAGCCTCGGCCTCACCTTTCAGGCGGATGGCTTCTGCTTCTGCCTGGGCCTTGGCCGTGATACCGGCAGCTTCCTGCTCCATGGCATATTTTTTGGCTTCAGCCTGAGCCTTCTGGGCTTCAGCATCCCGCTGCTGTTCATAGAGCTTTGCTTCGGATTCGCGCTGACGCTTAGCCAGTTCTGCCTCTGCCTGCTTGCTGATATTGTACTTATCCGCATCGGCCTTCTTCTGGACTTCAGCTGCCAGTTCCTGTTCGCGGACAGCTACCTGCTGCTTGCGCAGGGCTTCTTCGCGGTTGGCCTTGGCGATTTCCGCATCCACCGTAGCCGTCTCGATGGCCTTGCGCTGTTCCTGTTCCTGAATGGCATAAGCCGCATCGGCTTCTGCCTGCTTGATATCTGATTCCCGCTTGAGTTCCGCCTTGCGGATGGCCAGTTCATTCTGCCGCTGGGCGATTTCCAATTCCGCCTTGACCTTGGCATCATTGGCTTCCTTCATGGCCTCAGCCTGCTTCACCGACACATCGCGGTCAGCCAGTGCCTTGGCAATGGAGGCATCCTTGCGGATGCGGGCGGTGTTGTCAGCACCCAGATCCGTGATCAAGCCTGTCTCATCGGTGATATTCTGGATATTGCAGGAAATCACCTTGATGCCCAGACGTTCCATGTCCTGTGCAGCGGCCGCCTTGACCTGTTCGGAAAAAGAATCGCGATTCGTGCTGATTTCCTTCAGGGACAGGGTGCCTACAATCTCACGCATGTTACCTTCCAGGGAATCCCGAAGCTGGTCAGCAATGAGTTCCGGCGTCAGGTTCAGGAAGTTCTTGGAGGCCAGCAGACGGGCTTCCTCAGAATCATCCACGGAAACCTTCGCTACAGCGTCCACCTTCACGTTGATGAAGTCATTGGTGGGCACACTCTGCTGGGTGCGGATATCCACCGTCATCTGCCCCAGGAACAGGCGGTCTACACGTTCCAACAGCGGGATCTTCACACCGCCCTGTCCCACCAGCATCCGGGGCTTGGCCCGCCAGCCGGAGAGAATGAAGGCCACATCAGGCGGTGCCTTCACCCAGCAGGTCAGCGCAATCGCCATGATGACGACGACAAAAATTGCAACAGGAATAAGATAAACCAAAAAAATCAACATCCTTTCTCCATGATCATGTATAACCACTCTGCCGATGCAGAGCCATGTCCTTCATAATGTCTGTCAGTTCATCTTCCAGGACCTTGAACTCAATCCCCTTTTCAGCGTCTTTTCGCCGGGACTGTTCCTGCCATTTGTCACTCAAGACCGCTTTAGCCTTGGCAAAAACAGCATGCAAACGGGGCAGCTGCTCTGGCTTGAGATCAAGGATCATTTCCATGATATAGGGCAGGTAAGGCTCCAGATAATGTTTGCCATCTATCTGGAACAGCTGCCGTTCCTCCAGATAGATGCCCTCAAACAGGCAGATCTTCGCCATGATATCCATCTGCAATGCCATAGGACCATGCCCCAATAAAGCCTGCACATAACCATAGAACTCCCGGCTGCACAGATCCAAAAGCTCCGACCGGGTACGCAGATAATAATGCAGCTGCCCATCATCCTCCAAGGGATAATCCCCTTCTGTCACCTGACCGGTTACAAGCTGCTGCAGCAATCTGACCTCCGGCCGACCAGTATGGGAAAAAAACTCCTGGTTTTTTTCCGGACGCAGCAGATTGCGCAGAGCATAGAACCGAAAGAAAAGCGCCTCTGCACATAAAGGATCATATTCCAGCAGATTGCCGGACTCGATATAAGCTTCACTGGAATTCAGCCTGTGACTATGATACTTCCGAAATAGTGTCCCTAACGCCTCCCGGATAAAATCAAATTCGCAGCGCTCCCGAAATCCCTGATTCTCCATTTCCCTTCATCCCCTTGCTAAGCTGGGAAGATTCTCTAACACTGCTTATGATACAATAACATTCTTAAATTATCCTTAAATTCGATAATATTTTTCAATACGATTCCCACAAACATAAAACGTGTCATTTCTGACTGCCTCGTTCAGAAATGACACGTTCTGCCTATTGCCCCGCGAAATCGTCAAAGATGCGTACTGTGGGCACTTTTTTCATTTTGATCTGGCTCTCCAGCACCGTACCATCCAATGCTCTGGGCAAGGGCTGGTTTTCATCGGGGACCTCCTTCATATGGGGCTTCTTGCGATAGCTGCTGTCCAATCTGCCATCCACATACTCCCGCACCAATATCGTACCATCGGGCAGGACATGGCGCACGGTTTCCGTGAACTGCTGCTGATCTCTCAGCTCTTTGACCTCCTGCCGCCGCGCATTCATTTCCTCCAAGGTTTCCGTAAGGCTATTAAGCTTCTCCTGCACCATACCGGCAAACAGCCCCTTGAGCTCATCCGTTCCCTCTGTCTTAGACCGCTCTATATTGGTCACACCTGCTTTCCCCTTGATATCCGTCACGTTCATAAAAACGCACCTCCCTGCATATAATATATCGTCAACAGGCAGGCTTTTCTTAACTTCTCTTGTCAATAAAAGTGCTTTCATGACAAAAGCCCCCGCCAATGGCGGGGGCCGTATTACTTAGGCAATTAGTGGTTGAAGATATTCTTCAGAGCCTGTTTGTTGACATCGCGGTTGAGCTGTGCGAGGTAAGTCGTCAGCTTGATGTTCTTCGGGCAGGCCTGTACGCAGTTCTGGCTGTTGCCGCAGCTGGTGATGCCGCCTTTTTCCATCAGGGCATTCAGGCGCTTCGGAGCGTCGAATTTTCCCAGCGGATGGAGATTGAAGAGATATGCCTGTACCGTCGGGGACGGGCCGATGAAGTCGGACTGCGGACCAACGTTGGGGCATGCTTCCATGCAGCAACCGCAGGTCATGCAGTGAGAAATCTCGTAAGCCGTCTGTGCGGTGTACGGGTTCTGGATCGGGGCATCCTTGACTTCCCAGGAGCCATCCACTTCCACCCAGCCCTGAATGCGTTTGAGGCTTTCAAACATCACGGAGCGGTCGATGAGCAGGTCGCGGATAACCGGGAACGTACGGGCCGGCTGCAGGCGGATGGGCTGTTCCAGATTGTCAATCAGGGAGCAGCAAGCCTGACGAGCCTTACCATTGATAACCATCATGCAGGCACCGCAGACTTTTTCCAGGCAGTTGCATTCCCAAACAACAGGAGCAACTTTCTTGCCGTCAACGGTGACCGGGTTCTTCTGGATTTCCATCAGGGCGGCAACAACGTTGAGGCCCGGACGGTAATCTACGTCGAATTCCTGCGTGTAGGGGGCCGTATCCGGGCCATCCTGACGCTCGATTATGAATCTGACTTTTTTCTGTTCTGCCATTGTTATTGTCCTCCCTCTTACTCTTTCTTAGCTACGGCGTAGTTACGCAGACGCGGCTTAATGAGAGAGTGCTCGAATTCACGATAGGAAACTTCCGGTTCACTGTTGGCAGCGTCAAAAGATACCACCGTGGTGCGCATGAATTTCTCATCATCACGGCCAAAGAACAGCAGGTCATCATTGCCATCATCCGTCATAGCACGGCCAGTTTCAGCATCGAAATGGTATTTGCCATTCTTCTCGTCAAAGGCCTTCTTCTTGGCTGCATCCCAGCTATCATAGTCGGACTTGAGGACGATCTTCGCATGGGCACCGCGGCTTTCGTCACGCTGCAGAGCGGACTTGGTGATGGCCATAGCGTAGATGATCATGTTGCGGAGCTGGCGCACGAACATTGCTTCCTGGTTTGCCCAGTTGCCATGATCCGTAACACCGATATTGTCCCAACGTTTGAGCAGGGCATGGAGTTCTTTCATGCACTGTTTGAGGCCGTTGTTATCGCGTTCGATGGAAACATATTTGTACATGATGTCGCCCAGTTCATGGTGCATCTGATGAGCATTTTCAGCACCATTCATGTTGCGGATCTTGTCGAATTCCTCTACGCACTCTTTGCGGGCTGCTTCCAGCTCTTCGTTGGTGAGAGCATCACCCAGCTTGCCGCTGCGGGCAAGGCGCAGAGCTTCCGGACCGGAGATGGTGCCGGAGTAAGTAGCGGACAGCAGGGAGTTTGCACCGAGACGGTTTGCACCGTGGTACTGGTAATCGCACTCGCCGGAAGCCATGAGGCCCGGGATATTGGTGTGATGCTCTCTGTCTACCCAGATGCCACCCATGGAGTAATGGATGGACGGGAAGATTTCCATGGGAACCTTACGGGGATCCTGACCTACGAAATCATCGTACATTTCGAGGATACCGCCCAGTTTGCGCTCCAGGTAATCAGCCGGAATATGGGACAGATCGAGGTATACGCGGTTCGGATTGGTCATGCCGAGCCCCATATGCACAACGACCTTGTAGATGGCACGGGACGCAACGTCACGGGGTACCAGGTTGCCGTATGCCGGATACATGTCTTCGAGGAAGTACCAGCGTTCTTTTTCGCCCGTCTGGGGGTTCTTGCGGTATACCCAGACGCGGCCGCCTTCACCACGGCAGGCTTCGGACATCAGGCGGTTCTTATCGGAACCCGGAATAGCCGTCGGATGGATCTGCAGGAACTCGGGGTTACCGATTTCTGCGCCCTGCTGGTAAACAGCGGATACTGCAGAACCGTTGCAGATGGTAGAAGCCGTGCAGCGGCCATATACCTGGCCAGGGCCGCCCGTTGCCAGGATTACGACATCAGCCGGGAATGCCTGGATCTCGTTGGAGTTCATGTTCTGCGCAACGATACCACGGCAAACACCGTCTTTGTTCTTGATGATCTTGATGAATTCCCAGAATTCATATTTCTTTACGCCGCCCTTAACTTCCCAACGGCGAACCTGCTCGTCGAGAGCATAGAGGAGCTGCTGGCCCGTGGTGGAGCCGGCGAATACAGTACGCTTGTTCTTCTGGCCACCGAAGTTACGGAGGTCAAGAACACCTTCCGGCGTACGGGTGAAGGGCACGCCCATGCGGTCAAACATGTGCACGAGCTTCGGAGCTGCCTCAACCATGCCTTTGACAGCCAGCTGGTCAGCCAGGAAGTCACCGCCGTATACCGTATCATCGAAGTGCTCATAGATGGAATCGTGCTCGCCCTTGGTATCCATGCAGGCGTTCATGCCGCCCTGTGCGCACAGAGAGTGGGAGCGCTTAACCGGGCAATAAGAGAAGAGGTCAACCTTACCGCCGTCTTCGCAGATTTTCAGCGTAGCCATGAGGCCCGAAAGGCCGCCGCCTACGACAATAATCTTTTTTTCAGGTTTATTAGCCATTGAAATTCTCCTTTACTTTGCCATACACAAAGGCAATTACATCACAAAGTAGCTGCCCATAAATGCCAGCGTCACGAGGCACAGCACAGCGCAGAGGCCCATGCTCAGTGCACTTACCACATTCTGGACGCGGGGGCCTTTCGCGATACCCCAGGTCATGCAGAAGGTCGTGATACCATTGCAGAAATGGAAGATGGCAGCAAACATACCGATGATGTAGAGAAGAGCATAGGCAGGATTTGCTACGAAGTAGTTCTGCAGGAGTTCATAGGAAATGGGAACACCGGCAATGCCCTTGGTCAGGATACGCAGATAGAATACGTGCCAAACCAGGAATACTACCAGGAACCATGCCGTCCAGCGCTGCAGAGCGAACTGCCAGTTGCGGACATAGCCATAACGGCCCGGATTGTTCTTAGCCTGCAGGCAGATGTAGATACCATAGATGGCATGGAAGAGCAGAGGCGTTGCAATAGCGCCAATTTCCAGTCCGAGGAAGATCGGATGCGGGATGAGCTCCATCATTGCCAGGGCTCCGTTAAGTGCAGGAGCGCCGCCCAGAGCCATGGAGTTGGTGAAGATATGTTCAAAGAGAACCATGCCCAACGCCAAGAGGCCCACTAATGAATGCAGACGACGCACGTAAAAAGTTGTGTGAAACATTCTATACCTCCTAAAATAATTCCTGGAATAGCGGGCAAGATCTCGTGCCCGCCTTGTTCCACTTTACCTTTATCAGTAGCCTTTCAGCGTACGATACTTAGCCTGATTCGTCTCGTAAAGGTTGTTGCCTTCGCAGTCGATGACCACGATAGCCGGGAAGTCCTCCACCGTAAGGCGGGCCACTGCTTCCGGACCTAATTCCGGATAAGCCAGGACTTCATACTTCTTGACGGATTTAGCGATGAGGGCTGCGGCGCCGCCAACGGCAGCGAAGTAGGTCACACCGTTCTTCTTCATGGATTCCACCACTTCTTTGGAGCGGGACCCCTTGCCGATCATGCCCTTGATGCCCTGTTCCAGCATGGTCGGAGTGTAGGCATCCATACGACCGGATGTGGTCGGGCCGCAGGAACCAATGGGATCACCCGGTTTAGCCGGCGTCGGCCCCAGATAATAGACCATCTGATTCTGCCAATCTACCGGCAGTTTCTCGCCCCGAGCCAGAGCTTCCGTCATGGCCTTGTGGGCAGCGTCACGAGCGGCGATGATCTCGCCAGAGATAAGTACCGCATCGCCTGCTTTAAGCTTGCGGCTCATTTCCTCCGTAAACGGAGTCTGAATCCGAATCTGTTCAGCCATTTATATTTCCTCCCGTCTCAAATCAAAGTACACGCTGTTTATGGCGCATAGCATGGCAGCAAATGGTTACTGCAACCGGCAGGCCTGCGATATGAGTGGGGCCCCACTCTACGTTTACAGCCAGTGCCGAGGTATTGCCGCCCAGCTGGGGGCCGATACCCGTCTGATTGATGAGTTCGAGGAGTTCGCCTTCCAGTTTGGCGTATTCCGGCATCGGATTACGTTCGTCAACGGAACGCGTCAGAGCCAGTTTGGAAAGGAGGGCAGCTCTGTCCATGGTACCGCCGATACCAACACCGACAACCATCGGCGGGCAGGGGTTCATGCTGGCATGGAGGATAATGTCCATAACCGCTTTCTTCACACCTTCCACACCATCAGCCGGCACCAGCATCTTGACACCGGATTTGTTCTCGGAACCAAAGCCCTTCGGTGCCACGGTAATCTTGAGCTTATCACCTGCTACAATCTTCGTGTAGATGACGCCAGGCGTATTGTCCTTGGTGTTCACACGATTGAACAGCGGCTCGCCGACCACGGACTTACGCAGGTAGCCTTCGGTATAGCCCTTGGAAATGCCAGCATTGACTGCATCTTCCAACAGACCGCCCGTAATGTGCAGATCCTGACCAACTTCAAGGAAGACAATCGTCATACCAGTATCCTGGCAGTAAGGACGATCTTCAGCCTTGGCGATTTCCGCATTGCGGATAATCTGGTCGAGGACATTCTGACCTACCGGAGAAGTTTCCGTCTCCCGCGCCTTCTTCATGGCGTTGTAGACGTCATCCGGAAGGTAATAGGCCGCTTCTTTGCACATCTGTGCTACGGTTTCCGTGATTTGTTTTGCGTCGATTTCTCGCAAAGTAATCCCTCCCATAAATACACTTTATCACACATCAGCAGGCACATAATAACACATTTCTTATTGATTTTCAAGCATTCGTATGATGCCCGCAAACCGCGAAAATAGTGAATCGGATTCACTTTTCTGCATCTTAGTTACCTCTTTGCGTGATTACTATCACATCAATATTTATATTAGATACTCGTAAAAAAAATCCTGCTAAAAAGCAGGACTTTTTTAAAAAAATTATAGATTTTTTCTATTTGATAATTATTATACAATAGATAATAATTATACTCTTATCAATTTTACACAAGGAGATTTATCTGCCGCCAAATCCATCACCATGAAGGAACCATTGCGCGCGTCCCGCGGACGGGAAATGCTGCCGGGATTCAGGATGCGCACATCCTCCAGCACCGTATCCACAGCCATATGAGTATGACCATAAATCGCAATATCCGCTCCTACGTCAGTGGCTGCCTGTGCCAGATTCTTCAGCCCAAAGCTCACGCCAAAGAGATGCCCATGGGTCAGGAAAATGGTGTGACCGGCAATATCCGCCGTTTCATAATCCGGCAGCCGGCCACCGGGCCAGTCATTGTTGCCCGCTACCCTGATGACTTCTTTGTCCGTCACCATGGCCAGGTAATCCGCATCCATGGCAATGTCCCCAGCAAAGAGCCAAAGCTCTACCCCCTGGGCTGCTTCATGGGCCAGAGCCTGGTCAATACAGCGATAGTCACCATGGCTGTCGCTGATAATCCCTACCTTCATGCCAGATGCTCCTCCAGCTGCTGCGTCAGCTTGCGCAGGGCACGGCCGCGATGGCTGATGCGATCTTTCTCCTCGAAAGTCAGTTCTGCCATGGTACGGCCCGCGTATTCATTGGTGTAGAAATACGGATCATAGCCAAAGCCATTCTTGCCCCGGGGGATTTTCCGCACGATGCCATCACAGCGGCCATCGGCCCGCAGGATCGTGCCATCCGTGTCCACAAAGCACAGGGAACAGCGGTAATCTGCCGGAGATTCCTCCACATCGGCAATGCAGAGTTCTTCCAGCATCTTCTGATTATTGGCCCAGTCCTCGGCATTATAGCCTGCATAGCGGGAGGAATAAACCCCCGGGCGGCCGCCCAGCACAGCTACTTCCAGGCCGGAATCATCGGCCAGGCAGGCGCAGCCCGTCTTTTCCATATAAAAACGGGCCTTGATGGCGGCGTTATCCGCAAAGGTCTCCCCATCCTCAATGGCGTTGGGCAGATTCCCAAACTCCGACAGGGCTACCACTTCCACGGGCAGATGCGCAAATGCATCTTTCATTTCCCGCACTTTGCCTGCATTCTTCGTGGCAATGACAATCTTCTTCATAAAAAAACTCCCCTAAAAAATCAGCCTTCACGGCCCACCAGCCAAACCAGCTGGCCACCTAATACATCCTTCTGATAGGAAATCAGCTCCCGGCAGCCCTTCTCCCCTAATGCGAGCAGCCTGCTGAGTTCCTGATGATCGAAGGGCCGGCCCTCGCCAGTGCCCTGCACCTCGACAAACTTGCCAAAGCCCGTCATCACCACGTTCATATCCACCATGGCGGTGGAATCTTCCTCGTAACACAGGTCAAGGATTGGTTCGTCTTCCTTGTTGATGCCTACACTGATGGCAGCGAGGAAGTCCTTGACCGGAAAGATATTCCCCTTCTGATAGAAGGTGGAACAGGCTTCTACCAATGCGACGAAAGCCCCGGTGATTGCTGCGGTCCGGGTGCCGCCATCGGCCTGGATCACATCGCAGTCAATCATGATAGTTCGCTCTCCCAGGGCCTTGGTATCCACCACGGAGCGCAGGGAACGGCCAATCAGGCGCTCAATCTCCTGGGTGCGCCCGGTCTGCTTGCCCTTGACGGCTTCCCGCTGGGTGCGGGTGCCCGTAGCACTGGGCAGCAGGGAATACTCCGCCGTGATCCAGCCCTCACCGGTGCCCTTCAGAAAGAATGGCACCCGTTCTTCCACGGTGGCGGCGCAGATAACCTTGGTGTTGCCCATCTCAATGAGCACCGAACCGGCCGGATACTTTTGGAATTTGCGGTGAATCTTATAGGGACGCAAGGCGTCAGCGGCACGATGCCTGAAACGCTCCATCCAATCACTCCTCTACACCAGCCTGCCCCTTAGGGGAAGGTGTCAGCCCCCAGGCTGACGAAAGGGGCTAAAGGTACAGTAAATCCACTCTACCTAAAGCCCCTTCCACCGCTATCGCGGTCCCCCTCCCCCATAGGGGAGGCTCTTTACTTGCTTTCCTGATACTGCTTATAGTTCTTGATGATGCAGATCGGCGTCTTCTGGGAAGCGTTGCCGAAGGGGTTGTCAATCAGGAGCTTACGGGCGATTTCGCCGTCCGTGCCCTCGGTGATGCCCACCACACGGCTGCGCTTGAGGTCATTGACGTCAGCGATCATGGCACCGAAGCAGCCCAGGCGCTCTTTGATGCGCTTGACCACTTCATAGGGTTCGCCCGGCCCGTAAACAATGCACTTGTCAAAGGGAGGCATCGTACCCGTAACGTCATCGATCATAGCCGTCTCTTTACCGCCCCAAACGTAGAACATACCGGACTTGCCGAACAGTTTCGCCACAAAGCCGGCGAACAGGGCAAAGGCCACGCGCCATTTACCTTCCACGTCCATCAGGGACTGCATGCCATGAGGCGAAGCCAGAGAGCCATAGTCCGGGATGAAGCGGCAGCAGAACTTGGCCAGGTCGGAGATTTCCAGGTCTTCCGGGCGCACAAAGCGGCCCTGAGTGATGGCCACAACGGACTCTGCGCAGCAGAGCAGGTCGTTCTCACCGATCTTATCTTTCGTGTAATGCTCGATGGCATCCACGATATCGTCTTTTTCCGTCAGGATGCGCGTCGGCACCGGAATAAGTTTCATTTCTTCAGCCATATGTCAGTGCCTCCTTAGTCCTTGACCAGCTGCACGCCAGCCAGCTTTGCGATTTCTTCTGCCGTGATCTCAATGCGCAGTTTATTGTAGTGCTGAACGGCACGGCCCGTTTCCTGCCAGATGAAGTCCACCGGCAGATCCACCATATGGGACAGAGCTTCGTCAAGGCTCATGCCCTTGCGCGGCGTCAGCTTGATCTTGGCAAAGAGGTTCAGGCTGTCCAGACCGCCCTTGTAACCCTTCTTCTGGATAATCACGGCCTCAAAGTAATCGTCCTCACGGACTTCGCCTTCACGCTCAGCCTTGGGACGCACCTCAATGCCGTCGTACTGCTCGTAGGGCAGCTGGCTGCGGCAGATGGCATCCATGATGGTTGCACACTGCTTGCCTTCATTATAGAAGCGCAGTTTCTTGGAGAGCACCAGGCTGTTTTCGTCTTTGCTTTCCAGCTCCACCGGGCTGCTTGCATCCACGCGAATGTCCTCCGTGCCCAGATAGGCCAAAAAGAGCTTCGTCACACAGATAAGGATCAGTATGACTAATAACACTATGGTCAATAAATTCACGATAATTCCTCCCTAGAATTCCCTGATTATTTTTGCGCCTCTGCGGCCGCCTTTTCCTCTGCCATGGCAGCCTGCAGACGCGTGTAATACTTTTCCGGCAGACGGGCGATGTGGCCCGTCTCCTTGCTGGTGTAGACATTCTGGGATTTCCCTGTCACCAGAACTTCCTCCGTCCCCTTGCGCAGGATACGGTATTTGAAACACATCTTCGCCTTCGTCAGTGCCGTGGCCGTGGTCTCGATGATGAGTTCGTCATCGAATTTGCCCGGCGAAACGTATTTTGCGCTGATGTCCGTAATGGGGAACACATAGCCATCGTCCATCATTTCCGTCAGCGTGATGCCAATGGAACGCAGGTACGCCACCCGGCCAATCTCAAACCAGCGGATATAATTGGCATGATGTACAACGGCCATAGCATCCGTGTCATAGAAATTTACATGATGTTCGATTTTTACTGGCATATAAAAGCCCCCTTAACACTTTACACACATTGTATAGACTAGAACAATCAGCGGGCAAAGTCAAGTCAAAAACGATACATCTTTTCCAGACGGCCCAGACATTTTTGCAGGCGCTCCAGTTCCACCATATCCGTCACCTTGCGGCCGGAGTAGAAATACTCCACCTGCTGGGGCAGATGCTCCAGCAGATTCCGCTCCTTCAGGCGGCGGATCAGCTCATTGGTTGTGCCTTCATTGCCATCCACAAAAGCGACATTATCCGGCAGCAGTGTCCGCAGTGTGTCCTTGAAATAATTGAAATGGGTGCAGCCCAACACCAGGGCGGAATACTTGGACAGGTCAAAGGGCGCCAACTGCTCCCTGAGGTAATCCGTCACCGCCGGGGAATTGAATTCCTGCCGCTCGGCAAAAGTCACCAGCTCCGGCAGGGCCAGCCTGTCCACCAGATGGTCTTTATCGACTTTCTCGATCAAAAGTTCCATCTTGCGCCCCTTGACTGTGATCGGCGTAGCTGTCACCAGTACCCGCCGGGTGCCGTCCAGGTCCAGCGCCTTTTTCGCCGCCGGTTCCATGCCGATGATGGGCAGGTCATAACGGCGGCGCATTTCTGCCACCGCCACGGAGGTCGCCGTGTTACAGGCCACCACGATGGCTTTTACATCCTGTTTCAATAAGAAGTCAAAGGCCTCGCCCACAAACTTCTGGACTTCTGCAGTGGATTTCGTCCCGTAAGGCACATGATCCTCGTCAGCATAGAACACAAACTGCTCATGGGGCAGAACCTTCATGGCATGATGGAGAACGGACAAACCTCCCATGCCGGAATCAAAAAAGGCAATCTTCAACGCCCTCAACTCCTGAATTCTGATTTCTGCTTTTAGTAAACAAATGCTAGTATAGCGCAATTGACCGCATTTGACAAGGCAAAGAAAAAGCCAGCCGCCCGCAGGCAGCTGACTGATAAAGACTTTATTTGTCCAGGGATTTCACCTTGGCAGAAATCACCGTCATGACAACACACAGGCAGGCAATTGCCGTGCCCAGGCCCAACCAGCCGTTGCCGGTCATGCCGTCCACCACGTAACCGATCAGGGAGCAGCCTGCCACCGTCATAACGTAGGGCAGCTGGGTGCTCACATGGTCAAGATGGTCACACTGGGCGCCGGCAGACGCCAGAATCGTGGTATCCGAAATCGGCGAAGCATGGTCGCCGCCTACGGCACCGGAGAGGATAGCCGCCACACAGATGGTCAGCATCTGCGGATCGCCACCGACTACTGCTACCGCGATGGGAATCAGGATGCCGAAGGTACCCCAGCTCGTGCCCGTGGCAAAGGCCAGACCGATGGCCACCAGGAAGAAGATTGGCGGCAGCAGCATGATCAGCGCCGCATTGGCACTGACGATGCCACCCACGAAGCCGCCCAGGTTCAGATACTTGTCACTGCAGATACCGGACAGCGTCCAGGCCAGGCACAGGATGAAGATGGCCGGCGTCATGGCCTTGAAGCCCCAGCCAAAGCTGTCACAGAAGGCGTTGAAGGAAATCACCTTACGCGGCAGGTACAAAAGACCGGTAAATACAAAGGCAATGAAGGAACCCAGCACCAGGGATTTGGAAGAATCGCAATCCGCAAAGGCATTGGCAATGGTCTTGCCCTCATGGATGCCGCCAGTATAGAGCATGCCATAGACGCAAGCTACAATCAGCACCATAAGCGGCAGGATCAGGTCAATGATCTTGCCATTGCCCTGCTCTTCCTTATGTACCTCGCCATTACCCTGATATTCCTTGGGAATCTCGAACTTCTGGTTGCTGCGCTTGACATCATGGGCCATAGCCCCGAAATCCTTGCCCGTCCAGATGATGAAGAACAGGAAGATCAGCGTCAGCCAGGCATAGAGATTAAAGGGAATGGTCTGGATAAAGAGACCAAAGCCATCGATCTCCGAGCCTTCCGGCAGGGAGGAACCCACAGCCGCCGCCCAGCTGGACACCGGCGCGATGATACAGACGGGCGCTGCCATGGCATCGATGATATAGGCCAGTTTTGCCCGGGAAATCTTGAATTTATCCGTCACCGGGCGCATGACCGTACCAACCGTCAGGCAGTTGAAATAGTCATCGATGAAGATCACGAGACCTAAAAGCGCCGTGATCAGCGAAGCCTGACGGCGGCCTTTGATCGTGCGCGCCGCCCACTCACCATAAGCACTCGTGGCACCACTGCGGGTGATTGCCGCTACCAGGATACCTAAGATTACCAAGAATACCAAGATGTTGACGTTGCCGCCCACCTTGTCCGCCATAACCTTGAACATGGTCAGGATGGATTCCAGGAAATTGCCCCCCGTAAAGAGCATGGCACCCGAGAAGATGCCGATGATCAGGGACATGTATACTTCCTTTGTCCACAAAGCCAGAACAATGGTGATAACCGGCGGCAGGATGGACCAAATTGATTCAGCCATATGCTACCTGCTTTCTGCTAATATTAGCAAATTATTTTTTCCATATAATACACGACTCTAATTGTATAACATTTTTTGCATAGTAGCAAGTTAATTTTAGCATTTTTTGCAAGTTAATTTGGGGAGTTTGCATCGGGGATTTACATCGTAGTGCTAAGGCGCCCGCCGGCAGGGGGATAACTTTCGTCCACTGAGACGCATAGCGCCAAACGTTCCCGAAAGCCATCCCCCTGCCGGCGGGCCCTGGTATCGCAAAAATGTCCTTGAAAATACTCACTTAACACTCAAGGGTTACCACGAAAACAGCCCAGGGGCTGATGATGTTTTTCCGTCGCGTTAGGCAAGCCTGCATAAGCAGAGGAAAAATATTATCAGCCCCCGGGCTAGTATATCGATGTAAACGCTAAGCCGTAAATTATGCTAACGAACTGAATGCATCAGCCAGCTTGGCAAATTCGTCCAAACTCAGTGTCTCACCGCGGCGGTTGAGTTCAATCCCCGCCTGCTCCATGGCCGGTGCCACCTGTTCTTTGGCAAAGCCGCCGCCTTTGAGGGCGTTGGAGAGCGTCTTGCGGCGCTGGCCGAAAGCGGCCTTGACCACGCGGAAGAACATCTTTTCGTCCTGCACCTGCACTGCCGGCGTTTCCCGCACCTTGCAGGCGATGACCACGCTGTCCACTTCCGGTGCTGGGATGAAGCTTCTGGGCGGCACATCCAGCACGATTTCCGGTTCGGTGTAATACTGCACCGCCACCGACAGGGCACCGTAATCCTTGCCGCCAGGTTTTGCCACCATGCGCAGGGCCACTTCCTTCTGCACCATGGTCACCATATGGGTGATGGGCAGATGGCGTTCCAGAAGAGCCATCAGAATCGGCGTCGTGATATAGTAGGGCAGGTTAGCAGCCACCTTGAAGGGCTTATCCCCCATGATTTCCGGGATATTGACCTTTAAAATATCCCCGGGCACAATGCGCACGTTGTCGTAGCCTTTGAGGGTTTCCGCCAGGACTGCCGGCAGCTTCTTATCCAATTCCACCGCCGTCACATCGGCACCGGCTTCGGCGAGCCCCTGGGTCAGGGTGCCGATGCCTGGGCCGATTTCCAATACCCGGTCACCTTCTTCAATCTCTGCCGCATCCACAATGCCCTGCACGATGCTGGCATCAATCAGGAAGTTCTGTCCCAGCTTCTTGCTCATGCGCAGGCCGAAAGCCTTGAGGATATGGGTGGTCACTTCCCGGCTGGCAATCTTCGGCTGTATCGCTTTTTCACTCATTTCGCATCCCCCGCTTCTTCTGCATTCAGTTCGGCCACGGCCTTCTCGAATTCTTCTCTGGTCACGCCATAATGATTGAGCCGCTTCAAAAAGGTCTTGGCATTGGCAAAGCCCAGACCAAGTTTTGCCCCCAATTTTGCCCGGCGGCTGGCGGCAGCATTCGCTCCGGACAGGTCATGGACAATCAGGTCTGCCCCGCTGAAATTATTCGTCGGCTCCCAATCCATGGTGCGGACTTTTTCCAACGCCTTGCGGATGGCATCCGGCTTGGCCTGTTCGATGCCGATATCGTCGTTGTCCGTGGCATCTTCCACGGGCACAAAGGCATGCTTGGCATGGGGGAACCGCTTGGTCAGATAAGAACGGATACGCTCCCCTGCCGAATCCGGGTCCGTCATAATGATGATGCCGCGCTTCTTATAGGCCTGCTCGATATTCTTGAGAGCCTGTTTTTTCAGATTGAATCCTTCGGTGATGATGCAGTCGGCTTCTACAGCCTTGTCGATGGCCACAACGTCCATCTTGCCCTCCACCACCAAAACTTCCTTTATCATGGTAACTCCTTACTTCTTCAACAATTTCTCCACAATGGCATAAACATCACTGTGGATAGCTTCGATGCTGCGGGGATTTTCCCCTTCATTGCAGATCACCTTATCCCAATCATACTTTGCGGCCAGTTCCAGATAAGCCGCATGACAGCGGTGCAGATAATCCGTATCCCGCTCATGGATATCCTTCTTCGTTGCCGTTTCTGCCGCTCTGGCAGCGATCAGCTTGTCCGCCACCTCCGGCGCCATATCGAGGAAAATCACCTGATCCGGCACGGGCAGCCCCATCTTGCAAAACTCAAAATCCCAGAGCCACTCAAGAAAAGCCTCCCGTTCATTCTTGTCCGTGAGCTTGACCGCCTGATGCACCATATTGCTGGTGGTATAGCGGTCAGCTAAGATAATATCCCCGGCTTCATAGTAATCCCGCCATTTGCGCTGATAGGAGGCAAACCGGTCCACCGCAAAAAACGTGGATGCCGCATAGGCATTGACATCAGCAGCCTTGTCCCCAAAAGCCCCGCCCAGGTACATGCGCACGAGAGCTGAGGAATCATCGGCGTAATCCGGGAACTCAATGCGATGTACCCTGTGTCCATCTGCCTTTAAATGGTCGTATAATGCCCTGGTCTGGGTGGCCTTGCCGCTGCCGTCCCCGGCTTCGATAATGATCAGTTTGCCTTTCATCGATGATTCTCCCTCACAACTTGCATGGTTTCCAACGAAGTGTCAGCCGGGCCTACCACCTTGAGTCCCAGCCTCTGCATGGTACGGATATAATAAAGGGCCTCGGAATCAATCCTGTCTCCCGGTGCCAGAATGGGAATCCCCGGCGGATAGAACATGATTTGCTCAGCCGCCACATAACCGGCAGCCTCCTCAAAATCCACTGTCTCCCGGCCGGCAAAGAACGCCTCCCGCGGACTGATGCCCCGCTCCGGTACCGGCGGCACTTCCACCGGCAAGATCAATTTCTCCGCATCCGTGAACTGCGCCGCTAAGCCCTGCAGGGCCTTTATCAGCGTATCCACCTGCTTTGCCGTATCCGCATAGGAAATGATGAACAGCAGATTATAGGCATCGGAAAGCTCGCACTGTATCTTATAGGTATGCCGCAGGATGGATTCTGCCTGCACACCGGTAATGCCCAAACTGCGGACGCTGACCGTAACCTTGGTCAGATCAAGTTTTTCGCCAGCTGGCAGGTAATCTGCCCCAAAGCTCCACAGCCCCGGAATCTTATTTACCGCCTGCCGCAATTTCTCGGCCAGTTCTGCAGCCCGGCCAACCAACTCTTCGCCCTGCTCTGCCATCTGCAGGCGGGCAATATCCAGCGAAGCCAGCAAAAGCTGATTGGGGCTTGTGGACTGCAACAGGCTGGCGGCCGAACGCACCCGCTCCAAATCGATCCGGCCAGTTCTGGCCAGCAGGATAGAAGTCTGTGTCATGGAACCCAATATCTTATGGGTGCTCTGGGCTGCCATATCCGCTCCAGCATCCAGCGCCTGCAAGGGCAGCCTGTCGCTGAATCTCAGATGCGGGCCATGGGCCTCATCCACCAACAGCAGCATATTACGGCTATGGATAAAATCCGCCACCTTGCGCAAATCAATGGTCACTCCATAATAGGTGGGATAGACCATAATCAAAGCCTTGGCTTCGGGATGAGCGTCGGCTGCCGCCACGATATCCTCATACTGCAGGCCCATGGGAATCCCCAGTTTCTCGTCAATGCGGGGCTGGATGAAGACAGGACTGACACCGGCAAGGATCAGCCCACCGATCATGGAACGGTGGGCATTGCGGGGCACCAGCACCGTGTCCCCTGGCTGCAGTGTGCCCATGATCATGGCATGGATGGCCCCACTGGTGCCGTTGATCATGAAATAAGCGGCATCAGCTCCATAGAGCGCTGCCGCAAGTTCCTGGGCTTCTTTTATGCACATGGTAGGCTCGTGGAGATCGTCCAGCTCCTCCATCAGGGAAACTTCCTCCTGCAGCCCCAACGGGGTAATCAGTTCCTGCAGGAGCTGATGTGCCCCCAGCCCCTGCTTATGCCCCGGTGTATGAAAAGCGAGAGCGCCGTCTCCCGCGTAGGCTTTCATCGCCTCCGCCACCGGCGCTCGCAATTGATTCTTCAGATCTGTCATTTACCTCTGCCCTTCTTATTGGGCGTATTAACCACCTTTACATCTTTGGTATCCATCTGCGGCTCCCGGTTGGGCACACGCAAATGCACCCTGGTACCTTCGCCCACGGCCGAAGTTATGGAAAGCTCTGCACCAATGATCTTGGCCCGCTCCCGCATGCCCGTCAACCCAAAATGATGATGAACCTCGGCCAGTTCCTCCGGCAGGGGTTCGCCATCTTCATCCAGCGCTTCCGGTTTGGCCTCGGGATCGAAGCCCTTGCCGTTATCCTCGATCAGGATCGATACTGCCACCGGCGAAAAGAGCACGCGTACCCTAGCCATATCCGTTTCCGCATGATTCCTGATATTGTTGAGAGCCTCCTGCACAATGCGGAAAATGGCTATCTCCACATGTTTGGGCAACTCATACACAGTACCATCCAGGGAAAAATCAACCGCCAGCATTCCGCGGGAGGCCATGCGGCCAATCAGCTGATTGAGCGCCGCTACCAGCCCTAAATCATCCAGCGCCATGGGACGCATATCGAAGATGACTTCCCGCACGCTGCCCAGGCAGTCCCGCATCTGCTGCCGCAGTTCCTGCAGGGTACGCTTGGCCTCGTCCGGATCATAATCCACCAGCTTTTCCGCGATGGACGCCTGGAAAATCAGATTCGCCAAATCCTGTGCCGGGCCATCATGGATTTCCCGGGAAATGCGGTAACGCTCCTCTTCCTGGGCCTTGATGATCCTCGCCCCAATGAATTTTTCCTTCTGTACCGCCTCGATCTTCCAGATCACGCCATTGACCTGGGTGCTTAGATAGGAAAGCACCGAACCCACGGCCAGAGCCAGATGCTCGGCCTGGGCCAGCATGGTCTGCAGATTGCGCAGGCGGATTTCCAGCTTATCCCGCTGTGCCCGCAGATTTGCTTCCTTTTCCCGCTCTACGCCCAGAGAAACCTGAACATTCTTTACGGCTTCATAGCTTTCCCGTACTTTTTCCTCAGAATAGTTCTGAAAATTGCTGCTGACCTTGACCAGTCTCTGTTTTTCCTGTTGTTCCTTTTTGGCCAGCTCATCCACCCGTTCAATGGTCTGCCGGGCCTGTTCTTTCAGATCCGTCAGCAGCTTGCGGCTGCTCTCCACTTCCGAACGGGCAGTCTCGTAGATTTCAAATATCTGTGATTTATTGTTTTCAATGGTGCTGATTGTATTGCTTAATATTTTCTTCAGGGACTGTGCCTGCAGCCCGCCCAATTCGGGGGGGAGGCTCCCGCTATGCTGGTCTGCCATATTGGCCTCCTTGACGCCGCTGTACCTTGGAATCTACGAGAAATTACTTTTTACGCTTGCTGAAGAAACGAATCACCAACAGCCCCAGAAGGCCGCCAGCCAAAATATACAGATCCGTCAGCTTGAACAACGCATCCATACCGTTCTCCTGCAGCTTGGTAAAAATGGCCACAACCACCAAGAGTACAACCAGTATATTCGTAATGAGCTTACTGTGAGTCTTAATGAATTCTATTTTCTTCACCCTCTAATTCCTTATTATACAATCCTACATCTTAAATTATACTAAAAAACAGCTATAGGTCAAGACTTCATTGCCCCACCCTTGCTTTTCTCTTAAAATACCATTAAAATAGAATGGTGTATTTATATATCCAATAATCGAAAGGTGATACGAAATGAGCATTTTTTCGCGTTTTCTGCCCAAGCGTAAGCCGGTAGAGATCAAAAACAATATTCCCAAAGAAAAGGAAAACATCAAAAAGACCTTCGGCATCTACTGCCATGGTCATCACGATACGAAAGGCGACAAACTCTGCCCCAAATGCACGGCCCTGCTCGCCACGGTCATGACCAAGATGAACCGCTGCCCCTACGGCATCACGAAGCCCATCTGCGACCGCTGCGATCGCGCTGCCATGTGCTTTGGTGCCAAGCAGGCCCAGGAATTCATGACCATCATGAACGGCACCCAGAAACGCATGTTCCTGTCCCACCCCATGATGGCAATCAAGCACAAACTGGCCAGCATGGGCGTTGACTACGCCAAGTACCAGCAGGCCAAGAAGATTGACGACAAAGTCAAGGCCAAGGAAGAAGCCGCCAAGAAACGCGCCAAAGAACGCAAAGAAAAGAAATAAGGTCAAAAATAGCCGGAGCAATGCTCCGGCTATTTTTATTTCACCAAACGCAGCTTAGGCCTTGCCGGCTGCTTCTTTTCCTCTGAAGTATCTTTTTTATGGTCTTTCCCGTGATCACAGACATTCATGAGCATCCCCATGGCCATCATCGTGACCATCAGCGACGAACCGCCATAGCTGATGAAAGGCAGCGGCACACCGACTACCGGCAGGATTCCGCCTACCATCATGATGTTGGCCACAGCCTGTCCGGCAATCAGCACCATGATGCCCATGGACAGGATCTGACCGTATTCATCCGGCGCCCGGTTGGCGATGCGCACACAGAAGAGCACCAGCAACGCCAGCAGCAGGAATACCAGCAGGTTTCCCATATAGCCATGTTCCTGACTGAAAATGGCAAAGGCAAAGTCCGTATGGGCTTCGGGAAGATAGGCGTACTTGCTGACGCCTTCCCCCAGACCCATGCCCCAGAAACCGCCGGAACCGATGGTGGACAGGGACTGCACCGTCTGATACCCCATACCCTGGGCATCAGCCCAGGGATCGAACCAGACTTTCAAGCGGGCCATACGATAGGGCTGGATATTCACGGCCACTACCACTACCGCGGCCAAAGCCCCGATTACCACCATCACATACTTGGGCGACATGCCTGCCACCACAGCCATGACAACGGGCACTCCCAAAACGATGGCCGCCGTGCCCATATCCGGTTCCAATTCAATCAGAACGGCCATCAGCAGGATCAGGCCATATTGCGGGTTTATGACATTTCCCCAGGAATTAGCCTTGCCCTTTTTTATTCGTGTCACCAGTGTAGACGAAGCCAGCATCAGGGCTATCAGCTTGGCCAGTTCTGCCGGCTGTACACCGAAGAGCCAACGCCGGGCACCATTTACTTCTGTGCCGATAGAGGGAATCAACACCCCCACCAGCGCCAGGAATGTGCCCAGGATAACCCAGAACATCAGGCCGCGCAGGGATTGCCAGCGCCGATAATTGATGTGGCGAAAGCAAAAGAACAATACGATGCCGCCTATCATAACGCCCAGATGACGTGTCAGGAAATGATACGGATCATTGTAGTCCGTGGTGCCCAGCACGAAGCTGGAACTAAAGACATTGATGGTCCCCAGGACCATCAGCACCACCATGATGACGAGAATGGGCTCGGCATCGTTATTCCATAACTTCTTCCGAATCCGCACAAAAAAGCCTCCTTGTTTTGGTGCTTATGCGAAGATTACCTCGCAGCGGTTGATTTTTTCGCCGAAGCCGCTGAACTTCCGTTCATACTCCGTCATGATATTGTCGGGACGATCTTCCGCATGGAGGTCAAAGGACACATCCTGCACCTTCAGCCCGGCTTCTTCAAACTGTTCCAGCGAAAAATCAAACAACGGGCGATTATCCGTCTTGAAGTGCAGCTCGCCGGGCTTCTTCAGCAGGCGGCGGTATTTCTCCAAAAAGCCCACATGCGTCAGGCGGCGCTTGGCATGACGCTTCTTCGGCCAGGGATCGCAGAAGTTCACATAGAAGCGGTCAACTTCACCCTCACCGAAGATATTCTCGATATTGTTGATATCGAATACCAGCAGGCGCACATTCTTGAGCCCCTTTTCCGCCACTTTCTTGGCTGCGGAATAGAGCACATCCTGCTGGGCCTCGATGCCGATATAATTGATGTCGGGATTGCGCTCTGCCAGCTGGGTGATGAAGTCGCCCTTGCCCGTACCCAGTTCCACATGCAGCGGAGCCTTGCGGCCAAAGATCTCACTCCACTGTCCCTTTCGCTCCTCGCCGATTTCCTGATCCTTGCTCACCACAAAGTCATCGAATTCATGGATGGCTTCATCCACCCAGGGTTTTCTCCGTAAACGCATCTAATTCTCCTTACTTTCCTATTACCTTACTTCTTGTCCAGACCGTATTTCTTCAGATAACGATAGAGGGTTACACGGCTGACATTCAGGAGGTTGGCGAGCCTGCTCACATTGCCGCCCGCTGCCTGCCAGGCCTTGACAAATACCTCCCGGTCTTCCTTCCACTTGTTATCCGGCTTCACATCCCCCATCAGGCTGATGTCATGGGGATTGATGACGTCTTCCGTCGTGTTGAAGAAAGCATATTCCAGTACACTCTGGAGCTGCTTGATATTGCCCGGCCAATCGTAGTTTTTCAGCACATTTTCCGTTTCCGGCAGGATCTTCTTGATCTTCATCTGATGCTGCTCAGCCAGTTCGCTGATGATATGGGCGGCCAGCTTCGGGATATCTTCCCGGCGGCTGCGCAGGGCCGGCACGCGGATCACGCTCTTGGACAGGGCCTCATAGAGATCACGGTCAAAGAGGTCACGCTCCGTCAGACGCTTCAGGTCACTGTCGCAGGCAGCGATAATGCGCACATCAATGCTGCGCTGCACATGCTCTCCCACCCGGCAGGCCGTGCCTGTCCGCAGTGCTTCTGCCAGCTGTTTGGCAATATTTTTCGGCATCTTTTCGATCTCATCGAGGAACAATGTACCGCCGGAAGCCAGTTCCAGACGCCCCTGATGACTGACTTCGGAATTGAGCACCACGCCAAAGAGCTCCTGCTCCAGCAGTTCCGGCGTAGTATCGCCGCAACGCAGGGTGATGAGGGGCCCAGCAGCCCGGCCGCTGGCCTGATGGATGCCATGGGCCATGCGCTGCTTGCCTGTACCAGCCTCACCCTGGATCAGCACATGATGCTTGTTCTTGGCGGTGCGCTCTGCCTTATGGCGCACGCTGGCAAAGGTCGTGCCCTCACCCACCATGGAACCCAGGCTGTATTTGGCTGTATAACCAGCGGCATGAGCCACCAAAGTACGCAGATCTTCAATTGGCATGGACACAACAACGACGCTCTGCACAGCCTGATCCTCATCCCGTTCCAAAGGTACCACCGTGGTGATATCCTCGTAGGTCTTGGCCGGCGTGATCCAGGTCACTTCCTTATTATAGGATGGAACGCCACGGAAGCCCTTGTAGATGGGCGTATGCTGATAGTTCATGATCACATCATTGAGATTGGAGGCGCTGCGGCGGGTACCTGCTTCACGCTTGGCCCCAATGCCCTCCAGGCGGGTATGTCCCAGACGGTTGGCATAAGCCACTTCACCGCCGGGCAATACATGATAGACCGCAAAGGGCGTGGCATCGAGGATCGCTTCATCGGCCTTGATGCGGATAGCCTCGCTCAAATGGCGTTCCAACGCCTTGCGCATGGTGAAGAGCAGGGAAATCACGGCATCCTGCGGCATGGCGACCTGCTCCATGGACACCAGCGTGATGATGTAAGTCAGCTCGCCAGCCACCACAACCGGCGCCGAGCAGGCATCACCCAGCTGACATTCCTTCACCCACATCTCCGGGCCAAACATCCAGAATGGTGCTTTATGTTCCAAAGCCACGCTGATGGAAGACGTGCCCACCTGATCAATGCCCACATTGGCACCCTCGATCTCCCCCGGCGTCATCTGATAAAAGGGCAGGGAATAACTCTTGAGCACCGTGCAATCGGCATCGATGAGCAGAAGACTCAGATTATACTCCTGGAAAAATTCCTTGATGCCATCGGAAAGGTCGCTTAAGTATTCAATGGCATCGGCATGCTTTTCCTGCAGGGCATGGAACTCTTCCTTGGAAATCAGATGTTTGATGGCCATCTTTTCCTTGCCCACGCCGAATTTCTCACTGGCCTGCCAGGATTCTGCCACCCATGGATGCACGTTCGGGTCCAGTATACCTTCCTGGGCAAATTTTTCGTAATAAGTTTCGAGTTTCGCACGGCTGCGATGCTCTCTAATCATCTTTTGTCCTCCTATATATGCCTTACATAGCGGGCTCACACCACCCGCATCACTTCCGGTCACAAAATTTCGTACCTTACATTTTAACAAGCATGTGCACTTACTGCAAGAGTCTGGTGGAAAAAAGTTTACATTTTTTTACGATTTTGCCCTGTTTCTCTGGCGATTTTTAACTTTTTTCTTTTTTCTGCTTTTTCCACTCCTTTGCAAATTTCGCCTTTGCCTCGGCTTTTTCCTTCATTAAATTATTGTACTCCTTGGGCGCAATTTCCTTGAGATAGTCCACGGGAATTCGCCGCCAGGAATCCGGCTTCAGGCGATACATCTCCGCAAAATTCTCCTTGGCTTTCTCAACATTGCCCAGTTCATCATAAATCTGTCCTGCCAGCAGATAGGAAATTACGTTTTTCCGATCCACATCCTTGGCCTTCTGCAGATCAGCCAGTGCCTTCTCCGTGTCCCCTTGCATATGGTAGATATCCGCCCGGTTCAGATAGGTATAGATATTCTTGCCATTCGTGGCTACAGCTTCATCCGCTTCCTGCAAGGCTCCGGCAAAATCACCGCTCACAGCCTTGGCCCGGGCGCTGATGGCCTGACTTTCCGCCAGATCATCAATTTTTCGGCTGGCAAATACCCGCTGCATCTGAAATCTCGCCTTGTCCCCCTGACCGTAATCATTGTAGGTATCAGCATTCTGCCGCATCTTTTTCACGGTTTTGGCATCGGCATTCAAAACATTTTCCCGCAGTTCCTGATATTCCTGCGCCCGTTTCGCCTCAGCGGCGCACATTTTCTTCCTTGCCCCCGAAGTCGCCTCACTGGCATAAGCCTTCTGCACCATTTCCTGGAGCTTTTCTCCAGCGCCCCGCATAGCCAAAAATTCCTGCAGCCTCTGATTGATGCGCACATCAGCCAGACAAGTCAGGCTGCCATGATTGTCCCGACGGAAATTCCAGCCATCAATCGTGTCAAAATCATGGAAAGCCTTGGCAATGGCCCCGGCCACATAATAGGCATTCTCTGCCGTATTGTCGTAGTCATCGCCAGTCCATTCCACTTCCAGCAATTTTTCTCCATCAATCCGGATTTCCTTGCGGTTTGCCACCGTCACATGACCGCAGCTGTAATCCGTCATCATCTGGGCCAGCTTCTCCTCCCGCTGGCGTGTTTCCGGATGGTCACTGTATGCCTCCCGCTCCTGTTTCTTGGGATCCGGATCCTGATACTCCAGGAAATTCTGCGTCTCATAGGTCAGATAATACCCCATGCGGGCCATGGCCGCCGCCCCGCCGCCGGGATTGAACCCTGCACTGGTCATCAGGTAAAAGCCGCCCGCATCAGCATCCAGTTCCGTGGGCAGCGTGACATTCTTGGCAATGGAATAATTGACCAACCCGTTGAGCTTGTTCCAGTCCATGGAATTCGTATCCATATTAATCATGCTCATGCCCATGGCCTGCGCCACGGCCTTGGCATAGTTCTTGGCACTGTGCTGCTCCAGTCCATGGGTCATCTCATGGGCAAGTACAGCAGCCAGTTCATCGGGATCCAGGTTCATCCCCCGCACCAACGCCCCGTTGATGCTGATATAATTCGTCGGATAGCAGGCCGCATTGAAATCCTTGCTGTTATTCACCGCCCAGACAAAGGGCAGGGAATTCGTCCGCAATACATAATCCCCCTGCGATACCAGCTGATTCATCACACTGTCCACCACAGCCACATCATTATCATTAGGATCCTGACCATTCTTCCGCAGGTCCTGCACACGGCTCTGCACCTGCGCATTGACATTATTGCCCAGCGCCAGCAAACCGCTGAGACTGGATTTATAGGCTGCAAAAACGCCCAAAGCCTGCGCAGCCGCCGACCAGGCATCCACCGCCTGCACCGGCTTCACCGGCGCCAAAACAGCACCACCGGCCAATAGCCCCACCATCAGGAAATTCTTTATCTTACACTTGCTCATGATTAGCACCTCATTTCCACTCTTATTGTAACACAGAGCGAATAGTTGCTAAAGAAAAATTATTTCCTGAAAAAAAATTCCGATTTTAATCCTTTTGTAACCGCAGTTACATATTTTTTTCATAAAACTTTGCTATTATATGTTTGTCGATAGGAAATACTTGGTTAATCCCCCAAGTTGCTAATCCTATTGATTCCCTAAACAAGAAGGAATAATCCCACCCTTCTTGCTTCCCATTTCTCAAATTTTTTATCATCCCTTCCCTAGAGGCCACGGAGTCAATCCCACTCCGTGGCTTTTTGTTATCCAAAACGCCTAAAACTACTTTGCAACGCAAAACCGGCAGCTCCTTGGAACTGCCGGTCATTTTATTTTACCGTTTCATATTGATCATGGTTTCAAGCATTTCGTCACTGGTGGTGATAATCTTGGAATTGGACTGGAAACCACGCTGGGTGATGATCATGTCGGAGAATTCGTTAGCGATATCCACGTTGGACATTTCGAGGGCGGACGGGGTGATGGAACAGCCAAGGTCAGCTGCAGCCTTTATATTAGGTGTACCGGAGTTATTAGATGTCTGATACAAACTGCTGCCTGTTTTGGTAAGACCAGATGCGTTGGAGAATTGAGCAATTGCCACCTGCGCCTCAGACTGCCTAACACTATTGGTGTATACGCCAGTAATAACACCGGAACTATCTATTGATATGCTCTTCAAAGTACCGGCTGCATTGCCATCCGCATCCGCATTGACGGTATTAATATCCGCATAGGATGTCACACCACTATAGTCCAGTGTCATTGATTGTGGCGTGCTAGATCCGTTAGGTGCAGTAATGGTAGCGGTCAAAGCAATAGTAGCCGCACTTGTAGTACCGACTTGGCTTGGTGTATACGACGGGGTGGTTACCGTTGTATTTGGATCAGCTGTTAATGTCGTAGGGGTAGCAAAACTAGTAGCTTCACGCAAAATACCATCTTCATCAAAGGTTAAAGTATTTCCACCTAAATCATAATGTGTTGTAGAACCGTCTGTTTCTGCAACATCTACTGTAGAGCCTAATAAAACTGACCAAGCAGTACCTGTTTTTGTGATAGTATCACCATTAGTATCTGTATATTGCAAGGTTCCTACGTCAGCCTTTTCCAGTAAGACTGTAGCTGTATGCACAGAACCCAAACTATCATAAAAATTAAATGACGTAGTTACAGGTAAAGAGCGACCGATTGTATATGTGCCTGAAGTATATGTAGTTTTAGTGCCATCACTAAACGTAACCGTAACAGGCTGCGTTGCCGATGCCTCAATCCAATAACCATCGGTAGTTCTGGTATAGGAGTTAGTACCATCGGTAAAGGAATATTGCGTGACAACTGGTGGATTGGCTTTTAAATTATAACTATACGTTACTTTTTCTGAAGCCTTTGCTGCCATTGACTTACCTGTTTGAATGACAATATCCTCTATGGCTCCGGTGGTTGACACTACACCGTCTGTTCCCATCCACCCCTGTACTTTCATGCCATTTCCCGGCAGAACATAATTGCCGCTTTCATCAAATTCAAAAGCGCCATTGCGGGTATAATAGGTTTCGCTGCCGCTTTTCACAACAAACAGGCCATTACCTGACAGACACAAATCCGTATTTTTTCCCGTAGCTTGCACTGCACCATCAGTGAACAATGTATCAATAGTCGCTACCCCTACGCCCAAGCCAATTTGCTTAGGATTGGTACCACCTAAATTACCTGTTGGAGCACTTGCGCTGGACTGCGTCTGACTCAAAGTATCTGCAAAGGTTACACGACCGGATTTAAAACCAGTAGTATTGACATTAGCTATGTTGTTGCCTACAACATCCATACGGGTTTGATGACCTTTTACACCGGAAACACCAGAGTATAACGAACGCATCATGATAAATCTCTCCTTTATCCCATACACTGTTAGAACTAGGCGACGTTCCTTGTCAAATGCCGTGCTGCGAATCCTTGCATGACGGCGTTTATAGTTTTTTCCTATGGAAAGAAAGTTTTTTGAAACCTATACTTTTTTGAAAAGCTTTTCTTCCCTAATCTACAATGTTTATCGGAGCAAATGGGAATTTTCTTAAGTAAAAATTTTATTTTCACAAAATTACATCTTTTGTATCCTATTTCATCACATCTCTGCACTTGCTATAAAACGTCGAAAGCGGCATTTGACAAGCGGCAGCGGCCTGTGCCAGCGTGCACTGGCCGCTGTGCCAAAGTTTGCATTGCAAATGAAAATTATCCGGAACTGGTTTTTGAGGGCGGCCAAAGCGCACGCCCTTTTTCTTTGCAGCAGCGATACCCTCTGCCTGACGCTGACGTATATTACAACGCTCATTTTCTGCCACAAAAGATAGCAGCTGAAGTACCAGATCACTGATAAAGGTGCCCATCAGATTTTTATGACGGCGCGTATCCAGCACAGGCATAGCCAGCACCACAATGTCTGCCCCCTTTATCTGGGTGATATAGCGCCACTCTTCCATGATTTCTCGATAATTACGGCCTAAGCGATCAATGGATTTTATAAACAGTACGGAGTCCTTAGTCAACTTGCGCAGCATCCGTTTATACGCCGGACGATCGAAATCCTTGCCGGATTCCTTGTCCATGAAGATGTTTTTGCACTCAATGCCAGCTTCTGCCATAGCCTTCAACTGACGATCCGGATTCTGTTCCTTGGTGCTGACACGTACATATCCATAATTTTTTATCATAAATCTACCTCCTAAAAATATATATCATCTATTTTAAGAGGATATTTTCAAAAAAGTATAGTTTTTTGAACGGTGCCTAATCATAGGGAAAAACTATATACCGTTCGGCAGGGATTGGCAGGAACGGACTTGACAAGGAACGTCGCTTGATTTGCAACAACAGCTGATGTAAAGGAGAGATTTATCATGATGCGTTCGCTGTATTCGGGAGTTTCCGGTGTAAAAGGCCATCAGACCAGAATGGATGTTATTGGCAATAATATCGCCAATGTGAATACCACAGGCTTCAAATCCAGTCGCGTGACTTTTGCTGATACGTTGAGTCAAACACAATCAGGTGCGTCTTCACCTACGGAAAACATTGGTGGTACCAATCCTAAGCAAATAGGCTTGGGGGTTGGTGTAGCAAGTATAGATACAATTTTTACTGATGGTTCTGTACAAGCTACAGGAAAAAATACAGATTTGTGTTTGTCAGGAAATGGGCTATTCATTGTAAAATCGGGGGATGAAACGTACTATACCCGTGATGGTGCATTTGAGTTTGACGCTGATGGTAACTATGTATTGCCTGGGAATGGTATGTATGTTCAGGGGTGGATGGCTGAAAATGGTGTTTTAAATTCGACAGGAGATGTTGGAAATATAACTATCGCTGCTGGCAAAAGCATGGATCCTACATTAACTACAACATCAACATATAGTAATAATATAAACGCTACTACTACTGGATATGAAATAGGTAGCATCATTGTTAGTTATGCTGATGGGACTACAACGAATACAACATCATATTCACCTGTAGAAGCCGCAGGTGTTATTACAATTACCTTGGCTGATGGTACAACAGAGGTCGCAGATCCGGGAAAAACCTTTACAACGGGTAGTGCTGCAGGTGATATTTGGACAGACACTGTAAGTTCAATAACAGGTAGCGATGATGGTGAAATTAAATTGAAGTATGCCATCCCCGGTAGCTATATTGATATGGATGCAACTGGTACTACTGCAGCGCTTAATTCAGGTACATATAAAATTGGTAGCATATACACGGCCACCAAGACAATTAGTGAAGTACAATCGCTTCCCGATGGAAACGTTAAATTAACATTTGATTCTACGGGTGATGATAATGTGACAAGCGTGACTGTGCCTACTCCGCCTAATGGAGCATGGTCTGTAAATGATACTTTTACATTGTCGCTCACTGTTACTGGTGGAACGGCTGATGTAGGTGCAACTATTACTGCAGAAAGTACGAAAATAGATGGGATTACGCATAAAACGACTGCTGATTCTACTGCAACTTTAGGTAGCAGCTATACTAAGACTTCAACATCTAATGTAGAGACTATTGCGCGTTCCGATCCGGGGACATTCTTGTTTAGTGGAAGTGAGGTAAAATCAGTTTCTATTGTTACTAGTGATGGGACAACGTTAACGGGACTCTCCGGGGTGGATTATTCTAGCACGGAAACTTTCTACCCTTCTATAACCACGACATCAACCGTTTATGACAGCCTTGGTAAGTCGCATTCAGTGCCAGTAATCATTACCAAGACTGCTAGCAATACATGGGAATTAAGCTTAGCTAATGGAGCAAAGTCTACGACTATTGCAGAAACTGACGGTACAACTACATCAGTGACGCTTAATAAGACATCATTAACGTTCGATGAAAATGGCAAATATGTTTCAGGAGATGGCACGTTATCATTAGGCTACACAAATGGAGCAGATGATCAATCCGTAGCAATTAATTTGGCAGGCTTAACGCAATTTTCTGGAGGAAACACGATTAGTTCTACTACTGATGGGAATGCAGCGGGTACATTGAAAACTGTGTCCATTGATAGTTCCGGAACTATCATTGCTACTTATACTAATGGTGTAAAACAAACAGAAGCACAAATTGCTATTGCACAGTTTACTAATGCTTCAGGCCTTACCAAAATTGGAAGTAGTCTTTATCAAGCATCAATGAATTCTTTTCCTGAGGGGAAAGAACCAACACCGCACACAGCTTCTGACTTAGGCGTAACTATTACTGCTTCTGCTCTTGAAATGTCCAACGTCGATATCGCCAACGAATTCTCCGATATGATCATCACCCAACGAGGTTTCCAATCCAATTCCAAGATCATCACGGTCAGTGATGAAATGCTCGAAACCATGATCAATATGAAACGTTAATACAAAAACACGCTACAGTACCTTGAGATTGTAGCGTGTTTTTCGCGTATATTTACTTATGCCGCCCGCATTCGCCTACTTCACCGCGCAGGATGTCGATGCCGTGTTGCAGGGGCGGCAGGATGAAGCCTAAGCATTCTTCCACGGCCTTCCTGCTGCCGGGCAGGTTCACGATGAGGCTGCGGCGGCAGATGCCGGCCTGGGCACGGCTGAGCATGGCTCTATCCGTGATTTTCAAGGACAGGGATCGCATGGCTTCGGGGATGCCGGGGGCCAGTCTTTCACAGACCGCCAGCGTTGCCTCTGGGGTGATATCCCGGGGGGAAAAGCCTGTGCCGCCGGTGGTGGCAATCAGGGCAATGCCCCTTGCCGCCAGTTCCCGCATTTTTTCTTCAATCTGTGTCTGCTCGTCGGGAAGGATGGTCTTCTCCACCACGGTATACCCCGCAGCGGTGAGCATTTCGGCCACCTTCACGCCGCTTTCGTCTACACGTTCCCCGCGGCTGCCCTTGTCGCTGGCGGTGATGATGGCTGCCTCCAAAGGCAGTTTCTCCCCGGGCTGCAGGATTTCCAGTTCATCCCCCACCTTGACTTCGCCGCCATGGAGCACCCGTCCGAATATACCTTCCCGGGGCATGATGCAGTCGCCCACCTGTTCCCGGATGGCACAGCCCTTATGGCATTCCTTGCCGATCTGGGTGATTTCAAAGTAAGCCTCACCAGCCTTCAGGCGGGTGCCCACAGGCAGCTCCTTGAAGCGAAAGCCTTCGGCCACGATATTTTCCCCAAAGGCACCGAACTCCACCTGGGCTCCCAGCTTGCGGAAGTTCTCGATTTCCTGCAAGCCCAGGAAACTCACCTGCCGATGCCATTTGCCTGCATGGGCATCCCCCTGGATGCCCCATTCCGTTGCAAAAATGACTTTATCCACCTGCGTCTTGAGGGTGCCCTTTTTCTCGCTGGTGCACAACGCATGAATCTTGCCCATTAAAACTTAGCCTCCCACCTGATACATGGCGCGGCTGTCCCGCGCGGTATTCTCTCTATCGGTAAATAAATGTTCTGCCGGCTTGCGGTAGATTGCCTGCCGCAGAGCCAGTTTCAGATTCTCATCGCTGATGCCATTTCTCATCAGCTCCCGCAGATCCAGCCCCGTCTTCTGGTTCAGGCAGAGCTTTAGGAATCCCTCAGCCGTAAGCCGCACCCGGTTGCAGGTATGGCAGAACTTATGCTCCATAGCATCGATAAAACCAACCTGCCCCTTGAAGCCGGCCACTTTGTAGTATTCTGCAGGGCCTTGGAGCCGATCCATCTTTCTCCCCACCGGCCGCAGAGAGCCGAAAGCCTTGGCCAGCCGCGCCCGCACTTCGTCCATGGGCACGCCCTCATACCCCACCTCATAGGCACAGCCGATGGGCATCAGCTCGATAAAACGCACCTTGACCGGATAGTCCCTTGCCAAGGCAGCCAACGCAGGGATTTCCCCATCGTTGACCTCATAGATGGGCACGCAGTTGAACTTGATATTATTAAGCCCCAAGGACATCATATGTTCCACACCAGCCTGAACCCGCGCAAACAAAGGACGGCGGGTGATCTGGGAAAAAGTCTCCGGCTTTAACGTGTCGAGGCTGATATTCAGGCCTGTAAGCCCGGCCTGCACCAGGTCAGCCCCCATTTCCAGCAGCAGTACACCGTTGGTGGTCAGCACCACCTGCTCAATGCCGGGAATCTGCCGGATTTCCCGAATCAATTCTGTGATATTGCGTCTGACCAAGGGCTCGCCGCCGGTCAGACGGACTTTTTTCACCCCCAAGGACGCCAACCCCTGCACCACGCGCAGGATTTCTGCAAAGGTCAGGATATCCTCATGGCGCAATTTGGCTACGCCCTCCTCCGGCATGCAGTAACGGCAGCGCAGATTGCATCGATCTGTCAGGGAGATGCGCACATATTCGATTTTCCGTTCGTATTGGTCCAGCATAAAATCCAATCCTTACTTCACACGATACAGTCGGACGATATCCACTTCCGTCTCCTTGGCCAGCTTCCCCGTACCGGCGGGAATATCCACAAAGGCATTGCAGCCCACTGCAGAAAAGAGGCTGCCCGAAGCATGCTGCTCTGGCAGGCGCACCTTGCCATTTTCATAGTAGGCACGGATAAAGCGCCGCCCGCGGCTTTCCTTGGGGAAAGCATCCGTCAATACTGCCTGCCTGCGTTCCGGCAGGATCTTCTCATTGCCACTGATTTTGGCCAATACCGGCACCGCCATCAGCTCGAAGGTGGCATAGGCGGCAAAGGGATTGCCGGACAGGGCAATGCCCAACGTCTCCCCCATGGTATAGGTAAGCGCCGGGCCGCCGGGTTTCATGGATACCCGCCAAAACAGGCGTTTGCCTATTTTTTCCACCACACCGTGCATGATGTCCTTCTTGCCCACAGACACGCCCCCCGTAGTCAGGAACACATCGACTCTGTCCTTGTAACCGGCAATGACCTTGGCTGCCTGATCTTCATCATCGGGCAGGATGCCCACGATTTCCGGATTGAAACCCAATTCCTGCAAACGACTGGCCAGCAGATAGAGATTGCTGTTATAGATTTTTCCGGGAGAGAGCGGCTGGCCGGGCTGCAACAGCTCGTCCCCGGTGCTGGCAATGGCAATGCGCACATTGCCCAGCACCTTGACCGTGGCAAAGCCCATACTTGCCAGCACGCCGATATGGGCGGCCGTAAGCTTCGTGCCCTTCTTAGCCAGCTTCGTGCCCTGTTTGATATCCTCACCGGCATAGCAATAATTCGTGTACGGCTCAATGCTGAAGGGCACTGTCAGCGTATCCCCTTCGGCCTGCACATCTTCCTGCCGCACCACGCAGTTGCAGCCCTTGGGGATTGCCCCGCCGGTCATGATGCGCAGGGCCGATCCTACCGGCACAGGCTGGTCAAAGAAATCCCCCGCACATTCCTCACCGATGATCTTGAATTTGGCGGGATCTGCCGCATCATGGCCCCGGGTGCCCTCGGCGGCAAAGGCATAGCCATCCAAGGGCGAGCGGTCAAAGGGAGGATTGTCGAATCCCGCCATATAATCCTCCGCCAAGATCCGCCCCAATGCAGACAGCAATGGCACTTCCTCCACCGCCGTTACCCTATGGCAATGTTCCATCAGCAGTTCTACAGCTTTTTCCAACGATAAGACCTGCATCGTTATCCCTCCCTCAATGCTGGAATCCACAAACGGGATAATGGCAGACCTTGCAGTTCATGCAGAGGCCACCGATCCCGAAATGGCGGATTTCCCTGCGTGTCAATTTCTCTCCCGTAATCACCCGCGGCAGGACAAGATCGAAAATCGTCCGCCCCGCGTACATCACACAGCCCGGCAGGCCCATAACGGGAATCTCCCGGCCACCTTTCTGAATATAGCCCAGCAGGAACATGGCCCCCGGCAGCGTCGGCGCCCCGTAGGTGATGATTTCTGCGCCTGCATCCCGGATAGCCGCCGGCGTGCGGTCATCCGGATCTACGCTCATGCCCCCGGTGCAGATAACCATATCCATACCTAAGTCAACCAGTTCTTCAATATGCTTCTGCGTATGCTCCGCCACATCATCGGACAGGCGGTGCTCGTCGATTTTAAGCCCGAAAGCTTTGAGCTTGCTCTCAATCACCGGCGTAAAGGTATCTTCAATACGACCTAAAAAGACCTCCGTCCCCGTGGTGACCACGCCCACCTTGAGATCCTGCTGATAGGGGCGCAGGCGCAGCAGCGGCGTACCTCCGGCCACCTTTTTGACCTGCTCCATCTTATCCTTCTTGATGACCAGCGGAATCACCCGCATGCCTGCCAGTTTCTGCCCGGCCTTTACCGGCATATTCTGGGGCAGGGTGGCGATGGTCACATCATCCAGCTCATTGACCGCATCAAACCTTGACTCGTCAACCTGAAAAACGCCGTCCACCGTGGCCGTCAGTTCAATCTTACCTTCCTTGGGCGCCGAAGCCGTCATATATTCATTCTGGCAAAGCTGCCGCAGGATCTCTGCCGCATCATTTTCATGCAACACGGTGTCATCGTTTTCCCAGACAAAGATATGATCCTTGCCCATGGAAAGCAGCACCGGCACATCCTCTTCCTGTATCACATGCCCCTTGCGGAAGCGGGCGTCCTTGATCACCCCCTTGATGATCTGCGTCAGATCATGGCAGAGAATCTGTCCCACGGCTTCTTCGGTACGCATTTCCTTCATCGTATACGCTCTCCCAACTAAAAAAGACTATCCTCTCCACACGAAAAGGATAGTCTTCGCCTAATACTCATTCAGAACGATACCCCTTTTCAAAATGGAAGGTCCTGCCGTTTCCCGCAGGGCCCCGGCGCAATATCATAGCTTTGTGTATCGCCTTAGATATTTTTGCTCGGAGTTTTATTTGTTTGCTCTTACTAAGTATTATACACTATTTCATTGGTTTCTGCTTGTGATTTTTGTCATTCCATCGCGTAGTTTTTAGAACGGAAACCTTGCCTCCAGCAGGCAGAGTGACCACCAGCCCCAACAATTCACCAATCAGTCGGGCTGCTTCCGCCCCTGCCGCTAAGTCTCCAGCATAGTAAGCTGACAACTGCCGGAAGATACTTGCCCGCAGGCCGGATCTATCCGTTATTTCCATCTATATCGCCACCTTTACCCACATCTGTATCATTCGCATTTATTATAGCATAAATAAATATCATATATATTATATCTTTTTACTAGATTTTGATAATGATGTATAAAAAAATACAGCCCCTCCCTCAGGAGAGACTGCAAAGATAATATTCTGTGCCTGCAATATGTTATAATTGTAGCATGAATTTTTCTAACGAAAGGTTGCTGAAGCCATGGCCAAACGTGAAATCGACCTGAACCGCTGCTTGTTCCATTATACCAATGTGACCTGTAACCGCTGCGAATCCATCTGTCCGCAGAAGGCCATCCAAAACCGTCAGATTGACCGGGATAAATGCGACAACTGCGGCCTTTGTACAGCCATATGCCCCACCGGCGCCATCCACAGCGATGCTGACTATGACCGCTGCCTTACCGCGGCCCAAAATCTGGAACCTCAGGTATTGATGTGCCACAAGGTCTCCCCGGAGGGAATGCCCTGTCTAGGGGCACTGAACCGCCGCCTGCTCTGGGCCTTGGCCAGCCAAAAGCCGCTGGCGCTGGACATCTCCCGCTGCGCGGAATGCAAGCCCGCCGTTGCCCAATGGCTCACCGCTGAGATTGCCACCTGCAACGAAGCATTGGCCGCGGCCAAAAAAGCGCCCTTGAAACTGGTGCGGGTGAAAGCAGCTTCCGGCAAGACCGCCGATGTTCCCCGCCGTTCCTTCTTCCGTTCCCTCTTTGCCGCCGCCAAGGACAGTGCCACGGAAATGGCCGAGGCGCAGACGGAACGTCAATACGCCTTCGATCCGGTGGTCTGGCTGAACAAGCAGCCTGACCTGGAACCAAGTCCCCTTTTCCCCGGACTCATCTTGCAAGCCGGCTGCAACGGCTGCGGCCTTTGCACCGTGCTCTGTCCGGAAAAGGCCCTTACCATCACCGAAGCGGAAGCCGACAGCCCCAAACGCCTGCATTTTTCCCCGCTGAAATGTACAGCCTGCGGTCTTTGCAGCGGTAACTGCCCGCAAAACGCACTAAAACTACAGACCGACTTCTCGGGCACAAATACTTTTCCGTTGACCGGAGCTGACTCTGCGCCCAACCAGCAGGGCTTCCATTTGCAGCGCGGTTAATGTGCCCCGGACTTGATTAGTGACGCCACCGCCCCCAAAAGATTGGCGTCATTGCCATGCTGGCAGGACAAAAGCTTCGGTACTACCCGGGCTACGCCGACCTTTTCCAGAATCTTCTGCACCCGCGCATTGATGGCGGGAATAAAGTCCGGACGGGAACTGATAGCACCACCAAAGAGAATGGCCTCGGGATCATAAGTGTACTGGATATTGTAGACCGCTCTGGCCAGATACTCATACATATTGTCAATGAGTCTCTGGGCATCCGCGTCACCTTGCGCCGCCATTTCATAAACCTGACGGCCATCATAAGTATCTTCCGGCACATTGCGGAGCTTAGCCAGCTGACGGCAGAGGCCGCCCGTGGAACCCACTTCGCTCAGGATCTCGTACTCATCATTCATCACCATATAGCCGAACTCACCGCCATGCTGATGGGGGCCATGGATGATTTTCTTGTCATGCACAACAGCGCCGCCCACGCCAGTGCCTACGACAAAATATGCCAGCGAATCATAATCACGGCCTGAACCGGTCCAGGCTTCGCCCAAAGCCGCGCAATTGGCATCATTTTCCATGCTTACCGGCATACCCAAACGGGCAGCCAACGCCTGCTTGATGGGAAAATCATGGATGTAATCCAGCGCGCTGCTGCCGCCGATCACACCGCTTTCATTATCTACAGCCCCCGGCATGCTGAAACCAGCCCCGGTAAGCTCCCGGCCCTTGCCCAATTGCTGGCAGACCTTTACCACTTCTGTATAGAAATCATCCAGGCTGGCAGGAGTAACAAAGCTGCCCTTATTTGCCAGGTTGCCCTGTTCATCTACTAACGCATATTTCACACTGCTGCCGCCCACATCATAAGCCAGATAATTCATTTCTGTCACGCTCCTTCTTGATTTTTATTGTATCAATTAAAACGCGACAACACAGCCTGCCGAAACGATTTCGATACATTGTTACAGATTTTTTCCGCCTGCTTCCCAAAAAATTGAAACCACGCCACAAAAAGAAGCTATTGCATGAATGAGAAATCTTATGCACAGCCCCATACACACTTTGCTGATGCCATTAAATTTTCCCATCGATGGCCTCGGGCACCTGGCAGATATACTCCTCATCAGCAATGACCAGGGTTATTTTGTAATATTAGCATGCTCTTTTAGTGGTGTAATTGCTTTCAATATAACATTGAAATGTTTTTGCACATAAGCAGATTTTTCCCAAGGAGTCGATAGCATCATATCCTTAAAAAGCCCTGTGGAATGATCAGGATTTGTAATCGCAATCATAGAAGAATATTTTGCTTTAAGTACCAATCTAGTGCTCTTTATATAATTTTTCCGAACATCGTCATTATTTTCAAAAAACGAAACGTACTTTTGTGCTTCTTCGTAAATTATTTTACCACTTTCGTTTTTCTCTTTAACTGCATTCATTAAAAGTGTTTCTATTGCACCTGGTTCATAAAAAGGAAATATTACTGGCGTAATTTTCGTAGATGCTATTTCTCCATTGGGGCATTCTATATTGCACATAGTTGAAGTATTATTTCGAAGTGACAAACCATCTATTATATTTTCAGCCATACCAGCCAATATTTCCTTCTCATCATCATTATCTCTATCACGCACAATAACAACAGACTCCGGAGATGCTGATGGTATTTCCTTTACAAATTTATCGATTATTATATGTAAAGGTTCTGCAAAACTATCCTTTCCGCCTACACTCCATATAGCAACACCATCATTATCTTTTTTCATATAAATTACCTTGCGGCTAGATTTATTTTCCGGGATCTTATAACTTGTCCACAAGGACTTACTATTGTCCATCATCCATCCATCGACTTTATGCAGAAAATAGGAAATAAACCAAAGGTCGTCCTGACCTTCACATAATATAACGGATTTCATATTCGCAGCTCCAATTCATAATCTTCTCGGTCGTTATATGCTTCTTCCCCAGTTCGTATCTTGCTTCTCGTGATTTGCGAAGCATTATCTTTCCTCAAGGTAATGACACGTAATAAATCATCCTGTGAGAAATGGCTATGTGCAATAGATAAAATCGCATCTAAAGCTTCTGCACTATGCGTAGTAATAAATGCCTGTACATGATATTTCCTGCAAGCGTTCAAGAACCAATAGAATACATCTCTAAATGCCGAAACATGTATTGCATTATCAATTTCATCTACCAGTATGATACCATGCTTACAATAGGCAATTTCAACAGCCAGACAAAGAGCTTTTTGCATGCCAGCACCATATGAAAACAATGGGAGAGTTCCATTTATATTACTATGCAAGTAAATCTCTTCATCTATGATACTAATATCCCTAATGGTATCATCAAACGGCTTAAGAATTTCTAGCAAATCATCCTTGCCATTATCTATGATATAGTCTTTTATTGCATAGGCAGTAGCACGGTAGTAATTCACACCAGAAAACACATACATGGCATGATATAAATCGTTTTCATCAGCTGTGAATAGCGTATCTGCATTATTTATAATTTTATCATATTTATATTTAGGTTTCTTATTAGATGCATTTGATATCTTTACAGATAAATCCATCATTGTTTGCGGTTCGCCTGATGTATTTGTTATTTTTCCAACAGTACCACCGGCTTCATAAAGATATTCTGTATTTTTTATATTGGCTCCGATTTTAATACGATACGATGCACTTGCTTCATCAGATTCTGTATCTTTTTGAAAAACACTTTGCAAATATTGGACAATATTTTTCTTTCTAGCTTCTGACGATACGCTGGCTCTTATGGTAGAAAGACGAATCAACTGTCCAATATCACTGGGGTTGGACAGAATACGAATTGCTTCTAATGCGCTGGTTTTTCCGCAGTTATTTGGTCCAGCAAGCACATTTACAGAGGACAAATCATTTATTTTTAGTTCATTTATTCCTCTAAAATGATGGATGTTTATTTCGTTCAATATAAGTTGTTTCTCCATAAAAACAATTTGTCTCCCTTCACTTAAAATATTTTTGAATTGCCGCTTTCTTCTCCTGCTTTAGCTTTGAAATCTTCTCTTGCGCATCATTTTTCGATTTGTCGGCCTGCTCAGCAAATAAAACATACTTTTCCTGTAATTCTAATGGTGGCATAAGGACAGGGAAGTTCTTTATCATTTCTCCAGTTAAGTTCGGCTGACCAGCCCCTAATGCCATTGCTCGTAGCTGTTCATATGACATCATAAAATACCGCCACAAATATCTCTGATTTATTTCATCAGATGGTAATACACATGCACATGCCTGGTTAGTGGTGCTTTCAACTTTAAGATATGCAGTCATACCTCTCGTTTTTCCCTGCCCATACATGGCAATTAGAATCGTATTTTCTGGTAACATCTTTGCTGATGAATTATCTACTGCTTCTTGTGTTATTTTTTCTTCAGTATCATAAATCTCGTTGTTTTGAAGCTCCGCAGTCTTTACCCACCGTATGGTTCCATTCGTCCAATAAGCGTCTTGCTTGCGACTTGGAGTTCCACCACTTCTAACTTCTGTAAACTCTTGTACCTTTTTGTACGGATATTTTTCGCTGTGATGTGGGTTGCCAAACATCTCTACAAACCGTGATTTAATATCCTCATCACATTTTTTTATATCCTGCTCCAGTTTCGTCATCTGCGAATCGATGACTTCGATTTCCTCCACCACTTTGCTTTGCACAGCAACGCTGGGAATTTGTACAGTCAATCTCTTTATTCTTGCCGTAGATGCCCGATTGCTGCGAGAGAATCTTTCGTATTCGCCCTCTACCTGCAAAGCCAGGGCCAGGTATTTCGGCAATATCTTATCCGTATTTACCCGAATTACGCCGCAATGGTCCGTAGGATAGAACGGATAATTTTCCGGCAGATAATTGACCATCCAATCCCCATCAATGCCCCAGATAACCGAGGGCTGGCTGAAATCTGTCAAGTTTTGCCTATTGATACGGCCAAATTCCTCAAAAACATTAGCACTATACACGGGATATTCGCCATCTTCTTCAATCTCTGTGCCCACTACACGATTTCCAATGCTGACGGAAAACTCCTTACCATCTAGCTTGTAAGCCGTCATTCCTTCCTTTATCACCTGATGACGCACTTTTGTGGTTTTGATGGCCTTGTTAAAATTCACGCTGCCAAAATCCAGCATATCTGTTGTTGACATGTAGTGATAATATTCCCCCAAATCATCTGTCAGTTCCTCCTGCGTTCCAAAGGACGCACGAACCACGGCTGCCAATGTATCTGCGGCTTGCCTGTCCTGCGGATTATACAGCAATCCTCCCAGCTTTTTGATTTGGATGCCTTCCTGCCCTTTACGATTGCTCCATCCATAGCCCAGGAATTTTTCCTGTCCCTTGTTGTCGTCCGGGGCTGTGATAATTACTGTGGTCTGTCCATAAGCCAAGGAAAAATACAGAAGCTTTTCCGCTTCTTTGCCGATGGCAAATTCATAGAAAGCAACATTGCACCACTCCAATTTTTCTTCCTCGCTCTTGGCCTGATAGCCCTTTTGCTTAACCTTTGTGCTATATTCTGCTGAGGATAGGAATGCTTGAGTATATGCATCTATATAAGGTACATCTGCCCAGTCACTGAAGTTACGTTGCCGGGTTACAAATTCGCCGTAAAGGTTCCTCTCTACTTGAATTTTATCCAAATATGCCGCAAGAATATCCTTATCTTCCCAGTCCTCCAAGCTCTGCGCTGTCAATATGGCCTGTACGCTGTCCTCACAAAGGTCAATCTTTTTCGGCGGCTCTGCAAACTTTTCGAGGAACATAATAACCGTATTCGTCCCTGTTGCGCCAAAAGTCTTGCTCCCCAACTGCACGATAGAGCGCAAGTGGAAATTTTGCAACAGAGATTCACGAGCAGCAATAAAGCTCTCGCTTTCCTTGTTTAGAATACTGCTGGGCAGAATCACAGCCGCTACTCCCTGAGGCTTTAACAGCTGGGCAATGCGCTCCACAAAAAGCGTTTCTATCTCCGAACCATTGTTGCTTATCTTGGGCAGAATGGTAAAATCATTGTCCTTCAATTTCAAATGCGGCTTAAAAGCCGCCACCGAATAGGGTGGATTAGCCACCAAAATATCGAAACTATGCGGACGGATATTTTTATCCACGTAATTTTCCAAACCATCGCCAAATACAATGTTGCCATCGCCAGCCCCATGCATAAAGAGGGAGATTTTGGACACTCTAGCCAAACGGTAATCCTTCTCTACACCATACAATTTTTCGCTCACCCAAGCATGTTCATCTTTTTGCACTAGGGCAGTTACCGCCTCATACCCCTGGGTAAGAAAGTGCCCAGCTCCACAGGCATAATCAATGATTTTGGGATATTCCTGCTCTTTTTTCCGCAATATCTCGCTTAAAGGCAAACTGTCCCATACAAAACGAGTAATTGGCATAGGTGTAAAAAACTGCCCCTCATTTTGCTTGAACCCCTTGCTCAAAAGTTGCTCAAAAAGATCCCCCAGTGTCTGCAGGTCACGAGAACCTATAATACGATATTCTTCAAAGAGTTGTACTACTTCCACCAGTATTTTACCGTTCTGATAAAACAGCTCCTCATTATGCACATCTTTGAAGGCAAACTCATTGTTGGTATAAAATTTCAAACTACGCAGAGTCTTCTTCAGTTCCGCTATCAGCTTGTTTCTTTTTTGCCCCGTATATTGCTGGATTAAATTTTCTGCGTAATCATCAGCTACATAGAAAATCTGTTCCCGCATGAATTTCTCCATGCCGTCACGATGCAAGCGCTGTAACCTATCCTGTAGATTTTCATAGGTGTCCGTACCTACCTTGTACTGAAATTCCACCTCATCATCTTCATCTTTTTGAATTTCATCCACCAGCTTGCAGATAAAGAGGGCAATCAAACGATTAAAAGCATTTTCCTTATCCGAAACATTGTTGTGACGCAGAATTTCTTCAAAACGGTTTACCACTCTGTCATTTTCACTGAAATCCCGCAAATCCTTCTTCCGCAAGGGTTTGGCCCCAATCTCATAGGCTACAGTATCATCACGGAAAACCACATCACCAAACAGGCGTTTCTCATAAGTTTCATCCCAAACAGCAAAAAGATCCTCCACAGTATGTGCATCATCATAGAGTTTTATGGAACTGTCCTGTTTTTGCGCAATCCGCATATTGCTATCGTCATTACAAGAGATGCTGTCTGTTCGATAGGTAATCCGATTATCTTCCCAATCAGAGGCATATAGCAAAAGCCATTGACAGGCATCTTCTTGCTTCCAGTATGAGATAAGCTGACCTCCATCAATTAGTGTTTGGCGCAGTTCGTTATCATACTCCCGGCCCGCTGTCTTACACTCAATGATAAAGAGCATCTTTCCGTCAGCTCCGGTCACACAAATATCAGCTCGGCCGCTTTTAGCGTCATGCCCTAAGTGCCATTCCTTTTCCAGCTCGATGTGCTCTGGGCGATACCCCTTATCCAACAAACGATTCACACACTCGAAGACCACCATATTTTCCTTATGGGCCTCATCAAAATAAGCGTTACGTTCCCGCCCCTTTATCTTCTCCGGGTAAATCAGCTTTCTATTTTCCCAATCCACTTTCAGATAATCGTCATACTCCGGGAAATATTTTGCATACCCGCCATCGCTTTCTATAAATTGCATATATTTTAATGCCGCCACAAAATTTTTAACAGTTATCATTGTTCCTCCAATGCCTTTTTGCAAAAATGTCCCTTTAATTATACCGCAAACAGGAAAATTAACCAAACAAAACAGACTGACCAATCAAAAAGTGACTGGTCAGCCCTAGATATCGTTAAAACCGGAAATCCCGCTTATCCGAATGTTTGATGGCTTCGATATGTTCTGCGGCAATTTCTCTTACTTTTTCCCTCGGAATCTTCTTCAGTTCCTCATCGATGAGCTTATAGCCCAAGGCTTTCGTTTCCTCGCTGGCATAATCCGTGAGGTATTCCGTCAGTGTCATCAAGGCATTCGGGGTGCAGCAGTTGACAATCTGGCCGCTCTTGCAAAGGCTCATGAAGCGATCCCCGGTGCGGCCTTCGCGATAGCAGGCCGTACAGAAGGACGGGATATGGCCCGTTTCCATCAGCCATTTGATAACTTCATCGAGCGTTCTCTGGTCGGATACATTGAACTGCTCCGTATCGGTGGGACGTTCTTCCTCTGTATAGCCGCCCACGCTGGTACGGCTGGCGCCGCTGACCTGGCTGATGCCCACCTGCAGCATCTTTTCGCGCACCTGTTCCGACTCCCGCGTGGAGATGATCATGCCGGTATAGGGCACGGCCAGACGGATGCAGGCCGCAATCTTCGTGAAAATCTCATCGCTGATGGAATTATCAAAAGCCTCCGGATCGATATCATCGGCTTTTTTCACGCGCGGCACGGAAATCGTATGCGGGCCAACGCCATGCACAGCTTCGAGGTGTTCGGCGTGCATCAGCAGGCCGGCAAACTCGTATTTATAACCATCAAGGCCAAAGAGCACGCCGATGCCCACATCATCAATGCCGCCTTCCATGGCGCGATCCATGGCTTCGGTATGGTAGGCATAATCATGCTTCGGCCCCGTGGGATGCAGGCGGCCGTAGCTTTCTTTATTATAGGTTTCCTGAAAGAGGATATAGGTGCCAATACCCGCTTCCTTGAGCTTGCGATAATTCTCCACCGTGGTCGCGGCAATATTGACATTAACCCGGCGGATGGCACCGTTCTTATGCTTGATGCTATAGATAGTATGAATACAATCCAGGATATACTCGATGGGATTGTTTACGGGATCCTCCCCGGCCTCAATCGCCAGGCGTTTATGCCCCATATCCTGCAGGGCGATGACTTCCGCCTTCACTTCCTCCTTGGTGAGCTTCTTGCGCGGGATATGCTTGTTCTGCCCATGATAGGGACAATAGACACAGCCATTGACACAGTAATTGGACAGATAAAGGGGTGCAAACAGCACGATGCGGTTGCCATAGAATGCCTGCTTGATCTCCTCGGCAATCGCAAACATCCGGGCAATTTTCTCCGGATTTTCGCAGGCCAGGAGCACGGACGCTTCCCGGTGGCTGAGGCCACGGCACACATAACCGCTGCCTTTTTTCACGGGACGGGCTTTCTCCAGAATCTCGTCAATCAGTTCATAGTTTTCTTTGTTCGCTTCTGCGTAAGCCAGTGTCTCCTGGATTTCCGCATCGTTGATAAACTCTTCTGCACGCAAAGAACGGGGATTGTACTCATACATAGTGGTCATCTTCCTTTCAGAATAGCTCTCCACTATGATTATAGCACAATCCCCGCTAATTTATAATTATTTATTATTAGAAATACGTATAATTAACGTACAAATACCACATTGGTCTTATCCAGGAAGCCCGTTGCACCGTTTTCGATCAGTACGCGGTTGGCATCGGCTACAGACAGCACCGGGTTGCCATTGTGGTTGTCCAGGCTCACGGCCTTCACCACCAACGGATGGGAACCAGCACGGGAAACGCCACGGCTCATATCACTGGTATAACCAGCCATGCCGTTGGCGATAACCCCATCATAGTCCAGGTTCTTATAACCATAGATGGGCTGGCCGTTGGCATTCTTGATGACCGGGCTCATAACCGGCTTCAGGCCCAATCCACGGCAGTCCACAATCAGGCCAGTGAAACCACCGACAGCCTTGCCGGAGGGAGCAGCAGCAGCGCTCGTCCCCTGTACCGGTGCAGGTGCCTGAGTGTTGACCGTCACATCCACATGGACAGAGTGCGTTACAGGAGCAGCAGGAGCTACATCCGCCACCGGCTGCGGGAAGGATTCCTTCACTTCCGGTTTCGGCATAGCAGCGGCAGCAACGGAACCGGAAACACCGAACATCGGCACTTCCATGGTCACCACATAAGCGCCATCTGCTTCCATATGTTCTTCCACGACGCGAGCGCCCTTGATGGAGGCGGACATCTTGGAGCGGACCACATCGCTCTGTACCATGTTCATCTCCAACGTGGTTTCAGAGTCAATATCCACACCTTTGACCGTTTCAGCCAGCTGACGCCAGCCATCTACTACAGCTGCACGGCGGGCCATGATGCGGGCCTGGGCCATGTTCACTGCCTTAGCGGGGGCAATGCCCATGCCCTGTGCACGGACCACGCCGCCTTCATAGTCGATCTCACCCGTACCATTGCCCATGGCAAAAGTCGAGGTTGCACTGGCGGCCAGGAACATCATGCTTCCTGCCAGGCACAGCATTGCTTTGCAAATACGATTCATGCTTACATCTCCCTATGTATATAAAATTATTTATGCCAATAAGCCAGCGTCTGTTCTGCCAGATATGTGGAAGAATTCATAGCCGCCTTATAGAGTAACTGATTGATGGCCTGCTGACGGCCGGCATCCTTCATGACGGCCAGCGTGTAATCCTCGGCAAAATCTGCCACCACCTTGCCGTCTTTGACCATATCCAGAGCCTTCAACCTGACTTTGGCTTCCACATTGAAAGCCTCCGCCGTTTCCTGACAGCTGATGATCCGCACTTCGCCGATTACCGCTGTGGTCACGGACATATAATCAGACAACACCTTAGCTGCCGTCTGCTGGACGTAACCATCATAAGCCTCTTTGTGATTCAGCACCCAGGTATTGAAATCATCTGCCGTATCGGTGCTGAAACCGCGGTTCTTATAGGTGGTCTCATAAACTTTCTGCACGGCAATATTGCCCTCCGGGACGATATTGCCCTTCTCATCCACTACCCGGATCAGGAACGCACTCACATCATCACGATGCACCTTCTGCTCTTTGGCCACACCGTCATGGACGGCATTGCGCAGCTTGTCTGCATCCACCATGACCGTGGCGCTGATATAGAGCTTGTTCTGCTCCGTGATTTTTTTATTGATCGTGGTTTTCCCTGTATACTCCTGATAATGCGCCATAATCTTATTGGCTACATCATTTGTCTTGTCGCTGTTATCCAGCATCGTGGAAAGAACACGATACACAGCTTTCTTCTGGGCATCCTGCTGGGCATGGACGTTATCGCCAGCCGCAGCCGTTCCCCGCGCCTTCACCGGCACAGGTGCTGCCATAACCTGTGGCATAAAACAGGCAAAGGCCAAAAGGGTACAGATCATTGCTTTTACTATTCTTTTCATCAATCTGCCCTCACTCAATAACTGAAATACAGTTTATTCGCACCGACAGCATTCTGGTTGCTATCCCCCGGCTGCAGCCCGGCTGCACTGCAGATAGCTGCCGACAGATCATCGGTGGTAGCATAGCCGTTGGCCTCTACCAGCATCTGCAGCGTCCCGCCCATGAAGCCGGAACGGATGATGCGGCAGCGCAGACCGCCCAATTTCTGGCGCAGAGCTGCCAGCTGGGTATTGCGGTCAGTCATGCCGTTCACCACCAGCACCATCTTCAACAGGCGGTCAGCCCCCTGGGATTCTGTCTGTACCGTACTCAGAGCCTGCTTGCCCAGAGATTCTGCAGCCTTGCTGACAGCCATCTCATTCGCTTTTTGAATAGCCTTATCCTTATCGGCATCTACAGCCGTGAAATAATCATCAAAACTGTCGGACAGATTGCTGTCGATCCCCACGACTTCGAAGGAAGCATGGACCATAGCTTCATAGAAACTATTCTGACGCACAGCCTTCTGGGTGGTCAATGTGCCGCGCAGGATGGCATTGGCGCCGCTGAAGCTGTTGCGGGCCAGGCGGCGCACTTCCACACCAACCTGAGGATTATCCAGATCCGTCTGCTTATCAAGATAATTATTTATCTCATCATCAGCACCTACCGTAAAGCCCTGCGCACCCAGACGGGCCTGAATGTATTTGCGCACAGATTCGATTGGTTTAGGATTGCCATTTTCATCACGGCCGCTGACAGCCAGCACCAGCGTGGAACGGCTGGTCTGCTGATTGCCTAAAGCCTGCAGGCGGGATTTCAGATCAGCCACGGTGGTTTCGATCTGCTTCTCATTGGCCGACAGATCAGCTTCTACGCAATATACGCCACCGCTCTGCCACTCCCGCAGGACTTTGTTCACCAGGATGCAGCCCGTAGAACGGGACAGGATTTCATCGCGGACCACCATGCCCATTTCCACCTGGGTTTCACTGGTGACCTGCACGCCGACTTTCTGTTCCAGCAGGGAACGCATGGCATCCTTCAACGCATCCTGTTTGGCCTTGGCCATATCGCCATTGACGATGGCAGCCTGCCCTGTCACCACTTCCGCATGGCAGGCCACAGGATTCAGCCAGCCGCCAGCCAGCAGGGAAAAGCCTAGGATACTGCTCAATAATAATTTTCTCTTCATCAACATTTACCTCTTCTGGGCGGCCATTTTCTTGGCCAGCTTCATTTCCAGACGAGTGAAGATATCCTTTTTATCGACACCGATGCTGGAATCCTGCTTCTTGAACTGCGGTTCCACCATGTAATCATCGAGCACAGCCTCTTCCCTGCCGTCCTTCGTCACCTTCTTCAGCCAGGCCTTGTAGAGGATATCCTTGCGAATTCCGGATTTCCCCGTCACTTCAGCCTGGGCAACACCGGAAATATCCAGATAGACCTCATTGTCCGGCTTGCCCATGGAAACCCGCACTTTGCCGGAAGGACTGTGCATCTCGAAAGCATAGAGGCCCTTCTGGGCATTCTCGTAGAAGGCACCAGCCGTACGCGGCGGCATCACCAGCTTGCCGCTGGTTTTCTGATACTCGGCCGAATAGGTATTGGCAATCAAGTTTCTCAACTCTATGCCATGACCATGGAAGATCTCCTGCGCTTTCTTCGAGGAAATCTTCACATCCGCCACCTGGGTGGTCACAGGCGAAATCTTGTCTTTCTGCCAATTCTTGAGCGCTTTGGCTACGGTGTTGAAATCCATGTTCTTGATCATATCCACCGTCAGGGATGCATAGATATTGCTCTTAGCCTGATCGTTCAACGGCTGCGGCATAATCTTGCCGCCATTCTCACTGGGATCGCCGATAACCGTATAGCCGTTCAGCGGAACGACAGCCAGCACCTTCATGCCTTCATCATCCGCTGTACCAGCACTGCAAATGGCCATATTGATGCCGCTGGCGATAACATGGCGCCAGGCATTCATGCCGCCGACGCTGATATGCGTATCAAAGGATTCATCCACCGCTACAATGGGCAGCAGTGCCAGCGGGACTTCATCGGAGAAGCTCTCCTGGATATTATTCAGATTGCTGCTCGCTCCCTGCTTCACGACAAAGGGCAATTTCCCGGCAGCAGCCAGCGCCTTCAGACGGGCACTGATTGCATCCTTTATCTTCTGTCTGGCTGCAGGGCTTTTGTCCAACAGATTATCCTGTCCAGATCCCATGGTATATACTTCCGGCATCCAGCCGATCTGAAGACTGCTGTCCTTAGCCAGGGCCGGGGACACTGACATGGTCAGAGCCATACCTGCGGCCAGCAGGGAACCCACGATTTTTTTATAATTCATCTTGTTGATCCCCTAGGCTTATTCCGGCATGATGCTGTTAGCGATCTGTTTCTGACGTTCCTTGGAAGGCGGTTTGATATTATTGTTGGCATCAACTTTTTTCAGTGCTTTGTCCATGGCGCCAGTCTTGCTGCCCAGGTTCTTGCAGATGGACTGCGTATCATTGGCCACAGCCTGATAATGCTTCAACGTATTGAGTACATCCTGATAGCTGCCGCTCTTGCCTGCCTGTGCTACGCCCTTGGCCGCTTCCTTGACTACGAAAACTGCATCACGGAGTGCCAGAGCCTTGTACCAGGTTGCCATGGAACGATCTTCCTTAGCCCAGGACAAACGTTCCAACGTCTTCTTCTTGGCAGTTTCATCCTGAGAATTCAATTTCGTCTCAATCATGTTGCCGATATTTTCATCAACTCCAGGAATCGCAGCATAACGATAAGAACTGCCCAGATCGCTGAAATTGGAACGGGACACATTGGCAATGTTGCCGATTTCAGCGAAATGGCTGTTATTCTGCAGGCCTGCAGCCTCTTCCAGCTTGTACTGAGCACCAGCCGTGAAATGGGTAGCCAGTTCCAGATGTGCCTTCATGGCCCGGATATGATCGTTCATGCCATTCATATCCACATTCAAAGCCTTTTTGACAGTCTCCTTGGCCTGCTTCTTAACATCAGACACAGCCTTATGCTTCATCTTGTCGATAGAGCCTGCAAAACCATTCATGATTCCGGCTTCGGCCTGCTGCATCCCCACAGCCTGGGACATATTCCCGGACATCAGGCTGTCAACCTGAACGAATTGGGCCGAAAGCCCCATAGCCAGCGTCAAAGTGATTCCTAAAGCTTTTTTCTTCATTTCAAAAATCTCCTTTTCCTTTTGTGCGTGCACAATCAGCCATATATCTCACGTGCGAACATTTACCCACAATAAATACACAAATCATATGACCAATTTGCCACTAACGTAACTTAGTATAACATGTAAACTTGTTTTTCAAAAGGGATTTTCTTATTAAATTTTAATTTTTCCTTAATTTTTTCCTAATTTATTTATAAGTTTATCCTAATCTTCCTCTAATTATCTCTTAATTATTCTTAACTTATCATTTTGAGACAAAAAAATACTGCCTCACATAGGAGACAGTACCTATTCTTTCTTTATTTCATAAGTAGGACGATTATCACGCCCGGCACGCCCAGGACACCTGCAATCAGGGCCTTGAGGAAGGTGATTTCCACACCGGCGCCAAAGATATTGACCACCCATAGGACCACCGCACCAACAATACTGTTGGTGATCATCTTCCACAAGAGCTTCATCGGCAAGGAAACGAGCTTGCCAATCAAACACAGGGCAATCAGCCCCACCGCAAAAGCAGCGATAATTTCCATTTAGATTTCCCTCCGGTTTTCCATCGCCTTGGAGAGCGTCACTTCATCCGCATATTCCAGGTCGCCGCCGATGGGCAGACCATGGGCAATTCGTGTGACCTTTACTCCCATAGGCTTCAACAATTTGGCCAGATACATGGCCGTGGCCTCCCCCTCCACATTGGGATTGGTAGCCATGATTACTTCCTTTACCGTGTCATCGGTGAGCCGCCCCAAAAGTTCCTTGATACGGATCTGATCCGGGCCAACGCCTTCCAGGGGGGACAACGCACCATGGAGCACATGATAGACGCCGCGGTAGTCCCGCATGCGTTCCATAGCCGCCACGTCCTGAGGCTGCTCCACTACACAGATGACCGAGTGATCGCGTTCTTCCGCCGCACAGATTGCGCAGGGATTCTGGTCGCTTAAATTAAAACAGGTATTGCAATAGCCGATTTTTTCCTTGGCCTCGATAATGGCTGTTGCCAGTTTCTTCGCCTGCTCCGCGTCCATATCCAGCACATGATAAGCAAGGCGCACTGCCGTCTTGTTTCCGATACCAGGCAGTGCGCGAAAATGCTCTATTAACTTTGCCAGCGGGGCAATGTACTGCACGCTTGCTCCTTAGAACAGTCCCGGCGGCAGGCCAAGGCCGCTGGTGAGCTTGCCCATTTCCGAGGCCATCATGTCGTCCACTTTCTTCGTGGCTTCATTGAAAGCAGCGGAGATGAGGTCCTGCAGCATTTCCACATCTTCCGGATCTACAGCAGCCGGATCGATAGTGAGGTTCACGACCTGCTTCTCACCGTTCATGACAATCTTCACGGCACCGCCGCCAGCCGTCACATCCACGGTCTTGCGCTTCAGTTCGTCCTGCATCTTCTTCATGTCGTTCTGCATCTTCTGGACTTTTTTCATCATGCCAGCCATATTGCCCATGTTGCCCATTCCACCAAACATATACGAAAACTCCTCTCAAAGTCAGATTGTAGATTTCAACTCCTTTAGACTACCAAAATTGCCGTATCTAGTCAAGATAAAGTCTCCTCCTGTCAGGATTACAGTCTTATTGCCAAATCGGATTATGCTTTTCTGTCAGCATCCACAATAATTATACAATTATTCATATATATGTGAATATTATTTTTTGCAACAGGATTGTCCCCCCTCCCCCGTAGAATATAGTACATATGGAAGATAGCTATGAAAGGAGTCTTATCATGGAGAATAAGCAGATATCCGGAAAAAGATGGTGGCGGGCAGAAACCGCCCTGGCCTTGGCTGTGGCATTGTATTTGTCAGGCAGTTCCCCCGCACTGGCAGCGGAGACATCGGGAGCCTCCGGCTCATCCGGCTCATCCAGCTCATCTGGCGCATCAGGTTCATCCGGGACGACTGCCCAGCAGAAAAATGTATTGATTAATACGGACAATAACAATATGGTGATGACAACGGCTGCCGCCCCCACAGGCACGACATTAAATCCGACAGCACTTACCACAGGGGCAACCTCCTTGACCATCACCGGCGGCAACTGGGACGGCTGGTATCTGCTGGGAGGCGGTTATTCCGCCACAGCAGCCGTTGATGGCTATTCCCTGACTCTGGATGGGGTGGCCAGCAGTGGCAGCCATATAACCTCAATCGTTGGCGGCTGGGCGAATACTACGGCCAGCAACAATACCCTCACCCTGAAAAACAACACCAGTGTAACTGCCACGGAAGGCATCATCGGCGGCATGGGAACGAATACGGACAAAAATACCGTCAATATTACCGATAGCACAATCAACGTATCCAGATACACCTCCACCTTATCCGGTCTGGTGGGCGGCCTGAGTTACAGTGGCGATGCCACGAATAACAACGTAAATATTTCTGGCGGTACGGTGGAAAGCAACGCCATCGCCGGCGGCTATGCCACCGAAGGCACCGGCAAGACCGTCAGTGGCAATACCGCCCACATCAGTGGCGGAACAACAGGCGCCGCTTCCCCAACGGCCTTGGTGGGCGGTTTTGCTAACGGTACCAGCATGACGGTAAAGGAAAATACAGCCGTGCTTTCCGGCGGTACTATCACTGGCGGCATTGTAGGTGGTGCGGCAATGGGCAGCGGTGCCACCGTCACCAACAACACAGCCATTGTCACCGGCGGCAACTTCACTGGTGGCAGCAATTCCTATACAGGAACGTTCATTCCCGGAGCCGTGGTGGGCGGAGCAGCCTATAATGGGGCCAGTGCCAGGGGAAATACCGTGAAGATAACCGGCGGAAATGTCTCCGGCTATATCATGGGCGGCGTGGGTAATGCAGCCTCTGGCAGCGTCACGGCCGCCACCGTCGCGGGCAATACGGTAGCCCTTTCCGGCACGTCCTCCAGTCTAAATCTCGCGCAAGCACGAATCTATGGCAGTGCCCTCTACGCTGCCGGCAATATATCCACCACCGGCGCCGGCGGCGATAATACGCTGCGTCTGGCAACTCAAGGCGTTTCAGCCTACAACATACACAACTTTCAAAATATCATTGTCGATTTCGCCCAGCTTTCCACCGCGCCCATGCTTACGCTGACTATGGGAGAAACCCTTCTGGGCGGTGCCACCTTTACCAAAACCGGTGAACTGGCAGCTACTGCCATCGGGGCCACAGGCCTGCTCTATCCCGTACTGAAGAACAACAATGGCATCTCGGGCATGTCTGCCGAATCGGAAAAATGGGTGGCAGCCGGCAACTATAACTATCGTTTCACTTCCACCAACGATACCATTAATGCTGAGATTTATAAGCAGGGCAGCAATTCTTCTACGGTGGACACAGAAGTCACCGGTGATGTATACGGTGGCCGGGCAATGGTAGACGACAACAGCTCCGATACCAATACCCTGACAATCACGGCCAAAGTTAATGGCAATGCCTATGGCGGTTACAGTCAGGGCGGTGCTGCCACAGGCAACCAGGTCAGCATCACAGGGGCGGCTGTCACGGGCAATGTATACGGTGGTTACAGCGGCAAGGAAAGCGCCACCACGAACAATACGGTAACGCTGAAGAATGCCACGGCCGGCGGCAATATCTACGGCGGCAGCAACAGCATCACGACCGGCAACCAACTAAACCTTTCCGGTGTGAACACCGTCTCCGGTACCGTCCGCAATTTTGAGACCATTGCGCTCGCTGCTGATACCGCATGGTCACCGGGCAGTACCGTCCTCTCGGCAAACAGGTTCATCAATATTGGTGCTCTGGATATCTCGCAAGCTGCAAACTTGCAAGCAGCCGGCACCTCTGGCACCATGACGCTGCTGGCTTCGGGAACAGAAAATGATTTATCCGCCCTGACACTGAAATATTACGGCGGACAGACAGCCAATCTGACCACAGACCATTCCAGCCAGATTGTCAAGACGGTGGACGGCGGCGAAAACAAACTGGCCAATGGCGTAACCTACACCTCCGGTGCTACCAATCATACGGTTTCCCTCGATAGCACCAACAACTATAAAAACGTCCTCTACACCGTCACTACTGGCGGCGGCGTTTCGAAAATCGACCTGGCCAACTGGGATGGCAACACTTCTGCCAGCATGAACGTCAATCCGGCCACAGGAGCCACCATAGAGACGGATGGCATGCTGAATCTGCCCACCGCCACTGGTGAAACCACCATCCTGACTTCCAATGCGGCGAATTACTTTACAGGCTATACCATAAACGGTGCCAATAAGTATCATGGAACGGCTTACAGCAACAACGCAACCGGAATCGGCCTGACAGGCACCCAAGGTCAGGGTGTCACGGTAAGCGATAACAACCAGAATCTTGTCTACAAGAATGGCACCTTCATCAACACCATCACACTGGATACGGTGACCTGGGCCAAAGGAACGACACTGCTCACAGACACTACGCCGGACTATACCCACGCTGCTATTGCAGGAAACTTTGCCATGAACTTCACCAATCCCACAGAAGTGACCGCAGGTGACACCATGACACTGCTAGCCGCCAACGATACCTTAACGGAAATGTCGGCGAAAACCCATGAGCTCGCGTATACCGACGACTCAACCGTGCCCGGCCTGAACATGGCAGCACTCCTCAGCACCACCGCCCAGCTGGACAACCACAATATTGTGGCCAAGGTTACAGCGAATAAAGCCAGCTCCCTGACCTTTGGGGAAATGAATTGGAATAATGGTGCCGCCTTTATGGATCACAGCACCACTCTGGCCAATGTAAGTTTCGACGGTGCGGCAGTGGACACTTCCAAAATCACGTTTACCGACCTCACGCAACTGACCGATGGTGACAAGACTCTTGTTGCTAATTTTAACGGCAAACCAGGAACGATTACCGGCAATGCCTACACCATTGGGTCCGGGCTCCAAGGCAAGGGAGCAGCCAGCTTTGACGAATCGGCAAACGCTTTGGTATTCAAGGCTACCTCCAATATCCTTACGCCCACCGAAACTGCCCATAACGTGTTAATGGGAACCAGTGCCAACGTAACCGCTCTCGTTGCGGCTAACGCTAACGTAAGTGCAGCCATAGCAGGTCTGGCCACTCCCGAGAATACAGGCTCTGATGGTGTAGCGGTCTATGCACATATGGGCGGCTCAAAGACGCGGCAGGAAACAGGCAGCCATGTGGACAGCCGCTTATGGAATGCCATCGTGGCCATCGGCACCAAGAAAACCTTAGGCAATGACACCTTGGAATGGGGCGGTTTCTTTGAATATGGCAAAGGAAACTATACCGCCATAAACGGCGACAGCCGCGGCGATGGTACTGTCCATTATGCAGGTGGAGGTATCTTGGCAAAATGGACCACGCCTCAGGACATTTACTATGAAGGCAGTATCCGCACCGGTCATGTAAAAGACGATGCCAACGGCACTTACGGCTACAATACGGACACAGAGTATTTTGGTGCCCATTTGGGCATTGGCAAGATTTATCGGTATGATGGCCACCGTCAGCTAGATGTATACGGGAAATTCTTTTATGCCAAAAAGAATGATACCTCCTTCAACGCAGGGGGCAACCACTATGACATCGATGCAGCCGGCAGCAAGCTGTTCCGTATAGGTGCCCGCTACACGGCCAGCAACAACAGCCAATGGAAATGCTATGCCGGTCTCGCTTATGAGCATGAATTTGACGGCAAAACCACCGGCAAAGTGGACGGCATCGCCATCCGCCCCAGCAGTACCAAGGGCGGCAGCGTTCTGGCAGAACTGGGCATAAAGATGGAAGCCACGGATACGAACCCATGGAAAATGAACATTGGTATCCATGGTTCTGCGGGAAAGAATCGCGGTATTGGCGGCAGCATTGGCGTGGCGTATATGTTCTGAAATCTCTTGTGGCTCCACTGCCCCCTTCCGGGGGCAGTTTTTTATTTTTCGCGCAGAACGAAACAGCAGGATTTTGCCCGCCTTTCGCGAAGTAAAGCAATTAGGATGTAATTTTATTTTAGACGGGATAAAACCTGCCAGGAAAGAGGGGAAATTTATGGGTTTGCGACAAAAATTCATGGCGCTCTCGGGCATCATGGGACTGCTGATGGCCATTGTGGCCATTACTGGCTATATAATGGCCAGCAATGACCTGGGCAAAAGCGTGGACAGTGAATTGCGGGCGACGGTTTCCCGGGAAGCCATGGAACTGGATGGCTGGCTGCGGGAAAAACGGGCCTTCGGTGAAGCTACCACCAACTACATGACCAGCCTCAACGGCAACTATGACATCATGCACAACAAGGAGACTCTGGGCACCACCATTTCCGACAAGGAAATCCTCGAAATGACCGGCGGTACCGAAGACGGCTGGTGGATGGGCTTCTACACCGGGGACAAGACCGGCAAGCGCGACCCCCGCCAACGCCCTTGGTACAAAGAGGCCAAGGCTCAGGATAAGGTATTGTTCACCGAAGCTTATGTAGCCGCCAGCACCGGTAAACTAGTGGTATCCGTAGCTGCACCGGTCAAGGCCAACGGCCAGTTCATCGGCGCTACCTGCGTGGATATCGCTCTCGATGCCATCAGCGAGCAGGTCAACAAGATGAAGTATCACGGCGAGGGCGTCGGCATTGTCATGGAAAAAAGCGGCAATATCCTGGCCACCTCCGGTGCCGGGGAGCCTATGAAGAAGTTCCAGGAAATCAACGGCCTGGGCCAGCACTTTGACGAAATGGTCAAAAACGGCGAAGGTTATTTTGAATTTACCCTTGATGGCGTGGACAAGGTATTTGCCTATCAGACCGTGCCCTCCACTGGCTGGATTATGGGCATATCCGTACCCAGTGACTTTGTCTTTGCCTCCCTTGTGCACCTGAAATGGGTGTTCATCATCCTCACTTTGGCCGGCCTGCTGCTGATTGGCTTTATCTGCCGGAGCTTTTCCGCGCGCATCATCGGCCCGCTGGCCAAATTGGAAGGCCATGCCACCCAGATGGCCCAGGGCAATCTGGCCATCGACACCCTGCCGGTGGAATCCAATGACGAGATTGGTTCACTGACTACAGCCTTCAATACCATGAGCACCAACCTGCGCAAGCTCATCACCAAGATGGCCACCACCAGCGAACAGGTGGCCGCTTCCTCCCAGGAACTCACCGCCAACGCCCAGCAGTCGGCAGATGCCGCCGTACATGTGGCCGAAACCGTAGGTGAAGTTTCCTTCAGTATGGAACAGCAGCTCTCCGATATCAACGGAGCCAAGAAAAACGTGGACGATGTCTACGCCGATGTGACCGCCATGGCGGCCAAGGCCCAGACCGTCACCGATACCTCCAACCGCACGGCAGAAGCCGCCCACAGAGGTTCCCAGCTGATGGAAAACGCCGTGAAGCGCATGGGCAATATCGAGCAGAGCGTAATGGCCTCTGCGGAAGTGGTACAGAAGCTGGGCGAAAACAGCAACCAGATTGGCCAGATTGTCGAAGCCATCTCCTCCATCGCCGAACAGACCAACCTACTCTCCCTCAATGCCGCCATCGAGGCCGCCCGCGCTGGCGAACATGGCCGCGGCTTCGCGGTAGTCGCCGAAGAAGTACGCAAGCTGGCCTCCGAATCCCAGGATTCCGCTGAACAGATCAAGGCCCGCATCGCCTCCATCCAAAGCGACACCGCCGAAGCGGTACGCGTCATGCAGGCCGGCAAAGACGAAGTGCAGTCCGGCACCGCTGCTATCCGGGAAGTCGGCGAACAGTTCGAAGGCATCCTGTCCATGGTCAACGGCATCCAGCAACAGATGGAAGAGATCAACACCTCCGTAGAGACAGTTGCCACCGGCGCCGGCAATATCGTTACAGCTGTGGATTCCATCGACAGCATCAGCCGCAAGACCTCCGAAAACACCCAGAGCATTTCCGCCGCCACCGAGGAACAATCCGCGTCCAACGAAGAGATTGCCGCCGCCTCCCAAGCTTTGGCTCACATGGCCACGGATATGCAAACGGCTATCGGACAGTTCAAACTTTGACAAGCTAAAATAAAAAGGATGTGACAAGTGCTTTCCACTTGCCGCATCCTTTTTTGGGTATCTTATTGGATTATCTTAGAAGTTGTACTTGAAGCCTAAGTTGCCCACAACACCGCGCTGCTTGCCAGCCCAGCCGGTAACACCAAGGTCGACGGATACGGGGCTCTTGCCCGGCTTAATCTGCCAGCCGAGTTCCATCATGCCGCTGCTGCCCTTGACGCTGGGAGAAGCCGTTTCGCAGCCATGGTAGGTTGCCCGGGCATCGCCCTTGATTTCGTATTGGTAAGCTGCACCAACGTAAACGCTGTTGTTATCATTTACATGATGGGTAAAACGTGCACCCAGACGCAGGCGCTCGCTTTCTACACTGTCGAATGTAATCTGATCAGCACCTGCAGCACCGTTGATCTTCACATCAACTTCATCACCATCCATATGGCTGTAGAAGTATTTTGCATAGGTATCCAGCGTGTTGTTCCCTTTCAGCTTGGAAACCGTACCTACCCCCAGATGACCAGCCCAATAGGAGCTGCTGCTGTCATAGGATGCATGAGTTGCAACTGAGAGTTGGCTGCTATAATCGGATTTCACCCGGCCTGCACGGAGGCTGCCTTCATAGTAAAGGCCACGGGAGTTGGTCTGACGTCCCATGACGCCGACACCCCAGAAACGGCTCTTGCCATCAGCCTTGAGGCCGTTATTCTGATAGCTGTCATAGCTGCCTCTGCCGTATTCCACTACCGGAGCAAGCAGATACGTCTTGTTGCCCTTCTTGACTTCCCGGGCAAAACCAACATTCAGGTTGTAGCCTTTGGCATCCACATGGGAACCGCTGTTGGCCCGCAGATTGGAACCGCCCACAGCGGCAAACGGAGCAAATTCCCCGCCCTCAGATGCATCAGCTGCCACTTTTGCCTGGGTGAAACCAGCACCAGTAAGCATATCGGAACCCCTATTGAGCATCATAGCTGCAGCTTCCGGAGTCTCCACCAAAGATTTCACACGCTGGGACGTCTTTATGGCAGAAGCTTTTTCCTCGTCACTGCCGAGAACATTACTGGCTTCGCCACCATCCGAATCACCAGTATAAGGCTGAATATCCTTAACCGTAGCCGTCAGCGTTGTGTCAGTTGAGCCAAGTTCAAAAGTATATTCTGTATCAGAGAGCACATCACCAGCAGCTACCATCTTGATGTTGTTCTTAATATTACTATCAATTTTACGATCTCCTGTCGGAGCATTCGACAGCTTCGTACTTTCCAACAGATTTACGGTGTCTCCCTTTACCAGTTTCACGCCGCTCTGCGCTGCCACACCGACATTGACACCATTCAGATCCGTGCCATATTCATTGGTGACCTTCAGCATAGTGTCACCAGCAGCGATATCAGACGGCAGGAAGAAGTTGATATTTTCAAAGCCACCGAACCACTGAGTTGTTACATTTTTAGCCGCAATATTTAGCGTATTGCCGTTATTACCAGCACTATAAGTGCTGTTTTCTGCACCTTTCAAGGCATCAAGTGTTATCGACGTCAGGATGTTGACCGTGTTGTTCTTGATATTCTGAGAATCAGCCTTCGAAATGCCGCCAAAAACCTGCAGGGATCCACCATCAGCCACTGTAGTGCCCTCACCAATGGTCACTACGTTGCCGCTTACTTCCTGATCGCCAGTGCTGTAACCACCAGCAACCTTACCCCACATTTTGCTATTCTTGATCGTAATCGTATTACCTGTTACATCTGCATCTCCAGGAGTGCCTTCACCATCAGCCATATTAGAACCAGCAGCACAGTAATGATCATAACCTGCCTCAAAACCATCGAACGTAACTGTGTTTCCCGAATTATCCCCAGCAAATTTCCAATCTTTATCCTCTACACCTGGATTGTCCTGCTTCCACAATCCGCTATAATAAGTACCATCATTAGTAACTGTAGCTTCTGCGGCACCAACCGTACTGGGAACCATTGCTCCGCTGACACCGGTCAATAATGCTGCCCCCACTGCCAAACGCAGCCATTTAGACTTCTTATCTGCACGCTGTTTCTGCGACATATGTACTACTTCCTTTCTCCTCTAAACAATCTCTTCCCCTAAGGTGATTCTAATATATCATTACTTCGTCTTGTTCTACAACGATTCTGAATAGCTTTGAAACAATGGTACATTTGTTTTTCTTTTATTTATTCGCATTTTGTATCGCCGTTACGGCGCAAAGTTTCCCCATGATAGAGCCGCTAAACTCCTATCATGGGATTCTTGCATATTTGCGGCTCGTATAAAAAAAATCACCGCCCCCAAAACCGGGGGCGGCTTGTGATATAAGGGTTATTTAGTTATAGAAGGGAATTCCCGGGTTAACTTGAGATCTTTTGCCGTGACGTTCACGGGTTTGGCAAACCATGCCAGGGCATAGGCAGCCGTGCCGGTGTAGTCGATGGCGTATTCGTTTGTGGACCAGGAGCTCAGTACGTCGATGTAGGATTTAGCCACAGGGACTTTGTTCTCTTCGAGGTACTTGGTCTGATCCGGGTCCCCGCCCTTGATATGGTTGGGGCCGCCCACGAGGAGGCCGGGCACGTAAGCGCCGGTGCTTTCATGGATGCGGTTATGGGGATGTTCTGGCGGGTTGGAGCCCATGCCGGTCAGGAAGCTGCGGTCTAGGGAGTTGCGGCCGAGCATATAGTGAATCTGGGACAGAGCCCCTTCTTCGTATTCAGCCTTGGGCTGGAGCTGGTAAGCCATCAGCAGCATATCGCCCTGGGTCATGGCATTCTTCGTGGAAGCCCAGGTGTATTCTTCCTTGGACAGAGCACAGCCAAAGCCGTCATTCTTGATCTTACCAGCAATCATGTCCGCATAATCGAGGTAAACCTTCTTGACTTCGGCCTGGAAGCCGGCATCGGCTTTCGGGGCAATGGCGTAGGCGAACTGTGCCAAAGCAAGGGTATTATCCCAGGTGAAGAAGCCCGGAGCTTTCAACAGCTCTGCCTTGTTGGCTTTGAGATAGTCTTCATATTTCTTGTCGCCGGTGGTGCGGAACATTTCCGCTGCCATCCAGAGGCGTTCCTGAATATCGTTGGTGTCGTTGTAGGGGCCGGAACCGCTTTCCTGGCCTTCATCCACACGATAGATGGATTCTTTCGTCTTGGAAAGATAGTTCCAAACCTTGTCGGCATCCTTCTGCAGGGACTTGGCGTAAGAAGCATCCAAGCCTTTATAGACGCGGGCGCCGATGGCGAGGCTGGCACCGTACATAGCCGTGCTGGCGGTGCAAGTGCTGTAGAGGAAACGATCCTGGGTGTCAGAATCAGGGCTCTTGTCAAAGCCCGGCCACTGGGCACCGGACACCTTATGGAAGGTGCTGCCGTCCTTGCGCATCATCTTCTTGAGGAAGTCGAATTCATACTTCACTTCGCTGAGCGCATCGGGGAGTTTCTTATCATAGGAAACTCCTTCCGGGAAGAGCAGTTGGCCCTTCGTGAAATGATCCGGATGAGCTTCGTAAGCCAGCAGCAGTTCAGCTGCGGCGATAGCACCCGTGGTGGTGTATTTGCCGTAGTCACCGGCATCATACCAGCCGCCGGATACATCAACCTTGTCGCCCTTCTTGTTGAGCTTGTCGGTGAAGTAAACCTGCGCAGCCTTGTCCTGCGGGTGGCCCATCTTGACTTTCAGGCCAGTAACGTCCTTATCGTCAATGGGTGTGCTGCAGCGGGACAGGGTGTAAGAACGCCAGGTCTGCACAGCGGGAATGGCGTAAACATTATCCCCGATGGCGAATTCATAGGATTCACGATTACCCACCTTCAGCTTATAAGTGCCGGGGGTGTTGAAATCCGTAAAATCAGCCTTGCGCAGGGTTTCTTCCGACAGGGCATCGGCCTTTGCCGCCGACAGCTTGCCGGTATAGACCACCTTATTGGTCTTGGCATCTACGAGACTGAAATCCGTTTCCTTGGAATCCGTTACCATGGCCGTCTTGTCGCGGCCGGTGAGATAACCAACCTGATCCACGTGCATGCCTGCATCAGCGGCTTCTACCAAAGTTGCTGCACCGCAGGTTCCAACCATGGCCAGACCTGCTAAAACGAGTTGACAAAGCTTTTTCTTACTCTGCATGTTCGAATCATCTCCCAAAATTTGCCTTCCCCGGTCGGGGAAGGCATTTTTTCTTTAGATTTTATTCAGAGAACGGAGTGTACTTAATGGATTTGTATTCAGCAGTCAGCGGCAGATTGCTGTCATCGAAGGCTTTGAGCCAATCATCTACGCCCTTACCCGGCCATGCGTTCATCATGATCTTCTGCTTGGTCACAGGCAGGTCTTCATTTTCGCGGCGGAAAACTTCCTTGCCATCGACGAACCAGATGATGGAGTTCTTGTGCCATTCAAAAGCATAGGTATGGAAATCTTCGGAAGCATCGAAGCCCAGATCAATCATCTTTTCATGACCGCCCTTGCCGTTGCGGAAGTAGTTCAGCTGCACCTTCGTGGTGTCTTTGCCCAGCACTTCGAAGTCGATTTCATCCCAGGGATCGCCATCATAGGGGCCCGTGTAAGTGAAGAAGGAAGAAACAACGCCGTCGTTCTTGATGGCCTTCATCACGACTTCATAACGGCCATAACCATAGGTGGCCTTGCTGCGATATTCACCGCCAGAGTACGGAACCTTGTCGGCAGCCGGGTTTGGAGATTCGTCAACCGTCAGCTGCAGAGCGCCATCTTCGAAGGTGACATTTTCTTTGTGCCAGAAGCAGTTGAAGGGCATGCCGTTGGTCCAGCCATTGGAAGCTTCGAACAGGGCATTTTCCCCCTTGGTCAGGTCTACTTCAAAAGCATCGCTGGCTTTGGTTTCCGTAGCAGGAGCAGCGGAAACAACTGCCGGGGTAAAGAGGTCCATGGAAACAGATACGGGAGCGGCCAGAGCCATCAGAACTGCAGCGGCCACAGCTTTTTTGCGGATATCCATCATTTTTTCTTCCTCCTCATCAATAGCTTAAATCTTCGCCATTGCTTTCAATAACCTTCTGATACCAGTAGAAGGATTTCTTCGGGCTGCGTTTCAGAGTGCCTTCACCCTTGTTGTTCTTGTCCACATAGATGAAACCGTAACGCTTTTCCATTTCGCCGGTGCTGGCCGAAACCAGATCTATGGGGCCCCAGGGGCAATAGCCCATAAGGGTGACGCCATCTTCCTCGATAGCCTTTTTCATCTGAGCGATATGCTCAGCAAAGTACTTAATGCGTTCATCATCCTGCACCACGCCGGTTTCGTCCGGTTTCTCGTGGAGGCCGATGCCGTTTTCCACGATCATCATGGGCAGTTCATAGCGTTCTGCCAGAACGTTCAGCATGTAGCGCAGACCAACCGGGTCAATCTGCCAGCCCCAGTCGGAAGCCTTGACATACTGATTGGGGATTTCCTTGGACAGATGGCGGCTCGTCTCGTCATACTCGCTGACAAAGCTCATGTAGTAGGACAGGGCAAAATAATCTACCTTGCCTTCTTCCAGGGCAGCCAGGTCGCCGTCTTCCATCTTGATGTCATAGCCGTGGAGTTCCCATTCCTTCAGCATGTACTGGGGATAGTGGCCGCGGCACTGCACATCACTGTAGTAGAAGGTGCGATCCATTTCCTTGAGGGCCGCAATCTGATCCAGCGGTTTGCAGGTTGCCGGATAGGAGGGGGACATAGCCAGCATGCAGCCAATCTGGAAATCCGGGTTGATCTTGTGGCCTTCGATAACAGCCTTGGCAGAAGCCACCAGTTCATGATGGGCCACCTGATAAAGCACAGCGTAACGGTCTTCGCCATCCTTGTAGATGACACCAGAGTTGGTGAAGGGAGCAAACGTCTCCTTGACATTGCGCTGGTTGTTGATTTCGTTGAAGGTCATCCAGTATTTGACCTTGTCCTTGTAGCGCTCGAAGCAGACCTTGGCGAAGCGGACGAAGAATTCCACCAGCTTGCGGTTACGCCAGCCGCCGTATTCCGTTACGAGGTGATAAGGCATTTCGAAATGGGACAGCGTGATGACCGGTTCCATGCCGTACTTATGCATTTCATCGAACAAGTCGTCATAGAACTTAAGCCCTTCTTCATTGGGTTCCAGTTCGTCCCCTTTCGGGAAAATGCGGGTCCAGGCGATGCTGGTGCGGAAGCATTTGAAACCGAGCTTAGCCAGCAGAGCAATATCCTCTTTGTAATGGGAGTAAAACTCAATGGCCTCGTGGTTCGGGTAAATCTTGCCCGGCAGTACACCGTCGGTGATTTCCCGGGGCTTGCCCGGGCCACCTACGGTCATGACGTCAGCAACGCTGATGCCCTTGCCGCCTTCTTTCCAGCCGCCTTCCAGCTGATGGGCGGCAACAGCGCCGCCCCAAAGGAAACCTTTTGGGAAACTCATATTCAGGCCTCCTTCTTCTCCGCATCAAAGCGCTTATACACATCAATGAATTCCAAAGCGATGGTCTTGAAACCTTCGGCGCTCATGAGCTGATCTTCTGCGTGGAGGATCAGCAGGCCGATGTTCTCACCTTCACCGGCAGCTTCCTTCTGCAGGAGGCCGGAATGAGCATCGTGGCCTTCCACGAAAGCTTCGTCGCCGTCTTTGATAAGCTGTTCAGCCGCTTCATAGTTGCCCTTCTTGGCTTCCTGAATGGCTTCGATATAGCAGCTGCGGGCCGTGCCCACAGCGGAAATAATCTGAAATGCAGTAAGTTCTAAACCTTCCATCGTGTAACCTCAATCAATCATTCATTAACTTGCGAGCGAATTCCAAAGCGGCCTTGCCGTCCATGCGGCCATACATGCGCATGTCGATGGCATCTACAGGCACACCGGGAACCTGTTCCGCGATCTTGTTCTTCTGGAAACGGATCTGGGGGCCAAGCAGGATGCAGTCCGCATCGTTAGCCTTGGTAGCCGCATCCGTAGCGGAGAAGGCATCGATGGAGCATTCGTAATTAGCAGCAGCAGCAGCTTCCTGCATCTTCTTGACCAGCATACTGGTGGACATGCCAGAGGCACAGAGCAAAACAATCTTTTTCATGATATATACTTCCTTTTCTTAAAATCTTAGAAATGATAGTCAATCTGGGTACGGATGAAGTTACGATGATACGTCTTATCCGTATCGCCCCAAGTAATTTTATGCATCTTTGCAAATTCGTAGAAGGTTTCCCATTCAATATTCTTAGCCGGAACATACTTAAAGCCAAGAATCCAACCACGAGAACCAGGCTGCAATGCGCCCCATTCTTTATCGCCAAATACACCAACCAAATTGTTAGCATTCTTAGCGTAATCATACCATCTAGCATAAAGCTGGAAAGAACCAGGATTATCAATATTAGACCAGCGATAGTTAAGACGCAATGCCGTATAATCCTTATCTTTGTACGTGGTGCCATTGGCCTCATAAGACGCTGCCGTTGTACGGGCATAATCACCGATCAAGAACAAGTTCTTCGCGGGATTCCACATTCCACTGATAACGTATGCCCAAGTACCTGCCGTATTTTTGATAGGATCATGATATGCACCATCATAGTATTCTGTCCCTAAGTAATCATGCTTGCCTACATTCGTTTTTAAAACGGCACTATTGATTTGCAACCCACGGCTTACTTCGCCCTGTACGCCAACACCAGTTACATTGAAATGATAGCCTTTATCCGTCGGGCTAAGATGGAACGCTTTAGCTTGTAATTTTGATTTTGGTATATCTGTTCCTAACACGATACCATCGGTTTCATTGCCGAACAGGACATTCTGGAAACCCAAGCCACGCCATCTGCGGCCTACATCAACCGACACTTTACCAACAGAGCCTTCTGCCCATACACGCTGAATCATGCCTTTTTCATCATCATGACCGGTATGATATTTAGTCTCATTGTTAACTCTTACTACAGACTTGGCATAACGGGGGTTGGTTTCACTTTGGAATTTAAAATTCCAACGATCATTTACTTTAAACGTACCTTGCAAGTCCAGATAGAAACGACGATTATCATTTCTATCGCTATAATTAAGGATATTATCATTATCCCAAGATACCCGGCCAAAACCATGAAGCTGTACGCGATTCTGCGCATCTTTCAGCCCTTTGATGGCATTTTTATTGCTTTCTGCCACCTTGCTGGTGCGCTTGAGTTTTGCATTTTCCTTTTTCAAAGCGTCCAGCTGTTTCGTGAGCTGCTGCTGCTGGGCTTCGATAGCGGCAATGCGGGCGGCCAGATCCTGGTCAGCAGGTGCCGAAGCCGGAGCGGCAAATACGCTGCCAGACATCCCCAACGTCAGGCCTAACAGAACAGCGGCAGTTTTTTTCTGATTAATCATCACAAATCCTCTTTTCTCTACTCCATTCACTGATTCACATAAAGCTTGCTTCTCTAAATCTTAGTTTTCAGCAGCCGGCTTGATTTCAGCCTTTACTGCATTGTCTTCCTTTTCTTCTTCCATTTCGCCCATTTCCTCTTTCAGGAATGCTTTATCCTGTGCTTTGAGGAAGGGGAAGTAGATTACCGTAGCAATGGCCAGGTTGATGATCTGTACCACTGCACCCTGCCAACCGTTGAGCAGGAAACCGGCCACAACCGGCGGCGTGGTCCAGGGAACCTGTACGGCACTGAACGGAGCCATGAAACCAGTAGTGATGGCGAAGTAAGTCACGAACATTGCAATCAGCGGTACGATAACGAAGGGTACCAGCAGATACGGGTTAAATACAATCGGCAGACCGAAGATGATCGGTTCGTTGATGTTGAACAGGCCGGGAACGAAGGCCATCTTCATCAAGGATTTGAGCTGCTGGGAACGAGCCGTGAATACACCAGCAAACAGAAGGCCGAGAGTCAGGCCGCAGCCGCCGCTCTTAACAAATACATCGTTGATCTGGCAGGTGAAGATCTTTGCTTCCGGGTTGTTGATGAGGCTCATGCCGGCATCAATCAGATGCTGGTTGTCAAGGGAGTTGGCAATCAGCAGCGGGCTTACCACGCCGCCAACTACGTTCGGGCCATGGATACCAGCCCAGAACAGGATGCTCTGGAGACCGACGATGATGGAACCACCGGCCAGGGAGTCGGACAAGCCCTGCAACGGCGTCTGGATCACTTTGAAAACGAGTTCCGGCAGCGTCGTTGCGCCGATGTAATGGCAGAGGCCATAGAGTACAGAAGCGGAAGTGAAGAAAATCATGCCCGGTACCAGAGCCGTGAAGGCTTTAGCAACACCGGAGGGTACGGAATCCGGCATCTTTATGCCGATGTGGTTCTTTTCGCAGTAGCAGAACACATAAGAAACGAAGAAGGCAATCAGGATAGCGGTGATAACACCGTTACTGCCAACCCATGCTTTCGGAATGATATCGCCAACCGTTTCGCCGCCCTTGCTGATGATCTGCGGCGGCATCAGGATAAGGAATGTTGATAATGACAGGATGGAAGCCATGATGGCATCGCAGCCTTCATTCTCCACAAACTTATAAGTAATTGCTAAAACAACGATCAATGCTAAAACACTGAAGGTACCACCAGCAACCGCATTCAGCGGAGCCGTCCAATCGGCACCAAAGATAGAAGCCATAAATTCCGGATAACCCGGCAGCGGCAGATTTGCCAGCAGCAGGAATACCGAACCGCAAATGGTAAATGGTGTGGTCATGATGAAACCATCACGCAGAGCCGCAACAGCTTTGATCTGAGCGAACTCACCCATGAATTCGATAAACCTATCGAACATCTCTTGTCTACTCATTTTTCTTTCCCTCTCTAAAACTTTTTATAACATGGGGTTATGCGCTTAACCCCCGTTCCCCTTAAGGTGATTCTAATATAACATAGCGCAAATCACGAAACAATAAACTCAAACCAATACGAAACACTGATACACGGATAATCGTATTATGTGTAACAGCGTGTAGCACTGTTACAGCAAAACGATGTATTCTAAAAATTCCATCATATCTTGCTATACTTGTTTTGTTTTTTTATGGAAGCCCCTTTCGTCAGCCTTCGGCTGCCACCTCCCCCATAGGAGAGACTTTAAAAACACAAACAAAGCCCCTGGGGGTGATAGCTTTTCGTAGCGTTTGGCGCTTTTTGTCAAAGCGAAGAAAAGCTATCACCCCCAGGGGCGCCTTATCATATCAATGTAAACCAATATTTAATAGTAGAAATGCTTACTCAGCCACTGTTCTTTCTGCTGAGCGCTATGGAAATCCACTCTTGTCATCAGCACGGCGAACAAAATATCCATCACATATTTTGCCCCCGTCAGGAACACACGTGGCCCCAGTTCTTCCATGGACTTCACCGTTGCCACGGGGAACACCACTTCCGCCATATTGGCCAGGCTGGAATTTGATGAAGCCGTCAGAGCGATGATGGGATTGCCCCGCAGTTTCAGCAGATGGGCGATATCCAACAGCATCCGGTTTTCCCCTGTCCGGCTGATGAAAAACGCCACATGGTCCTTTGGGGCACCAGTGGCCTGCAGATACTGCATGGTCATGGCCGGATGCACCGTGGAGCACTTATTGGCCATGATAAAGCCTGTCGCCGCCATATTAGCAATATCCAGATTGTTATCCATGGCATAGAAATCAATATGGTCACTCTTATTGATGATGGCCAACGCCCGGACGAAATCCCCCGGTTCCAACATTCCTCTGGTCTCCTTGATGGAATCCAGTTCAATGCTGGTAACTTTATCCAGAATGCTGTGCACGGAATCCTTATCCGTCATGGCCAACTCTTCCCCATGGGGACGGTCTGTGTAACGCATCATATCCGCCAAGAATTTCACGCGAAACTCCGTATAGCCCCCAAAGCCCAGCTTCTGGCTGAAACGTACAATGGCCGCCGAACTCGTGAAGGTCTCCCTAGCCAGCTGTCGCGTGGACATTCCCGGCAGATTGCGGAAATGCGCCAACAGATAAGTGGCAATCATCCGCTCCGACTCGGAAAAACCTTCCTGCTCCTGTAACTGCTTGATAAGACCCTTCATTTATTGTCCTCCTCGATTTCCACCACATGGTCCCCAAAAATCTCAAAGGCCTTCTCCAAGGGGGCACGCTCCTCGGGAGGCATAGAATCCAAATCAACATGTATAACCGGCTCCTCTGGCGGAGGCGGCGGCAACGTTTTTTTCTTCGGTACAGGGCGGGGCGGCGGCATAGCCGGCGTATTCTCCCCACTGCAATGCAGACGCAGGGAACGCCCTGTAAGCTCCTGCAATATCTCTTCTATCAAGGAACGATAGTTGCGCATGGCCAAATCCGCCATCAGCACCCCCTGGAACTTCACCAGGAACTGCGTTTCCGTCATGCCCGCAAACTGTCCCTGATTCACACAGGCAAAAGCAGGCATCTTGCGCTCCTTCAAAGCCTGCAGAAGTTTTTCCCAAACCTCCGCATCGCTGGCCGTGATGGGCACGGCCTGCACCTCCTGAACAGGCGCGGCAGCAGGCATCGGACGCTTTGGCGGCTGCGGGGCGGCCTTTGCCGCAGGCTGAGCAGGCGCAGCCGCCGGGCGGGCCGCCAGCTGGGCGGCCATCTGAGCCAGCTTGGCTTCGAGGCTGGCCAGCCGTCCATTATCCACGGCGGTCGCTGCCGCCTGCACCGGCATAACGGCGCTATCTGCCGGATTGCAGAGCGCCAGCAGGGCTACCTCCACTGTAATCCGCGGCTGTGGCGACCACTTTAGCTCCGCCAGAGCCTCATGGAGTTTTTTGATCATGGCCATGATCTCTTCGGCACTGAAGAACTTGCCCTGCGTCTGCAAAATCTCATCCGGCTCGGCATACAGATCCATCTGTTCCAAAGTTCCCGTAGACTGATAAATCATCAGACTGCGCAGATGCAGCGACAGCTCCGTGAGCACCTGCTTGAGCTCCTTGCCATCCCGCAGAAGCTCCGCCAATACCGCCAATGCCGTCTGACTCTTATGGGCATAGATAGCTTCTGTCAGGCGGTAGATCGACTCATGCCCGATAAGCCCCAAGGTCTGCCGCACCCGGGCAGCCGTAAGTTCGCCATCCGCCAACGCGGAGCACTGATCCAGCAACGACAGAGCATCGCGCAGGCCGCCATCGGCCTGAATGGCAATCATATCCAAGGCTTCCGGCTCCACCTGCAGCCCCATTTCCGCCGTGACAGTCTCCAACCGGCCACGGATTTCCTCCACGGTGATCCGTTTAAAATCATAGCGCTGACAGCGGGACTGGATGGTTGGCGGCACCTTATGGGCTTCCGTCGTTGCCAGGATGAATACCACATGGGCGGGCGGCTCTTCCAAGGTTTTCAACAACGCATTGAAGGCCTCTGTGGTCAGCATATGCACTTCGTCGATGATATAGACCTTGTAACGCCCATCCACCGGCGCAAACTTCACCGTTTCCCGCAAGTCACGAATCTCATCGATACCGCGATTGGAAGCCGCATCGATCTCGAACACGTCCATGGAGGAACCGTCATTGATTTTCTGACAGGCCCGGCACTTACCGCAAGGCTCCGGCGTTGGCCCCTGCTCACAGTTAAGTGCCTTGGCCAAAATTTTCGCCGTACTGGTCTTACCAGTCCCCCGGGGCCCCGAGAACAAGTAAGCATGGCCAATCCGCCCGGTATTGATGGCGTTGCTGAGCGTCCTGCTGATATGCTCCTGCCCCACCAGATCCGCAAAGGTCTTGGGACGCCATTTACGATAAAGTGCAATATAGGCCATGCTGCTCCCCCACACAAAGTTTCTAATCAACACACGAAAAAAGACAGCCTTGCGGCTGCCCCAAATTCATCCATTCTTTTCCACGTCGAACCGCAGCCTCCAGGCACCCTCGCGGCACATGGAGCACCCCGCTTATCGCTGCTTCCTTCCGGACCTGACGAGGTTCACAGGACTCCATTGCGCAAGACCAAGACGCTGCAGCCCGACCTGAAAAAGAACATCATGCGGAAAAAGGGAATCCGCATAAGAACAGGTATGATTGTACCATTTTTAGCCAGCTGCGTCAATACTTTCTTTATCCCTCACACTAGTCTGTGTGATTGAGATGTGATAAAATAGGAACATCTCCTTGCGAAAGGAGGTGACTCTTTTGAAGGAGAACTTCATAACCCGCGTACTGATACCGCTATTGGTAGGAATCCTAGTCGAACTGTTTGGCCACTGGTTAAACCACTGAGACGGTAGATGAGGTACAAAAAATCCCCTGCGAGGACCATTCGCAGGGGATTTTTCTAATCTTTTGAAGTCGAAACTCATAACCCGTAGAGTTCTACTGCCTTAAGTATAGCACCACGCATCAGATAAATCAACTTATTTTACACACAGATTTTACCTTACTCAAATTCTACAACAGGACCCATTTCTTAAACAGTTTTGTTTAGAAGATATGTATTCCTGTTCTTCTGATTATTTGTGGTATCCATATTATCCTGAGTATCACAGCTATTGTTATCAAAATGTTATCAGCCGTGATAACACGGGATTGTCCCCTGCGGATAATATCAATCGGCTTGGATGTATTATAGCATTCGAAATCCGAAATCTCAATAACAGTTTTATGTTGGCAGTTTCGTCCCTCAAGCACTGTGCAGTATAGTCTCTTTGAGCAACTGGATATTTCTATCAACCTGCGCAATAACTGCACGAAATTCGTCATCCTGTTTTCCCGTAGGATCATCCAGCCCCCAGTTGTCATCAAATGGTCTTCCAATGAACGGGCAGCCTACATTACAACCCATGGAAATCGCTATGTCCGGCTCAGGAATATCGCTGATCAGTTTGCTGTACTGACCATCAGCTTCCATATCGATATTATAGAGTTCTTTCATGAGACGTACCGCATCCTGATTGATCTGAGGCTTCGTCTCAGTTCCGGCAGAATAGCTTTCAAATACATCTCCTGCCAAGTGTCGTCCAAGAGCTTCTGCTATCTGACTTCGGCAGGAATTATGAACGCAGATAAATGCTACTTTCTTTTTCATTTCTGAAACCATCCCTTCGTGCTGTTTGCAACCTTAACCAACAAGAGCATTACAGGGACCTCTGTCAGCACACCAACCGTTGTAGCCAGAGCAGCCGGGCTGGTCGTTCCGAATAAAGCAATCGCTACCGCTACTGCAAGTTCAAAGAAATTGGAAGCACCGATCATACCGGCAGGTGCTGCGATATCGTGAGGCAGCTTCACCAGTTTTGCTGTGATATACGCAACAGAGAATATCAAAACGGTCTGGATGGTCAGCGGTATAGCAATCAGAACGATATGCAGCGGATTTGAAAGGATCACCTCGGTCTGGGATGCAAAGATAAGAACCAGGGTCAGCAACAGACCAATCGTTGTCGCATTATCAAACTTGTGGACAAACTCATCCTCAAAGAAGGTCTGACCCTTTTGTTTTACTACCCGGATTCTTGTCAGAATACCTCCTGCCAACGGGATTACCACAAAAAGGATCACACTGATAAACAGAGTGCTGTAAGGAACGCTTACATTAGATACACCCAGCAAGAATTTCACGATGGGAACAAAGGCAATCAGAATGATCAGGTCATTAGTTGCAACCTGCACTACTGTATATGCCGGATTTCCCTTTGTAAGTGTACTCCAGACGAATACCATTGCCGTGCAGGGAGCTGCGCCTAAAAGCACTGTGCCTGCGAGATACTCCGTTGCAAGCTCCGGAGCGATGGATCCCTTAAAAATTGCAAAGAAGAACAGTGCCGCAATTCCATACATAGTGAAAGGCTTAATGAGCCAGTTCACGATCCAGGTCACAAACAGCCCCTTCGGATTTCTGCCGACCTGCTTTACGCTCTGAAAATCCACTTTCAGCATCATCGGGTAGATCATGATCCAGATCAGGATAGCAATCGGAATAGAAATACCGGCGATCTCCAGTTTTCCCAAGGTAGAAGGCACAGCAGGCGCAAACTTACCGATCAACACGCCGATTACCATACATGCTAATACACAGAGTGTCAGATATTTTTGGAAGGAACTGATTCCTGCCTGTTTTGTCTTTTCCATGAAGACCACCTCCAGATGTTAATTAGCAGTATCCCAGCTTCTTAAGCAGCTTGATGATTTCAGCAGGCTTCAGTGCTTTACCAGCGGATACGACCTTTTCGTTGATAACCAGTGCAGGCATACTCATAACACCGTAGCTTACGATCTTTTCCATATCAGTGATGTATTCCACCACAATGGACATTCCAAGTTCCTTTACTGCAGCTACAGTTGCTTCATTCAATTCGTGGCAGCTCTTACATCCCGGGCCAAGAACCTTAATGCTCCGAATGCCGCATTCACCGCCTCCGCAGCAGCCCTCACTTGCCACAAATTCAGGTGCATTTCCGTTGCAGGAGCAAACAGGCTCTGCCTTTACTTCAGGTGCAGGAGTGCTCCCACAGCAGGAAGTGTTCTCCTTAACTTCTTCTTTCTTCTTACCAAATCCAAACAGTGCCATAATTCATTCCTCCGTTAAATAAAAAGATATGCAAACGCATTAAAGATATATCCGATCAGGACGATGCCTGCAGATACCGTGACAATAAAGGTAATAAGCAGCTTTTTCTTCATGGCCTTAGCCAACATGATCATGGATGGCAAAGACAGGGACGTAACGCTCATCATGAAACTGATTACCGTTCCGAGTCCGGCACCCTTTGCCAGAAGCGCTTCAGCAATTGGGATAGCCCCGAAAATATCTGCATACATGGGAATTCCCACGAGACATGCAAGAAGGACACTGTACCATTGCTCTCTACCGAGAATCGACTGCACAATTTCCTGCGGAATCACATTGTGGATCAGAGAACCGATGCCAACACCCAGGAAAATATACGGCCAAACACGCTTTACGATGTCAACTACACCTTCGACAGCCACATGCAGTCTGTCCTTGAAGGTCAGCTTTTCTTCATCCGACTCCGCCAGATGTGCATTTCGGATATAATCCGCAACGTATTTCTCCATTCCCAGCTTTTCGATGATTGTTCCACCGGTCACAGCGATGACAAATCCAGTCACCAGATAGGCAAAAGCAATTTTCCAGCCAAACTGTGTCATCAGCATGGTCAGACTTCCAAGGTCCGCCATGGGGGACATAATCAGGAAGCTGAGTGTTACGCCAATCGGAAGCCCAGCGCTGCAGAAACCAATAAACAGCGGGATGCTGGAGCAGGAGCAGAACGGTGTCAGTATTCCCAATATTGCTCCCATCGCTCTTCCAGGAAAGCCTTTGATTCCTCCCAGGATTCTTCTGGTTCGCTGTGGCGGAAAATAGCTCTGTATGTAGCTGATAATGAAAATCAGTACAGACAGCAGAAAAAATATCTTAAAACTATCGTAGATAAAGAACTGTATTGCTGAATACAGCTTTGTTTCCGGATTCATTCCAATCGCTTGCAACAAACTTCCGATCAGTGTGTTTAGCCACCTGAGCCCTAACACCTGCTTCTGGAAGAAATCCCATATACTTATGATGCCATGCATAAGTAATCCTCCTTGTCAGATTGATGCCTATCTATATATCAAACCTAATATATGCCGACCCACTTCGGTCGGCTGCATCAGATAGATACTTATCTATTTATACATTTTATTTTTTGCCGGTATGTTTCAACCGGCACATCTTCTGCAGATATATTTCTTATTTATCTCAGCAACATGACTTCTGTTCTGCTTTGTCCGTGCTGTCTGTGCTGCAGCAACTGATAGAATTCAGATGCTCCTTGAACTCGATGAATCTCTCACAGTTAATGGAATAATGGTGCCACTTGCCCTCTTTGTAAGATGAAACAAGACCGCAATCTGCCAGAACCTTCATATGATGGGAAAGCGTAGGCTGCGTGACCTGAAGCTCATCCAGAAGCTCACATCCACATTTCTCGCCTATAGTCAGCATCTCAATAATACGCAGTCTGTTTGTGTCAGACATCGCTTTACAGATCTGGGATACTTCTTCTCTCGTCATACCATCACCTCACATAGATTTATATCTATGTGTATAATATCATACGCATAGACGTTTGTCAATGCATCAAAAAAGAAAACGGCAGCATCCGAGTTTCCCCGAATGCCGCCGCACTTACTGTTATTTACCTGCTGTCACGATCCACCTGTTTTCTTCCAAACGGTATTCCATGAGCTGCCAGTACATCTCTCAGCTTTTGATTCTCTTTTCTGAGACTGTCATTCTCGGATTTCAATCTGCCTCGCTCCATCTGCTCACGAATGCTGTCCCTGGAGCTGAGCTTTTGTTCCAGCTCAGCGATCTTATTCTTCAGCCCGGCAATGATACCCTTAAGCTTATCAATAAAGCTATCCTTTTGGGCCAACTGCTCCGTCAACTGGTCTACCTGTTTCTGTAATCCAATATCTTTCCGCTTATAGGTCACATACTTTTTAGCGGCAGTTTGGAGCGTTTCATATTCGGCTTCTGTCATGGATACCTTGCTGGTCAAGGCAGATTTCTTTGGCTGTACCTTCTCAATTTCTGCAAGCTTGACCTGCTGTTTTTCGACCGTAGCAAGTACAGCTTCTATCTCCTTCACTTCAGCCTGCGCCTGTTCTGCCTGCTGGTCAAGGGCCGCTATTTCTGACTTCTTCTCCGTTACCTGCGCATCAAGCTCCGCCACCTCCTCTGCGCGAACCTTCTTCTCGTATTCCAATACAGACAGGTGCTTCTCATGAGTGCTTTTGTGCTCCCACTCAAAGCCGTGTCGCTCCATAACCATTGCAAGCTGCTCTTTTTCAGATTGTACCCATTGGCTCCATTCTGTCTCTCTTCGTGTGCCACCCTTGAACCCCTGCGCAGCCAGAGCTTGTTTCAGTGATACCCTGGTATCAAGGCCACGCTTGCTGCCGGTAATAAATGGCACGAAATCAATGTGAATATGGGGCGTTGCTTCATCCATGTGGAGATGAGCTGAGAACACACACAGGTTCGGATTGCGCTCTGCAAAACCTCTGTAATATTCATCAAGAGCTGCCTTTGCGTGCGCTCCCACATCAGTAGTTGCTCCAGTATCATCGCAGTTACCGATCTGAAGGATTAGCTCATGAAATGGTTTCTCCTGTTTTCCTCTGCGGATCTTCTCGTAATAATCATCTATTCTTCGGTCAGATCTGGTCTGCTTGTCATTGAAGCGTTCCAAAGCATCATCGAACAGTCGGTGATACACCTGCCTGATATCTTCATTACAGTAATTGATATTCAGGGGAGTACGCTCCGGGTCAGTGTTCTTTGCATTGAACTGGCGGCTGTTATGGCTGACAGATCCTTTACCGACCATTGCACTGATGGTTCTCATCATATCAAATACATCACTTCCTTTGTAACGCCGCATCGGCGGCGGGTTCTGTTACTCTTGTCAAGAGTAACGCAAAAGCACTTTTGACAGCAGAGCCATCAAAAATGCAACCTGTAAACAGGTTTTGCGCTCTCAGAGGGCTACTCCCGACACCCTGCAGGTTTCGCCGTAGGGCATCTTCCGCTTCTCCTTGTCTGCCTAAAACAGGAGCGTGCCACGCTCCTGTCGTTTGTCTCCACGGAGAAATCACCATCGGAAACGCTCACGAACGCCACGTTCATCCAGGTATTCCTGCCGTGCCTTCTCTCGTTCTTCTTCCGTTGGTGCAGTCTTGTACTTCGCATAAAGCTCATGCCTTACAAGCGCATCGAGCTTCTGCTCCAAGCCTGTTGCAATTTCATCTGCATAGTCATCATCCTGAAACAGATGAAATTTGATAAGCGCTACGAACAGTTCGTAGGGCAGTTGAACATTTCTTTTCAAATCCTATCCCATCCTTTCCGTGACGGTCGTGACGATGGTGACGGTCTTTTTGAGACCGCCCCCACTATCAAAAACATCGTCACGAGCGTCACCATCGTCACGCTTCACTCTGTCTGCTCATAATGGAACTTCACCTTACGGCCGTTATGATTACGACTGCTGCTATACTGAATGTGATATTCATCAAGCAACCTGCCTGCATTTACATTCAGCTTGTAAGTCAGAGTATTAGGCTGAACATCCAACCCAAGTAATTCGATGAATTCCGTGGATGTTCCTTCCCAGTCCGGCTGTTCTGCATTGATATGCTTTGCAACCTCCGCAAGCAGAGGCTCAGGCGGCTCACGCCAGGGCTCCGTCTCTATCTTTTCAAGTTCCCATATCAGCCTCTCCGTATTACGCTTCAGGTAGAACCTCTGATCCTGAATGTCTCTGCCGGACACATCGAGTGTTGCTGCATTGGCAGTACGCTTTTCCTTTTTCAGCAAGAATGCACCGTCTGCAGCACCCATAAGACCATTTGTGCCGGAAATCATATCATAGGGATCATCTGCCTGCTGTTTGCGTGTATGATGCACCAGTATTAAACAGATACCCTTACTATCTGCAAAGTTCTTCAGACGGGTGATGATATCATAATCATTGGCGTAACTGTATTTATCTCCGCCCATTTCCCGGACTTTCTGCAGCGTATCAATGATAATGAGAACCGTATCAGGATGCTCCCTTACGAAGTTCTCAAGCTGCTCATCCAGTCCGTTTCCAATCTGTCCGGCTGAAACAGAGAAATACAGATTGTCTGTACTCTCTACACCGAACATCTGATACAGGCGCTTCTGCAAGCGCCCGTAATCATCTTCCAATGCAAGGTATAAAACTGTCCCGCGCCGGACAGGATAACCCCATAAGGGTGTGCCTTTACTTACATGATAGGCAAGCTGAGCCATGAAGAAGCTCTTACCCAGCTTGGGCGGTCCCGCAAACAGCTGTACCCCGGGATAGAGCATTCCATCAATCAGCGGCGGTTTGCTCTGATACACATTCTCATACAGCTCCGTCATGGATACCGTGTTGAGATAGTGAGGATCCAGGAGGCGGAAGAGCCGCCTCTGTTCCTCCCTGAGAAATTCATCATTGAATTCCGGAGCTTTCTCTGCTATATTATTGACAGTTATATTGTTTGGAAATGACTGCTCACCAGCTGCGCCAACAGCGGGAATCTGAGCAGTTTTTTCTTTTGTCTCACTCATTCGCACCTTCTCCTTTCATACCGCCGAGAGTGACCGTGATAAGCTCAATCAGCTCAAGCATTTCATCCGTTACCTCTCCGGCAATTTCAATTCTTTTGAGTTCGCCCAGCACAGATGCAAGCTGATCCTTAAGGGCCTTGTAAACCCTGGGATTGCCCTGTACCGTAATCTCACGACCAAGGCATCGTCTGTAGCAGTATTCCTGCTTATTCAGCCCGGAAAGAGCTACTGCCGCATTGATAGCCTCGTTCTCTTCCGGCGAAACCCTGAACCCCACCGTAATACTCCTGAAACGATTATGTCTGTCTACATTCTTAGCTGACATATTCTTCACCTCTTTCATTCAGTTTTCTTGCCATCTCATCCTGTTTGGAAGGAAAGAGATGAGCATAATCCAAAGTTATACGCTCACTTTCATGTCCTACACGATCTCCGATTGCTACCACGGAAAAGCCCATATCGATCAGGAGAGAAACATGGGAATGTCTCAGATCATGGATGCGGATCCTCTTAACCCCAGCTTTTTCAGCTCCTCTGTCCATCTCATGGTGAAGATAGCTTTTGGTGATGGTGAAGATCCTGTCTTTTTTCTTGAGCCCGTAAAGCTGGCTGAAATAGTCTTTCATCTCCTCACAGAGGAAGTCCGGCATCTTGATCGTACGGTTACTTTTCTTCGTTTTCGGAGAAGTGATTACGTCCTCTCCGTGCATACGCTGATAGGACTTGTTGATCCTTACCGTTTTCTTCTCAAAGTCAAAATCCGCAGGAGTAAGAGCTAAAAGCTCACCTTCACGGATTCCGCACCAGTACAGCATTTCAAATGCGTAATAGGAACGGGGCTTATCCATCATCACTTCGGCAAACTTCTTATATTCCTCTGTTGTCCAGAACAGCATCTCCTTATGCTCTTCAGAGCCCATGTTACCGACCTGTGATGCCGGATTGCGCTTCAGTTCATAGTAGCGGACAGCATGATTGAAAATGGCACTCAGCTGATTGTGGAGCGTTTTTAGATACGTTGCTGAGTATGCTTTCCCTTTCTCATCTCTGTGCGCAAGCATCTCGTTCTGCCAGGCAATGATGTCCTTATTGCTGATCTCACAGAGTTTTCGCTTCCCGAAGTATGGGAGAATCTTGGTTCGGATAATGTGCTCTTTGCTGTTCCATGTGTTTTCCTTGAGCCTCGGTCTCAGATCCTTCTCATAAAGCTCCACGAATGCCTCAAAGCTCATGTCCATATCCGCAGCACTCTTCAGCTGGAACATTCGCTCCCATTCCTGAGCTTCACGCTTAGTTGCGAAGCCTCGTTTGCATTTCTGCTTTCGTTCACCTGTCCAGTCCACATAGCGGGCCATGACATACCAGGTGCCCTTGTTTTCGTCCTTAAATACCGGCATTATTTACCTCCCTTTCTGATTCCGTAGAATCGTTCAAAAAAATAGTCTCGGCTGATCCTGCCCGGTATGGTCAGGAAGCCTTTGGCCTCCAGCTCTGCATTTAATCGCCGGATGACCTTGTACGCGTAAGCCTTGGATATATCGAGTTCCTTCGCTACATCGTCAGCTCGGATAAAAGTGTTCTCCATTGATAATCCTTTCTGCTTCTTTCGAAGCTGTATCAGTTAGTTTCACACCACCCTTCCTAATGCAGTTCCTGCCCCGGAGTCTCACCGCAGCGTATGGTTTCCTTTGGTACGCTCGCTCCTCTCAGAGGTCTCGGCGGTACTTCCCGGGGAAACATATCCCATTTGGTAGTGGCTATTCAGTTATCGCACTAAACACATTTGTTTAGTGTTCCATCATTATACTAAGCATATTTGTTTATGTCAATAGGCTTCGGAGAAAATAATTAAACTTTTTTGTTTTAGTTATCTTGACTATCCTTAAACAAATATGCTATAATACAGCCACTTACAAACACAGGAGTGATAACACTATGGCAATTGGTGAAAGAATTCGTTTTATCCGCAATCTGAAAGGCATGACCCAAAAGTATCTTGGTCAGATCATCGGTTTCCCTGAGAAAACTGCTGATATACGTATGGCTCAGTACGAATCCGGAACCCGTACCCCCAAAGCGGATGTAACCGAAGCACTGGCTCAGGCACTGGAGGTTTCTCCCGCTGCGCTGGCAGTTCCCGACATAGACACCAATATTGGCCTGATGCATACATTGTTTGCCCTGGAAGATCTGAGAGGTCTTAAAGTAGGACAGATCGATGGAGAGCTCTGTCTCCGACTTGACAAACATAAAGGTCTCGAATACATTTCCATGCTTGATATGCTTTCTGCCTGGTTTGAGCAGGAAGAGAAGTACCGTAACGGTGAAATCACCAAGGAAGAATACGACAGATGGCGTTATAACTATCCAAAGTATGACACCTATAGCCGCCGGGCAAAGGTTCCTTCCCAGGAGATTTCAGATCTGTTCACCAAGTAAAACCTTATAGACGCAAAAAATCCCTTGCCGAGATTTCTCTCAGCAAGGGATTGCTTTTTAATATGGATACCTTTCGAACACCTCTTGGAATCATTCTTTACCCCAAAACCACTTGGTACGCAGAATGATGCTCCTTCAGAGTTCTGTTATCAAATTGTTATCAGAAGAGATTTTCAAATTCAGAAAACCCAGTGTTTTCAAGGCTTTCCAGGCTTTTCACGATTACTCAAATTCAATCGTTGCAGGCGGTTTACCCGTGCAATCGTACATGACACGGTTAACCCCCTTCACTTCGTTGACAATGCGCGTGGTAACCGTCTGCAGGACTTCCCAGGGCAGCTGTGCGCTTTCAGCCGTCATGAAGTCAGAAGTCATAACCGCGCGCAGCGCAATGGCGTAATCGTAAGTACGACCATCCCCCATAACACCCACAGAGCGCATATTGGTCAGGGCTGCAAAATACTGGCCGAGGTTCTTGTCGGCACCGGCCTTGGCTACTTCCTCACGATAGATGGCGTCAGCTTCCTGCACGATCTTGACCTTTTCCTCGGTGACCTCACCGATAATGCGGATGCCAAGTCCCGGGCCTGGGAAGGGCTGACGGCTCACGAGATATTCGGGAATCCCCAGCTCACGGCCGGCATTGCGCACTTCATCCTTGAAGAGCAGGCGCAGCGGTTCCACGATTTCCTTGAAGTCCACGAAATCTGGCAGGCCACCTACGTTGTGATGGGACTTGATGACGGCAGACTTGCCCAGACCACTTTCGATCACATCCGGATAGATCGTGCCCTGCACCAGGAAGTCCACGGCACCGATTTTCTTGGCCTCTTCCTCGAACACGCGGATGAATTCTTCACCGATGATCTTGCGCTTGGCTTCCGGTTCCGTCACACCTTTGAGTTTGGCATAGAAACGATCTTTGGCATTGACGCGAATGAAGTTCACATCATAGGGGCCGTTCTCGCCGAACACAGCCTCTACCTGATCGCCCTCATCCTTGCGCAACAGGCCATGGTCAACGAATACGCAGGTCAGCTGCTTGCCGATAGCCTTGGACATGAGAACAGCGGCAACGGAGGAATCAACACCGCCGGACAGGGCACAGAGCGCCTTGCCATCGCCGATCTTTGCCTTGAGTTCTGCGATGGTCTTTTCCACAAAAGAATCCATCTTCCAGTCCCCGGCACAGCCGCAGACATTATAGACAAAATTTCTGAGCATGGTCTGCCCCTGCACCGTATGCATGACTTCCGGATGGAACTGCACGGCATAGAGATTCTCTGCCGCATTTTCCATAGCCGCCACGGGGCAAACAGGAGTATCAGCCGTTACCGTAAAACCGGCCGGAGCAGCTGCGATATAGTCGGTATGGCTCATCCAGCAGATGGTTTTCTCATCCACCTCAGCGAACAGCTTGGAAGCCTGTTCCTTGATGGTGACTTCCGTCTTGCCATACTCGCTGGTGGGTGCCGTGTCCACCTTGCCGCCCAGCTTATGCGCCATCAGCTGGGAACCATAGCAAATGCCCAATACCGGGATGCCCAGCTTGAAGAGTTCCTCACTGCAAGTTGCGGAATCTTCCTTGTAAACGCTGTTGGGGCCGCCGGTGAGGATTATACCCTTCGGCGCCATCTCCCGGATCTTGTCCAAAGACAGGGTATGGGGATGAACCTCGCAGTACACATGATTCTCCCGCACCCGCCGGGCAATCAACTGATTGTACTGACCGCCAAAATCCAACACCAAAATCATTTCATTTGCTGGCTTGCTCAAATTTTTTTCCTCCTATGTCTTGTCGAAAAAGCTTTTTAAAAATTATATCATAAGGATACATTAATTAAAAGCGAAAAAAGTACCTAAAAGGCGGAGGGCAGGGGAGGCAGTCACAACGGCGCCTTAGCACCACTGTGTAATGTACGCACTAAGCCCGGCGGCTGATGATGCTTTTCCATAGCGTTTGGCGCTTGCGTCTCAGCGAAGGAAAAGTATTATCAGCCGCCGGGCGTCTTAGCACAAAGATGTAAACTAACAGCGACCGTACTTCTTGCACAGCCCTTTGATCTTCTCTGCATCAACTTCCAGCAGGTAATCCGGCTTCAGGCACCACTTCCAGTTCAGCCCCACAGTCCCAGGCGTATTCATCCTGGCCCGTTCATCCAGCCCTAAAACATCCTGCATCGGCGCAATCGCCAACCTTGCTTCGGAAGCCAAACCAAACTTCATCAGCCCTTTGGCCACCTCCCAGGGACGATCCATTTTGACATTGAGCATGGAGGCTATGGCAGCCCGGGATGCATCATCCAGATCATGCTGATACCAGCCCACGGTGGTGTTATTATCGTGGGTGCCCGTGTAGACGATGCTGTTCTCCGGCGCCACAAAGCCCATCCGCCCCTGTTCATTGAAATGCAGCGTGAAGTGCAGCACCTTCATGCCGGGGAAACCGCAGGCGTCTCTGAGAGCTTCTACCTCATCGGTGATGATGCCCAGATCTTCTGCCACGATTTCCATATCACCAATCTCTTTCTTGATGATATCGAAGAACTCCTTGCCAGGGCCTTTGCGCCAATGACCGTTGATGGCAGTCTCTGCCTTGCCATCCACTTCCCAATAGGATTCAAAGCCGCGGAAGTGGTCGATGCGCACGATATCCACCAGACGGTGCAGATTCTTGAAGCGTTTCTTCCACCAGTTGTAGTTTTCCTTTTCCATGGCCTTCCAGTCATATTGGGGATTTCCCCAAAGCTGGCCCGTGGCGCTGAAGTAATCAGGCGGTACGCCCGCTACGGTCTTAGCCGTACCATCGGGATTCAGGTCAAACAGCTTCTGATTGGCCCAGACATCGGCACTGTCATGAGAAATGAATATGGGCATATCCCCCATGATCTTTATGCCCTTGCTGTTGGCGTAGGCATGCAGTTTTTTCCACTGCCGATGGAAGATAAACTGCACAAATTTCGCATAGCCCACAGCCTCTTCCATATGTTCCGCCAGTTGCTTCAGGGCTTTTGGTTCCCGGCGCACAAGCGCTTCCGGCCACTCAAACCAAGGCTTGTTCTTGAACTCTTTCTTGGCCGCATCGAAAAGGGCATAATCATCCAGCCAGCTGGCAGCCTCTTCGATAAAGGCCTGGAACTCGCCGTGCATCTCCACGTCCTTTGACTTCTGGAAAGCCGCCCAAGCCTTCTTGAAGCATTTCTGCTTGAAGGAAATCACACGCTCGAAGTCGATAAAGGAAGACTTGCTGACATAGGGCACCCGGGCTTCAGCCTGCGTGATCCAGCCATGTTCCAGCAGTTCATCCATATCGATCAGCAGAGGATTCCCGGCAAAAGCCGAGGGGGACTGATAGGGCGAATAGCCAAAGCCCACGGGCCCTAAGGGCAGGATCTGCCAAACCTTCAGCCCGGCAGACGCTAGGAAGTCCACAAACTTGTAAGCCTCTTTCCCCATATCCCCAATGCCGTATTTCGAGGGCAAGGAGGTAGGATGCAGGAGAATCCCTGCCGCCCGCTCGTATTTCCGGGGCAATGGTTCATAACGCAGGAGCCTGCCCGTCAGCGGCGGCATCTTCACATCCAACCTGCCGCGATGAGACAGCAGCGGTTCTGCTTTCACACCTTCCACTGCCACCATATCCACAAATTGCCCATCGGCAAAGTCGCTGATGTCGAGATGCACCGTCTGACTGTCCGTGCGGCTGCGATTGAATACGCTGATGAACGCACCATTTTCCGCATCCCCGCCGAAGACATCATGACCGCTGCGCACCACGCGGGCAAAGGCAATGATATCCCCCTCTGCCGTCAGGGAAAGCAGTTCCCCGGTCTGCAAAGCCGTATTGTCATTGCGGGCCTTGATGATGGTGCGGTAATATTCACGCAGTTCCTCATCCCCGCCCTGCCATTTATAAGGACGGCGGTTCGTAGGATCCTTGAACCCCTCCATGCCGATCTCATCCCCGTAATAGATACAGGGTACACCGGGATAAGTCATCTGGAACAACGCCGCCATCTTGAGACGGGCCTTGCCCACTTTATACATTTCCGGTGAAAGCTTGGCCCTGCACTGCTCGATAGCCGGCATGCCGTCATAATAAGGCGTCTCACCCAAAATCGTGATGGCCCGCTGCACATCATGGCTGCCGATCAGGTTCATCATGGCGTAGAAATTTTCCGGCGGATAGTTCTCCCGCAGGCTGTTGAACTGACGCATGGTATTGCGCCCCGGCACATAGCCCAGAAGGAAATCCAACAGAATCTTGCGGAAGGGATAATTCATGGCTGAATCCATTTCCTGACCGCAAAGATACTTGCGCGGCTGACCATAGGCCACCTTGTTGGAGGCATCTTCCCAGACCTCGCCGATCATCACGGCGTCTTTGTTCGTTTTCTTGAGTTCCGCATAGAAACTCTGGGAGAAGGGTTCGGGCAGCTCGTCGATGACGTCGAGACGCCAGCCTGCAATCCCCTCCTTGAGCCAATGATGGAGCACGCTGTCCGGATTCCGGATGATGAAATCCATATAGGACGGCGTCGTCTCCCGCACATTGGGCAGGGTATCGAAATTCCACCAGCAATCGTATTCATAAGGGAAATTGCGGAAACTGTACCATTCATAATAGGGTGACTTTTCTGACTGAAAAGCACCTACGCCATCGTATTTACCCTTGCGGTTGAAATAACGGCTGTTGCTGCCGGTATGGCTGAACACACCGTCCAATATGATGCGGATACCCTTTTTCTCCGCTGTTTCCACCAGTTCATGGAATTCTTCATTCGTCCCCAGGATGGGATCGATCTTATGGTAATCCCCGGTATCATAATGATGATTGCTTTCCGACTCGAACACGGGATTCAGATAGATGACGCTGATGCCCATATCCTTCAGATAGTCGAGCTTCGCCATTAGGCCGGCGATATTGCCGCCAAAGAAATCATAGGCAACGATATCCTTGGTATCCGGATCCTTGTAATAACAGGGATCGTCCGTCCAGCTGGCATGATAGACTGCGCCTTCTTTTTCAATGAGCCTGTCCCCCTGACGGGCGAAGCGATCTGGGAAAATCTGGTACATGATGGCATGCTTGAACCAATCCGGCGTCTTGGCCCCTTTATTGTAGACCGTGATCTGATAGGCCGGCGGCACATGCGGATAAATCTCCCCCTGCCCGCCCCACTGCTCATGGTTATTGCCATAGTAGCAGGTGCCATCACTGCAGGAAATAATGAAATAATACCAGAGCAGATCGCCCTTCTCCGGCATCTCATAATCGATGAAATAATAACGGTGATCTGCATCCAACGGATCTTTCGTCGCCAAGGGCAGGAGTTTTTCGCCAACCTTATCCTGCCAGACATGCAAAAGCACCTGATTGATCTGCTGTTTGCTCCGGATCTGCAGGCCAAGCCTCACCTTGCTTCCTGCTTCGGCTGCCCCCCGTGGGCAGCGGTAGTACACATTATGTGAGTTATGTTCTACTTCATTCCGCGTAAGCACTTGATTCCCACCTCTTCCTGCGGTTAAGGGCGGCAAAATAATTGCCGCCCTGTTTCATCCCTTGATCTTATTTATTTACCAGCTGCTCATAGAGCTTCTTGTATTCCTTCGCCGAATTGGTCCAGCTGAAGTCCGTTGCCATGGCATTGTGAACGATGTTGTTCCATTCCTCATAATTGCCATAAGCGCTCAGAGCCCGCTTCAATGCATACATCATCTCATGTGCGTTGTAATCATTGAAGACAAAGCCGTTACCGGTCTGGGTGTACTTGTCGTACTGCTGTACCGTATCCTTAAGACCGCCTGTTTCACGAACCACCGGAATCGTGCCGTAACGCATAGCCACAATCTGCCCAATGCCGCACGGTTCATAGTTGGAGGGCATCAGGAAGATATCTGCACCAGCATAGATGCGCTGTGCCAATTCATTGGAGAACTTGATATTAGCGGAAACCTTATGCGGGAAACGCCATGCCAGCCCTTTGAACCAATCTTCGTATTCCTTGTCGCCGGTACCCAGGACAATGAACTGGATATCTTCGTGCATGAGGATCTCATCCATCATGCGCACAATCAGGTCAAGTCCTTTGGCTGCTACCAGACGGGAAACCAGAGCAACTACCGGCGTGCGGCGGCCTTCTGGCAGGCCCAGCATCTTCTGCAGGGCAACCTTGTTGTCCATCTTGCGATCCTGACTGTCCACATCGTAAGTCTCAAAGAGGTTCTTATCCGTCATGGGATTATAAACGTCATAGTCAATACCATTGACGATACCAAAGAGGTCATCCCGGCGGCTGCGGAGCAGGCCGTCCAGATGCTCACCGAAGTATTCATACTGGATTTCCTGAGCATAGGTCTTGCTGACAGTGGATACATAATCGGAGTAGATGATGCCGCCCTTCATGAAGTTGACCGCATCGAAGAATTCCAGATCGCCATTATTGAAGTATTTCCAATCCAGCCCCAGCACGTCCTGCATGATATCCTTCGGGAATACGCCCTGATATTTCAGGTTGTGGATGGTATAGAGTGTCTTGATATGCTGATAGCGTTCATCATCCATATGCTCCAATTTCAGGAACACATTGACAAGGCCTGCATGCCAGTCATTGGAATGGATGACATCGGGCCAGAAGTCCATGGCCGGCAGGAGGTTCAGCACAGCCCGGCTGAAGAAGGAAAAGCGCTCAGCATCATCATCGTAGCCATAGAAACCTTCACGATTGTAATATTCCTGATTGTCTACGAAATAATAAGTCACGCCATCTTTTTCCAATTTGTCCAGGCCCACATACTTGCTGCGCCAGGCAACTTCCAGCTCGCCATCATAGACATGTTCCATCTGGTCGATATATTCCTTGGCAATGGCACCGTACTTCGGCATGATGACGCGGATGTCCACATCTTCTTTCAAAAGTGCCTTGGGCAATGAACCGGCCACGTCGGCCAAACCGCCCGTCTTGACAAAAGGTACTGCTTCCGATGCTACATAAAGAACTTTCATTTCGGATTTCCTCCCTAACCTTAAAAAACCTGAGCTTTAGGCATTAACTGCGGCATCTTCCACAAGTGGTTTGGCCGCTCGCTTTCGAGTAGCAGTTCTGGGCGCTGCCTTCGTTTTCACTGACTTGGCAGCTGAAGTTTTCCTGCTTGCTGTCGTTTTCTTGGTCTTCGTTGTAGATTTAGTCGTTGTTTTTTTCGTTGTTGTTTTCTTTGCTGAAGATTTTTTCGCCGGAGCTTTTTGGGTAGCCGCAATGGCCGCCGTAGAGGACTTATCCTCCCCCACCTCAAAACCTTTGGCTTCTACATGACTGTGCTCTTCAGGATAGGACACATTGGAACCATCCTGACGCTTCAGCCGCAGATAGATGGTAGCCAGTGGCGGGATGGTGAGACTGATGGACTGTTCCCGGTTGTGCCAGGGTTTGTCCTGACTCTGGATTTCCCCCACATTCTTCACGCCGCTGCCGCCGAAGGCTGTTTCATCGGAGTTGAACACTTCGATATAGCTGCCCTTGGCCGGCACGCCGATGCGGTAATCCTGCCGCACCTCCGGCGTGAAGTTGCTGATGGCAATGACAAAGTCATTCCGATCCTCTGCCTTGCGGATAAAGGACACGATGCTGTTGTTATTGTCGTTGGGATCGATCCACTGGAAGCCATTCCAGTCGAAGTCCACCTGCCAGAACGCTCTGGTATCCAAATAGAATTTATTGAGGGCTTTGGAGAAGGCCAACATCTTGGCATGCTTGTCAAATTCCTTGACCAGATGCCAATCCAGCTCATCATCGAAATTCCACTCGATGAATTGGGCAAACTCACCGCCCATAAAGAGCAGTTTCTTGCCCGGATGGGCCATCCAATAGCCGAAGAAGCAACGGAGACCGGCAAATTTCTGCCAGTAATCTCCGGGCATCTTGCTGATAAGAGAACACTTGCCGTGAACCACTTCATCATGGGACAGGGGCAGGACAAAGTTCTCGGAAAACGCATACATGAAGGAGAAGGTCACCTTATCATGATTCCATTTGCGATAAATGGGATCCAGGCTCACATACTTCAGCATGTCGTTCATCCAGCCCATATTCCACTTGTAATTGAAGCCCATGCCCCCCATATAGACAGGTTTCGATATCAGGGGCCAGGACGTAGATTCCTCGGCAATCATCAATGCCTGGGGATGGAATTTGAAAATCGCTTCATTGAGTTTCCGCAGGAAGTCCATGGCTTCAAGGTTGCCGGTGTCACCGTATTTATTCGGCATCCACTCGCCATCCTTGCGGCCATAATCCAAATAGAGCATATTCGCCACTGCATCGATACGCAGGCCGTCGATATGGAATTCCTCGAACCAGAACATGGCATTGGAAATCAGGAAGCTCTGCACCTCTGTCCGGCCGTAGTCGAAGTTCGTGGTACCCCACTCCCAGTTTTCCGCCCGCTGCTCGTTATCGGATTCGTAGAGCGGCAGGCCATCGAAATGACGCAGGCCCTGCTCATCCTTGCAGAAATGCCCCGGCACCCAGTCCATGATGATGCCGATGCCCTGCTGATGGGCTCGATCCACCAGATAACGGAAATCATCCGGCGTGCCATAACGGCTGGTCACTGCATAGTATCCTGTGGCCTGATAGCCCCAGGAACCATCGAAGGGATGCTCGCAGAGGGGCATGAATTCGATATGGGTGTAGTTCATATCCTTCACATAATCGATAAGCTGGTCAGCAGCCTCCCGATAGGTCAGATACTCACCCTCGGCATTGCGGCGCCAGGAACCTAAATGGACTTCATAGGTCAGCATAGGCCGGTCATAGGAAGATTCCTTGCGTTTCTGCACCTTCCAGCCGTCATCACTCCATTTATAGTGATTCATGTCAAAGGTGCGGGAAGCCGTTTCCGGCTTCTTCTCGGCATAGAAGCCATAAGGATCTGCCTTCATGATATGGGGGCCGCCCCACTGGGGTTCAATGGCGTACTTATAAAGCTCGCCCTCCCCCAAACTCTCCACGAAGGCCACCCAGATCTCCCCATCACCAATCTTGTGCATGGGATTCACCCGGGTATCCCAGTTGTTGAAATCCCCCACCACGCTGACAGCCTTGGCATGTGGTGCCCAGACAGCAAAGCGAATCCCCTGTTTGCCATCCTGCTCCACGAAGTGCGCCCCCAGCATCTCGTAAGCGTGGTAATTTGTTCCCTGATGGAATAAATAGCGGTCAAACTCACTCAAATCAGAAGTTTTCAAAAATAATCCCCCTTGTTTGGCCTTCCCCCGCAGGGGAAGGCACTAAGTCCCCAAGCTTACGAAATACGGACAGGTTTCACATGCCAGATTTCGTTTGCATATTCGTCTATGGTACGGTCAGACGAGAACCGGCCAGAGTTGGCGATATTCATGGCGGAGGATTTGAGCCAGCCAAGTTTATCCTTATAACGGCGCATGATTTCCTCATGGCCCCAAGCATAGGAGCTCAAGTCCTTCAAGATGAAGAATTCATCATTGCCGTGGATGAGGTAATCGTAGAGGGAACGGAAATCCCCGTAGGTACCGTCAATGAGCTGGTTCATGACAAAGCGAACCATTTCATTGCTGTTGTATTCATCCCATGCGGAATAAGTACCGGTCATATAGTAGGTCAGGACGTCTTCTGCCCGCAGGCCGAAGATCACGCAGTGATCGTCACCGCCCTGATCGCCGCCGACTGCCTCACGGATTTCCACATTGGCACCGTCCATCGTCCCCAGCGTAATGGCACCGTTCATCATGAACTTCATGTTGCCCGTGCCGGAAGCTTCCTTGGACGCCGTAGAGATCTGCTCACTGACATCAGCTGCCGGATAGACGATCTCACCGATGGAAACACCGAAGTTCTCGATGAAGACAATCTTCATCTTATCCTTGATGGTTCTGTCATTGTTGACTTTCTCGGCCACCGCATTGATCAGGCGGATGGTTTCCTTGGCGATATAATAGCCCGGTGCAGCCTTGCCGCCGAAGATATAGGTGGTCGGGATCATATCATAGCCTTTATCATATTTCAGCGCGTTGTACTGATACATGATATGCAGGATATTCATAAGCTGACGCTTATAGGAATGGATTCTCTTGACCTGGATGTCAAAGATGCTGTCCGGATTGACCTTGATCAGGTTATGCTCCAGGATATACTGGGCCAGATGTTCCTTGCGCAGGTGCTTGATCTTGCCGAGTTCCGCCAGGAAGGGCTTGTCGCTGACGAAATCGTTCAACAAGTCAAGCTGTTCCGGATAACGATGCCAACGGCGGCTGCCCAAAGTCTCATCAATCAGCCCTGCCAGCTCAGGATTTGCCCCCATAAGCCAGCGGCGATGGGTGATGCCGTTGGTCTTGTTATTGAACATCTTGGGATTGAATTCATAGAAGTCATGCAGCGTGGATGCCTTCAGAATATCAGAATGGATCTTGGCTACGCCGTTGACGCTGTGACCGCCGACAATTGCCAGGCGGGCCATATGCACCATGCCATTTTCGAGGATGGACAGAGCCTGCACCTTGCCATCATTGTTCGGATAGCGTTCACGCACTTCTTCGAGATGACGGCGGTTGATTTCTTCGATGATCATGTAGACACGCGGCAGCAGTTCCTTGAACATATCCACCGGCCAGGTTTCGAGGGCTTCCGGCATGATCGTATGGTTGGTGTAAGCGATGGTGTTCTTGGTGATTGCCCAAGCCTCGCTCCACTCCAGACCTTCCTCATCCAGCAGGATACGCATGAGTTCCGGCACAGCTACAGCCGGATGGGTATCGTTGATGTGGATGGCGATTTTCTGGCTCAGATCCTTGATCTTCATGCCCGTCTTCTTGTAGTGGCGGACGATGCTCTGCACGCCGGCAGAGGTCATGAAGTATTCCTGGATCAGGCGCATCTTGCGGCCATCCCAGGTGCTGTCATCCGGATAGAGATAGCGCGTGATGCTTTCGACGAAAGCACGGTATTCATTCTTCTGGCGGATCTGTTCCTGAGTAAGGAAACCATAGTCGGAGAAATCGCGGTTGACTTCCGCATTCCAGAGACGCAAGTTGTTGACCGTGTTGTTATGATAGCCGACAATAGGCACATCATAGGGAACGGCCATGACGATCATGGGGTTCTCGTGCACAAGTTTCAGGCTGCCATCCGGTTGTTCCTTCATATAGGCATTGCCGTAGAATTTGACATCGATGGCCTTATCAGGCTTGCGGTATTCCCAGGCAAAGCCGTTCTTGAGCCAGTTGTCCGGAATCTCAACCTGGTTGCCGTTGATGATCTTCTGCTCGAACAGACCGTACTGATAACGGATGGAGCAGCCATGGCCCGGCAGGTGATGGGCAGCCATGGAATCGATAAAGCAGGCAGCCAATCTGCCCAGACCGCCGTTGCCCAAACCGGCATCAGGTTCTTCCTCATAGATCTTGTCGAGGTTCAGCTTGAAGTCACCCAATACATCCCGCAGTGCCTCTTCCAAGCCCAGATTGATCAAGTTGGATTTCAAGAGACGCCCCATCAGAAATTCGATGGAGAAATAGTAGATCTGTTTCTCTTCCCGCTCCATATAGGCCTTGTTGGTCTTGATCCAGTTTTCCGAGATATACTGCTTAGCCGTAGCGGCTACCGTCTGATATATTTCATTTTCCGAAAGCTCGTCCAATTCGCGGCCCCACATGATATGGGCCGTATTGATAAAGCGGGCTTTCAGTTTTTCCTTGAGTTTCTTGAACTCAGCGTCATTGACTTTTTTCTTTTCCTTTGCCAAAAAAAACACTCCCTTTTTTCAGCCTCAACACAACAAAAAGCCGTCATAACTTGGCTTATGCCCGTTATAGGCAGATTGCCTCGTTACAACGGCCTTTCAATATCAGATTACGACATTCTTCGTGATGATCAGCGGGTAATTATTGGCACCTTTAAGCCATTTTTCCTTTGAGATAACCACGTTCTTGTCGCAGATGACATTTTCCACCAAGGAATCATCCTGTATATCACATTTCTGCATGATAATGGAATTCTTGATTTTTACGCCCTTGCCTACGGTGACACCACGGAACAAAATGCTGTTTTCGACTTCGCCGCGAATTACGCAGCCATTAGCGATCAGCGAATTTTTGACTTTAGCTGTCTCCTTATATTGAACCGGAACTTCATCTTTGCCTTTGGTATAAATGGAATTGTTACCCATGAAGAGCTCTTCCCAAACCTCCGGTTCCAATATATCCATGTTCGCCTTGTAATATGCGGAAGTGGAATCCACATGGGCCACATAGCCATCGTGCTCACAAGCATAGATATTATACTCGTTGGCGCGACGGATGATGCCGTCCATCAGGAGATCCTGTCCGCCATGCTCATAGGTGTAACGCACCAATTCTACGAAGATGCGTTTTTCGATGAGATACACATTCATCGCTACCTTGGAGTCATCGTAAATAGCCGGTTTCTCGGCCAAATCTGTCACCAGACCATTTTCAGCAGTTTCGAGAATCACATTGCGGCCGGCCTGCTCTTCCTTTGCCGTATAATACACCATCGTGATATCCGCCGAGGTGTTCTGATGGAAGCGCAGGAGCTGGGAAAAGTCCACATTGTAGACGAAGCTGCCGCTGGTCAGCAATACATATTTCTGACTGCTATGTTCGAAGAAATCCAGATTGTGATAGAAGTTCTTTAAATCGCCTTTACGGATGCTGTCTTCTTCGCTGGGGGACGGCAAGTAGAACAGGCCGTCATGACGGCGGGCCAGATCCCAATCCTTACCGGAACGAAGATGGTCAAGCACGGAACGGGGTTTATCGGGAAGCATAACCCCTACATTCAGGATACCTGAATTCACCATGCTGGATAAAGTAAAGTCAATCAGACGATAGCGTCCTGCAAAGGGCATGGACTCCACCGCACGTTTTTCCGTCAGTTCACGAATTAATTTATTATCTTCCTGAAGATTAATAATCCCCATTACATCTTTCAATTTCTTCCACTCCTTGCTGTATCTAGGCTGTAACGATAGGGAAATACTCAGCCGGCCTGCTTGCCGCTAGCCTCGGCCAGTACAGTCTCACCCTCAGCTACTACAGTGATAGCGCCCAATTCGCCTGCAACCTTGGCTCCTGCAGCTACTTCACAGTTCTGAGCCAGGATGGCGTAATCCACTACGGCACCGTCACGGATAACGGTTGAAGGCATAACTACGGAATTGGTAACCTTAACGCCCTTACCAATGCGCACGCCCGGGAAGATTACGGAGTTTTCCACTTCACCAAGGATCATGGAACCTTCGCTGATCATGGAATTCTTCACCTTGGCATCCGGACCGATGTAGTGCGGCGGCATGGAGGCGTTGGAAGAATAGATCTTCTTCTCACCCTTGAGGTCGAAGGGCGGCTCATCCTGCAGCAGGTCCATATTGGCCTGCCAGAGGCTTTCGATGGTGCCGACATCCTTCCAGTAGCCTTCGAAGGCGTAAGAATACAGGCGAGCTTTGTCAGCCAGCATCTTCGGAATGATGTTCTTGCCGAAGTCATGGCTGCTGGTTTCGTCTTTGGCATCTTCTTCCAGATATTTCTTGAGGAAATTCTTGTTGAAAATATAGATACCCATGGAGGCCAGATTGCTCTTCGGTTTCGCGGGCTTTTCTTCGAATTCTTCGATGCGGCCCGTCTTGTCCGTGTTCATGATACCGAAACGCGGTGCTTCATCCCAAGGCACTTCGATAACGCCGATGGTAGCCTCAGCCTTATTCATCTTATGAGATTCCAGCATCCAGGAATAATCCATCGTGTAGATGTGGTCACCAGACAGAATGAGAACATATTCAGGATCTGCTAAATCAATGAAGTTCAGGTTCTGATAAATGGCATCAGCAGTACCCTGATACCAATCAGCACCCTTTTCACGGGCATACGGCGGCAGGATAAAGATACCGCCATCCTTCTGGTCCAGATCCCAGGCGCTGCCAGAAGCCAGGTAGTTGTGCAGCTCCAGCGGACGATACTGGGTGAGGACACCGACCTTGTCAATACCGGAATTTGCGCAGTTACTGAGTGGGAAGTCAATAATGCGATACTTTCCCCCAAACGGTACAGCCGGTTTTGCAATCTTCTTGGTGAGCGCGCCGAGGCGGCTGCCCTGACCACCGGCCAAAATCATGGCCAAGCATTCTGTCTTTCTCATAAAAAATCCCCCTTGGATATCACAGTAAACAATAATCTCCCCTTATTCGACTACAGTTTACTTTTATGTATATATTTTAACAGATTTTCATCTGTTAGTATACAGTTTTTCCCTGCTATTTCTGTATTTTTTGCTGCAGGTTATAAAATTGTTACATTTGTCACGATATTATGACATATGTCACGGCACTGACAGGATGCAGCTGCCTTTGATTGCTTTTCACCAACAATCAATCTATATTGACATAATTCGCCTTTATACGATGTTTTCCTGCTTGTTTCTAAAAAAAATATAAATAATTTTTTATAATCATTTTTGGCAAATGCCTGAAAATTTACATTAATAAAAGCAAACTCAAAGCATTGTCCAAAAAACAGCAGCCACAAACACGGCCACGCTGAAACCGGTCAGAGCATTGTTGACTGTCCTGCTTCTCTCCCCCATGAAAAAACGCACTACCGGGCGTGCCTCAAAGGTCAGGAAGGACGCGCACATGTACAATACCGGATTGTAATCTTCATTCCATTCATAGAAGAGAACAAAGATAACCACCAGGATGGCCAGGATCTCTCCCCTGCTGTACAGCGGTTTCTTCTGTGGATGCAGTTCTTCATCATAAGCTGCCCGGCTCAGGGGCACACCGTACTCATCGGTCTGCTTATCCTTGTCAATAAACCAACGGTAACGCATTGCCGTCACCCCTTAGTCAGTTTGTAGTGTCTTGAAGCTTGTCAGTAATATTTGCGTGTCATCGTCACCAACCGTGGCAGACGATCAAAGAGATTCTGCCCCGGGCAGGCCGTGGAGTTATACTCCCGATGGCCTTTGATATGCTGGCGGTTCGGCTCAATGCCGTAATAACGGCACAGTGCAGCCAGAAGTTTCGCCGCAGAATCCATCTGGGCCGGTTCCGGTACATGACCATCAAACTCTCCTACGATATTCACTCCCACCGTATGCCAGTTATGGTCATAGCAATGCGCGCCAAGCATATCCATCGGACGTCCCCGTTCAATGGTGCCATCCTTGCGTATGACAAAGTGATAGCCAATGCCGGCCCAGCCGTTGTTTTTGTGCCAAACATTGATTTCCTCAGCTGACACATCACGATTGGTTCCGCCTACATGGTGGATAACAATAGCATCGGTGGTCTTGCGGTTCTGCAAGGAAGAGAATCTAAAATTGGTTTCCCGGATGGGAATCCCCAATTTCGAGTCCACGCCGCTCGCAGCGCCGCCATCGGCATTCCAGGCGGCCTCTGCTGCTTTCGCTGTCCAAAGCTGTGGCAGTACGACCGTGCCTGCACCTAAGAGTATCATGTTTTTCAAGAAATCTCTGCGTTTCATGTCATCCACCTAATCCTATCAACAAACGCCATATATTATAGTATTTCTTTCTGAAAAAAACATGTACATCTTGATGTATACAAAATATTCATCATACCATAAACGCCGCAACTATCCCGCAAAAAAAAGCACACCTGTAAAGATGTGCTCAAGACTTTCCAAATGGTGGCGGCAAAGAGATTTGAACTCCTGACACTGCGGGTATGAACCGCATGCTCTAGCCAACTGAGCTATGCCGCCAAAGTGGTGGGCAGGGATGGATTCGAACCATCGTAATCCGAAGATGACAGATTTACAGTCTGTTGCCTTTAACCACTCGGCCACCTACCCATATAACGCAACAAGCGTTAAGAACAAGATATATTATACATATCTTCTTAACGCTTGTCAACAAATATTTTAAGATTTTATTATTTTTTCTGCATCCACACGGGAATGTCGATGAAATCAGCAGCTGGCGCTACCGTCTGCTGCTGTTCTATCGGTGCAGCCGGTGCTGCTCCCGGCATCCCCATATTGAGGTTCAGGTTCGGCTGTACCGGCTGAGCGGCCGAAGGTACGGCCTGGGGCTGTACCCCGATGGTTTCCGGCATATCGAAGCCCGTAGCAATAACCGTAACCCGGACGGTATCGCCCATAGTGTTGTCCACAGATGCACCCCAGATGATGTTTGCCTGATCATCGGCTGCTTCATGGATGGTTTCAGAAGCTTCCTGAATCTCGTACATGCTGAGGTTGTCTTCAGCACCAGTCACGTTCAGCAGGATACCACGGGCACCGTCGATGCTGGTTTCCAGCAACGGCGATTCAATGGCCATCTTAGTAGCAGCGATAGCTGCACCTTCACCCGTAGCCTCACCGATACCCATGAGGGCAGAACCGGCGTTGCTCATGATGCTCTTCACATCAGCAAAGTCCAGGTTGACCAGGCCAGGCAGAGCAATCAGGTCGGAAATACCTTTGACACCCTGACGCAATACGTCATCGGCAATGCTGAAGGCCTGCGTGATCGGCGTCTTCTTGTCCACCACCTGCATCAGGCGGTCATTGGGAATGGTAATGATGGTATCCACGTGCTGCTTCAGGTTGGCAATACCTGCTTCGGCATTGCGCTCACGCTTCTTGCCCTCGAAGCCGAAAGGACGGGTGACAACACCTACGGTCAGTGCACCGATTTCCCGGGCACATTCAGCAACCACCGGCGCAGCACCAGTACCAGTGCCGCCCCCCATGCCAGCGGTAACGAAGACCATATCTGCACCACGCAGAGCTTCGAGAATATCATCGCGGCTTTCCTCAGCCGCTTTCTGGCCGATTTCCGGACGAGCGCCTGCACCCAATCCCCTGGTGAGCTTCTCGCCAATCTGCATGCGCTTCGGAGCCAAAGACTTCAACAGCGCCTGCGCATCCGTATTCACAGCGATAAATTCGACTCCCTGCAGTCCGAAGTTTATCATGCGGTTGACAGCATTGCTGCCGCCGCCGCCTACACCGATTACCTTAATTTTGGCCACCTGATCGAGGCCGTTATCATCCAATTCAAACACAGCGTTAACCCCCATGATGTTCTATTCTACATCCCTGGCAAACGGTATTTCGTCCACTGGGATTCCTAGTCCACACAAATATACTCCTTAATTCTACCATTTATCTGCCCATAATGCTATAAGTTTCAAAAAAAAATTACAAAAAAACGAAAATCTGTGTTTGGATACAAGCCAAAACGCCCCTGCAACGGGGCGTTTTATCCGGGGGAAGAACACGTTCATAACGGAGGCAGCAGTTCTTTGGCAGCCGCCATTTTCTTATACCAATAAGCACTTTTCTTGGGATAGCGCTTCTGTGTTTCATAGTCCACATAAAAGAGACCATAGCGTTTGTTATAGCCATTGCTCCAGGAAAGTACATCCATCAGGCTCCAGATATAGTAACCACCAACATGCACACCTTCTGCAATGGCCTGCAAAATGGCCTCCAGATGTTTGGCAACATATTCGATGCGGGGGGTATCATCGACTTCACCATCCACAAAATCATCCTTATAACCCATGCCATTTTCGGAAATGAAAATTTCCTTATAATTAGGATAATCCCGGGCAATACGCTTCAGCTGGCGATACATCCCTTCAGGATAAATGGGCCAGTCCCAATCTGTGGTAGGAACTTCCGGATTGCTGACCCGGGCCCCAATCCCCTTCAGACAGAACACGCTGGTACCCTTTTCACCGGTACTGTTGTTCACCACCTGACTTTCGCCCTCATAGGCCTGCAGGAAATGACTGGAATAGTAGTTCATGCCTAAGAAATCAATCTGTGCGGCAGCCTTGGCAAAATCCTCAAAATCCTGTGGTTCCGTAATCAGCTCACCGCCATTTTTCTGCAGGATCTCATGAATCAGTGCCATCGTCGTATCACTGTATTTGCCCAAATAGCAGGCATCCAGCATAAACCGGTTGGAGATGGCATCATCCAGATCCCGGGCGTGATTATTCTCCGGCGTGTCCGAAATGGCCACCTTGCCCTCCAACGTATGCACGATGCCGATACGCCCCGGCAGGTTCATGCTCTTGTAGAGATTCAAAGCCCGGGCATGGGCTACCATCAGATTATGCTCGATCTGGATGGCCTTCGTGATCTGGAAGGTCTCGTTAGGGGGAAAGTTACCTGCCAGATAACCATTCTGAGCAATGGACCAAGGCTCATTGAAAGTTGCCCATTTCTTGACACGGTCGCCGAAAGCCTCAAAGCAAATCTTAGCATAGGCTGTGAATTTATCGATCAAGTCCCGATTCAGCCAATGACCATTTTGAAAATAGGCAAGGGGTGTATCAAAATGATGCAGTGTCACAAAGGGCTCTACGCCCTGTCTGATGCACTCGTCAATGAGCTGATTGTAGTAATCAATGCCCGCCTGATTGACCTTGCCTTCACCTGTCGGCAAAATCCGTGTCCAGGACAAGGAAATACGGATACCATTGATATGGAAATCATGGGCCAGCTGCAGATCCTGCTTGTACTGATGATAGAAATCCGAAGCCGGGTCCGCATTGAACCGCGCCCCGGGACGGTTCATATACTCGTCCCAGACACAGGGCCCCCGCCCATCCTCCCGGGTGGCTCCCTCCACCTGATAAGCTGCCGTGGCCCCGCCAAAGATAAAATTAGCTGGAAATTTCTTTGCCATAACCAACCCTCATTTCTCCCGGAACATCTTGAGGAACCGCTTGTCCATATCCGACAGCAGCATCGCCGTCATCAGATGGTCCTGAGCATGCACCGTCAGGAAGCCAATCTCAATCTCCTCCCCGGCAGCCTCCTTCGTAATCAGTTCCGTCTGCTGATTATGGGCATTCAGGATCAGATCATCCCCCTCTTTGATCAGCGCTTCTGCCTTGGCAAAATCCTTCTCCCCAATGGCATCCATAGCCGCCAAAAACTTAGTCCGCGCATCCCCCGCATAAGCCACAATCTCCATCGCAATCATAGCCATTTCATCTTTTGTCATAGACATAAATATCACACCTTTTCCAATCAATTACACCAATACGCTGAAAAACGCCCCTTTCGCCCTGCCGGGCACTTGGAAGCAAAAAATAAAGCATTATCGTTGCCCGGCGCCCAAGGACGGGCGCAGGCGGCTTTAAATCCCGTGATGGGATTTTTAGCCGCTGTTTTCTTTTGTTACTTTTCTTTGCGCCAAAGAAAAGTAAGCCAGCTAACTAAGCTTAATTATACCACCATATCAATCATGGTAGTAACCCTCATCCCACTTTTGCAGATATTCATCAAAAAGCCCGTCATTCTCAATGCAGTCATTTTCCGGGACAAGAGCATCAATCTTCGCAATCAAAGCATCCTTTTCCGGCGTAGCCTTATACTCTGCCTGCAAAAACGCCTCCAATATATATTCAATGGAGCCGATCCCAATGACTCTGCCTCCGCATCCAATCACATTGGCATTGAGATTTTCTTTGGCCGCAACGGCCGTCTGCACATCCGCCACACAGGCAGCCCGTACGCCCTTCACTTTTTGCGCAGCGTTGTTGATGCCGATGCCGGTGCCACAGATGCAAACGCCTAAATCCGCTTCTCCCGTGGCCACCAGCTTGCCCACCTTGCGGCCGTAAATCGGATAATGGGTGCGGATAAAATCATAGGTTCCCACATCGATGACCTCATGGCCCTGCTTCTTCAAAAACTCTGCTGCCTTGATCTTGATATCCGTAACAATATGGTCACAGCCAATCGCAATTCTCATGTTTTTTCCTCCCTCAAAGTTCCCGGTTCAGCATGTCAATACGAATCTGATGACGGCCGCCATCGTATTCCGTCTTGACAAAATTTTCCGCCAGCCGGCAGGAAAGATCTTCTGCCGTTACTTTTGCTCCCAGGGTAATGATCTGGGTACTGTTATGGCGGCGGGTCATGGAGGACGTATAATCCTCATAAGTCGGTGCACAGACAATCCCATGATGCTTGGCGGCAATCATAAAAGGTGCCACACCATAATCATCAATCACGATTCCCCGGGTGATTCCCTGCTTCTGAATGGCCTCCACCACATTTTCCGTTGCCGTGAAGATATCCTCATGGGAGAAATCCTCTATCTCATAACCTTTGCCGGTCAAATATTCCTGGATGCTTTCCTTCAGTTCTGCGCCAGCATCATTGGCAGCTAATGCAACTTTCATAATCTGACTTCCTTTCTGTATTTCCTGTTGATGATTCCATTATAGCCATTCTTGTTTTCTATTTGTTTTCATGTTTTGAAAGGATTTTCGACAAGTCCGTGGTATAATTAAAGCATGTGTTGTTATGTAAGGAGCGATAAAGCATGTTAATCAAAATCGATCATGATTTCCACGAGCATCTGACGGAAACAGAGAAGAAAGTCATCGGTTTCATCAATATGAATGCGGAGAAGATTTCCTCCATGTCCATCAGCGATGTGGCAGAAGCCACCTATTCTTCTCCAGCCACGGTAAGCCGCACTATCAAGAAATGCGGTATTTCCGGCTTTGCGGAGCTGCGCTACCTTATTACCCAGGAAACAGAGGTACACCAAGACAGCATTGCCGTCAACGAAATCTTCAACAAAAGCCTGCTGGAAGTAACTCAAACCATTGAACAGCTGAGCATTGATACCATTTTGGCCGTGGTGCGGGAAATCCGGCAGGCCAAACGCATCTATCTTCTTTCCCGTGGACTTACGGAGCATGTGGCCGACGAATTTTCCCTGAAGCTGCAATTGCAGGGCTATAATGTCTTTGCCAACAGCGATCCTTCCATCATGCAGGATATGACACGCCGGGTGAAGAATCAGGAACTGGTAATCATCTTCAGCCTGTCCGGCAAAACCCCGGAACTTCTGACTGCCGCCGAAAATGCCGCCTCTTTAGGCGCCAGGATCATCACCATCACCTGCGGCGCCCCGGACACACCTTTAGCCCGCATTGCCCACCTCACCGCCTACGGCTTCAAGCACAGCCATGTGTCCATCAAGAACGTAGACGCCACCTCCCGCCTGCCCATTTACGTCATCAGCCGCATCATCATCGACTATCTGGCCAAGCAGGAGGAAGAAGAACGCGAAAAAGCCGCCCGCAAAGAGGCAGCTTATCGCCGGGAACATTATTTTTAAGTTACGTTTTTTACGTGCGAAGCCTATGCTATCTTCTCAATGTCTATCCGAAGCATCAGCTCCTCAACAATCTGCTTGCGAACAAAGCCGCTTTCCGCCTCCAAGGCATTGGCCGTCCCGCAGGCCGCACCTAAGCGAAGCGTATCCTCTATGGGAAGGTTGCGGGAAAGTCCTGCGGCAATGCCTGCCACATAGGAATCCCCGGAACCCACGGGATTTTGGCAGTCAATCGCAGGCACTTTCACGCGGTAGATCTCATCGCCTACCCCCACCAGCGAACCTTCGCTGCCCAGGGATATGGCCGCTATCTCAATGCCTCCCTCGAGGAAATGGCGAATCTCTCTCACCACATCAGCTTCGCTTTGCAGGCGATAGCCCCGCAGGGCTTCAATCTCGTCCCGGTTGGGCTTGATAAAATCCGGCTGGGCTTCTATGCCTCTGGCCAACAGATCGCCACTGGTATCCAGCAGGAATTTCTTCCCGGCTGCATGGGCCTCTTCAATCAAGTCAGCGTAAAAATCAACTGGCACGCCTCTGGGCACACTGCCGGAGGCCACAACAATATCCGCTTTTCCCAAAAGTTCCGTGTACTTTTCGCGGAACTTTTTTAATTCCACGGAACTAACCTCCGGCCCCGGCTCCAAAATTTCCGTCTGGGCACCGTCTTCAGTCAGTATGGCCAGACAGGAGCGGGTTTCCCCGGCTACGTTCACGAAATCCCCGCTGATGCCATAATCATATAATCGCCCAGCCACAAATTCCCCGGTCTTGCCGCCCAAAAACCCCGTCACCACCGTGTCCTCCCCCAGGATCGTATCCACGTTGGCCACATGGATGCCCTTGCCGCCGGGAGTGTTGTCCACGGACTTTGCCCGGACGATCTTGCCCTTGGCAAAATCCACCAATTCATAACGCTTGTCCAGTGAAGCATTCAAATTTATTACCAGTATCATAAGCTATCCCTTCCTTGGTCAGCAGCGGTTCTGACTGCCGCATACTTCAATCTTATGCTGCACGATGGCCCGCATGGCCTCCTTGCCCGGCGTCATATACTTGCGGGGATCATTGGCACCAGGATTTTCCTTGAAGAATTCCTTCACCGCATTGGAGAAGGGAATCTTCAGATCCGTAGCCACATTGACCTTGCAAATCCCTAAGGAAATGGCCTTCTGTACCAGCTCATCAGGTACATCGGAAGCTCCATGGAGCACCAAAGGAATCTCCACCCGGCTGCGGATTTCCGTCAGGCGGTCAAAGTCCAGTTTCGGTGTGCCCTTGTAAAGGCCGTGGGCCGTGCCGATGGCCACTGCCAGGCTGTCAATGCCTGTATCTGCCACATAGCGCAGGGCATCATCGGGGTTGGTATAAGCGCTGTCCGCATCATCCACCACCAGATCATCTTCCTGGCCCACCAGTTTGCCCAGCTCTGCCTCTACGGAAGCCCCGCAGGTATGGGCAAAGGCAACCACCTCTTTGACCTTGGCCACATTCTCATCATAAGGCAGGCGGGAAGCGTCAATCATCACGCTGCGGCAGCCAGCAGCCACAGTGGTCTCGATTTCCGCCACATCCTCATGATGATCCAGATGGAAGGACATGGGAATGTCATACTTTTCCATGGCCGTGCCTGTAAGAGCCACCAGATAATCCTTATCCGCATAGCGCACGGTGGAAGGAGTAGCGGCGATAATCACCGGGGAACGCATTTCACTGGCCGTATCCACCACCACCTGAAAGGTTTCCAGATTGTGGATATTGAAAGCCGGCACCGCGTAATGGTTCTTCTGGGCATCCTTCAGCATTTCATTGGTATTGTGCAGTTTCATCATAATCTCTCCCTTATCAATAGGTGTTTTATTTCTCCTTATGCTTCCATTATAGGGAGCAGCCCGCGCTCTTTGTTTTCGCCTTTTGGAAAGGTTTTCAAAAGCTTCATCGTAAAAAAAGAAGGGGCTTTTCATTTGCCCCTTCCACCGCTTTGCGGTTCTCCTCCCCCATAGAGGGAGGCCGTATCACTTCTGTTTGTAGAATTCAAAATTGTCCAGGGATCCCCAGGTGCCCGGGGCGGCTTCCATAGTTACGGCAATCGTGCACACGCCGTCCTTGACCTCCACATCTTTGATGGTGAAGGTATGCCATTCATTCCATTTCGTATCCTTGATATCCACGGCCTTCGTGCCGCTGCTGGTAACAGCAGTGAGCTGGTACTTGCTCTGACCGCCACCGCCCTGGGTGGATACGGCTACCGTGTATTTGCCATCAGCCAGGCCCGTGAATTTCTGACTGACGGTGAACTTGAAGGCCTTGTCGCTCCAATAGTGCATAGCGCTGGTATCCAGAGCATCGCCGCCCTTGGTCACCACATTCAGCACCTGATCTCCGGTAATGGTCCAGCCATCCAGATTCTGGGCGGCTTCAAAGTTGCCGTTCTTGAACAGGTTCACCTTATCCACCACGCTGATGAGGCCTGTAACAGGATGTTTCTTCCCATCCACCGTTACTGTGCCTTTGACAGTATAATCACCAGCTTCATTGAATACTGGTGCTGGATTATCCCAGGCAATGTCTAAGTTTTCCGTATGGTCATCACTGAAAGTCACCCTTGTCTTCACGGGCAGCTTGGCCGGCACGCCCTTGCCGGCGTCCCCGGTTACCGCATCCACATCCTTGAAGACAGGCTTTACCGTGGGCAGGGACGGATTGCTCACATCGTTGAATACCTTCCAGGATTCCAAAGCTTTGCCCTTGTTGTCAAACATCACGAGATTGTCCCATTCATTGCCTTTATCCTTGAAGGCACCGGCCCCCGGCACAGCGTACCAGTCCGGTTCCCAGTAGAACATGCCGATGCCCTTGCCATTTGGCACATCGGCCAGGCTCTGCATGATGGTTCTAAGGCCCGTGGCCTGCCCCTGCACGCTGGAACGGAAACCGCCCACATATTCAGCCTGGGCATCATAGGCATTTTTCGTGTCGTCAAAGTTCTCGTTGGTGTAACCAAAAGCGGTCTCCACGATGACAACATCCTTGCCGTAACGGGCTGCCAGATCGTTGATATTATTCCGCATGGCATCCATATTGCCATGCCAGAAGGGATAATAGGACAGGCCGATGATGTCAAAGTCATTGACGCCGTTATCCTTGATCAGCTGATTGTAGAAATTCTGGGAGGCAGCGTTATCCCCGCCCTTATCAATATGGATCATGGTCCTGATGTTGGGGTCTGTCTCATGGACTGCCTTAAGGCCGCTGGCCACAAAGGAGGCCAATGTTTTGCCATTATCGTCGGCAGGCAATTTCCCCAGAGGCCAGATCATACCATTGGTGATCTCGTTGCCCACCTGTACCATTTCCGGCAGGTGACCGGCTTGTTTGAAATCCCCCAGCACCTTTTTGGTGTATTGGTAAACATCTTTGGCTACCTTGCCAGCACTGTCCTTTTCCCAGGCTTTGGGCACCCACTGCTTGCCCGGATCCGCCCAGAAATCGCTGTAATGGAAGTCAATGAGCACCTTCATGCCCAGTTCATGTGCCCGCTTGGTCATGGCTATGGCACGCTCCGCCGTGGTATAGCCGCCGCCATTGGCATGATCGGGATCATTCCAGATACGCACGCGGATCCAGTTGATGCCGTATTTCTTCATCAGGGCCAGCTCGTCCATTTCCGTGCCGTCCATATCGTAGAACTTGCCGCCTAAGGATTCCAGCTCCGGCAGCATGGACACATCAGCGCCCTTGATGAAATCGGCACTGAGATTGGGAATGGGATTGACCTGTACGGCTGCATCAGCAGGCGCAGCCATCATCAGGGAACCTGCCGTCAGAGCGGCCAAAACTAAAGATTTCAAAGTTGATTTACGCATTATCGTCACCTCATCAGAAGCTATAAGTCAGAGCGGCATAAGCCACATCATCATATTTCGTGAAACCGGCAGCATTTTCATCATAGGGTTTCAGCCTGTAATAGGTCAAATCCAAATTGGTGTTAGCCGCCAACATGTAGCCGACACCCATGCCCCAGCCACGGACGCCTTTATCCCCGGCAAAGCCATCATTCTTCATGCTGCCACCGGCAATGTTTAAACGGTGCTGCCAGCCCAGAGAATCCACCGCACCACCGCCAAAGGCGAAATGCTCGCCGTAAACATGCCAGGTATTAGCCTTATTCCATACCAACTTGCCATAAGTCAGGCGGTTCCAGATACCATCCTTGTTTTTAAGCACACCTGCGTTATTGCGCACATATTCTGTGATAAGATTCCACTTAGGTGCCAGCTGGGCATTCATCCCCACAGCGTACTGATTAAGTTTATAATCATCCTTATTCCATTTTGTTTCCTTCGTCGTAGTCAGGGGACCATCCTGATGCCAGCTGCCATCATCATGCTGAGTCCAGCCCTGCTCCGTCTTATAACCAACCGTTGCAGTCTCCATGGTTGTATTCGTATGCAAATTAGCAAAAGTAAATGTAGTTGCCGGGCTGGCCTTTACGGTAATATTGGCAAACTGTGCCCCAATATTGCTATCCTGCCAGCCGGCAGCGGAAATGTCCCCTACGCCCACCATAGCCGTTACCTTGGGGCCAAACTGATGCTGCACATAGCCGCCATCTACAGGATTTTCCCAATAGAGAAGGCCCTGACCAAGACTTACTTCCGTGCGGCCCACAGAAACTTTAGTCCCTGCATGGTTCCAGTTCAGGCTGATTTTGTCCAGACGGAAGGAATTATGATTATCGTAATTGCCATCCCAATTGGCTTGATTTTTGCCGCCCCAGCCGTCTTTTTTCATGAAGCTGTCTTCATATTTGATGCGGCCATCCACGGAAAGATTTTTGGCCGGTTCGCCGTAAATCCCCAGCCGCACCCGCTTTTCCAACTGAGAAGATTTCGTGGTCCCCTGCTTGTCATGCATTTTCATATCCTTGTTTTGTATCCAACGCAGACGGGCATCGCCATACCACTTAAAGCTGGACACCCCCTTCTTCAGCTCCTGCACATCGCTTTCCACAGCCTTCAGCCGTACATCCATATCCTTCAGTTCATTGGCAAATTCCTTCTCCAGCTTTTTCATGGCGCCTTTATCAGCAGGACGGGCCGTATCGTATTTGGCCAGGGCCTTGCTGACCACCTCAGCCATCTCGTAGCGGTTCATCAGTTTCGCACCCTTGAATGTACCATCGCCATAGCCTTCCAACACGCCATCCTCAGCCAGCATGGTAACGGCATCATAAGCCCAATGTCCTTCCGGCAGATCCTTGAAGGGATTCTGGGCGGCAAAAGCCGTGGTGCTCATGGTAGTTGCTGCCAGGACGGCTGCTATGAGAGCTGATTTCTTCATGATAATTCCTCCTAAAATTCCTAATCTTCTGTAAAAATGGCCAAAAAAATACTCCTGCTGCCACTGTTGCCATCACAACTGGCAGCAGGAGTTATCATTTCCTACTTTTTAGTGAGCCATCAGGGCCAGGGCAAAGTCCAGCGCCTTGTCCGGATCACGGGTAAGTCCCACATATTCCCGGCCGCTGGTAGTTGCACTCTTGACGCCTTTGGCTTCACAGTCGCTCTTGAGCTCGTCATACATGGAAGCCATCTGGGGAGCCAGCACCACCAGATCGAAGTCCGTGATGACATCCTTGTGCTGGCCATAGGCCATGGCAATGGATTCTACCGGAGCATTGCGATGCTCAGCCCCTTTGGTGATGGCCTTGGCCAGCATGGAGCTGGTAGCACCGGAAGCGCAGAGAACAAGAACGCGCTTTTCATCGCTGGGCAGTTCTTCCGCAGCCACAACCGGAGCAGCTTCCACAGCAGGAGCTTCTTCCACAACCACCTCTGCTGCACCAGCCTTTTCCTTTTCCACCAGCTGGGCATCATAGACGCGGAAGAACGGATAGTACATAACCGCATCCAGCACCAGGAGCAGCGGTGCCAACACGAAGGCCAACTGGGCAAAGCCCGTGCCGATGATCAGGCCGATAGGAGCCGGCGTGGTCCAGGGCAGGATATAGGTGAAGGCATTCATGCCCAGATTATCGACAAAGAATTTGAACACCCAGACATTGAGGATTGGTGTCAAAACAAAGGGGAAGAACAGTACCGGATTCAACACGATTGGAGCACCGAAGATAATGGGTTCATTGACCGCAAAGGTGACCGGCACAATCGAAGCCCGGCCCACAGCCCGCAGCTGTTTGGACTTGGCGATAAAAGCGCACATGGCGCAGAACATCAGAGTTGCACCCGTGCCGCCCAGAGTAGCGACAAAATAAGAGGTCGGATGAGTCAGGATATTCGTGGCATGGCCACCGGCACTGACAATCTGCAGATTTGCCTCGATGTTGGCAATATAGATAGCCGTCACTGCCGGTTCCACAATGGAGGGGCCGTGGATACCTACGAACCAGAACATGGCCATGGCGCCGTAGATAATGGCCAAACCGATGTAACCATCAGCTGCCACAAACAGTGGTTTGAATACTTCCAGGATCCAGGCACCAAACATCATGCCCGTAGCTTCCTTGAACACGATACCGAATACCCAGTAGATCATGACCGCCACCGACAGGGGGATGAGGTCGGCAAAGGTCTGGGCGATATAATGAGGAACTTCGTCCGGAAGTTTAATGGTAATATTGCGCTTTACGAAAAATTTGTAAATATTCGGAACAGTAAAAGCTACCACAAACGCAGAAAGCAGGCCTTTGGTGCCCATGAACTCAGTGGAGATCCCACCTTCCACAGGTGCAACTGCCAGCAGCAGCAGGCAGATGATGGAGACGATCATAACCGAAACGTCGTTGATCTGCCGCAATTTCGGCATCTTGGTATTGATGCTGTCCGTCAAACTTTTGGCGATGGTTGCCACCATCAGGATGCCCAGCATGCCCATGCTGTAATTATAGGCCTGCCACAATACCGTGCTGATCTTTTCCGGCCATTTGTAGTCGAAAATCTCCGGCACACAGGCCACCAGGATGAATAAGGACGAGAACAGGATAACCGGTATGCAGCTCACAAAGCCATCCCGGATTGCCCTCAGGTAGATGTTGTTGGAAACCTTTTCAAAAAAAGGCTTCATGGTCTCTACCATCTTGATGAGTTTTTCCATGATAATTCCCTTTCTTTCTCTCTGACTAAGAGCCCCTTGCTAAGCTCTTCTTGTTATGATTACATTATAGATTAAAATTGTTTCCCCGTGTTTTCACGTTTTGAAAATCTTTTCAGGGCTTTCTTCCCTGACCGGCGGTACAACATGAATTTCATTCTAAAGAAACATGCAATAAGCCCGGAAGCTGACAACAGCTTTTCGCCACTTTTAGTGCTTGCATCTTAGCGAAAAAATGGTTGCCAACTTCCGGGCCTTTGCGTACAACTATATAACCAGAGAACTACTGCGCGCCTTTATGCACCTCAACTTCTGATTCCGTCAAATTTCCTTTCAACCGGATAAAAGGTGCTGTATAACTGAAATCCACGAATTCGATCTGATGTCTGGCATTGGGCAGGCTCAGCAGGAAATCTTTCGTGAGCTTGGCCTTTTCTTCCCAGCGGTCGAAATTGCCCAGCCGTATCTGCACGGACTGATTGGTATAGGCCGTAATCGCATTGGGATTGGTGATGTTGATTTCCGACAGATGATTCAGGGACTCCGCATCCAGCAGGGACAGGAATTCCAAAACCTTTTGCACGTTCCCATCCGTGTTATCGTCACCGATATACTTATCATGCATCGCCACACCGGTAACCAAGGGGATGGGCATCTTGCGCAGATTCTTGTAGCTGGCGATGACCTTGCCCTGCCGGTCCAGGTCCAGATAGCCATACTCGCAGGCCACCGTAGCCACGGGCATGCGTTCTTTGAGCTCCACATCCAAGGTGTCCGGCAACTTCCGCCGCACGATAACGCTTTCAATGCGCAGATCCTTCATCAGGTTCTGCGTCACCGCATCAGTCTCCAGCTGAAAGAGAGGTTCCCCCTTATGGAGCCGCCCGCTGGTCAGGATATCTTCCTCACTGAGATAAGTGTTGCCATGAAGCGTCACCCGCTGCAGGGTGAACAGAGGCGAATAGACGACCACAGACATCAGCCCGCCGCAAATGCCTAAAAACATCAGCCCCTTGATGATGCGGCGGGGACTGCGGCGGCGCTTTCTTCGATTCGGTTGTAGGTTTTCTGTTGTTTCCGCAAAATCCTGTTCGTTCATCTCTGCCGCCCTTCTTTCTTCCTGCTTGCCCCTTCCGCTTCGCTTTGCTCAGCACCTCCCCCAAAGGGGGAGGCCTGGAACGTGGCCGCTTGCGGCCTGATTAAAAGCCTGCCAATTCCAGCAGACGTTCACAGAGTTCCGGGAACTCAATACCCATGGCGCGGCCGGCATCGGGAACCAGAGATGTTTCCGTCATGCCCGGCACAGAGTTCACCTCGATGACGTACGGCGTTTCGTCCTCGCTGTACATCATATCCACACGGGCTACGCCCTTGCAGCCGCAGGCCGTGTAGGTCTTGATGGCCAGTTCCTGCATTTCCTTCGTCTTTTCCTCGCTGACAGGAGCCGGGATGATATGGGCAGAAGCACCCTTGGTGTACTTGCTTTCATAGTCATAACGGCCGGAAGTCGTGGTGATCTCGATGATCGGGAAGGCTTCCTTCTTGTCCTCGTCGCCCCAGACGGCTACGGTCATTTCCCGGCCCTTGATAAATTCTTCTACTAAGATCTCATCGTTGTAAGAAAAAGCTTCCTTGATGGCCGGCGCCAGATCCTCAGCTTTTTCCACGATATAGACGCCGATGCTGGACCCCTGGGAAGCAGCCTTGACCACTACAGGCAGGCCGAACTCAGCGATGATTTCCCCGGCCAGGTCACGCTTCTGCTCGAAGCTGTTATAGGTGTGGCATTTCGGCGTGGAAATGCCTTCGCTGATGAAGACGCGCTTGGAAGCGGCCTTGTCCATGGTGATGGCCGCAGCCAGCACGCCGGAACCCGTGTAGGGAATGCCCAGCATGTCGAGGGTACCCTGCAGCAGGCCATCTTCACCGAACTTGCCGTGCAGTGCATTGAAGACCATCTTGGCCCCAGCCTTCTGGATATCCATGGCAAAGGTCTTCGGATTGAGTTCCATGCCTTCAGCATTATAGCCTTTTTCCAGCAGAGCATCCAGAATGGCTTTGCCCGTGCGGCGGGAAACTTCGGCTTCGGTGGAGGTGCCACCCATAACAACTACGATTTTATCCTGTTTCATGATCTTTAAATCCTGCTTTCCTTACTTGTTCAAAAGTTCCACTAATTCTTCACCGGTCTTGTAGATGTCCCCGGCGCCCATGGTGATGATAAGATCTCCATCCTGGGCTTCTTTTTCCAGATAACCTGCCAGCTTTTCCCGAGCAGCGATATAAATGACATCCTGCCCGGACTGCTTGCGCACTTCCCTCAGGATGGTCTCGCCATTGATGCCTTCAATGGGAGCTTCCCCAGCGGCATAGATATCCGTGAGGATCAAAAGGTCGGCAGACATAAAGGCCTTGCCAAACTCCTCATGAAGAAGCTGGGTACGGGAATAGCGATGGGGCTGGAACACACAGACCAGACGCTTCGGATTGAGCTCTTTGGCAGCCTTGAGGGTGGCGGCAATCTCCGTCGGATGATGGGCATAGTCGTCCACCACCCAGACGCCATTGGCACGGCCTTTGGTCTGGAAGCGGCGTTTGGCACCGTGGAATTCCGCCAGGCCAGCCGCCAGTTTCTCGAATTCTACGCCCATGGACAAACCCGTCACGATGCAGGCCAGCGCATTCAGCACATTGTGGCGTCCCGGAATGTTCAGGGATACATGCCCCAGCATCTCCTCACCATGGAATACATCAAAGGCAATGCCCTTGCCATTGGTTTTGATGCTCTTGGCCGTATAGTCAGCCTCGTGATCGATAGCATAGGTGTAGAATTTGCGGTCCACGGTCTTGGCGATATTGCGCAGGTTTTCATTGTCGAAGCACAGCACCGCATAACCCGTTTCCTTATCCACATTCTGAATGAACTGGGTGAAGGCCTTGATGATGTTTTCCATAGTGCCATAGTGATCCATATGGTCATCTTCCACATTGGTCACAACTGCAATATGGGGATGGAGTTTCAGGAAGGAACCATCGCTCTCATCGGCCTCAGAGGTCAGATACTCACTCTCGCCCAGGATGGCATTGGTGCCCAGATCCGGCATTTCGCCCCCCACAACAACCGTCGGGGAGACGCCGGCTTTCGTCAGGGCCACCCCCAGCATGGAAGTGGTGGTGGTCTTGCCATGGGCACCGGCTACGGCAATGCCCTTGTACTCGTTGACCAGCGCCGCATTGATATCCGAGCGGTGCAGCTTGCGGATGCCCAGGTCACGGGCCGCCAAGACTTCCGGATTGTCATAGGGAATAGCCGTGGACACGACGATGGCGTCAGCACCCTTGACATTTTCCCCCTTCTGGCCGTCCAGCGTGATCTTTGCCCCCAGCTTCTTGAGGTTCTGGATCACCTCAGAATCTGCCCGGTCAGAGCCGGTGACTTCATAGCCAAGCTCCACCATGATCTTGGCCAGCGGGCTCATGCCGGCACCGCCAATCCCCACGAAATGAATTTTTTCAATATCTTTAAGCTCTTTCAGCCGTTTCATTTAGTCTTTCTCCCCTGTGTCATTTCAATAACCAACCCAGCAATATCTTCTGCCGCCTGGGGCTTCCCCAAGGCTTTGCTTGCCGCAGCCATGGCCGCAAGTTTTGCATCATCAGCCAGAAGTTCCTGCAGGGTACTCTGCAGGATATCACTCTTCAAATCCCGGTTCAGGATAACCTTGGCCGCACCTGCCGCCTCCAACGCCCGGGCATTGTGTTCCTGATGGTTCTCCGCCGCATACGGATAGGGAATCAGGATGGACGGGATTCCCCGGGCCGTAAGTTCTGCTAAACCGGTGGCTCCCGCACGGTAGACCACCAGATCCGCCATAGCCATGGCTGCCGGCATATTATAGAGGTAAGGCTCCACCTTGATATTCGGCGTTTCATTAAGCTTTACGCCCTTCTCGGCCAGACGGCCGAGAATATCCTCATAGTCCAGCTTGCCGGTCACATGGAGGTACTGCACTTCCGTCTGCTTGGCCGCCGCTGCCAATACATCAATCATGGCGTTGTTGATGCTGCGGGCACCGCGGCTGCCGCCGGAAATCAGCACGGTCTTCTTCGCCGGATCGAAACCGAAGGCCTTGGCGCCATCTTCCCTGGCAGCCGTCATAACTTCCTTACGGATGGGATTGCCCGTGCAGACGACCTTGCCCGCCGGAAAATGCTTGGCCGCTTCCGGTGTGCCCGCCGCAATCTTCGTCACGAACTTGGCCAAGATCTTATTGGTGATGCCCGGCACCACATTCTGTTCCTGGATCAGCGTCGGAATCCCCAGCATGCTGGCGGCCATCAGCACCGGGCCGCAGACATATCCCCCCGTACCGATCACCGCATCGGGCTTGAACTTGCGCACCACGTTCATGGCCTTGGCCACGCCGATGGCAGCCAGGCCTGCCCGGACGAAGTTAGCCGGGGACAGGCTGCGCTTGAAGCCCTGAATATCCACCGTGGCGAAGGGGATATTTTCCTTGGGAATGATGTCCGCCTCCAGCCCCTTATTGGTGCCCACATAGAGGAATTTGGTATCGGGGTATTTTTCCTCAATGGTACGCATGATGGTCAGCGCCGGATAGATATGCCCGCCGGTGCCGCCACCGGAAACAATGATATTCATGCAAAATCCCTCTTACTGTAATTTATCCACTAAATCCTTGAAGTGACGACCGCGCTCTGCCATGCCATTATACATATCGAAGCTGGCGCAGGCCGGAGAAAGCAGCACCACCTGCGGTGCCTTGGCCAGGTCATGGGCCAGTTCCACGGCCTTTTCCATGGAGAAGCCGGCCCGATGGATATGCTCAGCCGGATAGCCGTGCTTCAAGGCCTCCTGCTCGAAGCGGTCGGCAGCAGCACCGACCAGCACCAGATCCGTAACCCGCTCCTTGACGCGAACCAGGAAATCCGTCAGGTCGGTCATCTTGTCATCGCCGCCTGCCAGCAGCACAATGCCATCCGCAAAGGTTTCCAATGCCTTGATGGCGGAATCCGTATTGGTGGCCTTGGAGTCGTTGTAATATTCCACACCATTCAGCGTGCGCACATATTCAATGCGATGCTCCACGCCCCGGAAGGACTTGAGTACGGGTATCATCTCTTCTGCCGTGCAACCAGCCAGGAATGCCGACATGACAGCAGCCAGGGCATTTTCCACATTATGGGCCCCCTTGATGCCCAGCTCGCCGATGGTGCAGAGAGGATAATCCTCGCCGTTCCAGGCAATGGTCAGCATATCCCCTTCGAGATAAGCCCCTTCATGGAGATGCACCTGACGGCTGAAGAAAACCACATGGGCACTGGCACGATTGGCCATATCCTTTACCCGGTCATCGTCATAGTTCAGCACCAGGAAATCTTTGCTATTCTGCTGGGCAAACATGCGTTCCTTCATGCGCTGGTATTCCTCGATGGAACCATGGCGCACGATATGGTCGGGAGTGACATTGAGGACCGTTGCCACACGGGGATGGAATTCCTCGGTGACCTCCATCTGATAGCTGGAAATCTCGGCGGCGATGCAGCCGTCGGCGGGAATCTCCAACGCCACTTCCGACAGAGGCACACCGATATTGCCCCCCACGCCGACCTTATCGAAATGCGCTTCCAGCAACAGGCCCAACAGCGTTACCGTAGTGGTCTTGCCATTGGTGCCCGTCACGGCACAGATGGGTGCCTTCTTCAGCCGATAGGCCAGCTCCACTTCGCTGGCCACGCGGATTTTCCGCTGGTACGCAGCCTGGATCAAGGGGATACGGGCAGGTACAGCCGGTGAAACAATGACCAGGCTTACGCCGTCCAGCAGTTCCTCGGACTGGGGCCCAAACACAAGGGCCACCCCCATGTCCCGCAGCTCAGCAAAGCTCTCCTCACTGTCCTTGAAATCCGCCTCATTCTTCGCATCGCTCAACGTCACCTGCGCCCCTAAACGGCGGGTAATTTTCGCCGCCGCAAAGCCGCTGATGCCAGCACCGATAATGAGTACCTTCTTGCCCGTCAAATCCATTGGAAAATCCCCCTTAAAGTAGTTTCAAAGCTGCCACACAGGTAATAAGCTGTACCGTCCAGAAGACGAAGACCACCTTCCACTCGGACCAGCCCCCCAATTCAAAATGATGATGGATGGGGCTCATGCGGAACACCCGCCTGCCCGTGGACTTAAACGATATCACCTGAATGATGACTGACAGCGTTTCGCACATAAAGATAAAACCGATCAGGGCCAACAATAATTCCGTGTGTGTCAGAATCCCCAGGGCAGCCATGGCGCCGCCCAGAGCCAGGGAACCAGTATCCCCCATAAAGACCTTGGCGGGATGAGCATTGAAACGCAGGAACGCCACGCAGGCAGCGGCAATGGCCGTGGCAAAGATGGCCAAGTCACCATGCCCCAACAGCAGGCAGACCACCGCATAAGTGCTGGCAGATATGGCCACGGTACCGGAAGCCAGCCCGTCCAGACCGTCGGTCAGGTTCACCGCATTGCTGGTCCCCACCATGATAAAAGCCAGAAAGGCGAAATATCCCAGGCCGATATTGATATGGACATCCAGCCCCGGCACCCAGATGGTGGGATCAATGCCCAGCATCTGCGTGCCGATGATTGTCGTAACCACGGCAATGATGATCTGCCCCAGCAGCTTCTGCTTGGCCTTCAGACCTAAGTTGCGCTTCTTGACCACCTTGATATAGTCATCGAGGAAGCCCAGGACAAAATGCCCCAGCATGATGAACAAGGCCAAAATGATTTCCGTGGAAAACGGCGCGGCCACCAGAGTAGCGATGGTTATCCCCAGGATAATCATGATGCCGCCCATGGTCGGCGTACCGCTCTTGGCCTGATGACTTGCCGGCCCTTCCTCACGAATGCTCTGGCCAAACTTCAGCTTATGCAGTTCCGGGATGAAAAAAGGCCCGGTCAGCAGAACAAAACCTGCGGCAACCACTGCCGCCAATATATAGCTATCCAACTGTAATGCCTCACTATCTAAATTTCTTTAAAGTAAATCAATGATCTTTTCCATCGCCATGCCGCGGGAACCCTTGAAAAGCAGGGTATCACCGGGCTGCAGCAGTTCATGGAGTTTGTCTGCCGCCTCCTCATGGCTGGCGCAGCGGTAAACCGCTGTCATGCCCTTGGCTTCTGCCCCCTTGGCGATGAAATTGCCCATCTCGCCGCGGGTAACGAGCGCCGTAAAGCCATGCTCCGCCACTTCCTCACCTACATGGATATGCGCCTCTTCGGACACACTGCCCAATTCCAGCATATCACCGAGCACGGCAATCTTGCGGCCTTTGGCCAGTTCCGACAGGGTATTGATGGCCGCTGTCATGGACATGGGGCTGGCGTTGTAGGCGTCATTGACCACATTCCATTCCTTGACCTGCTGCAGCTCAAAGCGCATCTTCGTGGCTTCGAGATTGCCCAGGCCCCTGCGCACTTCATCCGGCGTCAGCCCCATGGCAAAGCCGGCGGCAATAGCTGCCAGGGTGTTATAGACATTATGGCGCCCCACCATATTGACCTCATACTCATGGCGTTCATTGGCATAAGTCACCATGAACTTCGTGACATTTCCCTCCGTATGCAGGGCCTCGCCCTTGACATCTGCATCCTTTTCGATGCCGAAGGTCATGACCTTGACGCCCTCTTTCGCTGCAGAGCCCATGCCTGCCACATACTTGTTGTCGGCATTCAGGATCACCGTGCCGCCCGCAGGAATGGCTTCCACCAGCTCCTGCTTAGCCTTGGCGATATTCTCGAGAGAACCAAGAAGTTCCATATGGGTTTCCCCCACATTGGTCACGATGCCGATCTGGGGTGAAGCGATGGGCGCCAGCGCGTCAATCTGATGGAAGCCGCGCATGCCGATTTCCACCACGGCGGCTTTATGTTCCGCTTTCAGGCCCAGCAGTGTCAGCGGCAGACCGATTTCATTGTTGAAGTTGGCCTGCGTCTTGAGCACATCACCTTTGGCGGACAGCACAGCTGCCGTCAGATCCTTGGTGGTAGTCTTTCCGTTGGAACCAGTGATGGCTACTACGGGAATCTGGGGGAACTTGTCGCGCCATGCCTTGGCAATCAACTGATAGGCCGTCAGCGTATCGGCAACCTGCAGCACCGTGCCCTGACATTTGTCCAGCTGTTCCTGAGCGCAGTTTTCGCTGACCACAACGCCGGCAGCTCCCTTTTCCAAGGCTTCAGCGGCGAAATCCTCCCCATTGAAGCGCTCGCCCTTCAGGGCCACAAAGAGCACGCCTGCGCTGATCTTGCGGGTATCGGTGACTACAGCGCTGAAATCCTTCTTTTCTTCCTTATATATCTTGGCGCTAATGGCCTTTACAATCTCATCAAGAGTAAACATCAGTTCTGCTCCTTTTTTGCTGCCACAGCATCCCGGGCAACTTCCTTATCGTCAAAGTGGATGGTCTTGTCTTTGAGAATCTGATAATCCTCATGGCCCTTGCCCAGGATGATCACGATATCGTCCGTTTCCGCCAGTTCCACGGCGCGGAAGATGGCTTCACGGCGGTCAATGATGCACTCATGGTGCTTGTCGCCGATAGTTTCCTTGACGCCAGCTTCCACTTCACTGAGGATGAAGGCCGGATCTTCGCTGCGGGGGTTGTCGGAGGTGGCAATCACCACATCGGCGAGCTTGGCGGCCAGACGCCCCATGATCGGACGCTTCGTGCGGTCGCGGTCGCCGCCGCAGCCGAACACGGCGATGATTTTCTTTTTCGCAATGCGGCGGGCCGTGTTCAGCACGTTTTCCACCCCATCCGGCGTATGAGCATAATCCACGATGATGGAGAAATCCTGCCCTGCCTTCACAAGCTCGAAACGCCCCGGCACACTGGTGAACTCAGACAGCGCCTTCCGGATGACAGGCGGATCGATTTTTTCCGCAATGGCAGCGCCTACTGCGGCCATCACGTTATAGACATTGAAGATGCCGGTGATATGCAGCTGCAGATCCATCCCGCCGAGGAATTCTTCCGTCAGGGTGAAATTGGCCCCGCTGGCCAGAACTTCCACATTGGTGGCCTGCAGGCTGGCCTTGTTATCAATGCCGTAGGTCAGATGGCGGCACTGGGCATGTTCCAGCATGGTCTTGCCTGCCTCATCATCGGCATTGACCACAGCCGTCTTGTTTTCCTTGACGCCTTCCTGCCCCAGCAGATCAAAGAGCTTGGCCTTGGCCAGCTTGTAGTTTTCCAAAGTCTTATGGTAGTCCAGATGGTCCTGGGTCAGGTTGGAGAACACTGCCGTATCGAACTCGATGCCCGCTACGCGATTCTGGTCGAGGGCATGGGAGGAAACCTCCATGACCACATAGTCCATGCCCTTGTCCCGCATGATGGCCAGAGTATGCTGCAGTTCCACCACATCCGGCGTGGTATTGTGAATTGGGAAAACTTCCTCTTCCATCATGATCTGGATGGTGCCGATAAGCCCCACCTTGTAACCAGCTTCCCGCAGGATAGCTCGGATCAGATAGCTTGTCGTGGTCTTGCCATTGGTACCCGTGATGCCGATTACCCGCATCTTCTGCGCCGGGTAATCATGGAAGAAGGGCACAATGGTATCCAGCGCTTCTTTGAGCTCCGGCACCTGAAGTACCGCAATGCCTTCCGGCACTTCCACTTCTTCAATGCTGCGGGTGGTCAGGATAGCCTTGGCCCCCTTCTCCACTGCCTGTGGGATGAACTTATGGCCATCCACATGGAAACCGGCAATGCACACGAAGAGCGTACCTTCCTCTACCTTACGGGAATCATGCTCAATCCCTGTGATTTCTATATTTTTGTCGCCTTTGATAACAGAGCCTTCCACCAGCTCTGCAAGCTGCGCTAATGTCTTCATATAGTATCCTCCCTCGCCTAATAATGCGAACCGTTAACTATTATACGGCAAATTAGCAAAAAATTACAGGATTTTTCTGCGAAAAATCCTGTAATTTTTGATATCTGGTCATTATTTTTCACTGCTGAAATAAGTATGCTTCGGAACCTCCATCCCCAGCTGATCCTTGGCAATGGTTTTAATGCGCTCCGGCGACTTTAATTTAGCAATCTCAATCTTCAGTCGTTCATTTTCCTGCTCCAGCTGATCAGCCTGCTGCTGGATGGCTACGAGCTCATAACCCCTGCTGGCGCTGACACCGCTGCCCACCGTTACTAGCAGTGCCAATACCGTCATGGTCAGGAACAGCAGCTGGCCATGGGTGCGCAGCCTGGTATCCAGTACCGTCTTGAAGAGCGGTTCCTTCGGCGCTTTGCGCAGCTCCGTTCTCTCCTCAGCAGGTGTAAGCACATGGGCTTCTTCCTCATAATATTCTTCCTGTCTGGCTAACATGGTCATCTGCCTCCCTTCTCTTTTGGCGGCAATTTCTCGGCAATGCGCAGCTTGGCGCTCTTGGAGCGGGAATTGTGCTCCAACTCATCAGCTGTAGCCTGAATCGGCTTGCCGATTATCTTGATCTCCGGCTGGTGGCTGCACATGCACACCGGCAGTTCCGGCGGACAGATACAGCCCCGGGCCAGTTCCTTCAGGACATTCTTGGCGATGCGGTCTTCCAGCGAATGGAAGGTGATGATGGCAATGCGCCCGCCGGGCTTCAGATGGGCCACCGCCGTACGGAAGGAATTCTCCAAGATCCCCAGCTCATCATTGACCTCAATGCGGATGGCCTGGAAGATCCGCTTGGCGGGATGGCCGCCCGCAGCCTGCCGCACCGCCTTGGGTACAGCCTTGCAGATGATATCCACCAGTTCCCCAGTGGTCTCAATCGGCTTCTGCGCCCGTTCCTGCACGATAAACTGGGCAATGCGCTTGCTCCAGCGCTCCTCACCGTATTCCTTGAAGATGCGGTTGAGCTCCTTTTCCTCGTAGGTGTTCACCACATCATAGGCACTGAAATCCGCTTCCGGATTCATGCGCATATCCAGCGGCGCATCCTGTATATAGGAAAAGCCCCTCTCGGCCGTGTCGATCTGATGGGAGGACACGCCTAAATCAAAAACCACACCATCCACCAGCTGGGCATCCTCATCCGCGAGAATCTGCTCCAGATTGCGGAAGTTGTTGTGCACGATATCCACGCGGCATTTGGCATCCTGCAATCGTTCCGATGCTGCTGCTATCGCCGCAGCATCCTGATCGATGCCGATCAGCCGGCCTTTTTCCGTCAGCATGGATGCAATCAGGCTCGAGTGGCCGCCGCCGCCCAGGGTACAGTCCACATAGGTTCCCTCTTTAGTTGTCACAAGACCTTTGACGGTCTCTTCCAGCATCACGCTGATATGATGAAACTCCATGTAACGGTAATCCTTTCCTTAAACACCCAAATCTGCCAGCGTCGCAGCGATAGCTGTAACATCCGGCTCAACTTCGCCATTATATCGGTTCCAGTTTTCCTTGCTCCATACTTCAATGCGGTTATCCACACCGGTGAGAATCACATCCTGCTTCAGGGCAATCTCCGCGTAATTGCGCAGATTGGCCGGAACGAGGAAACGTCCCTGCTTGTCACATTCCAACGTGCGGGCACCGGCAAAGAAAAAGCGGTTCATAGCCCGGGCCTCCGGTTTGACCAGAGACAGGGCCCGAAGTTTGGCCGCCAGTTCCTCCCAGGCCTGCTGGCCATAGAGGAAGAGACATTTATCCAGCCCCTTGGCAATGATAAAGGTAACACCGAGCTCCTGACGGAAATCCGCCGGCAGAATGATGCGCCCCTTGGCGTCAATGGAGTGGGTGTACTCGCCCATGAACATCCTGCCTCACCACCTTTGCTTCATCTTGTGCCACTTTTCACCACTTTATCCCACTTTTATTCCTTTTTATTGTATAGCAAATTTCTCACAATGGCAAGTCCAAACCACAATAGAAATGACCAGTCAACGCGGACATTAACTGGTCATTTTCACATAAATCATACTTTAAATTTAGCAACCTGCTGTTTGAGGTTCTCTGCCCCTTCCATGGAGGCGTTCATCTTATCGAGAATATCGTTGGCTTTCTCGGCCACCACCGTGACTTTCTCCGCCACGGTGGTATTGCCCACGGCCCCTTCATGGGTTGCCTTGGCAATCTCTTCCATGGACTGATTCATGACATCTACCGAACGAATCAGCTCCTGCGCAGAAATGTTGCTCTTCTGGGCAAAGTCGTTGACGTAATCGGCATCCTCCTGATAGTGGATAGCAGTCTCATTGAGCAGATCATAGTCCTTGACGACCTTTTCATCCATGAACTTCAGCAGGTCAAAGGCCCCTGACGAGAGATCCTGTACCGAACTGGTCACCTGACCGGTCAGTTCCTTAATCTTTTCGGCCGTATCGTGGGACTGCTCGGCCAGCTTGCGCACCTCATCTGCTACCACGGCAAAGCCGCGGCCATATTCGCCAGCCCGGGCGGCCTCAATCGCGGCATTGAGCGCCAGCAGGTTGGTCTGAGCGGCGATTTCGCTGATGTCCTGCGTGAGCAGGCTGATGTTATCCACCACTTTGGCCGATGCGATGGATTCTTCCAATGACACTTTGGTGTCGTTGTATATGTGTTTGGCTTCCCGGCTGGATTCTTCCATGCTGGTCTTGAGGCTGCTGGCCCGCTGGGCGATTTCCACCGTATAGCCTTCACTGTCCGCAGCGCCCTTGGCCGAAGCATGGATCTTATCGCGCAGATGATCGGCAAGGTTCTGCAGGCTGACCGTGGACGCGGCAGTTTCTTCCATGCCCGCAGCCATCTGCTCGGTTACAGCTGACATATCCTGTGCGCTCTCATTAAGCGAATCCACCAGGCCCTGCACTTCCGTGACCATATTGGCACTGTTTTCTGCCTCATCGTGGACATTTTTGATGACACTGCGCAAGGCCTTCTGCATCCTGCCCAAAGCCTGCATGACGAGGCCCACTTCATCCTGCCGTGCAGACAGTTTTTGCGGAATTTCCTGCGTCAGATCGCCATCGGCCACGGCATTCAGATGCTCAATAGACGTTGCCAGCGGCGAGGCGATATTACGGGCAATGAAGAATGCCACGGCAATTCCCACCAACAGGCCAATCAGGATGATGCTCAGGAAGATCTTGATGGTCAGTTCATAGTTGGCGTTGTTTTCATCGAAGAGCACCTTGCCCTGCGACACGTTGTCGGGCGTCAGTACCGCCATATCGTTAGCGATAATGCCGGTAGCGGAAAGGTTTTCGAAGGTTTTCACCTTGTCTTCATTGGTGTTTCCTAAGGTTTCACATTCCTTGACCTTGCTTTCTGCCGTTGCGAGATTTTTCTCCAGGCTGGCAATGATTTCCTGCGCCCGGGGGCTGCGGTCGATTTCCTTGACTTTATCGATATCCCCTTTGATGGACTGCAAGCGTCCCTTGATATCTGCCAGCATGACCTTGCGGCTGTCGGCCGAGAAATCCTGCTGGAGCATATAGGCTACATCCACATCAATGCCGCGCAGATGGTTGTTGGCATCATTGAGGTACTGTGTGGCCATAAGATTGTAATTATACATATCATCCAAAGCCTGCTTGGATTTCTGATTGGAAAAGATTCCCACAGCCGCCACTACGCAGGTGATGACCAGCATAATTGCCGCCAGCAGCAGGATCTTGATTCTTACGCTTAAATTCTCCATGACAGCATCCCCCTTCCTCATTTGCGGAACTGCGCGATATTATCCTTGGTAATGGACTTGAATTCCACAACGATGTTTTCCGTGGGGATTTTCCCCTTCAGGCAGGAATCCACCAACTTGAAGGTGCCATCTGCCAAGGCATTCGCATCCTGCTGGACGGTCTGGCTCATTTCACCGGCATCGATGAGTTTCAATGCCTCATCCATCGCATCAACGCCGGATATCAGACAGCCATCCAGGCGGCCTGCATCTTTAAGTGCCTGCACAGCACCAACAGCCATGCTGTCATTGGCCGCGATCACGCCGTCAATCTGCGGGAAGAGTTTTGTCCAGAGCGCTACGTTCCTGAGGGCATCTGAAGTGCGCCAATTGGCTGAGGTGCTGGCCAGGAGCTGCACGTCCGAACGCTTGTCCAGGCAGGCTTCCTTGAATCCCTGCCAGCGCAGCACACTGCCTTCAAATCCCTTTTCCCCTTCGAGATAAACCACTTTGGCATTGGGCGGCAAGTGTTTGGCCATATATTCCCCCTGCATGATGCCCGCCTGTTTTTCATCGACCATACAGGACAGGTATTTACCGCCGTTCAGGCCACGGTTGGTGATGATGATGGGAATCCCGGCCTCATTGGCCTTTTCCACCATGGGCACCAACGCCGTGCCATCCACCGCCAGCAACACGATCGCGCTGGGTTTGGCCGCGATGGCCTCCTTCATCTGGTCGATCTGCATATTGACATCGCCCTTGGCATCCCGGTATTCCACAGGGATACCGGCAGCCTTGGCCTTGTCACTGAAGGACTTGCGGATCATATCCGTAAAGCCGTCGCCATCCTGATGACTCAGGTAAAACACCGTTCCCGAGGCCGTACTGCCGCCACCGCAGCCCGTAAAGGCCAGCATGGTGACTGCAATCAGCATCAGTCCTAATAATGTACGAAAAATCTTCAACATCCCCACTCCCTTTCCCAAAAAACTAAACGATTTCCTCATGCTCTTCTGTGAGTTCATGAGCTAATTTTATCAACACACGGGTAATCCGTGCGCCTTCCACTTCCTCCACATAGAAGAAGTTGCCTGCAGCGGCAGCCATCTGGCCGACCTTCGGCTCACTGCCGATCTGGTCATAAAGCCAGCCGCCCACGCTGTCTACATCTTCATCTTCAATGGTGATTTCCAAGATGTCTTCGAGTTCTTCCAGCAGCATCTTGGCATCCACGGAGTAGACATTATCCCCCCGGTCTTCTGCCGTGGGGCGCTCCTCATCAAACTCATCCTGAATGTCGCCGACAATCTCCTCCATGATGTCCTCAATGGTCACCATGCCGGCCGTACCGCCGTATTCGTCCACCACAATGGCCATCTGGCTGTGGCTGCCCTGCATGGTCTTCAATAGCACATTGACATCCATGCTTTCCGGCACCACCAGTGCCTTGCGCGCCAGCTTGCGGAAGTTGGGGCGCTTGCCCGTGGCCATGGCCTTCATCAGATCCTTCACATGCAGGAAGCCGATAATATGATCCTTGTCCTCCTTGCAGATGGGATAACGTGTCATCTGTTCAGAAAGGATCACGTCCATATTCTCCTGCCAGCTGTCCTCCAGATAAATGACCACCATATCCGTGCGCGGTGTCATGATCTCCCGGACATTGAGTTCCGTGAAATCGAAAACATTGTCCACGAAATCCGCTTCCGTATCATCAATGAGTCCCTGCCGGTGGCTTTCCTCCATCAGCAGGCGGATCTCTTCTTCTGTGTGGGCCGACTCACTTTCGCTGGCCGCCTCAAAGCCCATGCGGGCCGTTACCCAGTTGGCCACATGATTGAGGATCCAGACAAAGGGATACATGACCTTATGGAAAATCAGCATGGGCAGGGCCACCGACAACATGATCTTTTCCACATTCTGGATGGCCATGGTCTTCGGGGTAAGTTCCCCCAGCACGATATGGCCCGCAGTGATGATGGAAAAGGCCACCACGAGGGACAAGGTATGACCCACCATATCATCCATCCCGGCCAAACGGGTAAGCGGCAGGATCAGCTGGGCTACAGCCGGTTCACCAACCCAGCCCAGCCCCAGCGAAGCCAACGTGATGCCCAGCTGCGTCACCGACAGGGAAGCATCCAGATGATCCGTGAGCCGCTTGGCATATACCGCCCGTCGGCTGCCCTCCGCAATCAATGTCTCCAGCCGGGACGAGCGGATCTTCACGCAGGCAAACTCCGCCGCCACAAAAAAACCATTCATAAAGATCAAAAACGCTACCAGTACTAACTGCAATAGTATCGGTACAATGTCCAAATTATCTTCCCTCCAAAATCCGTTATATATTTCTGTTTACTTCGCCGTTACCCGTCTTTTTCCCTGCCGATTGCTATGTTTCTTCGCCTTGGCAGCAGGCTTTTTCGGCGCCGCGTCATTTCCTTTCTTCCCTGCGCTTTTCTTCTTGGGCGCTGGTTTATCCCCGCCCTTCAGCGGCTTGAAATCAATGCCCAGCTTCCGTTCAAGCTGTTCGAGCTTGTAAGCTTCCTTGTTGTCGGCCAGGGTGATGACTGTCCCCTTGGCCCCGGCCCGGGCAGTGCGGCCTGCGCGGTGCAGATAGACCTCCGCACTTTCCGGCAGATCAAGGTTGAAGACATAATCCACCTCGGGAATGTCGAGCCCCCGGGCTGCCAGATCCGTAGACAGAAGCAGCTTGATACGGCCTGCCTTGAAATCGGCAATGGCCTTCTGCCGGGCCTGCTTGTTGTTATGGCCTAAGAGCGTGCCCACCATAAAGCCCTCATAGCGCAGCTGCGCCAAAATCCGCTCCGCATCAAATACCTTGTTGATGAATACCAGACCGCGCTTCACAGCAAGTCTCCGGGCCAGATGGCGCACGGTTTCCACCTTGCTGCGGAACGGCGTCATGCGATAGAGATTTTCCCGCTGGTTTTGGCTAGCAGGGTCTGCCTCCACCTTGATGATTTCCGGATGCTGCAGGAAATCCGCCCGCTCCAGGGCCTTTTTCGGCGCCGTGGCCGAAACCATGATGACCTGACGGTCTTCCGGCAGCAAACGCACCACATCTGCGGTATTTCCCATATTCTGGTCATCAAAGAGCCGGTCAAATTCGTCCAGCACCAGCATCTTCACATGCTGCAGCTTGAGTTTATTCTTCTGGGCCAGCTCAATGATGCGGCCCGCGGAACCTACAATCAGCTGGGGCTTGTCCTTGAGTTTATCCATCTGCCGGGCGATATTGGCCCCGCCGATAAGGCCCTGTACCTTGATGCCGAGGTTTGCCCCCTGCGCGAGATCCCGGGCCACATTGGTGATCTGCATGGCCAGCTCATAGGTCGGCGCTAAGATAACCACCTGCACATCGCGGGAAGCTGCGTCGATTTTCTGCAGAGCTGGCAGCAGATACGCCAAGGTCTTGCCCGTACCCGTGGGGGCCTGCGCCACCAGATTGCCGCCCCCCAGCACCTTGGGGATAACCTCCGCCTGTACCTGCATGGGGGATTCGATGCCCTGTTTCTTCAATACAGCAGTCAACGCCTCACTGATGCCTGTTTCTATAAAATTGCTCATTTCGTTTACCTTTCTTTGCGAACATTATTATATGCGGAACGAGTAATAACGCTATTATTATGAAAGAATTATACCACAAAAGCAGGACTTGCGCATAAATCCTCACTGCAAAAACAAGAAAACTTTTCTACTACAACGAATCGAAAAATGTTATGATAGAGGCAAAGGAGGTAATTTTCCATGAAAAAAATCTTGATACTGATTGCACTTGCCATAGCATTTGCCTATATCCCGAACCTGTCCACAGGTGAAGCCGCTTCACCTGCGCAGGGAAAGAAGATCCTGTTCGTGCCGCTGGACAATCGCCCCATCACGGACAAGGAAACCCGTCAGGTGGCAGAAAAGCTGGGCTATGATATCGTCGTTCCTCCAGAAAAATTACTGGGAACCCGGGAGCAGCCCGGCGATCCAGACGGACTTTGGCAGTGGCTGAACGAAAACGCCCCTGGCGCAAAGGCCGCTGTGGTTTCCACCGATGCCATGCTCTATGGCAGTCTGGTCGCCTCCCGCAACCACGAACTCACCCAGGACACCATCCATGAACGGGTGGAACGCTTCCGCAGCTTCCATGAAGATCATCCCCGCCTGCCTGTCTACGGCTTTGGCACCATACTGCGCACCCTGCTGACCGCCACCCATTCCGGCAACGGCATGGAACCGGCCATCTACCAGCAAAACGCCGTAAAGCTCCGGGACTACAGCATGCTCCGCGACAAGGCCGAAATGGGGCTGGCCTCCAAAAAGGAAAAGCGGGAACTGCAAAGACTCGAACAGGAAATCGTTCCGGCCGCCATGGAGGACTGGACGCACCGCCATGGCCTCAATTACGACGCCAACAAAGCCCTGATTGACCTCACAGGCCAGGGCGTCTTCTCCTTCCTGTTCCTTGGCGGTGACGATGGCGCCCGCTACTCCCAAACCCATTACGAAACACGTCATCTGCGGGAATACGGGCAGAATATCGGCAAGACAAAATTCCAGCTGACCTCCGGCGCAGATGAACTGGGCATGGTCATGCTCTGCCGGGCCATCTGCGATGACAAAGGCGATATTCCCTTCATCTATACTACCTACAATACCGGCAAGGGCCGTGAAACCATCCCCGCCTACTGCAATGAAGCCATCGGCACCGATGTGGACAACACCATCATCGCCGCTGGCGGCCTGCAGATCCCTGCACCGGAACGGGCCGAGCTGGTCATGGCCATCAACACGAACCCCGATGGCAAGACCGGCGAAGCCAACTCCCCGGCCAATACCACCAAGCCCCGCAAGGGAACCATGAACTTCGTGAACCTGGTCCAAGGACTTGTGGACAAGGGCTATCCCACGGCTGTTGCCGATATCGCTTATGGCAACGGTGCTGACAACGCCCTGATGAACGAACTGCACAAAAAAGATCTGCAGTTCAAACTGCAGGCCTACGGCGGCTGGAACACCGCCACCAACACCACGGGCTTCCTGATTGGTACCGGCCTGCTCACCAAATGGATGGACAAACAGGCCCGGGATGAACTCATGCTCACCCGCTACCTCGAAGAATGGGGTTATCAGGCCAACGTCCGCCAGAAGCTCGGCGGTGCTGTATGGAGCCATCCCGGCTACAACCAGCAGACCGGCAACCTCGACGGAGCCAGAGACTTCGCCGCCAAACAGGGTACCGAATGGATGCAGGACTTTGCCCGGCAGAACATCAGCCTGCCCGCCGGACTTTCTTTAGACAAGCTCCATATCTCCCATCCCTGGAACCGCTTATTCGAATGCGAGATATCCTTCTAGTAGACGAAAAGCCGCCCTTTGGTCAGGACGGCTTTTCTCCCTCGCGATTTGGTCTTATCCGAGGTACGGTTGGTTGCTGCACTTTACAGGGATACCAACCAAGTGTAGATGAAGTTTGCGACAACGCTGGCTAATACAGCTAAAGCGAAGTCACGAAGGAGATTTTTCACCTGCAACACCTCCTTTCCGCTGAGAGGCGTGCAGCCAAATAAGTATAGCATTATTTGCTCGTATATGCTATACTTATCGTAGTGAGATGAGGTTGAGGAGATTATCCTTCACCAGCAACAGCGTTGTGGGTTTGGTCGCCTGCAACGCACGGAGTCCGCGTTTAGGACAGCAGACAGCCGCTCTTTTGGTCGAGAGCGGCTGTTTTTCATTGTCATAAACGCTGTTCCTACAACAAAGACACCAGGCGTCTTAATGCAAAGATGTTCTACGAATTTATAACCGGAGCCCCTTTGCTGTCATCGAAGGTCGCCGTACAGCGGGGATAATTGGTGCAGCCCCAGAAGGCGCCATTTTTGCCGCGAATCAGGCGCAAATGCCCTTCCCGACACTTTGGACACAGGTATTTATCATCTGCCTGTGTCTTTTCTTTTGCCGCTTTTTCCAGCGGGCTGGCAGAGTATTTGGGCTTATCTTCCCAATTCTGCCAACCGCGGTCCCCTTGCGCGGCCTGATAGCTGGCCATATCCGCCGCCAGCTGGGCCTCATAATCTGCCGCCGCAAACAGGGAATTCAGATCCGCCATATCCTGGGCGCTGGGGCCACTGTCACTTTGCGCATACGCCACCGTGGCGGCCGGCCTTGGCCTGTAACCTGACGCCCCGCTTTGACGTGCCAGCTGGCTGGCAGATACAGCTGCCGGCGCACTGGTGCGGACACTTCTTGCCATGCGCGTTTTTGCATCCTCAAAATCCGGTTTTCCGTCCTTATCGTTGCAGGTCATACGGCATTTCGGATAGTTGGAGCATCCCCAGAACAGGCCGTTCCTGCCCTTGCGCTGTGTCAGCACGCCACTGTGGCAGCGGGGGCAGACATTTTCCCCGGTCACTTCCATTTGGGCGTTGCCCGCCTTGCCGCAGAGCTTTTTCGTAAACTCGATCTGCCCCTGCAAAAACTCCTCTAAGGTTCCATCTCCCTCGGACATGGAATGCAGCTTATCCTCCCAGATTGCCGTAGAATCCGGATAGGTCATTTCGTCCGGCAGGGCGTCCACCAGCAGATAAGCCGCCGGCGTAGGCACTAGATACTTCTTCTTGCCCTGCTTCTGCATGAACTTGCGCTTGACCAGATCTTCGATGATCGTAGCGCGGGTGGCTTCGGTACCGATGCCATAGACATCCTTGAGCTGCTTCTTGGCCTCGGGATTCTTCACATACTTATGGATTTCCTTCATGCCCGCCAGCAAGGTGGATTCCGTAAACCGCACGGGCGGCTTGGTGGCCCGCTGGGTGATTGCGCCCTTCTCATAGGTGACGCTGTCCTTTTTCTTCATCACCGGCAGGGTGCCATCACTTTCCTCATTCTCATTGTCACCATCGTTATCATCATCAGCGGCTTTCTTCTTCGCCGCCTGATACATGACCTTCCAGCCCAGATCCCGTTCCGTGCGGCCGCTGGCCGTGAAGAGTTCATCCTTATAGGTGACTTCCACCTTGGTCTGGTCATAGAGATGTACCGGATAAAACTGGGCCATATAGCCGCGGGCAATCAGGAAATAAAGATTGCGTTCCTCCGTGGTCATCGTCTGCATATTTGCCTTGACCGTAGTGGGGATGATGGCATGATGGGCGGATATCTTCTTATCGTTCCAGGCCCGGCTCTTTGTCTTCGTATCCACGCCGCCTGTCCAGCCCGCCAGCCGCTCATCCCCAGCCTGAGCCAGATTCGTGATGATCTTTACCGCATCGCCGAACTGATTGGTGGGCAGATATTCACAGTCTGAACGGGGATAAGTCGTAAGCTTCTTCTCGTAAAGCTTCTGGGCCGTATCGAGAACCACCTGAGGCGCATAACCGAACATCTTGCCAGCCAAAACCTGCAGGGAGGACAAGGAAAAGGGCAGCGGCTGCGGCTCCTGCTTCTTCATCTTCTGATAGGCCGAGATCACACCCTCCCGCGGCTCCTGCTGGAACTCGACCAGCTTCGCCTCGGCAATTTTCTTATCGATCAGGCGGTTCTCGCTGTCCAGCCCCGCCATGGTATCCTTGGGCTTCCACTGGGCAGCGAAGTTCCCATTTGCATGGGCAAATTCCGCCTTGATGGTATAGTAATCCACGGGCTTGAAATTCTCGATTTCCCGCTCCCGCCGTACCACCAGCGACAGCGTCGGCGTCTTCACCCGTCCGATGGGCAGTACCAGCTTGTCATGCCCCGCCCGTCGTGCTGCCAGCGTATAGGCCCGGGACAGATTCATGCCGATGAGCCAGTCCGCCCGCGCCCTAGCCAGTGCCGACTGCTTGAGATTGAAGAAGTCGCTGTTCTCCCGCAGATTGGCATTGGCCTTCTTGATACTGGCTTCATCCAGAGCATTGAGCAGAATGCGCTTGACCGGTTTTTTATTGCCCAGATAATCCAACACCTCATCCACCAGCAGCTGCCCTTCCCGGTCCGGGTCTCCCCCGTGGACGATTTCATCGCAACGGTCAATCAGCCCCTTGACTATGGCAAACTGCTTTTCGCAGGATTTATCCACGAAAAGCTTCCACTGCTGCGGAATGATTGGCAGATCCTCGGCCCGCCATCTCTTGTACTTGGGATCGTATTCATCCGGCTCCGCCTGCCGCAGGATATGGCCAAAGAGCCAGGTCACCACGCCTTCCCCGGTTTCCAGATACCCGTCACAGCGACGCACCGGCCCCTGCAGGCATTTGGCGATTTCCCGGCCCATGCTGGGTTTTTCGGCAATATATAAACGCAATTTCACTTACACCTCAACTAAACAATCGATATAATCCGTAGATGATGAGTCCCAGCCAGCAGACTACAAACAGGGTAGCCGCCGCCAGGATCGCCGGCATATAGCGCAGCATTTTCCCCGCCTGGTCTTCAGCCTGATGACGCACGTGGCTGGGCAGGATATTCGTCAAGCCCATGACAACTGTGGGCACAACGACTGCATCATCGATGATGCCAGCCAATGGTATTGCATCCGGAACCAGATCGATGGGACTGATCAGATATATGATGGCCGCCACCAAAAGCCCTTTCACCTTTTTCGGCGTATCCCGATGCTTCAGAGCCACCAGCATAACCAGCAGGTCATAGCGGAATAATTTCAAAAACGTAAGGATTCTCTTCATGGATTTCCCTCCTCTGTGTCACTTAATCTTATCACATTCAGCAGGCAAAATCCATAAATGCAGATACAAAGCACCCCTTCGCATGAGCAGTACGAAGGGGTGCTTTGCTGTGTATTATATTTTAGGAGAGCTTTAACGAAAGCCTGAATATAATATAGCACTATTGAGAATGAAAATCAATAGATAAATGATAATTTTTTTCAAAAACTTATCATGACAATATCGCCATGATCTTCTTATCCAGAATCTCCAGATTGTTGGTAGAAATCGTGAGTATCTCCGTCCCTTTATCGACCTCGCCCTTGGCTTTCTGTGTGCAGGCATGGGAGACCGCATTCGTATTGATCACGAGGATATCCGTCCCACTGAGCTTGTCCCGGTCGAAATTCTTGCTGCTGCCAATGACCTTGAACCCCGGATGACGATCCATCAGTTTCGCCTGCCAGGCATCACTGCCGCCAATCACGGCTATTTTCAAGGGCAGATCTGCAAATAGATCCGTCTCAGTCTCTTCCGGCTCTACCGGCAGCTCCTCTGCTGCTTCCTCTGCCTCTTCTTTCGGCTCGATCGGTTCATGGCGCCGCAGGCGCTCCCGATATTCCGTCATTTTTTCCTGCAAACGAATGTTTTCCAACAGGATATTCTCATATTTCAACTTAAACCCATTGCGCTCTGCCGTCAGCGTCTCTACCTGTCCGCTCAACGATTCACATAGCAGTTCCAGCTCTGCCAGCCGTTTCAACGCACTTTTGGGTGGCTTGTCGCTTGCCATTCACTTCACCTCATCATATATCTTCCTCATTATTCTAACACAGATTCTCCTATGGATAAGATAATTTATTTTTCAGAATTATATACTATTTCTGTCTGCTATGTTATAATGGGGTTAGTAGTCCGTTTGCAGGGAAGCATAAGTCCCCTATTGTAGAGGAAGGGATGATACCATGAAGACATACTATAGCAAGAACCGCCCCGTACTGAAAAACTGCCCCATCTGCGGCAAGCTTTATGCGGATGCCGGTTCCGGGGCCTGTCAGAAATGTTATAACGCCTATCGGAACTATGAAATGGAAATCAAGAAATTCGTAGAAGCCAATCCCAACTGCACAGCTGGTGATATCGTCAAAAATACTGGTGCCCCCCTGGCCATTGCATCCAAAATGATCCAAAGCGGCCAGTTCGCCATGAGTGGCAAAATCACCTACCCCTGCAGCCGCTGTGGCAAACTTATATTTTCTGGCGTATACTGTTCCTCCTGTCAGCAAGCCGTCCAACAGGCCACGGCCAATGCCAACCGCCTCGCTCAGGAAAAACAGCGCAAGTATCTTACGGGTAAGAAAAAAAGCGACAAGGAAAGCGGTCTCAATATCATCAAACTTTTGCGGGGCAAAAAATAGATTACCAAAAAGGTTCCCAGCCTGCAGCGGCCGGGAACCTTTTTTCCTTCTGTATTATTTTTTCTGCCCGTAATAGGCATTGGGGCCATGCTTGCGCAGGAAGTGCTTGTCCAGCAGGACCTGTGGCATGGGATCACGGTCCCCTGTAAGCATCTGGGTATGGAAGGCCATCATGGCCACTTCTTCCAACACCACTGCGTTATGCACCGCATTGAAGCAGTCGGTACCCCAGGTGAAAGGACCGTGGTTCTTCACTAGCACCGCCGGCACATAATCCGGATTGATGCCATATTTCTTGAAACGCTCCACAGCCACCACACCGGTGTTATATTCGTATTCCCCCTTGATTTCCTCCTCGGTCATATCCCGGGTGCAGGGGATCTCACCATAGAAATAATCCCCCTGCGTCGTGCCATAAGCACGCACACCCTGACCGGCCTGAGCAAAAATCGTGGCCCAACGGGAATGGGTGTGCACCACACCACCAATGTTCGGGAATTCCTTGTAGAAGATGCGATGGGTTTCCGTGTCGGAGGAAGGATTGAGATCCCCCTCCACCTTGTTGCCATCCAGATCCACCACCACCATATCCGACGGTTTCATCACATCATACTCAACCCCGGACGGCTTGATGACAAACAGTCCCTTCTCCCGGTCAATCCCTGACACATTGCCCCAGGTAAAAGTGATCAGATGATGTTTCGGCAAGAGCATATTGGCTTCGTAGACTTTCTCTTTGAGTTCTTCTAACATCAAATTCCCCTCCAACACACTGTGCTGCGCACATTTTTCTTACAGATTATTATTTTTCTGAATTACTTACACTCATATCATACACCATGATAAGCAGCATTTCAATAGGCTGGCAAATTTTTTGTGCTCGAACACATACAAAAGCTATAAACAGCCGTCAGCAGGAAGAGATCATAATTCCTGTCCCCTGACGGCCGTATTGCCTCACAATCAGCAAAGCCCCTGTTCCATGAATCCCTGGATCGTTTTCATAACCCCATGCTCCGCATTGCTGGGAGCGATAAACCTGGCTGCTTCCTTCACGGGCGGATAGGCGTTTTCCATGGCGTAGCTGTAATAAGCCGCGCTCATCATCTCCAGATCATTCATATAATCGCCAAACACCGCACATTCTTCAGGCTTTAGCCCCAGTCTTTCCTGCAGGGCCTTCACCGCCATGCCCTTGTTGGCACCCTTGTTGGTCACATCCACCCAAAAAGCGCTGGCCAGCACCACTTGCATGGAATCATAATACGGCGCAAACAAAGGATAAATCTTCTCTGCAGCATCAGCATCCGGCGTAAAGAAAGAAACCTTGATGGGCTCCTCAGCAATATCATCAAAGCTGTCCACAATCTCTACAGCGCGAAAATACTTCTTGAGTTCACCCATCTGGATTTCAGGATGCTTGTGCTTCAACAGATAAACGGTTTCCTTGCCGCAGAAAACATTGTAGATACCATCCACATCATTAACCAGGTTAAAGATCTCTCTTGCAGTATCCCGTTCGATGATGTCCGAAAACAATTCCTTGCCATGCTGACGCACAATGGTGCCATTATCACTGACAAAGATAAACTGATCCTCATATTGGGGAAAGGATTTCAACAGCGAAAAATACTGGCGGCCACTGGCAGGCGCAAACTGCACCCCACGGGCCTGCAGCTGCCCCATCACTTCATCAAACTCAGCAGGCAGCTGGCCATTTTCATCCAACAAAGTACCATCCATATCCGAAAAAATCAATTTTATCATATAAAACTCCTAATCAGATCAAATTAAACACAACAGTGATAGTATATCATATGCGGACATCTTCGTCACTCTTTATCATACGAAACTTCGTGCGAAACAGTGTTTCGCACTACGCCCTTACACGAAATCTAAGTCATTCTGCGCCTATCGGCTTGACTGACTAAAATTTCATAGTAAAAAAAGCACCCTTACGGGTGCTTCATTTAACTGGCAACGCCCTATCCTCCCAGTCCGTCTCCAGACAAGTACTTTCGGCGTATGAGTGCTTAACTACTGTGTTCGGTATGGGAACAGGTGGAACCACTCAGCTATCGTCACCAGATATTCAGTTGAGTATGTACTACTCAAAACTATACAGAAGAAATTTCAATGCCAAACATTTTAGTCTTGAAAGATAAGCCCTCGATTTATTAGTATTGGTCCGCTGCATGCCTTACGGCACTTCCACTCCCAACCTATCTACCTTGTCTTCTTCAAGGAATCTTACTGGATTACTCCATGAGATACTTCATCTCGGGACAGGCTTCACGCTTAGATGCTTTCAGCGTTTATCCCTTCCGGACGCAGCTACCCAGCTATGCTTCTGGCGAAACAACTGGTACACCGGCGGTCCGTCCACTCCGGTCCTCTCGTACTAGGAGCAGCTTCCCTCATGTATCTTACGCCCGCGATGGATATGGACCGAACTGTCTCACGACGTTCTGAACCCAGCTCACGTACCACTTTAATGGGCGAACAGCCCAACCCTTGGGACCTGCTTCAGCCCCAGGATGTGATGAGCCGACATCGAGGTGCCAAACCTCCCCGTCGATATGGACTCTTGGGAGAGATTAGCCTGTTATCCCCAGGGTAGCTTTTATCCGTTGAGCGATGGCAATTCCACTCTCATTCCACCGGATCACTAAGCCCTACTTTCGTACCTGCTCGACGTGTCTGTCTCGCAGTCAAGCTCCCTTCTGCCTTTATACTCTTCGCGCGATTTCTGTCCGCGCTGAGGGAACCTTTGGACGCCTCCGTTACTCTTTCGGAGGCGACCGCCCCAGTCAAACTGTCCGCCTGCCACTGTCCCCGAGGTCGTTGCTCTCAGGGTTAGATTCCTAACACGCAAAGGCTGGTATCCCAACATTGACTCCCTAGAACCTGGCGGCTCTAGTTCTCCGTCTCCCAGCTATCCTGTACGTTACATGCCAAAAATCAATGACAGGCTGCAGTAAAGCTCCATGGGGTCTTTCTGTCCAGTCGCGGGTAACCTGCATCTTCACAGGTATTTCAATTTCACCGGGTCCCTCGTTGAGACAGTGCCCAAGTCGTTACACCTTTCGTGCGGGTCGGAACTTACCCGACAAGGAATTTCGCTACCTTAGGACCGTTATAGTTACGGCCGCCGTTTACTGGGGCTTCAATTCCGAGCTTCACCTTGCGGCTGACCCGTCCTCTTAACCTTCCAGCACCGGGCAGGTGTCAGCACCTATACGTCAGATTTCTCTTTAGCAGGCACCTGTGTTTGTGGTAAACAGTCGCTTGGGCTTCTCTTCTGTCGCCGGCTCCAGCTCCATCAGTAAATGACTTCACCAGCTCCGGCCATCCTTCTCCCGAAGTTACGGATGCATTTTGCCGAGTTCCTTAACGAGGGTTTTCCCGCGCACCTTAGGATTCTCTCCCCGCCTACCTGTGTCGGTTTTGGTACGGGTACATGTCGTCTCGTTAGAAGCTTTTCTTGGCAGTGTAGTACGTCTGAATTTGATGCATCCCGAAGGATTTATCTATCTATCGGTTCTCAGCCTTTCAGTGTGGGGATTTGCCTCCACACCAGCCTACCGCCTTCGACTGGCATTTCCATTCGCCAGCTCAGACTCCTTGCTGCGTCACTCCATCCTCAAACAACTCCATGCAGTACAGGAATTTTCGCCTGTTGTCCATCGCCTACGCTTGCTGCCTCGGCTTAGGTCCCGACTTACCCTGGGACGACGAGCGTTGCCCAGGATCCCTTAGGCTTTCGGTGGGCCAGATTCTCACTGGCCGTTTCGCTACTCATACCGGCATTCTCACTTCCATGCGCTCCAGCTGTCCTTCCGGTCAACCTTCAACGCCCATGGAACGCTCCCCTACCCATGCTTGCGCATGCCGCGACTTCGGTTCTGTACTTGAGCCCCGGATATTTTCGGCGCAGGGCCTCTCGACCAGTGAGCTATTACGCACTCTTTAAATGGTGGCTGCTTCTGAGCCAACATCCTGGTTGTTTAGGAAGTCCTACATCCTTTTCCACTTAGTACAGCATTGGGGACCTTAGTCGGCGGTCTGGGCTGTTTCCCTCTTGAATACGGGTCTTATCACTCGCATTCTGACTCCCAGGTTCTTCTCATAAAGCCATTCGTAGTTTGACTGGAGTTGGTATCCATTACAGACCCGCGTCCGATCAGTGCTCTACCGTCTTTATGTGTCGCCTGAGGCTAGCCCTAAAGCTATTTCGGGGAGAACCAGCTATCTCCACGTTCGATTGGCATTTCACCCCTATGCACAGCTCATCCCAAAGTTTTTCAACACTCACGGGTTCGGTCCTCCACTCATTTTTACCTGAGCTTCAACCTGGCCATGCATAGATCACTGTGGTTTCGGGTCTAATCCATGTAACTGTCGCCCTGTTCAGACTCGCTTTCGCTTCGGCTCCGTGTCTTCCACTTAACCTCGCTACATAAATTAACTCGCCGGTTCATTCTTCAATAGGCACGCCGTCGCTCATATAAAGAGCTTCGACTGCTTGTAGACATACGGTTTCAGGTTCTATTTCACTCCCCTCCCGGGGTTCTTTTCACCTTTCCCTCACGGTACTATGCGCTATCGGTCGTTCCGTAGTATTTTGCCTTGGATGGTGGTCCACCCTGCTTCCCACAAGGTTTCACGTGTCTCGTGGTACTCTGGATACCGGCCCATTGGACAACTTTTCGCTTACGGGGGTTTCACCTTCTGTGCCGCTCCTTCCCAGAAGCTTTAGCTAAATTGTCTTCCTTTTATGCCGGTCCTCAACCCCGGGTGTCCGAAGACTCCCGGTTTGGGCTCTTCCCTGTTCGCTCGCCGCTACTGAGGGAATCTCTTTTGATTACTTTTCCTCCGGTTACTTAGATGTTTCAGTTCACCGGGTGTGCCTCCTAGAAACTAGGTAATACGACATGACTCGTACTGGGTTGCCCCATTCGGACATCCATGACTCACAGCCTACTTGCGGCTCCTCATGGCTTTTCGCAGCTTATCGCGTCCTTCATCGGCTCGGAACGCCTAGGCATCCACCATATGCCCTTGGTAGCTTAACTTTCGTTTGCTATGACGTGTTGTTCAAATTTTGCCGTAGGCAAAATCTTCGACTTGACGTCACGACGAGGTTTATCCTCGTCATAAGGTATCACATGTTTGTGATGTCTATGCTTTAGAATCCTAAAATGTTCGTTCAACCTTCTGTTTACACTGTCGTGTAGACCATTGGTTAAAATTGATACATTTTGATTTCTTCTGTGTAGTTTTCAGTGTACATATGAGAGATTATTCTCTCAAAACTAGACAATGCAAAAGCCAAATGCTCCGACCTAAGATTTTGTAATCCTTAGAAAGGAGGTGATCCAGCCGCACCTTCCGATACGGCTACCTTGTTACGACTTCACCCCAGTCATCGCCCCCACCTTAGACGGCTGCATCCTTGCGGTTTGCCCACCGGCTTCGGGTGTGAATGACTTCCGTGGTGTGACGGGCGGTGTGTACAAGGCCCGGGAACGTATTCACCGCTGTATGCTGACCAGCGATTACTAGCGATTCCGACTTCATGCAGGCGGGTTGCAGCCTGCAATCCGAACTGGGAGATGGTTTATGGGGTTCGCTTGCCCTCGCGGGTTCGCTGCTCTCTGTCCATCCCATTGTAGTACGTGTGTAGCCCAGGACATAAGGGGCATGATGACTTGACGTCATCCCCGCCTTCCTCCGCGTTGTCCGCGGCAGTCTCATTTGAGTTCCCACCTTAACGTGCTGGCAACAAATGATAGGGGTTGCGCTCGTTGCGGGACTTAACCCAACATCTCACGACACGAGCTGACGACAGCCATGCACCACCTGTTTTCGTGTCTCCTAAGAGAGGGATCTATCTCTAGATCTTTCACTCAATGTCAAGCCCTGGTAAGGTTCTTCGCGTTGCGTCGAATTAAACCACATACTCCACCGCTTGTGCGGGCCCCCGTCAATTCCTTTGAGTTTCAGTCTTGCGACCGTACTCCCCAGGCGGAATGCTTATTGCGTTAACTCCGGCACAGAAGGGGTCGATACCTCCTACACCTAGCATTCATCGTTTACGGCGTGGACTACCAGGGTATCTAATCCTGTTCGCTCCCCACGCTTTCGAGCCTCAGCGTCAGTTACAGTCCAGAAAGCCGCCTTCGCCACTGGTGTTCCTCCTAATATCTACGCATTTCACCGCTACACTAGGAATTCCGCTTTCCTCTCCTGCACTCAAGAAAGACAGTTTCAATCCCATCACGGGGTTGAGCCCCGCACTTTTAAGACTGACTTGCCTTCCCGCCTGCGCTCCCTTTACGCCCAATAATTCCGGACAACGCTCGCCACCTACGTATTACCGCGGCTGCTGGCACGTAGTTAGCCGTGGCTTCCTCGACGGGTACCGTCATTGCGAAAAACTATTCGCATTTCGCACATTCGTCCCCGTCAACAGAGCTTTACGAGCCGAAACCCTTCTTCACTCACGCGGCGTTGCTCCGTCAGGCTTTCGCCCATTGCGGAAGATTCCCCACTGCTGCCTCCCGTAGGAGTCTGGACCGTGTCTCAGTTCCAATGTGGCCGTTCATCCTCTCAGACCGGCTACTGATCGTCGCCTTGGTAGGCCGTTACCCCACCAACTAGCTAATCAGACGCAGACCCATCGCAAAGCGATAGCTTACAAGTAGAGGCCATCTTTAATCAGTCTCCCATGCGGGAATCTGACAACATTCGGTATTAGCAGTCCTTTCGGACTGTTGTCCCCATCTTTGCGGCAGGTTGTCTACGCGTTACTCACCCGTTTGCCACTCGGCTTCAAAATAGCAAGCTAAATATCAGCCTCGTTCGACTTGCATGTGTTAAGCACGCCGCCAGCGTTCGTCCTGAGCCAGGATCAAACTCTCCATAAAATATGAAGAACTTAATCAAGCTCTAATTATCTATAAAAGAAATTGCCGATTGCTATGTTATTCATACCAATCGATGTTTTGTTAAGAAGTAAAAACTTCTTCAAACATCTGGCTTAATCATGTTGCATGATTATTTTGCATTGTTTAGTTTTCAAAGAACAATCATTGTCGCACTCTTCAGAAGTGCCCGTCGCTTCAAGCGACTCATTTATCTTATCACCAGCAGATCAGCTTGTCAAGAACTTTTTTAAATTCTTTTTTGAAGCTTTTCGGAACGTTCCAGCGGCCTGCCACTCAAGGCTTGCTGTGCTGTTTCGTTGCCGTGTCTGTCAGCGACTTGTATTATATTACACGAGTCGGCTTCACTTGTCAACACCTTTTTTAAAAAAACTTAAAAAAGCTGCCAAAACATTAGATAAATTGCAGTTTGTAGGTGCGAGCCTGAACGCTTTTGTTACAGAGCAGTGGGGCGGCGGTGGGAATACTTTTCCGCCGCTGCACTAAATGTCCCGCCAGCAGAAGTACGCATCTTCCAGTAACCTGCGCCGGGCAAGTCCGGCGGCGCGTCCATCAACGAAGTATCCAGCACATGCTGTTTGCGGGCCAGCCTTCACTTCGTTCAGGCAGTCGTTCCGCCGGCGGAAAAGCATCCCCACCGTCACCCAGAGTTACGTTTGTCAATGCTGCTATGTTCCGGCTGGAGGATACAAGTACATCGATGTTCTTGTTACGGGAGAACCGGGTTCGTGCCAATTGCAAAAATCGTGGCTGGGGGCGAACGGGGGAGTGCTTTTTCTGTGGGAGCGACTGTCTGAGCGCAGCGAAGACCGGCCCGAGGCAGGCCGTTACCAGAAAGCACGCTGAAAGACGCGCCGCCGGTCTTGCCCGGCGCCATCTGGCTAAACAGCTCTAAAATTGCCGAGAGGGTCGTTTTAGCGGAAACAGAAAAAGTACTCCCCCGTGAACCCCTGACTGCGTATGAACGGGATGCCTTCAGCACGAACGCGCCGACAAACTGCAATTTTAAGCCAAGGGCATTGTACGCAAAAGCCGCGAGGCCTGATGATGTTTTTCCGTAGCGTTTGGCGCTTGCGTCTCAGCGAAGGAAAAGTATTATCAGGCCCCGCGGCGTCTTTATGCAATTTTGTAAAACGAACTTATCTTATAGCGATATCGCCCGCACTTCCCAGCTTCCATCACCAGCCAGTTTCAATTCCTGCTGGTGCTGGGCAAACAACGTCGACCTGTGTCCCACGCTGACCACGCCCATATCAGGCAATTCTTTGGCCAGCATTTGATACATCTCCGCTTCCCGCGGTTCATCCAAAGCCGACGTCGCCTCATCCAGGAATACCCAGTCCGGCTTGGCCAGCAGAACCCGGGCAAAGGCCAGACGCTGCTGTTCTCCTAACGACAGGATACGGCTCCAATCGTCAATCTCGTCGAGGCGACCGACGAATTCTTCCAAGCCCACTTTCTGCAATACAGCCTGCATAGTTTCATCACTGCCTGCTGCCGTACCGGGATAATATAAAGCCCGACGCAAACTGCCCAAAGGCAGATAAGGACGCTGAGGCAGGAACAGCAGTCTGCTGCCTGCTTTCAATGATAGTTTTCCCTTACCATAAGGCCAGATACCGGCCAGAGTACGCAGCAAGGTGCTCTTGCCGCAGCCGGACGAGCCCGTTACCAGCAGACGGCTGCCGGCGGGCAGACTCAGGGTACAATTTTCCAGCAATACCCGGCTGTCCGGCAGTTGCACCTGCAGATCCTCCATAGCCAGCTGCTGACCTTCTTCCCGGCGTACAATGCCGGCATCGACACCTTCGGCCCCTTCCATATGCTCCGTAAAGGTGGCAAGACGCTTGACCACCGCTGCCAATTGCGCGATGGTATCATAGGACTCGACAAAATAAGACAGGGCATCCTGCACCCGGCCAAAGGCCGAAACCGTCTGCATCAGACCGCCCAACGCAATACCGCCCGCAAAATACTGGGGTGCCGCCAAGATCAGCGGCACGATGACAGCCAGCTGCGCATAACCATTCACATAGAAATTCAGCAGTTTCGTCTGCTTCATAAGCTGCCAGAAATTGCTGATGACCTTGGCAAAACGCTCATGGAAGCCCTTGTTTTCTGCTTTTTCGCCGCCATAAAAGGCAATGCTTTCGCTGTTCTCCCGCACGCGCATCATATTGAAACGGAAATCGGCCTCAAAGCGCTGCTGATCAAAATTCAGGCCAATGAGTTTCCGCCCCACGAAATGAGCGCAGACCGTACCGATTCCCGAATAGAACAGGGAGAACCAGAACATATAGCCATAGATGACGAAATCATGCCCCCCCAGATTCATGGTGAAGGCTCCCGAAAGATTCCATAGCACCACACCAAAGGCGGCCAACGTCGTCAGCTGCTTCAAAAAGCCAATCAATAATTGCAGGGAAAGATTAACAAACTGATTGATATCCTCACTGATTCGCTGGTCAGGGTTATCCGTATCGCTGTTCTGCACCTGCAGGCGATAGTAAACCTGCCCGCTCAGCCAGCGGGAAAGATACTGATCCGTCAACCAGGTACGCCATTTTATCTGCACCTCCTGACGCAGGTAAATCGCATAGACAGCAATCACGATATACAGCATGGCAATCGCCGTGAACTCCCCCACCAACGGCCAAAACTGATCCGCCTGATACTGCTGCAACGCATTATAGAACTCATTGTACCAGCTGTTCAGCCTGACCAGCAGATACACACCAAAAAAATTCAGACCAATGACAAAGGCCAGCAGCCCCCGGGCTTTCCATTTATGCTCACTGTTCCAATAGCCGCGGAACAATTGCCAAAAAGCCTTGAAAGCGCCTCTTTTCTCCATATGTAATCACTCCACACAAAAAGAGATTGCCCCGCCATCAAAGACGGAACAATCTCAGTATAGCCCTTTCCCCTATTTCCTGCAATACAGAAATTATGTTAGAATGAATAAGTAGTATCTTATTGGAAATACAGGGGGTATATTCACCATGTTCATATATGTCATTGGCATATCAGCTCTGCTGCTTTTGCTGCTCCTCTACCGCTATCTGCACAATACGAAGATCTTCACCTGCTTCTGTCTGACGCTTCTGATCACAGGCCTGATTGCCTACCGTTATTGGCCGGTACCCGAAACCGTCCATCAGCCCATCAGCGAAACAGAGCGCTACGAAATGCAGCAGCAACAACAGATTTTCACCGCCTGGTACGCGCAGTACCAACAGGATTTGGCTGAACTTGACCGCAACTGGCGCTGGTATCACCAAATCATCGAAAGCTTCAAGGCTGACAATATCAGTATCCAAACCTGTTTCCTGCGCTTGAAGCAACTGGACCAGGACAGTCAGAACCTCAAGGAACGCATTGCCCAGCACAAGCCGCCAACAGCCCTCAACGATGGCTGCTATGACCAGCTGGCCGAAGTCGTGAAAAAGACCAACGCCTACGCTGATGCACAATACCGCACCATCGCCCTGACGCGGGCAGCTGCCGATCCGGCCAACCTGAAGACCGATGATCAGGCTGAACAGAGCCGCATGCTGCAAACCATCATGATCCGGGAATCCCCGGTGGGGTTATACACCGCCAAGGAAATCACGGCTATCCGGGATTATCTGGAGATTCCCGAAGATGAACAGCGCTGATCAATAGTTCTCAGCATGGATCTCAAAATAGCTCTGGGGATGTGCACAGACGGGACAAAGCTGCGGTGCTTTGGTGCCCACAACGATATGACCGCAGTTGCGGCATTCCCAAACCTTGACCTCGCTCTTCTGGAAAACTTCCTGAGCCTCTACATTCTTGAGCAGGGCGCGATAGCGTTCCTCATGATGCTTTTCAATCTCGGCTACCATGCGGAATTTGATTGCCAGCTCCTTGAAGCCTTCTTTTTCTGCCGTGTCGGCAAAACCGGCATACATATCCGTCCACTCATAATTCTCGCCATCTGCGGCGTCTTTCAGATTCACCGTCGTATCGGGCATGCCATCATGGAGTTCTTTGAACCACATCTTGGCATGCTCTTTTTCATTGTCAGCCGTCTTGAGGAACAGGGCAGCAATCTGCTCAAAACCTTCCTTCTTCGCCTTGGAAGCATAGTAAGTGTACTTGTTGCGGGCCTGGCTTTCCCCGGCAAAGGCCGCCTCAAGATTTTTCTCGGTCTGGGTTCCTGCGTACTTGCTCATCATAATTCCTCCCCTAAAATATAATTTACACAAGCACATTATAGCATTTTCCACGCTTAATATCCACACAATTTTATTTATTGTCAGAAATTTATTTGAAAGAGACAAACAAAAAGATGCCTCCGCAGAGGCACCTTTCCGTTTATTGTTATGTGATTAGAACAGGAAGTTCACACGACCGAAGAGGTTTTCAACCTTCTTATCGGTCTTGAGATCTTTACCATTGCCGTAGCGGAGCGTCAGGATAGTATTCTTGAACACAGCATAGTTGCCGCCAACTTCCCAGCCTTTTTCGCCCATGTTGTCGATGTTGATAACATCCCAGGGGCTGGCTACGAAGGCATTACGGCCAAAGTGACGGTAAGCCACCCATGCACCCCAGGTCCCCTGGTTTTCAGCCTGTGCGCCTTTGTAATCCAGCTCTACGCTGCCAGCCTTTTTATAATAGTCAGCATCATGGTTCTGCGCATAGAAACCCTTTAAGCCAACGTTCTTGCTGAAATTATAACCGCCCTTGACCAGAACAACGTTAGCTTCATCCGTCTTGTTTTTGGCGTAAAGATTATAGTTCAGGTTTTCGAAATTACGCGCATTAAGATGATGCCAGCGGACAGCACCCCAAAGTTTGCTCTTCTGTGCACCTACACCGACATACTGATAGTTGGCAGCCAAATCATCAGCATCTGCATTTTTTTCACGGTTAAATGCTGCCGGGCTATTCAAACGGCCAGCACCAACAACAAAGTTTACACCATCCCCTGCCGGCTTATAAGCAACTTCTGCACCGGAGAAAGCCGTATCGGCAATGGTATCATCATCCGGCGTAGCAAACTTACCGAATTTCAACGTCCAGTTGCCATAGTTGCCTTCGGCATAAACACGTTTCAGTGCAACTTTGCCCTCATCTTCAGCATTAGCAGAGCTGTCTTCATCCAGGAACGTGTTGGCATCGAGACGAGCCTTCACATGCCAGTGAGAGTTCACTTCAGCCGTCGGTTCGAGACGGATAAGCAGGTTGTTGCGGCTGTTCTTGTCCGTATCATGCTGACCTTCAGTCATGTAATGCTGGAACGTATACTCAGCAGTGCCATGCCACTGAACTTTATCTGCATTGCGTTCCAGGTTGGCTACACGTACACCCAGGTTGTTGAGTTCTTCCGCGAATTCAGCAGCCAGTTTGTCAACGAGCGCCTTATCCACACCGCTGGTGCTCTTGGTCATAGCCTTAGCTACCATCTGTGCCATTTCGTAGCGGGTGATGTTGCGGTTGCCCTTGAAGGTGCTGTCGCCATAGCCTTCGATAACGCCATCGTTAGCCAGCTGGGTTACAGCATCATAAGCCCAATGGTCAGCCGGTACATCGCTGAACGGATTGCTGGCAGCAAACGTCGTGCTGGCAGCACCTACAACCAGAGCGGTAGTCAGAGCAGAAACGAGTTTCTTGTTCATTAAAAAATCCCCCTAAATAATTAATAACCCCTCGTTCGTCGGAACCGTTCCCAGTGAGTTTCCTTGTTTCCTCATCAAACAGGTCATATGTCCCTTCGAACAATTAATACTATAACACATATTCTGAAACATGGCAACGGTTTCATACATATTTTTTTCAGAAACAATCCGATTCCCCCGTAATGAGCAAACAATATGTAAAAAATTACTATTGTTTAATCTGCCTGTAACATTTGTTTCTTGTAACTTAATGGGTAACTATGCTATAATTCCCTTGTTGGTTAATTTAGTTTTATCGCGTTTTACGCAGGAGGATTTTATAATGGCTATCACTAAAGACATGAGCATCATCGAAGTTGTGCAGAAGTACCCGGACACCGTTGACGTATTCGTCAACGCCGGCATGGGCTGCCTGGGCTGCGCTGCCGCTCACTTTGAAAACATCGAGCAGGGCGCTATGGCTCACGGCATCGACATCGATGCTCTGATCAGCAACCTCAACGAAGTTGTCGGCGCTGAAGCATAATTCGTTCTAAAAAAAATGACCGGTCAATGCAAATTGACCGGTCATTTTTTATGCTCTTTTATTCATTCAAGGCGCCTGCCAGACGTTCAGCCAGCAGGGTATAGCGCTTGCGGGTACGGTCATTGGTGACCGCGGTATTCAGGGCTGCCTTCGTCCCTAACAGGATGACCTGCTTGCTGGCGCGGGTGACTGCCGTATAAAGGAGATTTCTCTGTAACATGATATAATGCCCGGCAGTCAGGGGCAGGATGATCACAGGATATTCACTGCCCTGACTTTTATGCACACTCATCGCATAAGCCAATTGCAGCTCCACCAGTTCATTTTTCTCATAATCCACCTGCAGATCCTCACTGAACTGCACGGTGATATGGTCAGACTCCACAGCGGTGATAAAACCGATATCACCGTTGAACACCATCTTGCTGTAGTTATTCTTCGTCTGCATCACCTTGTCATTGAGACGAAAGGTGCGGACGCTGTTCTTGTACTCGGCTTTATACTCAGCCGGCGGATTCAAGGCCGCCTGCAACAGCTTGTTGAGGTTTTCCACGCCGCATTCCTGACGGTGCATCGGCGAAAGCACCTGCACATCTGTCAGTGGATTCCAGCCCTGCTTGGGCAAAATCTCCACACAGAGCTTCACGATATTGCGGGCCACTTCCTCAGGATCGGCGATCTCCCAGAACTGAAAATCCCCGGCGGGCTTGCAAAGGGGCAGACGGCCGGCATTGATGGCATGGGCATTCAAGACGATGGTGCTCTCCTCATTCTGACGGTAAACCTCCGTGAGGCGCACAGCAGGGATGACCTGGGAACGCAGGATATCCTTGAGCACGGAACCAGGCCCCACTGCCGGCAGCTGATCCACGTCCCCCACCAGGATCACATGGCAGCCATCCGGCACAGCCTCCAGAAAATGTTGCATCAAGACGATATCCATCATGGAAACCTCGTCGAGGATGATGGCATCGGCTTCCAGCTGCTCGTCTGCGTCCTTGGCAAACATCGAAGCACCATCATCCTGCCGCCCGCCCTGGGCCTCCAGCATCCGGTGCACCGTCATGGTCTTGCGCCCCGTAGCCTCAGCCAATCGCTTTGCCGCACGTCCCGTAGGTGCTCCTAAGAGGATTTCCAGACCGGCCATTTCCAGCACGTCGATCATCCCCCGCACCACCGTCGTCTTGCCTGTACCAGGGCCGCCGGTCAGCACCAGAATGCCATGGGTTAACGCCGCCACCATGGCTTCTTTTTGTGCCTGGGCCAGATCAAGGCCGGTCATTTCCTCCCAATGAGCCACCATCCCCTCGGGATCTTCCACATTGAGCACATCGGCATAGCGCTGCAGATACAGGAGTTTGCGGGCAACTTTTTTCTCCGCCCGATAAAGATAAGGGGAATAGATCAGCGTTGTGCCGCCAACCTCTTCCACAGCCAACCGCTGCATTTTCAGCTGCTTTTTCAGCACTTCACCCACCCGCAGGGAATCCACCCGCAGCAGTTTGGCCGTACGGTCCATCAGTGGTTCTTCCGGAATGCAGCAGTGACCGCTGGTGGAAATCTGCTGCAGGGCATAATCAATACCTGCCGCCACGCGGTTTTCATCATCCCCAGCCATACCGAGGCTGGCGGCAATGGCATCTGCGGTAGCAAAGCCAATGCCCTCTACTTCCTGCGCCAGCTTGTACGGGTGATTTTCCAGCACTTCCAAAGCAAAGGAACTATATTTCTTATAGATCCTGGCCGCCAGCGCGCCGGATACATTATGGCTTTCCAGCCAAAGCATGATTTCCCGCAGCTCTGACTGCGACGTATACGAGGCCACGATCTTGGCCGCCGTCTTCTTGCCAATGCCCTCCACTGTTTCCAGCAGTTTCGGTTTCTGCTCGATGATATCCAGCGTATCGGCACCGAATTTTGCCACCAGCCGTTTGGCCATGGCGGGGCCCACGCCGTCAATCACACCGGAAGCCAGGAAACGCTCAATGCCTTCCACGCTGGTAGGGGCTTCCAGCCGCAGGCTCACAGCCTTGAACTGCTGCCCAAAACGAGGGTGCGTAATCCAGCTCCCCGTCAAATACACCTGCTGCCCCACCAACGGCGGTTCTGAGCTGACCGTCACCGTAACACGGCTGTTCTGACCGGAAGGCTGCAGACGGAAGACCGCAAATCTGCCATCCTCACTGGCAAAGATAATGCTGTCCACCAGGCCTTCGATTTCCTCCTGGCCAGCCTGTGGGGCAAAGCCCAATGCCATCTGTTCATTATCGTTGTTATATGCCACTATCTTTGCTCCCTTCTGCCGTCATCCGCTTACTCGCTGGCCACCAAACGCTCCCACTTGGCATAGCGTTCTTCGATTTCCGCCTCTTTGGCGGCATATTCTTCCGCAATGCGCTGGCTTTCCGTGGGATCTGCCTGTATCTCCGGCTGGTTCATCTGGAACTCCAGCCCCTTGAGTTCCGCTTCGGCCATGGCGATCTCGGCTTCCGCCCGCTGGATCATCTCCGTGCGCTTGGCATCGCTCATGCTCTGGATCTTGCCGGCTTCCGCCCGCTCCTTGGCTGCGGCTTTTACCTCGGCGGCCTTCTCCTGCTCGGCAGGTCTGGCCGCTGCTTTTTTCGCAGCCTCCTTCTGAGCAGCCGCTTCTGCCTCCAGACGAGCTTCTTCTTCCGCTTCCCGCTCGGCTTCCTTCTTCATCAGATAGTAGCTGTAATTGCCGCTGTATTCGGTAAGCTGACCGTTATCGAGTTCCAGGGTGCAGTTGGCCACCTTGTCGAGGAAATAGCGGTCATGGGATACGGCCAGGAATGTGCCCGGATACGCCATCAGGGCTTCCTCCACCGCCTCGCGGGCCGGAATATCCAAATGGTTGGTGGGCTCGTCCAGGATCAGGAAGTTGGCCCCGGTCAACATGAGCTTCAGGAAGGCCACACGGGACTGCTCGCCGCCGGAGAGGTCACCGATCTTGCGCAGCACCTCGTCCCCATGGAACAGGAAGGCTCCCAGATAGCGGCGGGCCTGTTCCTCATCCACGCCATAGGTGTAGATGATTTCATCCAGCACCGTCATATCCATATGCAGGGTTTCATGCTGCTGGGAGAAATAGCCGATCTTCACGCGGCTGCCGATCTTGATCCGGCCTTTCGTCGCCTCCAGTTCGCCCACCAGCACTTTCAGCAGGGTGGTCTTGCCGGCGCCATTGGGGCCGACAAGGGCCACGCCATCCCCGTTGCGGATCAGCAGGGAAAGATCCTTGAACACCGGCTCACTGCCGTAGCCAAAAGCAACCTCTTCGAGTTCTGCCACCCTTTGCGCACATTCAGGCGGTTTGTGGAAGGCAAAATAGTTGAAGCTGGCAGCCTCTGGCGGCAACACGATGCGCTCCAGCCGGTTCAGCTGGCTCTGACGTCCCCGGGCCTGTTTGGATTTGATGCCCGCCTTATACTTGCGGATGTATTCCTCCGTCTTTTTGATATGCTCCTGCTGTTTTTCATAGGCCGATTTCAAGGCCTCCCGCCGGGCGGTCTTCACCCGCATGAAATATGTATAGTTCCCTTCATAGCTGGTAACCGTGCCTGCCTCCAGCTCCACCATGCGGGTGGCCACCTTGTCCAGGAAGTAACGGTCATGGGAGATGATCAGCACGCCACCCCGATAGGTGCGCAGGAAGCCTTCCAGCCATTCGATCATCTGAATATCCAAATGGTTGGTGGGCTCGTCCAGGAACAGGAAATCCGGCTCCCGCAGCAAGGCCTTGGCCAGACAGATACGGGTTTTCTGACCGCCGGAAAAATGCTGCACGTCCTTCTGGAACTCCTCATCGGTGAAGCCCAGACCATAAGCCACCTTCTTGATGCGGCTTTCAAACTCATAGCCCTCCAGCTGCTCAAAACGCTCCACCACCTTGCCATAGGTGTCCAGAAGCTCCTCTTCGCCAGCGGCAATGCGTTTTTCCAGCGAACGCTTGCGCTCCCCCAGCTCGATGATATCATCAAAAGCCCGGCGGAACTCGTCATAGAGGGTACCCTCGCCGAAGTTGGCCTGCTGTTCCACATAACCGATGGTTTCAGCTGTATCCAACTGCACAGAACCGGCGTCAGCCTCCTCCTGCCCCAGCAGGATCTTCATCAGCGTGGTCTTGCCTGCGCCATTGGCGCCCACCAGGCCGACCTTATCCCCGCCGCGAACCTCGAAACTCACATCGTGAAAAAGTTCATCTATGCCAAAGGCCTTTTTCAGGCCGTTAACCTTTAAAATTCCCAAGATAATATACTCCTCTAAAGTACAGACAAAGACGGAGCAATGCTCCGCCTTGTTTATTTCCTATAATCCAAACCAATATGCACGACTGCCTGATTAGAACTGCCGCCGTCCATGATCACGCAGGCAAAGGGCATCCCGTAGAACACATCCGTATTCCGGGTGGACGTGGTGATCGTCGTCTGGGTACGGGAACTGGTCTTGCCCGTCTCCACGCCGGAAATGATGAAGCCCTTGCGCTGCAGGATCTGCGCCACTTCCGCCGCCGCACCATTGATGCCACTGTCGTTGATGACCATGACCGAAATCTCTTCCGGCTTCATGGGCTTGGTCTCTTCCTCCAGCTTTTTCGCCTCTTCTTCAGGCACTTTGCCGGAATTCTTGGACTGTGCCAGCAGCTGCATACCGCTGGGCAACGTCTTCATATAAGCATCCTCATCGTCCTGGGCTTTTTCCTTGGCCGCCTCGCTAAGCTCCAGGCCCAGCTGCTCAGCCATGAGCTGACGCAGGTCCGTGATATCGGGAATCCAGTAGCTCACATCCTTGATATAAGCCGGCTGTCCCGGCACCATCTGGGTTTCCAGTCCATTGTCATGGACACTCTTGAGCTGACCGGCAAATTCCAGCAGCTCTGTAAGGCTCATGTCCGTCTGAATGGCGGATTTAACCTCTTCCACCAGTTTCGGCAGCCGTGGCAATACCGATGGAGAAATCACCTTGGCCAGCACTGCCTTCATGAACTTCTGCTGACGGCCAATGCGGCCGATATCGCCTTCACCATCACGATAACGCACATACTGGATGGCCTTCTTGCCGTTCATATGCTGCTCGCCGGGATAGAGGTCGATCACGAGGCCGCCGTCATCATCCCAGGGATCTTCGTAATACATCCGCTTTTCCACATCGATGTCCACGCCGTCCAGTGCGTCGATGATCCGTTCAAAAGCCTTGGTATCGATGATGATATAATGATCGATCTTCGTCCCCAGCAGCTTTTCCACAGCTTCCTGGCTCATTTTGTGCCCGCCATAAGCATAGGCATGATTGATTTTCTCGTAATCGTTCTTCTCGATCTGCACCCGGGTATCACGGGGCACCGAGAGCAGTGCCGCCTTGCCCTTAGTCTGGTCAAAGGCCGCCACCATCATGGTGTCACTGCGCCCCACATCGCCCTCCCGGCGGTCAACGCCCAGGAGCAGGACATGGGTAATCTTGTCATTTTCCGCCTGCTCGCCAAAAATGCCCGCAGACTCGCCGCCGCCATCGCTATGATGACGTGCTGCCTTCACACCGAAGCAGGCCACCACTATGACAAGCATAATCGCCAATATCCACTTAACGCGCTTCATACTGCGCTTTCCCCTGCGCCTCTGTCGCATGATCTATCTCCTCGAATACAAAAGTTCAACCCGTATAGTATACCAAAGTAAAGTTCTGATGTAAACATCCACGCCAATGCGATGCACCCTTATTCCACGAATTTTCCCAGCACATAGAAATTGGCATGGCCCTTGGCAAAGACCTTGCCCTCCTTATTCTGCAGCTCGCACTCACAGGTCATGGTATGCCGCCCGTCATGGAGCACCCTGGCATGGGCAATGACCTTCTCCGTCAAAGGCACTGCATGCATGAAATCCGTGGTCAGGCTGAGGGTTACCACCTTCTTGTTGCAGGCCAGGCACGCTGCCCCCATAGCCGTGTCCGCCATGGTCATGAGCACGCCGCCATGGGCGATGCCATAAAGGTTCGTATGCATCTCATCAATGGGCAGCACCAACTGCACACCGCCGTCAGCCAGCGGCTCCACCTGCATATGCAGATATTCCACAAAAGGGTTATGATGATAGAAGCGCATGATCTGCCGCTGCAATTCCGTAAGTTCCATAAGGTCCTTAACCTCCCAAAAATTTTCCTTTTCCCATTATACCACAAGGAAAAAGCCCTGGCCGTGACGAAATGTATAAATTGTGTTCAAATCAAAAAGAGGTGCATACCATGAAAAATTTCAAGATTGCCGTAATTGCCGGGGATGGCATTGGCCCGGACGTGATTGCTGAAGGAAAGAAAGTCCTGTCCGGCATCGCCGGGCTGGATGGCTCCTTCAATGTAGAGTTCACGGACTTTCCCTGGGGCTGCGAATACTACCTGCGGGAAGGCCGCATGATGCCCGAAGACGGTCTCTCCATCCTCAAGGATTTCGATGCCATCTACTTAGGTGCCGTGGGCTATCCCGGTGTCCCTGACGATATTTCCCTGCAGGGGCTGCTGCTGAAAATCCGCAAGGGCTTCGATGAATACATCAACCTGCGCCCCGTAAAACTGCTCAAGGGCGCCCCCTGTCCCCTGAAGGATGTCAAGGAAGAAGATATCGATATGATTGTGGTGCGGGAAAACAGCGAAGGCGAATATGCCAACGTGGGCAGCCGCCTCTATCCCGGCACCGAACAGGAAATCGCCCTGCAGACCGGCGTCTTCTCCCGCAAGGGCTGCGAGCGGGTTATCCGCTATGCCTATGAGCTGGCACAGAAAGAGGGCAAGAGCCTCACCAATATCAGCAAGGCCAATGCCCTGGGTTACTCCATGGTATTCTGGAATGAAATCTTTGCTGAGGTGGGCAAGGATTATCCCGATGTGCCTACCAGTTCCCTGATGGTGGATGCCGCCAGCATGTTCTTCGTCAAGAATCCCCAGCGATTCCAGGTCGTAGTCACCAGCAATCTCTTCGGCGATATCCTGACGGACCTGGGCGCCGCCATCGCCGGTGGCATGGGGCTGGCCGCCGGAGCCAACCTCAACCCCGAGAAAAAATTCCCCAGCATGTTCGAGCCCATCCACGGCAGTGCCCCGGATATCGCCGGCAAAGGCCTGGCCAATCCCCTGGCCGCCATCTGGAGCGTCAGCCAGATGCTGGACTTCTTCGGTGAGGAAGCATGGGGCAAAAAAGTCATCGCTGCCATCGAAACCCTGCTACTGGAGAAAAAGACCCTGACGCCGGATTTAGGCGGCACGGCCAAGACCGACGAAATCGGCGCGGCCATCCTGGAAATATTGGGCAGAAAATAAAAGCCTCCCCTAAGGGGGAGGTGTCAGCCGCAGGCTGACGGAAGGGGCTTTAAGCTAATTTTTTCTCCCTTAGATATTTCACTGCGGAAAGCCCCGCTTCGGCTCCCTGATAGACGGCCTTGGCGATCTGCAGCAGGCCGCCGGTGCAGTCACCTGCGGCAAAGAGTCCCGGCACATTGGTGGCGCCATGGGCATCGATTCGGATGTTATGACCATCGAGCTGGGCACCAATCTTCTTCGCAATGGCGGTACTGCCTGCCGTCCCCAAAGCCATAAATACACCAGCCAAAGCCAGCTCTGCCCCATCGGCAAAGATGACTTTTTCCACCCGATCACCGCCTGCAATGGCGGTGATCTTTTTATTGACTACAGTGATCTCTGTCGGTATCTCTACGGTAGTTTCCTCGCCATTGGACAGCAGATAGACCTGAGCCGCATGGGGCAATAAAGCCTGGGCTTCATGCAGGGCATATTCCCCGGCCCCCGCCACTGCCACGGTCTTACCCCGATAGAAGAAGGCATCACAGACAGCGCAGTAACTGACGCCCTTGCCCTCATACTCCTTTACCCCCGGCACATCAAGTCTCTGCCGGGAGGCTCCCGTGGCCACGATTACCGCCGCCGCTTCGAATTCATGCGCCTTGCCTGTAACCTTGAAGCCCGTGAAGGAATCATTAAACATCAGCCCCAAGAGTTCATCTTCCACGAACTCCACGCCGATTTTCTTCGCACCCTCAATGCCCCGCTGATAGAGTTCCGCCCCCGAGACGGGCTCAGCCAGACCATAGTAATTTTCAATCTTCTCCGCCTTCTGCAAACCACTCAGCTCCAGCCCCTTGCTGATAACGGTCACATCCGCGCCCCCGCGCCGCGCATAAAGAGCCGCAGATACCCCGGCAGGGCCGGAACCAATAATCAACACCTTTGCCATAAAAAACACTCCCTTCAAGTACATTACCATCAGCATAGCAAAGATCCCCTTTAACTTCCGTGAGCCAGTCACGCTGTTCCCCATTGAACAACCTACCATTACCTGTGCTGGAATACTGAAGTTTTCTTCAAAACATGCCAGTCTTATCTAAATCTCGGTCATAAGAGTATTATGACAACAATAATAGGACTGTGAAATAATTATTTTTGCAAGTTATTTGCCTAATTATCACAGCCCCATTATCACTGCATTACATTATTCTATTACTTTTTGAATCGTTATTTTCAGCCGCACTTTTTTCTACCAAATTTAGTAAGTCAGTAGTTTCTTCCAACTGTTCGACATTTTTATCCACGCTATCCATATTCATTTCATTTTTATTTGCCTTCTGTTTTTCCAATTCAATATCAGCAGTCTCTTGTATTTGGTTACGCCGCAATGACTGTTCATGTTCGTTCTCTCTACTTATTACATCTTTTTTTTCTTGTATTATTCTATCAAAAAATGTATTAACTTTATCTATAATTAATCTATCTCCAGAATTGCATTCATCAATGTTATGGCGTTTATTAAAATCTCTTTTTTTCTTATATGCATCATATAATGCATCTTCTGAATCCCATGATGATTTTTCTAAAAGTTTTTTCTCATCTAAAAGTTTATTCCTTTCTTTATCCGTTATATCATCTTTGGACAAAATATCATCGATTCCTTTTATCCTCTCTTTACATTCTTTTCTATATTCTTTTTCTTCTTTAATAGCATTCAGTTCTTCTCCGGATGCTGAAACAACATCCGTATTGAGCTTTCTTGACAATTGCTTCCCTTCATCACTTATAGTTACTTTAAAGTTGATATTTTCAGGTTTATTAAGCGAACACACCTTTTTCGAATCTGGTTGAATGCTTTTATCCTGTAAAAAACGAATAGTTTGGCGTGCTGAATCAATCCTCATATTATCACCATCCAATTTCTGCGCGCATTGCATTATATGCATCATCTATAATTTGGAAGGATCTTTTTGCATTTTTATATGTATAAAAATCTAAATTGCTGTTGAATAATGCAGTCATTTTTCTTTGCAAATTTGCAGAGCCATTTTTTATTACTTTTCTTCCATTTTCAATTTGACCATGTTGACACCATTCCTCAACACTTGCCTGCGATGGAGAGTTTGTTCCCCACAAGCGTCTTATTGCCTTTCTATCATCACTAGCCACTGTACTTTTATCCGAATCAGCATAATCACTATAATGATCCACCAACTTAAGCGTCTCATTTCTCATTTTCTCAACATCACCTATTGTCTCTCTTATAGTCGCTTGTATAGTATAGCGAGATGGCATTGCATTCTTGCTAGCAACAGCCTCTGCTGATAACTCCACTATCGTGGCAGGACTTTCACTAACAATATCATTAATTTGTTGACTGGACGACTTCGTATATTGTGAATTTTGACTATAAGTATTTGCAATGTACTAAGACTGAATACCATTAACTCCACTCATAAAAATACCACCTTTCTAATTCAAACTATTTATGCCTTCTCAAGCCTTATCTTTGTGTACTCTTCTAGATTAAATTTTGTTTTCCTTCTTATAAATTTAATTTTTTATATTATTTTCTCCATCACTAAAATAAGGGTAAGCACTTGAACACAGTACGTTCAGTTGCTTACCCTTATACCAAAGGCAAAAGATACTTTTTAGCCAGCAGTCTTAGCAGAAGCGCCCAAAGACTAGCGCAAAAGAACGTTTATGCCGTCTTTTGTGCAGCTGTTGTATGGACAACAGACTGAATCGCGCTAGTCGGACACTTGCCCATACAGGTCGGCTCGGTGCATTCTGCACATTTGCTGCTATCCACTACGGCCACGAAGTTATCAATCTTGATTGCTCCTTGGCTGCAGTTCCGCATGCACAGGCCACAGCCGATGCAGGCATTGGCACAGAGTTTCTTGGCTGCGGGGCCTTTGTCGTGGGAGCTGCAGAGAACTTCCACCGGATCATGGAAGCCCTTAAGTGTCAGGATTGCCTGGGGACAGGTGCTTACACACTTGCCGCAGCCGGTGCAAATCTCCTTGTCCACCACGGGCAGGCCGTCCGGCCCCATGCTCATGGCGCCGAAGGGGCAGGCTTTGACGCAATTGCCAAAGCCGATGCAGCCGAACTTGCAGCCCTTGGGGCCGCCCTGTATGAGCTTGGCCGCCGCACAGTCCGGCACACCCTCGTAATGGGCCGCCATAGCCGCGGCAGTTTTCGTGCCCCGGCATTTCAAAGCAGCATACTTGGGTTCCGTGACCTCGGCTTTCTTGCCTGTAAGCTCGGCAACTTTTGCCGCTACAGCCGCCTTGCCCGGCACGCAGAGATTCGGGGCCACCGTGGGATCTTCCACCACGGCTTCGGCATACTTGGCACAGCCTGCAAAGCCGCAGGCACCGCACTGGCCTTTGGGCAGGATTTCTTCGACTTCATTGATCAGCGGGTTCACCGCCATATAGAATTTCTTATCCGCCAATGCCAGCACGATGCCGAAGAACAGCCCGACACCCACCAGCACGACGATAATCAGTATTGCTTTTTCCATTTATCTCCACCTCATCCGTTACCTCTTGAAGGGAATGTAAATATCTCCCAAAGCCCATGGACTTTTTTAATTGCAGTTTGTAGATGCGAGCCTAAACTCTTTTGTTACAGCTCAGTGGGGCGGCGGTGGGAATACTTTTCCGCCGCTGCACTAAATGTCCCGCCAGCAGAAGTACGCATCTTCCAGTAACCTGCGCCGGGCAAGTCCGGCGGCGCGTCCATCAACGAAGCATCCAGCAAATGCTGTTTGCGGGCCAGCCTTCACTTCGTTCAGGCAGTCGTTCCGCCGGCGGAAAAGCATCCTCACCGCCACCCAGAGTTACGTTTGTCAATGCTGCTATGTTCCGGCTGGAGGATACAAGCACATCGATGTTCTTGTTACGGGAGAACCGGGTTCGTGCCGATTGCCAAAATCGTGGCTGGGAGGCGAACGGGGGAGTGCTTTTTCTGTGGGAGCGACTGCCTGAGCGCCAGCGAAGGCCGGCCCGAGGCAGGCAGTTACCAGAAAGCACGCTGAAAGACGCGCCGCCGGTCTTGCCCGGCGCCATCTGGCTAAACAGCTCTAAAATTGCCGAGAGGGTCGTTTTAGCGGAAACAGAAAAAGTACTCCCCCGTGAACCTCTGACTGCGTATGAACGGGATACCTTCAGCACGAACTCACTCACAAACTGCAATTTATATCTGTTATAACATGCCTGCGAACCCCAGGAATGCCAACGACAGCATGCCTGCCAGGATAAAGGCGATGCCGATGCCCTGCAATGGCTTGGGCACATTGGCGTAGACCAGCTTTTCCCGCAGGGAGGCCATCAGGATGATGGCCACGGCAAAGCCTAAACCGGAGCCAATGGCAAAGACAATGCTCTTCAAGAGGCTGTAATTATTCTCCACATTGAGGAGAGGTACGGCCAATACAATACAGTTGGTGGCAATCAGCAGCAGGTAAATGCCCCACATATTGTAGAGAGCCGGTGCCTGCTTCTTGATGACCAGTTCCAAGAGCTGCACGAAACTTGCCGTGAGCACCACGAATACGATGGTGGTCAGGAAGGTCAGCCCCAATGGTTCCAGCACGAAGAAATACACGATCCACGCCAGGATGGAGCTCATGGTCATGACGGAGGTCACCGCCATGCCCATGCCCACCGAGGCACTGAGGTTCTTGGAGATACCGAAGAAGATACAGAGGCCCAGGAATTTCGTCAGCACGAAGTTATTGACCACTACAGCGCCGATAAACAATGTTAAATACTCTCCCATGAGTTAGGCCTCCTTTCCAGCTTTCAGCTCCGCGATGCGGGCTTTTTCTTCCTGCTTGGCGTTCCAGGTCTTGCAAGCCGCCACCAGATAACCGATCAGGATAAAGGCCCCCGGCGGCAGGATCATCATAAGCATGGGATTGTAGCCCTCGCCGAAAACCGGCACGCCCAGGATAGTACCTGCGCCAATCAGCTCGCGGATCACCGCAATGGTCAGCATGGCCAGCGTAAAGCCGCAGCCCATACCAAAGCCATCGAGGAAAGACTTGAACACGCCATTCTTAGAGGCGAAAACCTCCGCTCTGGCCAAAATGATGGCGAACACCACCACCAATGCCAGATAGATGCCCATGGCCTTGTAGAGCACGGGGAAGTAAGCCTGCAATACCAATTGCGCCACCGTCACGATGGTGGCAATGGAGGTGATATACACCGGCACGCGCACCTTGGGATTCACCCATTTGCGCACGATGGATACCACCACATTATTGGTGGTGATGACGAAAGTCACCGTAAGCCCCATGGTCAGACCGTTGATGACCGTCGTGGTTACCGCCAGCGCCGGGCACAGGGACAGGGCCAGAATGAAAATCGGATTTTCGGCAATCAGGCCCTTGCTGAATATTTGCCAATGTTCCTTCATCACTTAGCACCTCCCTCAGCCTTGTAAGCGGCCACAGCCTCCACGGCCTCCCGCACGCCCTTGGTCACGGCCCGGGAGGAAATCGTCGCCCCGGTCATGGCCTGGATATTCTCCTTGTTGTTCGGATCTTTCGTGACCTCCAGCTTGTCGGCGCCCTTGCCCGCAAACATCTGCCGGAAGGCCGGCTTTTGGGCATTGTCACCGAGCCCCGGCGTCTCATTATGCTCTAAAATGGAAAAATCAATGACCTTGGCATCGGCGGTTACGGCTACCAGCATCTTGATCTTGCCGCCATAGCCTTTGCTTTCGCCGGGTACGATATAGGCGATGGCCTTGCCGCCTTTTTCCGCCGCGAACCAGCCTTCATGACCGGCCACTTCGGTAAAGTGTTCCGCTTCCGGCACCAGGGACTTCATGGACTCCTGCTTCATTTCCTCGGCTTTCTGCGCCGCCACAGGAGCCGTCACAAAATAGACAGAGCCGATGACGATGCCGGAGATAAAGCAGGCCGCCGCCAGATTGAAGGCGATCTTGAAAGTAGAATGTTCATTATTGCCCATCATTTAGCACCTCCTGCCCCAAAGATCCGCGGTTTGCAGAACCGGTCGATCAGCGGCGTCACCGCATTCATCAAGAGCAGGGAATAGCATACCCCCTCAGGATAGCCCCCCACCAGACGAATCAGCACTGTAAGCGCCCCAGCCCCTACTGCGAAAATCAGCTGACCTTTGATGGTCATGGGAATGGTCACCATATCCGTGGCCATGAAGAAAGCACCCAGCATCAGGCCGCCCGCCATCATATGGAACAGGGGATCGCCGGTAAAGAGCCCTGCCGGGCCGAAGATCCAGGTCAGCACTGCCACCGTGGCGATCATGGTCACAGGCACCTGCCAGTTCACATAGCCTTTCCAGATCAGATACAAGCCGCCCAATAAAAGCAACAGGGTGCTGGTTTCCCCCAGGGAACCATTGCGGGTACCGATAAAGAGATTCCAGTATAAGTCCGACTGACTGCCAAAGGTGGCCACCAGGGCATCATAGCCCTGCATCTTGAGGATATTGAGGGGAGTTGCCGAGGTCATGGCATCCACGCCGCCACTGCAATCCGTCATTTTCGTCCAGGTGGTCATGGCCACCGGCCAGGACACCATGAGCGCCGCCCGGCCGATATGGGCGGGATTGAAGATATTGAAGCCTAAGCCCCCCATGGACTGCTTGGCCACAATGATCGCCAGCAGGGAACCAATGGCCACCATGTACGGCGGCAGCAGCGGCGACATGGACATGGCCAGCAAAAGGCCGGTAATGCAGGCACTGCCATCAAAGGCCGTAATGGGCTGATGCATGCCTTTCTGCCAAATGTATTCCCCTAAAACGGCAAAGACCACACCGACTAACATATTGATAAGTGCAGGGATACCAAACCACCAGATGGCAAAGAGCGCCGCCGGCAAAAGCGCCGCATTGACCTGCCACATGATATGGCTGATGGTTTCATCGTCACGGATATGAGGCGATACAGACACCGTAAAGAGTTCCGGTTCCTTTTTCATTACTTCCTCACTCATTTGACCGCCTCCTTTTTCCCTTCCGCAGCTTCCTGAGCTTTCTTCTTCGCCTCGGCTGCCGCCTTGGCTTTCATCTGTTCTGCCCGGATCACACCCTTGGCATTCTTGATATACTGCACGATATTGCGCTTGGCAGGGCATACGAAGGTGCAGCAGCCGCATTCCACGCAATTCATCAGGCCGTAATCATCCCGGCAGGCTTCATAGGCCTGACGCTCTGACAATATGGAAAGCATGCTGGGCACCAGTCCCATGGGACAGGCCTTGACGCATTTGCCGCAGCGGATGCAGTTCATCTCCGGGCCGTGGTCCACCTGCTTGGCCGTCAAAGCCAATATGCCGGAAGAACCCTTCATCACGGGAACCTGGGCTGTGGCCTGGGCCATACCCATCATGGGGCCGCCGGCAATCAGCTTCTTGGGCTGTTCCTTGAAGCCGCCACAGTAGTCAATAGCCGCCTGATAAGGCGTGCCGATGCGGATGCGCAGATTCTTTGGCTCTTTGATGGCATCGCCGGTCACAGTGGTGATGCGCTCAGTAAGGGGCAAACCATGTTCCACGGCATCGGCAATGGCCGCCACGGTGCCCACATTCTGCACCACAGCCCCCACATCCATAGGCAGGCCGCCCATGGGCACTTCCCGGCCGGAAATGACCTTGATGAGCATTTTCTCTGCCCCCTGGGGGTACTTGGTCTTGAGGGCTGCCACTTCAATATCGGTGCCCTGGGCCGCCTTCTGCATGGCCTTGATTGCCTCGGGCTTATTGTCCTCAATACCAATGACCGTGCGCTTTACGCCTAAAATCTTTTGCAGGATCTGCGTGCCGGTGATGATCTTTTCGCCCTCTTCCAGCATCAGCCGATAGTCCGCAGTCAGATACGGCTCGCACTCCGCTCCGTTCAGGATGAGGATGTCCACAGGCTTGGCCGGCTTCAATTTGATATGAGCCGGGAAGGTGGCCCCCCCCATGCCCACAATGCCAGCAGCTTGGATGGCTGCCAGGATTTCCTCATTCTCCATGGTCTGCCAATTGCGCGTAAGCGGCAGTCCCTCTGCCCATTCATCCTTGCCGTCATTGGCGATGACCACGCTCAGGCAGCTGCCCATGCCCGAATGGGGCCTTGGCTCCACCTTCACCACCTTGCCGGACACCGGCGCATGGATATCGGCATGCATAAAGGCAGGACTTGTGCCAATCAGCTGCCCCCGCTTGACCTCGTCCCCCACCTTGACCGTGGGTGCACAGGGAGCACCGATATGCTGCCCCATGGGAACCACGAGTTCTGCCGGCACGGGCATATTTTCAATTGGCTTGTCCTTAGCCAGATCCTTGCCGTCCTTGGGATGAATACCGCCCAGAAAACTTCCGAACATACAATCACCTCTTGTAACTCTCCTAAAACAAAACCATATGTATTAAGACTGATGCTTGTCCAAAATCTCGACAATCACCGGTTTCAATGCCTGATCTTTCGCTGCCTTGCGGTCAAATCGCTTCACGATGACCAAGGCAATCAGGAAGAAGATCAACGCTCCCAGCACATAGGGCAGGCTGCCGTTCTCATCCAGCAGCGGTGCTGTAAAATGACCGATCACCGCCCCCACTGCACCAAACAGCAAAGGCAGGATAAAGACCACGAAGGCCCCGGTCAGCACATTTTCCTCCCGGAACTCAAAAAGCACTTTATCCCCGGCCTTGGCCTCCACGGGATTGGCCGCTTCCACCACCACCCGCTGGGCCCCGCCGCAGGCACCGCAGGAGCCACACTCCTCATGACGTCCCACTCGGATCTTGGCCGTGCTGCCCTCTGTTTCCAACACAATACCTTGTTCCTGTTTCATCTTCATCACCTCCACAAGGTACACAATACATACTATTCGATTTCATACAGTCAAAATCCTGTTTTTTATTTTTATTATTTTTTTATTATTAAAGACAATTTTTATTTCTAAACATTAAAAAACTGCCCTCCCTGAGGGAGAACAGCCACAATTTTATTCTTTTTTACCGTTCTAATGCCTTTGCAATGGAATAATCTAACCAAACAATCAGCCGAAAATCTTCCTTCGCGCAGCCGTGGGGCGGCTGTTGTGCGGGAGCGTTAGGAAATTTTTTTTTGCCTACACGAAAATATCCTGACCAGTCAACTGTCTGAGCACAGCGAGTTTTGACTGGTCAGGATATTAATAAAAGGCAAAAAAGAATTTTAGCTTCAAGGCAAAGCGGACGCACAATAGCCGCCTCACGCCGTCCAAGCAACGAATGAACAAAGGACTTATTTCTGGAACAGTTCGCGAATTTCTTCGTCCGTCAGCCGTGACAGGAAGTTTTCTCCGGGCTGGATCATCTGGTCGATCAGGGATTTCTTCTTCTGTTGGAGCTCATAGATCTTTTCCTCCACGGTGCCCTTGGCCAGCAGACGGATGACCTGCACATTGTTCTTCTGCCCCAGACGATAAGCACGGTCGGTGGCCTGATCCTCCACCGCCGGGTTCCACCAGGGATCGAAATGGATGACCATATCCGCCCCTGTAAGATTCAGTCCCGTGCCGCCGGCTTTCAGGGAAATCAGGAATACCGGCGTATTCCCTTCATTGAAGGATTTGACCAGACGGATACGCTCCAGCGAAGGCGTAGAACCATCCAGATAGTAATAGTCGATGCCCTGCTCCTTCAGCCGTTCCCCGATATGGGAAAGCATGGTGGTGAACTGGGAGAAGATCAGGATGCGGTGGCCGCCGTCCACGGCCTCCCCCACCAGTTCCTCCAGCTGATCCAGCTTGCCGGAACCGCCGGTATAACCTTCCAAAAACATGGCAGGATCGCAGGCAATCTGCCGCAGGCGGGTGAGGATGGCCAAGATCTTGATGCGGCTGTCGTCCCCCGCCGCCAGCTGCTGGGCAAATTCCTTCTGACTCTTTAGGAACCAGCCCTGATAGACCTTTTCCTGCTTCGGCGTCATGGAGCTTACCATCTTGCGCTCCACTTTGTCGGGCAGTTCCGTCAACACGTCCTTTTTCATACGCCGCAGGATAAAGGGCATCACATGGCGCTTTAAATCCTTGAGGCTGCGTTCGTCCTGCTCCCGTACGATGGGGGTTTCGTAGCGGTCCTTGAATTTCTTATGGGAAAGCAGATACCCCGGCATCAGGAAATCGAAGATTGACCAAAGTTCCGTCAGGGTGTTTTCAATGGGCGTACCCGTCAGGGCAAAGTAGCCGCTGGTCTTCAGACGCTTCACCGCCCTTGCATTCTGGGTCGTGGGATTCTTGATATGCTGGGCCTCATCCAAAAAGGCGTAACGGAAACGTCGCTTCTCATACATATCGATATCCCGCTTGAGCATATTATAGGTAGTGATCAGCACATCAAAGCTGGCATCGGCCTCAGCCAGAATCTTTTCCCGTTCCGCCTTGGTACCAGCCACAGCACAGGCCTTGAGCTCCGGGGCAAAATGCTCGATTTCATCGAGCCAGTTATACATCAGCGAAGTCGGTGCCACCACCAAAGAGGGCGGCTGGTTCTTATCCTGCTTGGACAGCAGGAAGGCAATGACCTGCAAGGTCTTGCCCAGCCCCATATCGTCGGCCAGAATGCCACCCAAGTGATAACCTGCCAGATTGGACAGCCAGTTGAAGCCCGTCACCTGATAATCACGCAGGATATCCTTCAGGCTCGCCGGCACTTCGGCCTCGCTGTCCTCAGGATGGCGGATATCCCGCACGATGGCCCGGAACTCCTTGCTGCGCTCCAGCCGCAGGCTTTCATCAGCCCGGGCCAGTTCATCCAGATACATGGCCTGATTCATGGGCAGTTCCACCTTCATGCCCTCAGCCTTGCTTTTGCCAATGCCCGTATTGTCCACGAAATCGGCAATGGCCTGCATCTGCTGTTCCCCCAGGGTGATGAAGCTCTTGTCCTTCAAACGATGATACTTGCGTTTCTGCCGGTAGGAATCGAGGATTTCCATAAGCTCGTTAAAGTCCAGATCCTTGGCATTGAAGGTGACCTCCAGCAGATCCATGTCGTTGACGCTTACCCCTGCCGTGACCTTGGGCATGGGCCGCACCGGACGGTTGCCGAAGGCATCGGAATAGAATACATCCACCCAATCCGGCAGGAAGGGCAGCTCCTCCGTCAGGAATTCATAGCTTTTTTCCTCATCCTTCTGCACCAGCTGATCCCGCTTTGGCTGGAAGCCATAATGGGTAAGCCGGGTGATGAGTTCCTGCTCCCGATATTCATCCCGTACCAGCTTCCGCCCGCCCCTGAGGGGCGGTTCTTTTTCCACCAGGGGATTGAATACGGCATCCCCATAGGCAAACTTTGGTCGCACGGCAATGCCGTCCACTTCGTAGTCAATATAGAGCTCTGCGGAAAGAGGCTGCACCACATACTGCTCCATGAATTTCGGCGCGATCCTGACTTCCGCCGCCAATTCCATGCGGGGCAGCACCTGCCCAAAAAAGGCCGCCAGATCGTGGCTGTTTATCCGGATAGCGTTGGTGCCGTCAAAAGTATCCACCAACGGCTTCAACCCTTGGGCAAATTTCCTGTCACTCTGGTAGATCACACCATCCTGATATACGATGCGGCAGTCCTTGGACAAGGTCGAGATATCGGCCTTCGTGACCTTCAATTCGCCGCCGCCATGAACCTCTGCCAGTTCCAATTCCAGCTGGGGATTACCCGTCCTTGTTCTGACCGTTTCCCATTCCCCATCATCCAGCCGCAATTCGAAGGGCGTATCCCCCATAAGCTCCAGAAACTCTGTCAGGGCTTCCGGTGACAAGCGGAACTGCTTCTGATCGAAAAGATAGGAATGGGTGTTCATATAGTAGTAGCGGTTACCGCCTGCGCCGGCGGCAAACATCCCCTGTTCCATACGCTTGTACTTCTGCAGCATGTCATAGAGCTTGGCGGACGTCTCATCCCCCCAGTGCACCGAACTCAGATGGACGGAATTCTTCGAGCCCAGCTGCCAGTAATCCCCCTTTTCCATAGCCTCCACGAAATTGCCCGCATTCTTCACCACATATAATTTGTCCAAGCCAAAGCGGAATTCCAGCCAATTGTTATGCTCGCCATAATAGGATTCCGTGACCAGACGGGGCACCAGATGGGCATACTCTGCCTGCCCCACGGTACGCCGGTCAACATCTTCTGCCTGGGCCTGCTGAAAAGCTGCAAACATGCGCTGGGCTGCCCGGCTTTGCTGCTCCTGCTGCTTTTTTTTCTGCAGATTGCCCGCCGTCTCCAGCCCCATATTCTTGATGACGCTCTGCAGGATTTCCTTGGCCGACTGGGGCCGCTCATGTTCCTGTGTTTCCTGGATTTCCTTCAGCACCGCCACCACATGCTTGCAGGCCCCCAGATACTGCTCAGCGGCCGGGCAATCACAGCTGTAATCCTCAATATTCTCCTTGCGCTTGTCCAGCTTCACATAGACCGTATATGTTGAATTGCCATATACGACAGCTTCCCATTCCCTGCCATCATTATCCAGCTTGGCCAGTTCATCCACTGCATCATCATAATAATACTCAATCCCCCGCCGGTACACCGTATCACTGCTGGCCAACGACTTGATGGTTATATCTTTTAACATGGCCCGTTCCCTTTCTCTTGGACAATCTGTTATTCCTGTGCTAATATTAGACTTATCTTATTATTTTACTATGAACGAAAGGCAAAACCAACCTTTATGGAAAATAAGCACGGAAAAAAAATCCTGATCCTGCGCCTGTCTGCCATCGGTGATGTGCTCCACGCCACCCCCGTGGCCCGGGAGCTCAAAAGACTGCAGCCGGACGCCCATATCACCTGGCTGGTGAGCCCGCCTGCCGATAAACTGCTGGCGGAAAATCCCTATATCGACGAGCTCCTTGTCTGGGACAGACGGCCATTGGACAAGGCCTTTGCCGGCTTTGACCTGCCCACCGCTTACCGGGAACTAAAAAAAGCCCGTACCCTCTTAAAGGCACGGCACTTTGACCTGGTTCTCGATATTCAGGGGCTTTTCCTCACAGGCATTCTGGCCATACTTTCGGGAGCCAAACGGCGCATCGGCATCCACGAGCGCCACGAGGGCAACCCCTTCTTTATGAGCGAAATGGCTCCCAATATTGAAAGTCCCCACAAGGTGCGCCGCTATCTGAGCGCCCTGATGCCTCTGGGCTTCCAACAGGAAGACTTCACGCCGGGACTGACATTGCAGCTGCCCGCTGACATGGAAGGTTTTGCCGGGAAGTTCTGGCAGGAACACGCCATTGACACAGCCCATCCCATTTTGATGGTTACGGTACGCACCACCTGGCCGGACAAGAACTGGGAACCGGAAAACTTCGGGTTGGCCCTGCGTGACCTGCCGGAAGATGTGCAGATCGTCTTCTGCGGCAGCCCCGGCGAAGCGGAATTTATCGCCGCCGCCCAAAAGCAGATGAACCGCCCCAGCCTCTCCATTGCCGGCGAAACAAATCTCATCGAGCTGGCCGCCCTGCTGAAGAGTGCGGATTTGCTCCTGTCCTGTGATACCGGCCCTCTGCACATCGCCGACGCCGTAGGCTGCCGAACCCTTTCCCTCTGGGGCCCCACCCAGCCCGATGTCTACGGCCCCCTGACTGCAGGCCACGAGTTCATCATCAGCCCCCACGAATGCAGGCGCTGTCTCAAAACAAAATGCAAATACAAAACCAACGCCTGCATGAAAGCCATCACCCCGGAAATGGTGGCAGATAGGCTGAAACAGGCGCTGAAAAATTGCAGTTTGTGAGTGAGTTCGTGCTGAAGATATCCCGTTCATACGCAGTCAGGGGTTCACGGGGGAGTACTTTTTCTGTTTCCGCTAAAACGACCCTCTCGGCAATTTTAGAGCTTTTTAGCCAGATGGCGCCGGGCAAGACCGGCGGCGCGTCTTTCAGCGTGCTTTCTGGTAACTGCCTGCCTCGGGCCGGCCTTCGCTGACGCTCAGGCAGTCGCTCCCACAGAAAAAGCACTCCCCCGTTCGCCCCCAGCCACGTTTTTGGCAATCGGCACGAACCGTTTCTCCTGTAACAAGAACATCGATGTGCTTGTATCCTCCAGCCGAAACATAGCAGCATTGACAAACGTAACTCTGGGTGGCGGTGGGGATGCTTTTCCGCCGGCGGAACGACTGCCTGAACGAAGTGAAGGCTGGCCCGCAAACAGCATTTGCTGGATGCTTCGTTGATGGACGCGCCGCCGGACTTGCCCGGCGCAGGTTACTGGAAGATGCGTACTTCTGCTGGCGGGACATTTAGTGCAGCGGCGGAAAAGTATTCCCACCGCCGCCCCACTGAGCTGTAACAAAAGAGTTTAGGCTCGCATCTACAAACTGCAATTTATCTGGCCCCTTCTACTGATTAAAAAATTTTCTGTATACACTTAAGTTTCAGTTTATTCCTGTCGATATATTCCTTGTAAGGCATTTTTGCTTTTTATTTTTGCATTTACTTTATACAGGAAGTGGCAGAGATGGAAATTTTAGAGAGAAGAGAAATCAACCTCTAAAATCTTATTTTGTACAAGCTAACCATCAGGTGTAGTGTTTTTCACGCTATGCCTGATGGTTGTTTTTATTTTATTGCCAATGGAAGGGAGTAAAAATCATGAATAAGATTTACAGTGTGATTTGGAATCAGGCAAGGAATTGCTATGTGGTCACCAGCGAACTGGCGCGAAAATACCACAGGCAGGGCTGTGTAATGGCCGCCCTGCTGACCAGTGCCTGTGTACTTTGTGGCAGCCAGCCCGCAGCCTTGGGGGCAGATGCCGGTGTCACGGGAACGCCAGCTGAACGTGCGGACACTGCCTCTGCTTGGGGCAATGACACCCATGCCACGGGCGACTACAGTTCAGCCTGGGGCACTGGCGCTACTGCCTCTGGCAAATACAGCACAGCCTTTGGCTATGCAGCAAAGGCTACCCAAAATGGTGCCTTAGCCTTCGGCTACTATACCAATGCCGAAGGATTTTATTCCACCGCCTGGGGTAGTACTACTACAGCCAAAGGCTACGTCTCCACAGCTTTTGGCCTGTATTCCACTGCAGAAGCCCTCAACTCTCTGGCTGCCCTTGGCGGCAAAACCACAGCGGATGCTGAAAATTCTGCCGCCATCGGCAATGGAGCCCAAGCGACGCTGGCCGATGCCATTGCACTGGGCAGCGGTGCTATCGCAGACCGGGCAGCAGGGGCCACTGGCGCCGCTTATCAGGGCACAAATACCGGGGCGGCCTGGGTTTCCACCCACAATGCCATTGCCGTAGGCAGTGACGATACCGAAAGCCCCGTTACCCGCCAGATTATCGGCGTAGCGGCAGGCACCAAGGATACCGACGCCGTAAATGTGGCCCAGCTGAAAGCAGCCATCGGCAGTGTAAGCGGTTCCGGAAGCGGCAGCAGTGGCAGCAGCAGCATCGGTGGAATCAGCACGGATCAGCTCTATGCCGAAGTCCGCCCCGCAGCAGATGGCAACTTTATCAAGAAAGAGCAAACCACCGCTGCCAATCTGACGGCATTGGATACACAACTTGCCACCAAAGCCGATGCCAGCGAAGTCCGCCTCACTGCTGATGGCACTTACGTCAAGAAAGACCAATCCGCCGCCACCAATCTGATTACGCTGGATACCCAGCTTGCCGGCAAAGCCGACCTGAGCGCTCTTACAGAGCTGCAAACCACCGTCGCTGCGCTGCAGAATTCCGGCACAGGCACAGGTTCCATTACCCCTGGTACTATACAAGAGCAGGACAGTGGCTATGTCACAGGCGACACGGTCTACAACTACCTGAACAACGAATCCCTGCAACTGGGCACCACCAGCCAGCAGATTGCCATAGGCAAGGACAGCAAGGCTTCCGGCAACGACTCCATAGCCATCGGCGAAGGCAACAAAGCTTCCGGCAACAAAGCTATCGCCATCGGCTATGGCAATCAAGTCACAGGTGAGCGCAGTGGCGCTTTCGGTGACCCCAGTATCATTGATGGTAGTGACAGCTATGGCGTCGGCAATGATAATAATATCGGCGGCAATAACACCTTTGTCTTGGGCAACAATGTCACCGCCAATGGAAACAACACCTTCGTACTGGGCAACAATGTCACAGCTAACGTGGACAATGCTGTCGTATTAGGCAATGAATCTGCTGCCGAAGCCAATGCCGTCTCAGTAGGTTCCTCAGGTAATGAGCGGCAGATCAAACATGTGGCTGACGGTACTGACGATACCGATGCCGCCACCGTTGGTCAGCTGAAAACCACAAACACAAACGTCACCAATCTGACCAGCAACATGAAACAGCTAAACAGCAGCATCAACAAGCTGGACAGCCGCATCAATAAAGTCGGTGCCGGTGCAGCCGCCCTGGCCGCCCTGCGCCCCTTAGAAACGGACGATAAATTCAGCATGGCTATGGGTGTGGGCAACTATCGCAATGCCACCGCCGCCGCCATCGGTCTTTTCTACCGCCCCTCTGATACAGTCATGGTCAGCCTGGGCGGCAGTATGGGCAACGGCGAAAACATGATCAACGCCGGCCTCTCCATCGCCCTGGGCCGCGGCGGTACCAGCACCAGCAAATCCGCCCTGCTCAAAAAAATCGCCGCCCAAAACGAAACCATCGCCCAGCAGGGTGCAGAAATCCAGGCCCTCAAAGAAGCCCTGGCCAGACTGGAAGCCAAAATCGACCAAAAATAATAAACGCAAATAAAATCAAGCCCGGGGACTGGCGATGTTTTTCCGTAGCGTTTGGCGGCGATAGCCGTCTCAGCGGATGAAAAATATTGCCAGCCCCCGAGCGTCTTACCGAAGCGAATGAAAACAACAACAAAAGCGGGCCACGGTATGATGCTTTTTCGCAGCGTTTGGCGGCAAAGCCGTCTCAGCGGAGAAAAAGTATTATACCGTGGCCCGCGTCTTATTGTCTCAACCCAAATTTATTTGGCCTCTTCCGCAGCCTCCCGCATGACGATGGCATTCTCCACCGCCGTGAGGTTGGCATCGAAAGCCTTGATCGCTGCAGCCTGCTGCTGTTTCGTTTCGCAGAGCACCAGTTCAATGCGCTCGCCCAGCAGCCGTTTCACCTGACGGAAGGCCTGCCAGAAATCCCGGTTCCAGGCCACCATCACATAGGCATAGGCCAGATCGCTATGGGCCGCGTTGATGAGTTCTGCCACCGAGGGACTTTCTGCCTCGCTGCCGGTGACGAGAATCTGCACGCCCTGCTCCTGCAATTCCTTGGCCTGCACCTTGTTTTCCGCTACCGCCAACAGGGCTACCTTCATCACGGCATCATGGGCGGACAGACTGTGCGGTTCGCTCATATTCGTGACATGGATGCCCTTGAGGGGCCCCCAGCCAATGGCCTGTTCGATGACCTTGCCGGGATGATCCGTATGCAGATGTACGTCCACACCGGTAGCCGCCCGCTCCACCAGCGCAAAGGAAGAAAATTCCCTGAGATGCGCCTCCAGCTCCTTCATGTCCACCTGCACATTTTTCACCGAAAAACGCACGCAGTAAGGACGGACCACATCATGGCGGGGATCAGGCAGACCGGCCTGCTGTGCCTCCAGCCCCAGGGACAGGCTGACTGCCGGCGAAACGAAATTGCCATCCAACCCCTTCAGGCAGCCCTGCAGGAACGCAAACATGATCCTTGCCCCTGCATCTTCCTCGCCGATTTTTTCCAGCGCCTTTTCCCCGCAGGCAATAGCCGTTTCCAGAATCTCGGAGATCGGCTTGTTGGCCCGCACGGCATGATAGGCACCTTTTGCCACCTCTTTGGCCAAAGTGATGATGGGACGCTCCGGCTCCTCAGGCATCACCCGCTGCGCGTAGAGAATGCCATACTGAAAGGCCTTGCCGAACTCCGTGGACGTGGCATTATGCTTGCCCAGAAGCCCCTTGCCCAGACCGCGGAACATCTGCGCCAGCACCACACCGGCACTGCCCCGGGCGCCGAAGAGCGCTCCCGAAGCCACCCGCCGGGCCAGTCCGCCGATGCTGTCGTCCTTGGCATCCTTCAACGGCATGATGGCCGCCCCCATGGTCCGCAACACATGGGTACCAGGCATGCTGCCCGCCCCCTGCATCCGGTTTATCTCCTCATACTCCAGCAAGAATTCGCTGTAGGCCCCAGAGACCATGCGCTTAAAATCACTGCCCGTAATAACTTCTCGATTTCCTGTCATAGTATCACACTCGTTTCTATAACTGTTTTTATAAGATTTTCGGCAAAAAACAGGATTATAATGTATATTTCGCGAAATAATAAAAATAACCTTTTAAAATTACGCAAAGTGAGGAGTTTTTTTATGCCAACAATCAAGAAAAACACCACTGATATACAACCTACGGAAAAAGCCCCTGCGCCTAAGAAAACAACGGCCCGCACGGCTAAAAAGCCAAAGCCTGCCGAACCTCCCGCAGAAGAACTGCGGCCGGAAATTGTAGAGGCTATCAATGTTATTAAAACACCGCCACCCAAAGCTGTCAAGGAGCATGAGCGGATTTTTGCCCTGGACATCGGCACCCGCAGTGTCATCGGCATTGTGGCTGAAGAAGGCGATGACGAAAATCTCCATGTCATCGCCACGGACAGGTTGGAGCATAAGACGCGGGCCATGCTGGACGGTCAGATCCACGATGTGCCTCAGGTAGCCGCCGTGGTGGAAAAAGTCAAGAATGCCCTGATTGAAAAGACCGGCCCCATCAAGACCGCCGCTGTGGCCGCCGCCGGCCGTGCCCTCTACACCATGACCGCCGAAGCGGAGATGGAAGTCAACGGCCTGATCACCGCCGAACAGCAGCGCAACCTGGACTTTGCCGGGGTACAGGCCGCCCAGGCAGCTCTGGCCGAAAGCCATACCGTGGACGATCCCACCCGCTATTACTGCGTAGGCTACAGCACCATCCGCTACGTTTTGGACGACATCCAACTCAAGATGCTGATTGGCCAGCGGGGCAAGAAGGCCAAGGCCGTAGTCATCGCCACCTTCCTGCCCCGGCAGGTCATCGACTCCATGCAGTCAGCCCTCCATGCCACCAATCTGGAAATGCGGGCCCTGACCCTGGAGCCGATTGCCGCCATCAACGTGCTGATCCCGCCCACCATGCGCCATCTGAATCTGGTGCTGGTGGATATCGGCGCCGGCACCTCCGACGTGGCCATCACCAAGAACGGCTCCGTCATTGCCTATGGCATGGTGCCACTGGCCGGCGATGAAGTCACCGAAGCCATCAGCCAGCGCTTCCTGCTGGACTTCAACATTGCTGAACGCATCAAACGGCAGGCCTCCGTGGGCGAAGATGTAAACTTCACCGACATTTTGGGCGTGGAATACAATCTTTCCGCCGCCGAGGTTCTCGATCCGGTGATGCCCAATATCGAAAATTTGGCCAACGCCATTGCCAAACAGATCTTTGAACTCAACGGCGACACGCCCCAAGCTGTCATGCTGGTGGGCGGCGGCTCCCTTACCCCCGGTCTTGCCCAATTCGTGGCCGATGCCCTGGGCATGCCGGAAAACCGCGTAGCTGTGCGCAAACCCGACGCCGTCAATGGCATTGTGGATATCCCCGAAGAACTGCATTATCCCGATGCCGTAACCCCCTTGGGCATTTTGAAGATTGCTTCCCTGAACACCCTGCATTTCCTCTCCGTCTACGTCAATGACGAGGAATACAGCCTGTTCAACTTCCGGGAACTCACCGTGTCCGATGCCTTGCTGAACGCCGGCATCAATATGCGCAAATACAATGGCCATCCGGGACTGGGCCTGATGGTCAATATCGGCACCGAGAAAAAATTCTTCCCGGGCACTTTGGGCACCTTTGCCAAGATCATGCTGAATGAGGAAGAGGCTGATCTCGATACGGTGATCCGCGACGGCGCCCGCATCACCGTGATCCCCGGGGAAAACGGCACCACTCCGACGGTACGGCTGGGCGACCTCGTGACCGCCGGACAGGAATACACCATCTACATCAACGGCCGGGAAAAACATATCCGCCAGAAAGTCACCGTCAACGGCAAAGAGGCCGAAGCTGACCAGCTGCTGGCCGACGGCGATGTGATTGAAAGCCGGGAATTCAAGAGCCTGGGCGAAGCCCTGCTGGCCGCCGGCTACCCGCCCACCGGCCGCAAGATCCACTATACCCTGAACGGCAGAGAAACCACTTACAGCTGTACGCCAGAAATCCTCCTCAACGATATTCCCGCCAGCATTTCCATGCCCATCCATGAGGGGGATCATGTGGAATACATGGCCGACGAAGATCCGAAGCTCGGTGACATCCTGAATATCAAAAACTCCGATACCTCCGTGATGATCTACTACGAAGGCAAGGAATTCGCCATTCCCTCAGCCAATGTGGAACTCATGGTCAATGGCCGTACTGCCAGCCCCGGCACCATCATCGACGATGGCTGCGAAGTTACTTACCATACTTCGGAACGCATGGTGACTACGGTCAGCGATGCCCTTTTGGCCGTCAACTTCCAGCCCCCCGCTGCCACCAGCCGGGTGAACTTCACCATCCTGGTCAATGGACAGCCCGTCGACTTTGTCGATCCGGTCAAGAACGGCGATACGCTGGAAGTGAAACTGACCAGCCGGGATGTGCCTATTACACCATCCCTGTCCGCCCCCAACGCAGGCACAAGGATTGCGCCGGAAAATAGCGCCGCCTCCATCCCCGTAACGCCTGCCCCCGCTTCCATTCACGGCGTCCCCACCCTTTCCACCATCAATGCCGCCGATGCGGCGCCCATGCGCCACGCCGAGCCCAGTAAACACATCCCGGGGCTTGCCGAAGCCATTGGTCAGAATACGGCACCAACGGAAAAGCCCATCCGCCGCTCCATTGCCGATTTCATCCGCCGTGATTAAAGGATAACAACACAAAATCCTCGCAGAATGACTAAATCCTGCGAGGATTTTCTTATATTTAATATCAGCCTATCATCTTTTTGATATCTTCTTCCACCGTGGAAATCGTGCCGATACCGAAGGTCTCCACCAGCACCTTCGCCACATGCGGAGAGAGGAATGCGGGCAGCGTCGGCCCCAGATGGATGTTCTTCACGCCGAGGTGCAGCAGGGCCAGCAGCACGATTACGGCCTTCTGCTCATACCAGGCAATATTGTAGGCAATGGGCAGCTCATTCACATCAGCCAGGCCAAAGACTTCCTTGAGTTTCAGGGCAATCAGGGCCAGGCTGTAGGAGTCATTGCACTGGCCGGCATCCAACACCCGGGGAATGCCGCCGATATCCCCCAGATCCAGCTTGATGTACTTGTACTTAGCGCAGCCGGCCGTGAGGATCACAGTATCCTGAGGCAGAGCCTTGGCAAATTCCGCATAATAATCGCGGCTCTTCATGCGGCCATCGCAGCCAGCCATCACCACGAACTTCCTGATGGCGCCGCTCTTGACCGCTTCCACAACCTTATCCGCCACAGCAAAGACCTGCTCATGGGCAAAACCGCCTACAATCTGCCCCTGCTCCAGTTCCGTCGGTGCCGCGCACTTCTTCGCCAGCTCAATGATGACCGAGAAATCCTTCGTGCCATCAGCCTTGGCCTCGATATGCTGGCAGCCAGGCACTCCCGTAGCGCCTGTGGTGAAAAGGCGCTCCTGATAGCTGGACTTCGGCGGTACCACACAGTTGGTGGTCATGAGAATCGGGCCATTGAAAGCCTCGAATTCTTCCTTTTGCTTCCACCAGGCATTGCCATAATTGCCCACGAAATTATCGTACTTCTTGAACTTTGGATAGTAATGGGCCGGCAGCATCTCACCATGGGTATATACATCCACCCCCGTGCCCTGAGTCTGTTCCAACAGCATTTCCAGATCCTTGAAATCATGGCCAGAAATCAGGATGCCCGGATTATTGCGTACGCCCAAATCTACCTTGGTGAGTTCCGGATTGCCATAAGTCTCCGTATTGGCCTTATCCAGCAGGGCCATGCCATCTACGCCCCACTTGCCTGTCTCCAACGTCAGGGCCGTAAGCTCATCCGCCGTCAGGCTGTCATCCAGCAGCTTGGCCAGAGCCGACTGCAGGAAGGCATCAATGGCCTCATTCTCATAACCCAGCACATTGGCATGCTTCTGATAAGCCGCCAGACCTTTCAGCCCATAGGTGATCAGTTCACGCAGGCTGCGGATATCCTCATTCTCGGTAGCAAGCACGCCAACTTTAGCGGCCTTGGCCGCAAAGCCATCCTCCGTATCATGCCACAGAGCTGCAGCCGGCAGATTTTCCCGGTCAGCCAGCTGTGCCAAAAGCTCCTGCTTCGTCTGTAAGGTCTGGGACACCCGCGCACCAATGGCCTCCTGATCAAAATTGGCATTGGTGATGGTGATGAACAGATTGATAGTAATCAGATAATTCACCTGTGGGCTGACCTTCTTCCCCTCAGCCCGCAGACGGGTGGTAACCGCCGACAGCCCCTTGGTCACATAGATCAGCAGATCCTGCATAGCCGCCACTTCCGGCTTCTTGCCGCAGACACCCATCTGGGTGCAGCCCTTGCAGCCAGCAGTTTCCTGACACTGATAGCAAAACATCTTCATTTCCATAATGCACTCTCCTCGCTACACGCTTTCGTCATTCACTGGCTTTATTATAACGGCAGCAAGGCTTGCTGACTGTAACGCTTGTTACACCTTGAATCGCATTTATTTACAGACATAAAGCAAGATGAAAAATCCATCGGATTTTTCATCAGCCCTTACACGAAATCTAAGTCATTCTGCGCCTAACGGCTTGACTGACTAAAATTTCATAGTAAAAAGGCCGCAAACAAAAGTCTGCGGCAAAATGAACATGTCTTTAAGCAGCGATGTCAACATTCCCTCCAGTAGCTGGTTTGGGCTTGTAATTGCTGATCTGGGCATTAGCCTTTTGGAACTGGCTATTACCCAGCTTCGTCTCATTGCCAAACTGAGATACACGCGTCACATCGAGGGCTGCTTTCATGCTGTGCGCTGTGTTTTGCTCACCTTGTTTGGAAATCTGCTTGACCTGCTGCTGGAATTTGCTGGAACCAAGTTTCGTCTCATTGCCGAAGTTTGACACCTCGTAGTAAGACTTCGCCTTATCCATGATTTGAGAGGTATTTTTCATCCCCTCGTTATTGGTCTTCTGATTGTCACGCTGGAAGGCACTGGTGCCTATTTTCGTATTGTTACCGAGATTGGACGCCTTATATATAGCCGCCGTCTCCTTGGCAATCTGCGAGGTTTCCCGTTCACCAATGCTGATAACCGTATCGTTATTGCGCTGGAACGGGCTGGTACCCAATTTGGTTTCATTGCCGAACTGCGATACTTTGCTATAAGACGCTGCCTGGTCGCTACGCTCTTTAGTCGCTTGCATTCCCACAGAATGAACCTCGCGATTGATTTGCGGGAAACTCGAAAGCGTCGTAGCCCCTACACCCGAGATACCCATAATCGATCCCTCACTTTCCCTGAGACATTCCTTAATCCTTTATATATAGGTATACAGCCCTAATATAATTATAAACAGTTTTTGTCTATGTTGCAAGTGGTTGAGCGATATTTATTATTGTTTATTAGTGTACTCGTAGCGGCCGGAATCAAAATAACGCCTGAATCAGGCCTAACGTCCCAAAAAGAATGAACAATCCTGCCGAAATCTTCTGCATGGTGGCCGTAGAGACTTTTTTCTGCAGATAATTACCTGCCACCAGGCCCATGCCATCGGCCAGGATCATGCCCGCGACAGCCCCGGCAAAAACCATCAGCCAGCTGCCATAGTCAGCCGCCAAGGCCACTGCCGCGAGCTGTGTCTTATCCCCCATCTCGCCGATAATGAAGGTCAGCGCCACTGTCACCACCGGGCCAAAACGGCTGGTCTGGCATTCTTCTTCCTCATCGCCATCCTCGCCCTTCAGCGACCAAAGGCCAAAACAGATAAAAAGGATTGAGGCTGCAATGGCCATTTTTTCCGCGGGCAGGAAGCTGCCGATAGTTGCACCTAGCAGCACCGCCAAGGCATGTACCACGATGATTCCCAAAGTCATGCCAACAAACACCCGGCGGCTGTCATACCGACCAGCCAGCGCCATCACGAGGAACTGCGTCTTATCCCCCATCTCGGCAAAAAAAATCAACAAAAACGCCGCCCAAAAGGCTTCCATGAAATCCACTCCTAAATTTTTACACAAATGATAGCTCTCATTATAACGCTATTGTTGAGATTTTGTCGATAGAATTTTACAGCATCAATATGCAAAACAGCCTGTATGCGCACAGACTACAAAATACACAGCACAAACACCAATATCCATATTATATTCGGTGTGTTACAATTGAGACAACAGGTTCGGCAGTCATCCGGCTGCTTATCTAAACGTGTCACAGGAGGTCTTAATTCATGTATGAACTAATCGGCAGCATTTGTGCTGTCTTCCAGAATCTTGCCGATCTGGTCTGGGGATTCCCCACGAATCTGGAATGGTATGCCCGGCTCCCCGTTATTGGGGAATTACCGTTGGTCATTATCCTTTTGGTGGGTACAGGTATTTATTTCACCCTGAACCTGCGCTTTGTGCAAATCAAATATTTCCGTTATGGCCTGCGCACCCTGATAAATAGTCAAAAATCAGAGCAGGGCATCAGCCCTTTGGCCGCCTTTCTTCTCTCTACGGCCATGCGAGTGGGCCCCGGAAATATTCTGGGCGTAACGGGTGCAGTTTCCACAGGTGGTCCCGGTGCCTTGTTCTGGATGTGGATATCCGCGTTCTTTGGCATGGCGACCGCTTTTGTGGAATCAACACTCTCACAGATCTACAAGGACAAGCAAGGCGATGAATACGTCGGCGGCCTCCCCTGCTATGGGCGGAAACTTTTAGGCGGAGCGGCAGTTGTCGGCGGAGCTTTGAGCCTGCTGTATATCGTCTATGCCCTGCTCTGCATTCCGGCTCAGGGCTTCAATACCATATCGGCCATGACCGCCATCACGCAGAATATAACAGGCATGGAGCTGGCTGCTGACAGCACGCTTGTCTGGGTTTTCTTTCTGTTGCTGATGGGCGTGACCACCTTTTCTATCTTCGGCGGACTGCGCCGTATTACCAAAATCACAGATGTACTCGTGCCCATCATGGCCGTTATCTATGTGGCCGCAGTTGTGATTATGGTTGCCTTGAACCTTGATCGCCTGCCCTGGTTCTTCTATGTGGTCGTGACCGAAGCATTCCAGCCCGAGCCGATCTTCGGCGGTGCCTTAGGCCTTGCTCTCTCCCAGGGTATCAAACGCGGCCTCATGAGCAACGAAGCTGGACAAGGCACGCTTTCGATGCCTGCCGCAGTCTCTCATGCCAAACATCCCTGCGACCAGGGCATCATTCAGGCCATCGGCGTCTTCCTTGACACCATGGTTATCTGTACGCTGACAGGCTTCGTCCTCATCATGGGACAAGCATGGCTCGGCAATGGCGCTGCGGCTTGGATGGAAATGGGCCGTCTGGAAAAATTCCTGTTCTCCTGTGCACAGCTCTTAGGCGGTGGTGTTGGTTATGGGCTGGCTACGCTGGTTATCAGCATCTGCTTTGGCATCTTCGCCTTTACCTGCCTGCTGGGTTTCCTGTCCTTCTCGGAAATCTGCGCCCGGCAGATTTCCCATAACAAGATGTTCATTGCTGTTGTCCGTCTGGTAAATCTGACGGTACTGGCCTTCGGCATGGTCACCAACATTGCCGGCTTTGACCTCAGCGCCCTCTGGAACCTCAGTGACTTTGCCAACATCGTCATGGTCTGCTGCAACCTGCCGCTCCTCTATCTGGGTTTCGGCCAAGTAAAAAAGGCCTTCGCAAATTTCGAAGGCCAGAAGGAAGAATTCAATTCTGAAACATTTGGTACGCCCGTGCCAGTTTGGGACGAATGCAGCACAGCATCAACTTTGCACATGATAAAGGATGCCCAGAGTTAATAACGTCATCAAGGTAAGACTCCACCCCACCAACCGAAAAATCATAATCAAGCGATCATAGTTCCCAATGTTGGCATAAAAATTGCTTGGATTACCCGGTTCATAGTACAAGACGGTCTCAGCATATAATTCGCCTTGTTCCGATAAACCGACAGATGATTTCTCCTCATAGTGCTTTCCCTGTACGTCATAAGCATATACCGGAAACCAAAAGTAATCCGTTGCACTACCATAATCATGCGCGACTCTTTCATGCGACCAGCGAACCACCGTCCCCTTTGTCTCTGCCGTACAAACCGCTAATTTCTTTTTTATCTTCCATTTTATACCGACGGCTACCAATATGAATATAACGCCTACGAGCATAATAAACGCTGGCGCTAATAACCACTCAGACATATTTAATCTCCTCACATATGATATACATGGAAACGGCTTGCAGATTTCTCTGCAAGCCGTTTTCATTGCTTATTTCAGATTCTCGATTTCTGTTCCCGTAGCATGCAGGCGGGCGATTGCACGCCGCAGGGCCAGCTGGGCACGTTCGATATCGATATTTCTGGCCTCGTCGCCTCCCTGATGGAAAGCAGCGATACGCTCCTTGGCGCGGTCCATGGCACGCTGGGCACGATTGATGTCGATATCAATGGGCTGTTCAGCGGCGGTGGCCAGCACCGTGATCTTTTCCGGCGTGACTTCCATGAAGCCGCCGGACACAGCGATAAGCTGTTCGTCCCTGTCGGAACCATTGAGGCGCACGCGCATGGCATGGGGCAGAAGGCCCGTCACCAAGGGAGCGTGCTTGGGCAGGATACCGAGCTCACCGCCCGTGGAACGGACGATCAGCATGCCGATATCTGCGGCATAAACCACTTTATCCGGGGAGACAATCTCTAGCTGGATCGTAGCCATAGATTATCCCTCCTTTTCCAAGGTCTTTGCTTTCTCCACAGCCTCGTCAATGTTGCCTACCATGTAGAAGGCAGCTTCCGGCAGGTCATCGTATTTACCTTCGAGAATTTCCTTGAAACCACGAACCGTTTCTTTCAGCGGCACGTATTTGCCCGGGGAACCGGTGAATACTTCGGCCACGAAGAAGGGCTGGGACAGGAAACGCTGAATCTTACGCGCACGGGATACGGTGAGCTTATCTTCGTCAGACAGTTCTTCCATACCCAGGATGGCGATGATATCCTGCAGTTCCTTGTACTTCTGGAGCACAGCCTGTACGCCGCGGGCCACCTGATAGTGTTCCTCGCCGAGAACTTCGGCATTCAGGATACGGCTGGTGGAATCCAGCGGGTCAACGGCGGGGTAAATACCCAGCTCGGCAATCTGACGGGAAAGTACCGTCGTTGCATCCAGGTGGGTGAATGTACCAGCCGGTGCCGGGTCAGTGAGGTCATCGGCGGGCACGTATACGGCCTGTACGGAGGTGATGGAACCTTCCTTGGTGGACGTGATACGTTCCTGCAGCGCACCGATATCGGTGGTCAGCGTCGGCTGATAACCTACGGCAGACGGCATACGGCCGAGAAGTGCGGACACTTCGGAACCTGCCTGAATGAAACGGAAGATGTTATCGATGAAGAGCAGCACATCCTGATGCTGAACATCACGGAAGTATTCTGCCATGGTGAGGCCCGTCAGACCTACACGCATACGAGCTCCGGGGGGTTCATTCATCTGACCGTATACGAGAGCGGTCTTGCCGATAACCCCGGATTCCTTCATTTCGCCCCAAAGGTCATTGCCTTCACGGGTACGTTCGCCTACGCCAGCGAATACGGAGTAACCACCGTGCTCAGTAGCGATGTTATGGATCAGTTCCATGATGAGCACGGTCTTGCCTACGCCGGCACCACCGAACAGGCCAATCTTACCGCCGCGGGCGTACGGTGCGATCAGGTCAACGACCTTGATGCCCGTTTCCAGTACCTGGTCACTGGTTTCCTGGTCTTCGAACTCAGGAGCCGGACGATGGATGGGCCAATACTCAGCGGCTTTGACCGGAGCAGGATCCTTGTCAACAGTCTGGCCCAATACGTTGAAGATACGGCCCAGAGTGCCTTCACCAACGGGAACGCTGATGGGCGCGCCAGTATCTTCGGCTTCCATCCCGCGGGTGAGACCATCCGTAGAGCTCATGGCGATGCAGCGGGTTACGCTGTCGCCCAGGTGCTGCATGACTTCGACCACCAGGTCGATGTCCACTTCACCGGCTTTGCCCTTGATGGTGATTGCGTTCAATATTTCCGGCAGTTCGCCTGCCGGGAATTCAATATCTACGACAGGTCCGATAACCTGTACGACTTTACCTTTTGCCAATGGTAAACCTCCTTACGATGCCCTTATTTCAGAGCTTCGGCACCGCCAACGATCTCGGTGATCTCGTTGGTGATACCTGCCTGACGTACCTTGTTGTAGTAGAGGTCCAGTTTGCTGATAAGCTCTTCTGCGTTGTCCGTTGCATTGCTCATGGCGTTCATGCGGGAGCTGAGTTCGCTTGCCGCAGACTGCAGGAGCGCTGCATAGATGGTGGTGTAGAGATACTGCGGCAGCAGGCTCCCCAACACCGTTGCTGCATCCGGTTCATAGATGTACTCGGTAACCGGGCCATCGGATGCCTCTGCCTCGAAAGGCAGGAGCTTCAACACCTGCGGTTCACAGTTGATAGCCGAGATGAATTTCGTATAAACCATCTGCACTTCGCGGATTTCCCCCGTCTTGAAGCGTTCCACCAGATCATCGGCCAGTTTTTTGGCCAGATCGAAGTTGGGGCGCTCGCTGACGCCGATGACGCTTTTCACTACGTCATAGCCGCGATTCTTGAAGTGGCTGGTACCCTTGCGGCCAACGATGACCATGGGGGTATTCTTCTTATCCTCTACCAGTGCTTCCGCTGCCTTGCAGGCGTTGGATGAATATGCACCGGCGAGGCCCTTGTCACTGGTGACAAGCAAAATGAGCTTCTTGCCATCCTCATGCTTAGCCAGAAGTGGGTGGGAAAAATCATTTCCCGCAGTGGCAGCAATCTGCTGCACCACCTGCACGACTTTCTCTGCATAAGGTTTGTTGGCCAGGGCGGCCTCTTTCGCATGGCGCAATCTGGAAGTTGCAACCATGTTCATGGCACTGGTTATCTGCTTGGTACTCTTTACGCTCTTAATGCGATGGCGGATGTCCTGTAAACTAGCCAAAAAGAATCACCTCGCTAACCTTATGCCATTTTGTATGTTACAGTTTCCTTGAATTCCTCGATAGCTTTCTTCAGATCTGCTTCGATGGCATCGTCAAGTTTCTTCTGTTCGGCAATCTTAGCACCGATATCCGGATGCTGAGCACGCATGAACTTCAGGAAGTCATTATGGAACTCAACGACTCTTTCCACCGGAATATCTGCCAGGAACCCGCGGACAGCGGTGAAGATCACCATAACCTGTTCCTGTACGAGGAGCGGGCTGTACTGGGCCTGTTTCAGGGTTTCAACCATGCGGGCACCGCGGTCGAGCTGTGCCTTGGTGGCCTTATCCAGATCGGAAGCGAACTGGGCAAATGCTGCCAGCTCACGATACTGGGCCAGATCCAGACGCATGGTACCGGCAACCTGCTTCATAGCCTTGATCTGTGCAGAACCACCTACACGGGATACGGACAGACCTACGTTGATAGCCGGGCGGATACCGGAATAGAAGGCATCGGATTCCAGCATAATCTGACCATCGGTGATGGAGATAACGTTGGTCGGAATGTAGGCGGAAACGTCGCCGGCCTGGGTTTCGATGATCGGCAGAGCCGTGATGGAGCCGCCGCCCAATTCGTCATTGAGCTTTGCTGCACGTTCCAGCAGACGGGAATGCAGATAGAATACATCACCGGGATATGCTTCACGTCCGGGCGGTCTTCTGAGCAGCAGGGACATGGCGCGGTATGCGGCAGCGTGTTTGGTAAGGTCATCATACACGCAGAGGCAGGCCTTGCCCTGATACATGAAGTGTTCCGCCATGGCAACACCGGCATAGGGAGCCAGATACTGCAGCGGAGCGCTGTCAGCTGCCGTTGCGGCAACGACAATCGTGTACTTCATGGCACCGGCTTCTTCCAGTGTCTTCACCACGCGGGCTACCGTGGAAGCCTTCTGACCGATGGCAACATAGACGCAGATACAATTCTGGTCATGCTGGTTGAGGATGGTATCTACAGCGATAGCCGTCTTACCGATACCACGGTCACCGATGATGAGTTCGCGCTGGCCACGGCCGATCGGTACGAGGGCATCGATAGCCTTCAGACCAGTCTGCAGCGGTTCCTTAACGGGCTTGCGGTCCGCAATGCCCGGTGCGCGGTACTCAACGGGACGGAAGGTGTCGGCTTTGATTTCGCCCTTGCCATCGATCGGACGGCCAATGGCATCCACAACGCGGCCGATCATAGCTTCGCCTACCGGCACCTGCATGATCTTGCCCGTGCGTTTTACCTGCGCACCTTCTTTGATCTGGGTTTCGCCGCCCAGGATAACGGCACCTACGTTGTCCTGTTCAAGGTTCAGGACCAAACCATATATATCATTACCAAAATCCAACAGCTCACCGGCCATGGCTTTTTCGAGGCCATGGATATGGGCGATACCGTCACCGATTTCGATAACCGTGCCAACTTCATCGACGTTCAAGTCTACTTCGTAGTTCTTGATTTGGTCTTTGATGATGGCCGTTATTTCTTCCGGATTCATTTTCATAACTTAGCTGTCACCCCAGTTTCTCACTTGCTCGTCAGTAATTCTTTTTGCAGCGCCTGGAGGCGTCCGGCTACACTGCCGTCGATACGGCGGTCGCCAATCTTGACCACCACGCCGCCCAAAAGGGCCGGATTCTCGTGGAGGCGCAATTCCACCTTTTTCCCGGTAACCTGCTGCAGTTTCTGAGCGATTTTTTCCTGCTGTGCCTTGGTCGCGGGCTGAGCCGTGGTCACATCGGCAATGACAATACCGCGTGCGGCGTTGGCCATTTCCCGATACTGCTCGGCGATAACCCCGAGAAGGGCAAAGCGGCGCTTGTCCACCAGGAGCAGCAAGAAGTGATAGATGCTCGAGGAAAGCTCCCCTTCATACATCTTGGTCACCAGTTCTTTTTTCGCCTTGCGCTCCACCTGCGGATTGGCAAAGAAGGCCTTGGCTTCCGGAATAGCTTCGAGGTCTTTCTTGACTTCGAGCAGTTCCTCGCCATATTTTTCCAGTTTGCCTTCTTCCTCAGCCAGTTCAAAAATCGCGCGGGAATATTTATGTGCAAGCTGTAAGTTTAGCATGGCAGATCACCAATCTTATCCTTGTCCAGCTTATCCACAAATTCCGAGATAAGCGCTTCATTTTCAGCCGAATCCATATTCTTGGCGATGATCTTGCCGGCAGCTGCCATGGAAAGCGACACCATTTCGACGCGCAGTTTCTCAACAGCCTTGGCTCTGTCGCGCTCAATATCTGCCTGAGCGGACTTCTTCATCTGCTCGATATCGGCCTTAACCTTCTGCTCCTCTGCCTCACGGAACTCAGCAGCACGCTTTTCCGCATTCTTCTGAATCTCTTCAGCTTTCTTGGTAGCGGCAGCAAGTTTTGCCTTGTATTCGGCCAGCAGCTTGTCTGCCTCTGCCGCATCGGCATCGGCTTTGTCAAGGCTTTCCTGAATCTTATCCTGACGGGCTTTGAGCATATTCACCACGGGCTTATACGCAAATGCACGGAGCAGAACTACCAAAATCAGGAAGTTGATGATCTGTGCAAAAAACGTCCCATTTAATTCGATCAATTCCTATGCCCCCTTTTCGTAAAGTTCATCAAAGAAAATTATTTGATGAGCGGGTTTGCATAGAGCATGATGAGGGCGACAACCGTTGCAATGATAGCCATGGACTCGATCAGACCAACGGAGATCAGGGTGTTGGTGAAGAGCGTGCTCTTTGCTTCCGGCTGGCGGGTGATACCTTCGATGAAACGGCTCGTTACGAGACCATCACCGATACCAGCGCCGATTGCGGCCAGACCCATCGTAATACCTGCGCCAACGAGAGCAGCGGCTACCATAATTGCGTTTTCCATGAAAAAATCCTCCTTAAAACTTTAACTCAAATTCCCAGTTTGTCTTAACCTTCTTCTTCACTCTTCACTGCGTTGGCAAGATATGCCATGGACAGCATGGTGAAGATGAAGGCCTGTACTCCACCGATGAAGATACTGAACGCCAGCCAGATCACTGACGGGATCGGCATCCAGATTGGCATGAGCTGCAGCAGGATGATGATAAGAATTTCACCTGCCAGAATGTTGCCGAATAGACGGAAGGCCAGCGTAATTGGCTTAGCGACTTCCTCTATGGCGTTGATGATGACAAAGACCGGCGTGGGCTGGAAGAAATGAGCGATGTAATGACCGCCCTTCATATAAAGCCCCAGTCCGTGTACCATCACGATGACCAAGAGTGCAAGGCCTAAAGTGGTGTTCAAGTCATTTGTCGGCGATGCCATCTTTGGGATAAGTCCCAGCCAGTTGGAAACCAGCAGGAACATAAAGAGCGACACGACAAAGGGCGCCAGAAAGCGTCCGTTCTTGCCCATGGTCGCATCGATCTGCTCATGGAGCCAGACCACGATTGCTTCCACCACATTCTGCCAGCCTTGCGGCACCATCTGCAGATTGCGGGTTGCCAGCACTGCGATAAGCAGTACGATCGCCATCGTAATCCAGGTCATGACCAGAGTTTCCCAATTGAAGGTAAAGCCGGCAAACTGCACTACTTCGCGAACACCGATTTCATGCATATACCTCAACCTCCTCCCAGGAATTCCTGAGTTACTATTTCGCGCTATTCATGCGGATCATAAGAACCATAGCCCAGGCATAACAGAGGACAAAGCCCAACGCCACCATGCTGAACACCTGCGTAGAAATCTGGACGGCTGCGAACAGGACAATAAATAATACCAGTAGTCGCAAAACCAGCCCCCAAAGCATTTGCCGCTTCGCATTGCCAGCTGAAAGTGACGCGGCCCTCCACAGCCGCATGGACATGTTTCCCAAGAACACCAGGCCTGTAATGAAGCCGATGATAAGCGCCCCGATAAGCTCTGCCGTGCCATTGGCTGCCAGCATGCTGCCTATCGCGAGAGTGATTACCCCCAACCCCATTATAAACCTTTTCATGAATATCGACAAAACTTCTTTCATATTCCTCCTTCGGCCCAAGAGCCTTACAGTTGAATATCCGGGCTAATGCCCACTTCTTATTATTCAACATAAAGCTTAAAAATCCTTTAACTAAAACAAAATTTTTTCATTTTTTTTTAGAAAATTTTATAGGCCAGGAAAATATTTATGGACTAAACAAATGCAATTATTTATATTTATATTACGATAAATTAATCGGCGCATTTTATCGTGTTTAGTCGCAATGACTATTATAGGCAAATTATTGTTAAAAGGCAAGCAGTAATGAAAAATATTAATAAATTATTTTATTTTCAATAAATATGATAAATCTTAACATAACAGATTGTAAAAATTAAAGCAAAGGCCCCCTGGGATAATATTTTTCGGAACGTTTGGCGGCGAAGCCGTCTCAGTGGAGAAAAACATTATCCCAGGGGGCCGATAGCACGTATTAACTTTAAAAACTTACCGGATATTGATGGTGGTGCTATGCTGCACCTCTGCCGCTTTCGGCATCTTCACCTGCAGCACACCATCCTTGAATTCCGCATCGATCCTGCTCTCATCGATATTGTCGATATAGAAGGACCTGCTCACGGAGCCCATGCGGCGTTCGCGGCGGATGTAATTGCCCTTATCATCCTTGTCGCCAGAATCACTCTGTTGCTGGGCGGCGATGGTCAGATAACCGTTCTGATAGCTGAGGTTTACATCCTCCTTCTTCATGCCCGGCAGATCTGCGGTGAGTTCATAATGATCGCCATTATCCTTGACATCCACCCGTATACCGCCACCGGCACTGAAATCCGACATCGTGGGGAAGAAATCATCATGGAAGAACGGCTCATTGAACACATCCCAGATACTGCGCGGAGCATTACCTGCTGCCAAATCCTTACGACCGCCAAATGGAACCAGACCAAACATAATCAGCAACCCCTTTCTCATATATACCGGTCAAGGGAGCTTGCTGCGCCTCTCTTGACTATCTGTAACCTTTCGGTAACCAGGTCTCCTTGTTTCTCTCTTTCCTGATTACAAGTATATAATAACACAAATAGTCAAAAAGTCAATAGGTCAAAAGGAAAAAGTTTTTTATTCCACCAGCTTCTGAATCCGTTCCCAATCCTCCTCTTTCGCCGCCGTCTGCAGTTCCAGCAGCACAGATGCCTGTTGGTCTGACAGGGTATAGCCGGCCAGTGTCTCCAGCATATAATCCAGGCTGTCTTTGTCTTTTGCTGCCGCAATTTCCCGCAGGGCTTCGATGGTTTCCAATATTTCCTCATCACTGATGGGCATACTTTTCTCGCTTTCCTCCACTGGTACAGCCTTCCGGCCCTTCACCGGCACCCAGTTCAGCACCCGCTGGCTGATGGTGAAGGAACACTCTGTACCCTTACCCAGTTCAGATTTCATCTGCAGCTCACTGCCAAAGAGCTTCAGCAGTCTTTGGGTAACATTCAGCCCCAGCCCGGCTTCATTGAGCATATTCAGCGGCTTATCCTCCCCCAGGGATAACATCTGCCGGACAATCGCCATGTCCGCCTCGGTAATGCCCACACCGGTATCCTTGACCACTACATGAATCTTCACATCAGCAGGGCCGGTTTTGGCTACGTTGAATATGAGCTGGACAGTGCCAGCCACTGTGAATTTGACCGCATTGGCCAGGATATTCAGAAGGATCTGCCGCAGACGCAATTCATCGCCATAGAGGACGCTGGGCATATCATCGGGCAGTTCTACGACAAAGTCGATCCCCTTGGTCTCTGCTTCCTCGCCAATTTCATTCCGAATATGGCGGATAAGTTCCTTAACCTTATACTCCCCTTCATTGATGGCAAAATCACCGGCCTCCATCTGCAGATAATCAAAGATACGATAGATGATATTGTAGACCTTTTCCCCGGCACTATAACATTCTTTGGCATATTCTTTGATCTGAGGCTCCATGCTTTCCCGGCGGATCTTACGTTCCAATTCGATGACCGTCTTCAATGGCTGGGCAATATCACGGCTGACACCGGCCAGGAATTTGTACTTGGCGATGCTCTTTTCCTCATTTTCCCGAGCCAGCTCACGAAGTTCCCGATTGCTTTCCGCCAATTCCCTGGTGATGGCATCCAAAAAGGCCGCCATGCGGGTGGACAGCAGCATTTTCGTTTTTTCCTGCGGCACCTCCGGCTCATCAAAGATATTCAGTGCTGACTTATTGCGGCCTTCCCGGAAGCCCACGGCAATGAGGGCGCAGTTCAAAAGCCCCCCATGCCCCTGATAGCAGTAAATCTCCCCGGTACCGCTGCAGGCATGAAGCTGATTGGCAATGCGCTGATAATAGCTGATTTCCTCATTTTCCCTAGCCTGCAAGAACAGCTTACGGGTGCCGCAGGCGCTGATATACATACCTTCCGGGGCAAACTGACTCATCTTTTCGCTGGCCAGTTCCGTTTCATGGAGAAAATCCTCCTGCACGGCATAGGTAAGCCGCACTCTTTCTCCCACCTTCACATCACCGTTGAAGAATATCCTGCCTTCCTCATCATAGCCAGGCGGCACCCGGGCGATCAGGCAGTCATCCCGTTCAATGGTCAGGGGAAATTCTGCAATATTGTAGACGAAATTCTCATCCGGCCGCACCTTCAGATAATGCCGGTAGATATCCACCGCCGGCATATTGTCCAGAGTGCTGATCACATTGGGGCCATAGGTCTCCGTAATGACCATTTCCTTGCCCAGCGGCTTCCAGCCCAGCACATAATCCGCCCGCACGCTGAGGCTTTCTCCGGTAAACACCACGACTACGATGCCCTGTTCAAGGATCTCACTGCCCAGCAGGAAATACTTATGGGGCTTATCCTGCAGCAGGGCATCACTGATAATGGAATCTTCCTCTCCTATATACTTCACCGTGCCCGTCATGGTGCCGAAAATAACCACATTTTCATTGCCACAGACAAAGCGTTCCAGGAATTTGCCAAAATTCGCATCCATGGAGCCCAGCACCAGCGCCGCCCTGGCATCCGGTATGGCCGCCACCTTCTGCCCCAGTTCAATGCCCAGTTTCCCATAATCCTCCGGCACGCCTGCATATTCCATCAGCCTGATCTTGGCATTTTGGAAGAAACTGCAATTAAGACACAGATAACTGTCCTGCCGGCCATTGAAAAGGGTTTCCGTCACCCCTGCCACCACCGCCCGAGGCAGGAAACTACGGATTTTCTCCCGCACCTTCGCCACTTCATCCAGCGGCATATGGCAAAACGACAAGGACATAAAAATGGCATTGGCCTGCTTGCTGGCCGGCCGCATGCAGAGCGTCTGCAGCACCTTCTCCAGCTTATTCCAGAAGCCTTGATCTCCGGCTGACCAATTCAGCACATAATTATACTGTATCATTCCGCAACCTCCTATAACGAAAAATCCCTTACGGGGAAACGCAAGGGATTTTCAACACTGCACCATTATTTGCTTGTATTATTCGCCATCGGAAAAAATATTTCCTGTTTCTCACCGCAGAAAATTCCGCAAATCCGCTGTCCCTTTGCCGCAGACCACAGCTGCCTGCAAAAGCAGGCGGGCCTTGCGGGGATTCAAGAGGCCGCTGGCGATAAAACCGGCCTGTTCATAGGATTCTTCAGCTTTCACCACCATGCCGCTGACACTGGTGCTGGACCGGATTACGGGAATGCCGGCCTGCACAGCAGCAGCCAGTTCTTTTTCCGCTCGCTCGGGGATACTGCCGTTGCCCATACCGGCGTAAACGATACCCTGGGCACCATTTTCCCGCACCAGCTTCACCAGTCGGCCATCATCATCACTATGTCCATAGAGAATGGGCACATAGGGCAGTTCCTTCTGACTGGTCAGTTTTTCGCTGACACTCAGGGCATTGGGCAGATGATGGAGCTGGGCACTCTGATAGAAGCAAACTTCCCCATCATTCACGGCACCGATGGCGCCGCCGTTGGGGGACTGGAATGTTTCCACCGCCGTGGCAGACATCTTCGTGACCAGCTGAGCACTATGGATGGTATTGTTGAGCACCACCAGCACGCCCCGGTCACGGGCTTCGTCAGCTGCCGCCACCCGCACGGCATCCAGAATGTTCAACGGCCCATCGGCACTCAGGGCCGTAGCCGGCCGCATGGCCCCCGTAATCACCACAGGTATATCGGCAAAATGCAGCAGATCCAAAAGATAAGCGCTTTCCTCCAGGGTATCCGTACCATGAGTAATGACAATGCCATCCACCTCGCCGGAGAGCAGCAACTCCCGCACCCGGGCTGCCAGCTGCAACTGCTGGGCCGCTGTGATATCCTTGCTGTCGATGGCCGCCAGCTGCTCGCCGGTAATTTCAGCGAGTTCCCGCACCTGCGGCACCGCCGCCAGCAGTTCTTCGATGCCCATCGCCCCCGCCTGATAACCCGTGGTGGCAGCACTGTCCCCGGCACTGCCGGCAATGGTTCCACCCATAGCCAATATATGTATTCTCTTGCGCATAAAAAAGCCCCCTGTTCTTCGTGAGTTATCTATATTATACGAAGAACAGAGGATTTAAACAATATTGTGTTGTTCTTATATACCTTGTGGATAAACTGTTCATTTCAACACAGGTTATCCACAGAATTCACAGGCTTATGCACAAGCTATCTGTGGATAACCTTGTCAAGTCATAATTTTCCCCTGCCAATGCAACCATAAAAAAGCGGCCGCTATTTCCACGTAGCAGCCGCCTGAAAAGCGATTATTCGTCCATCTTGGCAGATTGTTTGACACCCATCTCTTCGTAAAGTTTGTTGAAGCGATTGGTGATTTCATTGTGGGTATCCTTGGTGATCTGAGGCATGTCATCCTGTCCCATCTCATCTTTCCAAACGATACCAGCCTGTTTGAAGCCTTCCTCCACTGCAGCCTGCATCTTCTGCAGTTTTTCCGGATCACCGCCGGCAATGGCCGTCGCCATATCCATGATGCGTGTTGCAACGCTATCCACAGAATACGCACCGCCTTCGCCAATAGCTGCTGCAGCCTCTTCCGGCGTGGTGCCTACCGCCGGCAGGGCGAACTTATCCGTGCCAAACAGGATACCGTCAAAGTTCAGCTTGCCGATACCTTCATCGAGATAGCCCTGCAATTTGGCATTCTGTTCGGTGAGGGTCTTGATCATCAGCTGGTAGCTCTTGTCGATACCCTCCTGCAATGCATCGATCTGCTCACTGGTAAGCTTGTCCATTGCCTTGGAAGCTTTCTTGGCTTCAGCAGAGATATCCACTGAAAAAGCCTCGTTGGTAGTAGTAGTGGTTTCCTTTGTCGCGTCATTCGTGGTAGTGGTGGTGCTCTTCGTATAGTTAGCCTTCACCGCGGCCGTCTGTTGCGACAAAGAAGAAATCATATTGACATCCATGTTCATCTTCCTCCTTTATCTTCTGAACCAAAAATGCAAACAAGGTTCCTAATTACATTATCGTTTAAACGCAGGGAAAAAGCAAGCATTATTTTGTGAGTTGTTTGACTTTTTTTACTTATTTTCCGGCATAAAAAAGGCCTCCCCAAAGGAAGGCCTGAACTCACATAGTCTGCCGAATGATCCGCAGGGCCTGACAGGCCACACAGAAGCGGCACAGCACATCCGCCTGGCTCAAGTTAACTCCCAGAATATTCTCGATCTTCTTCAACCGGTTGCGCAGGGTATTGGCATGGATAAAGAGCCGTTCCGCCGCCAGTGACATGGACTCGTTTTCCTGAAAGTAGATTTCCAGCGTATGCAGAAGCTCCGTACCATTCTGGCTGTCGTAGGCCATCAGTGTACCAAAAGTCTCTTGGACAAAATCGTCCAATTCCTCTGTGCGGATATGAGAAAGGAGCTTCAGCACACCCAAATCCTCATAGCAGGTAATGCCATTTTCCGGCTGGCGGAAGCGCCCCAGACTCAGCGCCTGCCGCGCCTCCTGAAAGCTGCGGCAGATTTCTGCCACAGAGTAGTGCAGCCTGCCAATCCCTACGGAAAAGGGCAGGATTGTCGGAAAGTCCTTCTTCACCTCAGCCATGGCGTCTGCCATGATTTTCGCCACCTCACTCTGACTGCGCGGCGGGGTGTGGTCATCCTCAAAGAGAATCACCAGCTGCATCCGCAAAAGCATCAATATGGGCTGCACAAAGCGGGCCGACAACACCCGCATCCATTCCTTGTCCAGATCTTCCAGCAGCTGTTCCCGCCGCTCCCCCTGCAAGGGCCGGTCAAACTCTACCACCACCACATGATGGGGCTTTTCCAGCCGCATATTCCAGTTCTTCCCCATCTCAATGACTTCATCCGAGGAGGCAAAATTATGATAGAGGATATCGTACAGGAACTGCTCCCGATGCCTGCGCACCATGGCATTCATCTCTCCTTCATGCCAAAGCAGAAAGGTCAGCTGGAGACTCAGTTCCAAAAACAGACAGTATGCGCTTTCCGCCATGCTCTCCCGGGGACAGTCCGCTGCCAGCCACCCCCAGAGGTACTTATTCTGCACCAGCGGAACGACGGTGAGCCCGGCAAAGGGCGCAAAATCCTTCTGCTGCAAAGCCTGCTGCTTGCGGCGCAAAAGAGACAGGCTTTCCTCGCGAAACCTCGCTGTCCCCCCTCGCAGATCGCCGCGTCTGTCCAGCAGCACCATTTCCATTCCCGTATAGCCATGGACAACCCTCAGCTTGCCAGCAATGTCTTCTGCCTGCCAAAGCTCTTCCTTATCTTTTTCCATCTCGATCCTCCCGCCAAAAACAAAGCGGCTGCCGGGCCTTGATAAACTTCAGGGACGGCTGCGTATAACGTACCAGCGGATAATCCTGCCAGCTGATGCCCTCTCCCTCGATATCGCAAAGGCGCAAGGCCTCCATCGGACAGGCCTCCACGCACTGCGGCTGACTGCCCGCGGCCAATCGGTCCTGACACATATCACATTTTGCTGCCTTCCCCGTATGGGGAAGAAGCCGCGGCGCATGGAAAGGACAGGCTCCCACGCAGCGCCCGCAGCCAATACACCGGGCACTGTTATGCAGGACGATGCCATTGCGGCTTTTTTCATAACAGCCGACAGGACATACTCGCATGCACTCTGGCGAAGTGCAATGATTGCAGGACATGGATAAGAATCCCTGCTCCCGCCGATCGCCGCCCCATTCATCCACATGGCGGAAAGCCTGGGATATATCCGGATGCTTATGCTGACAGGCTTTTTCACAGGCCCGACAGCCCACACACCTGGACAGATCCACCTGAAACCCCAACTGCTGCGGCCTCATAAAACACGCCTCCTCACATCTCTCTTATCTATATGATACCACAGAAGACAAGACAGTTCCTGCAAAATTTGCCCCGCCCTCTCTCAGGCTGTATAATAAAGGAAAATCGCCTCGAAAGGAGTCCCGCTATGTTTTTTCGTGATAAATATCAGGTCACCCGCCATATCTGTCCCCGCAACTGCTATGACACCTGTCCCATACTGGCCTATACACAGGGCGGCAAGATCGCCTATATCACCGGGGATAAGGAACACGGCGCCTCCGAACCCCTTTGCTGCAAGCAGGAGGAAATCCTGTCTACGGTCTATCATCCCCAAAGGCTGCTCTATCCACAAAAGCAGACCGCCCGCGGTTCTGGAATCTGGCAGCCGATCTCCTGGGAGGAAGCCATCGACACCATTGCCCGAAAGATACTGGAGCTGAAGGAACGTTACCATTCCACGCTGCCCCTATGCCTCAATAAATACTCGGGCAACTTCGGCCTGATGCACTACTCCGTAGAAGGGATGTTCAATGGTCTTGGCCCTACCACCCAAACCACCGGCACTCCCTGTTTCTCCTCGGGGCTGGATGCCCAGCGGCTGGATTTTGGCGCCAATGCCGCCGCCGATATCCGCCAGATGCTGGAAGCCAGACTGATTATCCTTTGGGGCATCAATCCTGCCTGGACCGCCGTCCACACCATGCCTGTCATCTATGCAGCTCAGGCCCGGGGAGCAAAAGTCGTGGTCATCGATCCGGTCTATACGGAAACCGCCCGCAAAGCCGATTACTATATCGAACTTCGTCCCGGCGGCGATGCCGCGCTGGTTATCCTGTTGCTGCAAAAACTGGCCAAAATGGACAAACTGTCCTACAATGCGGACCAGGTTACAGGCGCCGAAGAACTTCTCGCCACCGTAGCCAAAATGCCTGCCGCACCTTTATTGCAGGCTGCCGGCCAAAATAAGGCGGCCATCGATTTCCTGGCTGATCTGCTGGCCAATCATCACCCCACCCATATCTGGGCCGGCTTTGGCCTGCAGCGTCATATCCAGGGTGGCCTGACCATTCGCCTGATCGACGCTCTGGGACAGCTTACCGGCAATATCGGCGTTCCCGGCGGCGGGGTGAATTTTGCCGACAAGGGCATGGATATTTTCCCCTACAAGATTGCCGGTCAGCGGGCGGATACACGTTTTGTCAACATCAATAATTTCGCCCATAGCCTGAAACAGCTGAACGACCCGCCCGTAAAATTCCTTTGGATTGCCTGCCGCGATCTGCTGCGGCAGGATGTGAATCTGACGGAACTCAGACAACTTTGGTCCCAGCTGGAACTTATCGTTGTCGCGGACAAATTCCTGACGCATTCTGCCCAAATGGCAGACATCGTCCTGCCCGTGACCACGGAATTCGAGGAATTAGATGTGTATGGCGGTTACTTCCGCCATTGGCTGGGCATCAATGAGCCAGCCATACCGCCCCGTGGCGAGGCCAAAAGCGATGTCGATATCGCCCGGCTCCTTACCCGGCGCCTGAACGAACTGGCCCCCGGCACCAGCACCTTTCCCGCCCATCTCAGCGATGAGCAGTTCCTCGACGCCGAATTCACACCGGCAGTCTGCCAGCAGATTGGCATCAAGAAGTGGCAGGATCTCTATAACGGCATTGCTTTCTACCGCCATGATCCCATTCCCTGGCGGGACGGAAAATTTGCCACAGATGATGGCAAATTCCACTGCTGCACCTTGCCCGCCAATTTTCCCCAGCTGCTCCCCAGCGAGAAATATCCCTTTCACTTTTTAACCCCCCATGGCCAGGAGTCTATCAATGGCCAAAATCATGCCCTGCAGAATTGCCTGCCTGAGTACCCGCCAGTGTACATCAATCCGACAGTGGGGAAAAAACTGCAGTTGCAGGACAAGCACCCAGCCATTATCTGGAATGAAATGGGACAGATCATGGTAACCGTGGAATTCCGTCAGGATATGGCACCGGATATCCTCCTGAGCCATCAGGGAAACAGTAAAATGGGAGGGCTCAACGCCCTCAATGCCGGCCTGCCTACCGATCTGGGACAGCTTACCACCGATGCCGTCGGTGTCGCCTTCTATGATGTATTTGTGAATATCCGGCCCAAATAAACGAGAATAAAAAATCCCCTTAATAGACGAAACGTCCGCTGGCAAAATGCCAACGGACGTTTTCTATAAGTTGCAGTTTGTAGGTGCGTTCGTGCTGAAGGTATCCCGTTCATACGCAGTCAGGGGTTCACGGGGGAGTACTTTTTCTGTTTCCGCTAAAACGACCCTCTCGGCAATTTTAGAGCTGTTTAGCCAGATGGCGCCGGGCAAGACCGGCGGCGCGTCTTTCAGCGTGCTTTCTGGTAACTGCCTGCCTCGGGCCGGTCTTCGCTGCGCTCAGACAGTCGCTCCCACAGATAAAGCACTCCCCCGTTCGCCCCAGCCACGTTTCTGGCAATCGGCACGAACTCGGTTCTCCCGTAACAAGAACATCGATGTGCTTGTATCCTCCAGCCGGAACATAGCAGCATTGACAAACGTAACTCTGGGCGGCGGGAGGCCACTGAAAAACTATCCATTTCATACGACTGGCAAATTATCCACAAAAAAAATCGTCGCAGAATGATATTTTTATCATCATTCTGCGACGATTTTGTATATCTCCCCCGTTATTAGGGCTTTATTTCTCCATCATTTTCACAATTCGTTTCATATTTGTTACAAAAAGCGTTAGGGCTCCTTGTAATTCCATACCAATCAGGCCTGCGGATGACGCTATGTCATACCCATGCCTGTGTTTAATCTCACTATTTTTAGCTTCTATCATATAACGCTTTCTAGCCTGTTCCTTAAAATATTCTGTTTCCTGAAACTCCTGTTGTTTCTTGTGTAAATCGCATTTTATCGTAACGGAATAAATCTTGCTTTTGGCACCTTCTTTATAACAGGTTCCACAATGTGGGCATTGCTTACATTTCTCAATGTCAAAATAATAGCTCATTCTTTGATTTGTTCTATTGTTTTTGCGTCCAGTTCTTGCTTTGCGGATGGCCATATGCCCTTCAGGGCATACGAACATTCCCGCATCCTTGTTGAAAGAAAAACCATTGCTGCCTTCAACACGGGAGCCGTTGGATATAACAGGATTCAATTTGGCAATCAGTTCAAAGGATTTTTCTGGCGCATCTTTCGATTCAGCAAATTTAAGATTTTCTTTGCCGGAGTATGCGGTATCACCGATGACACTCTGCACTTCCAGTCCGGCTGCTCTGGTTTTTTCAACTAATGTTCTTAATTGTTCCCCGTCACTGCGCTCGCCACTGGTTACTACTGCAGCTGTAATCAGCCGTTCATCGGTCATGGCAATATGTGTCTTATAGCCAAAGAAGGATGTATCTGCTGTTTTATGCCCGATTCGGGCGTCCTCATCTTTGGAAGTGGCCAAATGTTCTGCATGGTCTTCGACCGTTTCTTTGAGCAAGTTCAGCCTCTCCTGTATGGCAGGCATTTCTGCCATCTGGCTGTCATTTTCTATTGTATTGATTAACTGTCGGCAATATTCCAGCGCATCCACCAGTGAGCCATTTTCTACTTTCTTGGGAAACCTTTCTTTCTTTTGGGGAGAATCTGTCTGGTAAACCGTCTTGCGCAATAGCTTGGCTTGTTCCAACAACCGCTCATAGGCAGATTTCTGGTTATAGCGAGCCTTAGTATGCGTAGCATCTACAATAATTCGTTTGCTCTTGATTACTTTGTTCTCCAAAGCAATTTGGATACTTTTCTTGAGTAACAAATCCAGAATATTCTCATCTTGTAAGCGGAGTTTACGAAATTTGGTTAAGGTAGAAGGGTGGATTACTTCATCTTCAGGGCGGAGTCCCAGAAAATATTTAAATGACATATCATATCGGCTACGTTCAACTAAATCGGAATCCGACATATTGTAGATAACCTTTAACAGCAGATATTTGAACAGCATTATGGGAGAAAGAGCATTACGGCCATTATCCAGGCAATATTTATGCTCCAGTTCATCTTGAATGAAAGAAAAATCTACAAGCGTATTAAATTTTCGCAGAAAATGATTTTTGGGAATGAGACGATCATAGATGGCTGTAAATTCACTAAGCTTGAGTTGCTGGCTATTCCGTAACATGTTGAACCTCCAAGTGTTGATGGCTCCATTATACTAGAAACCGTGGATGAATGCGAATTTCATCACATCCATCCACGGTTATCGTTATATATAGACTTTTTCAGTGGCCTCGGGCGGCGGTGGGGATGCTTTTCCACCGGCGGAACGACTGCCTGAACGAAGTGAAGGCTGGCCCGCAAACAGGATTTGCTGGATGCTTCGTTGATGGACGCGCCGCCGGACTTGCCCGGCGCAGGTTACTGGAAGATGCGTACTTCTGCTGGCGGGACATTTAGTGCAGCGGCGGAAAAGTATTCCCACCGCCACCCCACTGCTCTGTAACAAAAGCGTTCAGGCTCGCACTGACAAACTGCAATTTGCTCACAAGCGCCTTTATCTATTTTGATATTTGAAGCCCCCCCACAAGCACAGCAGCCATACCGGTAGGATATAGACCGCCAGGTCCATGCCCTCGATCTGCGTCATCAGGCCCCAGATAGCCAGCAGGAAGGCAATGCAGAGGTAGTTTATGAAGGGATAAAGGGGCGATTTGAACTTCGTATCCTTCCCCACTTCTTTGCAATGGGCTCGGAATTTCAGATGGGTGATGACAATGGTCAGCCAGCTGATGGTGGCCGCGATGGTGGCAATACTCATCAGGAACATGAAGATCTTGCCGGGGAAGAAGTAATTGAGGGCCACGCAGATCAGCGTGATGCCCGAGGAAATCAAAATCCCCCGCACGGGTACGCCGCGGCCGGAGAGCTTGCTCAAGAACTCTGGTGCCTCACCCTTCGAGGCCAACCCATAGAGCATGCGGCTGTTGCTGTAGATGGCGGAGTTATAGACCGATACCGCCGCCGTCAGCACGACGAAATTCAGAATATGAGCCGCCGCCGGAATCCCTACGCTCATGAAGATCTGCACGAAGGGGCTGGCCTCCATGCCCACTTCATTCCAGGGCCAGAGGGCCATGAGCACGGCCATGGTGCCCACATAGAAGATCAGAATACGCCAGATGACCTGATTGATGGCCTGGGGAATGGTCTTGTCCGGATTTTCCGCCTCCCCCGCCGTGATGCCGATCAGCTCGATACCGCCGAAGGAGAACATGACCACAGCGATGGACAGTGCCAATCCCCAGACGCCATTAGGCAGGAAACCGCCGTTATTCCAAAGGTTGCTGAGATTCTGCGGGAAAGGCTGGGGATTGCCTACCAGCAGATAACCCCCCAGCACGATCATCAGCACAATGGCCGTGATCTTGATCAGGGCCATCCAGAATTCCGTTTCCCCATAGAGCCGCACATTGATGAGGTTCAGGGCCGTAATGGCCACGAGGCAGATCAATGCCGCAATCCACTGAGGCAGATCCGGGAACCAGAACTGCATATAGATACCCACGGCGGTAAGCTCGGCCATGGACACCAGCACATAATTGAACCAATAATTCCAGCCGGACATGAAGCCCGGAAACTTGCCCCAGTATTTCGTGGCGTAATGGCTGAAAGAACCGGACACCGGCTCATCCACTGCCATCTCCCCCAGCATCCGCATGATGAAGAAGATCATGATGCCGCCGATCAGGTAAGCCAGCATCACCGCCGGCCCTGCCAGCGCAATGGTGGACGCTGAACCATAGAACAAACCGGTGCCGATAGCTCCGCCCAGGGCAATCATCTGCAGATGGCGGTTCTTCAGCCCCCGTTTTAATTTTCCATTTTCACTCATAAGATATTCCCCTTCAAAATATAAAAGTACCTGCCTATTATATCATCAAGGGCAGGTACTTTACAATATTACAGTATTACATCAATAATGTTGTCTGTCTTTGAGAGCCCGTTCCACTTCCCGCTTGGCGGCTTTCTCATGGAGATCCTGCCGCTTGTCGTAGTTGTGTTTACCCGAAGCCAGCGCCAGTTCCAGCTTAGCCTTGCCATTCTTGAAGTAGATTTTGAGTGGCACCAGGGTAAAGCCCTTTTCTCTGGTCTTGGCGAAAAGCTTGACGATCTCGCTCTTATGCATCAGGAGCTTGCGGGCCCGCAGGGGATCGTGATTGAAGATATTGCCCTGATCGTAGGGAGAAACGTGCATGTTCTCCACGAAGATCTCCCCGTCTTTGATCATGGCATAGCTGTCCTTGAGGTTGGCCTTGCCGGCGCGCAGGGATTTGACCTCCGTGCCCACGAGGGCAAGCCCTGTCTCAAAGGTTTCGTGTATGAAGTAGTCATGGCGGGCCTTGCGGTTTTCGCAGACTACCTTCATGCCGATATTTTTCTTGCCCACTATCATCACCTCAGATTATTTGCTGTTGCCCGTACCGCCTTCAGTCTTACGATGCGGACGGGGACGACGCCGGCCCTTGGATTTCTGTGCCTTTTCCTTTTCCGCCTTGGCGGCTGCAGCGGCCATCTCCCGCTCCTTCTTCTCATGATATCCGGGGGGATCCGGCCAGACGGCACTGTTGAGCCCCGTCACGTAGACGCGATGGTAGCCGACTTCCCTATCGCTGCGACGTTCCTCGCGGTTGCGGCCACGATCGCCATTGCCACCACGGAAGGAGCCGGAACCGATGCGGCTCTCCTTATCCGCGCGCTCGGCCTTGCCCGGACGGCGGTTTTTATCGTTGCGCCCCTTGCGTTCCTTGGGCTGACGCTTTTCCTGATTTTCAGTCTGGGACAGTTTCTCGCCGGAAGCACCGCGCTTCTTATGATTGCGGCGCCGCTTATGCTGGCTATGTCCCTGCTGCTCTTTCTGCTGGCTTTCTTCCTCCGTCAGCATGGGTTCAGCAATCAGCTCATCTTCCAGCAGCGGCTTGTTCACCTTCTTGGGGCGGGGAGCCTTGGGCTTCCTTTCCCCTTTGCCCTTGCGGCCGTCGTTTTTCTTGGCAGCCGGCTGTTCCGGCACATATTGTCCGTTATCTTTCAACACAAAATCCAAATTCCGTTCCTCCACATTGGCCCGCACGAGGATTACTTCCACCTCATCGCCCAGACGGTACTGCGCCCGGGTGCGCTCGCCAATCATTGCATATTGTTCTTCCACATATTCGTAATAGTCATTGGTCATGGTGGAAACATGAACCAGACCTTCCACGCCGTTATCCAGCTCCACAAAGATGCCAAAGGCGGTCACGCCGCTGATGACACCGGTGAATTCCTCACCCACGAACTGGGCCATATACTCGATCTTCTTCATGTCCGTGGTCTCGCGCTCCGCCTCGATGGCCACCCGCTCCCGCTGGGAGGTATGGTCGGCAATCTCCGGCAACATGGTCTTCAGCTTGACCTGACGTTCTGCCGGGATGCTGCCGGTGGCGAAAGTCTCCCGCAGCAGGCGATGGACGATCAGATCCGGATAGCGGCGGATGGGGGACGTGAAGTGGGTATAATAGCGGGCTGCCAGACCAAAATGGCCCAGGCTCAATTCGCTGTAGCGTGCCTGCTGCATGGAGCGCAGGGACACGGTGCTGATGATCCGCTCCTCGGGACGGCCCTCGACTTTCTCCAATACCTTCTGCACATCCATGGACTTGATCTGCCCGGCTTCATCCCGTTTGACGTACAGGCCAAAGGCAGCCAGCAGATTATTGAGCCGCTCGATCTTTTCTTCAGAGGGCTGCTCGTGGACGCGGTACATGAAGGGCAGGTTCTTCGTATCCATATGCTTGGCCACGGTTTCATTGGCCGCCAGCATGCACTCCTCGATGATGGATTCTGCCAAAGAACCTTCCCGCTTGATCAGGGCCACGGGATGACCGTTTTCATCCAGCTTGACCTTGATCTCCGGCAGGTCGAAGTCGATGGAACCCCGGCGATGGCGCTTGCCCTTGAGCACACCGCGCAGTTCCGCCAAGGTTTCCAGCATGGAGAGGATATCATGGTTATCGGAAAGGAAGGGCTCTTCCTTTCCCACCAATACCTTGTTGACGATATTATAGGTCAGGCGGCGGTAGACATGGATCACCGTCGGCAGGATCTCGTAGCTTACGACCTCGCCTTCCGGGGAAATCTGCATCTCGCAGGCCATGGACAGGCGGTCAACGCCGGCGTTCAGGCTGCAGATGCCGTTGGACAGTTCCTTGGGCAGCATGGGAATCACGCGGTCCACGAGATAGACGCTGGTGCCACGGGCATAGGCTTCCCGGTCAAGGGGCGCATTTTCCCGCACGTAATGGCTGACATCGGCGATATAGACGCCCAGAAAATAAGAACCGTCAGGATTCTTGCGGGCAAAGACACCGTCATCGAGGTCCTTGGAGTCCTCCCCGTCCACCGTGACGATGGGCAGGTCACGGCGATCCGCACGGCCCCGGTATTCCTCGGGGGCAGGTTCCTGCTCAATGGCATCGGCTTCCGCCTGCACATCCTCCGGGAAGCTTTCGGACAGCTCATACTGGCGCATCACCGAGAGCACATCCACGCCGGGATCCCCCACCTTGCCCAGCACCTCAATGACCTCGCCTTCCGCACTGCGGCGGCCGCTAGGCCATTTGGTGATCTTCACGACCACCTTGCTGCCGGTCTTGGCTCCCTTGAAGAACTTCTTGGCCACGAAGATATCCTGGGTGAGCTTCGTGTTGTCCGGCGTCACAAAACCAAAGGTCTTGCTGCGCTCGAAGGTGCCCACGATCTTTTCATTGGCATGCTCCAGGATGCGGATGATCTCACCCTCCCGGGAACGGCCTTCCTCCTGGGCCGGCGAAACCCGGGCCACCACGCGGTCACCATGCATGGCAGAGCCCACGGCATTGGCCGGAATGAATACATCCGTCTCCTCTTCCGTTTCCCGCACATCCGGAATCAAAAAGCCAAAGCCCTTGGCCGTCATGGAAAGCCGCCCCACAGCCAGATGCATGCGGCTGGGCACACCATAAAGGTCACTGCGATTCCTGATGATGACCCCTTCCGCTTCCAATTCATCCAAGGCTGCTTCAAAATCCACCAGTTCTTCGTCCGTCAATCCCATCTCTTCGCCTAAATCTTCGGCGGCCAGTGGCTTATAGGCAGCTTCTCGCATATAAGCGAGGATTCTTTCTTTTAAGTCCATTTTTTCTCCTTACATAAATTTACGATTTACCTGCAAACATAAGGCAAGCGTAATCGGCTCCCAAGGACGGGAGCCGTCGGGCGTAAATCCCGTGATGGGATTTCAGCCCGCTGTTTCTTTTGGTGACTTTTCTTTGCACCAAAGAAAAGTCACACCACTACCCTTGCAGGAAGGCCGCAGCCTCTTCAAATACTCTCTCTCTTTCGCCGGCCAGGGGCAGCAGATGCCCGGATTCCTCCAGCCAGACGATGCGCGCCTGTCCCTGCACATGGGACAGAATATAATCCGCACTCACAGGCGCCGCCGTATGGTCGTCGCGGCTGTGCATGATCAGCGTCGGTGCTTTCACCTCTTCGATAGCACCCTTGGTCTTTTCGATAACCTCCACCAGCTCATGGATGGAAATCAGCGGCATCTTGCGATAGGTACGATTGGCGGCAGGGGGTACATCCTTGAGCCGCCGCCGTGGCTTGGACACATAGCCGTCATAGCAGGCTTCCCGCGGCGGCAGTGCCGCCAGGCCTCTCTCTTCGGGGATGAAGATCGGTGCCGCCAGCGTCACCACATGGGAGATGACCTCCTCCGTGGAAAGCAGCAAAGCAAAGAGCCCGCCCATGGAATGCCCGATCACCGAAATATCTTCACAGAAGCCCGACAGCAGGGCATAGCCATCCCGCACGGAATCCATCCAGTCTTCCCAGGTCATATGGCTCATATCTTCCACCGTCGTCCCATGACCGGCCAGACGCACCCCCAGCACCGTAAAGCCCGCTTTATTCAGATGCTGCCCCAGCAGCAAAAGCTCTGCCGGCAGGCCTGTAAAGCCGTGAATCAGGAGCACCCCTTTTTTCCCGCCGGGCATAAAAAAGGGCTCCGCTCCCGGTAAAATCATTTCCGCACCCCCATAATACCGAAAATTCCTAAATTTAAAAAATTCCCTGCTCCATAGAGAACAGGGATGCTTTTTATTAGCTTGTCATTTTTGCAATCAAAATGGTAATCCCTGCGAACAAGACAGCCAACACTACGGTCACGCGTGCAAGCAGTGCGTCCATGCCACGGGCCTTGCCGGAGAAAACGGTGTCCGCACCGCCGCCCATGCCGCCCATGCCGGCAGATTTTGCTTCCTGTCCCAGTACTGCTGCGATGAGGGCGATTGCCACCAGCGCATCAATTATCATCAAAACGGTAAGCATTAATGAAAGCCTCCCTTTAATTACAGTCTCCAATTCATAGTAACACAATTACAACCCGCTGCGCAAGCTTTTTCTCGTCATTTCCCTGCGCGCCATTGCGGGCACTATGCCTGTATCGTCCGGAAGCCGCTGGCTTTGTGCAGGCGGTTCATGATGGCCAACCCCAGGCCTTCTGAGGTTGTTCCTTCCCCCAGCAGTACATCGGCCCCTTTTTCATCAAAGGAGCGCAGTGCCTCGTAGATATTGGCCGCAATGGCCGGCAGCTGCCCCTGATGGCCGTAATCGGCCTGCAGATCCGCAGGCACGGTATCCTTCAGCTCCTGCAGGACTTCGTGGCTGGCAATCACGCCTACCGTATGGCCTTCATCCTGCAGGCGCGCAATCTCCCGCTGGAAAGCCCGCACCATTCTCGTGGGCATGCCTTCAATCAGTGTCAGGGGTGCTTTGGGGGCATAATGGGTGTACTTCATGCCCGGTGCCTTGGGCACGCTGTCTGCCCCCACCAGCGCCGGATCGATCACGACACTGCCCTCGCCCAGCACTTCTTCCAGCATTTCCTTGGTGATGGCTCCGGGCCGCAGGATCACGGCCTTTTCCCCCGTGGCGTCCACGATGGTGGACTCCACGCCGAAATCACAGGCGCCGCCGTCGAGGATCATGGGAATCTTGCCCTCCATATCCACCAGCACGGATTCTGCGGTGGTGGGGCTAGGGCGGCCTGATATATTGGCTGATGGTGCCGCAATGGGCACGCCGGCAGCAGCAATCAACGCCCGGGCCACATCATGCTCCGGCATGCGCACGCCCACGGTGGAGAGGCCGCCGGTAATCTGCTCCGGCACAATGGCCTTACGGGGCAAAATCAAGGTAATCGGGCCGGGACAGAAGGCCGCGATCAGCTTTTCTGCCTTTTCCGGGATTCTGGCCGCCACCTGATCGATCATGGAGCGGTTGGCCACATGCAGGATCAGGGGATTGTCCGAAGGACGTCCCTTGGCCTGATAGATCTTGCGGCAGGCCGCGGCATCCAGGCCGTTGGCCCCCAGTCCATAGACCGTCTCCGTGGGAAAAGCCACCACTTCCCCCTGACGGATCAGCTCCCCGGCGAAATGAAGTGCTTCTTTGCCTGCTGTGATATTATCGATTCTTATACATCTTGTCTGCATCTTACGCCTCTTTCCAGGCCACCACTACCCGCTCAATGCCGGCGTAGTCCTTCAGGATCTCCGTGCGGCAGATCAGCGGATTTGCTTTAGCCAGTTTTGCTACATCCTCTGCCTGTTTTATGCCCACTTCAAAGGCCATGAAGCCGCCCGCCGTCAGCATGGCCGGCGCCTCGCTGCACAGCCGGCGGTAAAAGTCCAGCCCGTCCTCGCCGCCATCCAGCGCCGTATGGGGCTCACTATTGCGCACGTCCGCCGACAGGCCTTCGATGTCCTTGGCGGGAATATAGGGCGGATTGGAGAGAATCGCCGTATAGGTATTGCCCTGCAAGGGGGCCAGCAGATCTCCGGTGAAGAAATGCGCCCGCTCTTTCAGCTCCAGCGTTGCCGCATTTTCCTCGGCCACCGCCCGGGCCGCCGGGGAAATATCCACCGTGTCCAAAATGGCATCCTGGACAAAATGTAGCACGCTGAGCCCCACCGCCCCCGTGCCCGTGCCGATATCGGCAAAATGGGGCGCTTCCACCCCCAGCTGCCGCAGGCGGTCCACCGCCGCCTGCACGAGGATTTCCGTATCAGGACGGGGCACGAGCGTCGCCTCCGTCACCTTGAAGGTCAGCCCCATAAACTCCTTTTCCCCCAGGATATAGGCCACCGGCACATGCGCGATGCGCTTTTTGATCATCTCACGGAAAGCCGCCAGTTCTGCGGCCTGCAAGGGTTCGTCAAAATGCACATAGAGATAGATGCGCTGTTTATGGAGCACATGCCCTAATAAAACTTCCGCATCCAGCCGCGGATTCTCGATGCCCTTCTGGGCAAAGTAATCCTCCGTCCACTTGAGGATGCGGCCGATTGTCCATACTTCATTTCCTGCCATCATTTCACCTGCTTCAGCCGCTCTGCCTGATCTGCGGTGATCAGGGCATTGAGGATTTCGTCCAGATCCCCCGCCAGGACTGCATCAATGCGATGGAGCGTCAGACCAATGCGATGGTCGGTCACGCGCCCCTGGGGGAAGTTATAGGTGCGGATGCGCTCACTGCGGTCACCGCTGCCCACCTGGCTTCTGCGGTCAGCCGAGATGCTCGCCATCTGTTCCTGCTGAGCCTTGTCGAGAAGCCTTGCCCGCAGCACTTTCATGGCCTTGTCCTTGTTCTTGAGCTGGGAGCGCTCATCCTGACACTGCACCACGATCCCCGTGGGAATATGGGTGATGCGGATGGCACTTTCCGTGCGGTTGACATGCTGGCCGCCCGCGCCGGAAGCGCAGTACAGGTCGATATGCAGATCCTTGGGATCGATGTCCACGTCCACATCCTCCGCTTCGGGCAGCACTGCCACCGTCACCGCCGAGGTATGGATGCGGCCGCCGGATTCCGTGGCCGGCACCCGCTGCACGCGATGGGTGCCGCTTTCATATTTGAGCTTGCTGTAAGCACCGAAGCCCGTGACCATAAAGGAGATTTCCTTGTATCCCCCCAATTCCGTGGGACTCCCATCGATGATTTCCATCTTCCAGCCCTGCTTCTCCACATAGCGGCCATACATGCGGAAAAGGTCGCCCGCAAAGAGCGCCGCCTCTTCGCCGCCCACGCCGCCGCGGATTTCCACGATGACATTCTTGTCATCATTGGGATCTTTGGGCAGCAGCAGGATCGGCAGTTCTGCGTCCAGCACTTCCTTTTGGGCTTTCAGTTCGGCAAGTTCCTCTTCCACGAACTTGCGCATCTCATCGTCCAGGGATTCTTCGAACATGGCTTTGGCTTCCTCGATGCCCTTGGTCACATCCTTGTATTCCCGGAACTTTTCCACGATGGGCGCAAGGCTTGCATGTTCCTTGCTGTACTTCTGCCAGCGGCTCATATCCGCAATCACATCGGGATCGCTGATCAGCGATTCCAGTTCCAAAAATTTATCTTCAACGGCTTGGAGTTTGTCCAGCACTTATTTCACCTCAAATTTATTCCGTAACAGCAGCCGCCACGGGAGCACTCTCCGCCGGGGCCGCTTCCTCACTTGCTTTGTTGATATAATCCGGCGTGCCAGCCACGATCTCCTCTTCCGGCAGTACCGCCTTCAGGGATTCAATCGCCACTTCCACCATCTCATCCTCCGGCGGACGGGTGGTCAGGTACTGCAGCCAGAGCCCCGGCTTGATGGCCGTCTGAATAATCGCATTCTCACTGCGCCCCGCCAGACGGATGATCTCATAGGAAATCCCCGCCACCACCGGCAGCAACAGGATGCGGCTGGCAATACGCTCCCAGAGCGAAGGCCAGCCCAAGAATGCAAACACGAAGATGGACACGAGCATCACGATCAGCAGGAAGTTCGTGCCACAGCGCGGATGCAGCCGCGGGAACTTCTGCACGTTCTCCACCGTCAGCGGCAGGCCTGCCTCATAGCAGAAAATCGTCTTATGCTCCGCTCCATGATACTGGAACACCCGCCGGATGTCCTTCATACGGGAGATGCCCCAGATATACAGCAGGAAAATCACCAGCCGCAGGCCGCCTTCCAGCAGGTTCAAGACCATCGGATCTTCCGTGGCCCCATGCAGCCATTTCGCCCCGAATGTCGGGATGGCAATGAACAGCACACTGGCCAGCACCAAGGCAAATACAATCGTGCCTGCCATTTCCTTGTCCGAGAGCTGCTCATCCTCTTCGCCGGCCATCTTGGCCGAATAGGACAAGGACTTCATGCCGATGACCAGTGACTCGATCAGGGATACCGAGCCCCGCAGGAAGGGCTTCTTCAAGATGGGAAATCTATCGCTAATGGAATTTACGGGCTTGGTCTCGACCTGGATCTTCCCCTGGGGATCACGCACAGCAGTAGCCGTAAGCTTCGGCCCCCGCATCATGACCCCTTCGATAACGGCCTGACCGCCAACCATCAATTTCTTACTCATAATTTTTCCTCAACTATACAAAATAAAGCAGAGCCATAAATGTGCTCTGCTTTACCATAACGTTTCTTACTTCTTGGCGTAACGCTTGTTGAACTTTTCGATACGACCGCCTGCCTGTACGTCACGCTGACGACCCGTGAAGAACGGATGGCACTTGGAGCAAACATCGACGCGCAGTTCTTTCTGCGTGGAACCCGTGGTGAACGTGTTGCCGCAACCGCAGGTTACCGTAGCTTCGAAATATTCCGGATGAATACCCTGTTTCATTATTTACACCTCGCTTTCACCCCAACGAAACTGGGAATTGATACAAGCAAGCTATGCGCGAGCTTGGTTTAGACCTAGCTTACCTCTTGGGGCAAAGCCAGTCAAATTTTGACTTGGAACCAGACGTCAGTACGTCCAGTACCCGAATATTATAGCACGCAAGTTGCCGCTATGCAAGGAAAGAAACAAAAATTTGCTTGAAAAATTTTCTTTCCTATATGATAATGGTAGTATCTGTCGGAAACAAAATGAAGGATCTTGATATAGAGAAAGGAACAAACACCACTATGGCCAATCAAGCAGTACAACATCAGTGCAGTTTCTGCAAGCGGATCATCAACGTCCGCAACCAATACGATATGCCCGTCTACGATCCCAATACGGGCTTTGCCCTCTGCGCCCACTGCATCAAGGAAATCAATCATTTCCTCGAAGAACATGCCGCCGCAGAGCAGCAGGACGAGAAACAGGTCTTTGCCGGAGAGCTTGATGATATCCTCAAGAAGAACAAGCCCCATATCATCAAACAGTATCTCGATGAATACATCATCAATCAGGACCGCGCCAAGAAGATCCTCTCGGTGGCTGTCTACAACCATTACAAGCGCATGAAATACGGCTATCAGAACGATGACGGCACGGAAATCGAAAAATCCAACGTCATCATGCTGGGCCCCTCCGGCTGCGGCAAGACGGCGCTGCTGTCCCACCTCTCGAAACTCCTGGACATCCCCTTCGCCGTAACGGACGCTTCCAGCCTGACGGAAGCTGGCTTCGTGGGCGCAGACGTGGAAGTGGCCGTGCGCAACCTCTACTACGCCGCAGACAAGGACGTGGAAAAGGCCGAACACGGCATCATTTACCTGGACGAATTCGACAAGATCGCCCGCAAGTCCGGAGCAAACAACTCCATCACCGCTGATCCGGGCCATGAAGGCGTGCAGCAGGCACTCCTCAAGATGCTGGAAGGCAGTGTGGTGGAATTCACCTCCCGCGGCCAGCGCAAGCATCCCGAAGCCCCCACCATCAAAGTGGACACGAAAAACATCCTCTTCATCGTGGGCGGCGCCTTTGTGGGCATTGACGACGTCATTGCCAAACGCCTGTCCAAGGCCAGCACCATTGGCTTTGGCGCCGAAGTACAGGGCAAGGACGACAAGCCGAAATTCGACGAGCTCATCCATAAGGTCCGTCCCGAAGACCTCATGCAGTACGGCATCATCCCTGAAATCATCGGCCGCCTGCCCGTGATCTGCACACTGGAAACCCTCGATGAAGACGCCCTGCTGCGCATCCTCACCGAGCCCAAGAACGCCCCGGTCAAGCAGTACCAGAAACTTTTGGCCATGGATAACGTGGAACTGGAATTCCAGGAAGACGCCCTGCGAGCCGTGGCCCGCAAGGCCATCGAGCGCAAGACCGGCGCCCGCTCCCTCAAGGGCATCATCGAAGACATCATGCTGGACGTCATGTTTGATATCCCCAAATCCGACGAAGCCCGCAAGGTCATCATCACCAAGGAATGCATCGAAAAAGGCGCCAAGCCGGAAGTCGTAAAGAAATAAGCATGCAAAAAAGCAATAGCCATGAAGCAAATACATGGCTATTGCTTTTTTTATTAAGACCTCCTCGGCTCTGGCAATAAGAAGGTCGCCGCCGCACAGCAGATGGAAATGACAAAGATCACCACCATCACTGCTGCAATGCCGAAGCTGTCCGCATACCAGCCCAAGGACGGCACGATGATGCCCCCCAGGCTGAAGGACAGCCCCAAGGTCACGCCGGAGGCAAAGCCCAGGCTTTTGGCCAGATAGCTCTGCCCCAGTACCACGAAGGCCGCATAGGGACCCTGCATGGCCAAACTCATGGGAATCAGCATGGCATAGACAGCCCGGATATCCTGCGTGAAGACCACCACCGCCAGACAGGGGATAAGCAGCAAGGCACCATAGCGCATGGTATTGACATAGCCCTTGCGGTCAGCCAGCCAGCCGCCCACCAGAGTTGCCAGCACCCCGGCAATGGAGATGATGGATAGCGTGGCACTGCCCACCGCCGGACTTGCCCCCAGCACCTGGATGCAGAACAGGGGCAGGAACGCACTGATGGACGTAAACAGCGTGGAACGGAACACAATCACCACGAACAGCCGCGCAAAGGCCGGCCAGTCATTTTCCCGCGGCACATGATTGGCCTTGGCCGTATCCCGGGCCTGTGCCAATTGCCGCCGGCTTTCCCGGGCAATGGCCGGCGCCGCCAGAAAGATCATGCCCGCGGTAAACAGAGAAGCAATCCCATAAAAGGCCGTGCCCTGCATCCCAAATGTCGTGACCAAAAACACCGCGAGCAGCGGCCCCAGCCCGAAGCCGCCGTTGCCGCCCACGCTGAAGATGCTCATACCCTGCCCCTTTTTCTTGCCGGCAATGGCATTCACATTGCGCGCCGCCTCGGGATGGAAGATGGAACTACCAATCCCCATCAAGGTGACCGCCGCAAAGATGCCCCAGTAATTGGTCACAAAACCAGTGCAGGCCAGCGACAGCCCAGCCATCAGCACACCAAGCACCATGAACCACTGCCTCGAGCCTTTATCCGCCAGCCAGCCAAACAACGGCTGAATGATTGAAGACAAAAAAGACGAGGCAAACATCAGCCCCGCCACCGACGTATAATCCATGCCGTACTCACTGACGAAAAACGGCAATAAGGCCGGCAGGGAACCACTATTGATGTCCACGCTCAAATGCCCGGCCGACAGCATATAGAGATATTTCTTATTCATCACGAAGATACTCCTTCTGAAACTATTGTCTTCATTGTAACAATTTTTTCCGCCCCAGGCAAATCATCCAGCATTCCCACATATCTACTCATACAAATTGCAGTTTGTCGGCGCGTTCGTGCTGAAGGTATCCTGTTCATACGCAGTCAGGGGTTCACGGGGGAGTACTTTTTCTGTTTCCGCTAAAACGACCCTCTCGGCAATTTTAGAGCTGTTTAGCCAGATGGCGCCGGGCAAGACCGGCGGCGCGTCTTTCAGCGTGCTTTCTGGTAACTGCCTGCCTCGGGCCGGTCTTCGCTGCGCTCAGACAGTCGCTCCCACAGAAAAAGCACTCCCCCGTTCGCCCCCAGCCACGATTTTTGCAATCGGCACGAACCCGGTTCTCCCGTAACAAGAACATCGATGTGCTTGTATCCTCCAGCCGGAACATAGCAGCATTGACAAACGTAACGCTGGGTGGCGGTGGGGATGCTTTTCCGCCGGCGGAACGACTGCCTGAACGAAGTGAAGGCTGGCCCGCAAACAGCATTTGCTGGATGCTTCGTTGATGGACGCGCCGCCGGACTTGCCCGGCGCAGGTTACTGGAAGATGCGTACTTCTGCTGGCGGGTCATTTAGTGCAGCGGCGGAAAAGTATTCCCACCGCCGCCCCACTGAGCTGTAACAAAAGAGTTTAGTCTCGCATCTACAAACTGCAATTTCTAAAAAAGCAGCCCGACCAACATGTCGAGCTGCTTTTGCCAACTTAAATATCCATTGAATGAATGTTCTCCGCTTTCATAAAGGCGGAAATCTTTTGTACGCCGCGCATGACTTCGGCGTAGTTCTCCGGCGTCAGGGACTGGGGTCCATCAGACAATGCCTTGGCCGGGTTCGGATGCACTTCCATCATGAGCCCGTCTGCACCGGCGGCAATGGCGGCAAAGGCCATGGGTTTCACCATTCTCCATTTGCCCGTACCATGGCTGGGATCCACGATGATCGGCAGGTGGGACAGGTGCTTGACTGCCGCCACTGCACTCAGATCCAGGGTATTGCGGGTATAAGTCTCATAGGTGCGGATACCGCGCTCGCAGAGCACCACATTGGGATTGCCGGCATTCATGATATATTCGGCAGCATTGAGCCATTCATCAATCGTTGCCGCCAGACCGCGCTTTAGGAGCACCGGTTTGCCGCATTTGCCGACTTCCTTCAAAAGGCCGAAATTCTGCATGTTGCGGGCGCCGATCTGCAGCATATCCGCATATTCCACCACGCCCTCGATGGCCTCCACCGTCGTTACCTCCGTAACCACCCGCAGGCCGGTGCGCTCGCGGGCTTCGGCCAGATACTTGAGGCCCTCGATTTCCAGCCCCTGGAACGCATAGGGAGATGTGCGCGGCTTATAGGCACCGCCGCGCAGGAACTGAGCGCCGGCCTTTTTCACGATTTCGGCAGCCTCGAACAGCTGTTCCTTGGACTCCACAGCGCAGGGGCCAGCCATGACCACCGGCGTGCCATCGCCAATCTTGACACCGGCTACATCTATCACGCTGCTCTGGGGATGGAATTCCCGGCTGGCCAACTTGTAGCTCTTAGAAATCTCCACGCTCTTTTCCACGCCATCCATCGCATCGATGGGCACCGTAGCCAGTCTTGCCTTATCGCCGATAACCCCGACGATCTTCTGCTGGCTGCCCTCCATCACCTTGGCCTGCAGGCCTGCGCCCTCAATGACCGCGATGACTTCCTGGATGTCTTCTGCCGTAGCATCCACATTCATGATAATAACCATAGTTCCATCCCCTTCTATATAAAAAGACTTATTTAACCTGTATAACCGGATACGTACCGAGGTTTCTGAGCCAGATACTCTTCTCTGCCACCGCCGCCAGCGACTCATCAAGCTGCGGCGAATCCACATATTCCAGGTCGAAAAAGAAGATATAGGCCCCGAGCTCCGTACGGGCCGGCCGCGATTCGATACGCGTCATATTGATGCCCCGCTGGGCAAATTCCTTGAGCACATCGAAGAGGGCACCGGCCTGCTGACCATCAATCTGGCAGATGACGAGCAATTTTTCCTTGGGCAGGAATTCCAGTACTTCCCTTCCCACCTGAAAGAACCGCGTGCAGTTGGCCGCACTGTCCTGGATCTCCTTGGCGATGGGAATCAGCCCCAGAAGCTCACCGGCCCGCGCCGTGGCAATGGCCGCGCAATTGTCGTCTTCCGAATCAGCCACGATTTCCGCCGCCCGGGCCGTGCTGGACACCTTGATGAGCTCCGCCTGCGGATAATGGGCCTGCAAGAAGGCCCGGCATTGGGAAATGGGCTGGGCATGGGAATAAATCCTCTTTATCTCGCCCTTGCGCTTAGCTAAAAGCTGATTATGCACCGGCCAGATCAGCTCCCGCCAGACATGAAGCCCGTCACTGCGGGCCAGCGTGTCCAGAGAGATATTGATGGCTCCCTCCAGCGAGTTTTCCACCGGCACCAATGCCGAATCCACCTCACCATTCTCCACTGCCTGCAGGCAGTCGAAGATATCGGCAAACAATACCAGCTTGTAATCTTCGTGGCAGTGTTTTTTCAGATAGACCGCTGCCGCCTCACTATGGGTTCCCGCGGGGCCTAGCACCCCCATGGTCTTTGCCATGCACATCCCCCTCACAAGAAAAGCCCCGTCCTTGAATCTAATGGACGAGGCTCTCAATACCTGTTTCCGCTTCAAATTGTTATTATCATAGCACAAATGATAACAATTAACAAGCATTTTCGCAAAATAAGTTACACTTTGTCTTTTGCAAACAAACTTCTGTGTATAATTATTGAGAAATTATGGTAATTGCTCCCACAGGGCAATCACCTGCCGCCTGCTGCGCATCCTCTACAGACTCCGCCGGCAGTTCCTGATAACCTTCCGCCAGACCATCCCCCCCCAGACGGAATCCCTCCGGACAGCTGCCCACACACATGCCGCAGGCCACACAAAGCGCTTTATCCACATAGCCTTTCATAAAAAGCCCTCCCAAAATAAACACATGCTTCATATAACACACAAGTCAAGTTTAGCAGATAAAGCAGCCCTGCTCTGTAATATCCGTTACAAAATCAGATCCTTACCTCAAATCGCTGCTCCTCATCCTGCGACTGCTTGCGCTTGGGCAGCGGCTTCAGCGTTTTTGCCTTTTCCGGCGGCAGCTCTGCTGTTACCTGCTCCCGGTATTGTCGTGCCGCATGGGGAGGCGGCGACGGATTCACCGGGATACGACCTGCCTTTTCCAATCTCGCTCTGGCCTCTTCCCGTGCCTGCCTCATTTCCGCCCGCAAGGCTTTCTCTTCATCATGAGCAAGTTTTTCCAACACCTCATCCGGCGTCAGGCCACGAAGTTCCGCAAAAGTCTCCACCTGCTCCCGGCTGCGTGCCGCTCTGCCTGCACCTTTTCCCGGCACGGCCGCAGGAACTGCGGCGCCATCAATATCGGCCATACTCAGGGAACTTTTCCGTCCCTGTTTGCGCATCAGTACCTTGCGGATACCAAACCAAACCACCAGGGCCATAAGGATCAGCACTGCCCCCCAGAATACCGCACCATGGGAAGCGAACTGCCCCCAGCTGTTGTCCTGCGCCATCTGGGTTTGCGTTTCCTTCTGTGTCTGCGCCTTGGCATCAGCCAAAGCCTCCTGCCGGGGATTTTCCTGATTCAGCCCATTCTGAGCAGGAACCACTACCCTCTGCGGCTGCTGGTTTTCCTGAGACGCCCCGCCGCTGGCATCCACGCTTTTCTGCGGCTTCGCCGCCTTTTCCGGTTTGGACTGCGTCGTCTTGGACAATGCCCCATCCCCCCGGGCCACAGACTGACGCGCCTGATCCTCCACCCGCTCATCATGGGTCTGCTGTTTGTCATGGGGTACATTCGTTTCCTGCGCCGTGCCGCCATTTTCCAGCTTCACCCCCGGCACAGATGGCGGCGTAGGCGGTGTCGGTGCCGCCGGAGCCTTCACAGCCATAAAATCCCCTCCCCCGTTTTGTTTCTATCCATATTATAGCTTATTTCCGTGGTGGTTTACATCGATATTTTGTTGTTCATACGTCCTGGCGGCGGGAGGCAGGGGATTGCACGCTTCGCTATGCCTTCTTCCCCAGCCAATGCCGTCAGGCGCGGCCAGCCTGCTATCCTAAGCGGAACGTTTGACTTTTAGCATCAAGAAAAGGCTTTATTTGCGGCAATGGGAAAATCTGCTGTCTGAGCGAAGCGAGTTTAGAGTTTCCCATTGCAAAAAGCAAATAAAGCCTTTTTAGCCTAAAGTCAAAATACAGCGTGGACAACAGGCTGACCACGCCGCCTTGCGCCACGAACCCAATCGTGCATACTATTAAAGCAAATGTGCCCGCAGTTCCTCACCGGACTTAGCCGACAGATAGCTCGGCGCAATATCCAGTACCGTCTTGCAGCCCGTCACGCCCTCTTTGGCCAGACGATAAGCCGCCCGCGCATAGCACACCAGCACGCTGGTGGTGAACTCCGGATTGGAATCCAGGTCGAGCTTGAACTCAATCACATGCTTGTGCTCACCATCATGCCCCGTAACGCCGCTGCGGATCACCGAACCACCATGGGGCAGGCCCTTGTGGTCACGATCCAGCTCTTCCTGGCTGATGAAATGCACTGTCGTATCGTATTCATCGAAATAGTTGGGCATGGTCTTGATTTCCTGCTCAACCTTGGCCGCATCGGCGCCTTCCTCCAGCACCACATAGCACTCGCGGGTATGCTTCTCCCGCGTCGTAAGCTCCGGATTCTCACCGGCACGCACAGCAGCCAGCGCCTTTTCCACCGGCACCGTATACTGACGGGCATCCGCTACGCCCTCAACGCGGCGGATGGCATCGGAATGACCCTGGGAAACACCACGGCCCCAGAAGGTATAATCCTTGCCCTGGGGCAGGATGGCATTGCTGTAGACACGGGCCAAAGAGAACAGTCCCGGGTCCCAGCCCACGGAAATGATGCCCACATGACCATTTTCCTTGGCAGCCTTATCCACATTGGCAAAATGCTCCGGAATCCGCGCATGGGTGTCAAAGCTATCCACTACATTGAAGAGCTTGGCATAATGAGGCGTCTGTACCGGCAGATCTGTGGCACTGCCGCCGCAGAGGATCATGACATCGATCTTGTCTTCCCACTCTTCCACATCACTGACATTCACCACCGGCACACCCGGAGTCTTGATGGTCAAAAGCGCCGGATCGCGGCGGGTAAACACCGCCACCAGTTCCAAATCATCATTGGCCTTCACCGCGCACTCCACGCCCCGACCCAGATTGCCATAACCTAAAATACCGATACGGATACTCATAATCTGCCTTCTTTCCATATGTTCAGAAATGAAATCGCTACCTTCTTACTATACCATATTTCTGGCTGGAATAAAACTTGACCTTTACACTCATATGATTATTATGTTATAATATTTGTTGTTCAGTTATGAACATATGGAGAGGTGTCCGAGTGGTCGAAGGTGCTTGACTCGAAATCAAGTGTGGTTAATAGCCACCGTGGGTTCGAATCCCACCCTCTCTGCCAGTGAAATCAAGGGCTCGCGCGTTTGCGCGGGCTTTTTCTTGCGAATAAAAAGGGACGATCAGGCAGTTATTTCTGCGCTGGTCGTCCCTTTTTCATTCTATGCGATATGATTTTGTCTTGTCACATTTCCGGCAGTTTTCAATGATCAGCCGGGCGCAAACCGTGCAGGAGCTTGGCTTTCACTACCCGGCGTACCGATTCGTTCAGGCGCATCTCGCTGATCTTCCCGTTTTGCACTGCTTCATAGATGCCCATATAGACGTCTTCGGCGTGCTGGTATTCATGGCAGACCAGCACGATATCACAGCCGGCAAGGATGGCCTCCACGCCCACCTGACGGAAGGAGCGATGATTGGCAATGGCGCCCATTTCCAGATCATCGGTAATGACAAGGCCCTGATAGCCCATCTCCTGCCGCAGCAGATCCGTGATGATTTTCCTGGACAGACTAGCGGGATTGTCCTTGTCAAAGGCAGGATAGTTCAGATGTCCCACCATCACCATATAGTCAAGATCCTTACCTTTGCCGGTATCATTGATCATCTCCCGGAAAGGCACCAGATCCACCTTGCGCAGTTCGCTTTCCCCAGCCTCAATGGAGGAGATTTCCTTATGGGAATCCACCAGCCCGCGGCCGATCCCGGGGAAATGTTTCAGGGCATAGACCATGCCGCTCTCTTTATACCCCTCGCCTGCCGCCTGCACAAATTTCAGAGTTTCATAAGGCTCCTTGCTGTAGGAACGGCCGTCAGCCGCTCCCACATCCGCCACAGGGGCAAAATTCACATTGATGCCCATTTCCTTCAGCTCGGCTGCCGTGGATTTGGCCAGCTTCTGCGCCTGCTGTGGCTCGCCTTGTTTTCCCACGGCTTCCTGGGAGGGGGGTGGGGTGATGAAATCCTTGCCGCGCACCACCCGGCCGCCTTCTTCGTCTATGCCCACAAAGAGCGGCAGCTTCTCATCAGCTCCGGCCTGCAGATCCTGCACCAGCGCCTTGGTCTGGGCCTTGCTCTCAAGATTGCGGTCAAAGAGAATGATGCCGCCATAATGGAACTGATGCAGCACATACAGGGCATCTTCATTGGCCTCAGTTCCCTGCACGCCAATCACCATCAATTGGCCGATTTTTTCTGTGGTGGACATGGAGGAAACAATCTCCTCCACCTGTTCATCAATGGTCAGCGGGCGCTTTGTCTCCTGCCCTGTCAGCGCTTCCTTTGTCTTCTCTACGGCCGCAGGCACCTGGGGGAACAGGCGGGAAGCAAAAAGTCCGCCCCCCAGCACTGCCAGCAGGAATACCAGAACGACAGCCGCCATCAGCCTCCGCTTCAACATCTTATCCATGGACTCTCCTCAAATCTTCTTGTTTTTTGATAACATCTCAGTAATGAATTCCCAGGAGTTCCGCATCGCTGACAATGGCGTCCGTGAGGCGCTGCTGGAAGTCCTGCATGGTGATCAGGCCGTCTTCATTGGCATGGATATTCTGCAGATGCAATGGCACTGCCTCCGGGGGATTGACAGCGGTCAGGGGTTCTGCCTTGGCCAGCTGGTCGCTCTTGGGATAGACCAGTTTCAGATTGATAAAGCTTTCCCCAGTCTTGTCCTCCCACTCCTCCACCACGATCTTGCAGCCGATGGGTGCTTCCTGCTCGATGGTTTCCGGCAAGGGCGTGTCCTTTACCTCCATGGCCCCCATGACGGAGGCAATATTGGTATCGTGGCCGCAGAGAAAGGTGAACTTACGCTGACGGGTGTTAAGTTCCTCCTGTATCACGGAGAGCAGGGGACGGGAAAGGGCCCGGGAGAGAGCCGGCACATGGCGGTAGAGATGGATGCCCCAATCCTTTACCGCGGCGATTTCCTGCCACTCCTTGAAGCTCAGCTGATGGCCAAAGGCTGCCTGATCCGGCCCCAGCTCATAATACTGCAAGGTCAGCGCATCACAGGCCTTCATTAGGGGGCGGAAGCTCTTGCTGATATGCAGGCGGTCATCCACCGACACCGTGACATCGGTGGTATCTACAACCGGCCGGTCCAGCACCTTGGCCGCAATCCCGATCCCCGGCGTGATATCCTGCAGCAGCTTGCGGCTGCCCCCCAATGCCTCTACGGCTGCCAAATTGTCTGCCGCAAAGGCCTCCTTATGCCCCTCTGTTCCCGGCAGGAAGGTGGGATCTGCATCCCCCACATTGCCCCGGTAGTCCACTTTCGCCTCTACCCCAGGGAAAAATCCCTTGGCAAAATTCTGGGCGGTGGCAATGGTGCGTTGGAAACCATTGGCCGTAAAGCGGATATCCCGGCTTTCCGGCAAGTATTCCGGCGAAAACAGGCCTTCCTGTTCCAGATACTGCCGGAAATAACGTCCCATATATTCTTCCATCTGCGCCCCTCTGGGGGTAAGCTCCCCGGCGGCCACGCCAAAATCATGCCAGGCATGATCCGTAACCTCGTTCAATGAGGATTCCGGCCCGAAAAAGGGGGCGCGGATATTGTGACGGGACAGGACAATCACCTGCACCAGCCTGTATTTCGCATGGAAATCATCCTGGGGCACGGCCTGGGCCAATTGGGCAAAAGCCAGACACAGCAGCGTCACCAGCCCCAATATTATCTTATGTATTCTCATCGCCTTTACCTCCACATAACAAAAGCAGCCCCCGCAGGGGCTGTATCTCAGTAGCTGGGATGCTGCTTTACATAGTCCACCGGACGGCTCCAATCCACATGCACCTTCGTGGCATTCCACAGTCTCGTCAGGGCCAGTTTGAAGCTCTTGACATCGGCCAGGGGCTCTACTTCCTCGGCGGTGAAGTCCATGAGGGTTTCATGGGGCACCTTGATGCTGTGTTTTTCCGCCAGATATTTTTCCGTCAGGCTCTTGGCCTCATCATTCTTGATATTGACTACAGCAGATCTGCTGTCCCCATCATAATCGATCCAACCTAAATCATGGCCGAAACTGATGGCCACGCTGAATTTATTTTCCATGATCGTTTCTCCTTTAAAACAACGTTCTCTACACCTAATTATATATGATTTAGCCCGTAATGACAATTATTTTGCGGATATGAGCAAATTAAATAAATATTTTCAAAAGTTTGTATTTGTCAAGTCTTGCACTTGTATTTTTTTTGTGCTACTATACTTACAAAGAAGGATCAGCCTGGGGTGTGCGCGGGCTTTTGGAATGTCCAACCTACATTTTTTACAGGGAGCCTGATTTGATTCTGGTGGAAGTTCGCCTCGGCGTCATGCGGAAGCCAGACTTAGGGCACCCACCTGCTAGTCGCAGGTTTTGGGCATTTAAAGCAGCGGCAGTTTGGACCCCTTCTTTGAAAAGGGATTGCTATCCATGGGTGGCAGTCCCTTTTCACGTTGTGTAAATTTATATCAATTCACATAAGGGCGCAGGTTGATGGCCACCTCGTTGATGTGGGTGATGCGGGGCTCTTTGGAAAGCGGTGCCTGCATGCCTGCAGCCGCCCTGGGATCATCGACAATTTCGATATTATCCAGCATCTGCCGCATCTGGCCGCGGATGCCCTCTAAATATATTTCCCGCAGATTCTTCTGCTCTTTCTTCTCTTCCTCCGTCAGCCCCGTAGAACGCTGCTTGCGGGACAGTTCGTTGATGCGGGTGATCAGTTCCTTCGTTATCATAAAAGCCTCTCTTTCTATTCACGAATAAGCATAATGAAGATATTATAACGCCTTTGCGCGATATTTTCCATAAAAATATTTTGCCTCTCCCTCATTGCCAAATGTCCTTTCCATTTAGTATAATTATACATGGTTGTACAACCAAACAACTGTATAGGGGGTTCGGACGTTTTGGAACCAGGCATTAGTTTTTCGGCTTTGGAGGAAGATATATTCCTGCTGAAGCAAGCCACAGATGCAACGCTCTCAGACACGATTGGTCTGGGGCAGCAAATGCAAGAAGCGTTTGAACGGCACTCCGTAAGTGCCCTGAGCTCGCAAGTGCTGTGGAAAGCCTTGCAGCCGCAGGACTAACGGACTGCAAAAAGGGACTGTGTATGCACACAGTCCCTTTCCTGTATATTTAATCATCTTTCGTCCGGTTCGCCACTACCACAAAGGGCGCGTAAATCAAAATATCCACCAACAGCCATACCAGCTGCAAAACACCGCCGGACAGGGAGCCCGTGCCGATGATGCCGCCGAAGACAGGCGGCATGGTCCAGGGCACCAGATACTTGAAGATGGGCACCAGCTCCAAGGACAGAGCCAGCCAGCCAATCACCGTGTTCACCATGGGAGCCAGCACATAGGGGATCAGCAGCAGGGGATTGAGGACGATGGGCAGGCCGAAATAAAGGGGCTCCTGAATGTTGAAGAACAGCGCCGGAAAGCCCACCTTGGCCACCGCCCGCCAGCTCTCCTTCCGGGAAAAGATCAGCACTGCCAGCAGCAGGGCCAGCACATGCAGGAGCCCCGCTTCAAAGAAGCCATTGGAGATGATATAGGCTCCATCCCCCGACTGATTGGCCAGCTGGGCCGGCACATACACCATATTCTGGATCACGGAGGTCACATTATGGCCGTGGATTCCCAGCCACCAGAGCAGCCAGGTCATACCCTGGAAGAGCAGGGCAAAGCCCAGCCCCTGGGAAAAGCCCATGAGCGGTGCCTGGATCAACGCGTAGATCAGTTCGTTCAGGGAAGTGGTGCCCAGGAAATCCATCTGCGCCAGGAACAGGGCGAAGAGAGCAAAGCACCAAAAGGTGATGAGCATGGGCAGCAGGCAGGCAAAGGATTTTGCTACCGTCTGGGGCACGGAAGCAGGCATGTCGATGCGGAGATTTCCGTTTTTCGCCAGCCGGATAAAAAGCCAGGCCGCACCTGTCGCCACCAAAAGAGCCGTCAGCACCGCCCGGTTGCCCAGATATTGCAGGTCCAGCCCCGCCGTGCCGCCAACGGCCTGGGGCGTAACGATGATGAAAGCCCCCAGCGCCGTCAAGGCGGTGATAAAGGGATCTCCCTGCCAGATAACCCCCAGCCGGTATCCCAGGGACGCCACCAGCAGCAGGGACATCAGGCCAAAGCCGACGTTGACCACGCTGTCGCAAAGGCCCTGGATCATCAGCAGGGACCGAACAAAATCACATTTCTTATAGGCTTCGTCAGCGGGATTGAGCCCGGTAATGGCCTGTCCCAGATTCAGCCCGTTATCTCCCATCACCGTCCCCCAGGGATCCAGCACCACCCACTGGGCAATGCCGAAGAACGATGCTACCAGGATAAAGGGCAGCAAAATGGCAAAAGCCTCCCGCATGGCCTGCAGATAGCGGATCTCCGATATGCGCATGGCCATGGGCAGCAGGATCTCTGCCAGAAAAGAAATCGCACGGTTCATAGGCTCCCCCCAAAAAACAGTCTCCTTTACCATAATATTATAACGGCATTCCGCCATAAAGAAAAGGACTGTGAACACTCACAGTCCTTAAATATACACATCAAGCCTCTTTGGGGCGACGCTTCAGCTGCCCGGCCAGAATCAGGCCAAAGAGCACCAGACCAATGGCATCTGTTGCCAATCCCGGCTGGATCATCAGCAGGCCAGCCACCACGAGGATCAGCCGTTCCACCGTCCGGCAGTCAACAGCCAGATAGCCGATCAGCGCCGAGCTGATGGCCACCATGCCGCCCAAAGCCGTGATCGTGGAAAGCAGCAGTTCCGGCACTGTGCCGCTCATCATCAACAGCACCGGTGACATCACGAAGATATAGGGAATGATGAAAGCCGCAATGGCCAGCTTCGAAGCATTGACACCAGTCTTCAATGCGTTGCCGCCACTGATGCCGGAACCCGCATAAGCCGCCAAAGCCACCGGCGGGGTGACGTCGGCGATGATGCCGAAATAGAATACGAACATATGAGCCGCCAGCACTGGCACACCCATCTGCACCAGGGCCGGTGCCGCAATGGTGGAGGTGATGACGTAGTTGGCCGTTGTGGGCACGCCCATACCCAGCAGGATGGCCGTGATCATCGTGAAGAACATGGTGGGCAGCAGCAGTCCGCCGGACAAGGTCAGCAGGCCGGAAGCCAGCTTCAGCCCCACGCCTGTTTTCGTCACTACGCCGATAATGATACCGGCCGCCGCACAGGCCACCAGCACGCCCAGGACATTCTTCGCACCCTTTTCCAGCCCCCGCACGATCTCAATGGGCTGCATGCGGGTGGATTTCCTGAGGGCCGAGCAAAGGATGGCCAGCACGATGGCCACCAGCGCCGCCCGCATTGGGGTATAACCGGAAACCAGCAGATAGACGATGATGACCAGCGGCAGAGCCAGATGCCCGCGCTCCTTCAGCAGGGTGAAGAAATGGGGCAACTGATCCTTGGGCAGGCCTTTGAGCTTGCCCCGCTTGGCTTCGAAATGCACCCCCAGCCATACACCGGCAAAGTAGAGCAGGGCAGGTACTACAGCCGCCTTGACGATATCGATATAGGGAACCCCCACGAACTCCGCCATCAGGAAGGCTGCGGCGCCCATGACCGGCGGCATCAGCTGTCCGCCGGTGGAAGCTGCTGCCTCCACGGCCCCGGCAAAGTTCTTATGATAGCCCAGTTTCTTCATCATGGGAATGGTAAGGGACCCTGTCCCCACCACGTTGGCCACCGAGCTGCCGGACACCGTGCCCATGAGCCCCGAGGACAGAACCGCCACTTTTGCCGGGCCGCCGCTGGCCCAGCCGGCAATGGAGTTGGCCAGATCGATGAAGAATTTCCCCAGCCCCGTGGACTCAAGATAAGCACCGAACAGGATAAACAGGAAGATGAAGGTGGAGGATACCCCCAAAGGAATGCCGAAGACACCTTCTGTCGTGTAGAAGAGATGGCCGACCAGCTGGGAAAGCGTCAATCCTCTGTGCGCTAAAACCCCCGGCATATACGGCCCCGCAAAGGCATAGGCCAGGAAGGCCAGCACCACGCAGACCATGGGCACGCCCACCACGCGGCGGGCCGCTTCAATCACCAGCAAAATGCCGGTAAGGCCAATGATGAGGTCCATATCCGAGACCACGCCGGCCCGCATGACCAGATGCTGGTATTCATAGACGATATAACCCGGTGCTGCCGCCCCCAGGATGGCCAGCACCAGATCCAGCGGATGGAGTTTATGCCGGGACCAGCTTTTCCGCGTGGGATAGAGCAGATACACCAGCGCCAGGCCAAAGCCCAAATGGATGCCGCGCTGCAGCTGGGCATCCAGCACTCCGAAGGTGGCCGTATAGAGCTGGAACACAGAAAAGGCGATGGCGATGAAGGCTACGATCTTTGCCATAACCCCCGTATATTCCATGGTGTCTGACTCTTTGTCAAACTCCTTCAGCACGGCCTCTGCCCGTTTCGCATCATGTTCATTCATTCATAACCAATCCTTTCCATAAAGGCATCAGCTCCACCGATACCAAAGTTCCTGGTTCATATTCCTTATACAGGGGAAAGCTCCGTCCCCCCAGCTTCATGCTGAGCTCCGTGCCTACACCGACGCGGAAATCCAGCCGGGGATAGCTGCGGTTCTGCCCCCGCAGCCAGAAATGATCCCCCTCCTGCACGAACTCGCCCTCCGTCTCATCAAAGGGCAAACCTACGCCGAAGGACTGGTATTTCGTGGCCTTGAGCACGAAATGCTGCCGCTCCTCGTCCACGGCCAGAAATTCCTCCACCGGCGTCTTCTGCACCGAATGGATGAAGCGCAGGGACAGGGGAAAACCTGCTGCCGCCTCGCCTAAGTAAAGGCGCTGGCCTCCAGCCCACATGACGACACATGGCAGGGTAAGTATCTGCCACAAGGCCAGAATCAGTCCTAATCCACATAGCAAAAACTCTTTTTGCAAGAATATCACCTTTCAAAAAAGGGCTGTCACACGCCGTGCAACAGCCCCCAACTAACACTGTTTACTCTTTGAAGAACTTCTCAGCCCCTGCATTGACAGGCAAGGACATACCTTCGAGCGCTTTCTCCTTCAGGATAGCCTTGGCAGCAGAATGAGCGGCATGGAGACGATCCAGGTTCTTGAACAGCGCCTTGGTGATCTCATAACCCAGCTTGTCATCCACCTTGTCATTGGCTACCAGCATAGCCATCACGGATACTGCCGGCACATCTTCATCGAAGCCTGCATAGGTGCCAGCCGGAATCTTGGTCTTGGTGTAGAACGGATATTTCGCGATCAGCGCATCAGCCTTGTCGGCATCTACCGGCAGCAGGCGGACTTTGTGCTGGGAAGCGATATCCTGTACGGCAGAGGTCGGATAACCGGCCGTCAGGAAAGCCGCGTCGATGTTGCCATCTTTAAGGGCGCTGGCTGCTTCCGCAAAGGACAGGTACTGTACCTGGATGTCATTATAGGTAATGCCATAAGCTTCCATGATCTGACGGGCATTGGCTTCCACGCCGGAACCCATGGCCCCTACAGCGACCTTCTTGCCCTTGAGGTCAGCAATGGATTTGATGCCGCTGCTGTCCAAGGTTACGGCCTGACAGGTTTCCGGATAGAGGGTGGCAATACCCTTGAGGCCATCCACTTTCTTATCCTTGAACATTTCCGTGCCGTTCACGGCATAATAGGTGATATCATTCTGAACGATAGCCAAGTCCACAGAACCATCCTTCAGCATATTAATATTGGCCACCGATGCCCCGGTGCTCTGAGCACTGGCATTCATGCCCGGGATATCCTTATTGAGGATTTCCGCCATGGCACCGCCGATGGGGTAATATGTACCTGCCGTACCACCGGTACCGATGTTCAGAAACTTCTTCTCGGCGGCATTGTCCCCACCGCAGCCGGTAAACACCGCCGCCAGCGCCACAACTGCCAGCCCTGCCACCAGGGCTTTCTTCAAGCTTGCAAATCTCATTCTTACCCCTCCTATTGTGTCAATTGACCGATAAATTAAAACAAATCTTTCATATCTCATATACCATTATAGCATAGAGAGTATACACTGACAAGTCGCTTCGAGCAAAAAGTACACATTTTGTAATGTATGTATGTATACATTGCACAAATAAACAACAACTTCAAAAGCATCCATTCAGCACGCAGGCAAAAAAATATCCCCCGGATGCAGGATAACCTTGCTTCCGAGGAACAACGTAAAATTCTATTCAATTATGATGATCTCTAAATCGCGCCGCCCGAACTGCAGGGCTTCCTCATGGGTGTCAAAGGCCACATCGATGCGATGTCCTTTGATATCACCGCCGACATCTTCCGCCACGGCCTGGCCATAGCCCGGAATGAACACCTTTGTCCCCAGCGGGATCACAGCGGGATCTACGGCAATGACGCCCCTGCGCACCAATGTGCCGCTGGCGGTGCGGCTGCCATTGCCGGGATCGTAGGCACTATAGCCGGTAGCTGATACATATATAGCCCGGCCACCAGAGACAACGCCTCCATCACGCTCCTCCGTCTCAGCCTCTGCTGCCGGTTCTTCAGCGCTCTCATAAGTCTCGCCGCCGGAAAGGTAGTAATAGGTACCGTCACCGCAGACACCATCCACGGTCAGGCCCCGGAATTCCTGAAATTTCTCGATGGCGGCCACGGTCAGGGGGCCGCAGTCCCCGTCGGCTTCGCCTTCGAGAAAGCCCTGTTCGATCAGAAGTTCCTGGACATGGCGTACCGCCTCACCGCTGGAACCTTCCTTCACCAATATGGATGCTGCCGCCGGGGCAGCCATAAAACACATACATACCAAAGTAAATAACACTAACAAGAACATCTGCTTCCGCAATAAAACCACCTCACTAGCATTTCCATCCACTTCATCGGTATACATACTCTTTATTTTAGCAAACTTCGTGAGTTTTCGTCAAACGAAGCGCAAGTCTTTCGTTTTCAACAGATAAAAGAAAAAGCGCCGCTTTCGCGACGCTGTGCCTTTCAAGTGGTGGGCAGGGATGGATTCGAACCATCGTAATCCGAAGATGACAGATTTACAGTCTGTTGCCTTTAACCACTCGGCCACCTACCCATAAAATGGTGACCCAGGAGGGACTCGAACCCCCGACCCTTTGATTCGTAGTCAAATACTCTAATCCAACTGAGCTACTGAGTCATGTATATTGAAGTTCTTTGTAAATGGTGGGCCCACTTGGACTCGAACCAAGGACCGACCGGTTATGAGCCGGTTGCTCTAACCAACTGAGCTATAGGCCCAAATTTTACTCAAAACTTGCAAACAATATGGAGCGGAAAACGAGACTCGAACTCGCGACCCCCACCTTGGCAAGGTGGTGCTCTACCAACTGAGCTATTTCCGCATTATGGAGCGGAAAACGAGACTCGAACTCGCGACCCCCACCTTGGCAAGGTGGTGCTCTACCAACTGAGCTATTTCCGCATTTGCTTTTCTCAGGAGCGATTCAGAAGTTTTTCTGTGTCTCGCTGACTGACAAAAACTATTATACGCATATCCATATCATCTGTCAACACCTTTTTTATATTTTTTTTAAGTTTTTTTAAAAAAGATGTTTTAACCCTCACCAGGTCCTTGATGCCACTTGCTTACCAGCTGTTCGGCCCGCTGTCGTATATAGACGGTAAGTTCCTCTCTGGCAGCCGACTGAGCTTCCTGCCCTGCCGGTTTGCCCGGCATAATGCCGCAATCCTTGAGCTGGGCTTCCAGCTTCTGCAGGGAGGCCTCGGGGTTCAGGTACCACTGGCTGCCCCGCACCCGCAGGAAGGTCCAGCCCAAGCGTTCCAATACCGCCTGATTGTAACGGAGGCTGGCTGCCTCCTTGATGCTGTCCACCCAATGCTCACCATCACAGGCAATGATCACCCGCTTATCCCCATATTGTGCCACCACGGGCACAGTCAGGCTGCCCACGGCCATATTCTGGTGTACCTCATAACCTTTTTCCTGCAGGCTGCGGGTAACCGTAAGTTCCAAAGAGGTGGGCTGCTTATCCTCCCCCTCGGGATTCATCTGGGAACTGCCATCGTATTCCAGCAGATTCCGGCGCAGATCCCCCTCTTTCAGGTCATCCCGCTCCATGGAATGGAAGATCCAGAGCTGATCCCGGGCCCGGCTGACGGCTACATTATAGCGTTTGGCCGTATCGCCGGCATGGCCTTCCCCTACCAGCCGCATCTGTTTGCCGGCTTCGAGGCTGTCGCGGCTGTCTACCAGGGACAGGAACACCACATCCCGCTCGTCCCCCTGGAAATCCGCCGGACTGCCGCAGAGGAAATCGCAGGCCTCCAAAGAGGTGATGCCGATTTCCTTGGCGGCCAGTTCCCGAATGAGCTTCGACTGATCCTCTCCCAGCAGGGAAATGGCACCAAAACGTTTTCCTTTGTAAGCTGGCTCCTCCAGGCAGGCCTGCAGGGTGGCCACGATGTATTCGGCCTCCATCAGATTCTGCTTTTTCCCCGGTTCCCGGATACCGCTGACCTTCACCTGTACCCAGGGCTGCAGGCTGCGGCCCGACTCCCGCAAGGGACGGATGCGGCCATCATAGGCCAGCTGGTTGGAAAAGCCGATGATCTCCGGCACGCAGCGGAAATGCTCTGTGAGCATTCGGGCGGCAAAATTCATCTGAGCGATATCGTAAAGGGAAGTATCCATGGTATAGAGGGAGGCATGCTGGATGACGCCCTCGATGGTGGTGCTTTGCAGATGGGTGATCTCTGCTGCCGTAACACCTACGGCGGCAGGGCTCACCTGCTTGTCATCGCCGACGATGATGACCCTCCGCCCCAGATAGAGCAGGGGCAGCGCCGTGATATCGGCCTGGCTGGCCTCATCGATCAGGATGATGTCAAATTTCGGACTGTCCGGGCTCACATTCTGCCATACCCGGGAAAGGGGCATGATCCAGGCCGGTACAGCTCCCTGGGCCTCCAGCATGCAGGCCTTGGCTTCCTTGATATGACGGGCCGCATAACGGCCCTTGCCCTTGCCCAGCTTCTGCACGGCCTTGCTCCAGCCCACCAGGCTGGCCTGCAGGCCAGTGCCGGACACATTTTCCAGCAAATGCTGCCAGGCAGAGGTTTCCGCCAAATTCGTGGTAACCTCCGTCAACCGCAGGGACAGTTCCTTGATCTCCCCCTCCAGTTCCTGAGGATCATCCTGTGACAGCTGGGCCAGCTCCTGGCTGAACTGGGCATAGAGCCAGGCATCCTCGATCTGCAGGGGCAGCTGGCGCGCCCCATCCGTGCCTTCCTGTCGCTCAATTCTGGCCGCCCACTGAGGTGCCAGTTCCGCCAATTTTGCTAAGAGCTCCTGCCTCCGGTCATAAACCGGCAGGAGTTTTTCATAGCGGGCCAGCTTCTCATAGGCGGCGGCATAAGCCTCACTGTCGCCATTGGCCAACGCACTCCGGAACTGACGGGCCAGCTGGCCATCAGCCGCCTCGAGAGCCGCCTTTGTTTCCCGCAGGCTGTCGGCAGACTCCTGCCGGGCTGCCTGCATCAGCAAGAGCTTCTGCCAGCGGGGGAAGTCCTGTTTGAGCCAGTTAAGCTGCGCCTTCATCTCTCCATGGGGGGTGGCGTAGTGATTCCGGGAATAAGTGAGATCCAGCTTGACACCGGCCTGACGCCAGAGCAGCCGCAGCTCACCCCAGATATTCTCCTGCCAATGGAGGTAGACTTCCACCTCCCGCCAGCGGGCGCTCAGAAGATCATCCGTATCATCCCCCTGTGCCTGCAGTTCCTCATAAGTTACCATGCCATAGGGCTCCAACAGCTGCTGCCACTTCACGGCCGCTTCCCGGCGCGCCTGATGCAGGGAGGCATACTGCATGGCCAGCTGACACTCCCGACGGCTGGAAATAGCGTGCCCATCAATGGCAAAAGCCTGCTGCAATGCCTGCCATTCACGATGGAACAGGCGGTCCCACCAGGTAAGCTTTCCATGGGCATCAAAGGCCGCCGCCATCTCCGCCAGAGCCTGGATCATTTCCTGATTAGGTTCCTGCTGTCCCTTATATTGGAAGTCAAGGCCAAAGAACTGCGTCATATTATGCTGTTTGATCTGCTGCACCCGCTCAATGGCCGCCCCCAGCATCTGCCACATTTCCAGATGGGCGCCCCCCAGTTTGCCGGCCAGGATGGCCTCCTGGGCCCATTTTTTCTCCAGCCGGTCAAAGTCGATCTGCCCATAAAGGGCATCCGCTTCCTGCAGCCGCTGGAGGGAAAGTTCCTGCGCCACCTGCTGTCCTTTTTTCCAGAGGCAGCCGGCTTCGTCCACCGTCACCTCCGATAGTCCCGCCAACAGTTCCGCCCGCCGGCTGGCTTCCGCCGCCGAAAGTTCCAGAAGTTTTCCGGCCTCTTCCGGCTGCAGCAGCTGCCCGCGCACAGGCAGGTCTGCTGCAATCTCCTGCAGGGCTTCTGCGTCCAGCAGGCCATTGCTCTGATAGAGTTCCGCCAGTTCCGCCTGTGTCAGCGGCAAAGTCCCCTCCGCCACCGGTCCGGGCACCACACCGGCCAGATCTGCATGGTCATGGATAAAGGCCGCCATGCGGGAAAGGGACCAGGCCTTGCCCCCCAGCACGAAATAATCCCGCTTGGCCTCATAGCGCTGCATATCCGCCAGCACCTGACGTTTTTCCGCCAGGGCCTGCAAAAGCTGCTGACGTTCCTGCTGCAGTTCCTTCGCCCGCCCAGCGAGCTCTTCCTCATTGCTGTGGGCCAGCCGCTCGCAGATGCCCTTGACCGACCGTTCCATATCCCCCTTGCTCCCGTCGATCAGGGACACGCAGAGATCCTGAATGCCCGCGGGAAGTTTTTCCTTCAGCACAGACAGGGCCTTGTTGGTGGCACTGGTGACCAGCACATGCTGCCCCTGGGCCAGGAAATGCCCCAGGAGGTTCGCAATGGTATGCGTCTTGCCCGTCCCCGGCGGGCCCTGTACCACCACTGCCGGGGAGGCGGCAATCTTCCGGGCAATGCCCAGCTGCTCGGCGTTGGCCGCCTTGGTCAGCAGGATATCCGCTGCCTCCCCCCGGATATCCGCCAGATCCACAGTCAGGGGCTCAGCCTGCTCCTTTGCTGCCTCTGCATCGACAATCCGCAGCAGGGATTCCGGCACATCCCCTTCCCGCTCGATGCGGGCCATCATGGCGGCAATGGACTGCTCCGTCCCCGGCCGTACCTTCCGCAGGAACAGCACCGGCCGGTCATAGGTCAGATACCAATCCGTGGGCAGCACATCAAAGCGGTTGGCCGCATAACGGCAATTGGGTGTCAGGGCCGTTGCCGTATTGGCCAGAAAGGCCCCCATATTATCCGCCCAGGGATCCATATTCCCCACATCCAGGGCCTCAGCGAAGGCACGGACGCCCTCAGGCTCCACGCCGGGCATATCCTGGAACATATCCACATAGAGTTCCGTGGGATACTCCGACTCCAACAGCTGCATCCTGCCCTTGTTGTCATAGTGCAGGTGCACCCGCTTCAGGATGATGGGGTGATTGATGGCCGAATCCAGCCCGCTCAGAAAAAAGCCATTGCCCGCCACCAGCTCCAGCCGTTCCGGCTCCTTGCGCAATCTGTCGTAAAGCTCATAAAGCTCCATAAAGAGCTCCTGGGTGCGGCTCTTGACCATTTCCCCGGCCCGCCAGAGGGTGCGCTGCCGCTTCCACTTCTCCAATGCCGCCAGGCGCACACCGGAATCCACGAAGCGCTCCGTCACGTCCCCTAACCGCTCATCATGGCGCAGGCGTTCCTCCCGCACCTCGATATCCACCACCGCAAAATCCCGCCAATTGGGCGTGCGTATCCACCCCACCAGATCGAAGGGCAGCTCCGGGCAGGGCAGGAATTCCGGCTTGTCCACTTCCAGCAGGACCTCTTCCTGCCCCTCCATCCGGGGCAGCACCCGGATGCGTTTCGGATCCACCGGCAGCTCATCCAGGAACAGACTCCACTCCTGATCCTTGATATTGCGCTGCAGGCTCTGCCGCAGGGAAGCCACCTTGCGGATATAATCAAACAGTTTCAGTACCTTTTTCTGGTTATCCATAAAGACCTCAAAATACACACATAATCCAAAGTTATCCACAAAACTATCCACTAATCCACACTTTTGGGGATAAACCTGTGGATAACCTGTGTTTTCAAACAACTCCTCTGCAAATATTCTACCGATTATGCTTATTTCCTGCAAGGATGAATATTTACACATACATGTCAAGAAGGAGAGCGGAGGAAAAATATTACCAGCCACCGGGGGCCTTAGCATATCAATGTAAACCTCATATGCAACTTGACGTATTCAACAACCAAGTATATACTGACCTTAAAATTTATCTTTATTACAAGGAGGAGTTTCATGAACAATCTCGGTTTTATCGGTATGGGCAATATGGCCCAGGCTTTGGCCGCCGGCTTTATTGAGGCTGGTGCCATCCACAAGGAAAATGTCTTCGCCTTTGCCCCCAATCAGGAAAAGCTGGCGAAGAATGCCGCCCGCATTGGCTTTACGCCCATGGCCAGTATCGCGGAACTGGCGGAAAAATGCGATACCCTCGTGATGGCCTGCAAGCCCTATCAGATTGAAAGCGTACTGGCTGAGCTGGGCACGGCCCTCAATGGCAAGAACCTGATTTCCATCGCGGCGGGCTGGGATTTCGCCAAATATCAGACGGTGCTCAAGACCAATACGCCGCTGCAGTTCGTCATGCCCAACACGCCGGCCATGGTGGGCGAAGGGGTACTGCTCTTTGAAGAAAAAAATACCCTGTCCCCGGAGGAACGGGAACAGGTCATGAAACTCTTTGCCGCCGTGGGCCTCGTGCAGGAACTGCCAAGCAATCTTATGGGCATCGGCGGCACGGTGACGGGCTGCGGCCCCGCCTTTGTGGATCTCTTTATCGAAGCCTACGGGGATGCCGCGGTGAAGTACGGCCTCAAGCGTGAGGATGCCTACCGCCTGATCTCCCAGATGGTCCTGGGTTCGGCCAAATTGCAGCTCTCCACGGGCACCCATCCCGGCGTGCTCAAGGACAATGTCTGCAGCCCTGCCGGCACCACCATCCGCGGCGTGACCGCCTTGGAAGAACAGGGCTTCCGCAATGCCTGCATCAAATCCGTGGATGCCATCATGAACAAGTGAGCAAGTGCAAAAATCGCCGTCTGCCCAAGGGCAGACGACGATTTTTTTATTTCCGTTATTCCACTTTGAACTTCTGGACTTCGCCCTGGAGCAGGCCGGCCATCTTGGCCAGCTGCTCACTATTGGAGCTCATTTCATGGACAGCCGCGGACTGTTCCTCGGTAGCCGCCGACACCGTTTCGGAGTTGGCCACCACGCTGCGGCTCATGTCTTCGATATCCCGGATGGCCGTCTGGCAGCTGTCGGCGCTGTCAGTAGCTTCCTTGGAAGCATCGGCAATCTGCTGGGAACGGCTGGCAATCTTTTCCACCAATTCCACGATGGCGGAGAACTCCCGGCCGGTTTCCTCTACACTGTCCTTGGCCGTAGCCAGGTTGTCCGTGCCTTCGTTCATGCTGTTGACTGCCTGCTGGGTTTCCTGCTGGATCTGGCCGATCAGGCTGGCGATCTGGCTGGCCGCTTCTTCCGACTGGGCGGCCAGCTTGCGGATCTCATCTGCTACGACAGCAAAGCCGCGGCCGGCGTCTCCGGCACGGGCAGCCTCGATGGCGGCATTCAGCGCCAGCAGGTTGGTCTGTTCGGCAATGCCGGAAATGGTATCGGTAATGCGGCCGATGGTATCGGAACGCTCGCCCAGATTGTTGACCACCCGGGCGGATTCGCCCACCACTTCGCTGAGGCGGGCCATATCCTTGACGGTACGGCTGACCACCTTGTTGCCGTTCTGGGCCTTTTCCGTTGCCTGCTGGGTTTCCACTGCTGCCCGGCGGGCATTATGGGCCATGCCGCCAATGTGTTCGATTAGGACGCTCATGGACTTAGAAGCATCATCAACAGCGGAAAGCTGCTTATTGGTAGCCGTGGCCACATCGGTGATGGATTCGGCCACCTGCTGGCTGGCCGAAGCCGACTGAGTGGTCATATCGTTGAGCTGGTCGGCATCGCTGGCCACCTGCTCGGCAGATTCACGGATGGAACCCATGAGCTGGCGCATATTCGTGCCCAAAACCTTCAGGATCTCCACCATCTCACCGATCTCATCCTCCCGGGCCACATAGGCAGGATCTACAGGCTCAGCCCGATAGTCCCCCTGGGAGAATTTCCGCAGGCGTCCCGTCACGAAGCTGATGGGATCGCCGAAGCTCTGGGCGATCTTGACGCCCACTGCAGCCATGATGGCCGATACCACCAGGATGATGATGGCAGACATCAGGATCTTATGGTAGAGGGCTTCCTGATTTTCCTTGGTGTATTTGGCAATTTCCGCATCGATGTAGTCAATCCAGGAGCCGGTACCGATGATCCAGCCATAGGGCTTGAATTCCAGCACATAGTTGCGCTTGGGCAGGGACTGGGTTTCACCGGGTTTGGGATAGGAGAAATCCACAAAGCCGCCGCCGTCCTTCTGGCCTTCCTTCCACATGTTTTCCATATAGGGCACGCCATTTGGATCCTTCTCATTGCGGCGCATCTTGCCTTCAGCATTGCGGTTGCCTGCATGGGCCACGCAGATGCCGGAATTCTTCTCATCGGCGAAGAAATAGCCTTTGCCCTCGTCATAGCGTACCGCGCGGATAACATCGAGGGCCATGCTCTTGGCCTGGGCTTCCGTGAGTTCCCCGGACTGCTGGCGGGCGTAGATGCCGTTCAGGGAGGACACCAGCCCTTCCGTCTGGAGCCGCAGTTCCCGGTCATAATGATCCGCCAGTTCCTTACGGTAATCCTGCACCAACTTGTCATTGTCCGAAATCGTGGTATAGATGAAATAGCCGCCCACGGACAGGGTGGCCACTACGCTGACGGCCACGAACAACGCTGTCAGCTTGCCCCGCACTGATTTCATAAAAAACATAGATGTCCCTCCCTAGATTCAATTCACGCCGGTCTTTTTTGCGAATATTGCGTTTTAAATGAATAGTTCTACCTTTGCCTTTGAATTCCTGCCACCGGAAAAAAATAATACCGCTGCCTGACATCATCATCAGACAACGGTATTCCATTCAGCTGATCAGTCCCAGATCCTGCATGACTTCCTGCACCTGGGCGATTTCGATGGGTTTGGAGGCATAGGCGTCGCAGCCCAGCTCAAAGGCCTGATCCACATAGTCCATGTCGGCAATCGCCGTCATCATGATGATCCTGGCCTGTTTCTCCGCCGCCACATGATGGCGGCTTTCCAATTCCCGGATGATCTTCAGCACCATTAGCCCGTCCACCTTGGGCATCATGATGTCCAGGCACATCAGGTCATAAGGCTCGCCGTTCTTGAGGGCCTCCACGTATTTATCGATGGTCTCCAGCCCATTGTCAGCCGTATCACACTGCCCATATTCCTGCAGGAACTCGGTCAGGAAGGTGCAGCTGAGCCGATCATCCTCGGCAATCAGTATCCTCACGGCAATCCCTCCCTGGCTGTCAAGATCAATCCATCTGCATTTTCTGCATACAGTAGTTCATCAGATTTTCCGTGCGGGCATCGTCATGGGGCTTCTTATCTGCGCCAGTCTTCCTGGCGGCCGTGCGGGGACGCAGGATGATACGGCGTTCCCCCGCAGTGGTATCCGCCTCCTCCAGCGGCATCCAGAAGGACACACAAGTGCCCCGTCCCAATTCGGAGTCGATGCTGATCGTGCCGCCCATGAGCTCCACCAGCTCCCGGGAAATCATCAGCCCCAGCCCCGTGCCGCCAAACAGCCGGGTGGTGCTGCTGTCCGCCTGGGTGAAGGGACGGAAAATCCTGTCGATCATGGGTTCTTCCACGCCGATGCCCGTGTCCTCCACGCTGAATTCCAGCGTGGGCTGTCCCTTGCGGGTACTTTGATAGGCAGCCAGGGTAATCCGGCCACTTTCCGTAAATTTCAGGGCATTGGCCAGCAAATTATGCAGCACCTGCCGCAGCCGCAAAGGATCTCCTCTTACCACACGGGGCAGGGAACTATAATCCGTCACCACGAATTTCAATCCCTTGGCACTGGCCAGCTGCTGATAGATTGTCCCCAGCCGGGCCATGGTTTCATGCAGGTCAAAGCCAATGCGTTCCAGACGCAGCCTGCCGTTTTCCAGTTTGGCAAAGTCCAGGATATCATTGAGGATATGCATGAGGTCATCAGCACTGCGCTTGGCATTCTGCAGGCACTCCTGCTGCTTCTCACTGAGGGGCTCCCGCCCTGCCAGCTCCAGCATCCCCACGATGCCATTGAGGGGGGTGCGGATCTCATGGCTCATGGTGGACAGGAACTGGGTCTTGCTGCGGTCGGCTTTCTCCGCCGCCACCTTGGCCTTTTCCAATTCCTGCTCATAGCGTTTGCGCAGGGACTCATCCACCATGGTCACAATCAGCTGCTTTTCCGCGCCTGTGCCCGTCTGGGACACCCCCAGCCGCAGCCACATGCGCTCACCGCTGCGGGCATTCTTCATCTGCACGGTAAATTCACTGGAAAAATCATCGTCCTCAATGGCGGCCTCCAGATTGCGCCGCACAGGGCAATGACGGCAATTGGCGCCATGGCCGCACCCCCGTTCCAGACTGTTCTCACAGCAAAAGGCATCGCCAAACTGGCGGCCCAGCACATTCACGCCTTCCGCCTGCATGATGATCCTGCCCATATCATTGACCGCCAGCACATTGCCCCCGGCATCCAACAGACAGATTCCCACCTTAGCCGCCGCAAACACGGCACTCATATATTTCCTACTGGCATCCAGACGCGCCTCCAGGGCCTCGATCTGGTTCACCACCCCCTGCATCTGCGGGGGAAGCTTCTTCACGGTCTTGCTCATAATCCCGCCTCCTAATGTCAGCTATGTTCCGTCTCCACACAGAAAACAACGCGCACAATCAAGAGGCATTGCAAAGTAATCCTAACCTAATGATAACATAAAGCCGGAAACTTGTATAGCAAAAAATGGGGCTCAAAAAGCCCCAATCTTCATGACATCGCAGTAGCGGATAGGGGCATCGAGAACCTGCAGGAATTCTTTGCGTAGGGCATCCGTCCCCTGCGGGCATTTCATATTGTTCACCTTATAGCGCCCCGCATCGCGATCGCTCCGCGCCTGATTCAGCACCCGGAAATAATCCGCCCACATCATGCCGCCTTTGCGCAGCGTTTCCATCATGCCGCCCATATCCGCTTTGGCACTGTTATAGCGTTCAATGGTTTCATCCATCTCCGCAAAGAACTGGCGGAGTTCATTCAGACGGGCCTGTTTCTCCGCCTCAATCCGCTTGCGTTCTTCCTCCTGCTTGCGCATCATCTATGTCGTTATAGCCCTTGATCTTTTCTAAATAGATCCAACGGAATAAGAAGTAAGTCTTTTTCGTATTTTGGATACAACCAGTCAGCTATGCCTAGACGATTAGCCATAGCTGACTGTGTTAGTTTACCTTTTTTTGCGGAGCATTCGCAGGATTTCCCCGGCGCTTGTCCTAACCGTTATTCGATTCTTCTTTGACATTATTACATTATGAACCATACAATTTGCTATAAGAAGGAATAACCATTAATAGCTCGTACGTTCGCGTGCAACCTCATCGTCAAAAGATTTATTTTCCCAAACAGCACCATCAGTAAAATGTACTTGCTTAACTACGACCTTTGCCTTGCGGCTCTTTTCCATGTTGAACAAAGTCCATCCACCGCTTAGACTTTGACCATTAGCAGCTGTACCTTGCACTGTCAATACAGAAGTGACATTTCCGTAACTTTCATCATTAAATCTGTTAGAAGGTTTTCCGAAATTATCAAACTGTAATACGACGAACTCTATGGCATCAACAGTTTTCGGAGAAACATTTTTCAAGCTTACCTTTACGCTTGCTCCGCCAGCATCCGGTCCAATCTCAATATTCCCAAGCGCGACAGGTTGATCGCCTTGCTGTTTACTCTGCGGGTTTGCTTTATTTTCTTTAGGGACAAACATTGCAACCTTATTCTTCATTTCTTCATTCTCTTTAGATAACGATTCGACCTGACGCTTCAATTCAACATTCTCATCCTGAATCTTCTTCAATTCAGCATCGTTGCCACAACCTGATGTAAATAACATCGTAGCAACGGATAAACCTACAATAGCAGTTGATATTTTTTTCATTATAAATTCCTCCCTATTATGGATTTTTACGATTCAAATAGTCTATGGTTTTTAAATCTAACACAGCATATGTCATCCCATCAGCATGACAACCACGTTCATGGACTTGATATATGAGTGCTATCGTACCTCCACCATATAAGAAATAGTTATCTCGGATAAGTTTACTACCTTTTGAAAATTCATATCTGTCAATTTTTTTATTAGCCGAATTATAGAGTGGACACTCTCTAATTGTATAACTGTCATCAGTTCCTATGTGAACAAAATATCTCAATGGAATTTTTTCGCCTGTCCTTTTATTATAGTTCAATCCGATATATTTATTTTGCGGTCTATAGTGGGCTTGATATGTCCGACTATCATTAAAAATAATCGACAAATAATTATCATCCTCATACTTAGTCTCAAATTTCATTTGTCCTTCATAGAATTTTCCATTATTATAATCTACTTTGAAAGAATTGACATACTTTTTTATATCGTTATTTATCATGTCTGCTATGTTTTTGTCATCACTATCCAGTTGTGGATATTCTATCTGATAGCTTACACCCGACTCTGATATTTTACTAATCGATGCAAATGCTGTGTTTACAAATATAACATAAAGTACCATCACAAATAATAATATTCTTTTCATAAGTAAATCTACCTTTCTTTCAAAATAGCATTCGAAGTAAACTCCTCCAAGAACTGTACATGAAACACTCGCTTCATACGAGATCCCGTTGTTTTTTTACCTTGGAGTTCCACCTACCAATACTTACTGCACCGACATGGCGCACCATATCAATCGCCTTCATAACTTCACAGTCTTCATATACACTGTCGTCGATAATCTCTATCCCAGTCTTCTCTGTTAAGGTATGATATATCTCTGATTAGTTTATCTGCGCCTTTTTTAGATACTTCTAGCATGGTATTGCCTTGGCTTGAATATTTACATATCTTTAATTAATTTTGCAATCTTTGACTACGCTATTTACATATTTTTCTACTCCTTCAGCAACGATAGAAGCATCTATTGCAGAAATATTATATTTTAAGATTATTGCATTTAATCTATTTTCGCAGCTTAATCGAGAATTTGCTGTATGCATGCTCTCCTCGTTATACAAAGGCTTTATTTCTATAAGCATAGATTTTTCCTCCTGAATAATATAAAACTTTGTCTAAATCCTCTTTTTCGAGTGCTTATATATTACAAGTTTACTCTTTTACAGCAAGCTTATCAGAATACAATACCTTCACATCCTCATATGGCACATGATATAGATCCAGTAATCGTAATATATGCCTTCTGATGTTTACCGCACTATCGTGGACGTCTAGCCACAATCGACTACCTTCTATTTTTTTAGGTGCCCTTAAGTCTTTGGGGTGATTAGATATTTTTATTCCGTGTCCTTCATGGTATAACATTCTCTCAATTATTGCAGGATTCTTTTTATACAAGATATTGCATATTTCTACATAGCACGATGTCCATTGTTCCACTGCAACTTGATGATTTCTAAACAACAAGGCATGAAGATGTTTATATGTTACATCATTTTGGTCAATCGTGTACCAATCGGTATCCACCAACGGCAGTGGCTTTTTTCTTTTCTTTACAGGTCTTACTGTTTGCTCATTAGATTTCTTCTCCTGTTTGTAGTAATTAACAAAGTTAGCTGTTTCAGTGATGTACTCTGACAGAATTTCTTGCAGGCTAATAATATCGTGCAGACTTTGATAATCACTGCTTTTTTGTCTTTCTATTAATTCAGCCTCCAAGCAATTCTTTGTATTTTCAAGTTCATGTTGGATTCCTGTTATCAAGGTGCAAATATCATGGCAGTTATTTGGTGCGAATTTATTCAATAAAGATGTTGCTTCTCTTAAATCCATGTAAATTTTCACTCCATTAGTTACGTCTTGTTCTATTTACTTTACAAGCATCATTTATCTTGTAATGGCCTTATCTTTTCAATCAACTCTACAGCAGCAGCCTTTATGCGTCGGTTGTATTTTAGCTTACTGACACCCTCATGTGTCTGCTTGTAGGCATCATAATCCGTCGTCAAAGATATGCTGTCACCCTTCTTAAAATTGTTTAGCAGAGCAATAATGTCTTTACGCTGCGTACACCATTCGGCAGCAAAGTCATTTATCTGATTTTTGATAATGTCCGAGATTCCGGTTTCAACAACAGCTATTGCATCCTGCCCTTTATATTTCAGCGGATTCTGCTTCATATCAGACCAGAAATCGCTGATAACATTAGCCAGAGCAGGATTGCTGTTACGCAGATTATCGTAACGCTTCCTTTCCATCTACTCATTCTCCATATTCTATTGCCCAGCGCCCCGACAGGCGGCAGGCAGATATCAATAAGGATAGCATATATGCCCATGCCTAGCAAGGAAATTCTAATCTTTCTCTAATGTATGCCAATATTTTGTCAGTGGTAAAATGCGGACAACTGCGTTATAATTTAACAATGATCACTTTAATTAGGAAAGTTGGTGCAGACCATGCAGATAAATGATATACCCGCAGTCATTGCCAAGGAACTGGGCGTAACGCCCAAGCAGACGGCTGCGGCCATCGAGCTTTTGGACGGGGGCAACACCGTTCCCTTTATCGCCCGCTACCGCAAGGAAGCCACCGGGGCGCTGGAAGACGAACAGCTGCGCACGTTGGAAGAACGCCTTGCCTACCTGCGCAATCTGGTGAAACGGCAGGAGGAGATCCTCGCCAAGATCGAGGAACAGGGCAAGCTCACGGAGGAACTGCGCACAGCCATCGCCAAGGCGCAAAAACTGCAGGAGCTGGAAGACCTCTACCTGCCCTACAAGCAGAAGAAGCGCACCCGGGCCCAGATTGCCCGCGAGCGCGGCCTGGAACCCCTGGCCCAAATGATGCTGGAGCAGGCAAAGATCTCCGGCACGCCGCTGGATGAAGCCGCCGGCTTTATCGATGCGGAAAAGGATGTCCCCACCGCTGATGATGCCCTGGCCGGGGCCATGGATATCACCGCCGAGGTCATCATGGAGGATGCCAAGCTCCGTGCGGCCATGCGCAGCCGCCTCTGGAACAACGGCCATATGGAAACGGAGCTGGTGGAAGATGCCGAGGAAGCGGAAGTCTTTGCCATGTACAAGGACTACAGCGAGCTCATCCACACCCTGCCCTCCCACCGGATTCTGGCCATCAACCGGGGTGAAGCCAAGGGCTGTCTCAAGGTTCATGTAACCATCGATACGGAAGACTGCCTGAACCGGATTTTCCGCCGCATCAGCAAACAGCCCTCCCCATGGAATGAAACCTTGCGGGCCGTTATCGAGGACGGCTGGAAGCGCCTGCTGTTTCCGGCGCTGGAACGGGAAGTGCGCAGCCAGCTTACGGAAGAAGCCGAAGCCCAGGCCATCAAGATCTTCGGCGTGAACTTAAAGCAGCTCCTGCTGCAGGCACCGCTCTCGGGCCACACGGTGCTGGGCCTCGATCCGGGCTACCGCACAGGCTGCAAGATGGCTGTGGTGGATGCCACCGGCCATGTCCTCGACCATGGCGTGATCCAGGTCACCCAGAGCGACGGGGCCAAAGCCGCGGCCGCCAAGACCGTGCTGGGCCTCATCAAAAAACATGACATCACCCTGATTTCCATCGGCAACGGTACGGCCTCCTATGAGACGGAGCAGTTCACGGCCCAGCTGATTGCCGACAACAAGCTGAACAGCGTCCACTATCTGATTACCAACGAGGCCGGCGCCTCCGTCTACTCGGCTTCCGCCCTGGCCAAGGAAGAACTGCCCCAGTACGATGTCACCATCCGCGGTGCCGTGTCCATCGCCCGCCGCATCCAGGATCCCTTGGCGGAGCTGGTGAAGATCGATCCCAAGGCCATCGGCGTGGGCCAGTATCAGCACGATGTCAATCAGAAGGAACTGGGGGCAACCCTCGACGCCACCATTGAAAGCACGGTGAACCATGTGGGCGTGGACCTCAACACCGCCAGCTCTGCCCTCCTGAAGCATATCGCGGGCATCAACGCCACCATCGCCAAGAACATCGTGGCCTACCGCAATGAAAACGGCATCTTCACCAGCCGCAAAGAACTGTTGAAGGTCCCCCGCTTAGGCCCCGCCGCCTTCACCCAGTGCGCAGGCTTCCTGCGCATTGCCGGGGGCAAGAGTCCGCTGGACAACACCTCCGTCCATCCCGAATCCTATCAGCTGGCCGAAAAGCTGCTGGCACGTCTGGGCTTCAGCCTCGCTGACCTCAGCGACAAGGACGCGCTGGCCATGCTGGCCGCCAAGAGCAAACTGGCCGACTGCGCCAAACTGGCCAAGGAGCTGGATGCCGGCGAACTCACGGTGAAGGATATCCTGGCCGCCCTCGTAAAACCCGGCCGCGATCCCCGTGAGGATCTGCCAGCGCCGCTGACACGCCAGGCCATCGTCAAGCTTTCCGACATCAAGGAAGGCAGCATCATGCGGGGCACCGTCCGCAATATCACGGATTTCGGTGCCTTCGTGGACATCGGCCTCAAGACCGCCGGCCTGATCCATATCTCGGAAATGAGCAAGAAGCGCATCAAACATCCCCTCGATGTGCTGGCCGTAGGCGATATCGTCAAAGTCATGGTCATCAGCGTCGACGAAAAGCGCAATCGCATCGGCCTGTCCCTGAAACAGGTTCCCCAGGAGGAGGCCAGAATCGGATGAACTCACTCATGCAAACCATCGCCGCCATCGAGCCGGCTGACCAGGAACTGGCCCTAAAGGCCGCGTCCAAACTGGCCTCCGTGATGGAGGGGGACGAGGATTCTTTCGGCGGGTGCAAGGACCTGCTCCTGCGCTATCTGTCCATCGCCGGCGACCTGCACCCAGCTGCTCCGGACAAATGCACGGTCATCTGCTGCGCCAGCCATGGCGTGGCCAGCGAAAGCGTCAGCGCCTATCCGGAGGAAACCACCCTGCAGATGACCCAGAGCTATCTGATCGGTCAGGGCGCGGCGGCCAATGCCTTTGCCGCCTTTGCCGACAGTGAGATCTTCGTGGCCGACTTCGGCATCAAAGGGGAAAATATCGACATCCCCGGCCTGCTGGACTGCCGGATTGGCAATGGCACCGGCAATATCGCCCAAGGCCCGGCCATGAGCCGCAAGCAGGCCGTCGCCGCCATCGAAAAGGGCATTGAACTGGCGGACAAACTGGTTTCCGAGGGCTTTGACTGCCTGCTGCCCGGAGAAATGGGCATCGCCAACACCACGGTCAGCGCCGCCATCGTGGCCGCCCTCTGCGGTAAAACAGCCGCGGAGGTCACAGGCAGGGGCACCAATATCTCCAACGAACGGCTGGCCCAAAAGACGGCCATCGTCGCCCAGGCGCTGGAAATCAATCAGCCGGATGCCGCTGACGGCCTGGACGTGCTGGCCAAGGTGGGCGGTTTCGAATTCGGCGCCATAGCCGGCCTTATCTTAGGCTTTGCCGCCCACCATAAGGCCATTATCCTGGACGGCGCCAACTGCGCCGCTGCCGCCCTGATCGCCCAGAGCCTGGCCCCGGCCTGCGTGGACTATCTGCTGCCGTCCCATCGCGGCGGCGAGCCCTCCCAGGGCTTCGCGCTGGAAAAGCTGGGGCTCTCCCCCATGTTGTATCTGGATCTGCGTCTGGGGGAAGCCTGCGGCTCCTCCCTGCTGGCCAAAAAGCTGGAAAACATGCTGGATATCTGGGATGTATTGAGCCATCTGCCCCATGATCCTGTGGAGACACCCTTCCAGCATGTCTATATGCCCACCCTGGCCCCCAAGGTCACCAACAAGACCTTTGATTTCTATCTGTCCACCATGCAGGATCTGGACCTGCCGGCCATGACGGCCTGCAAGGAACGCATTGACAATCTGGTCAAGCCCCTGGACAGTCTGGGCGTCTTTGAACAAGTTGCCGTGGAAATCGCCGGCATCACCGGTGATGAACTGCCCGAATGTGGAATGGAACGGGCCCTGCTCTGCTTCACCGGCAAGGTGAGCAATCCCCTGCATATGCAGCTGATCGCCGCCAACGCCCACAGTTCCCAAGTGGAAGTAACCATGGCCCATGTACGGGAAGGACTGCCGCTGACAGCGGCCTTTGACTTTGGCCGGGAACAGGGAGAATTCCTCTCCCTGTCCTGCCCCTATCTGGCCCTGACCATGACGGAAATCGACGAGCATGCCCCCTTTGGCACCACGGCCGAACTGCTGCGGGAGTCACTGCTGAAAGATGACGGCAGCCTGAAATATCCGGCAGATGAATTCCTGGCCCATGCCCCGGAAGCAGCCCAGCCCTTTATCGGCGCCATGATCGGGGCCATCATCGCGGCGGCCCATAACAGCGCCTTCATCCTCATCGATGATGAGGCCAGCGAGATCATCGCCCGCTATACAGAGCTGTTATGCCCGGCCATCCGTCCCTATATTCTCCATGTGCAGCCCCTGCTCATAAAGGCGGACTGCACCCTGTCCGGAGGCCTCATCGCCAGCCTGGGCATGGACATCGGCGAAGCCGCCCTGACCATGCTCAACAAGATGCGCACCTTTGCCGAAAGCAAGGTCGCCACCGCCAGCGACGGGCCCGGCGCAGAAAGACAACAACACTGAATGCGGAAATAACACAGGGAGGTTGCACGCCACATACGTGCAACCTCCCTTTTACTGTTTCCAGCCGCTTCGAATGTAAAGCCTACCGCAGTGACAGCTTCGTCCTCGTTATCACCTCGGCAATCGTCCTGGCACAATCGCGCAGTTCTTCCTTACTATGCGTAGCCATGATGGCCGCCCGCAGGCGTGCTTCACCTTTGGCTACGGTAGGATAACGGATGGCGGACAGGAAAATACCCTTTTGCTGTAATTCTGCGGCCGCCATCATAGCAAGTTTTTCATCTCCCAGAATTATGGGGACTATTGCTGATTCACTAGAGGCATCTATACCATTTCTCTGCAGACTCTCACAGAAGGCAGCCGTATTATCCCGCAGTTTCCTTACGCGCTCCGGTTCACGGCGCAGTATGCTTAAAGCTTTGTCTGCTGCAGCTATGGCGGCGGGACACAGGCTTGTGGAGAATATATAGCTTCTGGCCGTATTTCGCAGATAGTCGATTAACAATTGACTGCCGCAGGCATAGCCGCCCTCGCTGGCCAGGGATTTGGATAAGGTTCCCATTAAAACATCCGGCTTTTGCTTCAAGGCGAAATGCTCCACGATGCCGCGCCCGGTTTCTCCTATAACACCTGTGGCATGTGCTTCATCCACCATGGTCAAAACCTTATAGCGGGCAGCCAGCTCCATGATCTGCGGCAGATCAGCTATATCGCCATCCATACTAAAGACCGCATCTGTCACAATAAGTCCCTGGCAGGGCGCATAAAGCTTCAGTTTTTCCTCCAGGTCATGCATATCATTATGACGATAGATTACCGTTTTGGCATGACTCAACCGGCAGCCATCGATAATACTCGCATGATTGCGTTCATCGCTGAATATGATGCTGCCCTTGATTCCCAGCGCGGATATGATTCCCACATTGGCCATGTAACCTGTATTGAACAGGATGGCCGCTTCCGTACCTTTGAAATCTGCCAGTTGGCGCTCCAACTCATTATGTATGGTAAGCGTTCCTGTAGTAAGCCTTGCTCCTCCTGAACCTGTGCCGTATTTTTGTACGGCTGCAACGGCTGCCGCTTTCACCTCATCATGATCGATAAGGCCCAAATAGTTATTCGAGGCTAACAGCAGCTGCTCTTTTTGACGGCAAATAATATGCGGTGCCTGCACCGTTGCTATTTCCTGCGTTTCCCGGTAAAGATGTTTCTGTCTTTTGTCCTGTAGGATTTTTTCATAAACCGCCCAGGGTGAAGTGATGTTTACCTCATCGCCTGCAGGCGTAAGCGGTACATGCCGCACCAATACCCGTTGTTTTTCCAGATAGTCCATGCACGCAGCCACATCGTTCCGATCCCCGCGATATAAGAATATGCGGCCGCCATCCGGACAGCCCATTTCTTTCATCTTGGTGATGCGGACATAGCCTGTTTTTCGCGTGGCTATATATCCTGTGATGTAATCCGGATCATCTGACATACAGATTTCCGCTATGATATGCGGTGCATGCAGTACTTTACTGGCCAACACAATAGCTTCCTGAAAGTGATTCTTGCCCGCTGCTGCTGTCCTCCCCAGCGAATGTTCTGCATCCATATAGGTAGCCCTTATGCCGCGGCTGTGGTCAGGCTCCAAACGCTCCAGGGTATCCACGTCCAGCAGCATCGCACCGCGCATCCCATATGTATCCTTAAAATGCTCCATGATGGCCGGACCATTATGAATGCCCAGAGCCTCCAGCACGCTCAGGATAAAGTCACGCCCTTCCGCAGGCGAACTCACCGGGTGCGTCGAAACAGGCAGAGCATCAATATACTGCAGTTTTGATTGGTCAATTGCCTCGATCTTCATATTGACAAAATCGGCTTTTCCCTTGGCATGATGCAACGCTCTCTCCAACAGCCCTTGCATCTGCTCAGGCAGTTCTTCCTCCGCCAGGATCTTTTCTGCCCCTGATACATGTTCTGCCTGCAGTCCGTTCTGTCTGCTTGCACGCATCTTCAAACTATATACGGACATCTAACCGCCACCTTCTATGTTATTCTTCTTTAGCATAACATAGAAAAAAGCATTGTCAACCTTAACATATAACAAAGTTAACATTGGTTCCTATACAACAATAAAGGCTGCTGCATAAGTTGATTTTCACTCATGCAGCGGCCTCTTATTTTTGCTGGCAGGCAGGGCATAAACCATAGAAATAATACTGCTGGCCTGTCAGCTGGTAGCCGGTCGCCTCCGTCACCTGCTGGCTGAAACTGTCCGTAGGCAGCGTCTTTACATCATCCACCCGGCCGCACTGGATGCAGTGGATATGGGGGTGGGGCTGAACTCTGGCATCGTAGCGGAAGGAATCCTCCCCCACATTGAGTTCCTGGGCAATGCCCACCTCGCAGAAAATCTTCACAGATTTATAAACCGTGGCCAGACTCATGGTGGGATAATCCTCGATCAGCTGGCTGTAAAGTGTCTCCGCACTGGGATGCTCATTGGTATGGGCCAGGGCACTGTACACCGCCAACCGTTGCGGCGTAACCTTGAAACCGCGCTCCCGCAGCAGCGCAGTCACTTCCTTCGGTTTCAATGGGGGACGCATGATCTACCTTCTTTCTTTAAGTAACGAATAACAATTATTATTTAGCAACTATTTTAATGATTTCCCCCCTCCCTGTCAACAGCAAAATGAGGAAGCCTCCATTTGGCTTCCTCATTTTTAACGCCTTTTCCGCGCACAGATCTTATTGGGCTGTAGTTGCCACACCGTACAAGGTGGTATCGTTCTTCGTCTGGATGTAGAACTCCGTGCCGGCAGGCAGGTCGATGTTCTTGCCGTTGACAAAGGCACCGCCAATCACGCCGATGGGGCCTAAGAGCACGATGCCGGCCAGGCTGGCACCGGCGGCCATGGCCAGGTTCTTCATTTCCTTTTTGGACTCCTCGCCCATAAAGGTGGCCACGTAGGTGCCATCAATGGACTTAACCTGCTTGTAGTCGATGTCCAGCTTGGCATTGCGGCCGAAATTCTTGGCCTGCTTCACGCTGTTGACCGTACCATCTCCCGGTTCGCCTTTGGCAAAGACCAACTTGCCATTGACGATGACATCGGCAGCGACTTTATAACGGATGGTATCGCCCTTCTTGAGATTCTTGGATTTCACCGGGTCCACCAAGGCAACTTTAATCAAGGTATTCTTCGGCACGGTTACTTTTTCCATGGGCAGCTGCGTCGTGCCGAAAGAAGCATTGGCCAGATTGGTAATGCGCTGTTTGTAGGTGCCTTCCGTGGTCTGGCCGTTGATGGTCATCTCCATGTCAGCCACGCGCTTTTCCACAGAATTCATGCTGGCTTCGTGGTCGATATTCCACTCGATGGCATTGAGCTGGGCCAGGACGGAAGGCTGGCCGTTGTTCTTGTAGACTTCATCGTACAGGGCGTCCACTCTGGCCATCATGCTGCCCGAGCGATGCGCACCGTCATAATCTTTCTCCAGCTTGTTGATGCGGTCCAGGATGGCACCGGTCTGCTCCGTGCCATAGGTGTCCTTTTCCATGACGGCCAGCTTTGCCTGCACCGTCTCCGGGGTAGCAGCAACAGCCATCCCCGTGGATGTTGTTATCATCAGTGCCGACAGGAAGGCGACACATACTTTGCGGAATTTCATGTTCGTTCCTCCATTCATTTCGTCATCAGAACCTCTATCATTTTACCATATTTTAGCGCAAATATCTTAAAAACTAGTTAGAAACCTCAATTTTTTCCTGCTTTTTGGCCAGCTCATACTGCTCCGCCTTGGTTTCCGGGGCATGATAGCCTGCCGGTTCCGGATGGATCAGGATATCGAAGGCGCCGAACTCGGCACGGATCTGCTCCTCCAGCTCATCGCAGATGGCATGGACCTGGGCCAGATGCATGTTGCCATCAAAAAGCACATGGACATCCAGCAGTTTATAGGAGCCGGATTTGCGGGTACGCAGGCAGTGGCAGCCCTTGACCTCAGGGATATCATCGATGATGGCCATAATGCGGTTTTCCTGTTCCTCCGGCAGGCTCACATCGGTAAGCTCCATGGTGGAATCCACCACCATCTTCCAGCCCTCCCGGAAGATGATCAGGGCCACTGCAATGGCAATGACGCCATCCAGCCAGGCCCAGCCCGTGAATTCCATGAGGATCAAGCCGGCCATTACCCCCACGGAGGTCCAGACATCCGCCCGCAGATGCAGGCCGTCTGCCTCCAAGGCCTGGGATTCGGTAAGCCTGCCCACCTTGATCAGCCGCTGGGACACGATGATGTTGATGACGATGGAAACCAGCATGATGGCCACACCGAAATGCAGAAGTTCCGGTACTTTGTCCTGCCCCAAGTGTTCAAAGGCCTCATAGACGATACCGCCGGCCGCCGCCACGATCAGCAGGGCCTCCACCGCCGCCGACAGGTTCTCGAACTTGCCATGACCGTAGTCATGCTCCGTATCCGGTGGCGTGACGGACTTTTTCACCGCCCAGAAGGCAATCAGGGAGGCCACGAGGTCCACGCTGGAATGCAGGGCCTCGGAAATCAGGCTCACGGCCCCCACCCAGACGCCCACCAGCAGTTTCAGCAGCACCAGCACGGTGTTGGAAATAATGGATAAATACGCTGTGTCTTTCTTCAAAATGTCTATCTCTGTCATGCTATCCCTCCATTCTATATGCGAAAAGCCTCTCCCTTCTCAGGGAGAGACTCCGATCATTCAATTTCCCTGGCGCGGCTGCTCGTAGATAAAGTCCACCACTTCCTGCATGGGTGATGTCTCCACAAAGGGCAGTTCCGGGGATACGTCCTTATTTTCTTCCACAATCTTCTTGGTATCGTAGGCCTGTACCTTGCAGGCCAGGGTGCGATAAACCATCTTTTCCTTGTTGAATTCCATGAGGTAGGTATAGCAGCGGTTCGTGCGGGCCTTCACCACCGCTACACGGGCCTGCACCAGCTCATAGTCCTTCTTCTTACCATCCGGCTGCAGCTCCGCCCGCTTGGCATAGGTGATGGAGTTCGTGTCCACATAATAGCCGGTGGGGCCTGAAGCATCCACAAATTCCATATTCTCCATGGCAAAGGACGTAGATACCGCCATCAGCCACAGGCCGCATAACAACGGCAAGATCCGTTTCAATTTCATCTATTTCGCTTCTTTCTTTGATCCTTGGTAATATATTTGCTGAACAAGACTCATTATAGCGAAAAAGATTATTTGATGCAAGGTGGATTGCAGCGATTCCCGGAGCACGGGTTACATCGATTCCCGAAGCTGATGCCGTCAGACGGCCGGGGCTGTCACGTCCTTCCGCTGAGCCGCCGGGCCGCGACAGCCCTCGCTTAGCTCAGCGGCCTTTAGTACGCATTATCATCGTACCAAGAAAGCCAAACACATCCTGAAGGCTGAAGCCCTCTACCGCGTGCAGGACTGGACTTCGAGGGGCGGGGGCTTGTGCACACAAAAAATAAAAGAACCCCTTCTAAGGCAGGGCTTCTCAACATACCTTTTCCATCAGCTGAATGTTTCATAGCTTAAAGCCAAGTCGTGGTAACGTATCCCCCACTCATCAGAAAAGCGTTTCTTGGCACGCCCCACATTTATTAATGAAGTTATTAACTTCACATATCCCCACTCGGCAACATACTTTTTCGCTCTTCTCTTTCATAAACAGCATCTAGTGTTATATCCACAATTTCCCGACCATTATCACTTAAATCCATATATTTGCGCATCTGACGGTGAACCTTGGGGACGGCATCACCAACAGACGACACATTATCTGCACTGCCTAAAATGTAATCGGCACTCACGCCAAATATACCAGCCAGTTCCTTTATCTTCCGAACCGGTTGGATAACACCACTCTCATATTTATTGTACGCCGTCCGCGAAATGCCGATTTTTCTCGCCACCACTTCCTGCGACCATTGCTTTTCCTCACGCAGCAGGCGCAACCGCTGTCCCGTGATACTCATAGAACCACTCCCTATATATTAATTTTACAGGAAATGACCGTCGGCACAAGATGTGAGTTTCACGCACTATTTTATTGACTATCACCGGCAATTGTCGTATAATTCATAATATACAGTGTGCGTTATAGTCACAGGAGGACGCGTCATGAACCGCATCCGCGAACTGCGCAAGACACAAAAACTCAGTCAACAGGATCTGGCAACAAAAATCGGTGTTGATAGGTCAACTATTGCAAAATGGGAAACTGGCATAAATAATCCCCGTACAAATAAGCTACGTCAATTAGCGGACATTTTGTCCTGCCCCTTAGAAGCGCTTCTTCCCGAATCGAAAACCAAACATATATAAGAATCAAACTTATATATAAAATTTGAAACAATATTTTTTCATGCAATAGCATGTCTAAAAAGTTGCATACTATGTATCTAAAAGGAGGAGAATTTATCATGGATTCGACCAACAATGCACAATTAACTACCAACACTGAACCGGCTATCATCGAGGTTTACCGCATCAGTCGCTATGTAGGCATGTTATGTGCCTGCAAGGTATATCTTGATGATACAGAAATAGGCCGCATCAGCAATGGCGACAAGCAACGCTTTGAAGTTCCCCTTGGTCTGCATGAAATACGTATAAAAATGAATTGGTCCTTCCTAAAAAGTCGTCCATTTAGTTTCAAAATCAACAATGGTGATTTTATTCGATTACGCTTCGACTTTACCTTTGGTGGTTTTGCCACAATTACCAGTTGGTGGATGGTAAAAGCAATTTTTTCCGGCGGCAAAGTTATAAAGATTGAACAATACTGATATAGTATGCATATCATCTTCATAAAAAAAGTCCATGTTATGAATAGGAGGTATGTATCATGTCTACACTTTCTCTTCTGCTTTTCCTACTATTCTTCCCATTACTTATCGCGTTTATTATTCTTTGGTGGAAAAAGAGGAAAGCACGGATAAATGCAGGTGATAATTATGAAAATAATCCTCAATACATCAAAATAAGTAAAACGAAACGTCTTGTAGGCATTTTATGTATAGGTTCCATAATTTTAAGTTTTGCTATCAAGCCAGAACTCACGCCTGAAGAAAAAGCTCGCTACGCAGCAGAACAGCAAATCAAAGCTGAACAGGAAGCGAAACAAAAAGCCCAACAACAAGCTGAGCAAGAAGCCAAGGAGCAAGCCGCAAAAGAACAAAAAATGGCCGAGCGAATCACCAATTTACCAGAAGACGAAAGGAATGTATTCAACGCAAAATTCCAGGAATATCAAAAAAATGAACCAGAACCAATAGCAAAAGAAAAGGCCTTAAAAGATGTTGATTCCTTCATAAAGGAAAAAGAAGATAATGTAAAAAAAGCCAAAGAGGAAGCAGCACTAGCCGAAAAGAAACAAGTTGAAGAAGAAAAAAAACGTAAGGAACTTACATCATTGGAAAAAGCAGGAAAGATACGATACAATGAATTAGGAAATGGTATGGTTGATGTGATTATTACTGAACGAGCCACTTTTAAGCACGATACTAACGGGATAGATAATATTGTTAACTACGCTGTCCAAGATGAGCACGAACGCAATATTATCAGCACATCACGCCAATGCATGAAATTAGTTCAAACTGTAAAAGATGCCGGGATAAATGTTAACAATTTTACAATAAATTTAACAGGCGATACCATAGACAGTGCAGGATATAAATCTACAGGCAATGTGGTAATTTGCGAAATTGCAGGAAACAAAGGGTTCAAAAGGGATGATCCATATTCATTTTACAATAACACTGACAGATATTGGATGATAAACGGATTATAAATACGAAGAGCCACCTGCTGGTGGCTCTTCTCCCTCTACGGCTGACCTTTGCCCGAGGTATTTACTGATTGCTGTACTACTTCATCAGCACGGTAAACAAATAATTGGCAAGCAATCCTGCAATCAAAGAAAGCAGGAAGTCGCGCAATAAAGCTAAAGGATGCATAAACGAAACCTCCCTTCCGCTGAGAGGCGCACAGCAAAATAATTATAGCATTTTATTGAAAACTATGCTACAATATCCGTAGCTAAAGGTTGTATAAGCATAATGCGTTGCAGGTTGACCGCCTGTGACGCACGGAGTCCGCTGATTGGACGAAAAAAGAGCCATCTTGACCAGATGGCTCTTTTTATTTTTCCTTAACAAATTCTGGGCACGATGTTGCCCAGCGGCATATCCACCACGCGGATACCGCCGATGCCTGTCCGCAGACCGACGGTTCCCGGCGCCTCTGCCGTCACCTCGCCGATAATGCGGGCTTCCTGTCCATAGGGGCTGGTCCGCATGGCCTTGAGGACTTTTTCGGCGCTCTCTGCGGGCACGAAGGCCACGCATTTGCCTTCGTTGGCCAGATACAGGGGATCGAAGCCCAGCATATCGCAGACTCCCTGAACTTCGGGATGGATGGGGATATCATCCTCGTCAATGAGAATGCCGCACTTCGAGGCCACAGCAATCTCATTGAGCACCGCCGCCACGCCGCCGCGGGTGGGATCGCGCAACACGGCGATATCCGGTGCCGCCTCGAGCATGGCCTTCGTCATCTTGTTTAGCGGCGCGCAGTCCGTCTGCACGCTGGCGGGCAGGTTGATGTTATGCCGCCCGGCCATGATGGCCGCCGCATGGTCACCGATATAACCGGACAAAATCACCTTCATGCCCGGCTTCACATTCAGGGGGCTGATATCCGTCCCCGGAATCTTGTCGCCAATGCCGGCGGTATTGATGAAAATACCGTCAGCCTTGCCCTTTTCCACGACCTTCGTATCGCCCGTGGCAATGACCACGCCAGCCTCATCCGCCATCTTGCGCATGGTAGTCACGATGGTCTGCAGGTCCTTGATGGGGAACCCTTCCTCGATGATCATACCCACGGAAATATAGCGCGGAACCGCACCGGTCATGGCCAAATCATTGACCGTGCCGCAGATGGCGAGCTTGCCGATATTGCCGCCCGCGAAGAACAGCGGCTGCACCACATAGGAATCCGTAGTAAAGGCCACCTCCCCGCTCATCTTCACCAAAGCTCCATCATGGAGCGTATTGAGCACCGGATTGCCGTAAGCCGGCAGGATCACCTGCTCCATGAGTTCCTGACTCACCTTGCCCCCGGCACCATGGGCCAGGGTTACTCTATCATTTGCCATATGCAAACCTCCCTTGACCATATTTATACCAGGCAGCACAGACGCCCTCCACCGACACCATGCAAGGGCCGATAGCATGCGTGGGCACACAGGCCTTGCCAAACAGCGGGCACTCCTTCGGCGTCACGATGCCTCTGAGCACCTCACCACAACGGCAAGCCGTCTTTTTCGTGATGGTCTCCACCTCAACGGGCAGAACCTCTTCGATATCGAAGCGGGCGTATTCGTCCCGCATCTTCAGCCCGGACAAGGGCACGACGCCCATGCCACGCCAGCCGGTATCACAGGGCTCATAGACCTTGTTCGTGATGGCCATGGATACCGGATTGCCCTCGGGCTTCACCACATCGGTGTACTCATTTTCCACTTTGGCCTCGCCCTTCACCACCTGCTGCACGAGACGGTAAAGCCCGCGCAGGATCTGCACCGGCTCAAAGCCCGTGACCACACCGGGCACATGATATTTCTCTATGACCGGCTTATAGACGCCAGTCCCCGTGACCACCGAAACATGCCCCGGCAGGATGAAGCCATCCACATGGACTTCTTCATCATTGAGCAGGACTTCCATCACCGGCGGCACGAGCTTCTGCGCCGAAAGCATAAAGAGATTCGTGATTCCCTGCTGCTCCGCGGCCAGCACCGTCGCGGCCGCCGTGGGCGCCGTGGTCTCAAAGCCCACGGCCAGGAAGATGACCTTCTTGTCGGGATTGTCTTTGGCAATCGCGATGCTGTCCATGGGGGAATAGACAATGCGGATATCCGCACCTCCCGTCTTGGCCTCGTTCAGGCTCGACTTGGAACCTGGCACTTTGAGCATATCGCCAAAGGTCGCAATGATCACATCGTCCCGCTGGGCATAGGCAATGGCCTTGTCCATATAATCATCCGGCGTCACGCAGACCGGACACCCTGGGCCGGACACCAGCTCCACCGTTTCCGGCAGCATCTGCCGCAGCCCTGCGCGGAAAATCGCCACCGTGTGCGTGCCGCAGACTTCCATAAAGCGCAGTTTGCGCCCCGTGGTGGCGGCCAGTTCCCCGATTTTCTGCACGAGTTCCTGAGCAAACTCCCGCTCCTCGGCTTTCGTCAATTTCTCCTTCATTTCCGTCACAGCTTATCCACCGTCCTCGGCGCGCCACGCATCTCCGCCATCAGCGCATAGGTCTCCTGCGCGTCCTTCTCCTCGACCTTCTGCATGGCAAAACCAGCATGAACGAGGACATAGTCCCCAATCTGCGTCTCCGGCAGCAGCATCAGGCTCACATCACGCGTAACCCCCGCAATATCCACCGTGCCCATGGCATCCTTTATCTCAATCACTTTGGCAGGAACGGCCAAACACATATAAATTCCTCCTAAAATCAACCCGCAGCCTTACAGCTGCATGAAAATGGCATGTTCATCATGGGGCGGGCAGCCCTCCGCCAAGGTCAGGAATTCCGCGCCATTGACGAAATCCACATCTTCCCGGCAGCCATATTGCACCAGGGAATCTGCTAAATCCGCATAACTGCCGTCAAACAACAGGATCACATGGTCACGGCGCATACCAGCCAGCCCAGCCAGATCTATCGCCTGCTGCCGCTTCCCCGGGACAAAGACAAGGTAGCTCTCCTCGTCTGCCAGCTGCATGACCTCGCGGATCTGCGCTTCATGCTCCGCAGCCCCCACGGCAATTTTTCGCCTGCCCTCCAGCAGCTGATAGCGGCTGCGCAGGAGCAGCGTCCGCCCATCATGCACCGCAGGAATCACAGAACATAACCGCCGCAAGAAATCCAGATCATACCATGGTGTCTTTACAAAATAACTAAAAAACAGTTTTGTATATACATCGGCAAAATTAAAATTATAAGCACTGCCCGAATAATGGTAAATGCAGGCCTCCACCGTTTCACGATGTTGAACCTGCTGCCACCCTACCAGCGTATTGTAGCGCTCTGGCAACAGCGCACCAGTCTGCCCATAATAATAATTCAGGATATCCTGTTCACAGTACCAGGCGTGGGGATACCGCTCCATAAATCGGACGATCTTGTTCCCCCAATCCGGTTGGCAGAAGCGCGCCCGCTCCATCAAGACCACACCCGCATTAACGTAGCGTTTCGCATCAAAATCCTTATCTTCTGCCAGAATGCTCTCTTTTCCGTACAAATTGGCTACGATATTATCCACCACCGCTGCAAAGCCATTGGCACCTGTTTGTTCCTGCCATAACTCGACAATATCCAGATTGACGATGGTATCTGCATCCAACCAGATGATACGCTGCACATCCGGCGGCAAGATATCCCAAATGAACAACCGGTTGATTGCCGCCGGACTGAACTTTTCCAGCCATGCCGGATGCATCAGGGGCAATACCGGAGAATTCCAATCTGACACATCGTAAAGACAGAGCCTTTGCCCATATTGACCTGCCAGCCTGCGGAACCGGTCCAATGTGGGTTCAGAAAGCTTGCCAAAACAAAGTAAATGGATTGTCAGTGGTGCGGAAGCATTCTCCAACAAGGAGAGCATGGATGTGCCCAATATCTTGCTGAAGTGGCCATTTTTATCATATAGGGAATAACATACATGAACCATAACCATATCCCCTCCCCCATACAGGCTTGCGTTATCTTGTTGCCGAAAAATCCTCAGCCACGGTATTATAGTCCATCACTTCGGCCACATCGCGCTTCTGTGGCTCAATCCCCCAGGTCTTAAGTTCCGAGAGTGCCTGTTCCACCATCTGTGGCAAAAGCTTCATCATGCCGTCAGACAGTTCCACGCCGGCTTCCACATCGTAGGGCTGGGCGCCAATCACGACCACGTCGGGTATCTTATGCCCCGTAACCGTGAGCAGGCCGAGCACATCCTGAATGCCGACCTCATGGGCCGAGAGTTTGTCCTGAAAATGCTCCATCACATCATCGTTATGGAAGCGGAAAGTAGTACCCGGTTCAGCCCCGCCATTGATGGAGTCAATCACCAATAACTTTTCCGTCCCCGTCACATACTGCGTAAGCTCAATGCCGAGCGTTCCGCCGTCCACGATCTGCACGTTATCAGGGAATTCATAATGCTTGTCGAGGTATTCTGCCACGCGCACGCCGAAGCCTTCATCTCGCAGGATGATATTACCGATGCCCAAGATCGTCACTTCATTCTTATAGAGCACATTGTCCAAGGGCGATGTACCGCCTGCCGTAAAAATATCTGCCATTTCTTTCTTCCTCACTTATCCCTGTTTTGCCGCAATCTTCCTGAGCAGCCAATCGCACCAGGCATCAATGCCATCGCCTTTCGTGCAGGACACCTCCAGCACATCGATTCCCGGATGCAGGCTCGTGATATCCTTCTTGGCCGACTCCATATTGAAATTGCAATAGGGTGCCAAATCCACCTTGTTGATCAGCGCGATCTCGCTTTCCTTGAACATCAATGGGTATTTGAGCGGCTTATCATCGCCTTCGGTCACCGAGAGCACCACGGCGCGGGCATCCTCGCCTACCGGGAATTCTGCGGGGCACACGAGATTGCCGACATTTTCGACCACCAGCAGGTCCAAATCATCGAGGTTCATCTCCTTGACGGTCTTCTGCACCATGTTGGCATCGAGGTGGCAGCCGCCCGCTGTATTGATCTGGATTACCGGCACGCCGTACTTATCGATGCGCTCCGCATCCTTGCTGGTGAAAAGGTCGCCCTCAATAACGGCCATATGAATCTTATCCTTGAGGCGTTCCATGGTCTTTTCCAATACGGAAGTTTTCCCTGCCCCCGGCGAGCCCATAAAGTTCAGCACAAAGACCTTTTTATCCGCAAACATGGCCTGATTCTCCGCCGCAATGCGGTCGTTTTCCCCTAAGATATTCTTGATAACCTTGATCTCCATATTTAGTCAACCTCCAGATATTCCACCTGCATCTCCCGCCCGCTGATGGTGGTCAATACACCATTCTCGCATTCGGGACACCAGAAATCATAATGTTCGATATGATATTCCTTGCCGCATTTGCTGCACCTGCCCACGAGCGGCACATGCTTTATCTTGAGCTGCGCGCCTTCGGCAATCGTGCCTTGCACCAGCATGTTGAAGGAAAATTCCAGGGAATCCACCTCCACGCCGGACATCTCTCCGAGCAGCAGACCGATCTCATTGATTTTTTTGGCATCGTTCTCCTTTGCATAGTCCAGAGCAATATCCAGGATGCCTTCGGCAATGGCCATTTCATGCATTTCTTCCACCTCATCCGTCAGCCTGTCGGCTGCCACCTTCCCCTCAAGGGGAAGGCTTTTAATTCGCATCTTTTTGGGAGAGTTCCCCCAGCGGATACATAATGAAAACGCCTCCCCCGCCAACACTAATAAGGGCAGGGAAGGCGTAATCCAAAGCTGTTACAGGATGGCATCCAATCCGCGATTGTTCAAAGCCTTCAGGATCTCTCCGAGCTTCGTCTTCTCCGGATTGTAATCCACCGTCGTCTCACCATCGTGGGCATGGATGTGAACATACAGAACCCCGGGCATTCCCAAGAGCTCTTTTTCCACTTCCTGAGCAATCTCCTCAGTATAACCATGCACCGTAAACTGCAGGCGGGTATTTGAAGCACCCTCATGCCCGCAACCACATTCTTTACACATGGGCAAAGCCTCCTTTATTGAATCAAATCGTGCGTTATCGTTGCCCGGCGCTCAAGGAAGAGCGCCGGCGGACGTAAATCGCGTGATGCGATTTCAGTCCGCTGTTTCGCCTGTGCCCGTAAGGGTATTTGGTACTTTTCTTTGCACCAAAGAAAAGTACAGAAATTACGCACTAACTATAACCGCTAGCCAATCTTGCCCAGTGGTCAGTAACAAAAGACTTATTTCAACGTCCCATCGAGATGCCCAGCATCTCTCGGTTCATGCGCCAGAATCTTACTGCCGGAGAACATCGAGGAAACCTCGCTCTCCCCTTCCATAAACTCTGCACGGATAACCATGTAGAGATGCCCGATGGCAAACAGGATGATCGCCCAGGCCACATAATGATGCACGAGATGCGCCATCATTTCGCCGCCGAGCAACGGGATTACCCAGCCGAACAAGGTGCCGCCGATGCCGAAAGGATCCGTCATGTAGTAGATGCCGAACCCCGTCAGGATCTCGATGAACACCAGTACATACAGGAACGCATAGGAGCAGCGTGCCAGCGGGTTACGCAGATAAGAAGCATGCTCCGATCTCAGGAACATATAATGCAGTGCCACATCTACTGTATTGCTGTAGAAATATCCCTTCCACACATGGGGGAACAGCCGATCACCAGGATTGATGATAAAGCCGTAGATTTTCAGGATAAACGCGGCACTAAACAGATAGGCTGCCAGGAAATGGATATTGCGGATGTTATCTACCGTCATGCCAGAGAACGTCGGCTCTGCGGAATAGATAATCCATGGGCTGGTGATCATCAGGCCTGTAGCGAACAGCACGCAGATGCTCACCACCATAATCCAGTGAAAAATCCGCAGCCAGGGACTAAACAGGTAATATTCCCTGCGAACTACTTGTTTCATAGCCTTTTCCTTTCTGCAGATTACTTGTCAACGCGGGTACCAGAATAAGGATCCGTGGTAATGACATTGATCTTTTCACCCTTGGCATTGAACATATGGGTTGCACAAGCCATGCAGGGGTCAAAGGAACGGACGACCTTGACGATTTCCAGCGGCTTGTCGGGCACTTTCACCTGGGTGTCCTTCATGGCCATCTCATAGGCGCCATTGCCGGCGTTATCATCCCGGGGGCAGGCATTCCAGGTGGTGGGCACGATGCACTGGTAATTGAAGGTCTTGCCATCCTTGATATGGATGTAATGGGACAGTGCGCCACGGGGTGCCTCGTAGATGCCTACGCCCTTGCATTCCTTCGGCCAGGTATTGATGTCCCATTTATCGGAGTTGGCCACCTTCGTGTCACCGCTCTTGATATTGGCGATGAGCTTGTCAAAGAAGAACTTGTTGATCTCCGCATTGAGCTGGGCGTCGAGGGCGCGGGCTGCGGTACGGCCAACCATGGTGGGCAGCCATACTTCCGGAGCCAAACCAAGGACCTTGGACACGGCATCCAGCTGATCCAGCATCATCTGCTCTGCCCAGGACGGTTCCGGCAGCAGGCCCTTCTTGGCCTTGGTGTAGATGATGATATAGCGGGCCAGCGGGCCGACTTCGCAGAGCTTGCCCTTCCATTTCGGCGTCTTCAGCCAGGAATACTTGCCGGACTCATTGAGCGCCTTCCAATTCGTTTCCGTGCCCTCTTTAGGACCGGTGAACTTAGGTGCAGTAACACCTTCCCAAGGATGCAGGTCTTTCTTCCCGGCAGGATACTCATACCAAGCGTGGTCAACGCTTTCCGTAATATTTTCCGTCGTAACATCTTCCGCCGTTACCTCCGTAAACTTAGCCGCAGCCAGGCCCTTGCCGAAGTCTTCTACGACACCGTTGCAGCGGATCAGCAGGTTCTTGAAGAAGCCGCCATCGGAAGTGCCCGTATAGCCTTCAATCGGATAAGAACCATAGCCCAGCACGCAGGTCTTGGCCATGCCGCCGCCATCTACGCGGCCTGCCTTGACGTATGCTGCGCCGATGGCCAACAGGTCAGGCAGATAGTAATTGTTCACGAGGCTTCTGCCCATGTTGATGGCGCGGTCCACGATTTCGAGCCGGGCCGTGTTGACCGGCGCATTGCCATCGTCCAGGGAGATGGAGCAGGGCATGCCGCCCACCACATAATGAGGATGGGGGTTCTTGCCGCCGAAGATAACGTGGGGCGTAACCAGCTCGCGCTGCTTGTCCAGCATTTCCAGATAATGAGCCACAGCCAGGAGATGTACTTCCGGCGGCAGCAGCTTGTAATCGGGATGATCCCACCAGTTGGCGGAGAAGATACCGAGCTGGCCGCTTTCCACGATGGCCTTGACCTTGCCTTTGATCTGTTCAAAGTACTGGGGCGTAGCGGCGGGGAAATCGTGCTCATATGCTTCCGTCGTGGAAGTATTCGGCGCACGGAAGGGCAGCTTATAGGCCCCCAGCAGAGTGTTCTGCAGGTTGGCCGTGGCAATGGCATCAGCAGCCAGCGCTTCCACCGGGCTTACCCAGTCCAGCGCATGGAGGTGATAGAAATGCACGATATGGTCCTGCACCGTAAGGGTGGCAGCCATGATATTGCGGATATAGTTGGCATTTTTCGGAATGGCGATGCCCAGTGCATCTTCAACGGCACGGACAGAGCCCAGAGCGTGCGCCGTGGTGCACACGCCGCAGATGCGCTGGATATAAGCCCAGGCATCACGAGGATCGCGGTCCTTCATGACCAGTTCCAGACCACGCCAGGCGGTACCGGAGGAAATGGCGTCTGTGACCTTGCCTGTTGCTTCATCTACCTGAACCTCGACACGAAGATGGCCTTCGATACGGGTTATCGGATCTACTACTACATGTTTCATTTATTCACCTGCTCCCTTATTCCTTCTCATGTTCTTCCGCTTCGCGTTTCTGCTTCTGGATGACGCTCATGGCACCATGGACAGCTACGCCGGCAGCCGTACCAACGGCCAGGGCGGCACCGATCTTATCCACATTGCCCAAGGGGCCATACTCCGGCATACGCGTAGTCATCGGATCTTCGTCCCAGAAATGGGCGTTGGAGCAGCCAATGCAGGGTGCACCGGACTGGATCGGATAACTCATGCCCTGGAACCAGCGCAGGTTGCCGCAGGAGTTGTAGGTCTCGGGGCCACGGCAGCCCAGCTTGTAGAGACACCAGCCAGCCTTGGCGCCGGCATCGTCGAAGCGTTCCGCAAACATCCCGGCATCGAAGAAGGGACGGCGGTAGCAGGTATCGTGGATGCGGTTGCCATAGAACTGCTTGGGACGGCCTTCATTGTCAAGGGGCGGAACCGTACCAAAGAGGGCAACATGCATGACCACGCCCGTCATGACTTCCGGAATCGGCGGGCAGCCCGGCACATTCACCACCGGCGTCTTGCCCGTGAAATGAGAGATACCGGATGAACCCGTCGGGTTCGGTTTGGCAGCCTGGATACCGCCGGAAGCGGCGCAGGTGCCATAGGCGATAACTGCCGCTGCATTATGGGCAGCGTGCTGCAGCGTTTCGATGAAGGGCTTGCCGCCGGACATGCAGTAAACACCGTTGTCCTTCGTGCAGACAGCACCTTCCACACACAGAATGTACTGACCTTTGTACTTGTTGATGGTTTCCTCCAGATGGGCCTCAAAAGGCTCGCCACTGGCGGCTGCCAGCAGGTGGTCATATTCCAGCGCGATCTGGCTCAGCACCAGATCCGAAGCCAGCGGCGCACCGGAACGGATAAAGGACTCATCGCACCCCGTGCATTCATGGCCGTGAATCCAGACTACTACCGGCAAAGGCTTCTTTTCGGCAGCCTCCACCACCTTGGACACCTGGTCCGTGCTGAGTCCCATCAGGGAAGTCAGAGCTACGCAAGATTTCACGAAGCTGCGGCGGCTCATGCCTTTTCTGAGATATACATCCCACATACTCTCCCGTTTGTCCACTTTTTTACCTCCTCATTTCTATCCTTGCAAAATTGCTTTAGACTTGCTGCACCGTCGGCTCGATTACGGTGTTATAAAGAAAATCTATTAGCGAACTCCTTTATTATACGCTGAAAAAATACAAAATGCCATATCTATCCCTATAATAATTCGCTATAAATCTTATTTATTTTTTCAAAGCAATAAAGCCAGGATATCATTTGATAAATTGGACTAATAACGCCCATATTCCATAGGTCTACTGATTTCCGATTTCGACAAAATCGCCCCTTTTTCCTGCTACGAAAAAACATTTTATGATAAAATAAAAACGAAATTCAGGGATTCAAAACGCAAATTTTCTGCTTACTCTTGTAAAACAATAACAAACGCGGTATACTGAAAAAGGTTCGGAAATGAACCATAAATACAATCAATTTGGGGACGTAGCTCAGCTGGGAGAGCACCAGGTTCGCAATCTGGGGGTCGAGGGTTCAATCCCCTTCGTCTCCACCAAATAAAGCATATACTGGCTGTGAAGGAATCTTCGCAGCCGTTTTTGTCATATGGAGAAAACCTTTATGGAACGCAGAATACTCTTCACCATCATGCTCACCTCCTTCCTCACCCCCTTTGCGGGCAGCGCCTTGAATCTGGCGCTGCCCTCTTTGGGCGCAGCCTATGGCGCCAGCCCTGCAGCCCTGGGCTGGGTGTTGGGCAGTTTCCTTTTGGCGGCCATCGTGGTGCTGCTGCCCTTTGGCAAGCTGGCTGACCGTCATGGGAAGCGGCGTTTCTTCATCATGGGCAATGGCATCTTTGCCCTGACCTCCCTGCTGGCAGCCTTTGCCCCGAACCTGACGCTCCTGATTGCCGCCCGGGCAGCCCAGGGCATCGGCTCGGCCATGACCTTTGCCACCTCCATGTCCATCCTGACTTTGGTGATCCCCAAGGAGCGCCGGGGCTGGGCCATGGGCTGGAACGTGGCGGTGGTCTACACGGGACTTACATTAGGACCGGTGGTGGGTGGTTTCCTCAATTATTATTACGGCTGGCAAAGCATCTTCATCCTCCTGGCCATAATCGGCGGTACTGCCTTCCTGGCCGCCCGCCGCTTCCTGCAGGAGGAATGGTATGAAGATACCAGCCCCGCTTGGGACAAGAAAGGCGCTATCCTCTACGGCCTTGCCGTCCTTTTGGTCATCTACGGCCTTTCCCAGCTGGGCAGCCAGCCACTGGCTCCCTGGTTGCTGCTGGGGGGACTCCTGCTCTTTTTCCTGTTCTGCCGCTATGAGCTCCGGCAGGAAAATCCCCTGCTGCCCATCGCACTGCTGCAGGGAAACCTGCCCTTTTCCCTGTCCTGTCTGGCGGCTCTCCTGAATTACTGCGGCACCTTTGCCACCAGCTTCCTGCTTTCCCTCTACCTGCAGTCCATCCTGGGGCTGACCTCCCGCAGTGCGGGGCTGCTCCTGCTGTCCCAGCCCATCTTCATGGCCCTGCTGTCCCCCATGATGGGCAAGCTTTCCGACAAATACGTTCCCACCAAGCTGGCGGCTCTGGGCATGGCGGTCATCAGCGTGGGGCTCGCAGGCTTTGCCCTGAGCATCCATTGGCTCTCCCTGTGGCTGCTCCTGCCCATGCTCATCATCACCGGCACGGGCTTTTCCCTGTTCGCCGCCCCCAACAACAACGCCATCATGAGCGCAGTGGAAAAGAAGCACTACAGCCTGGCCGCCAGTCTCCTGAGCTCCACGCGCTTGTTGGGACAGGTGCTCAGCGTGGCCCTGATGAACCTCATGCTCTCCCTGTCCTGGGACAGCTTTTCTCCCCAGGAAAACCTGTTACAAAACCTGCAGCTGACCCTGCTGGTCTTTGCCCTGCTGTCCGCCGCCGGCACAATCCCCGCCAGGATCCGCAAATAACTTGATATAATCAACAAACCACTATATAATGATGCCGAAAAACCAAACGCCTATGTTTAGAAGGGAGATTTTAAAATGCAGAAAAAAACGATGGCCATTGCCGCGGCTCTCTGTCTGAGCCTGAATGCAGGCTTTGCTCAGGCAAAACCCGCAGCAGTAGGTATGCCCAATCCCATGGTAAGCTATGACACGGTGAGCGCAGCCAAGGCTGCCGCAGGCTTTACGCCCCTCTATCTGCCCTCCATGACGGGCTATCATGTGAGCCAGGTCTGGGTGATTGCCGGCGACACCATCGACATCGAATACACCGCCGACGGACAGATCGCCACCAAATTCCGCCTGCGTACAGCCCGCTGCACGGAGCTGGTCAACGATAACATCAGCGGCATCTACGGCGTGAAATGGAATGCCCAGGATATCCAGGGCATTCCCGTAAACATCGCCCAGGTCCCCGCCGAAAGCAAGGTCTACCCCGACGGCTACGCCGCCCATTGGACCTATAACAACATGCTCTTCTCCATCAGCGCCGAAAACATCGGCAAACCCGAATTCATGCACCTGCTGGAAACGGGACTGGTGGAACTCAGCAAAAATTATTTCTAATCCCATATTTAAGAAAAAAGGCGTGTTGAGCCAATCACTCAACACGCCTTTTTAGCATCTATCCGTCAGGCCGCGAACAATTTATTAATGACATGGGCTTTCGCAGTTAGCGATACATGAAAGTAGGTTCTCCCCTGGTTTCCTTTATTAATTCCTTGGTAAAATTCGCTACAGCCAATTAGTTTGAGTATATATCGAAATTTTCCGCCCCGGCTTAAATACAATTTGCAAAAAAGCCCTCCCGGCCTATGGTGTGCTCCCCGTCAAGTGGACAGGTAAAAAAATAAAAATATTCATTGCTGCTCGCAACTAATGCGAGCAGCTTTTTTCATGCAGCTCCAACCAGTTTTTCGTGGTACTCACTTGGGGTTCGTATGCCTAAATGACGCTGTGGTCTGTCATAAGTGTAATATCTTATATATTCCTCAATTGACTCAACCAACTCTTGCCGGGAAGTAAATCTGCGCCTGTAGTACATCTCGCGCTTCAAGATACCCCAGAAGCCTTCCATGGGGCCATTGTCTAGGCAATGTGCTACACGGGACATGCTTTGTGTCATACCGGCCTGTTCAATTTTGGCGCGGAACAACTTATTGGTGTACTGAAAGCCACGGTCACTATGAAACAAGGGATGTGCCCCTGGATTGGCTTCAAGAGCTTTGTCAAAGGTTTGGAATACCAACTGGTTATTGTTGCTGTCACCAATAACATAGGCAACAGGCCGGCGATCACAGAGGTCAAGGATGGCACTCAGATATACCTTTTTAACGGTTCCGTATTCAGGAAAGTACTTGAATTCGGTCACATCCGTAACCCATTTCTGGTTGTATTTATCTGCATGGAAATCCCTGTTGAGCACATTCTCTGCTGTATAGTATGGATCAACAGCAGGCCTGGTGCAACAGTTGTGACGTCCTTTTATTACGGAGCGCAGTCTCTTCTTGCGGCATATACGCAGGATACGCTTGTCATTAGCATGCAGGCCATGGTCATGCTCAATCTTATCTCGAATCCTTCGGTAGCCCATATCTGGATGCTCCTTATGGATTGATTCTGCCAGGGCAGCAAGCTTCTGGTTCGTTTCTTCGTTTTGTCCCAGCTTCCTGTGAAGCCATTTGTAATACGCAGCCCTGGTTACACGGCCCAACCTGCATAACGCCTTGACTGGATAATCCTTACAGATACTGCTGAGCTCCAGTATCGCCCGGTAGGCAGCCGTATTACGAGTTCTGTCTAGTATCACCGCCTTTCCAATTCCTCGAGTTTTTTTAGAAAATCTATCTCCATCTGCTTTTGTAGCAACTGAGCCTTCTGCATGCGGTTTTCATATCTGAGCCGTTCCAGCTCGTTCATCTCAGACTCAGGCTTCCTGCGGCCTCTGCCGTCCTTGAGGCCTTCGATTCCCTTTTGGTCATATTTCCTGACCCAGGTATAGACCTGCTGGTAAGAAACATCGAATTTCTCCGCCGTCAAAGCATAATCACGGCCATTTGCAATGCAATCCTCTACAATGGATACCCGTTCATCAAATGTAGTTTTTCTGCCTTTAGTCACGATGGTGCTCCCTCCTGTACCGGATGGTTTAAGTTCCTCGTGACTATTATACTTCATAATCCAGTCTTGTAGCTGTCTCCGCGAACGAAGTCCGTATTTTCGGCATATAGCATCTTGTGAATCCACGCCAGAAAGATAATCGTGGATAGCAGTTTCCTTAAATTCAACAGAATAGCGCTGATGATGTCGTTTGAAGAATACATCCGGGCCGCAAGCATCATAGTTACGAACCCATTGCCTGAAGGATCTGCTGTCAACGCCTGCATCCGCGGCTATGGAGGCATAACTGCCCTCTCCACGTTTATACTTTTCAATGAAGTGGATTTTCTCTTCGGGTGATAATCTCTTCTTGTACATAAAATGCTCCCTATCAAGCAGACAGTTTTATTATTTCTTCTGTCTACCTAATAGGGAGCATATCACTAACCGAGGGGGCTTTTAACAGTCAAGCATAACTTATAAAAAGTTGATAAAAAGTCTAAGCAAACTAAGCAAACTTACTTTCCGATACAGAAATAGTACCATGCCCATCAAGGCATGGTATAATTATTCGTATAGGGGAGGTGAATGCGATGATAAGGTCAGTCAGGATACGACTACTGCCAAACAACAAGCAGAGAACTAAACTTTTTCAGTTCGCAGGTGCTTCAAGATTTGCCTATAACTGGGCTTTAGATAAGCAAATGGAGAATTTCAGGGAGGGCAGAAAACTTCAAAGTGATTATGACCTTCGCAAGGAGTTCACTGTTCTGCGTAATTCTGAAGAATACTTGTGGCTTCTAGGTATATCCAACAATGTCACCAAGCAGGCTATCAAGGATTTGTGCATAGCGTACAAGAACTTCTTCCACAAGCAGAGGCAGAAAGGGTATGTCAAATATTCACCCAAGAAGCTGGCACATTTTGCTCGCATCGACAGGAAACCGACCGTCTATGACATGAACGGGCACCCTAAGTTTCGCAGCAAAAAGAATGGTGACTTTCGTTTCTATCAGGACAATGTAAAAATCCAGTTCACAGCTGCGCATGTTAAGCTGGAAAATATAGCTGGCAGCAGAAAAAAGAACCGTCAACGGCTCAACTGGATAAGGCTTGCCGAAAAGGGAAGAATTCCTACAAAGGGAAGATACACCCAACCACGGATAACCTTTGACGGTGAAAACTGGTGGCTTTCCGTAGGAATCAGAACTTCTTATACGCTAAAGCCAATGCGAGGACTAAACTTCAGTCGCAAACAGCCGGGACGTTTCTGCACAGAAGGTGTCGGCATTGATTTAGGTATCAAAGACTTAGCGATAATCTCGGACTCTACAGTAGTCAAAAATATCAATAAGTCCCATACAATAAGGAACATTAAAAAGAAACGACGCAGGTTGCAGCGTCAGGTATCGCGAAAATACCAGATGAACAAGAAAGGAGAGCGTTACTGCAAAACAAGCAACCTTATAAAAAGCGAAAAACGACTTTTACGAATCAACCACAGGCTGGCTGACATCAGAGCCAATCATGTACATCAGGCGACGAGAATAATTATAAACCGAAAGCCAAGGTTTATATGCCTTGAAGACCTGAATGTGCAGGGCATGATGAAGAATAAGCACCTGTCTGAAAAAATTCAGGAACAGAATTTTTATGAATTCCGCAGGCAGATTGAATACAAGGCACATTGGGCAAGAATTCCCGTGGTTATTGCTGACCGCTGGTTTCCAAGCTCCAAGACTTGCGTCGAATGCGGATATATAAATAAAGACCTGAAGCTGTCAGACAGGACATATGTCTGTCCCGTCTGTGGCAATGTGATAGACCGTGACTTTCAAGCATCTTTGAATCTCAAACGCTATGGAGAAACGGAGCTATCCAAATTTGCAAGCTGACACCGACAAGTCAATGCAGATATGTACCGATTCGTTAGTCGGGAATTTAAGCCTCTGGAGCGTTATATCAAACGTGAGTAGTCTGTTCTTCGGGACGGCAAAAGCGGACGCAGTGAATGAGGAATGGAACGTAAAAGTTAACTTTCTACGGAAGGTTTATGACTTTTTATAAGTTTTCAGTAACGGCTTGCTTCATTGCTTACCTTGACCAGTTGATAGGGAATTTCCCCTTGACAGAATTTCTGTATACAGTATAATAAGTCACATAGCGTTTACATGTTTACACTAATTGTTGTCCTATCGTCTTTTCGAAAAAGACAATAGTGTATAGAAAGTGGGGAATCTTTATGAATCTGGAAAACACCATAAGCAGTGCCGAGGCACCTGCCAGTACAAACTATCGCTGGAAAGTCGCCAGCTTAATCTTTCTAGTCAGTTTTGTCGCCTACATGGATCGCGTAAACCTTTCGGTTGCCACACCGGTCATCATGCAGGAATTCGGTTTCACCAAAATCGATATGGGACTTATCCAAACCTGTTTCTTCGGCGGGTATGCACTGATGCAGGTTCCCGGTGGCATTTTGGCCGATCGCTTCGGTCTGCGTAAAACCGGTACATTTGCCATTCTCTGGTGGTCAATCTTTACCGCTCTGACTGCTTTTGCCCATGGCAAATTCAGCTTTGCTGCCATCCGCCTGGCCTTCGGCCTCGGCGAGGGACCAGTTTTCCCTTCCCTCGGCGCAGCCTGCTATAAGTGGTTCAACCATACCGAAAAAGGCAAAGCCAGTTCCTCTATCCTCGGCGGCACCTTTTTCGGTCCGGTCGTGGGCCCGCTGCTGACTGTCGCTCTGATGGGCTGGCTCGGCTGGCAGGGCGTCTTTATCGTCTTTGGTATCCTCGGCGTCGTCGTTGCTTATGCCTGGCACCGCTACACCCGGGATACGCCGGAAGATTGTCCTTATGTAAGCGAAGAAGAGATCAACTACATCAATGAAGGGCGCAGCAACCAAACGGAAAAAGCCGTAGCTCCGTGGAAGAAGCTTCTGGTAAACCATCGGTTCTGGGCTGTCGGTCTTCAGTTCTTCGTCGTCGATTACATCATGTATGTTTTTCTTTCCTGGCTGCCCATGTTCCTCACTGAAGTATACGGCCTGGACCTCAAGACCATGGGCTTCTGGACCTCCGTTCCCTGGATTGCCTTGACCTTTATGGTCTTCTTCGCCGGCTGGTTTTCCGACCGCCTGGCTACGGGCAAGAACAGTGAACGCCAGTACACAATGCGCACGGTCACCGCTATCTTTGGCATCGCAGTCACTTCCGCAGGTCTTTACGCAGCATCCCACATGGCTTCCGTTGAAGCTGCTATCTTCTGGATGACGCTGGCTCTCGGCTCCCTCGGTTTTTGCATGAGTGCTACCTGGTCATCGGTCATGTCCCTTGGCGGCCGCTTCAGCGGCTCTGTCTCCGGCTGGATCAATCTCTGGGGCAATATCGGCGGCGTCCTTGCCCCGATTGTCACGGCATTCCTCGTCGAGACATATGGCTGGAACAACGCATTTTCTATCACCGCTTTATTCGGTCTTATCGTAGTCGCCTGCTGGCTGGTCATCAAGCCTGGCAAGCAGCTTATCGCCGATAACTGACGCTATCATCATGGACACACGAAAAAGGGGCTGTTGCACGTAATCAACGTGCAGCAGCTCCTTTTTCTCACCCCTCCCCGCAATACTCCCTGCGGCAGGCGTAGAGCAGCGCGGCGGCCAGCAGGGCTGACACCAGTTCGGCGGTGGCCTGGGCCAGCCATAGGCCGGCGATGCCCAGGAGCATGGGCAGCAGGAAAATGGCGGCGGTCTGCACCAGGAAGGTGCGGGCAAAGGCGATGAGGGCCGAAATCTTGCCGTTGTTCAGGCCGGTGAAATAGGCGGAAGCGTAGATATTGAACCCCTGCAGGATAAAGGCCAGGGCATAAATCTGCAGGGCCTCCTCTGCCATGGCGCAAACCTCCGCATCATAGCCCACATAGAGGCCGGCAATGACAGGCGCGGAAAACCGTGCCAGGACAAACATCAGCAAGCCGAAACCAAAATTCAGCATAATGCCCTTTTTCAGCAGGCTTTTCAGCTCCGTGAAGTTGGCCGCGCCGAAATGGTAGCCCACGATGGAATTGGCCTGCAAGGCCAGGCCGCAGAAGACCGCGGTGAAGAAGCCCTCCACAAAGATGACCACCCCGAAGGCCGCCACCCCGTTTTCCCCCGCCAGCCTCAGGAGCTGGTAATTGTAGAAGACGAAAATCAGGGAGGTGGACATATCTTCCACCATTTCCGACAGGCCATTGTAACAGGCTCCCAGCAGGGGCTTGATTTCCATGCCGCAGCTAACGAAGCGCAGGGAGCTGCTGTTGGGCCGGGCAAAGTAGCACATGGGCACCAGGCCGTTCAGGCAGGCGCCGATGCCGGTGGCGATGGCCGCCCCCACCATGCCTCCCTCCAGCACCACGATGAAGAGGTAGTCAAAGATGATGTTGCTGAGCATATTGGCCACGGAAAGGTAGAGGCCAAACTGGGGTCTTTCAGCGGTAATCAGCAGGCTCTGGAAGGCATAGCCCACAATCATCACCGGCAGGAAGAGGAAGAGGGTGCGGCCATAGGGCAGGCCGTACTCCATGATTTCCGGCGTGGCTCCTATCAGGGCGCCTATTTCCGGCAGGAAGAGGCAGCCCAGCAGGGCCATGACCGCCCCTGTCATCAGGGCGAACTTGACTATCATGGTGAAGAAGCGGTTGGCCCCCTCCTCATCCCCCTTGCCCTGCTGGGCGGCGATGAGGGCGCTGCCCCCGGTACCAAACATATAGCCCACCACCGACAGCATCAGCTGGAAGGGATAGATGACATTGACGGCGGCAAAAGCCGTCTTGCCTATAAAATTGGACACGAAATAACCGTCAATCACATCATAGGTGATGGCGATAACCACTGTGCCGATGGTAGGGGCGGCGAACAGCAGAAGCCTCTTGCAGGTGAAATGGTCAGATAGCTTGATTTCCATAAATACTCCTCAGCCATGCACAATCTCGATGAACTTTTCCATATACAGGTTGTGGAAGGCCACGATTTTTTCCGTAGTGAAGATATTGCCCGCCCACTCAAACTCTGACTCAAAGCAGCCGGAGTTGTTGTCGTTCTCCAAAAACTCCAGCTCCAGCCTGGCCCCGGGGGCACAGTACTGATTGTCCAGAGGCAGGGAGAAGGGTTTTAGCTCTGCCAGATCATCGGCATTGATATTCAACTGGTAGTTCACCTCCATGGGGTCATCCAAAAAGGGCCTGTCCTTGGCTACGAAGTAGTCGTAGCTGGAATGGGCAATGCCCTCGGTGACCTGGCGCTTCACCTCCGCCAGCAGTTCCCCGGTATCCTTTGCCTTCTCCATATCCACCCCCACGGGCAGGTTCTTGATCAGCATACCCACGGAATTGGCGGCATAGCTGCCCAGGCGGTTGTTGAAAATCCAGTTGGACATAATGTACCTGCGGCCGGTGAACTCATGTAGGGCCTGCAGGGCGGCGCCGATGGCCATGACGCTGCGGGAGGCATGCCAGCGCTCCTCGGCCTCCACCAGATCCTCCTCATCAAAGGGCAGCTGCACCCGGCGCTGCCGTGCCTCCAGCTTCAGGGACTCCCTCTGGTCAGGCTCCGGAATGCTGCACCAGTCAAAGCCTCCGTAGGCCTTGAGGAAATATTCCTTGTCCTCCTCATACTGGGGGGAGTTGCAGAGCTTTTCCTCGGCGGCCAGATAGGCACAGTAGTAGTCACGGGGCAGGCTCTCTCCCCGATAGGCCCTGGTGATATCCGCCAGCACCAGCCCCAGGGAAGAGCCGTCCATGGCCAGATGGTGCACGTCAAAGAACATATAGGTGTACTTGGGGGAGCGGAAGAGGCGCAACCGCAGCAGGGGCGCATTGAAGATCACAAAGGGCTGCACCAGCCCCCGGGCCAGCCTGATGATTTCCAAATCGCTCATGTATTCGTACTGCACTTCGGAAAGGATGCCAGGAGTATAGGTCTGCACCAGCTCATTGTCATCGTTGAAGCCGATGGTCATGGCTAGGGCCGGATGATTGCCTATGGCCTCATTCACCGCCTGGCGCAGTCTTTCGGGGTCAGTTTCCTGGGGAAAGCGGAAGAGGTAGGACATATTGTTGAACATGGTGGACTTGACCTTGGCAAACTGGTTGTCCACCATTTCCACCTGCATGGGGGACAGCCGGTGAGGCCTGAGTCTCTCCCGGTCATCGATTTCCTCCAGAGACTCTGCCTCCCCCCGCTCCTCCAGCAGGGCCGCCAGCCGCTCCACAGTACGCAGGGAAAACACGTCTGCGCTGGAGATGCCCTTCTGGCTGAGCCGGGAAACCAGCAGCATGGCCGAAAGGGAATCTCCCCCCAGTTGGAAGAAATCATCCTCACAGCCCACGGAGCCCTCCTCCAGGCGCAGCACCTGGGCAAAGGCGGCACTGATATATCTTTCGTTGTCATTGCGGGGAGCCACATAGGCCGTCCTGGCCTGCACCGGCTCCACGGAAGGCAGCTCTTTCCTGTCAATCTTGCCATTGACGGTCTGGGGCATCTGCTCCAGCCGCAGCAGGGCGGCAGGCAGCATGTACTCCGGCAGCCGTTCCTTCATGAAGGCCAGCAGAGCCTCCTGGCTGATTTCTTCCGTTGAAGTATAGTACCCCGCCAGGTAATCGGACATGCCCGCCCTCTGCAGTACCTTCACGGCGCAGGTATCCACCTGGGGATATTCCGCCATCACCTTCTCGATCTCGTCCAGCTCGATGCGGAAGCCACGCAGTTTCACCTGATTGTCAATGCGGCCATGAATGCGGATGGTGCCCGCCTCCGTCCAGGAAGCCAGGTCCCCGCTGTGATAGGCCCGGAGCCCCTCCAAAGTGAAAAAGGCCTTGGCTGTCTTGTCCGGCAGGTTGATATAGCCCCGCCCCACGCAGTCCCCGCAGATAATCAGCTCTCCCTTTTCGCCGATGGGCAGGAAGTCTCCCTGGGGGCTCATGACATAGAACTTCGTATTCACGATGGGGCCGCCCACCACGATTTCCCCTTCCGACTCCATCAGGGACGCGGCGCAGCCCATGGTGCATTCCGTGGGGCCGTAGACGTTCAGGATCACGCTGTCGGGCCGCAGCTCCCGCAGCTTGCCAAAGAGCCCGGCAGGAAAAGCCTCGGCCCCGATATCATAGAAATCCACCCCTTGCAAGGCTTCCCTGCATTCGGGAATATTCAGCACGCTGAGCAGGAAAGTGGGAGTGCAGGTGAGGCCATTGACCTGATGCTCCTGCATGGCGGCAGACAGCAGGAAGGGGTCATGTATCTCCGCCTCAGTGGCCAGGCAGACGGTACAGCCATTGCTCAGGGGCACGAATTCCTCCACCACGGAAACGTCAAAGGAAAAAGCCGCCATGGCCAGGGCAATGCGCCCGGGCCGGGCATAGTGCATGATTTCGATGGATTTTTCATCCCGCTGCACATAATTGGCCAGGTTCCCCTGCTCAATCATGACACCCTTGGGCTTGCCGGTGGAGCCGGAGGTATAGATGACATAGGCCAGGTCCTCCCGGCCTATCTCCACCTGCCCGGGATAGCTGTCGTCGCCAGCTGCCAGCAGCTCCTCCACCGCCAGGATTTCATAATCCCCCGCCAGTCCCGGCCGGACATCCTTGAGGGCCCGGGAAGTAAGCAGCAGGGAGGCCCCTGCATCCTGCAGGCAATATTTGATGCGCTCATCAGGATAGGAGGTCACGAAGGGCAGGAAAGCCGCCCCCGCCTTCAGGATGCCCTGCTCTGCCACATAGGCCAGCTCCGTGCGCTCCAAAGCCACCCCCACGATCATGTCCCGGCAGGCCTTAGCCCCGCCCCGGCCCAGCCTTTCCAGCAGGAAATTGGCCAGAATATTTGACCTGCGGTCCAGCTCCCCATAGGTCAGCCTGCGCCCCGCCGCAATAACCGCCACCTGGTCAGGATGCGCTTCCGCCTGGCGGTGGATCTGCAGAGACACGGGCACAAAGGGAAAGCTGCTGGCTGTATCGTTGAATCTTTCCTGGGCCGCCAAAGCCGCAGAGGCGGCAGGCCCCATCTTTTCCAAGGTGCTTTTTGCCATAAAGAATTATCCTCCGTCTATATGCGTACCTTCTTACTTCGAATAATTCACCAAAGGGGGGGCTTTTTCCTGCCCACAGGACAGCCTTGCCCTCCTGCCTGACATCCCCGAAAAAATCCCCCCTCTGGCAACGAACTTACCATCAACACGCCCTAATTTCATAACTAAAAAAGGACGCAAAATCAAACGCATTTTTTTCGTTTGATTTTGCGTCCCTTCATTTATGCTTATTCTATCCTGCAGGACCTCATGGTCCAAATATTTCTTCTGGATATCTCAGATGTCGAAATGGCGGGAAAGGGTCAGAGGCCCACCCTGGCACCAGACACCGAAAAAGTGGGCTGTGCATAAGTGCTAACGCACTCATGCAACAGCCCCTTTTTTTGTACTACTTTTCAGCTTTCAGCTCAACATCCCGAAGGCCGCGCCGCGGCTGTGGTTGTTGAGAGTGCCCAGCATCTGCTGCGTCATGCTCTGCATGCCCTGTTTTACCGCCCACAAAGCCGCCTGGCTCTGTGCTTTGGCGCTGGCATTGGTGACGGATTCTGCGGCCAGATCCGCATCGTCACTGGTGGACAGGGAGGCCTGGAGGTTTTCCTCCATGGTGGTGTAGTTATCAGCCTGATAACCCATGCCCTGCTGTGCCGCACCGATGGCGGTTGCCTGATCCAAGGCGGCATTCAAAGCCGAATCCACCGTCTCCAGCGCGCTGGCCAGCGAATCCGGATTCGTCACATCCACCTTGCTGTTGCCCTGGCTGTCCGTAAGGCCCAGCCCCTTGGTGCTCATATCCCCCAGGGATACGCTCTCATAGCCGTCAACACCGGCCACTGTCAGCGTCTGGCTGCCGTCCAGCAGGTTCTTGCCATTGTAATTAGCCTGCTGGGCATTGCTGTTGATCTGGGACAGTGTCTGATTCACCGTCTCCTGCAGCGCAGCCCGATCGTAATCCCCATTGCTGCCATTGGCCGCGTTGAGCAACGTCTCCTTGAGACTGGACAGGGAACTCACGGTATTATTGATGGCACCGCTGGCCACATTCAGCATGGAGTTAGTCGTCTGGGTGTTGTTGGTGGACTGACGTACTGCACCCAGATTGTACTGCATCTTTTGCGCAATGGCATATTCAGAAGCGCCATTGGCCGCACTGGAATGCTTGGAACCCGTAGCGATGCGCTGCAAGCTGGCATTCTGTACGCTTTGGGCACGGTTCAGCTGATTCAGCGAGCTGTTCAACACACTGTTGATACTCATACTCATCTCTCCTTTCCGCATTATTCAGAAATCCCATTTCCTTCGTGTTGCTGTCTATCTTACTGCCGTAAAAATGCGTCTACTTCTATAGCTATATTATACTTCATAAAATAGCAGCGGACAATATTTTTTTAGCACCTGAGGAGAAAATCTACTGCTAAAATGAAAACGGAGCCTGACAGTCCATTGACTGGGCAGACTCCATTTTTTTAACGGCTCGATGCCATATGCTCAGAATACCTTCCCGGCCATAAACCAGATGCGGCCGCGGCTCTCCGCGTCCCGGGAGAGGTTGTCGGCAAAGCCGATGCGGCGGGCGTAGTCGACACGGGCAAACCAGTCGTTAGGCTTGCTGTAGGTCAGGCCAAGGCCCCAGCCTTTCAGAGTGGTGTTGCTTTCTACAGCTCACATCCCCCCTCCAAGAGCACAAAATATTATGGCTTTGCAGGACGCTTCTCACGGCATTTTGACCTGTCAAAAGCAAGGGCAATCCTTGAATTATCCCGGTAATTATTGTAAAATTGAAGCAAGTAACAGGAGGCAGAACATGGATTCCAGCAAACGAATGAAACGGCTTTACGACGCTGCCTGTAAGGAAGTATTATCCGAGCAGGGCATTGCCGCCCATATCATGAAGACCTGTGTGAAGGAGTTCAAGGATATTCCCGTCAAGGAAATCATCCGCTACATACAGGGAAAGCCCGAGGTGGGCACAGTCCTGGTAAACCCGCAGGGCGAAGTTACCCGCATTGAGGGGCTGCAGAACGAAAGCAAGAGCGAGTCCGAGCAGACTGTAACCTTTGATGTGCGGTTTACGGTAACGGCGCCGGGCACCGGGGAAACCATCAAGCTCATCATCAACCTGGAAGCCCAGAACAAGTTCAATCCGGGCTATCCTCTTTTGAAGCGGGGCATCTACTATTGCAGCCGCCTGATTTCCGGCCAGTATGGCACGGTATTCGTCAAATCCGGCTATGGCAAGATTCAGAAGGTCTATTCCATCTGGGTATGCGTCAGCCCCACGCATAATACCGAGTACAGCATTACCAGCTACCACATGTCGGAAAAAAACATTGTGGGAAATGTTCAGGCCAAGCGTCAGCATTATGACCTGCTGACGGTGGTCATGGTCTGCCTGGGCAAAAAGAAATACACCGAACTAAATGGTTTGCTGCGGCTTCTCAATATGATGATGGTGGACAATTACCTGACCAAACAGGAGAAGCGGCAGATACTCACCGACGAGTTTGACATTGAGATTACTCCCGAACTGGAGAAGGGTGTGGATAAAATGTGCAATTTGAGCGAAGGCATTGAAAAGAACGGCATTGATAAGGGCATCACGATTGGCCGGGAGGAAGGACGTGAGGAAGGACGCAAGCAGGGACAGGAAGACGAAAAATTGGCCAGCGCCCGCCGCATGATTGCCAAGAAAAAATTTACTGCGGAGGATATCAGCGAGTCTGTGGAACTTCCATTAGATTTCATAAAAAAACTTATGCAGGAACAACCTGCGCATTAACAGACGACATAAAAACGGAGCCTGACAGTCCATTGACTGGGCAGACTCCGTTTTTTTAACGGCTCGATGCCATATGCTCAGAATACCTTCCCGGCCATAAACCAGATGCGGCCGCGGCTCTCCGCGTCGCGGGAGAGGTTGTCGGCAAAGCCGATGCGGCGGGCGTAGTCGACACGGGCAAACCAGTCATTGGGCTTGCTGTAGGTCAGGCCCAGGCCCCAGCCTTTCAGGGTGGTGTTGCCGCTCCGGGACTTTTCGGCTTTCACCGTGCCGGCATCGAAGTAGGTGGAAAGAGTCAGGCCCTTGACGGGGGTATGGTAGCGCAGTTCCAGATTGCCTAAGATGCCCTCGTCGCCGGAGGCTTCGCCCTGGGGGTAAGCCCTGATGCCTCTGGCGCCGCCCAGGTAGATATGCTCGCTGCTGTCCAGGTTGCTGGCGGCTTTCTGACCGGAGAGCTTCAGCATGACGTCGAAGGGGCCGGAGATTTTCTGGATGGCGGTAAGGTCCAGTGTCCCCTTGGAAAATCTGCCCTTGGTGTCCTGCAGATCCGCCAACTTCCGGGCTATGTCCGAATCGGGGGTGACACTTCCGGTATGGAAGGCCACGTTATAATGGAGGACAGTTTCCGTTGTCCGCGCAGTGCCGTCCAGCCCAAGGCTGAAGGAGGTGGAATGGCGGTCACCGATGTCCATGCCGTTGAATTCGTCCCTGAGTTTGCGGTAGTTGACTGCATAGGTCAGGTTCAGGTCATTGGTATAATAGTTCAGCAGGGGCGTTCTGCCGTAAAGGCTTACGGTGTCGGATTTGCCCTCCACCCCCAGCTGGCTCCAGATGCTGCCCAGCTCGTAGTCGGAATGGCTGTAAGCCACGCCCAACGTGGTCATGCTGTGCCCCACGGGAATCTCGTAGGCGATATTGCCGCCATGCTGTTTCCCGTTGGAAATCAGCGCCCCCACATTGAGGCGGCTGCCGGTGCCGCCTAAGTTCTTCCAGTCTGCCTGCAGGCCGTAGCGGTAGCGGCCTGCGGCCTTGCTGCCGTAGTTTTCCGCGTAGAGGATATAGGTGGCCGGATCTTTTGGCTCCACCTTCACCGTGAGATTGCTGGTGCCCTGCTCAGGCCCGGGAGAAAGGACGGCGTTGGCTTCAATGCCGGGGATATCCCGCAGGTTGCGCAGGGACTGTTCCAGCTTCTTGGTTTCGATGATGTCACCGCTTTTCAGCCCGGCCAAAGGACGGTGGGCCACTTTTTCCTTGAGGACGCCCTGGCTTTCCGTCCGGATGCCGCTGAAACGCCCGGGAGCAAAGGCGATGCGCAAATCACCGTCCACAGCCGTCTGTTCGGGGATGTAGGCAATGGCTGCGGGGTAGCCGTGGGAACGGGCGTATTTGGTCAGTTCTTCCACGGCGGCATTGAGTTCGCTGGCGGTGATTTCACGGCCCAGCAGGGGCTGGGTGATGGCCGCAAGGCCCTCGTCTGCCAGTTTCATCCCCTCGTGTTCCGTGCGGATTTTGGTCAGGGTGAATTTAGTGCCCTGAGCGGCACTGCTGGTGTTTTCCGGCAGGCTGCTGCGGATATCCGTCTTACCCTGTTCGGCGGGCTGGCGGACTTCCTTCCCGGGGTCAGGAACGGCAGGGGCCGCCTCCACCGTAAAGGGGACGGCCAGCAAAGCGGCGGCGGCCATATAAGCGGCCAGAGATTTGGTACTTTTTCTGCGTCTTGCACTTATAATTTTCAAATCCATCAACCTCTTTTTCTACGTGTTATTCATTATTTTCTGCTTTCTGGCGTTTCTTGTCGGTACTGGCGTTTTCCCCCTGCTGCTGTGCAGCGATGGCTTCCGTATCCATGGAGTCAGGAGCGTTCACGCCGTTGTTTTCCAGGGTGAGCAGGCCGTCACTGTCGGCTTTGGGTGCCTCACTGTTGTCAGCCGGTGCGTCCGGTGCAGCCGTTGCGGCCTTGCTTTGGACATTGGGATCCGTGACATGGGTGGCTTCTTCAAACTGCTGGAGGCTGTTGCCGCTGTCGGAAAACTTGATGGTGCTGTTGGTGCTGTTTTGGTAGGTAATGGCGTAGTTTCTGCCCTCGTTGCCGTCCGCAATGGTGATATCGCTGAGGGTGAGTGTCTTGCCCGTACCGATGTTGGCATCTGTAAAGGCAAAGGTGCCGCCGCTGGCCTGGTCACCGTCAAAGAGCTGGCCCTGGGTGATGCTGTAGGTTGCCCCCGGAGCATCCGTGTTGCCGTCGTAAGTCTTGGTATAGTCATTGGCCTTAAAGGTGATGGGCGCCGTCGTAATACTGCCCTTGCCTGCGTAGCTCGTGGTGGTCAGGTTATAGTTATCCTTGTCCGCACCGCTCAGGGTGAAGCTGTTATAGGTCACGGCCTTATCCGTGCCGGCATTCTTATCGGCGTAGCTGCCGCTGGCGGTAGCGCTGACCGTGTCGCCTTCCACCGTATTATTCAGGGTGGCGGCAATATTGTTCACTGCCGTCTGTCCATCATATACCTTGGCGTCAAGGTCAGCTACCGTGGCGGTAATGTCACGAGCAGTGATGCTGCCCTTGCCTGCGTAGCTGGTGGTGGTCAGGTTATAGTTATCCTTGTCCGCGCCGCTCAGGGTGAAGCTGTTATAGGTCACGGCCTTATCCGTGCCGGCATTCTTATCGGCGTAGCTGCCGCTGGCGGTGGCGCTGATAGCGTCGCCTTCCACGGTATTATCCAAAATAGCGGTTACATTGTTCACCGCCGTCTGACCATCGTAGGTCTTGGCGTCAAGGTCGGCCACCGTGGCGGTGATATCACGGGCGGTGATGCTGCCCTTGCCGGTATAGCTGGTAGTAGTCAGGTTATAGTTACCCTTATCTGCTCCGCTCAGGGTGAAGCTGTTATAAGTCACTTCCTTATCCGTGCCGGCATTCTTATCAGCGTAGCTGCCGCTGGCGGTGGCGCTGATAGCGTCGCCTTCCACGGTATTATTCAGGGTGGCGGCAATATTGTTCACTGCCGTCTGACCATCGTAGGTCTTGGCGTCAAGGTCGGCTACCGTGGCGGTAATGTCACGAGCAGTGATACTGCCTTTGCCGGTATAGCTGGTAGTAGTCAGGTTATAGTTGTCCTTATCTGCTCCGCTCAGGGTGAAGCTGTTATAGGTCACGGCCTTATCCGTGCCGGCATTCTTATCGGCGTAGCTGCCGCTGGCGGTGGCGCTGATAGCGTCGCCTTCCACGGTATTATCCAAAATAGCGGTTACATTGTTCACTGCCGTCTGTCCGTCATATGTCTTGGGACTAAGGTCGGCCACTGTGGCGGTGATGTCCCGGGCGGTGATGCTGGCGTTGCTGATGCTTCCCTCAGCGGCCAGGGAATAGTTCCCGGCCTTGTCCCCGCCCAGGGTCAGGCCGCTGTAATTGACCGTTTTGCCCGTGCCTGCGTTCTTCGTGTCGTAGGCAGCCGTGACGCCAGCTCCCAGGCTCAGGGCGGTTTTGTCCGCATCCACGATGCCGTTCAGGTTGTCCAAGGTTATGGCCGCAGTTGTATTGCCATCGTAAACCTTGGTGACATTGCCAATGGTCAGGGCTTTGGCCGTGATTTCGCCTGCGCCCGTGAGGGTTTCTTTCAGCTGATAGTTCCCCGCCAGCTCCCCGGACAGGCCAAAGCCGGTATAGGTGATGACATGTTCTGTGCCCACATTGGGATTGTCAAAGGTGGCCGCAGGATTCTCCGTGGTGACGGCGACCTTGTCCTTATCCGCATCGTTGACGCCCTTCAGGTTGAACACCGTCTGGGTAATCGTGGCATTGGTGGTGCCATCGTATTCTTTCTTGATGGTGTCAAAGTCAATATCCAGCGTCACGAATTTCGAGATAATCTCCACATAGGCCTTGTTGTCAGCAGGCGTGATGATATTGTACCCCTGCTGAGTGGAATAAAGGCCGGAGGTGTCATACTCGTATTTCCCCGCATCGGTATGTTTCGCTGCCAGAGCATCGGTATAGCCTTCCAACAGATTCGTATTTACGTAACCGGGCACCAGCCCATACGCATTGCCATCATAGGTGACGCTGTAACCGGATAAATCCAGGGGCGTCATAAAGGCGGTGAGCAGGGGCGTGGTCTTGCCATCATAGATGCGCCATACAGCAGTGCGGCTTTGCCCATCTTGGGAAATGGAGTCGCCCCATGCGGCGAAGGTAGCCGCCGCTGTAAGATTTTCGCTGTAAGCTTTGGTGGAAGTGCCGCTGCCGCTGCCGGTAATTGCGCCGCCGTTCTTGTTCCCCAACTCAACCCTCCTACTTGCTGTCGCCGCAACACTTCCTGTTTCTGTGCTATACGCATTGGCAAGCGTGCCACTGTTATTCCCCGCAATGCCGCCAGCGTAAAGGCTCCCTTGGTCCATGTTTATCATCCTACTTGCCGTTATATTGCCTGACACCGGAGCGGTATTATAGATATCCTGCAAGGTGCCCGCATTTGCCCCGGCAATGCCGCCCACCTGAATCCCTGCGGCATTGGAATTGGAATCAACCATCATTCCAGCAGTTATAGTCGCAGAGATATTTCCCGTGGCATGGTACGCTTCCGCAATGCTCCCATCAGCCACATTGCTGCCGGCAATCCCGCCTGTTCCCAGGAATACGGGGTTTCCCATTGCGCCAATATTATCTGCGTTAAGGCTGGTGCTGACAGCGCCCTCCGTACCGGCTGCACGGATTTTGCCGCTGTTCTCGCCCACCAGCCCGCCTGCATAAAGGCGGATACCATCGGATGCTTGACTTAAATCAATAAGACTAACATCATCATTTGTTTTCCCCGTCACGGCCACCGTGCTGGTTACATTGCGGATGGTTCCGGCATTCTTCCCCGCCAGGGCGCCCACATAAGCTGTTTTCGGAGAGTCTATTACACTATCCCCAAAGCTCATCGTAACACGGCCACCCAGCAGGCGTACATTTTCCACTACGGCATCCGTGCCAATGGTACTGAACAGCCGTTACTGAAAACTTATAAAAAGCCATAAACCTTCCGTAGAAAGTTAACTTTTACGTTCCATTCCTCATTCACTGCGTCCGCTTTTGCCGTCCCGAAGAACAGACTACTCACGTTTGATATAACGCTCCAAAGGCTTAAATTCCCGACTAACGAATCGGTACATATCTGCATTGACTTGTCGGTATCAGCTTGCAGATTTGGATAGCTCCGTTTCTCCATAGTGTTTGAGATTCAAAGATGCTTGAAAGTCACGGTCTATCACATTGCCACAGACAGGACAGACATATGTCCTGTCTGACAGCTTCAGGTCTTTATTTATATATCCGCATTCGACGCAAGTCTTGGAGCTTGGAAACCAGCGGTCAGCAATAACCACGGGAATTCTTGCCCAATGTGCCTTGTATTCAATCTGCCTGCGGAATTCATAAAAATTCTGTTCCTGAACTTTTTCAGACAGGTGCTTATTCTTCATCATGCCCTGCACATTCAGGTCTTCAAGGCATATAAACCTTGGCTTTCGGTTTATAATTATTCTCGTCGCCTGATGTACATGATTGGCTCTGATGTCAGCCAGCCTGTGGTTGATTCGTAAAAGTCGTTTTTCGCTTTTTATAAGGTTGCTTGTTTTGCAGTAACGCTCTCCTTTCTTGTTCATTTGGTATTTTCGCGATACCTGACGTTGCAACCTGTGTCGTTTCTTTTTGAGTTTCCTTATTGTATGGGACTTATTGATATTTTTGACTACTGTAGAGTCCGAGATTATCGCTAAATCCTTTATACCTAAATCAATGCCTACACCCTCAGTGTAGGAGCGTTTTGAGTGTTTGCGGACAAATTTCAGTCCTCGCATTGGCTTTAGCTTATACTTGACTACAAAGCCAATTCCCAGCCACCAGTTTTCACCGTCAAAAGTTATTCGCGGTTGGGTGTATTTCATACCAACAGGAATTCTGCCCTTTTCGGCAAGCCTTATCCAGTTGAGCCGTTGACGGTTCTTTTTCTTGCTGCCCGCAATACTCTCCAGTTTGACATGCGTATTGGTGAACTGTATCTTTACATTGTCCTGATAGAAACGAAAGTCACCATTCTTTTTGCTGCGAAACTTAGGGTGCCCGTTCATATCGTAGACTGTTGGTTTCCTGCCAATACGAACAAGATGATCCAATTTTTTAGGGCTATACTTGACATATCCAGGCTGTTTCTGTTTACGAAAGAAGTTCTTATATGCTATACACAAATCCTTGATAGCCTGCTTAGTGACATTGTTGGATATACCTAGAAGCCACAAGTATTCTCCAGAATTACGCAGAACAGTGAATTCTTTGCGAAGGTCATAATCACTTTGAAGTTTTCTGCCCTCCCTGAAATTCTCCATTTGCTTATCTAAAGCCCAATTATAGGCAAACCTCGAAGCTCCCGCAAACTGAAACAGTTTAGTTTTCTGTTTGTTGTTCGGCAACAGCCGTATCCTGACCGACTTTATCATCTGAATCACCACTCACTAATTCCTGAATCATCTTCTTCGCCTTGTGTGCCCGTTTTCCTTGGAGCTTACAGCTAAACACTGTAATTATTTGCACCAAGTCCTCGACAAGTTCTTGTTGCTCGCTCTTTTGAGTAGTATCGACTATTTCTATCTTGCAGCCATGTATAGCGGCAATCGTTTCGATAAGCTCAAAACCAAAGCGTAAAAGCCTGTCCTTATAAAGGATAACTACCTTCTCGGCCTGATTAGATTCAATTCTGCGAATAAGGTCTTGTAAACCCTTCTTCTTGTAATTGATTCCAGAACCAACGTCAATGATTATTTCAAAGGGCTGCCCCTGTGCGTATAGATATGTTCTCAGATTTTCTACCTGTCGCTCAAGGTCATCTTTTTGCTTGGGACTTGATACTCTGCAATAGCCGATAACTTTTTTAGAAGCCGTTTGAATGCCCGTCACAGCATTTAATTGGTCTTCTGAGTAATATCTGTAGCCATTTGACGAAGTGTGATGAGGATGGAGTTTTCCGCTCCTGTCCCAATTTCTCAGGGTTTGCGGAGTGACTCCGATGATTTTAGCAAACTTGTTGATAGTATAGTATTCCAAGTTCATCACCTCAATACTATACTATCAATAAGTTGTAATATAATCAAGAATATTTTATAACTATTTATATCTTTATTTTATCTGTCAGAAGCCCCACATTGTCCGCAGCTGAATTTATGGTCATATTGTTAAGCGCATAGCCCAGTCCGTCAAATTTTCCGGTGAATTCGCCTAAGGGGGAGATTGTGCCGACTTCGATATCGTTGTTCAGCATATAGTTGCCGGCAAGACCGTCTTTGATCGCCTGCAATTCCGCCGGAGTGCTGACCAGCTTATACCGATATGTAGTGCCACTTGTACCGGTGTAGGTTCCTGTCCCATCCATCGAGCCAAGATGGATTTCCCCGCCACGTGACCTCAAGTTAACCTGCGTATTCCTCGTGCCTGCCTCTGTAAGGTTGCCAGCTTCATCCCAAGCTGCGCCTGTGGTCACATCATCCACATTCTTAAAGGTAATATTTTTTCCCTGCACGATGATATTTTGAGCAACGTTCAGCCGTCCCTTGTTCACGATATCACCCGTGAGGGTGTTGGCGGCATTCATTAAGGCCATAAATGCCGTACGGAAGTCCGTAAGGTTGCCGCTGAGGTCAGCCGTGGCAAGCTGGAGCGTCCCCACGTCAATCTTTGCCCCGTCCCCTATCTGTATGCCGTTGGGGTTCACGAGGTAAACATGGCCCTTCCCGGACAATTCGCCCAAAATGTTGGAAATACCACTGCCCGTGACATAGTTCAGGTAGCTATGGGTATCAAAGGCCACCTTTTCCCCCTGACCGATGGAAAAATCCCGCCAGGTAATCAGATTGCTTTCTGTTGCGCTGGTAATATTCATTACCTTATCATTGACCGCGATAGCAGCGGTGCTGCTGCTCCCGCCCACCGGCAGGGCCTGAGCTGCGGGGGCGATGCTGAAACACCCGGCCAGCAAAGTGGCCATCACAGCCAGACGCAGGCGGCGGGCTTTCGTTGACTTCCTTTTCATATGCTTCCTTCCTTTCTGCATGCCATGCCCAAGGCATGACAAATAGCCCGCCCGGCTCAGCCAGGTGGGCATGCTTGCTTCTTATGGGATTTTACCAGCGGGCGGACTGCGGCTATGTACGCACACGCAAAACGTCTGCCCTCTCGGGGGGGGCACAGCAAGGCGCAGAAATTCCGGAACGATAAACCGCCATCATGAAAACGCGCCTCCTTTGCCAATAATCATATTGGTACAATTCGCCAAACAGCAGAAAAGTCCTCTATACCTATATATCGAATTTTTCCGCCACAGCTTAAACGCAATTTCGAACAGGCTGCGTCATGCTCTGCCTGACCTGCTTCACTTTCTGCTGAGTTTTTCCTTTACCGCCGCGGGCACGAACTTCCAGAATTCACTTTCCTCTGGCGGCCTCTCTTTGGCCCGCTCCGCCGCCAGTTCCTCATCCAGCCGGGCATAGGCCTCCTTCATGGCCTTTTCCTTCGCCATCCCCCGGGCCTGCCGGATCTTGCCCTGCTTGTCCTTCACGTATTCCTCATGGGGAATCTGGGGACTGTAGGAATACTCAATGGCCCGCTTGAGCCAGGCCACAGGATAGCGGATTTCCTGCTGGAACATCTCCAGCCAGAGCACCGTAAGTTCCCGATCCACCATGAACAGGCCATACCGCTTCACAAAGGCCCGGATCTGATCCGGCGTGATATGGCAGCGAGCCCCATGAAAAATGCAGTTTTCCAGCGTGATCTCACTCATAGCCAGGCCTCCTCTTCTTCACCAATATCCTCTGCCACCAGGGGCCGATCCCAGGTATCCGGAACCGTATTTTCGTGTCCGTGCATAAATCCACGGCGCCCGGCAGGGAAGCCCAGCCGTCCCAGGGCATCGTAACAGAGGCTGTAACTCAAGGTCTGGTCGTAGGAGCGGCGGTTATGGCGCTGCCTGACGATAAGCCCCTGCTGTTCCAGCCGCAGGGTAGCCCGGTGGATGCTGGACACGGATACCCCCAGCTGCCGTGCCCAGGCCGCCTCCGTATTATATACCCAAAACCTTCCTTCCGCAAAATTATGGGTGCGCTCCAGCCAATAGTCCAGCTGGGACAGGAAGAGCGCCTCCACGCGCCCCACCCGGTCTGCCAGGTCCACCCGCAGGAGCAGCAATTGTTCCGGATTGCTTTGGATCATCGTCCCTCACGCCCCTTTCTCTGCAGACGGCGCAAGGTCATATCCAGGCTTTTCAGCTCCGTCTTGGCAGCCAGGATACTGTCGTAGAGCAGCCGACGGCCGCCGTCGATCTTCTGCTGCAGACGCTTGGGGGTGAGCTTTACCGGCAGAGACTTTCCTGAAAGGAAGCGCACCCGGGACTTGCCCCGCTCCCCGGATTCGGCCGCCACCACCCGGCTGTTGTTCAGATAGGCGTTCCGGCTGTGATTCGTATTCACCGGCTCCCGATAGGGCACCGCCATAAACAGCCGGGAGGGGGAGATATTCAGATAATCCATATGCTTATAGGGACAGCCCGTGGCCTGACAGCGGTTATGCTTCAGCACCCGCAGGGCCCTCCCTTCCAAACCGGCCAAAATTTCCAGCACATATTCCGCCCGGCAGTTTTCCAACCGCAAAGGTGTGTCCGTGCCCATATCAACGACAGTGGCAAAGCCACCGTTCTCTGCATCTTCTTCATACACTGCTTCGATTACACGCAGGGAAGCAATCGCCTGCATCTGTTCTTTTGTCATGCCTACCGCCTGCCTTCTTGTTTCATTGATGATTTGAGTTCGTATTTCATCCGGATTCATCCGACCTCTTATTGCATATTCTTGCTCATTTTTTATTAAAAGTCAATAGTTTCTGTAAAAATAATTTCCCTACAATTAAGCGCATAAAATTCAACTACCTTTATGATTAAACGGCAGCTTATCCCATAATATGCGGATTTACAAAATTTACACATGATAAAAAAATCACAAACATGATATCTGTCGAAAATGCCAAGAACAAATGTCCACGAATTTTTTCTGTATATTTATACAATCTTTCCTCTTTTGACTATTTTATAATCTACCCCTCTTTTGACACTTTTACACCTTTTATCCGGATGTTCTCTGGTAGTCTCTGGTATTGGCTTTGTCAAAACAGCAATTGGAAGCCGTCAGTATGACAGGCTGGAGGGCATCAGAAATATTTTGCCCACCAAGGGAAATATCCGGCGGCCAGCGTGCATGTATAAGGGTGAGCGGCCGCCAAGCAAACAGACGATAGGAAAGGATGATGAATTATGGCAACCCGTATGAACCCCGTCACGAAATTGCAAATCAAGGTAGTCATCGGCACGGACCCCAAAGGCAAGGACCAGCTGGCCTGCCGCAGCTACACGGTAAGCTCTGACCTTGCCGACGCCGATGTGCTCTCCATCGGCAGCAAGCTGGCAGCCCTGCAGAACTATCCGGTTCACGCTATCTGCCGCCAGGACGATGCCACCCTGGCCGAATGATTTTCCCCTCTGCGCTTAGAAAGGAGCGATTTCCATGAAAACCACGTTAAAGATGATCCTCACGCTGGAAAACGGCAAGACCACTACCCTCTCCCTGGCGGAGCCCCGGGAAGACCTCACCAATGCCGAAGTGACGGAGGCCCTGGACGAGATCATCAGCAAAAAGGCCATCAGTGCCGGCGGCAGCCCCGCTGCAGCCATCAAGCGCATCTATGTCCAGGATGTGGACGACAAGGCGCTGGCCTGATATGGACGAGCCCCTCCTCACCGCCGTTTCCGCCGTGGGCTTCCCCATCGTGGTGACCTTCTACCTGCTGACCACTTTCCAGCGGTCCATGGACAGGCTCACCACCCAGCTGGGTAACAAAACTGTTACACTAAATTTACACAAATCTGTATAAATATATACAGAAGTATAGATTTAATCGAACAGAATACCCTTTGTATCTTGCAAGAGGTGCAAACTTAGTGTTAAATGCTTTTAATCCCTAAAGCCTTACACCCAAACAGTAGCTCGAAAGGGCAAGCTGAGTGGTGCGAAAGCAGAAAAAACGTAAGGATGGCATAAGGTGAAACAAAAACATATCAGTGTCGGATGAAGAAAATAGTGACCTTCCGAAAACGTATGTCCTAAGTGCTGAAAGCAATGGGTGTTTAGCAGGGAAAGCCCTAAGTTCTCAAAAGAGAATAAGGGAGACCCCCAACGACTATCTCCTTGAGGGAGAGTAAAACCGCAAGTTTATGGCGGAAGAAAAATACTGCCCCTGCTCAGCAGGGTGAAGATATAGTCTGCGCTGACATGAAAGTGTCAGAGGTCTGCTGGTGACAGCAAGACTGCGCTGGAAGTTGCGTTCTAGCGTGAACAAGATAAATATATACAAATTTGACAGTTTTACACAAATACCTTATAATATAAGTGAAATATCTTATGTTAGGAGGTGGACGCTGTGGAACTGGTCAGCATAGGTAAATTTGCTAAGATGGTTGGTGTCACCACTACGACACTAAGGCGTATGCACCAAAGCGGAGATTTTATTCCGCACCATGTTACCAAGGGGGGCACACGCTATTACTCAATGGAACAGCTCAAGGAGTTTTCCAACGCTCCCGAAACAGAAAAGCTCGTAGTAGGTTACTGCCGAGTATCTACGCCAGCTCAAAAAGATGACCTTCAAACGCAGGTGGAGAACGTAAAGTCCTATATGTATGCCAAGGGTTATAAATTTGAGATAATCACGGACGTAGGCTCAGGCATTGACTATAAAAAGAAAGGGCTACGGCAACTCGTCAACAAAATCAACAACCACGAGGTATCAACAGTAGTTATCCTGTACAAGGACAGACTGATTCGCTTTGGCTATGAGTTGTTGGAGTATCTTTGTGAAATAAACGGTGTCAGTATCGAGATTATCGACAATACCGAGCAGAGCAAAGAGCAGGAACTGACGGATGACCTAATACAAATCATCACAGTTTTTGCTAACCGCCTTTACGGGCAACGCTCAAAGAAAACAAAGAGACTTATTGACGAGGTAAAGAAAAATGCAGAGAGCGGTAAAGATAAGGCTTCTGCCTACTAAAGAGCAGGAGTGTCTGTTCTGGAAAAGTGCCGGGACTGCCCGTTGGGCATACAATTACTTTCTCGAAGCGAACGAAGCGGCCTACAAGGCATGGCTTAAAAATGACAAGGTCGGCAAGCGTAGCGTCAGCGAGGGCGAAATAAGGAAACACATCAACAACGTCCTAAAGAAAACAACCCATACATGGCTCAAAGAGGTAGGAAGCAATGTAATGAAACAGGCTGTTAAGGACGCAAACCTGGCCTTGCAAAGATATTTCAAGGGCATATCTGGGAAACCTAAATTCAAGAGCCGTCATAGGAGCAAGATTAGTTTCTATGTGAACTACGAAAGCCTTGTGAGGAAGCCAAATGGCTTCCATGGTGAGAAGATAGGTTTTGTGAAGACGGCGGCTCCCCTGCCTAAGATACCAAAAGGCAAGAAATATGCCAATCCGCATATATCCTTTGATGGCAGGTATTGGTATCTGTCAGTTGGCTATGAAGTTCAGCAGGAAGAAACTGAGCTGACTGGCGGGAGTCTGGGCATAGACCTTGGTATTAAGTCGTTGGCGATTGTTTCTAACGAGGACGCTACAGAAACCCACTTCTACAAGAACATCAATAAGTCTGCGGAAGTAAGAAGGTTGGAAAAGAAGCTGAAGCGTGAGCAACGAAAGGCATCTCGCAAACTGGAATCAAATATCAAGAGCCACGACAAAAATCGCCATCCGATATGGATTCGCCCACTTCGAGAATGTAGGAACCTAGACAAGCAGAACAAGAAAATACAGCTTATTCACAAACGCCTTACAGACATTCGCAACAATCATCTTCATCAGACAACATCTGAGATAGTGAAAACCAAGCCGTCACAGATAGTCATGGAGGATTTGAATGTCAAGGGCATGATGAAGAATAAGTACCTGTCAGAAGCTATCGCAAAACAAAAATTCTATGAGTTTAAGCGGCAGATTCAGTACAAGGCTGAAATGTACGGCATAAAGGTCATAGAGGTAGACAGATTCTATGCAAGCTCCAAAACTTGCAGTCATTGCGGAAATGTCAAAAAGGACTTGAAGCTTTCAGACCGCATTTATGTCTGCCCTGTATGCGGAGCAAAGCTGGACAGGGATTTGAACGCTGCTATCAACTTAGCAAATTATAAGATGGCTTAGGAAATTTCACCTTCAAGAAAACCTAAGCATGTACCTATCGCTACTAGGGAATTTAAGCCTGTGGAGCGTTATATTAAACGAGAGTAGCTTGTTCTTCGGAGTGGCAAAATCGGACGCAATGAATCAGGAAGGTGTCTTGTGAAGGGCACCACAGCGTAAATATGTGTAACTCTGTGCAGATTTGTACATATTTATCGTAGCGGGGAACTCACCCGGGAACTGCAGCGGCTGAAATAAGGAAAAAGCTATGAAGCACCGATCCGAGCGCTTCATAGCTTTTTTGTCATTTCCGAAATTCTTGCAGGATTTTTTCCCCGCCATCGCGAATTAGATAGCACACAGTGATTACAAGGGGGGACTTCCATGGATAAACAGATTGCCGTCTGGCTTCTGAAGCGGGGCTACGCTGACGATGTGGAACAGGGCGTGCGCTTCGCTCAGGCGCTGGCTAACGATGAGATCACAGAGGAAATGTTGGATACGCTGGGCCATAATATTGATGTATTCATGACCGTGGGCGGCCCGGTCACCGCCGAAAACCTGCTGCCCTTCATGCAGGAAAAATATCAGATGGCCACAAAGCTCATCAAATTCTGGGCGGAAAACCCCAAGGACACCAACGCCGTCTTCTTCTTCAACGAATGCCGCAAAAACGGCGTGGACCCAGCGGAACAGGAATAAACTTCATAATAAAAAGAGGCATTAAGCCTCTTTTTTTCATGCCTGTCTGCCGCAGAGGAACATGACCAGCCGGGCCGCCCCGTCAAGGTCATCCAGATCATACTGACGAATAGGCAGGGCCTCCGGCTCCCCGCTGGAAAAGAGCGCCACCGTCTCTTCATCCACCAGTACCTCCCCCAGCCCCCGCCATAGGGAGATCTTGGGGGCAGTGCCATGGCTGCGGCTTTCGATCAGCACCAGATCCACGTTTTCCAGCATGGCCGCCACCTGCACCAGCTCCTTGCGCCGGGTGGTTTTCTGCTGAATGAAATAGCCCTCCGGGGACACCACGGCCACACCGGCCGCCCCGGCCTCCTTGAAGCGCCAGCTGTCCTTGCCTTCCTCGTCCACGGTATAGCCGTGACAGTCGCCTTTCACCACGCCCACCTGCAGACCAGCCGCCCGCAGGCGGGGAATCAACTGCTCGATAAAGGTGGTCTTGCCCGTATTGGACTGGGGGGCCGAGATGGTGACCAGGGGCACCGGCCGCTCAAGATTCGCCTGGCGCCCCTGCACCAGCCGGAAATCCGCCGGGGTATTCACATTGAAAAAACCGTCATTTGCCGGCAGCTCCACGAACTTATGGGGCACAGCCTCAATCACCTGGCCAAGCTTATGCTCCCCGCGGGTAAGCGCCGCTTCCACGCAGGGCAGGATATCCCGGTGATATAGCCCCGCCAGCGGCTGGCGCCTGCCTCCCGTCACGGGAATCACCGCCAGTTCCCCAGCGGCTGCCGCCAATAAAGGCCGTACTAGCTCATAGGAAAACAGCGGCATGTCCGCCGACACCGCCAGAGCATAGTCCGCCTGCAGGCGGGCAAGACCTGCCCGCAGCCCCTCCAGGGGGCCGGCCGCCTCCTGCTCATCGGCCAGCAGTTCCAGCTGGTAACACTGACTCAGCTTCACCAGCCGGCCATCTGCCGCCCCGCCGCAAAGATACCGCTCCCGAAAGGACAGCGCCGCCGTCTTCGCCAGCTGACGCTCTAGCAACGAGCGCCCCCCCAGCTCCAAAAACCGCTTGTCCGCCCCCATCCGGGAACTGCGCCCCCCGGCGATAATCATAACACCTAAATCTGCAAAATCCATAAAGTTACCTCGCAAAAAAAATCACAGCGGCGCGGCCGGAGCCGCATCCACTGTGATCTCTTCAGACTGAATTATTTCTGGTTGGCTGCTTTCACTTCGGCCAGTTTCGGTCCCATAATGCGCTTATAGGATTCAACACCGGGCTGGTTGAAGGCATCTACGTTGGAGAGTTCGCCCTCGTAAGCTACGGACATAGCCAGCATGTAGAGGAGCTCGCCGAGATGGTAAGCGTTGAGCTTCGGCAGCGTGAAGCAAGCGTTGTAGCGCTTGTTGGAAGCCAGAGCGTCTGCGTTGGACTGACGGGCAACTTCCAGAGCCTGGCCCATGGTCACGCCGGAGATATCGGAAAGCTTCTTGGCTTCGGGGAATACATCGGGGATCGTGAGATCCTTTTCCCAGTCAGCCAGACGAATGAACTGCACGATCTTGTTGAGCTTGCCTTCCTGATGCTGCTGGGTCTGGGAATGCATATCCGTGGTGCCCACAGCTACCAGCGGCGTACGGCCATAGCATACTTCCTTGCCGTCCTTGTTGAACTGTTTGCCCAGGGACTCAGCCAGCAGCTGGATGTACCATTCGGACACGGACTTCATGTAGTCGCCATAGGGCATCATGACTTCGATGTCGCGGCCATGCTTTTCGGAAGCAGCGAACTTCAGGGCTGCGTTGAGCATTGCCGGGTTCTGCCAGAGGTCATCGTTCTGGCAGGCCTTGTCCATGTCGCGGGCGCCCTTGAGGAAGGCTTCGATATCAAAGCCCACGCAGGCAGCCAGCGTCAGGCCCACTTCGCAGAAGATGGAGAAACGGCCGCCAACCCCATCGGGTACAGCGTACTGGGGCCAGCCTTTTTCGATGGCCAGCTTTTTGAGCAGCGTCTGTTTTTCCATGTTGGGATCCGTAACGGCTACAACCTCAACATCGATGTTTTCAAACTTCTGCAGGGCATCGTAGATGACCATGAAGTTGCTCATGGTATCCAGCGTGCCGCCGGACTTGGAGATAACCAGCAGCAGCACTTTCATATTGCGCTTTTCATGGGATTTCGTGATTTTAGCGCTGTTTTCGAGATAGTGGATGATATCCCCGGTGCGGCGCGGGTCGATGTTCTGGCCGCTGAAGATGATCTTCGGGAAGCCGTTGCGTTCTTCCTTCGGCAGTTCGTTCCAGAACTCGCCGCAATGCACGTCAAAGATAACTTTGTCGCCCAGGAAGGAGCCGCCGATACCCAGAGAAACCACGAAGTCCACATTGTCCTTCACATGGTCCGTGAGTTCCTGCAGATGCTTCAGGGAAGAGGGGCTGTTGAGGTGGCCTTCCTCAATGTAAGGCAGCTGGCTGAACAGAACCTTCTCCGGCTCGCCGTCCTTGGACAGATGGGCACGGATAAAGCCCTTCTCACGCATAACCTTCATGGCCTCGTGAGCCTTCTTCAGATCTTCCTCATAGGATTTCAGATCCGCTTCCGTAACCTTGCCTTCGCCATAGAGGTTATCGTAATCGAACTCAAACCCGGATTGCAGCTTCAAACTCATGTCAGTAACACTCCTCTAAATTCATTCCATATTGTTATCGTTACATACGGTTTAATTATAACGCAGTTGTTCCAATTTTGCCATAGGCAAAATTACATATTCGCGTATCGCTGGATACATCATAACGCATTTGCGCGTATTTTGCCATAGGCAAAACGAAATCCGAAACAATATTCCATACATGTCATAACAAACGGCCAGCCGAGCGTCTTGCCTTCAACAAATGCAGCACTAAGCCTGACAGGCGGTGATGTTTTCTGGAGCGTTTGGCGGCGCAGCCGTCTCAGCGGAAGAAAAAATTACCGATTGCCAGGCGCTTTTGATGGAAGGATTTTACTTACTTGTGTATAATATTCAATATGATGGTAAACAATTTATGGAGGTAAAACTATGCAAGCATTCAACTTCAAAGTCCCCACCGAAATCGTCTTTGGACGCAATGCCGAGGACAAGGCTGCGGAAAAGCTCGCCGCCTATAACGCCCACCGCGTCTTTATCGTCTACGGCGGTGGCAGCGTGGTAAAAAGCGGCCTGCTGCCCAAAATCGAGGAAAGCCTGCAAAAGGCCGGCCTGTTCACTCAGGCCAAGGGCGGCGTCCAGCCCAATCCCCGCCTCTCCTGGGTACGGGAAGCAGTTCAGGAAGCCATTGCTTTCAAGGCGGACTTCATTTTGGCCATCGGCGGCGGCAGCGTTATCGACTCCGCCAAGGCCACAGCCCACGGCACCGCCAATCCCGACATCGACGTCTGGTCCTTCTGGAATGGCACAGCAAAGCTCGAACGCAGCCTGCCCGTCGGCGCTGTGCTGACCCTTTCCGCTGCTGGCAGTGAAACCAGCGACTCCGCCGTCATCACCAACGAAGAAACCGGCAAGAAAGCGGGACTCAATACCCCCTTCAATCGTCCGACTGTGGCTTTTATGAACCCGGAACTGACCTTCACCGTGCCGAAAAAACAGCTGGTCTGCGGCATCGCCGATATCCTCATGCACACCCTGGAACGCTATTTCACCAGCGTCAAAGAGGAAAACGCCCTGACTGACCGCATTGCCGAAGCCCTTATGACCACGGTTATCGACAGCTCCCGCCGGGCCATTCAGGACCAGACCGACTACGACGCCATGAGCGAGATCATGTATGCCGGCACCATCTCCCATTGCGGCCTCACGGAACTGGGGCGCTGCAAGGACTTTGCCTGCCACAAGCTGGGGCACGAACTCTCCGGCCGCTTTGACGTCACCCACGGCGCCAGCCTCACCGCCGTCTGGGGTTCCTGGGCCAAATACGTCTATCAGGACGATATCCCCCGCTTCGCCCAGTTTGCCAATAAAATATGGGGCATTATCGAGGGCACGGAAGAAGAACGCGCCCAAGCCGGTATTGACAAGACCATCGCCTACTTCAAAGAAATCCATATGCCCACCAACTTCACCGAATTGGGCATCGGCGTCCAGAGCGAGGACGTTCTGGCGGAACTTGCCGACTCCTGCACCGCCGGCGGTACAAAAGTCGTAGCCAACTTCCACCCCATCGACAAGGCAACAGCCATCGAAATCTATAAACTGGCCAACCACTAAACCTGGACACTCTAACCATTTGCCAAGAGCAAAGGCATTGCCTATCGGTGCGGCAGGCACCTTCTCACAATGAAAGGAGGAATCCCTATGAATCCGAAAACCCTTTTCAACATCTCCTACGGCCTCTATGTCCTGACCACGAACCTCGACGGCAAGGACAACGGCTGCATCATCAACACCGTCACCCAGGTCGCCATGAACCCTGACCAGATTACCATCGCGGTCAACAAGGCCAACTACACCCGCGACCTCATTGCCGAGAGCCGGAAATTCACCGCCTCCATCATCAGCGAGGCCGCTGACTTCTCCCTCTTCAAGCACTTCGGCTTCCAGTCCGGCCGCAGCGTGGACAAATTCGCCGGCTTCGCCGACTGGAAGCGCGGAGCCAACGGCATCCCCATCATCACGGCCGGTACCAACGCCTATATCGCCGGTTGGGTGACGCAGGAAATCGACTTAGGCTCCCATACTCTCTTCGTGGCCTCCGTCACCGATATGGATATCCTAAGCGATGTACCATCCTGCACCTACAACTACTACCAGCAGAACATCAAACCCAAGCCACAGCCAGCAGCCAAAGCCCCCGAGGGCAAACACGTCTACCGCTGCAAGATCTGCGGCTACGAATACATCGGCGACGAACTCCCCGCCGACTTCATCTGCCCCTTATGCAAACACCCAGCCTCAGATTTCGAACAAATCAGCTGATATTTATCCACCTCACCTCCTTAGCATAAAAAGCCTGTACCTTTGCACAGGAAAATATGGTATACTAATCCTGCTGCTTTCCTCCATACCATAGCGGCGGAGGAGGTGAGGTTGTGTCATTAGGTAGTTTTTTCGGTTCTGTATTGGCAAGCATAGTCGCGTACTACGTCTGCAAGTGGCTTGACAGATACCTGCACTAAGCAGCCAGCCCCGACCGAGCACAGTCGCTAAATATGCAAGAATCCCGTTGACGATTAGTTTTCCAGTCCATTCGTCAACGGGATTCGTTTTTTTGGCTTAGTCGTGCCATTAGGTTCTTTCGTATCTTAATTATACTTCCACAGGCTTGACTATGTCAATGAAAAAGCTGCAATGTCTTTGCCATCCAATACAGCTTCTACCAGACTTTCCCCCTCATATCGAAGTTTCAACGAGAAGTGGGTATGGTTTTCCTCCAGCAGCCGGAAGAAGATTTTATCCCCTTCCCACAGTGGCAGATCATAGACCTTCGTCTTGTCAATCCATTCCAGGGTGCCTTCGTTGCACTCGCCAATCCGGCCTTCATAGCCTGTGGCGGTGTAGAGGAACATGTATTCCGTCTGCCATCTGTCGGAGATAAAGGTGATAATGCCCCGCTGCCTGTAATCGGTCAGCGTAAGGCCTGTTTCCTCCTTTGCCTCCCGCAGCAGGCATTCTTCCGGGGACTCATCTGCTTCGAAGTGGCCGCCGATGCCCACCCATTTATCCTTGTTGATGTCGTGTTCTTTTTTTACCCGGTGCATCATCAGGTATTTGCCATCGCGTTCAATATAACACAGCGTAGTCAAATTACTTTTGGGCATATTCGTTTCCTTTCAACACTTCATTGAGGCTGCCCGTGCGGTAACCTTCCAAATCCAATGTCACATAGGCAAAGCCAAGTTCTTTGAGTCTATGCGCAACCTGCTCGTAATGGCCGCCTGCGATAAAGGCGGTGATATCCGCCGGCGGCAGTTCAATCCGGGCCAAGTCATGATGGCTGCGCACCCGCACCTGGGCAAATCCTGCCTCATGCAGGAAGTTTTCCGCTGCCTCCACCCGCTTCAGCTTGGCTGGTGTAATTTCCTCCCCATAGGGAATCCGGGAGGCCAGGCAGGCCGCCGAGGGCTTTGCGGCCGTCTTCAGTCCCAGTTCAGCCGACAGGGCCCGGACATCGGCTTTGGTGAAGCCCGCTTCCTGCAAGGGGCTCAGCACCCCCAATTCCTTCACGGCCTTGGCCCCGGGGCGGTAATCCCCCAGATCATCCAAATTGGAACCATCGGCCAGATGCACGATGCCGGCGGCACCGGCGATCTCCCGCAGCTTGCCAAAGACCAGCCGCTTGCAGAAATAGCAGCGGTCAGCAGGATTGGTGCGCACATCATAATAGATCAGCGGCTCCAACACCAACAGCTGATGGCGCAACCCCTCCTGTTGGCAGAACTCCTGCGCCTCGCGGACGTCACCTGCGGGCACGAAATCGCTCCGGGCCGTAATGGCCAGCACCCGTTCTTCGCCCAGCACATCCCGGGCCATCTTCAGCAGCAGCGTGGAGTCCACACCGCCGGAAAAGGCCACCGCCACCTGTCCATAGCTCGTAAGCAGTGTCTGCAGCTTTTCCACCTTGCTCTGCAACAATTCATCCATCATAGTGTTTCTCCACTTTCCTGCCAGAAATGAAAATCCGGCGATACCTCCAACAATTCCGTCGCCATATTACCAGTCGTCCACAGCTGATAACGGCCATCGGTAATGGCTCCTTCAATGCCCTCCTGACTGCTCAGGAAACGCGCCCCCTGCTCCGGCCCTAAAACAAATACCGCCGTAGACAGGATATCCGTGAGCATGCCGCCATCTTCCACGTTATCCGCCGCCACGATGGTCACGCTCATGGCCCCGCTCTTAGCCGGCCAGCCGGTGCGCGGATCGAGGATATGATGATAGCGCATCCCCCCCGCCTCAAAAAAACGCTCGTAATCACCGGAGGTGGACAGGGCTTCATTTTTCAACGGCAAAACCGCCATCTTCTCGGAGCTGTCCTTGCGGGGATGACGCAGGCCGATGTGCCAGGCTTTTCCCTCCTGATTTACCCCCAAGGCATACATGGAGCTGGAACCTAAGTTGATCAGACCATCCTTGATGCCATGGCGGGCATAGATTTTGCGCACCTCGTCAGCAGCAAAGCCCTTAGCGACGCCGCCCAGATCCACGCCCATGCCCTTCTGCATCAGACGGGCACTCTGTTTTGCCTCGTCCAGCTCCAGCTTCTGCCAGCCGATTTTTTTCTGCACTTCTGCCAGCTCCGCCGGGGTGGGCACCTTGGCATGGTCCGTACCGATGCCCCATAAATCCACCAGGGGCTTCGTGGTCACATCAAAGGCGCCATTTGTCTTGCGGGCATAATCCTGCGCCACAGCCAGCATCTTGTAGGTTTCCGGCTGCAGGGCCACCCACTGGCCATTACCGGCATTTTGGGCCAGCTTGCTCACATCGCTGTCCGGCACATTGGGATTGACCATATTGTCGATGTTTTTCAGACGAGCCATGCTCTCATCGATGGCCGCCTGGGCATCCTTCCCCCGGGCCGTAAGCGTCACCGCCGTATCCAGGACGATATCACTCTTTTTTACGTCAGACTGCTCCCCGCAGCCGGCACAAAGGCACAGTACGAGGAGCAGTAAATAAACAGCTATTTTTTTGACAGGCATTCCCATCCACTCCTTCAGGACTGGATTACCGGGCTTGCCTCCTCCAGCTCACCAGCCAAATCATGATTTGTCATGGCGCAAACGCTGGCATCGGACCAGACGTTTTCTGCTGTCTCTATCATATCAATAATGGTGTAGATTGGCAAGATAACGCCCATGAGACCGATGGGAGCGCCCAGCGAACTCATCAGGGAAAGCGTCAGGAAGTAGCAGCCCATGGGCACGCCGGCATTGCCGATGGCGGCCAGCACCGCGATGAACACCCAGGCAATCATGGTGCCCAAAGTGAGCTCAAAGCCCGCATTCTGCATGACGAACAGGGAGGTTACGAGGATAAAGGCCGCACAGCCATTCATGTTGATGGTGGTGCAGATGGGCAGCACGAAGCGGGAAACCCGGGGATTGACCTTGAGGTTGTTCTCCGCCGATGCCAGGGTCACAGGCAGCGTACCGGCAGAGCTCTTGGTGAAGAGGGCCACGGCAATGGCCGGGGACATCTTGCGGAACACATCCAGCGGATTAAGGCCGCGCACCAGCAGGAACAGCGGCAGGATGATGAACATCTGGATCAGGTTGCCCCCCATGACCACGGCCACATACTGGCTCAGAGCACCTACAATCACGCCCGCTTCAATCTGGGCGGAAAGCTGTCCTGCAAAAGCCAGGATACCTACAGGCAAAGCCCAAAGGATGGCACGAATCAGCGTGAACAGCAGCTCCTGCAGGCCCTGCAGACCTTTCAGGAGCACCTCGCGGTTTTCCGTCTTGGGCATAAAGGCCAACCCCAAGCCAACAGATGCGGCAATGAGCATCACCGACAGCACATTGCCTGCCAAAAAGGGCTGCAGCACATTGTTGGGGATCACCGAGAGGATATGGTCATAATAGGTGACCTTTCCCAGTTTGTCCATGGGCACAGCGGAAGTGCCTGCCCCCACGATATCCGCCGGCAGGTTGCCCGGCGAAATCAGGATATAGAGCCCCAGCCCCACGGCAGCAGCTGCCAGCGTAGTCAGGAAGGTGTAGCTCACCGCATGGGCAAAGATGCGCCCCGTCTCCCGCTGACCGCCCAAAGCCGCCAGTGTCGTAATCACCGCCAGCGCAATGGTGGGCACAGCGATAAACTGGAACAGCCGCGTGAACACCGTCGCGATAAAGTTGAACAGCTCATTGAGGGGTGCAATGCCCAAAAAGCCCAAAAAGCCACCGACGAGCAAGGCCCCAAACCACAGCACAAGCTGCTTGCGGCTGGCCTTGGGATTATGCGCCCGCAGGGCATCTTCCCGGGCCTTGGCCACGGTCTTGTTTTCCTCTGCCATAATAAATCCTTCTTTCTCCAAATGAATGATAATAAAACCTATCTAATTGATATGTTTTACATTTTAACATAAATCTTACTTTTTTCAATAGCAAAATGTAACTTTTTTATAATCTTTTCGTTGCTTCCCTACAAAAATCCTGCCCAGCGGCAGGATTTTCTGACCGCAAAAGCGAATGAATATAAATAATTATCCGAAATCTACTGCCAACGCTGCTGACAAGGAAGTGATGCTATGAACATGAAACTGCACGGAGACAAGATCGCCTATTTCTTTATCGCCTTCGCCTGTTATCTGTTGATTCGGGCTTTTTCTGCTCATCTGACCATGCCCATCATCAACGTGCTGCTCTATGTGTCCATAGCCTCCTCCCTGCTGGCCAGCAACGTGCCCCGCGTCATGGACATCCCCCTGCACTATGCTTACCCCGTGAAATGCGTGGAATACTTCACCTTCGGCGTGTCCATCGTCTGCTTCATCGCCCTATGCCTGCGGCATATGTGGATTTGACCTTCTTTCTACTTCCATATACCTAAAAGCTCCGCGATTTCTCGCGGAGCTTTTTTGGGAATGAATATATAATGGAATGTGTATGTAGCTGCTACTGGACTTATCTTAGGCGAAAAGACCAACAGCGTAGCCGGCGATGCCAAGGGCGAAGAGGCCCAGAATGATAACCAGCGGATTAACGCCTTTTTTCAGGAGGTACATGCAGGCGAAGGTCATGAGCATGGGCACGATGCCAGGCATCAGGCTGTCCAGCAGGCTCTGTACCGTGGTGACCACCTGCTCGCCCTGGCTGTTCGTATAGGAGGACAGCACCAAAGGCATATTGACCGTGGTCCATTTGGCCACGAGAGCGCCCATAACGAGAAGACCGAGTACGGAGGAACCTTCCGTGAGGTAGCGCATGCGGTTGCCGCCTACTTCGTTGACGAGTTCCGTACCTTTATCATAGCCGTACATTACGCCGTACCAGTTGGTCAGCAGGCGAATCACGTTGAAGGCGATGAAGAAGATCAGCGGGCCGACGATGCTGCCCGTGAGAGCCACACCAGCGCCGAGAGCTGCCAGTACCGGACGCAGGGTGCCCCAGAAAATCGGGTCGCCTACACCGGCCAGAGGACCGATCAGACCTACTTTTACGCCGGAGAGGGTGTCCTCACCGATATCGGCGCCGTTGGCCTTTTTCTCTTCCATAGCCGCGATAATCCCCATGATCGGCGTTGCCAGGAAGGGCTGGGTGTTGAAGAATTCCAGATGGCGTTTCAAGGAACGCTTGTATTCTTCGGGATCGTCTTTGTAGAGCTTCTTCAGTGCCGGAATCAGGGACACGCAGAAGCCGATAGCCTGCATGCGCTCGAAGTTGAAGGAGCCGAGCAGGAAGTTGGAACGAATGAAAATCGATACGAGATCGCCTTTAGTGAGCTGTTTTTCCATAGTTGCGCCTCCTCTTACATCAAATCGGAATCGTCGATTGCATCCAGCGGGTCCGTGGAACCGCCAGCACCGGCACCGTTCAGTTCACGCTGCAAGCCACGGATGTGGAAGTAAGCAGCAATCAGGCCGATAGCACCGAAACCAATCAGGTTGACGTTGGTGAACACGGCAATCAGGAAGCCCAGGAAGAAATAGGGCATGAGGCTCTTGGCATTCATCATGTTGATGACCATGGCATAACCAACAACTACGATGAAACCACCGGAAACCTGCAGGCCGCGGGTGATTACTTCCGGAATGGAAGCCAGCATGGCGTTTACGGTGTCCGTACCGGCAACAGCTGCAACGACGGCAGCCGGAACAGCTACGCGGATACCCTGCAGCAGGAGGCCGCCGATATGGCACATCTCGATGCCGAAGGCATTGCCCTCCAAAGCGAATTTATCAGCTAAATGCTGGAAGAATACCGTGATGGTACGCACGAAGATGGTGAGCACCTGGCCGGCAGCGGCAAGAGGTACAGCCAGAGCAATACCGGCGCCGATGGACTGATGACCCACGATAACCAGGATAGCGGAAACGACAGAAGCCAGAGCGGCATCCGGTGCCATAGCTGCACCGACGTTCATCCAGCCCAAAGCCAGCATTTCCAGAGTACCACCTAAGATAATGCCCGTGGTCATATCGCCCAGAACCAGGCCGACCAAGGTGCAGGCTACCAGCGGACGATGGAACTGTGCTTCATCCAGCACGCTCCCCATACCAGCAATGGCTGCCACAACGATGAGCAAAATAAATTGTACACTCGTCATAATTACTAATCCCCCTAATAATTCCTATAGAGCCCTAGATATAATGTATTAAGCCAATCCCTTCGCCTTCAGAGCCGACATCAAATCCCCTTTCGGCTCGCTGGCAAGCTTGCGGATCTCCACTTCAATCCCCATATCCTGAAGTTCCAACAGTGCTTTTACATCATCCGGATTGACAGCTACGGCGCTGGAAATCAGCGTATCGCCATCCTTATAAGTCATGCCCCCCAAATTGACAGACTTGAACGGGATACCGCCCTTCACAGCCCGGACAACGTCAGCCGGCTTCGTGAACAGGAACAACGTCTTGAATGCATCATACTTCGGGTTCTTATAAGCTTCGCAGGCCTTTTCCACAGGCACAACGTAAGCCTTGATTCCCGGCGGAGCCACCTGCAGCAGCAGCTTCTTTCTCATCTCATCCTTAGCTACCTCATCGCTGCAGCACATGATGCGGTTGCAGCCCGTTACCTTCGTCCAAACAGTAGCGACCTGACCATGGATCAGACGGTCATCAATACGGCAAAATGCGATTTCCATAATTCATTCCCCTTTCGGAATCATCCTCTCGCGCCTTTCCCTAGCGGCGCAAGAATGTTAAGCTTTGTTTTTTTCTGACAATAAGAATTATAAGGGAAAATCCGACCAAAGTCAGCTGAAATCTGTCACATATTGTCAAAAAACCTCATGACATTTGTCACAGGAAACGTTTACCTCTATAAAAAAAAGAAATAACGCTTTTCTTCCCCGTATTTTTTCCTATATAATGAGGACGAAACAAATGCAAAGGAGTGACCACTATGCGCCTGTTGAAGGCCATGCAGGAAAAGGAGCGTTTTTCCTGCACCGAAGAGAATATCGTGGATTACATCCTGGCCAACCCGGCCCAGATTGCGGAAATGACCACCCGGGAACTGGCAGAAAAGACATATACCAGCCCCGCCGCCATCTTCCGCCTGTGCCAAAAGCTAGGACTCAAGGGCTATAATGAATTCAAAATCAAATTCACCAGCGAAATCAACCGCACCCTGCCCTGTGGTTCCCATATCATGCGGCGCCCCATCACCGACAAGGACAGCCCCGCCGATATCGTGCGCAAGATCGCCCAGCTGGAAGTGGAGGCCATCGAGGAGACCAAAAACGAAATGGACCTGCACCAGTTAGAGCGCATCGCCGCCCTGGTGGACAAGTCCACAATCATCGATATTTATGCCTACGACCAGAACTACGCCCTGGCCCAGATGGCCGTTTATAATTTCCTGCAGATCCAGCACATCGCCGTGGCCCACAATTCCCTGAACAGTCAGCTCTCCACCGCCCTGTGCTCTGACAAGAGCCATATCGCCTTCCTGATCAGCCGTTCCGGCCTAAATCAGCGCCTCACCCGCACCGCCCGCATCCTCAAGAAACGCGGCATCACCACGGTGCTGCTGTCCACCAGCCGCCAGACGGAACTGGCCAGCCTCTGCAGTGAATTCGTCTACATCGCCAATACCATCGACTATCTGGACTTAGGCGGCAATATCTTCAGCGTAGGCGTGCGCTACTACTTCGATGTCCTCATCAGCCTGCTACTGTCCCACCACTTCAACGATGTGGAAGATTTCTACCAGGAATTCGAAAACTACCTGGGACATGCCGAGGATAAGGACAGATTATGGTAAAACCTGGATTGCAGATGTGGACGAGGCGGTACACTAACCTTCCCAGCGGGCAAACAGATCCAGATCCAGCCCCAGCTGGTCGCAGACCTTGCCCACCAGCATATTGACCAGATCATCAATGGTCCGGGGCCGGTGGTAGAAGCCCGGGGCGGCGGGCACGATCTTCACGCCCAATTGGGCCAGTTTCAGCAGGTTTTCCAGATGGATGGCATGCATGGGGGTTTCCCGGGGCACCAATATGAGCCTGCGGCCCTCCTTCAGCATCACATCCGCCGCCCGGGTCAGCAGATTATCCGACAGACTGTGGGCGATGCTGGCCACGGTTTTCATGGAGCAGGGCAGCACGGCCATGGCATCCACCCGGAAGGAGCCGCTGGCAATGGCCGCCCCTACGTTATCGTTGTCATAGAGCACATCCACCTTGGCGGCCAAGGCCTCCCGCTTTACGCCGCATTCATAATCCAGCACCTGCCAGCCGCTGTCCGTGACCACGGCATGAACCTCATGGCCTGCCGCTTTCAGCACATCGATCAGCCGCAGGGCATAGATGCTGCCGCTGGCCCCGGTTATTCCTACCACTATCTTCATATTATCTGTATCTCCTCAATCGTATTATCCTGCCTTCATTATAGCGCAATTCCCTGATCTGGTTCAAATCAATAAAAAGCCGAAACATTGTTTCAAGTGTTTCGGCTTTTTTTGTCTTTTTTCGAAACAAGCCCCCGCAATTGTCTGAATCTATTGAACCGCCGTACAAGTGATGTTATAGTAAGACTGTCTTAAGGCAAGATTGCATTTATATCACATGAGCAAAGGAGTTATCAAGAATGAACAAACAAGAACTGTTCGACAAGTTCATCGAGTTCATGGGACGCTTCGCGGAGATCCGCGCTGTAGCCGCCCTGCGCGATGGCTTTATCATGACCACCCCCTTTACCATTTGCGGTTCCGTATTTTTGCTTTTGGCGAATCTTCCCATTCCCGGCTATGCCGAATTCATGGCCGGGCTCTTCGGTCCCGAATGGACTGCTCCCCTGAACGCCGTTTCCGGCGCCACCTTCAGTGTACTTGCTTTGATTGCCGTTCTGGCCATCACCTATAAATATGTGGAAGCGGAAGGCTGCGATGCCATCATGGCCGCCATCCTGGCTCTGTCCACCTTCCTGATTGTGCTGCCTCCTACGGTTACAGCCACGGGCGGTGTTGTTGTGGACAACATCATCCCCAAGGCCTGGGCCGGCAGCAACGGTGTCATCACCGCCATTCTCGTCAGCTTCGTGGTTTCCTGGGTATTCTGCTACTGCGAAAAGAACCACATCGGCATCAAGATGCCCCCTGCCGTTCCCGGCGGTGTGGCCAAGGCCTTTGAAGCCCTGACTCCGGGCATGGTGCTCTTCACCATCGGCGCTGTGGTCTACGGCCTCTGCCATTTCATGGGGGCCACGACGTTCCCAGAACTCATCTTCAAGATCGTGCAGACGCCGCTGCAGGGCCTGTCGGATACGCTGATCGGCGGCTCCGTCATCGCCGCCCTCCAGAGCATCCTGTTCTGGGCTGGCATCCATGGCCCCAATGTGGTTGGCGGCGTGGTCAATCCCATCCTCATTGCCAACTCTCTCGACAACCAGCATATCATCGACATGGGCATGCAGCTGGCAGGCAATCCCGATGCCAAGATCATCACCTGCCAGATCAACGATGTGTTCATTAAATCCGGCGGCTGCGGCCTGACCATCGGCCTGTTGATCGCCAGCTGGCTCTCCGCCAAGTCTTCCCAGATGAAATCCATCACGAAACTGGCTTCCGTGCCAGGTATCTTCAATATCAATGAACCCATCATCTTCGGCCTGCCCATCGTCTTCAACCCTTACCTCTTGGTTCCCTTTATCCTCGTACCGCTGCTGGCACTGATCATCAGCTACGCTGCTATTGCCATCGGCTTCATGAATCCCTTCAGCGCCGTACAGGTTCCCTGGACCACGCCGCCCATTATCGCAGGCCTTCTCTTAAACGGCTGGCAGGGTGCTGTGGTGCAGATCATCATCATCGCCATGAGCACCGCCGTCTACTTCCCGTTTGTCCGCGCCCAGGACAGAGCTATGCTGGCTGAGGAACAGGGCGACAACGCAGGCGGGGATGACCATCAGGAAGAAGAAGGTCAGCCGGCCCTGCATAACTGAGTGGAAGTAAGCCCCTTTCGCCCTTGCGGGCACCTCCCCCTTAGGGGGAGGCGGGAAATTCCCTGATTACGCAATTAATTCCCTGATTAGGGAGGAATTGATGCTATTAACATCTAATTACGTATATTTGAACCCATATTTTTGAAAGGATGATTATCATGAAAAAAATCACATTACTCTGTGCCGCAGGTATGAGCACCAGCATGCTGGTCAAAGCCATGCAGAAAGCTGCTGCTGACGAGAACTTCGAATGCGAGATCGCCGCTTTCCCGACTTCTGAGGCCAAGGAAAAAGCTGCTGGCTCCGATGTGATCCTCTTAGGCCCCCAGGTGCGTTTCCAGAAGGGCAAGATTGCAGAACTGCTGCCGGGCATTCCCGTGGAAGCCATCGACATGCGCATGTACGGCCGCATGGACGGTGCCGGCGTCCTCAAGTTCGCCCGGGAAAAAATGAACGCATAATGACCTGAAAGGTGGATTTACCCTTGGAAGAATTAGAACTCATTGCCTTTAAAATCATTTCCGGTGTGGGCACGGCCCGCAGCTGCTATATCGAAGCCATTCAGGCTGCCAAAGCCGGGGATTATGACCGGGCTGAAAAGCTCATTGCCGAAGGGGACGAAAGCTTTGTGGAGGGCCACGATGCCCATGCAGGGCTCTTGACCCGGGAAGCCAACGAAGGTCAGGGCAGCACGGTGTCCCTGCTGATCCTCCATGCGGAGGACCAGCTCATGAGCGCCGAAGGCTTCAAAACCATCGCTCAGGAATTCATCGATGCCTACAAGCGCATCGACAACCTGGAAGCAAAACTGAAATAATCGTTATCTACATCATCTTATCACGGAGGTTATCACTATGGGTTTTCCAAAAGGTTTCTTATGGGGTGGCGCAGTAGCTGCCCATCAGCTCGAAGGCGGCTGGCAGGAGGGCGGCAAGGGCATCAGCGTAGCTGACGTCATGACCGCCGGCCGGCACGGCGTGCCCCGGGAGATCACGGACGGCGTGCTCCCCGGCAAGAACTACCCCAATCATGAAGCCATCGATTTCTACCATCACTACAAAGAAGATCTGGCATTGCTGGCGGAAATGGGTTTCAAATGCTTCCGCACCAGCATCGCCTGGACCCGCATCTTCCCCAAAGGGGACGAGATGGAGCCCAATGAGGCAGGCCTGAAATTCTACGATGACCTCTTTGACGAGATGCTCAAGCACGGTATCGAACCGGTGGTAACCCTGTCCCACTTCGAGATGCCCTACCATCTGGTGACGGAATACGGTGGCTGGCGCAACCGCAAGCTGGTGGACTTCTTTGTCCGCTTCGCCGTGACCTGCTTCAAGCGCTACAAGAACAAGGTCAAATTCTGGATGACCTTCAACGAGATCAACAACCAGCGGGAAGTCAACGTGCCCTTCATGGCCTTCACCAACAGCGGCATCCTCTACGGCGAAAACGAGGACAAGTATGCCACCCTCTATCAGGTGGCCCATCACGAGTTCATCGCCTCCGCCAAGGCCGTCATCGAAGGCCACAAGATCAATCCGGACTTCAAGATCGGCTGCATGCTGGCCATGGGCCCGGTCTATCCGGAAACCTGCCGTCCCGGCGACCAGATCGCTTCCCTCAAGGAAATGGACAAGAGCTTCTTCTTCGGCGATGTGCAGGCCCGGGGCCACTACCCCTCCTACATCATCAAGCTCTGGGAAAACAAGGGCTACCATGTGAAGATGGAAGACGGGGATCTGGATCTCCTGCAGCAGGGCAAGGTGGATTACTTCGCCTTCAGCTACTACATGAGCAATGTGACCACCTCTGTGGAGGAGAACAAGCAGAGCCTGCAGGGTGGCTTTGCCACCGGCGTGAAGAACCCTTATATCACCGAATCCGACTGGGGCTGGCCCATCGATCCGGAAGGCCTGCGCTATATGCTCAACGTCCTGCAGGAGCGCTATGAACTGCCTCTGATGATCGTGGAAAACGGCATCGGCCTCCACGAAACGGCCCCGGCGGAAGGGGAAATCCAGGACGATGCCCGCATCGACTACTTCCGCGCCCACATCCAGGAAATGAAAAAAGCCATCGACGAGGATGGCGTAGACCTCTGGGGCTACTGCCCCTGGGGCCCCATCGACCTTGTCTCCGCCGGCACCGGCGAGATGGAAAAGCGCTACGGCTTCATCTACGTGGACAAGGACAACGAAGGCAACGGCACCCTGAAACGTGCCCGCAAGAAATCCTTCCATTGGTACAAGAAGGTCATCGCTTCCAACGGCGAAGACCTGGACTAAAATCCGCTAATAAAGGCCTTGCCTGCTGGTCAGTCGACCGGCAGGCAAGGCCTTTTGCTGTCTCTGCTTTCCCCAGGATCATTCCACCGCCGTAACGATCTTTCCATCCTGAATCGTGAACTGCACCAGTTTGGACAAGGCGCTGTCCCCGGCAGGGGTGACGAACTCAAAGCAATAGCCATAGACCCCGTCCCCCATATCCTCCTCGGCAAATTTCGGCTGATCTCCGATGGTGAAGGTGTCCACCTCCACCTGGGTCAGATCCTCCTCATCTCCGGAAATGGTCATGCCATAATGCAGGGTGGTGATCTGATCCCCGGCTTTCAGCCGTATGAGGTTGCGGTCCCCCATGCCCTGGCTGTCGATGCCCCGGCGGGCGCCCAGAATGTGATATTTCTTGTCGGCAAAGGTATAGGTCACCTGCAGATTGCATTCCACACCGTTCAATTTGATGGGCACGGAATAAATATTGTAGCCCTCCTCCTCGGCGGTGATCTCTACAAAGACGGGATGACCATCCAGCATGGGCCAGGTTCCCTGGAAATTGTCCTTGAAGATACCTTTTTCCCAATCCGCATCGATATTGGCATCACTGCCCAGATAGAGCAGGATATCCTCATCCACATCCATGTAGACCAGCTGGCAATGAATGCTCGCGAGCATATCCATCTGTTCCCTGGTCAGCTTCACAAAGGAATTGCCTTCTGCATCCACATCCACGGCCAAATCCTCCAGATTATCCACCTTGAATAGCTTTTGCTTGGGAGCCGCCTGCGGAACATGCAGGCCGGAATGCCCCGGCGCCGTTCCCGTCAGCAGCGCCTCTCCTTCTCTGGGCATCTGCCCGTAAATGAGATAGTGATACAGACATTTCTGCGGCAAGGGCGCAGCCTGCTGGGCCGCATAGCTGGCGAAGCTGTCCGTATCGCCATCGTAGGAATAGAAGCTGGAAAGCCCCCGGCCCTTGTTCCGGTAGTCCCCCTGCACCTTATAGATGACCGCCTGGTCAATGGCCTGCACCAGCTGATTGGCTGTATTGGGCAGGATTCCCCCTGCCTTCTGAGCCAAATCCCCCAGATCCACCATATTGGCAAATCCCTGATAGCGGGTATTGCCGCCATAGTTTTCCGCCTGCCGGGCCCCACGGCCAAAGGCCGTGAAAAAGCCATAGGGATTGGCCTTAGCCTGCCGCAGGGCTTCGAGGCCAAAGGCTTCATAGGCCTTGCGCAGTTCAGGCATCTTCCCCAGATCGATGACCGACATGGTGGCGGCATCTTCCGTCCCATAATCCCGGCAGCCCTTCATATAGGTATCACAGATGACCTGCCCTAAAGCGGCGCCTCCCATCGCGGGATTTTTCCCCAGAGCGCCCACCCAGCCGGCATAGTTCCAGCCATTGCCCGGTTCCAGCTCCTCTGAGGCCGTCATATAACGTCCCAGCCCCTGCAAGGTGCCGGCCACATCATAAGCAGCCATCAGGCAGGCATCAAAGCCGATAAGCTCAAAGGGAGGCGCACTCTCCGAAGCCGGATGGACGGCTGTGAAGGCCCCCCGGATATCATTGAGGCTCAGGGCATGGCCCGTGCGCTCATCCTTGCAGACACCGGCAGCGCTGCCGCCCCCGTGATCCCAGAAGACGAACACCCGATGGTCAGCAGCAAACTTTTCCTTGCCATACCTCAGGAAGGCCGCCAGTGTATCCTTGGCCCCCATATCAGCATCCGGAGCCTGCTCCAGCTCATGCAGGCCGTCCTTATCGTAGAGATACCGGCCAATGACACCGCCTTTCACCGTGTCATTCTGCCACTTTTCCGTACCGCCGGTCTGGATGAGAACCTTCACATTCTCCGGCAGCTGCACCTTCTGCAATTCTTCCAGATCGCTGCTGGCCGCCCCCATTTCCGACTCCAGATCCGTGCCGCAGACATACCAATAAACCAGCCAGCTGTCCTCAGCCCGGTATTCATTGGCAAAGACCAGCGCCCTCTCCCCTTCATCCTCATCATCCAGACAACCCACCAAAAGCAGTACCGCCCCTAGGACAAGCAGCAGTAACAGCGCCAGCTGTCTGATCCGTTTCACCCAATCCATAGACTCACCTCAAATCCATAGACTTAACGCAGTGATGCCAAAAGCACCTGCCGGACTTACCGACAGGTGCCTGCCCTCAAGCAAAATGCTCGTCGGGTACGTTTTCGTTATATAAAAATCATTTCATACCGGCCAGGAATTTGCCCAGGGCTTCCGGATCTTTCGGTGCCCAATACATCTTGCCATCATCCCCCTCAGCCAGTTCGCAGGGTACATCCAGCGTCTGGGCAGACTTCAGAGGGATCTCATCGATGTAGTTGTTGACACATTCCATAACGGCTTTCTGGAAGTCCGCATCGCCCTTTATCTGTTCATCGGTAATGCCCTGAGCACGCAGCTGGGCCAAAACCGTCCCTAAGGCAATGAGATCTTCATGGGTGGCAGCCACCTTGGCGGCTCCCTGCTGATCGATGACGTCTGCACTGACTTCCACGACAGGATGCTCATCATCGTCCTTCTTGATCTTCGTCTTGATGTCCATGGCCACTTTCACCTTGGCCACATACTCGGCTGTGATATCCTCCACATTCTTCTCACTCAGCGGGAACTGGGCAAAAGCTGTGAGCATATTGCCGATCACCTGTTCGGAGATCTTGTCGCTCTGGGCCTTGGTCATGCCCGTAGCAGACAGATTGTCCGATATGCCGAAGGCATACAGTTCTGCATAGCCCAGCACCGCCTTGTCGGCGCTCTCCTTAGGCTTCTCCGCTCCGCATCCCACCAGGCAGAGCACCGCCAGCAAAACCAGCAGCGGCAGCAAAATTCTCTTGTACATTCTCTCGTCTCCTTTCATCCCCCTGTGGGGCTTTCATAAGGAAAAGGGGACAACCGCCCCCCTTTGCACAACCATGTATATTATAGCAAGCTATATTCTTATTTGTCAATATTTTTATATTTATCAGACTAATTCATCTTTTTTTACCGCAAAAAAGGAGATACCCGCAGGTATCTCCTCAAGGAATTTCATTCAATTGCGTGCCTTTGCCTGCTCCGCCAGCTTTGCTTCCAAAGCCGCCAGTTTCGGCTTCTGCCGCAGCTTAGCTGCATCATAGGTGATCAGCAGGGAACCGGTCAGCGTATTGATCACAGCCGTTTCCACGCCGGTAAAGGATTTGATGTAATCTTCCAGATCCCGCTGCCATTGGGGATTGGCGGCAAGCAGGCTGCTGCGCAGCCGCACGCAGCCGGGGATGTAGGCATCCACCTGGAAACTGTCCAGCAAAGCCTGCACCGGCTCCACTGCTGCTTTTTCCGCCTTTTTCCCGCAGCCGAACAGCTTGCAGGCATCGGCCTGCATCTTCTTATGATGCTGCCAGCCATGCAGGAAAGTCAGCGCCGCCCAGGCAATGCCGAAGCCAGCATGGAGGTTTTTTCCCGCCCCCAGGGTAGCGATTGTTCCCACGGAAGCCACCGTCAAGGGCAGGCCCAAGGGCAAAGTCTTCAATTCACACGCCATGATGATCCCCCTTTTCTCAGGTCAGCATATTGAGCTGACAATCATTATGCGGCCCGGCGGTTCCGGGCAAAGAAACCGGATTTATTGTTGTTCAGGATGCGGCAGCTGTTGAGTACCACGGCCAGAGTAGCGGTATTATGGATAACCGCCGCCCAAAGCGGGCTGATCTTGCCCAAAGCGCCCAGGAGCATAGCCGAGGAATTGACCAGGATGGTGGCCATAAAGTTCTGATGCACCAGATCCATAGTACGGCGGCCAAGCTGCAAGGTTTCAATCAGACGTTCCGGATCTTCGGAATGGATGGTCACCGCGGAGGATTCAGCAGCGATATCCGTCTGCCGGCCGCCTAAGGACACGCCCACATCGGAGAAGGCCAGGGCCGGAGCATCGTTGATGCCGTCGCCTACCATCATGACCGTACCGCGCTGCTTGAGCTTGTTCACATAATGGCTCTTGTCCTCGGGCAGGATCTCCGCATGATAGGAGTCGATGTCCATGCTATGGGCCACTTCCGCCGCCACCGCCTTGCTGTCGCCGGTGAGCATGACGATTTCGTCCACGCCATGACGGCGCATCTGATTCAGGGTCTTCTTCATCTTGGGGCGGATGGGATCTTCAATGCCGATCACGCCGATAAGCTGCTTATCCCGGGCCACATAGAGGAGGTTCTTGAAGGCCAGCCCATCGGCCATGCCTTCCGTATCCTCAATGCCATTTTCCCGCAGGAATTTGGCGCTGCCCACGCGGATCAGGCCGCCCTTATAGCCCTCAAAGTCGGGCACTTCGGCCTGCATGCCGCGGGCCACGATGGTTTTCGAGGACTTATGCTGCGGAGAAGTCCATTCCTGCTCCTCCACATACTTCTGAATGGCCACGGCCAATGGATGGACGGAATGCTGCTCAGCCGAAGAGGCCAGCAGGATCATTTCCTTGTCCTCCACGCCTTTGGCGGTCTTGATGAAGGCGATCTGGGGCACGCCAACCGTCAGGGTGCCGGTCTTGTCCAGAACCACCGTATCCGTCTCGGCCAGGGCCTCGATATAGTTGCCGCCCTTGACCAGGATACCGCGTTTGGCCGCCGCGCCGATGGCTGCCGACATGGCCGTAGCCGTGGACAGCTTGAGACCGCAGGAGAAATCGATGAACAGGAGGTTCAGCACCCGCTGCCAGTCACGGGTTGCCCCGTAGACAATGCCCGCACCGATAAAGGAAACCGGCACGAGGAAGTTGGCCATCTTATCGGCAAAGTTCTGCACCGGAGCCTTGCGGTTCTGGGCCTCTTCCACCAGATGGACGATATGCGCCAGGGACGTGTCCTTGCCTACCTTTTCCACCTTGATGATGAGCTCGCCGGCTTCCACTACGCTGCCGGCATAGACCGGGGAGTCCGCATGCTTCATGGCGGGGTTGGACTCGCCGGTGATGGAGGCCTGATTGACAGCAGCATCGCCGCTGACCACACGGCCGTCCACGACAATCTTCTCACCGGTATGGGCGGCGATGGTATCGCCAACCTTGACCTGTTCCACGGGCACCTTGCGTTCCGTGCCGCCTTCCACCAGCCATACATAACGCTGGTCGAGAGACAGCAGGCCCGAGATATGGGTGCGGGCCTTTTCCGCCGCATAGCTGGTGAGCATTTCCGCGCCATTGGACAGAGCCAGCAGCGTCAGGCTGGATTCCGGCTTGCCCGCCAGCACCGAGGCGATTACCGCCGTAGCGGTCAGTGTATCGGCATTGGGCTGGTGGTCCTTGACCACGCCGCTGACGCCGTTATGGATGAATTTCCGAGCAATGCCCAGTACCAAAAGGCTGCGCATAATCTTCGTGCCCACGAACAGCTGGGGGGAGGTGCGTTTGAGCACCTCCATGGCCGCAAAACCAGCCAGCGAAATCACCGCATCACGGCGGTATTCTGCCAGTCTTTCCGCCGGGGTGATCGCTGCTTCCTGCAGACGCTTGACCGTCTCGATCAGCATCTTCTGGATTTCCTGCAGCTGAAACGGTGTCATCTGGCGCTTGTACCAGATATGAACCTTGCGTTCATCCACCGTCACCGCTACGATATTGTGGTTGCGGCGGATCTTGGCGGCCAATTTTGCCCGTTCTTCACGGTTCAGTGCCGCCTGTAAATGAAAATAACAATTTCCGTACATCATACGGTGCGCCATCCTCTCATCAGGGTAACCGCCCACCAGAGCATCTGGGAACCAGAGGGATACTGCCCGGTCAGCAGCATCTTCCGCAGACCTCTGAGCAGGAATAACAGGGAAGCCAAAGAACTCATATCGAACCAGCCGCAGGTGTGGTCCTTGATCCACTGGCTGAAAGCCCGGGCCGTATTGCGGATACTGCAGGTAATGGAGCCGGCATGCGCTTCACTGGCCACGCTTTTCGCCTGGCAGCCCTCGCCCGGCAGCGCCTTGCCACCAAAGAACTTGCGGTCGAGCCATTTGGCCAGCTGATCGATATGAGCATCGTCCGCCTCGTCAAAGGTCAGCAGGATACTGCCGCTGGCAGCATTCACGCTGACGGATTTCACATAGCTGAGCTTGGCCAGCTGCTCTTCGAGCAGGGCCGCCAGCTGCGGGGAAATCTTGCCCGCGCGATAACGGCGGCGCCCCGGCAGGCTCGAAACCAGCTTGAAACCGACAGCCGGAGCAGCGGCCACAACAACTTTCTTCATTCTGCCCATGGGCAGAGCTCGGCCGCGGCCGACCATTTTCGGTGCAGAGCTGCCGCCCAGAGCCTGGCGGATGCTCTTGCCGATAGCTGCCCCCATCATAAAACCAGATACATAAGACATTCGTTATTTCCTCCTTGCATGCGTCATAATATATTCTTCCACCTTGCGCAAATCTGCATTCTGGCGGAGTCTTTCCGGCGTATAAAGGATCAGTATGGAACCCGATGTTACATTGGTCTGTACGCTGTCAATCTCAGCAAAACTCCCTAACTGGCTCTGAATCTGTGCCTCGAGATCAGCATTGCCGATCAGATTGTTGCTATACAGCCGCACCCGTCCTGGCAGATAGGATGAAATGTCCACGGAACGGATGAACAAATCCAGGGTATTGGTGGGGATCTGGAAATTCCCGATGAAACTCAAAACTTTTCCTCCTCGTACTAGAAAAGACTGCCGCAATAAAAGAGCGGCAGTCTCTTTTCGTCCAAAACGATTATTTAGCCTTCTTAGCTTCCTGAGCAGCGATGAGGTCTTCCAATTCCTCTTTCTGACGCTGCAGTTCAGCTACCGGCAGTTCAGCAGCGGGAGCAGCCTGCTGCATAGCAGCCAGCTGAGCTTCACGCTCCTGCATGAAACGATAACCAAAGATACCAGCAACGGCACCTACAGCCAGACCAATCCAAAAATCTGTCTTCTGAAACATCGAATCCATCCTCCTTAAACATATTCATTCATAAACGAGTGAGACTCGCTTATTCACACATCAACAGGGTATCCATCTTCCCCATTCTGCCGTTGGAGAACGAAATGATAATGAAGAATATTATCAATTTCACCCATTATCATAGCAGAATTGAGAGTCTTTGTCAACGCAAGACTTACCCCTGCCCCCTTATTATACAAGGGCTCACAATAAATTGTCAATCAATTCACTGAAAATAAGGACAATTATTAATCACAGCTATACATTCATTGTGTCTTTTATAGCCGTATGCTATACTTAATCTGCTGCTTTCCTCTATGCTTCGGCAGCAGGGGAGGTGTGGATATGTCGTTACTGAGCACGGTCGCAAAACGTGCAAGCCCCCCGAAGATGATAGTTTTCCAGGCCATTCATCTATCGGGGGGCTTTTTGTGTTTCTATGTCGTTAGTTCTTTGAATCTAGTTTTATTATAACGCTTCTATCTTACACTGTCAAAAATTTTTATTGCTTATTCTCTACTTTGTATGCCACCGCATACATCGTCGGCAATACCAGCAGCGTCAAGATTGTCGCTACCAAAAGTCCGCTGGAAATCGCCACGGCCATCGGCCCCCAGAAGGTGCTGGCCATCAGCGGGATCATGCCCAGGATGGCCGCCGCCGCCGTCAGCATGATGGGACGGAAGCGCAGGATGGACGAATCCACCACGGCGTCATAGGGACTCTCGCCCTCGGCGATATGCTTCTTGATCTGGTCGATGAGGATGACCGAGTTGCGGATGATCATGCCAAACAAGGCCAGAATCCCCAGCTCAGCCACAAAGCCCATGGCCGAACCCGTAAGCAGCATGCCCCACACCACACCGATCAGCCCTAAGGGCGCTGTCAGCAAGGTCAGCAGCATCTGCTTGGCGCTGTCCAGCTGGAACATCAACAGTGTCATGATCACAAAGATCATGGCCGGTATCGGCACCAACAGAAAACCAGAGGCATTGTTGCTGCTCTCCAGAGAACCGGCGACTTCGATCTTGCAGCCGAAGGGCAGGTTTTCCCGCAGTTCCTTGGTGGCCTCATAAGCCTTTTTCGTGGCATCGTTGGCCGTGCCTTCATGGACCTCAGCCTGTACTGTAATGGTAGGCAGCAGGTTGCGACGCTTGATCAGGCCATCTTCGGCCCCATAGGAGATCTTGGCGATCTGCTCCAGGGGCACATAGCCGGCACTGCCCAGATAAATGGGCAGGTTCTTAAGCTTGCCTAAGTCCTCCCGGTCAGCCACGGCCAGCCGCAGGGTGATATCGAGGGTGCGGTCCCCCGTATAGAACTGGGCGGCCTTAGCGCCGGTAACCTCGGTGTAAATCATCTGCTTGACCGCCTGGGCACTCAGCCCCAGGCTTTTGAGCTTATCCTGATCCAGCTCCAGCTTGACCACTTTGCTCTTCTCATTCCAATCCAGATGCACATTGTAATTATTGCTGTCGGCGGCCACAATCTCTTCCACCTTATGGGCGATTTCCTTGGTCTTTTCTGTATTGTAGCCCGTCACCCGCAGCATGACCGGATAATCCGCCGGCGGGCCCGTCTGCAGATATTGCAGCTTCGCCCGCACATCGGCAAAATCCTCATTGAAGGATTTTTTCAGTTCCTCCGCCAGCTTTTCCCGTGATTTGACGTCCTTGGCCACAATGACGAAGTTCGTGACATTATCCGTGCTGGTCTTGGGATCGACGGTCAAAACAAAGCGTGGCGCATAGCGGCCCACATAATAGGAGTAATTGTCCAGCAGATCTTCATGCTGCTGCAGGAAATTTGACATCCTGTCCGCCACTTCCTGGGAAGCCTCCATGGAGGCCCCTTCGGGCAGTTTCAGCTCCATCAGCACTTCCGGCCGCGTGGAGGTAGGGAAGAATTCCTGCCGGATATGGGGCATCATCACGAGGGAGAGGACAAAGAGAGCCACCGTCCCCAGCAGCACCGTCCGGCGGTGTGTCAAAAACAGCCGCAGCACCTTGCGGAACTCCACATAGAAACGGCTCTGATAGGGATTGAGTTCCCCCTGCTCGTCCACCTTTGGTTTCACCCTTATCATATAGGTGCCCAGCAGCGGTGCCACCATGACGGATACGATCCAGGACAGCACCAAAGCGATGCCAATGACCGGGAACAGGGCACTGCAGAACTCACTGGCCATGCCCTTGGAAAAGGCTACGGGGATAAAGCCCGCACAGGTGATCAAAGTGCCTGTCAGCATGGGTTTGGCCGTGGCCTTGAAGGCAAAGCAGGCCGCATCGAAGCGGCTGAGCCCCGCCTCCAGCTTCACACTCATCATCTCCACGGCGATGATGGCATCATCCACCAACAGCCCTAAGGCGATGATCAATGCCCCCAGGGACACCTTATGGAGGTCGATGCCCAGCACGTACATGCAGACAAAGACACCACAGAGCACCAGCGGGATGCAGCAGGCCACCACCATGCCCGTGCGCCAGCCCAGAGACATGAAGCTGACCGCCAATACGATCACGATGGCTTCCATCAATGTCTTGATGAACTCATTGATGGAGGAACGCACCACTTCCGACTGATTGGCCACCTGCCGGATTTCCAGCCCCGCAGGCAGTTCCCCCTGAATGGCCTTCACCTGTTTTTTGAGGTTTTCCCCCAGGTCGAGGATATTGCCGCCGTCCTCCATGGATACGGCGATGCCCACTGCCGGCTCGCCGTTGAAGAACATCTTGCTGTCAGCAGGACTGCCGGCCTTGCGGCTGACCTTGGCCACATCCCCCAGACGGAAATTGCGGCCACTTACGCTGATAGGCGTTTCCTCGATGGCCTTGACATCGGCAAACTGACCGGACAAGCGCAGGTAGACGTTGGAGGAATCCGTATCCACCATGGCCGCCGCCGTCATCTCATTCTGCGTCTTGAGGGCATTGGAGATCACCTGGGGACTGATGCCCAATTCCGAGAGCTTCATGGTATCCAGTTCCACATAGATCTTTTCCTTCTGCTCACCGATCAGCTCCACCTTCTGGACGCTGGGTACATTCAAGAGCATGCGCCGCGTCTTTTCGGCGTACTGCCGCAGTTCCTCATAGCTGTAGCCATCGCCGGTGACCGCATAGACCGTGCCGAACACATCGTCGAAACGGTCATTATAGTAAGGGCCATAGACGCCCTCAGGCAGATCCTTCTTGATGTCCTCACAGAAATTGCGCACATCGCGCCAGGTAGGGCGAATATCCGCCTTGTGCATCTCATCCTGCAGTTCCACATAGATAACCGTCTGCCCGGCCCGGTTCTCACTCTTGATGGCCTTCAGATGAGGCGTGTCCTGCAGGCGCTTTTCCAGTTTGTCCGTGACCTGTTCCTGCATTTCCTCCGCCGTAGCTCCCGGCCAGGCTGCCGATACCACCATCTGGCGGATGGTGAACTGGGGATCTTCCATGCGCCCCAACTGGAAATAGGACAGGATGCCGCCAATGGCAGTGATGACGATAAAATACCACACCAGGGTGCGGTTCTTCAGGGAGACTTCCGTAAGATTCCGCATCAATCCGCCTCCGTCCGCACACTCTGCCCCTCGTGGAGCTTATGCACACCGGCAGTGACCACAATGTCACCTGCGGCAAGGCCCGTTACCCGCACCTTGTCGTCGCCGAGATCTTCCACCGTCACAGCCTTGGCCGTCAGTGTATTGTCATCGCCGACCACCCATACCTGCGGCGTATCCCCATCCTGGAAAATAGCCGCCAGTGGCAGGATAACGCCATCTGCGCTATCGCCATCGGCTGTTCCCTTGATGGAAACGTTGGCCGTCATGCCCAGCTGCATGCCCTCCGGCGGTTCCGGAATGGCGACGCGGACTTTATAAGTTCGGGTGGCAGCATCGGCCATGGGGGAAATCTCCCGGATCGTGCCATCAGCCCTGCCTTTCAATGCCCAGAAATTCACCGATACCGGCATGCCCAGGGTCAGCTCGCTGACCTTGTTTTCCGGCACGGAAATCTCCACTTCCATTTCCCCGGTCTGCACCAGGGTCAGCACCGTCTGGCCGGCTGCCACGACCTGCCCTTCCTCGGCAGAAACAGCAGACACCACGCCATTGGCCCCGGCTGTCAGGTTGGTATAGCCCAGGGCATTATGTCCTTGCGTCTGCTGGGCCAAGGCACTGCGATAAGCGGCAAAAGCCGCATCATAATTGGTCTGATACTGATCCAATGTCGCCTTGGACACGGCATTTTCCTGATAGAGCTGGCTGTAGCGTTCCAGATTCTTCTCGGCTAAATCCAGCTGCGCACGGGCCGAAGCCACCTGGGCATCCCCCTGATTGGACTGCTGCTGCACGTCCCGGGCATCGATGACCATGAGCACATCCCCAGCCCGGACGCGGCTGCCTGCCTGCACATTGCGGGCCAGGATCTGTCCGCCCACCTGGAAGGACATATTCGTCTCATGACGCCCCATCACCGTGCCGGAGTAATCGCCGCTTTCCACATTCACCCCCGCACCAGCCTGCTGTGTCTTGACCAGTACGGGCTTTTCCTGCGCCTGTTCCTTGCTGCCGCAGCCGCCCACCAGCAAGGCGGCCGCCAGCATCAAGGCCGTAAAGACCTTAAAGTTTCTCACGCACTGCGCCTCCTGTCGGCAAATGCTTGGCCAGTTCCACGAGATCCGCATCGCAAGCCTTGTCCACCAATTTGTGGAAGCCGTTGAACAGTTCCTTGATCTCATCCTTGTCCATATCCGCCACCAGGTAATCCACCCAACCCTGAATCACGTTGCGCAGGAACTCATGCTGCTGGCGGCCGTAATCCGTCAGATAGATATGGCGGATGCGCCGGTCTCCCGTATCCGCTTCCCGGTAGATGAAGCCCTTGTCCACCAGCAGATTGATGGTGCGCGTCACCACCGCCTTATCCAGATAGAGCATGGCCGCCAGATCATCCTGCTTGGCCCCCTCATGGTCATAGATGCGGATCAGCATGATGTATTCCGAAAAAGTCAGGCCATACTTCTGGCAGGCCTCCACCACAAAGAGCTGCGAACGGCGGTGCAGGATGGAAAACCAGCGCCCCCAATTTACGTATTCATCCATCTCAAATTCCTCCCCGATTTATAAATAAGTAAGGTTATGTAAGTTGATTCCATCAAACAATTTTACCGCAAAACCCCGCCAAAGTCAATATTCAGCAGTTTTTCAGATAATTCTCACCAGCTGAAAAACACGCCTCCAGCCCCTTTCGCGATATGACCTTCAGTCCATGAACCGGAGCGTGTTTTCTATTTGAAAATCTCTTTGGCAAAAACGCATTATAAAGGTATAATGGAAAAGAAGTATACTTAAAGGAGGGACTCTTATGACCTGTCCTCGTGTCGGACATATCGACTTTTTAAACGTCCTGCCTCTTTCCTACAGCTACAACCATGGTGCCGCCCAAGGCCTTGCCATCACAAAAGGCGTGCCCGCTGTGCTCAATAACGACCTGATCAACGGGCGGCTGGATATGAGCAACTCCTCATCCATCGTCTACGCCCGCCACAGCGAAAAGCTGGTGATCCTCCCGGATGTCTGCATCAGCACCGACGGTGCCGTCCAGAGCATCCTGCTGATTTCCCGCAAGCCCATCGAAAGCCTCAAAGATGACAAGATCATCCTGACCGCCAAAAGCGCCACCTCCCACTGCCTGCTGAAGATCATCCTGCGCAGCTATGGCGCCATTCCCAATTACTACGTGCGCCACGTCACCCCGGAGCGCCCCATTCCCGATGATGCCACCGCCTCCCTGCTGATCGGCGATGATGCCCTCTGGTGCTACCATCATCAGGAAGAAGGCCTCTATTACTACGATCTGGGTAAAGAATGGCAGGAGCTCACCGGCAAGAAGATGGTCTATGCCCTCTGGGTGGTGAACAAGGATTTCGCCGAAAACTCCCCGGAAATGCTGCAGCTCATCTACGACCGGGTACACAAGTCTTTCCAGCGATATCCAGAAAACAAGGAGACGGTCATAAACTCCATCCTGAAGGATAAGCCCTTCACCTATGAGCAGCTCGACAGCTACCTCTATAACACCATAAAATGGGATTTGAGCGAAGAATATATCGAAGGCCTCAGGACCTTCTATCAGATGGCCCACAATATGAACCTGATCGAACATATCCCCGAACTGAATTTTGCCAAAGTGCGGCGTAATTGAACACAAAAAAGCAGGACTAAGGTCCTGCTTTTTAAATGAAATTTTTCCTTATTTTTAAGTGCTCTTTAATACCTCCTTGCTATAATACAAACTGTTCTCATTTTCATTTTATTTTCAGATTATCGAAGGAGGTCAAAAATGAGTACATTAAGTATGAACGGGAAAAATTTCCTTTCCACCGAAGAAGACCGCTGCAATAAGTATATGCTGTTCCTGCTGGTCTTCAATCTCGTCAATTTCGCTGCCGATGCCGCATTGGTTGTCCCGGATGCCTCACTGGATTTCCTGGTCATGCCCTTGTCCTTGGTGCAGATCGTATTCTCTCTTGCCTTGATTGTGCTGACCATTTACATCTATTACAAGAACAAGGTCTGGCACTTCATGCTTCGCCTCTTGCCCTGTTCATTGGTTTGCCTGATTCTGCTGGGCATTCTCCAGGCCGTAATCAGCCCCGCGGTGCTGGCACTTTGGGTAATTGGCTCCATCTATGTCAACCGCAAATACTTCAAACCCTTTGCCAATTATCAGAATTACATCTTCCGCTATTTCGTTTCCCTGATTCTGATGATTTTTGCCGGGGTTATCATGTTCTATACTGCTCTCAATGGAACTTCCGATAGTGCCATGTCCTTAACACTGTTCATTGGCCTGATTGAGGGCTTAGCTATTATAGCACTGTTCTGGCAGCTGATGTCCAAGGAAATTGCCAATGGCAAAACCTTCTATGAAACCCTGCGCATCCTGGCTCTGCTCCCGGTTGCCTTTGCCTTCCTGCTGACAGGTCTGCTGACCATCGTCCCCGTAAGATTCTTCGCCGCAGAACACCTCTTCGGCGAAGAAGGACATGACTATCTGGCTATGCCAGAAGCAAATACCACCGCATAATATTGTGGTCAATAAAAGTGCCTGCAAGAAAACAAACAACGTTTTCTCGCAGGCACTTTTCTATGTATGGATATTATTGAAGGGACAATCCCGTTTTCAACCACCGATTACATTTGTTTACTTCACATATCCCATCAGCCCCGGCAACCAGAGTGACAGTTCCGGAATATAGGTTACCAGCAGAAGCGCGATAACCAAGGCGGCAAAGAAGGGCAGCAGCCACCGGACAACGGACTCCAGTTCCACGCCGCCAACCTTCACACCGACAAACAGTGTCGTGCCCACCGGCGGAGTAATGGTACCGATGCACAGATTGAAAATCATGAAAATGCCGAAATGAATGGGGTTGATTCCCAGCGCCATGCACACCGGCAGGAAAATCGGGGTAAAGATCAGGCAAGCCGGTGTCATATCCATAAAGGTTCCTACCACCAGCAGGATGATGTTAATGAAAAGCAGGATCAGGATACGGCTGTCGGTCAGTCCCAGCAATCCTGCCGAAACAGCCTCAGGAATATTCGTGAAGGCCATTACCCAGGACATGATGCTGGAAGTACCAATCAAAAAGATGATAATACCGGTCATCTCCGCACTTTCCTCAAAGATGCGGGGTAGATCCTGTAAACTGATAGAATGATAGCAGAACATGGACAGGAGCAGGCTATACACCACAGCCACTACGGAACCTTCGGTGGCCGTAAAGACACCAGAAATGATGCCGCCAATAACCACCACCAATAACAACAGGCAGGGAATTGCATCGGCCATCACTTTCCATGCTTCCTTGGAGGCAAACACATGCTCGGCCCGATAGCCGTGTTGACGAGCCAGGATATAGGCCACACTCATGCAGGCCAATCCCCAGAGCAGCCCTGGGATATACCCAGCCATGAAAAGAGCCGCCACTGAAGTACCACCGCTGACCAGCGAATAGGTAATCATCACATTGCTGGGTGGAATCAACAGCCCCGAAGGCGCCGACGAGATGTTGGTCGCTGCCGAAAAACTCGGTTCATAGCCCTCATCCTTCTCAATCGGGGCAATCATCGAACCCATAGCCGAAGCCGCCGCCGTTCCCGAACCGGATATGGAACCGAACATCATATTCGCCACCACATTGGTCTGAGCCAGCGCTCCCGGCGTCTGCCCCGTAAACAGTTTGGCCAGATTGATCAAGCGAACCGCGATGCCGCCCCGGTTCATGATATTGCCCGCCAGGATGAAGAACGGAATGGCGAGCAAGGAAAAAATCGAAATCCCGGAAAATATCCGCTGTGCTCCGGTCAGTACCGCTGCATCAAAGTTCAAGACCGGCAGGATGGCTAGAATGGATGCGATGGCCAGTGCCATCGCAATTGGCATCCCCACTACCAGCAGCACCACCAATGCCAACAGAATAATGATCCCGGAAAGAATTGCCACACTCATACATACGCCTCATTTCTGCACAAGATTATCTGCTGCCCTGCATATTCTCTTTCCATAGGTCCATGATATTGCAAACACCATAAATACTGATCAACATCCCTGTCAGGGGTACAACGGCATAAACAGCTCCCATGGGTATGCCCAGCGATGCTGTTTTCTGCGACATCGTGAGTTCCATGATAGTCAACCCGCCATAGAGCAATACCACCAGCGCTACGGCCACGACCATGATTTCAATGCATATTTCCAGCCATTTCCGCTCCTGTCCCTGGAGACGGTCTGCAAATACCGAAACCCGCAAATGTTCCCGCTTGCCAAAGACCAGCGCCGATACCAGCAAAGCCATCCAAGCAAACGTATAAGTCAGCAGTTCTTCCGATACCGTACTCGGACTATTGAACAGATAACGGGTAACGATCTGATAAGTCCCAATACAGACAATCGCCGCAAACATAGCACTGCATATCACGGACAAGCTCTTATCCAACACACTGCGTATCTTCTTTATGCCATTCATTCTTTCGCCCCCGTATCCCTTGCATTGATTGTTTGAATATGCTCGTAAATGTCTCGGATATTCGGATTCTTAGCCAGCATCTCCTTATGCAGTTCCAGGACCTGCGCGCGGAACGGTGTCATATCCACATTGACAAAGGTCACGCCCATTTCCTCCTGCGCTATCTTTTTGGCGTTCTCCACCTCTTTATCCCAGGCTTCCAATTCCACATCCGTAGACAATCTGGCTGCCTCGGCAAATACCTCCTGTTCTTCCGGACTCAACGACTGCAGAAAACGCAGATTAGCCATAAGCACATCCGGTATCATCTGATGATTCGTATAGCTGTAATACTTCGCGACCTCGCCATGTTTATTATTGGTGATGGCCAGTTCGTTGTTCTCAGCCCCATCGATAACCCCCTGCTGGATTGCGGTGTAAACTTCACCAAAGGACATCGGGGTTGCTGCCGCGCCGAAGGCATTGACCATCGCAATGCTGGCCGGAGACTGCTGCACGCGCAGTTTCATGCCCTGCATATCCTCAGGCTTTTCGATTTTCTCCTTCGCATAGAAACTGCGAATGCCTGCATTATACCAGGTCATCACGCGAAAACCAGCCTCATCCGTGGATGTATATATCTTCTTCATATACGCCTCATCCCGCATCGTATCAAAATAAGCTTTTTGCGAGGCAAACAGATAGGGCATACTGAACACTTCATAGACACTGGCAATGGTTTCCACATTTGGACAGCCCACTACGATGAAATCAATCGCACCGGTCTGCGTCAGCTCAATGGCTTTTTTCTGTCCCCCTAGCAGCTCATTGGGAAAAATCTGCACTTCAAACTTATCGCCCAGCTTTTCCTCCACGTGCTTCTTGAAGGCCAACAAGCCGATATGCTCCGGATGTTTCTCTGACTGCGAATGAGCAATCCTAACAATCCGCTTACCATTCCCAATGGTATTACCAGCCGGAATAATCAGAAAACAAATAAGCCCCACAAGCAGCAATAAACTCAGCTTACTTTTCCACCCCATGCTTGAACCACACCTTTCTGTACTTTAAGCTGATTTGTAATTACTATCTATTATTTTATTCTGCTTTATTTCTAATGTAAATGTATTTATAATATCTATGCTTGTGTTTATAGTTTTATTGCCTTAAGTTTTCCTCAATGTTCTTGTGTTTATAATAGTTACTGTGATTATAAATACAACTTTCTATAAGCAAAAGGCGCTGTGTTCATGTTTTTCATGACACAGCGCCTTGTCTGTTATGGAATCTTTAGGGGAAAAATGAACTTAGGAGAATTTTCTTAGAGCACGCCACAACTGGAAGCTACCAGATAGGCGATGAGGCCGCCGCAGAGCGGAGCCACTACGGGGATCCAGGCATAGCCCCAGTCGGAGCTGCCTTTGCCGGCGATCGGCAGGATGGCATGAGCAATGCGCGGGCCAAGGTCACGGGCGGGGTTCATGGCATAACCCGTGGGGCCGCCCAGGGAAAGGCCAAGCGCTAGGATCAGGATACCAACGATGTAGGGGCCATAGCCCGGAACAAGAGCACCAACCGGTTTGGAGAAGATCATCCAGATGACGAACATCAGGAAGAAGGTAGCAATCGTTTCGCAGATGAAGTTGGCTGCCGGATTGCGGATAGCCGGGCCGGTAGCGAAAACACCGAGCTTGGCTGCCGGATCTTCCGTTTCAGCCCAATGGGGCAGATAAGCCAGCCATACGATAGCAGCACCAACGATACCACCGAGCAGCTGCACGATGGAAGTCATCAGGAACTGGTTGAAAGTATAGATGCCAGCCATCATCTTGGCCAGCGTAACAGCGGGGTTCAGGTCACCCTGCGGCGCACCAAGCGTCGTCGCGGTGAATACCCCCAGCGTAACGGCAAATGCCCAGCCGAAGGCTACGCAGATCCACCCGCCGCCCTGGCCTTTGGATTTGGTCAGTGTCATGTTCGCACAAACGCCGCAACCAAAAACCAGCAGCACCATTGTGCCCATGAACTCACCCAACAAGTTTTCCGTACCTGTTACCATGATAATCCCTCTTTCTTATAATGAATTATAGTATCAATCTTCTTCATCCAGCCAATGCATGGAATGTTTGACGGCTTTGCGCCAGCCCTTGTAGAGGCGATCTGCTTCCGTCTTTTCCATCTGAGATTCGAAGCGGGAATCCAGCTTCCAACTGCTCTTGAGTTCTTCCTTGTTGTCCCATACGCCTACAGCCAGGCCAGCCAAGTAAGCCGCGCCCAGAGCCGTGGTTTCCGTGATCTGCGGACGATCAACGGGCACGCCCAGCAGGTCGGACTGGAACTGCATGAGCAGGTTGTTGGCTACAGCGCCGCCGTCCACCTTGAGGGCGGAGAGCTTTTCGCCGGAGTCAGCCTCCATGGCTTCCAGCACATCACGGGTCTGATAGGCCAGCGATTCCAAGGTAGCACGTACGATATGTGCCTTAGTGGTGCCACGGGTAATGCCGATGATGGTGCCGCGGGCATTCATATCCCAGTACGGAGCGCCGAGGCCTACGAAAGCCGGTACCACATAGACGCCGCCGTTGTCCTTGACCTTCTTGGACACCCATTCAGAGTCCGGAGCGGAATCCACCATGCGCACGCCATCGCGGAGCCACTGGATAGCAGAGCCGGCCACGAAGATGGAACCTTCCAGCGCGTATTCCACTTTGCCGTCGAGGCCCCAGGCGATGGTGGTTACAAGGCCGTTCTTGGATTTATGGATTTCCGTACCGGTGTTCATGAGCATGAAGCAGCCAGTGCCGTAGGTGTTCTTAGCCATACCCGGCTCGAAGCAGTTCTGGCCGAAGAGGGCAGCCTGCTGGTCGCCGGCAGCGCCGGATACCGGAATCGGTGCGCCCAGGATGGACGGAATGGTTTCGCCATATACGCAGGAAGAGGGTTTTACTTCCGGCAGCATGCACTTGGGCACATCGAGGTAACCCAGCAGAGCGTCATCCCATTTGAGCTCGTTGATGTTGTAGAGCATGGTGCGGCTTGCGTTGGAGTAGTCGGTCACATGAGCCTTGCCGCCCGTGAGCTTCCAGATCAGCCAGGTATCGATGGTACCGAAGAGCAGATCGCCCTTTTCGGCTTTTTCCCGGGCACCTTCTACCTTATCGAGAATCCATTTGATTTTCGTAGCGGAGAAATAAGCGTCAATCAGAAGACCAGTCTTGTCCTTGACCTCATCCACAAGGCCTTTTTTCTTGAGATCTTCCGCAATGGGAGCCGTCTGGCGGGACTGCCAAACGATAGCGTTGTACACAGGACGTCCCGTGTTCTTATCCCAGACAACCGTCGTTTCGCGCTGGTTGGTGATACCGATAGCCGCGATATCGCTGGCTACGAGACCGGACTGCTCCAGAGCTTCCTTCATGACCGTGGTCATGGAGCTCCAGATTTCGTCTGCATCGTGCTCAACCCAGCCCGGTTCCGGGAAATACTGGGTGAATTCCTTCTGGGAAACGCCGACGATCTTCGAGTTCTTGTCGAAAATAATCGCGCGATTGCTCGTCGTACCTGCATCCAAAGCCATTACATAATTCTTTGCCATTGTGAAACCCCTCTACTTTCTTGTGGAGTCAATCAAGACTCTGATTAAGATTAAGAAAATCCATGATAACCTTCAATAGTCTCCGACAATCTTCTGGGCCAGATCCAGGATCTTGACCGCATCAATGCCGGCATAGAGATCCTTGGGAATAACCGCTGACTTGACGTTAGGATACTTGACCTGCAGCTCCGCCAGTTCAAATGCGGACTGAGGCGCCAGCAGCATGACATCCGCAAACTGGGAAGCCTCCTTGACTTCCTGAATGGGATAGAATGTCACCGAGCAGGGATACCCCAGCCTTGCTGCCTCGTGCTCCATGCGGCGCACCAGCATATTGGTGGACACACCAGCAGAACAGATCAATACAATTCTCCGAATCATTGAAAATCCTCCCTCCTATTTACCATAAGCCTTAGCTAATATCTCAACGGGATGGCAGGTCTTGGCCTGCGTCCCATGTTGGATCTGTAAACGGCAGGTGCCGCAGTCGCAGATGACTTCGTCACTCTGTGATTCCTTGATACGATTAAAGAGCTTCTCGCCAATCTTCATGGAGATCTCGTATTTATCCCCCTTGAAGCCGTAGTTGCCGCTCATGCCACAGCAGCCCGCATCGGCCTGTTCCACGGTGACACCGGGAACCTGGGCCAGAATCCTGGCTGCCGGAACACCGAAGCCCTGACTCTTGAGGTGACAGGGAACGTGATACATCAGCTTTTCCCCTACCTGCCCGAAGCTGGTATTGAGCTCACCTTTATCGGCGAGTATCTCCAGGAATTCAAAGGCATCATAGACATTCTCACCGGCCTCGTGCATCTTCTCTTCGTTGAAGAGCTCATGATATTCCTGCTTGAGCATCAGGGAGCAGGACGTGCAGCAGGCGATTACGGGAATGCCCTGTTGCTTCCATGCCAGAATGCGGCTCACATTGTTATCGGCATGTTCATGGGCCTCAGTGAGATACCCCGTCACCACCATAGGCGAACCGCAGCAGTTGAACTTCTCATCCACGAGAACTTCATAGCCGTTGGCGTTCATGACCTTGACGAAGGCCACGCCAACCTGCGGCTCATTCTGATTGATGAAGCAGCCCGGGAAGAACACCACCTTCTTCTGGCTGGAAGGCTGTTTGATTCCCTTGAACAGCTGCATAAAGCTCTCGGAGGCATATGCCGGCATATTGCGTTCTCCTGCCATCCCCATGGCAGCGAACATCCCCAAAGACTTGCCGATCTTCATGCCCAGGTTGGCAAAGGTTGCCCCCAAGGGCAGCATGCGCACCATTTTGGCCATGCGCTCCCCATGGGCCAGCATGTCGTCCCGCTGGGAATGCTCATGGGTTTCGTAATACTTGGCCCGCTGCAGCATATTCAGCGTGGACACCGCCACCCCCGAGGGGCAGGCCCGGTCACAGCTCTTGCAGTTGGAGCAGAAATCCAGGCTGTCTTCAAAATCCTCCTGGGAAAAATGCATGCGGCTATGGGCCGGGCCCACCAGCTTCGGTCCCCGATAGCTCTTTTCCGCCTCCATCACGGGGCAGCTGGACATGCAGGAAGTACAGGACAGGCAATGGTCGGCAGTCGCTAGTGCCGTTTCCATTTCTTCAATTTTCTTACTGATATCACTCATCGCCAAAGTCTCTCCTTCCTCACATCAATGCGGCTTTGTAAGCCGAAGCCAATGCCACACCGTTGCCGGAATGTTCAAAGCAGAAATCATAACCGCCCAGGTTGCTGCCTATGACGTATACATTTTCATAAACCAGCTGATTTTTCTCATCCACCGGCCGCAGGTCATTATCCGTGCGCACGCCGGTCTTGGCAAAGCCCTGGGGCTTGTCCGAGAAGAGCTGCTCATTGCTCCAGTTTTCCTCGCCGGACTCGATATAGACCGGCAGGTCGAAGATCATTTCCCGGGGCTGTTCAAACTCCCGCACCGTGATGCCGCCGCTGTAGAGGCCGCCGGTGGCGAGAATGAACTTGTCCGCATAGTAGGTCTTTTCCCGCACAGAGGCCCTGGCCACCACGCCGGTGCACTTCTTGCCATCGGTAACCGCCCGCAGGACCTTGGTATCTTCCACGATTTCCACGCCCATATCCCGCAAAGCCCGTTTCAGCATGGCCTGCAGCCGCAAGCCATTGACGGAAGGCGGCAGGCAGGTGGTTTCGAGGACCTCTGCCCCCAGCTTTTCATGGAGGTAAGCCGCACAAGCCTGTCCCTTAGTGCCCAGGACCTGTGGCAGCAGGAACACCGTGCTGTCGGCCTGAACGTAGGGCTTCAGCTGTTCCACCAGGGAATCACGCCCCGCCTGAGTATCCAGCCAGCGGGCCACATCGATAGTCGTAATATCGCGGCCGCCCAGCAGCGGCGTATTCACTTCCACGATGGGGAACTTTGTCTGTCCCTTAAGGGACTGCTGCAGATTGTCCTGCAGGATATTGCCATAGAAATCCTTGAGCCCCTTGATGCCTACGATTACGATATGTTCCTCCCCGTGGAGGCTCGTGCCGTCCAGACAGTGGGGAGCCAGGCAGGTGGGCTTCATGGTGCCCACCGCCGTGGGCACATGCAGCTGATGGTCTAAAGAACCTCTGTAGGGAAAACCGTAATCCTTCGTGAAGTCCAGGAAGTAGTTCACGGCTTTTTCCACCGTTTCCAGACCGATCTTGCTGTAAGGATGTTCCGCCGGCAGATTTGCCAAAGCCTGCCGCGGGCACTCCACATAGTTGTGTTGTTCGTCATAGCCCAATACGTCAATGACACCGCTATTCAAGGAAAGGGAACCCGAACCACAGGTGAGCAGGGTTACTTTTTTTCGCTGATTGGCACTGACCAGAGCCGCCATAAGGCCGGCAAAGCCGCTGCCAATTACCAGGGTATCCGCATGTTTCATTCCGTTTTGCCTCCATTCACATGAAAGGACAACTCATATAGAGCCCGTGTCATTTCCGTTTCCCGCAGAGTCCTGCCCACGAGCACCGGACGGATGCCCTTCCAGCGGCCCTGCAGGAATTCCTTCATGCGGGTAAGTGTTTCTGCCGCTCTTTTCTGCTTGCCATATTGCGCAAACAGGCCAGCCGAGCGCAGGGCACAGAAATTGCCCTGGCAGGTGCCCATACCCACGCGGGTACGGCGGCGGATATCGTTGATCTGATAGCAGGAATCCTCCTGCGCAATCTCTTCAAATTCGGCCAGGGTGACGTTTTCGCACTCGCAGACCAGTTCCCGCTTCTCCGGCTCGGCTTCCAGCCGCTTGACCACGCGCTCAAAGCGCTCCGGTCCCAAACGGGTTGCCGCCAGATTCGTGCCATAGGCCGGGAAATACTTGCGGGCCGCCTTCTTGGCCTCCTCGCTGACTTCCGGCACCAGCGGTTCCTCCGCCGTACGGCATCGTTCCGTATTGCCCAGTTTCGCACAGACCTTGTCCGCCATCTTCTCGGCCATCAGGCGGTAAGTCGTGAACTTGCCGCCCACGATGGTGAACAAGCCCTTGAGACCGTCCTCTTCGTGATCCACGATGGCAAAGCCGCGGGATGCGCCGCGCCCCTTGACACCTCCGGGGGGGATGTAGAGCGGCCGGGAACCGGCGAAAGCCCGGAGCATGCGGCAGTCACGCAGATGCTCGAAGGTCTTCTCCCCGATGGAGAGCAGGTTCTCTACTTCCTCACGGGAAGTGCTGGTGTCCTCAGGATCCGGGATGCTCATGGAGCTGGTTCCCAGGATCGTGATAGAGCCATGGGGCACGAAGATATCACCATCGGAGGATTTATGCAGGCGGTTCACCACATGGCTGGTCAGCCGCTGGTTGAAGGCTAAGAGCGTTCCCTTGTCCGGCTGTACCCCGACTTCCAGGCCAGCCAGTGCGGCGACCTTGCCGGCCCAGCCGCCGGCAGCGTTGATGGCGATCTCACACTCGATGAGTTCTTCTTCACCGGTAATGGTATTTCGTACTTTCACACCTTTGAGCTCGCCATTGGCCTGTTCAATCCCGATGACTTCGCGGTAAGTCAGGCTGCGGCCGCCATAGCGTTTGGCGGACTCCACATTCTGCCAGCTCATGCGGAAACCGTCGATGGCAGCATCCGGCACCAGATAAGCCGACTCCACATTCTTCGAGAGCAGCGGCTCTAACCGGAAGGCCTCTTCCCGGGTAATGGGCGTGGCTTCGATTCCACTCTCCGCACAGCCTTTCACCCAGGCTTCCTCATAGGCAGGATCGTCGATATTGAGTCGGACGAACATACCTCCGGTCGTCTCCACACAGGATTTGCCGATCTTGCGCAAGATCTGATTCTCGATGATGCACTCCTTAGCTGCCTCCTGATCCTTTACCGCATAGCGGCCACCGCTGTGCAGGAGTCCATGATAGCGGGAACTGGCGCCATTCACCAGGTCGCATTTTTCCACCAGCAGCGTGTTCACACCGCGCATGGAAAGATCCCGCAGGATACCCACACCAGTGGCCCCGCCGCCTATCACAACGACCGTTGCTTTTTCCATCGTACGCTCATCCTCTCCGGAATAATACACTTATTATTATGATTAAAAATTTAACGATAATTCAGGGAATAAATAATCTTCAATCGCAAAAGTACATAAGTACAACGAGCAGACACACCATGTTAACACAGGATTTCATTTCGCGAGACGCTTCGTTATTTTCTCACAAAATTATTATTTCGTTTTTGTGCTCGTTTTTAATACTATATTTCGTTTACAAGAACATACTACTACAAAATTACATGTTGTCAATACGAAATATGATTTTTATTTATTGTTTTTCGTCGTTATTCTTATCGAAAAATACGTTATATCATTTTGCTCCTATGCCCCTTTTCTTTTCCAGCCCCGTCCTGTATAATATTTTACATAGTTAGCGACACGAAGAAGGGACTTCCGAACATGAATAGAGAAGACTATATCAAGGCCCTGATCAAATCCCATGGCTATGCCATGAAGGACTTTGCCAAAATCATCAACATGCCCTATACCACCCTGCTCTCCATCCTCAACGGCTCCATCGGCGGCGCCGCCATGGACAACGTGCTGAAGATCTGCGGGGCCCTCAATATCCGCATCGAGGAACTCAATAATCTGGCCGCCAACGGGGAGGCGGAAAAAAACACCAACGGGGAAACAAAAGGCATCGATCCCCAGCTGTTGAAACTCCTGCAGAAACTGCCCACAGAAAAACAAATTGCCCTGAAACTCCTGTTATCGGATAAATAATAAAAAAGCATGGCATCATGACGATGCCATGCTTTTTATTTATTTTCCCCAAACCCGGGCCATAAATTCATCATACACTTCTTCCAGATGCTGCACCAGCACGCTGAGCATCAATTGGATCATCTTGCTGTCAAAGGTTTCATCCACAAAGGGCAGGCATATATCCAGATATACTTTGCCATCTTCATGGACATAGTACTTAAAACTCTTGTAACGGGCGTTAAGGTCATTCAGATAGGTCTTAATGGGAGCGCGCTTATCCTCGGGCAGGCCGCTGATGATCTGCGTGCGGATTACCGTAAAGATACTGGTATCAATCAGCACAGCCATCGGCAGAATCTGCCCCCGAACCTCAATACGGGAACGGAAGAGCACTGTGGCGTAATCATCATCCATGGATTCCGTGCTGAAGACGCTGATATTGTTCTCCATCAGGAATTCCTGAAATTTGACCGCCTTTTCATTGTTCTCCACACTTTTTTTGGCTTTTCTAGGCATGCATGCACCTCCTCAAAAAGCGAAATAACGGCAGGCATTGTTGTAGCTGATGTCCTCCACCAGTTTGCCCAGCACCTTCATATCCGCCGGATACTCGCCGTTCTCCACCAGATTACCGATGAAGTTGCAGAGGATCCGCCGATAGTACTCATGACGGGAATAGGACAAGATGGAACGGGAGTCCGTCGGCGTGCCGATGGCATTGCCCATTACCGAAATGCTGGCCAATACCCGCAACTGCGCCTCAATGCCTTCTTTATTGTTGTTGAACCACCAGGCTGCCCCCTGCTGTACCTTCCCCAGATACTCCGTCCCGGAAAAGGCCGGCAGCAGCGAGGCAATCACGATATTGTCGGCAGGATTCAGGGAGGAGATGATGGTCTTAGGCAGCTTTCCGTCCTTATCCAATGCGTCAAGGAACTTGGCCAGGGACGGCGCACAGTTATGGGTATCCACCACATCATAGCCGCTGTCCTGTCCCAGAATCGCAAACTGCCGGGAATTCACGTCCCGCAGGGCCGAGAAATGCAGCTGCATGGTCCAGCCCCTCCGGGCATATTCCTGTCCCAGGAACAGGAGAATCGCCGTCTTATACTGCTCCATAGCCAGTTTCGAGGGACTGCCCTTGCCGTTGATCACCTTGCCCACCACATCATCCAGCTCATACTCCCTGGCCGGAGCAAAGGCCATATAGGGCAGGGCATGATCGGCAATCTGGCAGCCATTCTCTGCAAAATAATCCAGCCGCTTCACCAGCGCATCCCGGATGTCCTGCATGGTGGATATATCATCCATATCCGTGACTTCGCCCAGTTCATAGCGCATATAATTATCCCAGCCCTCATCCTCGATATTGAGGATGGGATCTGCCCGGAACGTGGGCAGCACCTTGGCCGGACAGATGCCTTCCGCCTTGATCTTCTTATGCCATTTCAGCTCCGACACAGGATCATCCGTAGTGCAGATCACCTGCACATTGGACTGCCGGATAATGCCCTGCGCCCGCATATCTGCCGACTGCAGCCGCTCATTGCAGATTTCCCAGATCTTTTCCGCATTCTCCCCATTGAGCACCAGATCGCAGTCAAAATACCGCCTGAGTTCCAGATGCGTCCAATGATAGATGGGACTGCCGATAGCCCGGGAAATGCTTTCCGCAAAGTATTGGAATTTCTCCCGAGAGGAAACCTCCGTGCTGGATACACAGCCCTCCGGCACGCCGTTGCTCCTGAGCAGACGCCACTTATAGGTGTCGGTGGCCAACCAGGCTTGGGCGATATTGCGGAATTCCCGGTTCTCGGCAATCTCCCGAGGATTGATATGACAGTGGTAGTCATAGATGGGCATGGGAGCGGCATGTTCGTGATAGAGTGTTTTGGCCGTTTCCGTCTGCAAAAGAAAATCCTTGTCCATGAATGGTTTCATAATCAGCCCTCCCAACTGCCATCAAGCCTTACTGCCTAAAGTGGTCTTATAATACAAAGCTACGCACACTACCGCGAAGAGAATCCCCACCGGATAGGAAATGGCGGTGGACAGCTGCAAGCCTTCCGGAGCCTGCAGGATATAGGTGCAGGAAACGGCCGACATAAAGGTTGCCGGTACGAAGGGAATCTTCCAGGCACCGGAACCCGGTTTCGTGCGATAGAGATAAACGGCACCGGTCCAGAGCACGATCATGGCCAGCGTCTGATTCGTCCAGGAGAAATAACGCCAGATGATGTTGAAGTCCATCTGGGACAGGATACCGCCCACAGCCAGCAGAGGTACAGCAAACATCAGACGCTTCACTGCCTGATTCTGCTCGATGCCGAACCAGTCAGCCAAAGTCAGGCGGGCAGAACGGAAAGCCGTATCGCCGGAAGTAATGGGGCAGGCAATAACGCCCAGCATGGCCAGCACAGCACCAACACCGGAACCCATGAAACCCACGCAGATATCATAAACCACAGTACCGGCACCGCCAGCCTTCATGGCTGCGGCCAGTCCGCCAGTGCCATCATAGAAGGTAACGCCGGCAGCTGCCCAGATCAGGGCGATGATGCCTTCGGAAACCATGGCGCCATAGAATACAGGACGGCCAAGGCGCTCATCCTTCAGGCAGCGGGCCATGATCGGCGACTGGGTGGAATGGAAACCGGAGATTGCGCCGCAGGCTACCGTGATGAACATCAGCGGCCAGATCGGCATCTTTTCCGGCCCCAGCGGATGCAGGTTCTGCAAGGTCATTTCCGGCATGGTATGACCTCCCACGCCGAAGAGCATGCCCCCCATGATGCCCAGGGCCATGACGATAAGGCAGATACCGAACAGGGGATAGAAACGGGCAATCAGTTTATCGATGGGCAGCAGCGTGGCCAGGAAGTAATAGGCCAGCACGCAGGGCAGCACCACTGTTACAGCTACGCCGGTGAGCTTGGCCAGCAGGCCGGCCGGCCCTGTCATGAATACAGTACCGACTAAGACCAGCAGCACCACGGAGAACACGCGCATGATCATCAGCATCGTGGGCCCCATATGGTGACCAACTACCTCGGAGATACTCTTGCCATCCTCGCGCAAGGAAATCATGCCCGACAGGTAGTCATGGACAGCACCGGCAAAAATCGTACCAAAGACAATCCAGAGATATACGCTGGGCCCCCAGATAGCACCACCGAGAGCACCAAAGATTGGGCCAAGGCCCGCAATGTTCAGAAGCTGGATCAGAAATACCTTCCAAGTGGGCAGCGGGATGTAATCCACGCCATCATTATGCACCAACGCCGGCGTCTGCGCATCGGTGGGACCGAACACATTATCCACGATCTTACCATAGATAAAATAACCGCCAATCAGGGCGCACAAAGCCACTAAAAATGTAACCATGAAACTTCACCTCGTTTTACTATTATTACAACAATTGCGAATATTTACCCTGTATAATCTTCTCTGCCCTCCTTTGTGATGAAATTCTATTTGTGCTATACTAAGTTGTATTCGCAATTGAGGCAAAAAATCCTGCCCCATTCGAAAAATTTACCATAAATTTCACGAGGAGGCATTCCCATGGAAGTCCTTTTATTCTTGCTTTTGGGCCTCGGCGTCGGCACCTTCGGTACCTTGGTAGGCATCGGCGGTGGCCTGATCTGCGTGCCCATCTTCATCCTGTTCCTGTCTGCGGGCACAAACCATCCCTTCTTTACCACGGCGGCGCAGATTACAGGTACGTCCCTGGTCATCGTCATGGCCAACGCCCTGTCCGGCACCATCGCCTATATCCGCCAGAAGCGGGTGTATTTCAAGGCAGCCATCCCCTTTGCCCTGGCCACCCTGCCCGGTGCCTTCTTCGGCTCTTATATCGTGGACAAGTTCAACCCGCCCATGCTGAACTTCTACTTCGGCATCTTCCTGTTGTTCATGGCCTCCATCATGTATATGAACACCCGCCGCAAACCGCCGGCAGATGTGCATGAGCTGCCCGCCGGCTTTACCTACAATCGCTGGATTGGCATCATCTCCAGCTTCGGCGTAGGCTTCCTGTCCAGCATCTTCGGCATCGGCGGCGGCGTCATCCATGTGCCCCTGATGATCTATCTCCTGGGCTTCCCGGTGCATATGGCCACTGCCACCTCCCACTTCGTGCTGGCCTGCTCCTCTGCTTTCGGCGTGGTGTCCCATTTCCTGCTGGACCACATCATCTGGATGCCTGCCATCTGCATCTCCATCGGCGCCGCCATCGGTGCCCAGATCGGGGCCAAGATCTCTAAAAAGACAAAATCAAAAGTCATTCTGGCCCTGCTCTCCCTGGCCATGTTTGCCCTGGGCTGCCGCCTGATCCTGATGGGCAGCGTCCAATAACGAACTTCATAATACTGCATGAAAAAACCACCCATACGGGTGGTTTTTTCACATCTGTTCGCTAAATCCATCACATGAATTTCATGGCCTCAGCCTTGGCCAGTTCGTCACAGCGCTCGTTCTGGGCCACGCCCACATGGCCTTTCACCCAGTGGAAGCGCACCTTTTGGCGGGCGAAGGCGGCGTCCAGCTGCTGCCAGAGGTCCTGATTCTTCACCGGCGTGCCGGCAGCCGTCACCCAGCCCTTGCGTTTCCACCCAGCCAGCCAGTTCTTGGTAAAGGCGTTCTTGAGATACTGACTGTCGGTGTAAAGGTCAATGACCGAACCAGGACGGGCAAAGGTCAGCGCCCGCAGCGCTGCCGTCAGTTCCATGCGGTTGTTGGTGGTGGAGGCTTCCCCTTCGTGGAGTTCCGTAAGTCTGCCTTCAATCTGGTCGGCAATCACCGCGGCCCAGCCGCCGGGGCCGTCGGGATTGCGCAGGCAGGAACCATCCGTATAGATGACATAATCCGGCGCATCGTCAAACTGCGCCGCCGGTTCCGGCTGGGGCGCGGCCTGCTTTTTCGGCGCACCGCCGCCATAGGGCGGCACATAGTCCAGATTCAGCCACTTATTGGCCTCATTGGGATCGGTAAATCCCTTGTAGCGGGCCCCCGGGAAGCCATCCACCTGAGCCTTGCACTCTGCCCAGGTGGTGAAAATCCCTGTCTTGCGCCCGTTTCTGACGGCATATACTTTCTTGGCTGCCATAAATTTCTCCCTCAATCACAAAAGCTGCCGCCCCCATAGGAGCGACAGCTTATTCTATTACGACTTAAAATATATCCTTAGCCAGAACGATGGTTTCATCGCGGTTCGGACCAACGGAAACGATGCCCAGCTTGATGCCCGTCACTTCTGCCATGCGTTCGAGATATTTCTTCGCATTTTCCGGCAGATCTTCGTACTTGCGCACCTTGCTGATGCTGGTGTTCCAGCCCTCGAAGGTCTCGTACACCGGTTCAACCTCAGCCAGTACCTTGAGGCTGGCCGGGATTTCGTTGAGGATTTCGCCCTTGTACTTGTAGGCTACGCACATCTTGATTTCCTCGAAGTTGTCGAGAATGTCCAGACGGGTTACAGCCATGTAGTCGATACCGGAAATCAGGCCGGCATAGCGGACCACGCAGGCATCGAGCCAGCCCGTGCGGCGGGGACGGCCCGTAACAACGCCGTACTCATGACCTTCTTCACGGATCTTCTCGCCGATGGCATTGAGCTGTTCCGTGGGGAAGGGGCCTTCACCCACACGGGTGCAGTAAGCCTTGACGATACCCACCACCTTGTCGATCTTGTTGGGAGCCACGCCAGCGCCTACGCCCACACCACCGGAAATGGGGTGGGAAGCCGTAACATACGGATAAGTACCATAGTCGATGTCCAACATCGTAGCCTGAGCACCTTCAAAGAGGATCTTGCGGCCTTCTTTGATTTCATCGTTCAGCAGGGCAATGGTATCGCAGACATAGGGACGCAGACGCTCTGCATAACCCAAGTATTCCTTGAGCACTTCCTCATAGGACAGGGGCTCATGGTCATACAGAAGCTTGAGTTCCTTGTTCTTGATTTCCAGATTTTCCTTGAGGCGCTTGGCGAATTCTTCCTCGTCCATCAGATCGCAGACGCGGATGCCGATGCGGTTGTCACGGTCCATGTAGCAGGGGCCGATACCGCGTTTGGTGGTGCCGATCTTGTTATCGCCACGGGCTTCATCACCGATGCCATCCATCAGGCGGTGGTACGGCAGCACCACATGGGCGCGGTTGGAAATGCGGATGCCGGACAGGTCAATGCCGCGTTCAGCCAGGCCGTCCATTTCCTCCAGCATAACCATGGGATCAAAAGCCACGCCATTGCCCACAATGCAATGGGAACCCTTGAACAGGATGCCGGAGGGCATCAGGCGCAGCTTATAAGCCTCGCCATCTACCATGACCGTATGGCCGGCATTGCTGCCGCCCTGGAAGCGTACTACCGTATCGGCCTGCTGGGCCAGATAATCGACGATTTTACCCTTGCCTTCATCGCCCCACTGGGTACCGGTTACTACTACTGTTGACATATCATACTCTCCTTAAAGCCTTGATTTAAAAATCAAAGTCCGAAACGTTCAAAAATCATATCCACATGACGCAGGAAATACTTGTAATCAAAGCAATCATCGATTTCTTCCTTCGTCAGATACTTCGTGATATCCGGGTCATTTTCCACGCTGGTACGGAAATCCTGACCTTCCATCCAGCGCTTCATGGCGTTGCGCTGTACCCACTTGTAAGCATCTTCACGCAGCACGCCCTTGCTGACCACGCTCAGCATGATGCGCTGGCTGTAGATCAGGCCGCCGGTGCGTTCCATATCGTGGAGCATCTTGTCCGGATAGACCAGCAGCTTATCGATGATGTTCGTGAGCTTACGGGTGCAGTAATCCACGTTGATGGTGCTGTCCGGCAGGATTACGCGCTCAACGGAGGAATGGGAGATATCGCGCTCATGCCAGAGGGTGATATCCTCAAGAGCGGCAACGGCATTGCCGCGCACGAGGCGGGCCATACCGGAGATGCGTTCGCAGTTGATGGGATTACGCTTATGGGGCATAGCAGAAGAGCCCTTCTGCCCCGGGGAGAAATATTCCTCGGCTTCACGGATATCCGTACGCTGCAGGTTGCGGACTTCCGTAGCGATCTTTTCCAGGGTGCTGGATACGATAGCCAGCGTCGTCACGAATTCAGCATGACGATCGCGCTGGATGACCTGAGTTGCCAGAGGAACCGGCGTCAGACCGAGCTTCTTAGCCACGCGCTGCTCGATTTCCGGATCGATGTTGGAGTAAGTGCCAACAGCGCCGGAGAGCTTGCAGACGGAAACCGTCTTTTTCGCATGTTCCACACGGTCGATATCGCGTTCAATTTCCGCACTCCACAGAGCCATCTTCAGACCAAAGGTCATGGGCTCAGCATGGATGCCATGGGTACGGCCAATGCAGGGCGTATGTTTGAATTCCACGGCACGGCGGCGCAGAACCTCGCGGAATTTGCGCAGGTCATCCAGGATGATGTCTGCAGCATCCCGCATCATCATGCAGTAAGCGGTGTCCTTTACGTCGCTGGACGTAAGCCCCTTATGCACATACTTGGAATCTTCACCAACATTTTCGGCGACGTTGGTCAGGAAGGCAATGATATCATGATGGGTAACGGATTCAATTTCCAGAATGCGCTTCACATCGAATTTTGCCTTGGCGCGAATGTTCTTCGCAGCCTCCACCGGGATTTCTCCCAGCTCTGCCATAACATCGCAGGCAGCCAGCTCAACATTCAGGATCTGCTGCCATTCGTTCTCGATGGACCAAAGATGACCCATCTCCGGGTTGGTGTAACGTTCGATCATTAGTGATTTCCTCCTCAGGTTCCTAGCGGCGTCACTGCACCGCGGAAGTGAAAACACGAAAATAAAACTCAAATTGACTGCCCCGCCACATGCGAGTGCCAGCCTCATTTTGAGTTTGGAGAATTTGTTTACAGTTTCCCTTTCTTATAATAGCAAATGCCGGGACAAGTGTCAATAAAGGGATGGGTGCTTTATACAGAAAAATAACCGATCAACGAGTGGTTGACCGGTTATCTGTAAACAATCTCTTTCAAACATTCTCTGCGGCATCCCAGCCCAGCTGCAGGGCCTTCATATTGGCCTCAACAGTATGGGGCGGGACGCGTTTGGCGACGAATTCCTTGACGGTGTCAAATTGCACGAGGCCCGTGATGCGCACCAGCGCACCCAGCGCTACGATATTGGCAAACAGTGCCTTGCCCAACTCCTCCACCGCCAGTTTCGTGATAGGCAGACGCACGACCTTCGGGAAATCCGGCGTTTCCGGCACCAGACTGTCATCCAGGATGAGCAGGCCGTCTTTATGCAAATCGCTGTAATATTTATCCGCAGCCTTCTGCGTCATGGCCAGCACCAGATCCGGCGTCTCCACATGGGGATGGAAGATTGCCTCATCGCTGATGATTACCTCAGCCTTGGAGGCACCACCGCGGGCCTCAGGGCCATAGGACTGGCTCTGGGCTGCTTCTTTTCCCTCGGCTACAGCTGCTTCTGCCAGCAGGATAGCCGCCGTAATCACGCCCTGACCACCGGAGCCGGAGAGTCTTAATTGTTTTTTCATCACTTCGCACCTCCTGCCCGTTCGATAACCTGATCATAGGCCGTATCATAATCCATGGCCGTTGCTTCATAAAGCAGGCCAATGGGGAATTTTTCCGCTGCCACAGCGCCCGGATCGAGCTTATCCCAGGCGGCCTTCATCACGGCATTATCCCGCATCCACTTCATCATATCCGCGGGGCTGCCCAATTTGTTCTTGCGGCCATAGGCCGTGGGGCACTGCACCAGAGCTTCCACGAAGGAGAAACCATGGTTGTCGAAGGCCTTGGCGATCATGTCCGTCAGATGCTGCACATGGTAAGCCGTGGAACGGGCCACATAAGTGGCACCGGCGGCTTCGGCCAGAGCGCAGGCATCGAAGGGACGGTCAACGGAACCATAGGGAGCCGTGGTGGCCTTGCGGCCCGTCGGCGTCATGGGGGATGCCTGTCCCCCCGTCATGCCGTATATATTATTATTGAAGAGAACCACCGTCAGATCCACATTGCGGCGGCAGCCGTGGATGAAGTGATTGCCGCCGATTGCCGTGCAGTCACCATCACCAGTGATAACCACCACATTGAGATCCGGGCGGGCCAATTTGATGCCCGTGGCGAAGGGGATCGCACGGCCATGGGCCGTATGCAGGGTGTCAAAATCCATATAACCCGAAGCACGGGAAGAACAACCGATACCGGATACAATCACCGTATTGTCCTGATTGAGTTCCGGTCTTTTTGCAATGGCCTGCACAATGGCCTTCATGGCAATGCCGTTGCCGCAGCCGGGACACCAAAGGTGCGGGAGGCGATTCTGACGGAAATACTGTTCATATTCTCTTTCCTTTGCCATCAGCCTTCAACCTCCTTTACCATTTCCTGGATACTTGCCAAAATCTCTGCGGGTTCAAACGCCCGCATATTATACTTGCCGCAGAGGCTTACCGGGCAGGCACCATTGGCCGCACGGCGCACCTCATGGACGATCTGTCCATAATTGAGTTCAGCCACTACAATGCCCTTGACCTTCTGAGCCAGTTCGCCGATGACCTTGTCTGCAAAGGGCCAGATGGTCAGCAGGCGTACCAGGCCGACCTTCACGCCAGACGCCCGGGCTTCACGCACGGCCTCATAGGCGGTGCGGGCCGTGCCGCCGAAGGATACCACGGCGTACTCCGCATCTTCCATAAAATAACTTTCCGTATGGATGATTTCCTCACCAGCCCGATCGATCTTCTCATGCAGGCGGCGAATGGAATCCTCCGTGACCTTCGGGCTGCCCACGGGGAAGCCCGTCTCATCATGGATAAGCCCTGTCACATGGATATGATAGCCCTCGCCGAAATCTGCCACATTGGGCACCAGATCTGCTTCCGGCGCAAAGGGCTGATAGCCTTCGGCACGGGTTTTCGTAGGCTTGCGGCGCGGATAGATATCGACCTTCTCCGGCAGTTCCACCTTTTCCCGCAGATGGCCGACCATCTCATCCATCAGCAGCATGACCGGCGTGCGGAAACGCTCAGCGTAATTCACCGCCATCACCGTGGCATCGTAGGTTTCACGGACGCTCCAGGGAGACAGGGCAATCACCGGATGGTCACCATGGGTGCCCCAGCGCACCTGCATCACATCGCCCTGGGAAGGCGCCGTCGGCTGGCCTGTGGAAGGGCCCACACGCTGCACATCCACCAGCACGCAGGGGATTTCCGCACAGGCGGCATAACCGATCAGTTCCTGCTTCAGGGAAAAGCCCGGGCCAGAGGTGGCGTCCATTACCTTGCAGCCAGCTAAGGAAGCACCGAGAATGGCACCCATGGAGGCAATCTCATCTTCCATCTGGATGAACTTGCCGCCAGCCTTCGGCAGGAGTTTCGCCATGGTCTCAGCGATCTCTGTGGAGGGCGTGATGGGATAACCGGCGAAGAAATTCACGCCGGCCGCAATGGCTGCTTCCGCACAGGCTTCATTGCCCTGCATCAATCTTGCTTCACTCATGCCACACCCTCCTTTGCTGCAACTTTATCCACAAATATTGCATAATCCGGACAACGCAGTTCACACTGCCCACAGCCAATACAATCATCCGGATGTGCCACGACAACCTTGCCCAAAGTCGATCCCCAGAACCGACTTTGGGCAAAAAGCCGCGCAGATGCCGCAGCCCTTGCAACGCGCCAACTTGACGCTAATCTCAGCCTTCATGAAAACCCGCCTCCAATTACACAATTAAATATATCAGATTTTACATAGAATCTATGTATATTCGCTATATACTTTTACATCATAGCAGATAACTGTTTAAAAATCCACTATTTTTGTAAATAAACGTAATGTATACATAAACATACAGTTTTCAATCTGTTAATATTAATGTTCGCCATAAAAAGAAAATCTCCCCCATAGAGAAAAAATAATCTCTTTACATTTTTTATGACCTAGTATAAAATTTATCTAGTATGAGCTAACTCTAGTTTTGTCAAAAGAAAGAGGTACGACCATGTTTGTACATGAACTCATTTTGCAGGGAAAACCTGACGCCATGGCCATTGTGGACCATGCGCGCCGCTATACCTATAAAGAAGCACAGGAAGCCGTAAAAAACTGCCGCAACCGTTTATATGCTGCCGGCGTCCGGGAAGGTGACCGGGTGGGCATCTTCTCCCGCAACAGTGCGGATTTCGTCTTTGCCTACATGGGCATCGTGTCCCTGGGGGCCATTGCCGTGCCCATCAACTTCCAGCTGAGCAACCGGGAAATCGCCTACATCATCAAAGACTCCGGCATCCAGACGCTGCTGACCTATCAGCCCCTGAATCTGGTGGATGCACTGGCGGCCCTGCGCTGCGACCTGAAGGTCACCCAATACGACATCAAGACCATCAGCAAGGCGGACAAGAAGGCGGGCGAAGCTCCTGCTCTGCGGGCTGACTTTGACGAACACAAGCCCTGCGTCACCATCTACACCTCCGGCACCACGGGCAACCCCAAAGGCGCTGTGCTGTCCCACCGCAATCTCGTAGCCAACTGCGAACAGATGCGGGACAACGGCATGGGCTGCAAACCGGAACACAATGTGCTCTGCGTGCTGCCCATGTACCATGCCTTCGGCTGGACCTGCTCCGTGCTTTATCCTTTCTTCTGCGGTGCCGAAGTGGTGATCCTGGACTCCTTCACCCCGAAGGAAACCATCGCCGTGATCCGGGAGGAAAAGGTCACCGACCTCTATATCGTGCCCTCCATCTGCAGCCTCCTGACGAAGCTTGCCACCACCGAGGATATGAAATCCCTGCGTCTCGTGGTCAGCGGCGGCACGACGCTGCCCCTGCAGATCCAGCAGGACTTCATCGGCAAGTTCGGCGTGGATATCTGCGAAGGCTACGGCCTGTCCGAGACGGCGCCGGTTGTCACCATGAACCCGCCGGAAAAACCCATTGTGGGCTCCTGCGGCAAGATCGTGCCGGGCATCCAGTGGAAACTCATCGACGCCGAAGGCAAGGATGTGCCCCAGGGTGAAGCCGGCGAACTCATCGTCAAAGGCGAGAACATCATGCTGGGCTACTGGAACCTGCCGGATGTCACCCAGGACGCCATGCGCGGCGGCTGGTTCCATACCGGCGACGTGGCACGGGCCGACGAAGAAGGCTACATCTACATCGTGGATCGCATCAAGGACATGATCATCAGCATGGGCGAGAACATCTACCCCCGCGAGGTTGAGGAGCTGGTTTACCAGTTCCCCGGCATCTTCGAAGCCGCCGTCATCGGCATCGAGGACAAACTCCGCGGCCAGGCCGGCGCCTGCTTCTACAGCACCCACGACGGCAAGGACATCAATGTGCGGGAACTCAAGAAATTCCTGCAGGCCAACCTTGCCCTCTACAAGATCCCCCGGGAATTCCATCTCATGGAAAAACTCCCCCGCACCTCCACCGGCAAGATTGCCAAGCGCATGATCCTCGACGAATTCAACAAGAGCAAAAAGAAATAAATCCGGATAACAAAAAGGCAGCTCGTCATGAGCTGCCTTTTTTGGCGTTATTTGCTTTGGTCGTAGCCGTCTTTGAGATAATCACCCAAAAGTCCGACTTTGAATTTCCCCGGATGACCCTCCGGCAGCCTGTCATTGGCCGTCAGCAGCATATCCAGAGCTTCCGGCGTCCGCTTGGCCGTGGAACTCATATGCATGATAAGGATAGCGCCCTTGCGGACATTTCCCTTTTCATCATGAACAATTCTGTTCATAATGCCCACCAGGGATTGCATAGATACGGCACCATAATCCTCCGTACTGCCGGAACCATTGACGATATAGGTATAACCGGCATTCAGCACCGCCATGGCCCCCTTGCGGCTGACAGCCAGCGTAGGCGGCCGAAGCAGGCGGGTAAGGGCCGGCCGGCCGTTTTCCAGCCGCATATCCCCCACCACGGAGAGCAGTTTGGGATAGGCGGAGCCCACATCTTCCTTGTATTCGTCCTCTTTTTCCACCGGCACCTGATGCCCGCCCTTGTCCTGCACGGTCATCGCCACATGATTATTCGTATGGCAGCCGATCTCATTGCCCTCACTGGCAATAGCCCGCAGGAGATTGGGATTGTTCAGCATATTGCGGGTAATGATGAAGAAGGTTCCATGGACCTGATGCTTGCGCAACACATAGAGCATCTTATTGATGGAATCATCATTGCCCCAGTCGTCAAAGGTCAGGAAAACCGTCCGGGGCGGCGCTGTCTTCACCAGCCCTGTCTTGTCCACCCGGGCCATTTCCGTGCGGGAAAAGCCCAGCATACGGTCACTGGGACCGACTTCCGGTGCGCCGATATAACGGCTGAAGAACATATGAGCAAAATTTTTCGCCGTAACCTGTCCCGTGCCATATTCCGGCTGCATCTCGGTTGGCAAAGCCGCCGTATCCACAGGATAGCGATAAGCCATGGCTTTGTTCCGGTCCACCTCGGCCAAAGAAGAGGTATGATAAGCGGAGTCATTTTCCTCGCCCCGGGCATCCATATCCTCCGGCGCATAGGCGATATTGTCCAGTTTCTGCGTTTTGATTGCCCGCAGCATATCTGCCGCCAACGCGTCATTCGTATAGAAATCTGTGCGCATATAGACGATTTCCCCACGATTGAGGGAGGTAGTCCATTTGCCGAAGATCTGAGGCATGACCTCCGCAGGGCTGCGGGCATCCTTATGCTTGGACTGCACCACATTGAGCCCCTGCCCCACCAGGGTACAGCCCATAGCGGAAACAGCTTCTTCCATAGCCGCTTGATTGCCGCCGCCGGACATGATGCGGACAAAGCGGCTGTCCACGCCAAAATTGTCCCGCAGGGCCTGCTGCAGCCGCTGGATCTGGGCACAGTAATCCTGGAAGCCGCCGGTCTTCGTGGGGACCAGCCCCATGGCCAGATCCTGCCCATAGTTTCGGATCAGCTGCACATTGGCCAGATTCCGCTGCAGCTCTCGCTCCGTGACGAAAAACGTCCCACGCATCTTTTCCGCGGCCATATAATCCAGGATATTCCGCAGGGGAACCTGCCGGGAAAGGCCGCCGAAGGTAAAGATCACCGTTTTTTCTGTCGTGGTCAAAAAGCGCTGCACTGCAGCCCGCCGCCCGCCATTCTGGGCCTGCAGATCTGCCCATGCAGGTGCAGCCTGGACAAGGGCCGGTGCAGCCACCAGCCACAATCCTGCCAGGAGCGCAGCCGCCCCTCTGCCCAGGAAGTTATTGCTATACATATATCTCTCCTTAATAAACTCACTTCATCCTGATACCTTTGACATGGCAATTGCCGCCCAACCGCCAAAGGCTGATATCCGTAATACCTTCATCCGCCGCAGCCTTTATCCAGGCATTGATGGTTTCACTGTCCGCATACCAAAGCTCATAGCTATGGCCCTTTTCCTGCCAGGAAAAATGCAGGGCCCAGCTTTCCTCGTCCCGCTCCGGGGTTCCATTATGGGCCTTGACCATTGCTGCCGCCTCCACCTCATCCACGAAGCGGGCAGCCCCCTTTTTCAGGCCCAGCAGGCCGTAATCTTCCCACAGACAACCGCCTGTGGCCAAAGCCACGCCTTTTCGCCCGGGAATGGCGGCCATCTTCTGTATGGTCCTGCGGATAAAAGCCCCATCGGCCTTGGGACCGGGGCCGCTATGACGGCCATGCAGATTATAAAGCATCACCACATATTCTGGCCCCTTGCAAAGTCCGGCGTCCATGGGCATGCCCGGTTCCAGCACAATGCGCAGGTCAAGATTTTCCCTGAGGCAGGCCGCAGACAGCTTATAGGTCAGGGACAAATAACCCTGCAGCAAAGACTTATCCTTATAAAAGGCTTCATAATCCAGCTCAAGCCCATTGCAATCCGCTTCTTTGGCGGCGGCAATCATTTCCCGGACTGCCGACTCCTTATGCTCATCATCAGCCAGCAGACGCCGCAAAAGCGCCTGATCCTTGGCGTGCTTTCTGCCCGTTTTATCCTGCCAATCATTGGCCACGGAAAGATACCGTTTTGCCTGGCCCTCCTTGCGGGCCGCCTTGGCAAAAGCCCGGACCTCCGCAGGAACGGTCAGTTTGTCATCCTGATCATAACTGGCCGTAAAGCAGGATACCCCCGCCAGATGATGCTTCAGTTGTCTGTATTCCTCTGTCCCCCGCTGACTGTCCCAATCGGCCACCCAGGCGGACAATTCCACCGGCGGATGGTCACCGGGTTTCAGGGCAGCGCCCTGGGCACAGCCCGCAGACAATGTCAGAACCAGCAGCAAGGCCAGCAGATACGTATATTTTCTCATGTATGCAAATCTCCTCAAGCGTGACGCAGGAACCAGAACAGCACCCTGTCCCAAAGTTCCCCGGCCTGAAAGACGAACTTATCCCAACCGGAAAACTCCGTGGTGAACAGGACTTTCTCCTTGTCCTTCCCCGTATTGGTGGTAACGGTGAACTTATCAAACACCGCGTCATAGACATCATCGGCCAGATTCCGCTGACTCCAGGCCTCACCCTGCCAGGATGCACCCAAAAAGATGCTGCCATGACCGGTGTCGCTGACCGTCAGTTCCTCAGGAATCTGCTTATCATCCAAGGTCAGGATAAGCCTGTCCCCCTTGAGATCAATGACCAGTTTATGGTCGCCACGGCGGTGAAAGCTCTGGCTGTGCTCATAAGGCTCCGCCCCATCAGCAACGGTTGCTGCCGGAATGGCTTCGCGGTTCTTGGCCCGGCCGTAATATTCTTCCGCCTGCTCCTTGGTAGTTGCATAGCGGGCAAAGGCCGTGTTTTCCTGAATTTCTGCCTCTTTTTTATTCTCCTCCACCGATGGGATCTTCTCCCCCAGGATGACGGGGATCTTTTCCTTATACAGATCACGCCGCACACCGCCCAGCTTCTCAAATACCACCAGCTGGTCATTCAGCAGTTCCACACACAGGCAGTTATCCCTGCCGGCATCGCTTCTGAGGAATATCTGCTGGGCGCCAAAGGCATTGCCCAGCAATTTGGTGGAAATCTTCAGATCCGGCAGGCTGCTGCTTTCCCGGACTTCGGCCAAAGCCTCGCCTTCCGGCAGGGTGGTCAGGGTGTAGGTTTCCTTGTCGACTTCCGCCGCACCGGTGATGAGATTCCAGTTATTCTGCCGGTCGGTATCACCGGTCACAAACTCAATGGGCGTATTGATATCATACTTGATGCGCATCAGCAAATGATTGATGGACCAATAAGGCTGCGGCTGCATGCGCGTCAGATCATAGAGGCTGCTGTTCCGCTGATTGAAGCAATAGCCTTCCCGGTTGAAGGCCATGGGGAACAACTCCCGGATCCACTTCTCATTCACGGCACTGACAGCAGGATTATTGGCAAACTTGCCCGTATTGCCATGCATATGCACATAAGCCCCGGGAACTTTGCCCAAATTGCTGCTGTAGACATCCTTTAATTTTTCGTAGTCATAGCTTATGCGCCGCTTCATATGCCCGTAGCTTTCCTTGGGCACGCCATTCTTATCCCGGATGTAATCCATGAGATAATGGTTGTAATCCCGTTCCAGATACGGCGTCAGCATGGCATAGCGCAGGGGATCGATCTCCCCGATATAATTATGATAGCGGTCAAAGACATTGATGTACTCCAGCCGGTAGCCATTGGTTCCCAGTTCCCAATAGGTCGAGTCCTCCAGCTCCTCCAGCTCCGAAGGCTTCAGAAATTTCAGATCATGGGACTCCACATTTTCCCCGTAGCTCATCATACTGGCCTTGAAATTGAGTTTTTCCAAGATCGGCTGGGCAAAGATAGCCGTATCCCGGCGTCCATCCTCAAACATCAGGAACAGGGCTTTTTCCGGCAGAGGACGTCCCTGCTGATAGTAATCCTTGATATCCTGCTGGGTGATGGTGACAAAGCCCTGGCGCTTCAGTTCCTGCAAGTGCTTCTCCAGCTGCTTCTGCCCGATAAGGGTGGATGTGTCACCGATATGGTCTACACCGAAATAGGACAGAGCCACAAAGCCCGTATCCTTATCACTGGCCGTCACCGCATTGTGGTCATAGGGCTTGTAAGTGTCCAGACTGTAGAACATATTATAGACTGCAAAGGCCAGCAGGGCCACCACGATGATTTCCCCAATTACCCGCAGACGTTTCCACCGATTCTTGCGCCGGGAAAAAGCCTCATCCCCCAGCGCCAAAATGCGGTTATCCCGGCTCTCCTTATGCTTCATGCCGTTTCTTTTCCTTCCTTTCCTTCTTGCGGCGCTCCTTTTCCATCTCTTCCAGATCTGCCGGTGTCAACCGGGTTCCCCAGGTGGATTTCCAGAAGGTGAACCAGGCCACTGGCATCTGCCAGAGCAATACGGCTTCGTAATAGAGGCAGAACCACATGCCGAAGATCCAGGTGGTGCTGCGCCGCAGGAACAGCTGCGCCATGCTCATCAGCAGGGCCATCAGCAGCATGCCCACCATAAAGGTCACGGGAAACACCCGATGCATGACCGGCACATAGATGAGGTTATAGAGCACGATGACAGGCGCCGCAATGGGCACCGCCAGTCCCATGTAAAAACTCAGGGACATGAAGGGCTCCTTTTTCCAGATATAGCGGGCCCCGATCAGGGATTCCCGCAGCCAGGAACGCTTCCAGCGCATCTGCTGCTTGAGGAACATGGTATAGGAATTGGGCACAATGGTCCGGCACACCGCCGTATCCTGATAGGTGGTGCGATTATGCCGCAGGATGAAGTTCGTCATGCTGCGGTCGTCGCCAAAGGTGGCCTTCTGGCCCAAAAACTTCTGGTTCAGCCAGGCATCCGCATATTTCAGCACCAGATCCCGCCGATAGCAGGACAAGGGCCCGGACAGACAGGTCACGGCATCAAAATAGCTTTCCGCGGCCTTCATGACACGGAAGGCAATGTAATAACGCACCGACTGCATCATGGTCAGGGCATTGGTGTAGGTGTTGGCCACATCCGTACGCCCGGAAACGCCGCCCATCTCCTTGTCCCTGAAGGGCTGGACAAGATTGCGGACGGCAAAGGGCTCCAGAAAGCTGTCTGAATCCACGAAGACCAGCAGTTCATGCCGGGCTTCCGTGGCCCCCAGAGCCATAGCCTCCCGCTTGCCCTGATTGTAGGGCTGGACCAGATAGCGTATGCGATCCGCCATATGATAGCCCCCCGCCTCCGTATCCGCAGCCTTGATTTCCTCAATGGCTTCCCGGATGCGATCCACCGAATGGTCATTGGAGTGATCGTCCACCACGATAACCTCCAGCTTATCCGCCGGATAATCCTGGTTGATACAGCTCCGGATGGTATTCTGTATCCAGTTCTCTTCATTGAAACAGGGGATGATGACCGTAACCCCCGGCGTAAAGTCGGGATCGATCTCCACTGGCCGGTAAAAGCTGGCAATGAAATAGCGGGACAGCAGGAAGGTGGCCGCAATGATGCTGTAGAGATACAGCCAGCGGTTGAAACGGAAATAAACCACCGACTCCGCCCGCATCAGCACGATGACCAGCGCAATGACACCCAGACAGAAAGCCGATGCCGCCAGCAGATAACGCTGGCGCTTGTCCGTCGCGTATTGGGCCAGCGTCTTGGCAAATTCCACGCCGCACAGGACGCTGCCGTCCGCCTGTTCATCTACGCGTATGCACTCAGCCTTCAGCCCTTTGATCTTCATTTCATAGCCTTCCGGCATAGAGCCCGGCGTGATTTCAAAGGTCAGCGTGACGCTGTCCGCAGCCTGCAGCGGGCACTCCTTGGCCGCTGCCAGCCTGAGCAGCATCCCCGTGGCACTGATATCCACGGCCTGAGCTGTAAGGGTACGCTCCCTGCCATCATGGCGGCAGGACAGCTTCACCTCGTAATCCACCAGATAGCGCTGGCCTTGTTTATCCGCCTGTTGGAACTTCTTATAATCTTCCCCCTCTGCTGCGTCATCCACGCCTCCGCGGCGGTCATGGTTGCTTCTCTCGCCGGAATCATCCGGCACATAGGACAGCAGACGGCGGTCCGGTTTCTCCCGGCAGAGTACATCCCTGCGGGGCTTATTCATCGAGATCATTGCTTATTGCCTCCTTGGCTTTTGGGCTGCGGCAGGGGAAAATCGGCAGGAATATAATGGATCTTGCGGAACTGATTGACAAAAACAGCCTGCAGGCCGCGCCGTTCCAGAGCCGTCAGCAGCAGATCCAGTTCCGTGGCCAAATCTGCCTGGGGCGGTATCACCGCGCTCTGGTCATCCTTGATGGTAGGCTTCATATCCACAGCCGGTTTTTCCTCCCGCACAGCAGCGTCATTGGCTTTCTGCTCCACCGGACGGCTGACGGGAATGGCAATGATACTGCCTTTGGCAATCGTGCCCACATAAGCATCAGCCGCCGCCAGATCATGGATATGTCCCGGCTGGAAGCGCACATTCTCCTTGACGGCGTATTCCAGGCCCGCCGCCCGCACAGACTTCAGCAGATCATCCGTATAGACCGTGCGGGGCGCACGGAACAGATTCGGCGTCAGCGGATCATGCATGGCCACAGCCTTCTGGGCCCGGCAGATTTCCCGCAGCTGCTCTTCCACCGGCCGTTTTTCGATGGCGGCAAGGCCCACATAGGTGTAGTTGCCCACCTCCTGCCCGGCCTGCCGGATAAGCTTCATGACCTCCGGCGTATCGGCCACATTCTCTCCTTCCACGAAGAAAACAGCCGCCGCATTATGCTTGGCCAGCACATCCAGCAACCGGGCCGCCAAAGGCCGCTCAGGCATGCCGTCAAAGACCAGCGCCACCTTGTCCGAACCATCCTGCAGGGTGGTGATCACCTCCGCCGGCTTTATATCCGGCTCCTGCCGTTTGGCCACAGCCGCCTCAATCTCATCCCCGGCCAGATAATTCTTGGTCAGGTCCGTTATATCGGGAATGAATTCCGTTTTCTCCACGACATTGTCGCGGATATAGATAAGAACACCAACCACCACGGCCAGACAGAGAAAAACCATCAAACCGAGTTTCTTGAAATTCACGGTACTAATAAACCTCCCTGTCTTACAGACACCAATAGGTGTAGCCGGCTTCTTCCGCAGCCTCCCGCCCATAGATGCTCTTTACATCAATCAGTATCGGATCTTCATCCTTGCGATAGAGCGACCGCCATTCCGCCAGCGTATGCTGACGATAGGCCTCATGCGCCACCAAAAGCACCAGGCAGTCAGCATTATGGATCTCGTCCTCCTCCACGAGTTCGATTCCATATTCCCGCTGGAAATCCTGACGATCCGCCAGAGGATCAGCGGCCTTGACCTTGAGGCCGTATTCCCGCAGATCGTTGTAAATATCCACGGATCGGGAATTGCGGGTATCCGGACAGTTCTCCTTGAAGGTCATGCCCAGCAGGTAGATATTGGCATTGGAAGCATCCACACCGGACCGCAGCAGCACCTTGACCACCTCATTGGCCACGAATTTTCCCATGTCGTTATTGATGCGGCGGCCGGCAGAGATCATCTGGGAATGACGGTTGAGATTTTCCGCCTCATAGATGAAATAATAGGGATCTACGCCGATGCAGTGGCCGCCCACCAGCCCGGGGCGGAAGCCCAGCGCATTCCATTTGGTATCCATGGCCTTGGCCACATCCTCCGTATCGATGCCCATCTCATGGAATACCATGGACAGCTCATTCATAAAAGCGATATTGATATCCCGCTGGGTATTTTCCACCAGCTTGGCCGCCTCGGCCACACGGATGGAGGAGGCTTTGTAGATATGGTCGATGATGGAGCCGTAGACATCCGCTACATCCTGCAGGGCATCCGCATCCTCTGCCGACACGATTTTCGTGATATTCTGCAGGCGGTGTTTCTTGTCACCGGGATTGATGCGTTCCGGCGAATACCCGATCTTGAAATCCTGATTGTCGGACAGATCTTCCAGCAGCGGGCGGCAGATATCCTCCGTCACGCCAGGGTATACCGTGGACTCATAGACCACAATGCTGTCCTTGGCCAGCTGACGGGCCACTGTCTCCGTAGCCCCCTTCACCGGAGCCAGATCCGGCGTCTTATCCCCGTTTATGGGTGTAGGCACCGCAATGACGATAAAGGAGGCCTCCTGCAGGCGCTTTGGATCCGTGGTGAACTCTATGGCAGAATTTTGCAGGACTTTGTCTCCAATCTCCGCCGTAACATCATGCCCCTGCTTATACCTCTCAATCTTGCGCTCGTTACGGTCAAAACCGATAACGGAGAATTTCTCCGCAAAGGCAGCAGCCAACGGCAGGCCCACATAGCCCAGCCCCACAACTGCCAGTTTCGTTTCCCTGTTTTCCAGTTTTTGAAGCATATCCATATTTTACAAAGCATCCTTTCAATAAAGACATCAGAAATCATTCCCGATAGTTCTTGAAGTACTTGGTTACCGAGCCCCAGATGGTGTTGCTGCTATGACCGATATCAAGATCCTGCAGATGATAAAGTTCCAAGCCCAGCGACCAATCATCCGGCAGATTATAATTACAGCCCCAGCCCCAGCCTTTAAAGCCGCCGCGGCCGCTCATGGCACCAGCCATGCCGTTCATCGTGTGATTTACATATGTGCTCCGGGGCTGATAGTAGTACTTGAGCCAGCTGTTATAGGTATAGGGACGCCAGCTGTTCTGGGGCGCATAGGCCAGCGAGAATACATAGCCGGTCCTGCCGTCATTGCCGCTTTCCCGGCCGCGCAGCAGCATGCCCCCAAGATCAAAGATGCCCAGATTATGATGATAATTGCCCATGTAAATATACTGCTTCTGGTCATTGTCATAGGCAAAATGATAATACGCAGCGCCCACTTTATAAGCAGCACTCTCATAATCTGCAGCGAGGTCATATGTATGCTTCATGCCCTCATAATCTGCCTTGCCCGCTTCCAGCGTATAACGGACCGGCTTGCCGGCAGCCAGGCGCACCCCTTCGAACTTGCTGTCATAGATATTACCTTCGGCCATCAAGCTGCCAAAAGCCCCGATATCCGTCTGAACCTGACCGATATTGCCGCTGACATAATAGCGGTCAAAATTGACTTTGCCGTCCTTGCTATACTTCGGCCCGGACAAAGCTTTCTGCCATTCCACCATGCCTTTGATATGCCAGTTGTTGTCGATATTGTAATCCGGGTAAAGCCGCACCCTGGCGCGGGTGCGTGTTCCCTGGCCATGGTCTCCGCTGGACCGGCCGGAATCCACTCGCAGTTCCGTATCCAGCTTGAAGGCCTGATCAGGGACATCTTTGACGGGCAGATTGGAAGCCAGCTGCTGACGGGCACTAATCTTGTCCAGACTGCCGTTTGCCTCCAGCTCCGGCAGGAACTCCGCCCGCAATCTGCCCGCATTTTCCAAAACCGCATTCTGTTCGGATTTATCGGGCAATTCTGTCCCACTGGAACTGCCATCAGCTCCGTTCAAGGAAGTCAGCAGACTCTCCTGCTTCTTCCGGGCATATTCCAACATCCTGCTCCGCTGTTTCACCCGGCTTTGGGCTTCCGCATAATCCCGGGCCGCGTATTCCAGCCCGGCCTGAGCTTCATCATTCTTGGCCTTCAGGGGCTCCATGACCTCCAAACGGTTCTGCCCCTGCAGGGAGCGGCGCAGATACATCTCTGCTGCCCGGGCAGCCTTCGCCTTGGCAGTTCCACAGCGTTTCACAGCCACCGCTTCCTGTTCTTGGGCCAACTTCAATTCCACTTCGTCCATCACCAGCAGACGAGTAATGCGGGCATACTCATCAGCCAGCGTACCCGTGCGGTTTTTTTCCACCGCGTTTAGGGCCTTGCCCACCATAACACTCAGCTCCTGCCGGGAATAATTTCCCAACGGTCGGGACGGCAGTTCCAGATAACCTTCGGCCGCCAGTTCCAGCATGGAATCATAGACCCAGGGCTGGATCTGCGCCGGGGCAGCCCCTACTGCAGACAAAGGCAGCTCCACACTGAAAAAAACAGCCCCCAGCAAACATCTTCTTGCCCTGATGATTAGGGGAATACCATGATTTCTCGATGTCCTCATTGACAATTTCGACAATCCTTTCAAACTTCCATAACTTACTTATCCAAATATAATAAAAAAAAATAATATCTGTATTCTAAGCACCAGTTATCATAAAGTCAATTGATTTTGCTGACTTTTTCCACCAATTTCACCCCATTTTATAGGGAATATAGTCCCCACCACCAGGCACATATAAGCACATGAAAACAATTCCATAGAATAGACTATGCCGCGCAAAAGCAATTACAAACTCTATTTTGCAAACAAAATTCCATCTGCATACTCAACCTACAGAAATTATAAATTTTTTAGAATCCCCCCCACAATCAGCCCTCAGCTGCATCATGACCGTTGTTATTCTCATCTATTTTAGGACTTTTATCCCAATAAAAAAATATTATCTATATAAAAAAATTATAAGAGCTATACCATAAGCCTCAGGCATATGCCCGTTGCCTGATATTCAATTGCCAATTTTCTTTCTTTAATCCTCATGCATGTTTACAGGGCGAAAACAAAACTCCAACAGAAATCATCTTTTTTTGCCAGTTAACTTTTATTGTGTTAGAATAGGGCTTGTGACAAATATGGTAAAGATGACATCGATTCGAGTCATACTTTAGGAGGTTTTTACATGTTAATATTACGTACTGTTCAGGAAATCAAGGATTATGCCGCCCAGCAGAAGGCCCAGGGCAAGACCATCGGTCTCGTGCCCACCATGGGCGCCCTGCACGAGGGCCATCTGACGCTGATGCGGGCTGCCCGCGCCAAATGCGATATCGTCATCGCCTCGGTGTTCGTTAACCCCACCCAGTTTGGCCCCAACGAGGACTATGATGCTTACCCCCGCCAGTTCGCAGCTGACTGCACGAAACTGGAATCCGTAGGCATTGACGCCGTCTTCCATCCGGAGCCTGCCGAGATGTATCCCGAAGGCTACTGCACCTATGTCACTGTGGAAGGGGATATCACCCATAAACTCTGCGGCGCCCAGCGCCCCGGCCATTTCCGCGGCGTGGCTACGGTAGTCACCAAGCTCATCAACCTTTCCCGGGCTGACGAAGCCTTCTTCGGCCAGAAGGACGCCCAGCAGGTGACGGTTATCCGCCGTTTCGTAGAAGACCTCAATATCAACGTGCATATCAATATGGTCCCCATTGCCCGGGAGGAATCCGGCCTTGCCCGCAGCTCCCGCAATGTATACCTTTCCCCGGCAGAAAAGGAAGCCGCCCTGGTACTCTCCCGCAGCCTGAAGGTTGCCAAACATGCCTATGCCGCAGGCGAGCGAAAGATCTCGGCGCTGGAAAATATCGTCACCGAAGAATTGCATAAGGAACCCATGGCCAGTATCGACTATGTCAAGGCCTACGCCTATCCTTCCCTCAAACCGCTGACGGAAGTAAGCGAAGACACACTGCTGGCCATTGCCGTGAAAATCGGCAAGACCCGCCTGATCGACAATGTGATTCTCTCTGCCTAAGGAAAGGAAATATCAACAATGCTCTTGAACATGCTCAAAGGAAAAATCCACTGCGCCACCGTTACCGAAGCAAATCTTGCTTACATGGGCAGCATCACCATCGATGAGGAGCTCATGGAAAAGGCTGGCATCCTGCCCAACGAGCGCGTGCAGGTCGTGGACAACAATAACGGCGCCCGCCTGGAAACCTACACCATCCCCGGCCCCCGTGGGTCCGGCGTCATCTGCCTCAACGGCGCCGCCGCTCGCCTGGCCCAGCCCGGCGATATCGTCATCATCATGGCCTACGCCCTCTTCACCGAAGAAGAAGGCCGCGCCCATAAGCCAAAAGTCGTAATGGTAGACGAGCAGAACAAAGTCCGAGAAGTACGCACCGTAGAATATCACGGGCAAACCAACTAAATTATTAAGCAATAAATAATATAGCATTCCCCAACACATAATGCTATAATGGACGTATCGGGAGACATAGAACTAGAAAATCCCCCCACAATGGCGGTTGTGGGGGGATTTTTGTACCCTTTACACTTTTAGTGGTTCAACCAACACTTGAATAACTCAAGCAGGATTCCCACAACCAGCGGGCAGAGTACATACCGAATGAACTCCTGGGAGATCATAGAACTTCACCTCCTCTCACGAGAAGATATTTTCATTATAGCGCAATATATGTATTATAAAAGACTTATAACATTTTGCCCGAGCACGAAAGGAATTTGCCCTTCCTTTGCGAATATACTATACTAGAGAATAATTACGAGATAAAGGAAGGTATCCCCTATGGTTACGATAAAGCAGATTGCTGAACTCTGCGGTGTGTCCCGGGGCACAGTGGACCGGGTGCTCAACAAGCGGGGCAATGTGAAGCCCGAAAAGGAAAAACTCATCGTAGAGATGGCCAAAAAGCTCAACTACCACCCCAATCCCGCCGGCCAGGCCCTGGCCGCCCGCAAGAAACATCCTGTACTGGGCGTGCTGATTGCCTCCGAAGGCGTACAGTTCTTTGACGACGTGCTCACCACCATGCACCATGCCGCCGACCGCTATGCCTCCTATGGCCTCGAGGTTATCTGGCGCAGCATGAAGGGCTTCGACGCGGCGGAACAATGCCGCATCATTGATGAACTGAAAACCCAATGCCGCGGCCTCATCATCAATCCCGTCAATGACCAGCAAGTTATCGATAAAATCAATGAATGTGCAGCGGACGGTCTCTTCGTGGTGACACTGAACAACGATGTAGAAGCCAGCCGCCGCCATTGTTATGTGGGCAGCGACTATCTTCAGGGCGGCCGTACCGCCGGTGCCCTGATGAAGATGATCTGCCCCGCCCCCCTCAAAGCGGGCGTACTCCTGGGCTCCCGCAATATGCTGGGACATCAGCAGCGCCTTGTCGGCTTTCAGGAGGTTATGGAAGGATATGACTTCACCCTGCTGGGGGTAGAAGAAACCGCCGATGACGATATGCAGGCCTATGAGGCCGCCCGCAGGCTTATCGATGATCATCCGGAAATCAATGCCCTATTCGTCGTCTCCTCCGGCGGCTACGGCACTGCCCGGGCCATTCAGGCCGCCAATCGGAAGGATATCACCATCGTGGCCTTCGACACCATCCCCAGCACCATCGATATGATGCAGAAAGGCCTGATCAAAGCTGCCCTCTACCAGCATCCCCACCAGCAGGGGCGCCGCGCCATGCAGGTGATGTTTGACTATCTGGTGAACGGCAGCCTGCCGGAACAGAGTGCCTATATCATGCGCAATGAGATCCGGATTCTCGAAAACGTAGCCGATTAGTAGTGCGATACTATGAGCAAAGCCCGGGGGCACTATTTCTTCCGCTGAGACGCTTACGCGCCAAACGCTCCAGAAATAGTGCCCCCGGGCTTTTTAAGTTGTGCTTTTTTCTGACTATACGATTTTAAAATTTGCCGCCGCCTCCGCCGTGGCTACTGTCGCTGCAGGAAGATGAGCTGCTGTCATCATTCTTGGACTTGGCCACCCGGGTTACGGTGGTATAGAGGAAGGTATCCTGATTCCGGCTGAGGTGGAAGCTGCCCTGAGTCAGGTAGGCGCTGGCTTCTGACGCGGGGTTCACATTGCTCATGCTGCTGATGAGTCCACCCCGGAAGGCCCAGGCGGCAAAGAGAGCCAATAGCACGGCCACAGCAGCCGCCGTATAGCTGAACTCATTGGCGGGATCGTAAGGTTCTCCCGTTTCCTCGTAGTAGGTCAGATACTTGTCCACCCCGTCCACAAAGGCCCCGAAGCTTTCCGCATAGTTGCCATCGGACAGATCCTCCAGGAACATATCTTTCAGCCCATCTATCCCGACGCCGTCCACAATGCGTTGCCGCATGGTGTTGTCCGTGGAGATGTACCAGTCCCGGCTGCCCATGGCAATCAGGAAAACGATGCTGCCATTTTGGCCGCCTGCATAATGTTCATCCAGTACATTATTGGCCAGCTTGCCGGCCTTCATGCCGCTGGGCAGGTTTTTCAGGGTGTAGATACCGATCCTGACCTGATGTTTCTCCTCCACGGCCTTGATTTTCTCGGTGAGCTTTTCCACTTGGGCCTTGGTTAAAATTGAGGCCTTGTCCACCACCGGCGCCCCCAATTCCACCGATGCCGGCCCATTGGCCGCCGCTTTCTTCTCCACCCGGGGCTGGTCTGCGGCCTCACTGCCTGCCGGCAGCACCGCTCCCCAGGCTACGGCCATACATACCAAAACCAAAGCCAGGCGCATAATTATTTTTTTCATCATCATACCTCCCGGCTCAGATCAGATTCAACAGGAATTTCGTCACATAGTATACGATGGGCAGGGTTATGACGAAGGCCAAAGCAGCAAAAAGCAGGGATTTCGTCTGGTCATAGGGCAGGCTTCCCACCACTTTCCCCGTCTGGCCGTTCATCATGAAGGTATAGGGCTTGCCCTCATAGCGAGTGGTCACAATCCACACCGGCGCCATGGCATAGACCACCGCCCCGGACTGTTTCTTCACCTCGGAGGACTCGCAGCTATAGGTATCAAAGCCCTGCACCGTGTCCGTCAGCACGTCAAGGGCGCTCTGCTGCACCCGCTTGTCTGCCCGGGGCACGGAGGTCTCCGCATCCACGTCGTACTTATCCGCCAGAAAGCCCGTCATATAGGCATTGCTGAAAGGCACCATCTCACTGTAATCAAAGGGCTCAATGCTCTCCATATAGGTGTCGTCCATCTTCTCGCTGCCGTCCACAGGAATCCGGGCAAAGGCCATGCTCCCCTGGCGCAGGCATTTGTAATGGAAGGTTGTCGTCACCGTTTCATCGCTGGTCTCATGAACCTCATGTTTCTCCGCCTTGAACTCGGCAAAGGCCTCCACCTCGGAATCAAAAAGCCAGAAGGGCACATACATGGCCTGAATGGCTTCAATACGATTCTGCGTCTTGAACAGACTCGGCAACAGCCATTTGCCATCGTAGAATTTCCTGAGCGCCGCCTTGGCCTCCTCCTTGGTCTTCTTGAAGGGGATGATGTAGTCAGGCTTGAGCATGCCATCAAAGCGCTGGGGAATCATCACCGCATGGCCGCAATAGCAGCACTCAGTGGCCATGGTATTGCCGTCGGCCACGATTTCCGCCCCGCAGGATTCGCAGACAAAGGTCTTGAAGGCCGCCGCTTCCTCGGCAGTCCAGTCGCCGCCGGCCACCGCCGTATCCCACTTCTTGTCCTGCTTTTCCGCAGCCTGGGCGGCCATATCCTCCTTGGCTCGAAAAAGCTCCTCAATGGCAGCCGCATCCAACTCCGTACCGCAATAATCACAGGTTATCTTCTGGGTACCGGGCTTGAAGTCCAGCGGTGCGCTGCAATTGGGGCATTTATAGGCCACAGAATTACTGGCCATATTTCCACCTCCCTTGGTTCAGCTCTGCCATCATGGACGGGGCTTGCCGCATTCGGCACAGAACTTGCCGCTGTTCTTCGCTCCGCAGCTGCAGACCCAGTCTCCGGCAGGACGTGGCTTGCCGCATTCGGAACAGAATTTGCCCGTATTCTTGGCCCCGCATTCACAGGTCCAGCCATCATCCGGTTTGGCCGCACCGCATTCCGAGCAGAACTTGCCCGTATTGCCGGCCTTGCCACAGGCACAGGTCCATCCCCCTGCGGCACCTGCCGCCGGAGCCGCAGGCCGTGCCTGTGCGGCCTGCGCTGCTCTTTGCGCCTGCCCCTGGGCCATCAAATCCCCCACATTGACACCGCCGGCCTGGCCGGCCATATTCATGCCCATAAAGCCAACAGCGGCGCCGCCCTCGTTTTTGGCCGCATCCCGCAGGGCATCAGCCTGGGCTGCCCCATAGAAACCGGCCATCAACGATGGATCGCGTCCGAGGACCGCCGCTTCCTGCATCTTCTGCAGTTTTTCCAGCACGGCCTGGCTTTCATCGGTGAGGCTTACGCTGGCCACCGCCACCGAAACGACCTCAATGCCGCGCAGGTTGCCCCATTTCTGGCTGAGGCTGTCGTTCAGGGCATCGGCAATATCCGCCGAATGGGCTTCCAGTTCATCGTAGCCCACCCGCATGGCGGAAATCTTTGCCATGGCCGGTTTCAGGGCCATCATGAGTTCAGATTTGAGCTGACTGTCAATCTCCTCACGGCTGAAGGTATCACTGACATTGCTGGCAATATTGGTATAGAACAGGATGGGATTGGTAATCCGGTAGCTGTACTCACCGAAGCAGCGAATCTGGATAGTCTGCTCATAGTTCAGCGTATCATCCCGCACCTTGAATGCAATCGGCGAAGGCGTGCCGAACTTGTTGCCATAGATTTCCTTGGTATTCACATAATAGACACGCTGATCGCGCCCCGTATCCCCGCCAAAGGAGAAACGCCGCCCGATTTCTGCAAAGACCTTGGGAATCGTACTGGACAGGTCGCCGGCAAAGAGTGACGGTTCTGTTGCCCGGTCATAGGTATATTCACCCGGCTCAGCGCAGATATCCACAACCTCACCATTTTCCACAATGATCAGGCACTGGCCATTATTGACTGCCACTCGCGAGCCCTGGGAAATGATGTTGTCATCCCCCTTGTTTGATGAACCGGAGCCCGTCTTCTTGTGCCCCTTGGCCATCAAAACATCCGGCGGCAGACTGTCACAATAGATATACTCCTTCCACTGATCCCCCAGCACGCCGCCTACAGCGCCAATGCCTGCTTGTAAAAGTCCCATAATCAAAACCTCCTGTAAACGTAATTCCCTCTCTAACTAGCTCTATAAACTATGTAATTTCGTGCCTCCCGTTCCAAATTCCCCCTTGCAATGAAAAAATAAAAATGCTATACTAAAAAAGTCGTTGCGGGCATAGTTCATCGGTAGAATGAAAGCTTCCCAAGCTTTAGAGGTGGGTTCGACTCCCATTGCCCGCTCCATATGATCTTACAGGAGTTGCGAAAGCAACTCCTTTTTTGCTATAAGGAGGCGTATTTATGAGCAATAAGAAAATCATTTTTCTCGATGTAGACGGGACTTTAGTGGATTATGACAATGTCCTGCCGGAATCGGCGGTGGAGGCTATCCGGCAGGCGCGGCAGAACGGGCATCGCGTCTATATCTCCACAGGGCGCAGCCGAGCGGAGGTTTATCAGCATATCTGGGATATCGGGCTCGATGGCATGATTGGCGGCAATGGCAGTTATGTGGAGGATAATGGCCAGGCCATCATGCATCAGGTCCTGAGCGCCGCCGACAGCCATCATATCGTGGACTGGCTGCATGAACGCGGGCTGGAGTTCTTCCTCGAGAGCAACAACGGTCTCTTTGCCAGTGAGAACTTCGAAACCGCCGGGGAACCCTTGATGCAGGAATACGCCTACCGCAAAGGACAGGAAAACGCCCGCCATCTCACAGTGCGGGACTGCTTCCCGGAAATGATTTTCGGCGGCGAGCTTTATCGCGACGATCTGAACAAGATCAGCTTCATCCTCAAGAGCTATCAGGACTTCTTAGCTGCGAAGCAGGAATTTGCCCATCTGAAACTCGGCACCTGGGGCGGTGCGGGGGAAAAGGCCCTGTTTGGTGATATCGGCCCTGCCGGTGTCAGCAAGGACCATGCCATCGATGTATTGCTGAAGCATATCGGCGCGGATAAGGCCGATACAATTGCCTTCGGCGATGCCAAGATCGACATCCCCATGTTCGCCTACTGCGCCCGGAGCGTCTGCATGGGCAATGGCGGTGACGAAGCAAAGGCTGCGGCTGATCTCATCACGGATGCTGTAGCTGAAGACGGTATCTATCACGCCTTCCAGCGCCTGCAGCTAATATGATTTTTTCCATGAAAAAAGGCTATGAAAGCACTTGTTCGCTTTCATAGCCTTCTTTTTACGCCAGCACGTAGACTTCGATGCTTCTTCTGCCGAAGTTCATGCATTCGCCATAGGTTTCCATGCACAGGTCCACCTTCTGGCCGCGGATGGCGCCACCGGTATCGGCAGCGATTGCCACGCCATAGCCAGGAATGTAAACCCGGGAACCCAATGGAATGACTCTGGGATCTACGGCTACCACACCACGCTGGGCGGGAATGCCCATAGCAGTCATGCCCGTGCCGCTGCCATCGGTGGGAAGGTACGCCGTCGCTTCCATGGTGTAGGCGGCAGAGTAGGCCATCATGCCCATCTCCGTCTGCACTCTCGGACGCATTTGTTCTTCACGCATACGCTGCAATGCCGCTTGCTTTTTGGCACTGTCAGTTAATACTATGTCCATGTTCGCCTGAATTTTCTTATCCAGTCCCTGGGATGCCTCCACATCCTCCAGATTGTAGCCCAACTCGATCAGGGCGTCGCCTACGGTCTGCTTGCTGGTCATGACGGATTTCGTCTGACCGTTGTACGATACCGTTACCGGGACCGCGCGGTAAACGGTGATTTTCGTGTTCTTGCCATCCTTTTCCAGATGGTATTCGTCATTGGCGCTAAGTTTCACACCATTTTTGCCTAAGATAAAGGCGGGGTTCGTATGATTCGTAGTGGTCGTAATTGTCTTGCCATCGGCCACAATGGTCACTTGATGCCAACCATCCGGCAACGTGGTCTTGGTAAAACCCGTTGTCATCATCATCATAGCTGCGAGCATCAGGCACAGCATGACTTTTTTTTCTTTATGATTAATGCGGAAGATCTTTTTTATACTCATTGAAAGCCCCCTTGTAACTTTGGTGAAGAACTTTGCGTAGTATAGCATGGAATTTAGAACCTTGTCAAATTCCATACTACTATTCTCCCACATTTTGCTGAAAAACACATGAAAAATGGGAATAAAAAAGCGGCGGACGCCACTTTTCAGTGTTTGTCCACCACTTTTGCCCAAAAACAGCCATTTTCAGGGTTCAGATGCCGTATAATTCCTCAGCATTGATTGAGGTTTGTTTAGCCACCATTTCCATGGAAATCCCCCTTATTTCGGCTACTTTCTCCGCCACATAGGTGACGAAAGCCGGTTCATTCTGCTTGCCGCGCATGGGTACAGGGGCCAGATATGGGGCATCTGTTTCCACCAAAATGCGTTCCAAAGGAAATTTTTCCACAATCTCGGGGAGCTTGGCTGCGTTCTTGTAAGTCAGAGGGCCATCCACGCCGATAAACCAGCCCATTTTGTAGATTTCCTGGGCCATTTCCCAGCTGCCTGAGAAGCAATGCAATACGCCCCGCAAGCCTTTTCCCTCTTTTTTGAGGATAGCCAGTGTATCTCCATGGGCCTCCCGGTCATGGATGCAGACGGGCAGGTGCAGCTGCCGGGCCAGATCCAGCTGATGGATGAACATCCGGCGCTGGAGTTCCCGTTTCGCCTCATCCTTTTCCCAGTAATAATCCAGACCAATCTCACCAATGGCCACCACCCGTTTTTCCTGGGTCCAGGCCGCCAGCTGGTCATCCTCCGCTGATGTGATTTCATAGATCTCTTCGGGATGAATGCCCACACCGGCATAGACGCCTTCATATTGGGCGGCCAGTTCCACGGCCTTGGCCGAAGATTTCATGGTATCCCCCATATTGATCAGCCGCGTCACCCCGGCTTCTCTGGCCCGCTGGATCACTTCTGCCTCGCTACCTGCGAATTTCCCGTCATTGAGATGGGTATGGGTATCAACCAGTTCAAACTGTGCCATCTCAGCGTACCGTGGAGCCTACCGGCATATCCACCGACAGCACCTGCAGGTCATCGCCGTTGGAAGCAGCCAGCACCATGCCATGGGAAACAATGCCACGGATCTTGGCGGGTTTCAGGTTGATGACCATGACCACATTCTTGCCAACGAGATCAGCCGGTTCATAATGCTTGGCGATACCGGAGACGATCTCGCGCTGCTCGTCCCCCAGATCCACGGTGAGTTTCAGCAGTTTTTCCGTCTTGGGCACAGGTTCAGCGGAGAGCACCTTGACCACCCGCAGATGGATCTTGGCAAAGTCGTCAATGCTGACTTCGGCGTTTTCCTCAGCGGCCTTTTCCTGTTTTTCCTGCTTGTTTTTCTTTTCCTTGGCAGGTTTAGCAGCCTTGGCTGGAGTTTCTTCCTTCTCCACTTCGATGCGGGGGAAGAGCTGTTCCGGCGTGCCTACCTTATGGCCGCCGGCAATGCCGCCCCAGGTCTTGATATCGTCAAGCTGCACATCGGCGAATTTGCCGGGCAGATTCAGCTGCTGCCAGATGCGTTCTGCTGTAATGGGCATGAACGGGCTGATCAGCACGCTGATCTGGCGCAGGGATTCAGCCAGGTTGTACATGACATTGGCCAGTTCCTGCTTCTTCGTCTCGTCCTTGGCCAAAGCCCAGGGAGCCGTTTCGTCGATATATTTGTTGGCGCGGCTGATGAAGGCCCAGACCTTCTTGATGGACAGGGAAAGTTCCATCTTTTCCATATTCTCGGCAAAGTAGGAAACCGTTTCAGCGGCATCAGCCTTGAGGCTCTTGTCGATGTCACTTTCGCCCTGGGGTGCAATCAGCACGCCGTCCTGGAACTTGCCTACCATGTTCAACGTGCGGTGCAAGAGGTTGCCCAGATCGTTGGCCAGATCGCTGTTGATGCGCTGGATCAGGGCATCGCGGCTAAAATTGCCGTCCTGTCCCAGGTTGATTTCCCGCAGCAGGAAGTAGCGGATGGCATCAGCACCGAATTCGTCGATAAGGCCGATGGGATCGATGACATTGCCCTTGGACTTGCTCATCTTATCGCCGTCCACGATCAGCCAGCCATGGCCATAGACCTTTTCCGGCAACGGCAAATCAAGGGCCATAAGGATGCAGGGCCAGATGATGGTATGGAAGCGCACGATTTCCTTGCCCACGAGATGCAGATTGGCCGGCCAGTATTTGTTGAACTTCTCCGGATCATCCAGGAAGCCAATCGGCGTCAGGTAGTTGGTCAGAGCGTCGAACCAAACGTAGATGACGTGCTTCTCATCCATGGGCACGGGAATGCCCCAGTCAAAGGACGTACGGGAGATGCAGAGATCTTCCAGCCCCTGCTTGATGAAGTTGATCATTTCGTTGCGGCGGGAAACCGGCTGGATGAAATCCGGATGTTCTTCGATATAGTTCAGGATGCGATCCTGATAGTTGCTCATCTTGAAGAAGTACGCTTCCTCGGAAACTTCCTGCACAGGGCGGCCGCAGTCCGGGCAGCAGCCGTTCTCGTCCAGCTGATGTTCCGTCCAGTAGCTTTCGCAGGGGGTGCAGTAAAGGCCTTTGTATTCCCCTTTATAGATATCGCCCTTGGCATAGATGCGACGGAAAATCTCCTGCACCACTTTTTCATGGCGCTTTTCCGTGGTGCGGATGAAGTCATCGTTGCTGATGTTGAGCTTCTGCCAGAGATTCTGGAAGCCTGCCACGATCTTGTCCGTGTATTCGATGGGCTTGATGCCGGCTTCTTCGGCCTTCTGCTGGATTTTCTGACCGTGCTCGTCAGAGCCCGTCAGGAAGAATACATCATCCCCGGCCAGGCGATGGAAGCGGGCAATGGAGTCCGCAATGGTGGTGCAGTAAGCATGACCGATATGCAGCTTGGCACTGGGATAATAAATCGGCGTAGTGATGTAAAATGGTTTCTTTTCAGACATGGAAAATGATCCTCCTTATATTGACGCCCGCAAATGATTCGGACGTATGTTATCTCGTTATGGAATACAATTTATTTCTGGGGCAGCATCACGATAGCTACAGGCAGGTTGGATGCCCCCGGCGGGGAAAACTCAAACACCGTTTCCCCCCGGCCATTGCTCTGGCCTAAAGAGGCCAACTCCGTATTCCGGGCGATATACCAGGAGCCGGCCTCGCGTTTGGCCTGCACTTCATCGCTCTCGGGTTCTGTACGGTCGCCGAAATAGGTGCGGCTGCCCGGCGTGGGGAACAGGGTATAGGTCCTGGCCGTATTGAAGCTCCGCATGGCCCCGGCATAGACGCCGCCCAGCGGGCTCAGGTAATACTTGACCGCGCCGGCATCCACCGGCAGTTCCAACCGGTAGTTGATGCCATAGTTGCCATAGTTAATGACCTGACTGCCATCGGTGGCATCGATACCCGTGCGGTATTTATCCACCTTGTCATCGGCCAGCATGAAATACACACCGCCGTCCTCGGCAGGGTTATAGATCTTCTTGGCCGACATCACCCGATCCATGCCCTTGAAGGTACCACGCAAACGCATTTCATCCTTGGGCAGCACTGGCAGTTCTTCGGCTGCCGTCACGGGATCGCCATAGGCGTCCAGCATCAGGACCGTCACCAGCACGCTGTGATCCGCATGGAAATCAAAGACGCCATAGGTGAGTTCACCGGGCTGCAGGATGGTCATATTCATTTTTTCCTGAATCAGTCTTGCTGTCCCGGGGGGCAGGGAAAGTTTCTGCGATTTCTCCTCCCGGAAATACTCCAGCTGCGTGGCCTTCCCCACCTTCAGATAATCACTGCTGGGGGTTCCATTGCCGCTGCGGGTGATGATGACGTCATTGCGGCCATTGTACTCGTTTTTCAGCACCACTGCCAATTTTTTGGGCTCATCGCTGTTATTCAGGTGATAGAACAACACACGGGCATCCCCCTGAACAGAATCCTGATAGAGGATGCCGTTGGTCGTCACATATTCCGGACTGTCGGAAAAGAGCAGCGTGCCCCCTTCATCCCGGCTGACCATATCCCAGCGGGTGAGGTTTTGGTTCAAAGACGCTGCCGGCCGCTTGACGGCTGCCGTTTTCTGTTCCTGTTCCTTTTCTTTCTCTTTTTCAGAGGCACTCAGGATACCTCTGATACGCTGCATGAGATTCGTCTGCGTTCCCTCCTCCTGGGCTGGCGCAGGCTGCACCTTGTCGAGATGCACAACGGTAGTGGCGCCGCTGGTGGCAGCATGACGCGCCATTGCCATCTGGGGAAAACACAGGGTGCCTGCCGCCAAAACAGCTAAGATCTTTCGTTTCACATTCATCAAGTCAAATCTTCCTTACTAATTCATTCACTGAGCAAATGCTGCTTGATTCCCATCTTGGTAAGCGCCTCGGCCTTGAAAATCCGCAGCTTGAACTCCGTCAACCCCAGATGGGGACGGGGGATATTGATGCGCTGGAGCAGATAGGGATTGGTCTGGAAGGTATTCAGCCCCCCATCACCGGTAACTGCCGTCAAATACTCATTTTCCTTGAGCATGGCCGGCATGTCCTCATCATAAGCGCCATTGGGATAAGAGAAGGTGAAGATGGTCTTGAGGCCATTCCACTCCATCAGCAGCTTGGAAAGCTTCATTTCCTCAGCCTGCTTCTCCCGGTCCAGCGTGGTCAGGGGCTGATGGTTGGCCGTATGGCTGCCGATCTCCATACCACGGTTCTGCATATCCCGCAGCTGGTTCCAGGACAGATATCCCTTGCGGCCAATGCTGTTGGTGATCATATAGACCGTGCCCTTCATGCCCCGCTCTTCCAGCATGGGCAGCAAAGTGGTGTAATTGTCATCATAGCCGTCATCAAAGGTCAGGATCACCGGCTTGTCCGGCAGTTCCTGCTTGCCCTTCTTGGCCCGCATATAATCCTGCATGGAGATGGTGGTATAGCCTTCCGCCCGCAGATAGTCCAGCTGCTGGGCAAAGTCAGCCACCGGCACGGCATAAGCTGCGCCATCTTCACCGATCTCATCGCAGATATGATGGTACTCCAGCACCAAAATTCCCTGGGGCGCCGGTGTCAGCGTCAGCCAGGAAATAAAAACCAACAGGACAAAGGCCAGCAGCCCCAGCCCATATTTAACGTAACGCAATCTTTACTTCCTCTCCTCCTGGGCAGCTAATTCTTTTAGCTTCCGCATTCTATGGTTCATGCCGGACTTGCTGATGCCCAGCATTTCCGCCAGCTCCTGCAGGGTGGCATCAGGATTCTCCAGCCGGGCCTTGGCCGCCGCCCGCAGCTTGGGGGGCAGTTTTGCCAAGCGTCCAGTTTTTTCCATCTCCCGGATAACGGCCAGCTGACGGCCGGCAGCATCCACGGCCTTCTGGAGATTGGCCGTTTCACAGTTGACCAGCCGGTTGACCTGTTCCCGGACTTCCTTGACATTGCGGGCCACTTCGAAGCTTTCCACGGCTTCATCGGCTTCCACCATGCCCAAAAAGTCAATGACCGAATCCCCTTCCTTGATATAGACCACATAAGCATCCTTCCGGTCCACAAAACCGGCAGGAAAGCCCATGCGACGCAGCAAATCATGCAGCAGATTCCCCAGCTCATAGCTGCCGGTGACCAATTCCAGATGATAGGCCGCCTCGGGCCGGTTCACACTGCCGCCCCCCTGAAAGGCGCCACGCAGGTAAGCGATGCGGCAGCATTGCTTCTTGAGGATGCCTCTGTCATTTTCCATATTGAGGCTGTCCTCATGGAGGAAGCCGATCCGCTGGAACAGTTCATTGACCTTCCGGGACGGCACGGCCCGTACCGTATAGCTGTTATTCTTGTTGAGCTGCCGGGAGCGGCGCACGGTGATTTCCGTCCGCAGGTTCTCCCCCTCGCTTTTCAGGAGCTGCAGCACCTTGCGGGCCACGGCCGCATTCTTCGAGGTGAAATTCAGCCCAAAGGTATGGCCTGCGCCAATGGTCAGAGTTGCCCCCATGCGCAGCAGGGCCGCCAGCTCTGCCCCGCGGCAGCAGCTATCTTCATAATACAGGCGGGCCAGTTCATTTTTCACCTCAGTGGCAAAAGATGGCATCGCCAGCCTCCTTACTCACTTGACAAAAACTTACTTGACTTCAAATTTCTTCAGGGCACTGGGCTGCAGGTGGTAAACCATATTCATCACAGCCTTGCTGAGCTTGTCCGGATCATGGCGGATCACTTCGTTCTCATTGATGATATCCGCCTTGACGAAGCCCACACCCAATGCGTTGATGGCATCCTCATCCACCTCTACAGGATAAGCCCCCTTGGAAGCATAGTAATCCTGCATGTCCGGCGAAATCACAGCATCGTTGACCAGCATGTAGTCGATGATGCCCTTGCCGCCATGGTCGATGATGGCCTTGGCATGCATGGAAGCCGTATAGCCGTCCGTTTCGCCGGGCTGACTCATGACATTGCAGATATAGATCTTGATGGCCTTGCTCTTGCGGATGGCATCGGCAACGCCGTCCACCAGCAGGTTGGGCATGATGCTCGTATAGAGGCTGCCCGGCCCCAGGATGATGGCATCGGCATTGGTCAAAGCATCCAAGGCCGACTGCACCGGCTGTACCTTTTCCGGAAACAGCCGCACCCGCTTGATCCTTTTATGGACCTCGGGAATCCGGGATTCCCCTTCCACCACGGTGCCATCCTCCATGATGGCATCCAGGCGCACATGATCCTTGGAGGCAGGCAGTACCTGCCCCTTGACCGCCAGGACCTTGGAAGATTCCTGCAGGGCCTGTTCCATATCTCCCGTGACCTCATTCATCGCCGCGATGAAGAGGTTGCCGAAGCTATGGCCGGCCAGTTCCGTTTCCCCTTTGAAGCGGTATTGGAACAATTTTTCCATCAAGGGTTCCGTATCAGCCAGGGCCACCAGGCAGTTGCGCAGGTCCCCCGGCGGGATGATGCCGAATTCTTCCCGCAATCGCCCGGAAGAGCCGCCGTCATCGGCCACCGTCACCACCGCCGTCACATTGGTGGTGGCCGCCTTGATGCCGCGCAGCAGCACCGAAAGGCCATGGCCGCCGCCCACCACTGCCACATTGGGGCCCTTGCCCAGACGGCGTTTTTCATAGATGATATCCACCAGCCGTTCCGAATTGTCCGGCAGCAGCACCATGATGACCGAGCGGATGACATAGCGGGTAGCCGCCAGCATCAGCACACCGCCCATTACGACTACCAAAATCCCAATGATGGTGGTGGTGGAATAGTCATAGGTGCCCTTCCAGAGATAAACAGCCTGAAAGATGGCTTCCTCAATGGCATCTAAGTATTTATAGTTAAAAACCAGGGCCAATCCCAGGCTCACCAGCATAACCCCTGCGGAAAAGAGCAGGAGCCAGCGCTTGAATTTCATGCCGGGATAGAGCCATTTTAACAAATGCATTCCTTAGCACTCCTCACGCACGTGTTCCCACACATCGTTTTTCATCAGATCCCGGTGTTCCAGCTTCACGGGCAGGCCCTTGTCCTTGAGCCGGTCAAAGATATGTTTGGCAATGAATACGCTGCGGTGCATGCCGCCGGTGCAGCCCACAGCAATGACCAGCTGACTCTTGCCTTCCTTCACATACTGGGGCACGAGGAAATCCATCATGGCGTCCAGATGTTCCACGAAGTCCTGGGTTACCGGCCACTTGGCGATGTATTCCGCCACTTCCGGCACCGCGCCGCTCTTATGGCGCATGGATTCGATATAGAAGGGATTGGGCAGGAAACGCACGTCAAAGACCATGTCAGCATCCAGCGGCATGCCGAATTTGAAGCCGAAGGACAGCACATTGATGCTCATCTGCTCCCCGTCACTGTTGCCGAAAATCCGATGGATCTTATCCCGCAGTTCCACCTTCTTGAGTTCCGATGTGTCGATGATATAAGTGGCCTTTGCCCGGGCCGGCGAGAGCCGCTCCCGCTCCTTGGCAATGCCATCGGAAATCCGCGAGGATGGCGCCATGGGATGGCGGCGGCGGGTTTCCTTATAACGCCGGATAATGCAAGAGTCGGAAGCATCCATAAAGAGCATCTCATAGGGCACATCTGCCTTGTCCATATCATCCAATACATGGATAAAGGTATCGAAGAATTCCCGGCTGCGGGTATCCACCACCAGCACGACCTTGCCCACATGGTCACCGGCGTGCTTGCAGAGTTCCACGAATTTCGGGATAAAGACCGGTGGCAGATTGTCCACCACAAAATAGCCCAGATCCTCCATATAACGGCAGGCCTGGGTTTTGCCGCCGCCGCTCATGCCGGTGACGATGACCAGCCGGAATTTATCTTCCCTGGCCTGGGTATTTTCCATTTCCGTAGTTTCTTCCATTCCAGTCACCTGCCTTACTGTTCGAGAATGTATTTATGGACGGCCTGCGCCCAGCCATCCTCATCGCAATTGCCCGTCACCGCATCGGTCACGGCCTTGATCTCGTCCTCAGCGTTATCCATGGCCACGCTGAACCCTGCCGCCTTGAGCATGGGCAGGTCGTTTCTGGCATCGCCGATGGCCATGGTCTCGCTGATGTCAATATCCAGGAGTTCCGCCAATTTCTGCAGGCCTGCCGCCTTGGACACGCCCGGCGCGATGATTTCGATGAAATCCGGCGCGGACTGCGTCATGGCAATGGTGTCACCGAACTCGGCCTGCAGTTCCGCCATCCATTCCTGGGTGACTTCCGCCCCGGAGGTGATGATCAGCATCTTGTACATCTTGCTGACCTTTTCCTTCATCCCGTCATAACCGATCTCTTCACCGATCACCTTCTGACTGATCTCATAGCGCTTGGAGAAGGCACCGTAATCGGAATAATAGAGCTCATCGCCGCTATAGGACTGCAGATACCAGTTCCGCGCCGCACAGAAATCCGCAATGCGGCAGCAGATATCTTCATCTAAATAATGTTCATAATAAATTTTGCCTGAAGTGGATTTGATCAGCGCCCCATTATAGGTGATGATGGGCACATCCAGCCCCAACGCCTCAGCCACCGGCAATGCCGCCCGATACATGCGCCCCGTGGCAATGGTCACCACCACGCCGGCTTTGGCCGCAGCCTGCGCCGCCGCAATATTGCCCGCCGAAACCGGCTTGCCGCCCCGCAAGAGCGTGCCGTCCAGATCCGTCGCCAGTAATTTTATCGCCATAAAAATGCCCCCTTGTGGTATTTTTATCATTAATATTTACAATATCTACAATTCAACACCTTCTATTTTCTCACATCCCGCTGAAATTGCAAGAAAAAACTCGAATATGTTATACTGTCTATGTAAATCCGTAAATCAGCCATAAAGGGGAATATATAATGATAAAAAAATTTTTCATCGGCATCGGTATCCTGCTGATGCTCACCGGTATCTTCGGCCTGTCCTATACCTACCATATCGACCACCGCACGGCTGAAAGCCTGTCTGCCTATTGCCGCATCGACTTCCAAAGCTCCCATACCGTCGAAGGCAAGCTGGAAGGCGCCGTGCTGACCATCTGGGACTGGCGCTATGACAGTGCCAAACTCAAGAACGAAGCCATCCTCTACACCGACGGCGACGCCTGGGAAATGAAAGCCGCCACCAAGCAGACACCACCTCCTCACGCCAGCCGCGACCACGCCTGGCAGAACGAAAACAAACTCTTCGTCGAACTCCCCCGCGCCAGCCTCCCGGCCATCCGCAAAGCCGAAACCGTCCGCTTCCGCTTCTACTACGACAACGGACAGACCATCGACCTGCCCCTCAATGCACCGGATTTGGAGTATTGGAAGAGGCAGGTCCAATAACTGCTGCTATTATTGATAGTCCGGCGGGGCCGGGTGGATCTTGCCCCGACTGCGCTAAGACGGCAGGCTAAACCGCTTTTTTGCCTTGATTCAGCGGGAACGGCTTAAACTCACTTCGTTCAAACAAAAGCCTTTTCCCGCTGATTTCAATGTAGGCAAAAAAGCGGTTCTTTACGCCTGCCGCCCTACGCTCCGCTGGGGCAAAATCCCCCCGGCCCCGCCTCCTTTGTCTGTAGGCATTGCCTGTCTCACATCGGCCTAATCAGCGGGCATTACCTGCCCCCAAAAGCTGCGATTCATCCAACTAGCGCCAGCGGCGGTGCTTGCCTAAGCGGAGCGTAGAAGTTGTGCGTAAAGAAACGGCTCTCTTGCCAAACCTTGATTCCCTGTATAAAAGTCTACTGTCTGAGCGCAGCGAGTTTTGACTTTTATACAGGATCAATTAAAGGCAAGAGAGCCGTTTTAGCACAACTTCTCAGCGCAGCGTGGCAAGCACCGCCACTGGCGGCGTACCGCGAACAAAAGCCATGGTAACTAATTATTCAAGCTCCGGAGCAATCTGATTATTCTTGGCGAACAATTCGCTGCCGCATGTCTTAGCCACCAATACGGCCAAGGTCATCAAGGCGATGGCCAGCACCAGCTGCAGCCCATCCACCATCAGGGTGAAGTCACCGCTGCCGATCTTACCAGCAATCCCCACCACACTCATAACCAACGCACTCATGGTCACGAGGAACATGAAGGTCATGGGCACATAGAGCATCCAGCCCTTGCGCCCCGTGCTCTTGAGGAACAAAGCCAGCGAGATCAGCACCAGCGCCGACAACAGCTGATTGGCAGCACCGAACAGCGGCCAGATATTCATATAACCGGCCAGGCAAAGCGCATAAGCCAGGATCAGCGTCACCGCCGTGGAAACGTATTTATCCATCAGGATTTTGGCCACACTGTCGGCTTCTGCCCCTTCACTGGGAGCCACCAGCTCCTGCAGGGACATGCGGCCGATGCGGGCCACGGAATCGATTGTCGTCATGGCCAAAGCCGACACACACATGGTGATCACACAGGCCGAAACGGCAGCGGGCAGGCCGAACATCTGGAAGAAGCCGCCGATGGCCCCGGCAAAGATCTGGAACGGCGTGCCGGAAGGCAGCGTGCCATTGGAAGCCGCCGCACAGGCGATAACGAGAGCCACAACCCCCAGCAGGGATTCTACCAGCATAGCACCATAGCCCACCGGCAGCATATCGCGCTCATTGGCGATAGCCTTGGAGGAAGTACCGGAGGAAACCAGGCTATGGAAGCCGGATACCGCACCGCAGGCAATGGTGATGAAGAGAATCGGGAACAGGGACTGTCCCTTGACCGTGAACCCTACGAAAGCCGGCATATTGATGACGGGATTGGCCACCAGCACGCCAACCACACCGCCGAAAACCATGCCCAAAAGCAGGAAGGAAGACAGATAATCCCGGGGTTCCATCAGCAGCCACATGGGCAGAACCGAAGCGATGAAGCAATAAGCAAAGGTCACATAGCGCCAGCTATGGGCATCCAGATACAGGGGGAACTGCATCCCCACGGCGAACATGGCCACAACCAGCACCACAGCCACCAGGAACTTCACCAGACCGGAAGGCTGCACCTTGCTGATGAAGAAGCCAAAGCCCATGGCCACCACAATATAAAGCATGGAGATCGTCGCAGCCTGTGCCCCCGGCACATTCTCCGTGCCATCCTTCATGAAGCCGTTGAAGGTATTGGCCAGGATATCCGCAAAGGCCGCCAGCACCAACAAGGTGAAGAGCCAGCAGAACAACAGGAACAGGCGGCGCCCCGTGCGCCCCACATAATGCTCAATCAGCATGCCCATGCTCTTGCCCTGATTTTTCACCGAAGCGTAGAGCGCCGTGAAATCCTGTACCGCACCGAAGAAGATGCCGCCCACCAGCAGCCAGAGCATGGCCGGCGCCCAGCCGAACATCGCCGCGATGATCGGGCCGGTCACAGGGCCTGCTCCGGTGATGGAGGAAAACTGATGCGCAAACACCGTGAACCGGGAAGCCGGTGCAAAATCACCGCCATCCTCAAACTCCACAGCCGGCGTCTTCGCCTTGGGATCGATGCCCCAAGTTTTCACCAACCAGCGCCCATACAAAAAATAGGCCGCCACGAATGCAACCATGGCAAAGCCCACTAAGGTTAAACCATTCATCCTAAAACCCTCTTTCAAAATAATGCCGATAGCAAAAGTCCGCGAAAATAATAAAAGTGTTATTATGATGGACTTTTGTTTGACCATCATAATAACACTTTGCAAAGTACGTGTCAACTTGTAAACTTTAAATTTTACATCTGTTTCACCGGAACAGGGCCACGGGACAGGGCAATGGAGCCTGTACGGGCAATCTCGATGATCTCATACTCCGAGAGCACCTCAATGATGCCGTCGATCTTGCTCTGCTGACCGGTCAGCTCAATGACCACATTTTCCTGGCTCACATCGACGATATTGGCCCGGAAGATATTGACGATATCGATAAGTTCCGCACGGTTGCTCTTGTCGGCCCGCACCTTGATCATCACCAGCTCCCGTTCGATGGAATCCACTTCCGACAGGTTCACGATCTTGATGACGTCAATGAGCTTGCCCAGCTGGGTTACCACCTGATCCAGCTCATTCTTGGACTCTACGGACACCACGATATTGATGCGGGTGACTTCCGGTTCCTCGGTATAACCGGCGGAAATGCTTTCGATATTGAAGGCCCGGCGGCTGATCAGGCCGGAAACATGGGTGAGAACACCGGGTTTATTGTCAACTAATACAGCGAGTAAATATTTTTTCATCATTTCTTGCTACCTCCCAGCACCATCTGGTCAAGCCGCTTGCCGCCCGGTACCATGGGCAGGACATCTTCTTCCTCCGGAATCAGCACATCGATAAGGGCCGGGCCCTGCTCTGCCATGATCTTGGGCAGCACGGTATCCAGCTCCTCTTTCTTCGTCAGGCGATAGCCCTTGAGCCCCATGGCCTCCGCCAGCTTGACGAAATCCGTCTTGCCCTTGAGCTCCGACTGGGAATAGTGATGGTTGTAGAAGAGGCGCTGCCACTGCCCCACCATGCCCAAAATACAGTTATGGACGATCACGACCTTCACATCGATATCGTTGTCGGCAATGGTGGCAAATTCCTGACAGTTCATCATGATGCTGCCGTCACCGGTGAACAATACCACCTTGCTGTCCGGCGCACCGACTTTAGCCCCCATGGCAGCGGGCAGGCCATAGCCCATGGTGCCCTGACCGCCGGAGGTCAGGAAATGGCGGGGCTTGTATACGTCGAAGAACTGAGCCGCCCACATCTGATGCTGGCCTACGTCCGTCACCGCAATGGTATCCTTGTCGGAAAGCTCGCTGATCCTTTTGATCAAAGCACCGGGCTTGATAACATCCCCATTTTCCACATAGCTGAAGGGATGTTCTTCATGCATCTTGATGACTTCGTCCTTCCAGCCCTTGAACTTCTCCGCAAATTTTTCCTTGGTCGCGGAAAGTTTCTTATTGAAGCGGGGCAGTGTCCAGCGCAGATCCCCCAGCACCTTGAGGTCTGCCGTGACATTCTTGTTGATTTCCGCCCGATCCAGCTCGAAATGGATGATCTTCGCCTTGGGAGCAAAGCCGTCCACACGCCCCGTCACGCGGTCGCTGAAGCGCATGCCGATGCAGAGCAGCAGGTCGCATTTCTGGATGGCCATATTGGCGGCATAGGAACCATGCATGCCGGCAAATCCCAAAAAGCCCTCCGTATCCGCAGGCACAGTGCCTAAGCCCAGCAGGGTGGAGGTCACCGGCACGCCCAGCTTCTTGGCCAGCTTCTGCACCTCCGCCGCCGTATTGGAGCTCACGATGCCGCCGCCGGCGAAAATCAGCGGCCGTTCCGCCTTCTGCACGGCTTCCACTGCTGCGGCAATCTCCTTGTCATTGCCATCATAAACACCGCTATAGCCCCGCAGATTGACCGTTTCCGGATATTCATAGTCGATTTTCGCATCGAACACATCCTTGGCAACATCGATGACCACCGGCCCTTTGCGCCCCGTATTGGCGATGAAGAAAGCCTCTTTGAGCACCCGCGGCAGCTCCTTGACATCCTTGACCAGATAGTTGTGTTTGGTGATGGGCGTGGTGATGCCGAAGATATCGGCCTCCTGGAAGGAGTCCTTGCCGATATAGGGATTAGCTACCTGCCCCGTGATGCACACGAGGGGCACAGAATCCGTGCAGGCCGTGGCAATGCCCGTGATGAGATTGGTAGCACCGGGGCCGGAGGTGGCGAAGACCACGCCGACTTTCCCCGTAGCCCGGGCATAACCGTCTGCCGCATGGATAGCCCCCTGCTCATGTCTTGTCAGAATATGCGGAAATTTCATCTTATAAACCGCATCGTAAAGCGTCAGCACCGCTCCACCGGGGTAGCCGAACACTACGTCCACACCCTCTTTTTTCAGGCTTTCCAATACTGCCTGAGCTCCATTCATCATCAAATCAAGCCCTCCCCTTATATGCTTCAGGTAGTTTACAATCAACCGTTATTCACAAGTAATATTATACACCATTTGTATACAATGTTACAACATGTGAATACAAAACTAATTTCGACAAGAAAATAAAAAAATCCTTGCAATTCTGCCGCAAAAAGGATAAAATATTACAGTATGTCAATGTACATAAAGATTGTGAAATGAATCCATTCAGCATCAACCGAGGGGATTTTCCCCTGCATGTCTGGATTTCACTACAGTAAGTCGGATTGTTCCGGAGGTGAATCAACATGGCAGTACCAAAGAGAAAAATGTCCAAGGCCCGCCGCGATCAGCGCCGTGCTAACTGGAAACTGGAAGCACCGGGCTTCGTAGCTTGCCCGCAGTGCCACGAACCGAAGATGCCTCATCACGTATGCCCTGAATGCGGCTACTATGACGGCAAAGAAGTCGTTGCCGCTGCTGAATAAGCAAAATAAAAATCGGCCATCGCTCAGCGATGGCCGATTTTTTTTATTTGTCTTTAAAAACCTGCAACATTGCGCCAGATGCCGAAAATCAGGAAATACACCACCAGCACATAACCGATCTTTTCCGGGAAATGAGCACGTTTTCCGTCCTTCACCCAGCGATAGGCATCATAACACCACCAGAAGATGAACAGCGGCAAAACCAGCAATATGGCAGGATTCGCCTGCCAGGCTCCCTGTATATCCCCTTTAAGCAGGGCCAGCACCAGATGGGTGACACCGCAGCCGGGGCATTTATAGCCCGTCAGCAAACGGAAGATACAAGGAATCCCCCGGCCCAGCCAACCGATCAGCAGCAGATAAGCAAAGCCCAGGGCAGCCAGACCAGCCAGCTGCCCGGCCAGCTTTCCTGCGCGCTGACGCTGCGCTGAGGAACCGGGGGAATAGACCTGCAGACTTTTCTTAAGCCTGTGCACCTTCATCATAAGCGATGATATCATTGATGCTGTCCTGCATCAGGGCCTCACTCACAAGGCCCAGGCAGAAGACAGCCAGCAGCAGGTAGATGATCGGGCAGTTGTTGTCAAAGCGCATGCCGCGTTTTTCCTTGGCGATATTCACCGTCACGCCCATCTTATAGTACCAGTAGATGCTGTAGATACCGCAGGTGATGAACGTATATACCAGCACCATGCCGCCGCTGGCCGTAGTCTGTTCCCCGGCCAGCTCATGCAGCTCATCCGTCAGCTTGTAGAGCCAGTACAAGGCATAGATACCGCAGGTAACAAAGCTCAAAATGATAGCCTTGGCAATACTTCTTTTTTCAATCCCCATATTCATCAGATAACATCCCTTTCATTTTGTAAACAATCAATTAATCCATTCAACGATTTCTGCATAAATCCTAACGATAAAAACGGTGGGAAACATTGCATACAAAAGATAATAGCCGAGAACACCACCAGCAGACGCGGACTGTCCTCAGGCTGCCGCCGACAGGCCAAAGCCACCATGACCACCACCATGATGATTCCCATGAACAGGGAACTCAGCGATTCACCGGCCAGCTGACCGAAAGCCTCAAACACTTCTTCGTCAGCCAGGACGTCATCCAACGCCAGCAAAATTGCCCCTAAAACAGCTGTAAACAAGCCCCAAAAGCCCACTGACGTCACCACTGCCAGGATTGTGGAAATAATGTAATTCTCCTTGCTGGCGCCATCAGGCTCCATACCGTTTTCTTCCCGCAGCTGCCCCAGCACATCACTGTTGACGTACAGCCAGTAGAACGTATACAGGCCGCAGGTCAAAAACGTGTACAGGACCAGCGTGCTGCCCTCCGCAGTTGCAGACTCACCGCGGAGGCGCTTCAGATCTTCATTCATCTGGTACATCCAGTAGATGCCATAAAGGCCACAGGTAATGATGGTCAGCACCAGACGCATGATCGTATTTCTTTTTTCCATAAGTCCTCAGCTTTCATCAATGGGCGAGGATCTCATTGGCCACATGTTCCGCATTGGTACCAATAACCACCTGCACCGCATTACCCGTGGCAAAAGCCCCCCGGACGCCATTGATTTTCTTGATGCGCTCCATGTCCATCTTATTGACATCCTTCACCGTGCAACGCAGGCGCGTAGCGCAATTGGAAAGTTCTTCGATATTCTCCTTGCCGCCCAAAGCTGCCAGCACCTGTTCAGACAAATCGCTCATGGTCGCAGGCTCACTGCTCACCGGCAGATCCTCATCATAACGGCCGATGGTCGGGATATCGAAATGACGGATAGCCCAGCTGAAAATGCCGTAATAGAGCACGAACACGCCCACACCGATGACCAGGATCATCTCTGGCTTCGTGGCCAGGCCCCAGTCGATCACATAGTCGATGAAACCGGCGGAGAAGCCGAAACCATCCAGAACCCCCAGCGAATAAGTCACCGCCAGGCAGAGACCGGTCAGGATTGCATGTACCGCATAGAGCGCCGGAGCCAGGAACATGAACATGAATTCAATGGGTTCCGTGATGCCCGTCAGGAAAGCCGTGAAAGCCACCGACGCCAGCATGCCGCCGATCTTTGCCCGGTTCTCAGGCTTGGCTGCATGATACATGGCCAGTGCCACAGCCGGCATACCAAACATCATCATGGGGAAGAAGCCGGCCATGAACATGCCCGCCGTCGGGTCCCCGGCAAAGAAGCGATTGAGATCGCCCGTTGCCACTGCCCCCGTCACGGGGTTCGTGTATTCACCAAAAACGAACCAGATAAAGCTGTTGAGGATATGATGGAGCCCCACCGGAATCAACAGACGGTTGAGGACACCATAGACAAAAGTTCCCAGTGCCCCTGCGCCGATGATCCATTCACCCACAGCATGGATGAACGCCTGGCACGGCCCCCAGATCACACCGAAGATAGCCGCCAGCACGATGGACACGGCTGCCGTCACGATCAGCACGAAACGGCGCCCGCCGAAGAAACCCAGATATTCCGGTAATTTTACTTTATGATAACGATTGTAGAGCACACCGGCTTCGATACCGCTGACGATACCAGCAAGCACGCTCATATTGAGGGTTTCATCGATGGTCTTGAGCGCCGAGGTCAGGATCAGATAACCGATAGCGCCGGCCAGACCTGCCGCACCATTGTTATCCTTGGCCAAACCTACGCCAATACCAATGGAAAAGATGAGTGCCAGATTATCAAAGACCGCTCCACCGGCCTTGGTGATAAAGGGGATGTTCAGGACATCCGGGGCACCCAAACGCAAAAGCAGCGCTGCCGCAGGCAGGACTGCAATCGGCAGCATCAAGGCTTTGCCGATGCTTTGCAGCTTGGTAAACCAGTTCTTCATAGAATTCACTCCTTTAAAATTAATAAGCGAGACAGCATATTGTACTGTCTCGCTTATTTTAGCATAATAATCTAAATCTTACAATCTAGGTCATATGCCAGGGAGAATAGGGAAATTAGAAGAAGAACTCTACACGGCCGAAGAGCTTCTCAGCATCTTTGCCGCCGGTGATTTCTTCACCGTTGAAATACTTCAGCGTAGCAACCGTGTTCTTAGCCAGCGTGTAGTTGGTGCCAACTTCCCAGCCCTTGGTACCGCTCATAGCACCATCATAGGACGGATCGAGAGCTGCGTTCTGGCCGAGGTAACGATAAGCGGTGTACATGCCCCAAGTGCCCTTATTTTCCTTCTGAGCACCTTTGTAGGACAGCTGTACAGAGCCGGCTTTCTTCTCGTTGTCAGCCTTAGCATTTTCTGCATAAGTACCGCCTAAGCCAATGTTCTTGTCGAACTGATAGCTGCCGTTAACAGCCCAGATCTGTGCATTATCGCTAGTTTTTCCATTGCGATACTTCGTTACTTCTCTGAAAGCATCGCTGTTGAGATTATGATAAGCTGCGCCCAGAGAGAGTTTGTTCTTATCATACTGCAGACCTACGCTCTGCATATTAGCCGTCTTATCATTTGCAGCTTCAGCGCCCTTGCTGATAGCATCATTGGCACTGTCTTTCAGGTTCCAACGGCCAGCCTGCAGAGTCAGCTTCAGATCCTTACCCGTGGTGATGGCTGCACCGGAGATCTCATCATCGAAGAGCAGGTCGCTGTTGAGCTGCATCGGGAGCTTACCAAGTTTGATATTGGTATTGCCATACTGGCCTTCAGCCCAGATGCGCTTCAAGGACACATTCGTATTATGGTCTTCATCGCTGCTATCCGTGGCCAGGTTCGTGGAAGCATCCAAACGAGCCTTTACATGCCAATGATCATTGACCTCAGCCGTCGGTTCGAGACGGAACAGCAGATCATTGTCATTGGATTTCTTTTCGCCTTCATGACGTTCGCTGGTATAAGTATAACGAGCTTCGCCGTTCCATTTTACCTTATCGGCATTGCGTTCGAGGTTGCTTACGCGTACGCCCAGGGTGTTGAGTTCTTCAGCGAATTCAGCAGCCAGTTTGTCAACGAGAGCCTTATCTGCACCAGAAGTGTTCTTAGCCATAGCTTTTGCTACCATCTGGGCCATTTCGTAACGAGTGATGTTGCGATTGCCCTTGAAGGTGTTGTCGCCATAACCTTCGATAACGCCATCAGCAGCCAGCTGGGTTACAGCATCATAGGCCCAATGATCAGCAGGAACATCGCTGAACGGGTTCGTAGCAGCAAAGGTAGTGGATGCAGCGCCAATAACCATTGCAGTGGTTACAGCAGTAATGATTGACTTTTTCATGATTATCTCCTCCGTTCGTGAGATAGAAATAAATTAATCGTTCCCGGAGGCAAGTGTCCATGTTTCCTTGTCCCTTGGGATGATTTAATTATATTACTTGACTAGCTCAAATACAATTAAAGGACGGTTAAATTTCAATTAAACTTTCATTAGAAAATTTCCAGAGTCAACCAAAACAAGAAAAAATGACCGGTCAAGCTGACCGGTCATCTGTGTTGTTGCTATTAAATTAGAAGAAGAACTGTACGCGACCGAAGAGGATCTTTTCTTTTATTTTATCAGAGCCATTATACTTAGGGCTAATAATCTTGGAATCACCATAGCGGGCTGTAGCAACTACGTTCTTGAACAGCGTGTAGTTAGCACCAATCTCCCAGCCTTTGAAGCCCGGCAGGATAGCATCATAGGTGCTCTTTACAATAGCAGCCCCGCCTAAATGACGATAAGCCACCCATGCACCCCAGGTGCCCTTATTTTCCTTCTGCGCACCCTTATAGTTCAACTCAATGCTGCCAGCCTTCTTTTCGCCATTGCTAAAGCCTTCATCCTGCTGAAGATCTTTATTATCAAAGTTATAGAAGGCCTTCACACCTAAATTCTTATCGAACTTATACGCAGCTTTTAAACCAAAGATATTAGCCGTTCTGCCATCAATCACCCAAGCGGCATCTTCACTATTAATGCGATGCCAATAAATCGCACCGCTAAGGGATTTCGCCTTAGCTTCAACACCTAAGTACTGATAATTCGCCGTATCAGGATAAGAAGCCCAAGGACCATACCAAGAACTATTCTTCAAAGGTGTGCTGCTTAAACGGCCAGCACCCAAGATGCCCTTTACTTTCTTGCCCACAGCAACTTCAGCACCGGAGAATTCCGTATCAGCAAAAGTGTCATTGTTGTAAGAAGCGAATTTACCAAGTTTTACCTGGAAGTTATTATAGTTGCCCTGTGCCCATACACGTGCCAACGTGACCTTATCTTTATCTTCCTTGGAACCAGCCCCCTTATCAGACTGCATATTCGTGCTGGCATCCAAACGTGCCTTTACCGACCAATGATTGTTAACCTCAGCAGAGGGTTCAAGACGGAACAAAACCGTATCTGAGTTTGTCTTATATTTCTCTACATGTTTACCAGCCCACCCCGTCCAATTATCGGTCAAACGATCGCTGACATAGGTATAGCGAGCTTCGCCCGTCCATTTTACCTTATCAGCATTGCGTTCGAGGTTGCTTACGCGTACACCGAGGTTGTTGAGTTCTTCAGCGAATTCTGCTGCGAGCTTGTCAACCAGAGCTTTGTCAGCACCAGAGGTATTCTTGGCCATAGCCTTGGCTACCATCTGAGCCATTTCATAACGAGTGATGTTGCGGTTGCCCTTGAAGGTGCTGTCGCCATAACCTTCGATAACACCATCAGCGGCTAGCTGACTTACGGCATCATATGCCCAATGGTCAGCCGGTACATCGGAGAACGGATTGCTGGCAGCAAACGTCGTGCTGGCAGCACCTACGACCAAAGCCGTAGTCAAAGCGGATACCAGAGTCTTTTTCATAAGAAACTCCTCCTCAAAAAGATTAAAATTAACCTTCCCGAGAGCCACTTGCGGAGTGTCCATGTTTCCTCACGCTTGCTTATGCCCTCGATTAATGCTATTTTACCAAAGTCTTAAAATTTTTGCAATATTTTATCAATATTTGACTGAGAAAATTTTCTTTGCACAAAAAAGGCCTCAACTCCTGCGGAGTGAGGCCCTTTCAAGACTATGCTATTGAATTAGAAGAAATAGCTTACACGAGCGTAAAGCGTTTCAGCCTTCTTGTCGTGGTTGTCGAACTGCTTGCCGTTGAAGTAGCTTACCGTAGTCAGCACGTTCTTCATCGGAATGTAGCTGGCACCGAAATCCCAGCCCTTTTCATTAAGATGTGCTACATGAGCCGTATCATAGGTCGGAGCCAGGGATACGTTGGCACCCAGGTGACGGTATGCAACATAAGCACCCCAGCTGCCCTTGTTGGCTTTGTTGGCACCCTTGTAGTCCAGTTCTACATTGCCGGACTTCTTGTAGTAGTCAGCCTTGGTGTTCTGAGCATAGGAACCCAGCAGGGCAATATTCTTGTTGAAGGCATACTTGCCGCCTACAGACCAGATATTTGCATCGTCCACATCTGCATGCTTGCTGTAATTGTTGGTTTTGAAGATTTCGCTGTCAAAATGACGATAACCTACGCCACCGGAAACCTTGCCTTTAGCATAGTTGAGCTGAACAGCCTGATAGCTGGCAGCATCATCCACCTGTGCCTTACGAGCATTATATGCCGGAGTATCTTTAACATAAGGATTAGCATTTACATAGCCATTAGCATCAGCACCGGCATTCCAACGGCCAGCTTCCAGAACGACCTTCAAATCCTTACCAGCAGTTACCTGCGCACCGGAGAAGAAGTCATCCATTACAAGACCTTCATCATTAGCGGAATACAGAGGCATCTTACCCAGTTTCACGTTGAAGTTCTTGTAATCGCCATCAGCGTAAACGAAGGTCATCTTCATGTCGCCCGTGTTGTCCTTGTCCATGTTCATGGAACCAGTCAGACGACCTTTGACCTTCCAATGTTCATTGACTTCAGCCGTGGGGAACAGACGGAGCTGCAACTGATCGGTATTCGTTTTGGCCTTGCTGCCATCAGCCTGTTCATCGCGATAGCTCCAATAACGGTAGCGAGCTTCACCCGTCCATTTCACCATGTCAGCATTCTTTTCCAGATTGCTTACACGTACGCCCAGGTTGTTGAGTTCTTCTGCGAACTCAGCAGCCAGCTTGTCGAGCATAGCCTTGTCAGCACCGCTGGTATTCTTGGTCATAGCCTTGGCTACCATCTGAGCCATTTCATAACGGGTGATGTTGCGGTTGCCCTTGAAGGTATTGTCGCCATAACCTTCGATAACACCATCAGCAGCCAGCTGGCTTACAGCGTCATAAGCCCAGTGGTCAGCGGGAACATCAGAGAACGGATTGCTGGCAGCAAACGTCGTGCTGGCAGCACCAACTACGAGCGCCGTAGTCAAAGCAGAAACGAGAGTCTTCTTCATCAAGAAACTCCTCCTCAATAAAAAGTATTCTTTATCCTCTGCTCATAGACATACTCTTAGAGTTTCCATGTTTCCTCTCAGAAATTTCTAATCACAGTAGACACAATGACCATTATAACAAAACGGTTTACATTAAGCAATATAAACTTTTTATAAACTTGTAAATCTACAAAATCAGCCAAAAGAAAAACCGCTCTCTTACGAGAGCGGCTTTCGATGTCCCTTATGCGGACCTTCCGTGCGCCACAGGGGACCAGCCCATGGCGCTGACACACACATGCGTCTTTTAACCTAAAATTATTATAGCACAACCTTAACGAAAATGCTATAATAATTTCGCTGTGCACCTCCAGCGGAAAGGAGGGACATACACATGCGTAATGCTTTTAACCTTTGCCGCGAATTCCTACTTGCTGTTGCAGCAAGTATCGTGGCTAACCTCATTTGTCACTGGCTGATAAGGTAGTACAGCATCAGTCTTAACCTCAAGCAACGACCAGCTGCGAGGGAGAAGAGCCGTTCCATTTGGAGCGGCTCTTCGCACATTTAGAATGCCGGTACAACGGCACCTTTATATTTCTCCGTGATGAAGTCCTTGACTTCCTTGCTCTGCAGAGCCTTGACCAACGCCTTGATTTCCGGGCGGTTCTCGTCGCCTTCACGCACGGCGATGATGTTCACATAAGGAGACGTGCTGTCTTCCATAAAGAGCGCATCCTTCGTCGGCACGAGGTTGACCTGCATTGCATAGTTGGTGTTGATGACAGCTGCATCCACATCGTCCAGCGTACGGGGAACCTGAGCGGCTTCTACTTCCTGGAACTTGAAGTTATGCGGATTGCCCGTCACATCCTGCACCGTGGCTTTTTCCTTCACGCCGTCTTTCAACGTGATCAGGCCAGCCTTCTGCAACAGCAGCAGGGCACGGCCGCCATTGGTAGGATCGTTGGGGATGGCGATGGAAGCGCCGTCCTTGAGTTCCTTGAGGTCTTTGACCTTCTTGGAGTATACCCCCATGGGCTCGATATGCACACCAAAGGCATTTTTCAGTTTGACTTCCTTATGTTCTTCCATGAAGTTCACCAGATACGGTTCATGCTGGAAGAAGTTGGCGTCCAGTTCCTTGTCGTTGAGGGCCAGGTTCGGCTGCACATAATCGTTGAATTCCACGATTTCCAGCTTGATGCCGTCCTTTTCCAGCAGCGGCTTCACCACTTCAAGGATTTCGGCATGGGGAACAGCCGTTGCGCCTACCTTCAAGGTCTTGGCGTCCGTTTTTGCGCCCTGCTGCTCACCGCCACAGCCGGCAAAGGCCATAGCCGCAATCAGCAGTGTGCCGATAAGTGCTAATACTTTTTTCATAGGGATACCTCCTTATAAATAAGAAATTATTTCTTGTCCAGGCGCTTCGCGATGGTGTTACCCACAAACTGAACCGCCTGTACCAGGACAATCAGAATGATAACCGTGGCAATCATCACTTCCGGACGGAAACGCTGATAACCATAGCGGATGGCCAAATCACCCAAACCGCCGCCACCAATGGCACCGGCCATGGCCGACTCACCCACGAGGCTGATGACCACCGTGGTCAGCTGGGCCACAATGCTGGGCATGGATTCCGGCAGCAGCACCCGGCTGATGATCTGAACGGGCGTGGCCCCCATGGAAAGGGCCGCCTCAATCAGCCCATAGGGCACTTCCTTGAGGCTGGTCTCCACCTGCCGCCCGATAAAGGGAACGGAGGCGATGACCAGCGGCACCATGGCCGCCGTCGTGCCGATGGCCGAACCCACCAGCAGACGGGTGAAGGGGATAATGGCCACCATCAGGATAATGAAAGGAATGGAACGAATGGCATTGACCACTGTCCCAATTACTTTATTCAGGGTTGGTGACTCCAAAATCTGCCCCTTATCCGTAGCATAGAGCAACACCCCCAAGGGGATGCCTAAGGCAGAGGCGATGGCCATGGAAACGGCCACCATATAGACAGTTTCCCCCAACGCCTTAGTCAGCAGAGGAATCATGTCGTTTGACATAACCGATCACCTCCTCCTTGAGCTCCCGGCTCTTGAGATAGTCAAGAGCCGCCTGCACCTGTTCCTTGCCTCCCCGCAGGCCGATAATCATGCGGCCAAAGGGGGTGGACTTGATATGGTCAAGATTGCCGAACAGCAGCGTAGTCTCAACTTCCGGGAAGCGGCGGATCATATCCGCAATCACCGGATCATCTGCCGACTCGCCGATAAAGGTCAGCCGCAGCAGGAGATAAGCATCCTCCGCCGGTTCCGGGGAAATCTCCCCGCCGCGGAAAGCCGCTGGCAGATCATTGGAAAGCAAAACGCTGATAAATTCCTTCGTAATCGGCTGCTGGGGATTGGTGAACACTTCCAGCACCGTTCCCTGCTCGGCGATAACGCCTTTGTCGATAACGGCCACTTTGTCGCAGATATCCTTGATGACCTGCATCTCATGGGTTATAACCACCACGGTCAATTGCAGTTTCTTATTGATATCGCGGATCAGCTCCAAAATCGCCTTGGTCGTCTGCGGGTCGAGCGCCGAAGTCGCCTCATCGCAGAGCAGCACTTTCGGCTCGCTGGCCAAAGCCCGGGCAATGCCCACACGCTGCTTCTGCCCGCCGGAAAGCTGGGACGGATACTGATCCGCCTTTGCCTCCAGACCAACCAGCTTCAGCAGCGGCTCCACTTTTTCCCGGATGTCCTTGTCAGCCTTCCCCGCCAGCTTCAGCGGGAAGGCGATGTTATCATAGACCGTGGCCGAAGACAGCAGGTTGAAATGCTGGAAGATCATGCCGATGTCCTTGCGCGCCTCGCGCAGCTCACTGTCCGAAAGCGCCGTCATATCGCGCCCGTCAACCACTACGGAACCGCCCGTAGGCCGTTCCAGCATATTGATGCACCGCACCAGCGTAGACTTGCCCGCACCGGACAAGCCGATAATGCCAAAGATCTCCCCCTTGGCAATCTCTAAATCAATGCCCTTGAGTGCCGGCACCGGCCCCGCCGGGCTGTCATAAGTCTTCTCAACTTTGGAAAACCTTATCATAAGGCATTCCTCCAATCTAAAAATAACGTTCCACCTCATCCGTCAGCCCTACGGGCTGCCACCTTCCCCTCAAGGGGAAGGCTTGGCTTGAGGCGCATCAGCTTGTTATAATTTACTTGCTAAAGAACAAGGCATAGTACCCATTGACAAAGATAATGAGCACAATCAATGGCAGAATATACGTTACATAAAACCGAATCCATTTCGGGAACGCCATACCTTTGCCGGTATCGGCTTCCTTGATGAAATTATCCCAGCCCCAGCCATAGCGGCTCGTACAGAAAGCCATATAGACAAGGCTGCCCAGAGGCAGGATGTTATTAGACACCAGGAAATCCTCCAGATCCAGCACGCCCGAGCCTTCGCCCAGCGGCTGAATCCAGCTCCACTCATTGAAGCCCAGCACACAGGGCAGGGACAGCAGGATCACCACAGGGATGCCCGCGCAGATGATCTTCCGCCGATCGATCCGCAGCAGATCGAAGAAGCAGACCACGAGATTTTCAAACACGGCAATAACCGTGGACATGGCCGCAAAGGTCATGAACAGGAAGAACAACGTTCCCCAAAGTCGCCCAAAGGGCATGGCATTGAAAACATTCGGCAATGTCACGAACAAAAGGTTCGGCCCACTGGATGGGCTGACACCATAGCTGAAGCATGCTGGGAAAATGATCAACCCCGCCATAATGGCCACGAACGTATCCAAAATGATGATCCAGATAGCCTCACCGGTCAGCCGCTTGCTCTTGCCGATATAGGAACCGAACACCGCCAGTGAGCCCATGCCGATGGAAAGCGTGAAAAAGGCCTGTCCCATCGCCGCAAAGATGACTTCCTTCAGGCCATGCTCCATAAGTCGGCCAAAATTCGGATAAAGGTAGTATTTCAGACCTTCACCAGCCCCGGGCAGCAGCACCGAGTTGATGCCCAGGATGATCATAAGCCCCAACAGACAGGTCATCATGAACTTCGTGATGCGCTCCACCCCGGCTTCCACGCCCAGATAGCAGACGCCGCCGCACAGCAGTACGATGGTCATCATATAGGCGCCCATGGTAACAGGATCCTGCAGCAAACCGCCAAAAGCCGCGCCGATACCTGCGGCATCCAAGCCCTCAAAAGCCCCGGTTGCGGTTTTATACAGATAATAAAGCATCCAGCCCGCTACGGTGGTATAGAACATCATCAGGATCATATTACCGCCGATGGCCGTATATTTATGCCAGTGCCACTTCGTTCCCTTCGGCTCCAACACATCAAAGGACATAGCCGCACTGCGGATACTGGCCCGCCCTACGGCAAACTCCGCCACCATGATAGGCAAACCTAAGATAGCCAAGAAAATCAAATAAATCAGTACAAAAGACGCTCCGCCATACTGCCCGGTAATATAAGGAAAACGCCACACATTACCTAAGCCAATGGCACATCCCGCCGACACGAGAATAAACCCCAAACGGGTAGAGAATCCACTTCTTTCCAAACTTAAATACACCTTCCCTCCGGAACCGGCTTCCTAAATGCCAGCCCCTCAATAAAAAAATTCGCTCGATGCGGAAAACGATAGATAATCACTAATCTATCTTACCGCAAAGAGCGAATTTTGTCCAGCAGTATAGGACATATTATTACATATTAACTGTACAATTGTACATCTTTTGTCATGCGTTATCCCGGCGCCCAAGGATGGGCGCCCGCGGACGTAAATCACGTGATGTGATTTCAGTCCGCAAGTTTCTTTTCGGTTCCTTTTCTTAGCCAAAGAAAAGGAACAAGAGCGGATTAGCGGATAACTTCAACCCCGCCCATATAAGGCACCAGTGCCTTCGGCACAATCACAGAACCGTCTTCCTGCTGATAATTCTCCAGAATAGCAGCCACAGTTCTGCCTACAGCCAGGCCGGAACCATTCAGCGTATGCACGAATTCCGGCTTGGACTTCGCATCACGACGGAACTTGATGTTGGCACGGCGTGCCTGATAATCCAGGCAGTTGGAGCAGGAAGAAATCTCACGGTACTTGCCCTGGGACGGGAACCAAACCTCGATATCATAGGTCTTGGCCGAAGTGAAGCTCATATCGCCCGTGCAGAGCTGCACCACATGATACGGCAGTTCCAAAATCCGCAGCACATCTTCGGCTGCATCCACCATGGATTCCAATTCATCCCAGCTGGTTTCCGGCTTAACGAACTTAATAAGCTCCACCTTATTGAACTGATGCTGACGGATCAGACCACGGGTGTCGCGGCCGGCGCTGCCAGCTTCAGCACGGAAGCAGGCCGTATAAGCGCTGTAGTATTCCGGCAGCTTGTCCCCATCGAGGATTTCATCACGATGGTAGTTCGTGGTCGGCACTTCTGCCGTCGGCACCAGATAATAATCCTGACCTTCCAGCTTAAACATATCTTCCGCAAACTTCGGCAGCTGGCCCGTCCCCGTCATGCTGTCCTTGTTGGCAATATAAGGAGCCAGCATTTCCGTATAACCATGTTTCGTGGCATGCAGATCCATCATGAAGTTGATGCAGGCACGTTCCAGACGGGCACCTAAGCCCTTGTAGAACATGAAACGGGCCCCCGTAACCTTGGCAGCACGGTCAGCATCCAGGATATCCAGATCCGTACCGATATCCCAATGTGCCTTCGGCTCGAAGGAGAATTCCTTCGGCGTGCCCCATTTGCGCACTTCCGGATTTTCCGTATCATCCTTGCCGATGGGCACATCAGCCTTCGGCATATTCGGAATGTGCAGCAGGATGTCGCGCAGCTTTTCCTCAACATCCTTGAGATCCGCATCGAGAGCCGAAATCTTTTCACCGACAGCACGCATCTCGGCAATCTTGTCATCAGCGTTTTCCTTGTTCTTCTTCATCACGCTAATTTCCTTGGATACCGCATTGCGCTCAGCCTTCAGCGTCTCCGTCTGCTGCAGCAGATTGCGGCGCTCCTGCTCCAAAGCCGAAAAATCATCGAGGTTCAGCGGATTGCAACGGTTCTTCAGCATCTCTTTTACTTCGTCCAGATGCTCCCGGACAAATTTGATATCTAACACAATATTCACTCTCCATATCTCATAGCCCTTATCTTGGGCGAATTTTCACCTAGGACAATATTATACCGCAACTGTCACAAAAATGCCAATCAAAGATTTCATAGCAAAAAGCCCTTACCCCGCGAGAGGTAAGGACTGGTCATTTCAATATGGTGACCCAGGAGGGACTCGAACCCCCGACCCTTTGATTCGTAGTCAAATACTCTAATCCAACTGAGCTACTGAGTCATGGTAACTGCTTTCGCAATCAACATATGTTATTATAGCGACTGCGAAAGCAAGTGTCAATACTTATTTTAAAATTATTTTTGCAGAGCGGGTTCTGCTTCCACAACCTCATCATCCTGCTTGTTGATCAGTTTGTTCAGCAGAGGAACCGTAGCGGCCATCAATACCGTTACGCCCAGGGTCACGAGACCGATCTGCGTGAAGACGTCGGAATATACGCCCAAGGTCAGCACAGGATCCGTAACATCCTTCGGCACAGCCGTAAGGCTGGCCACCCAGCCGCCGATGATGGAAGAGATTGCCGTGGTCAGGAACCAGGCACCCATCAGGAAGCCGATAAGCTTCTGGGGCACGAGCTTGGAAATCATGGACAGGCCCAGACCGCTGATCAGCAGCTCGCCAATGGAGCTCAGGAAATAGGAACCAACCAGCCACCAGGCAGAGACGATACCGCCTTCATTGGCAAAGTTAGCCGAGAAGCCAACTACGAGGAAGGAACCTGCCGTCAGCAGCATGCCAAGAGCGAACTTAGCCGGCATGGACAGATCCTTGCCCTGGCTGCCGAAACGGGAATACATGAAGGCCAAAACCGGGCTGGCCAGCATGATCCAGAACGGATTGAGGGTCTGGAATACCTGTGCATCGGGAATGTTGATGCCCATGATGCTGTGCTCCACGTTCTTGATGGCAAAGAAATTCAGGGACGTGGGCATCTGATTGTAAAGGGTGAAGAACACGATAGCTTCCACAATCAGGATCATCGCCGCAATCATATGGCTGCGGGTTGCACCCGTAGACTGGATGATCATCTTGAAGAATACGCCGTATACCAGGATACCGATGATCAGCAACAGCCAGTGAGCCACGGACAGATGGGAAAGCAGCCAGCTGGAAACGAAGGTCATAGCGACCACGCCGGCGATGACAGCTGCCAGCTTCGTATAAGAAAGCTTTTCTGCACCGGCCGGAGAGTCAATGCCCCGCACCAGATACCGGAAGCTGATGAAACCGCCAATAGCCAGGACAAGGCCCATCGCACAGATCATAAAGCCCAGATCAAGGCCATACTGTGCACCGATAATCGGCACCAGCAGCATGGAGATGAAAGAACCGATATTCACGGCCATATAATACATGGTGAACGCACTGTCCAACTCCTCCTCTGCCCCTTCATAGAGCTTGGAAAGCAGGGAGGACGGGTTTGCCTTGAAGATACCATTACCGCAGGCAATCGCACCCAGGGCCAGGAACACCATGTCCTTATTGGCACCAGCCATGCCCATCATGAAATAACCGATCATGAGCACCACAGCCCCCAGCGTGATCGTGCGCTGGGTTCCGAGGACCTTGTCCCCCAGGAAACCGCCGATGGATACATAACCATATACCATGGCGCTGAATGCACCAAATACAACAAAGGACTCTGCGTCTTCCATGCCCAGGCTCTTAACGAAGAAGCCTGCCAGCACAGCCTGCAGACCGTAAAAACCAAACCGCTCCCAGAATTCCAGGAAGAAAAGCATATTAAACGCTTTTTTGCGATTTACAGGTTGCGTTTCTACCATAAATCATTCTCCTAACTTTCTCGAAAATACATACACACAGCATCACATCTCTGCAATGTTTGTTACGGGTAGACATTATAGCATAAATAAAAGTATCTGCAAAGTATGGCAATGTGTAAAAACTGTTACATGGACAACTATACATTTTTCCCTTCTGCAAAACAAAGACATATGTCCCTTTTCCGGAATCAATTCTCAAAAACTATTAATATATATCTCATAAATAATAGTTGTGAAAGAAAAATAACACAAAAATTTATCAACTTTTGTAAACTTGTAACGATAGGCGTACAATCCGCCCTTATGTCCATCATGAGTATACACGCTCCACTGTAAATGTCCTTTGAACATACTTTATGCAATTTGACAGCAAAGCTATATCTGCTACAATAGAATCAGCATTTTGCAATTATTATAGAAAGAAAGGTTTTAACATGCTTTATATCATCAACAGCCTTGTCACGGAAGGAGACGCCACCAGCTTCTCCCTGATTGGCGTAACCGGTGACAAGAAAAAAGCCGCCGAACTGGCAGCAGAGGTCTACAAGGATTATAACAAGGTCGCTTCCTTCCAGAACATCGAAATGATCACGGAATGGCTGGCCACCCGGATGAATTATTCCTTCCGCAAGGACAAAAGTCACCGGCTGCAGCTTTCCATCACGGAACTGGAACAGGAGAGCACGGCTCCCGAAAACAAAGTGATCTTCTCGGCAGCCGCAGAACAGGACGAGCTGATGCGCAAGGTCAGCGAAGCACTGTTCGAGGGGAAACATCAGGCAGAAAGAGGCGGAGAAACACATTCCTGCCCGATTGAGTAAGCAAAAATATAAACTAAGCCCGGTGATGAATTTCTCTTTCATCACCGGGCATCTTTTACAAAAAACTGGTGCGATTGGCGCGATTCGAACGCGCGACCTGCCGCTTAGGAGGCGGACGCTCTATCCAACTGAGCTACAACCGCAACATAAGATATTATAACAGAATATGGACAAAAAATAAAGAGGCCGCAAGGCCTCTTTGCTATTTTCAGGAATCCCGGCGGCAGATATCTGCCCCAAGACCCACCAGTTTCTGTACGAGATTGTCGTAGCCACGGTCGATATGATGGATGTATCCCACCTGGGTTTCGCCTTCTGCCACCAGACCGGCCAATACCATAGCGGCACCAGCACGGAGGTCGGTAGCCTTCACCTGACAGCCCGTAAGGGTTTCCACCCCTTCCACCACAGAGGTGCGGCCGTCAATCTTGATATTGGAACCCATGCGCTTCAATTCATCCACATGCATGAAGCGGTTTTCGAACACCGTTTCCGTGACCATGCCGGTACCCTCAGAGATGGCCAGCATCGCCATGAACTGTGCCTGCATATCGGTCGGGAAGCCCGGATAAGGCATGGTCTTGATGTCCACGGCCTTGGTGCGCTTATCGCAGGTCACGCGGATGCCGTCCACATCCTCTTCGATATTCACGCCGGCTTCCTTGAGCTTGGCGATGACAGGTTTCAGATGTTCGCTGATGGCATTCTCGATGTAGACATCCCCCTGGGTCATAGCCGCTGCCACCATATAGGTACCAGCTTCGATACGGTCAGGGATGATCGTATAATCACGCCCCGTCAGTTTGGACACGCCTTCAATCTTGATGACATTGGTGCCTGCACCGCGGATCTTGGCCCCCATCACATTGAGGTAATTGGCCAGATCCACGATTTCCGGCTCCTGGGCCGGATTTTCCAGGATGGTGACGCCTTCCGCCATGGAAGCGGCCATCAGGATGTTTTCCGTAGCACCTACGCTGGGGAAATCCAGGTAGATTTTCGTGCCCTTGAGCCCCTCTGGAGCCGTGGCCTCGATAAAGCCGTGACCGATCTTGATCTTAGCGCCCAGTGCTTCAAAGCCCTTCAAATGCAGATCAATGGGCCGGGTGCCGATGGCACAGCCGCCGGGCAGGGAAATCTTTGCCTGTCCGCAACGGGCCAGCAGCGGCCCCATGATCAGGAAGGAGGCCCGCATCTTACGCACCAGATCGTACGGTGCCTCGCAGCTGCCAATCACCGTGCTGTCCACACGCAGCTGATGCTTTTCTTCATCGAAGTCTGCTTTTACCCCTAATTTTTTCAAGACCTCGGTAATGGTATGTACGTCTTCTAATGCCGGAACTTCGTCCAAAAGACTTTCCCTATCTTGTCCCAAGAGTGTTGCCGCAATGATGGGCAGCACTGCATTCTTGGCCCCGCTGATTTTTACGCGCCCTTTTAAGGGACGTCCCCCGTGTATAATCAACTTTTCCATTAAGTTCTTTATCCTCCTAGTAGTCGCGCTTTTAAAAGCACCAACCAATAGTTTACCATTAACCGCCAGTCTTTACAATAGGGGAGTTACACTTTTACCATCAGCCCCGTTCCACTGTCAGGGTGGAATGGATCACATTGTCGATGATATAACCAGTGGTAAATTTCGTCTCACCAGGCGTTACTGGCTGCTTGCCTAATTTATCAAGATTGCTGGCCCGCTCCTTGCTCTTGCGGGCAGCATCCCGCTGAGCCCGCAGGATTGCCGACTTGCTGGCCGGCATCTGCACGGCTCCGGGTGCAATGACGATTTCATTGTTGCGGCCGGCCTTCTCCAGCTTCTGCAATTTGGCTTCTGTGGTCAGCTTGCTCTCGGCTTCTGTGGTCACATCCACGCCTGCCTGCTGCAAAAGCATCAGGGAGGTCACCGGCGTCAGGCCGCCGCCCCGAATGTCTAGATTCATGGTCCCTGCCGGCTGTGCTTCCGGCACCGTGTAGGGAATGATCAGGGTTTCCTGGGATTTGCGGTAAGGCTTGATGGTCGTGGTGAATTTCACCGTGTCGCCGGGTTTCACCTTTTTCTTGTCCGGCACGGCGGAAACAATGGAGGCCGTCTTGCGGCCGCCATCCACGGTGATATCCACCTGTACGTCGATGATATCCGATTCCTTGTCGGTGTTCTGGCAGATGGTGCTCACGGCCTGGATCAGTTCCGCCATGGCAATCTGTCCCACATCAGCGGTGTTATAGAACATATTATCCCGGGATACCACACCATCCTGTACTGCATCGGTGCGAATCCTGAAGCCCACCTTGGCCGTGCTGCCGCTGAGGTTGTCACTGGTCTTGGACAGGGCGGCATAAGCAATGCCTCCCGAAAGCTGAGGCAGGAAATCTTCGTCATAGGCAATCCGGGCACCGTAGTTGACATTGCGGGCCAGGGAATTGTCACGGACATTGACCTTGATGGGAACCACCGAGGGGAACTCGCCCAACGTGCCGGAAATCCCCGTAGCACGGTCCTGTTTGATACGGCCGATGATGTTGCCGATATTGGCGACTTTCATGCCATTGCTCTGCCCGCTGATGGTGCCTACCACCTTGGCATCGGTCATGAAATAGTTCACATTGCCCCGATGCAGGAAGGGATGGCCGAAAGCCAGGATATTATCGCCATCTACAGCTGTCACCGTGCCCGTGGCGCCCACAGCAAAATCGCCATAAGCCACGGCTACGCCGACTGCAGCTCCGGGCACAAGGCTGGCATTGTAGACGGTTTTGCCCATTTCCGCAGCCGTAGGTGCCCCCATGGGCAGGAATGTGTAGCTATCCTGCGGATCGATCTGACGCTTCAGGAAATCCAGCCCGGCCTGATTGAAGCCGGAAAAATACATGACATCCTTCGGTTCAGCCTTCACCTCTGTCTTGGCTGGCTTTTCCTTTTTATTGTTCTTTTTCGCAGCTTTGCCAGCCTGAGGCGCCTTGTCAGGTTCCTGTTTTACCGTCTCTACTGCTGCCTTGGCGGTTTCTGCTGCTTTGTCGGCGGCTTTTTCACTCGCCGTTTTTTCCTTGCCTTTATCTTTATCGGCCTTGACGGCTGCCCGGGCACGGTCTAACAGTTCGTCACCATAGACCTTCTGGTCGCCTGACTTGGCCCGCTCTTCCTGCTGCTTCTTCTTTTCCTTGGCTTCCTGCTCGCGTTTCTCTGCCGCCTTCTTGATATTGATGGTGGAAAGCCTCGTCTTGTTCTTCCGGTCCGGCATTGACCAAAGCGGTGTCATCTCATCAATGGGGGTGATGAAGAAGGTGTACGGCGTCATGCCTTTGATCCCGGCGGCCACAGCACCGATCAGATAGCCATCCACATAAACGGGACTGCCGCTCATGCCCTGCAGGATACCGCCGGTCTGCTCGATTACCGGGCCGGAGGCCTTGGCCATGATCATGGGCTGGGATCCCTTGCCGTTATCCATATTGCCCACAATGTCCACCTGGAAATCCTTGAGTTCGCCGCTGCTGTCCACGACGGTGTACGCCGTCCCCACCATGCCGCCAGTCACCTGACTATGGGGCATAATGGGGTCCATGGCCAATCCTGTGGCCGGGGCAGACATCATCATTCCTGCCAGTCCTGCTGCCACCATTTTCCTTATATATCTACGCAAAATCATTCACCTCATTTGCAGTTCTATATTTGTCCATCTTCTCATTATAACGCCAGCCAAGGGGTTTTACTATAGGCACAAAGTCCCATCGCAGAATTATTTTTTCGTGATAATCAGGGCACTGCCCACATAACGCTCAGAACCGTCACTGGGGGAGTTCTGCAGCTGCCCGCCGATAACCAACGCACTGGAGCCGCCACCATCCAGGTTCATGGCATCCCTGGCCCCCATTTTCACCAGGAGCTTCGCCCAATCGGTAAGGGTCAGCCCCCGGCTAGAGGACTGGCGGCCATCCACCACGCCAAACAGGTAATTGCCATTCTTGAGGATGGCCACTGCACTGCGGGGTGCCCGGCCATAGCGGATATCCCCAGGGAACTGTTCTTCCCCGGCCGTCACCGCCACCTGCCCATTCTGTACCAAACGCGGGCCGGCGCCCATGATATCCACTGCCTGATTCCAGCGCGCTCCCAGATCCTGATCGATTTCCGCCCGGTCGCCGACCTGCACACCGGCAAAGGCATCAGCGGAAGTCCCGTGGACAGAGATCACCATGCCATCCTTGGGAATGACAGAATTCCCCGTGTTGATGGCCGTAACTTCCCCATTGACCACAGTATACTCCATGCCGTATTCATTGGTGCGGGTACGGGAACCATACCAATGATTGTAGATGGTGAGATTATTGGCCCCGCGCTCGCAGTCCACACCGGACACCGGCAGGGTAACATCCCCCAAAGTCACATGACCGCTATAGCTCACTGGCCCCATAAAAGGTTGGCCGTTAGCATTCATGCCGATGGCTGTACGGCGGAAATAGGTGGTTCCCGCCATATCTCCATCAATCTTGATCATACCGATGGCATCGCCATTCCCGGCAAAGTAAGTGGCATTCACCGCCGCCACCGCATCCGTCATATCCGACATGCCGCTGGTGGTCTGCAGCCCCGGCACCCGGCCTTTGGCCAGCACCGGCTTGATGGTGTAGAGATTCTTATCCGCTTCCACGAAATAAGCGGAAATCTTACCGGCATCGTCCCAATAAACATACTGCCGTTTGGCGATTCCCGGGGCCATCATTTCCGTATAAAGGCCATCAAAATCCAGCGGCATCATATTGCGGGCATCTGTAACTGCCGGCTTGGACGGTTTCCTCACCACGCCTCCTGCCGGCTTTTTCTGCACGGTGCTGCCGCCATCATGAACCATGGTTTCCGGCAGGATATCCACAAACACCCGGGCAGGATTGGCCAATTTATCCACCTTATAGCCCAGCCCACTCTTCAGTCGCAGCGTCACCAACAGATGCCCATTCTTTTCCGTATACTGCACCGACTCAATGCGGCTGCTGGAAAAGGCCTCCTTGCTGACCATGCGCCTATCCGCAGCAAAGAAATCAATCGTCAGCAGTTTCTTATCTGCTGAAATCTTCACATCATAGCGGGGCATCTCCGACCAGTCAAATACGATCCGGTCATGCTCCGATCCGCTGTGATAGCGCACGGAATTCAGGTCAGCAGCCTCAGCTGCCGGTATGCCCAGCAGGGATAAAGTTATCAGCAAAGCCGTTAATTTTCTCGCTTTAAACAACAACCAAAAGACCTCCTACACCTATATGTATTTTGGTACAAATAATAAAGAGGGCGGTTGACACAACCGCCCCAGCCATTCTTATTTTACCACATTTTGACTTTGCTTCACAACTTGCGGCTTGAGCTGCTTATACATCATATCCGCAATCCCGATGCCGCCGCCCGCTGCCACTTGTTTCATCAGTTCGTCGTCCCGCATATCTTTGAAGATCTTCTCGCCATGGGATTCGCCGAACAAGTTGTTTTCCGGCACGGTTGCCCGCATCTGCCGGTACATCATATTGAGGAACATGGCCTCAAAACCCTCACAGGCTTTCTTCAGCTCCTTGTCACGCTTCGCCAGCTCGGCAGCCTCCTGCACTGAATGGGCATCGCCGCTTTTTTGCGACTTGGCCACCTTTCCCTGCAAATCCTTCAGCACATCCGCAAACTTGGCTGATTCTGCCGCAGCCTGCGCCGAATCATAATTATTATTGGCACCTGTGCCTAACCCCTGTGCCATCAATGGTGCTATCTGCATGAAATACACCGCCTTAAATCAACTGCAGCTCCGCATGGAGCGCCCCTGCCGCCTTGATGGCCTGCAGGATGGAAATGGTATCCCGGGGCGTTGCCCCCACGGCATTCAAAGCGCCGACAATATCACTGACATTGGCCGTGGCCGGCAATACCAGCGTGCTGGCCTTATCCTCCTTGACATCCACATTCTCATTGCGCGTCTCAATGGTGGTGCCGTAACTGAAGGGCTCCGGCTGGCTGGCCGTCTTATTCTTCTGCACCTTGATGGTCAGACCGCCCTGGGTGATGGCGATCTCATCCACCGAAACATCGCCGCCCATGACAATGGTGCCCGTGCGCTCATTGACCACAATCTTGGCCACCTTATCCGGCATCACCGGCAATTCCTCAATGGAAGCCACAAAGCCCACCACATTCCCCTGATAATAGCTGGGTATGGTTATGTCAATCCGCCCAGGATTCACCGCCTGAGCAATACCGCCATATTGGGAATTGATGGCTGTCGCCATGCGGGTTGCCGTGGTAAAATCCGGATGGGATAGCGACAACGACAGCCGTCCGTTATTTCCCAGATCATCTTCCACGGTACGTTCCACAATGGCCCCATTGGGTGTCATACCCACCGTAGGGAAATTTTTGGTAGCCGTGGAAGCGCCCTTGCCCGCAGCAAAACCGCCGGTGGACACAGCCCCCTGAGCCACGGCATACACCGTTCCATTCCCCGCCCGCAAAGGCGTCTGCAAAAGTGTGCCGCCCTGAATGCTATCCGCGTCACCGATAGAAGACACCGTGATATCAATGGTATCCCCTTCCCGCACGAAAGGCGGCAGGGTAGCCGTCACCATGACCGCCGCCACATTATCAGATTTCAGGGAGGACTGATTGACCGACACGCCATATGTTTTCAGCATATTGACGATGGATTGGATGGTCTCCGTTGTTTTATTGGAGTCACCTGTGCCGTTAAGGCCCACCACCAGGCCATAGCCCATAAGCTGGTTGGAGCGCACGCCCTGTACCTTGGCAATATCCTTGATCCTCGTCACCGCATTATCTGCCGAGGCCATTGTGGGCAAACCGCCCAGCACCAACGCCCCGGCCAGCAAACAAGCCAGTATCTTCTTCATATAAGCATCCCCTAATCAGAACAGAATATTGAAGATCTGCGTCAGGATTCCCTGCCGCTGTTTGGCATTCAGCGGCCCCTTGCCGTTGAATTTCACTTCCGCCGCCGCAATCTTCGTGGACGGAATGGTATTATTGGCCGTCACATCCTCCGGCCGGCAGATGCCCCGGAAGGTGATCTTATGCTCATTCTTGTTGTGCCAGATGGACTGTGTCCCCTCCAGCACCAGATTACCATTGGGCTGGATATCCACCACCGTAACCGTCACATTGGCTGTAGTGGTATTCTTCGCACTGGATGAACCATTGGCCTTGAAGGAATCCGAACCACTGGCCGACGCGGCTTTCAGGAAATCAAAGATGCCGATTCCCGCTGATAGTGACGTACTGCCGCTCTTGCTGTTGGCACTGGACTTGCTGGTGGACAGGCTGGTGCTCTCACTGATGGCAATGGTCAGAATATCCCCCACATCCTGAGCCTTCCGGTCGGAGAAAATATTCCGATACCGTCCCCCTTCTGCCCAGAGGGACTGTGCTGAAACAGCTACCGGTGCCAGACTGAAAAACAGCCCCCCCGCCGCCAAAGCCAACGCAATATTTTTATGATAGTTCTTGATCTGCATACTCATTACCTGCCTTTAACGACCTGTAATCTCTACGGTATTGGCATCCACTACACGCCCCAGCAGCAGCTTGCTGGAATGGGCATTGCGCACCCGGATTCTGCCGCCAATCCGCCCTTTCTGCAAGGCTATGCCATCGGCGCTGACCTGCACCCCATTGACCTTGGTGATGAGTTTCACCGGTGCATTCGGATTGATCACCACAGGGTTCTGCAGCATATTCTGTTCGATGGGCTGCCCCATATGGATGTAACGGATGGGTACCCGGCCGGCAATATCCTCGTATTTCGTCAGATAGCGCCCTGTGCCCCCCTGCACCTCACGTTCTTCGAGGCGTACGGCATTGGCGCCAATAGTCTGCTCCAAACCAAGATTCATCCCGGCCACCAGTACCTTTTCAAAGACCTGCACCCGATAATAACAGATAGCCCGCCGATAGAGCTTTTCATTCACGAACACCCGGATATGCACTGGCTGCACATTGCCATAATGCAGCTTGCCCGGGATTTCCGCCTCATAGCGGATTTTCCCTGCCGGCAGACGCATATCCGGGGGGGAAACGGTCAGTGTCAGTACATGCCGCCGCCCTTCTCCCACTTTATAGAGTTCCAACTCCAATTGCTGCCGGGCAATCCCCGCCAATTTCTGGGAACTCATAAGCTGTGGAAAAGCCTCCGCCTGCTGACCGCCGCCATAGATTGCTTCTGCCTGCGGCGGAGAAACACAAACTGACAGACAGAAGAAGCCAATCCATAACATCCATGATGTAAACAGACTGGCTATGCGGCTTCTTTTCACTTTCATCAGCGTTTCAGGCCATTGGCAATTTCCAGCATGGAATCAGAAGTGGTGATGGCCTTGGAGTTGGATTCATAAGCACGCTGGGAAACGATCATATTGACCATTTCCTCGACGATCTGCACATTGCTCATCTCCAATGTACCCTGAGTAAGGGTACCCGCACCGTCCGTACCGGGATTGCCTTCAATGGGATCGCCGGAAGCTGCCGATACGATAAAGAGGTTCTTGCCAACAGCCGTAAGGCCTGCCGGATTGACGAACCGGGCCAAGGTGATCTGTCCCACATTCTGCTGCGTGCCGCCTGCCGGCGTTTCCGATACAGTGCCATCACCGGCAATGACGATAGAATCCACTGGTGAATTCTCCGCAAAAGTAATGCCATCCGCCAGCAGATAACCATCAGAAGTCACCATACGCCGCTGAGAATCTAATTTAAAGGAGCCATCGCGGGTATATGCCGTGGTCCCATCCGGCATCGTAACTCGGAAATATCCTTCGCCCTGAATGCCAATATCCAAAGGATGTTCTGTACTTTGCAAAGGCCCCTGAGTAATCACCCGCTGGGTAGCCGCCACACGCGTCCCTAATCCGACCTGCAAGCCGGTCGGATACTGATTATCCTGCCCGCTCTGAGCCCCGGCATCCCGCAAAGTCTGATAGATCAGATCCTGAAACTCCGCCCGTACCTTCTTGCCGCCATAGGTATTGACATTGGCGATATTATGGGCGATCACATCAATATTAGTCTGCTGCCCCTTCATCCCCGAAGCCGCCGACCAAAGCGCTCTCATCATAACGAGCTACCTCCTCACCTCATCTGCCTCACTAACGTTCGGCACCTTCTCCTCAATAGGGAAGGCTTTTACTGCCACAACGAAAAAGATACCACTAAATCGTTGCCCAGCGCCCACGGACGGGCGCAGGCGGACGTAAATCCCGTGATGGGATTTCAGTCCGCGTTTTCTTTTGGTACTTTTCTTTGCGCCAAAGAAAAGTACCGAAAACCAACCTCTCAATATATATCGAACATTTCTTAAAAAACTTAAATCTTAAGAACCAACCCTTCCCACTTCGCTCACGGATTTTTCAATCATGGTATCCTGCGTAGTCACAGCCTTTGCTCCGGCTTCATAAAGCCGGTAGTTATTGATGAGCTCCACCATCTCCGAAACAATATTCGTATTGGAGCGCTCCAACACGCCCTGCAGAACTTCGCCCGTTGCCTGCTGGGGCTGCGCCCCTTCCTGGGGATAATATAGATTGTCCCCCTGCTTCAACACGGCCCGGCGATTGTCGAACTGCATGAGCTGCAGCTGTCCCACCTGCTGGTCATCGGCATAGATTTCCCCCTTGCTGCCCACCATGATGCGGGTGGCATCCTGCGGGATCGTAATGCCCTGACCATTCACGCCCAGGACCATCTGACCATTCACCGTCTGGATCTGCCCATTGGCCGATTTATAGAAATTCCCGTCCCGGGTATAGCGTACACCGTTTTCCGTCTGAATGGCAAAATACCCATTGCCCGAAATCGCCATATCCAAAGGATTGCCTGTGGTTTCAAATGCTCCCTGGGTATGCTCCGTGGCAATCTCATCAATCCGGGAGCCTAGCCCTAATGTTCCCACCACCGGATATTGATTGCCTACATGGAACTGCTTGAAGCTGGTCACATCATTCTTATTGATACCATCGTTAATGCGCTTGATCAGCATGGGCTCAAACTCCCGGCTGATAGCCTCATCCCGCTTGAACCCGTTGGTATTGGCATTGGCCAGGTTATTGGCCAGCGTATCCGTGCGCTTGGACTCCGTGATCATCCCCGCACCGGCTGTATATAAACCACGCCACATAATGCGTCCTCCTTACCCCATCTCACATTTATCCTTGCTTCGTTTATTCGCTAAAAAAGGCGAAACTCCTTTTCGAGTTTCGCCTTTGTCAAAAAATTTATTTTTTTCGCAGATTAATGGCCTGTCTTGATGTTCTTAGCCTTGCCATCAAATTTGCTGAAGCTGTCGAGGGCCATGCCGCAGCCGATAGCCACGCAGCTCATGGCATCTTCAGCCAGAGCCGTGGGGATCTCCGTTTCCTTGCGGATGAGTTCGTCAAGACCGTAGAGCATCGCGCCGCCACCGGTCAGCACGATACCGCAGTTCATCACATCGGCTGCCAGTTCCGGCGGAGTCTCCTCCAGTACCTTCTTCACGCAGCTGACGATTTTTGTCACGCTGTCATGCATGGCAACAGCGGCCTGCTCCGAGGTGATCGTCACAGTTTTCGGCAGACCGGAAAGCATATCGCGGCCGCGGATGTCCATCGTTTCATTGCGGGCCCCTACGAAGGCTGCGCCGATGCGCATCTTGATCTCTTCAGCCGTGCGCTCACCAATCATCATATTGAATTCTTTCTTCACATAGGCAGTGATGTCTTCATCAAAGCGGTCACCGGCCACCCGCAGGGAAGCGCTGGTCACAATACCGCCCAGGGAAATCACAGCGATATCCGTCGTGCCGCCGCCGATATCCACCACCATGGAGCCGCGCGGTTCCACGATATCGAGACCGGCACCGAGAGCTGCCGCCAGCGGTTCTTCAATCAGCTGGGTATGACGGGCACCAGCCTGCTCAGCCGCTTCCTGCACAGCCCGCTGTTCCACCATGGTGCAGCCGGAGGGAATGCAGATCATGATGCGTGGACGGAAGACGAAGCGGCGGCCCACTACCTTTTCAATGAAATGGCGCAGCATGCTTTCCGTGATGTCGTAATCGGCAATAACACCTTCACGCAGGGGACGGATTGCCACGATGTTGCCCGGCGTACGGCCAATCATCTGACGCGCTTCCTCACCGATGGCCAGCACCCGGTTCGTATCACGGTCCACAGCCACAACAGAGGGCTCCCGCAGCACGATGCCCTTGCCCTTCACATAAACCAGCACATTTGCCGTGCCCAAGTCAATACCAATATCTAAAGACATGCCAAACATATGTCAAAAATCTCCTTCCGAAGTCATCTTCATCGCAACACACTATAATATATAATAAAAAAACATGAATTACAACAACTTCCCCTTTAAAAATCGAATATAATTTTTGCATCAACCAAAAATTGACACATTTTCCCCTCATTTACAACATTTCACCAATTTTGCGAAAAATATTGCTTTTGTTTCTTTAAAATTATTTATTGACACTAGGTATTAATAGTGCTACGATTAACACGACTTAGGGATATATTTCACTTATTCAATCAGGGGGTAATAACAAAATGAACAACAGAAGAAAAATCGTCGTCATCGGCGCCAGCAACGTTGGTTCTGCAGTAGCTAACAAAATCGCTGACTTCCAGCTTGCTACGGAAGTAGTCCTCATCGACCTCAACGAAGACAAAGCTTGGGGCGAAGCTAAGGACTCCAGCCATGCAACGAGCTGCATCTACAGCACGAACATCAAGTTCCACCTCGGTGACTATGAAGACTGCAAAGATGCAAACATCATCGTTATCACCGCTGGTCCTTCCATCCGCCCGGGCGAAACTCCGGACCGTCTGAAGCTGGCTGGCACCAACGCTAAGATCATGAGCTCCGTAATGGGCGAGATCGTTAAGCGTACGAAGGAAGCCATGATCATCATGATCACGAATCCGCTCGATGTTGCTACTTATGTTGTTTCCACTCAGTTTGATTATCCGCGCAACCTCATCCTCGGTACTGGTACGATGCTCGAAACTTATCGTTTCCGTCGCATCCTGGCTGACAAGTACCAGGTGGATCCGAAGAACATCAACGGTTATGTTCTCGGTGAGCACGGCAACGCTGCATTCGTTGCTTGGTCCACGACTGGCTGCGCTGGTTTCCCCATTGATGATCTGGATGAATATTTCCACCGCACGGAAAAACTCAGCCACGAAGCTGTTGAACAGGAACTGGTTCAGGTTGCTTACGATGTCATCAACAAGAAGGGCTTCACGAACACCGGTATTGCTATGGCTGCTTGCCGCTTCATCAAGTCCGTTCTCTATGATGAACACACGATTCTGCCCTGCTCCGCTGTTCTCGAAGGCGAATATGGCATCAAAGACGTGGCTCTCTCCATTCCTCGTATGGTTTGCGCTGATGGTATCATGCGCTCCTTCGAAGTTCATCTCACGGATGATGAACTGGAGAAGATGCACAAAGCTGCTCAGAGCGTTCGTTCCGCTCTCGATGGCGCTGGCATCAAATAATTGCTATAAGGCAAACAAAAACGCTGGACTTTTGTCCAGCGTTTTTTGCTTGTCCACACGATAAATTGCAGTTTGTAGGTGCGAGCCTGAACACATTTGTTACAGATCAGTGGGGCGGCGGTGGGAATACTTTTTCGCCGCTTCACTAAATGTCCCGCCAGCAGAAGTACGTATCTTCCAGTAACCTGCGCCGGGCAAGTCCGGCGGCGCGTCCATCAACGAAGTATCCAGCACATGCTGTTTGCGGGCCAGCCTTCACTTCGTTCAGGCAGTCGTTCCGCCGGCGGAAAAGCATCCCCACCGCCACCCGAGGCCACTGAAAAAGTCTATATATAACGATAACCGTGGATGGATGTGATGAAATTCGCATTCATCCACGGTTTCTAGTATAATGGAGCCATCAACACTTGGAGGTTCAACATGTTACGGAATAGCCAGCAACTCAAGCTTAGTGAATTTACAGCCATCTATGATCGTCTCATTCCCAAAAATCATTTTCTGCGAAAATTTAATACGCTTGTAGATTTTTCTTTCATTCAAGATGAACTGGAGCATAAATATTGCCTGGATAATGGCCGTAATGCTCTTTCTCCCATAATGCTGTTCAAATATCTGCTGTTAAAGGTTATCTACAATATGTCGGATTCCGATTTAGTTGAACGTAGCCGATATGATATGTCATTTAAATATTTTCTGGGACTCCGCCCTGAAGATGAAGTAATCCACCCTTCTACCTTAACCAAATTTCGTAAACTCCGCTTACAAGATGAGAATATTCTGGATTTGTTACTCAAGAAAAGTATCCAAATTGCTTTGGAGAACAAAGTAATCAAGAGCAAACGAATTATTGTAGATGCTACGCATACTAAGGCTCGCTATAACCAGAAATCTGCCTATGAGCGGTTGTTGGAACAAGCCAAGCTATTGCGCAAGACGGTTTACCAGACAGATTCTCCCCAAAAGAAAGAAAGGTTTCCCAAGAAAGTAGAAAATGGCTCACTGGTGGATGCGCTGGAATATTGCCGACAGTTAATCAATACAATAGAAAATGACAGCCAGATGGCAGAAATGCCTGCCATACAGGAGAGGCTGAACTTGCTCAAAGAAACGGTCGAAGACCATGCAGAACATTTGGCCACTTCCAAAGATGAGGACGCCCGAATCGGGCATAAAACAGCAGATACATCCTTCTTTGGCTATAAGACACATATTGCCATGACCGATGAACGGCTGATTACAGCTGCAGTAGTAACCAGTGGCGAGCGCAGTGACGGGGAACAATTAAGAACATTAGTTGAAAAAACCAGAGCAGCCGGACTGGAAGTGCAGAGTGTCATCGGTGATACCGCATACTCCGGCAAAGAAAATCTTAAATTTGCTGAATCGAAAGATGCGCCAGAAAAATCCTTTGAACTGATTGCCAAATTGAATCCTGTTATATCCAACGGCTCCCGTGTTGAAGGCAGCAATGGTTTTTCTTTCAACAAGGATGCGGGAATGTTCGTATGCCCTGAAGGGCATATGGCCATCCGCAAAGCAAGAACTGGACGCAAAAACAATAGAACAAATCAAAGAATGAGCTATTATTTTGACATTGAGAAATGTAAGCAATGCCCACATTGTGGAACCTGTTATAAAGAAGGTGCCAAAAGCAAGATTTATTCCGTTACGATAAAATGCGATTTACACAAGAAACAACAGGAGTTTCAGGAAACAGAATATTTTAAGGAACAGGCTAGAAAGCGTTATATGATAGAAGCTAAAAATAGTGAGATTAAACACAGGCATGGGTATGACATAGCGTCATCCGCAGGCCTGATTGGTATGGAATTACAAGGAGCCCTAACGCTTTTTGTAACAAATATGAAACGAATTGTGAAAATGATGGAGAAATAAAGCCCTAATAACGGGGGAGATATACAAAATCGTCGCAGAATGATGATAAAAATATCATTCTGCGACGATTTTTTTTGTGGATAATTTGCCAGTCGTATGAAATGGATAGTTTTTCAGTGGCCTCCCGCCACCCAGAGTTACGTTTGTCAATGCTGCTATGTTTCGGCTGGAGGATACAAGTACATCGATGTTCTTGCTACAGGAGAAACGGTTCGTGCCGATTGCCAAAAACGTGGCTGGGGGCGAACGGGGGAGTGCTTTTTCTGTGGGAGCGACTGTCTGAGCGCAGCGAAGACCGGCCCGAGGCAGGCAGTTACCAGAAAGCACGCTGAAAGACGCGCCGCCGGTCTTGCCCGGCGCCATCTGGCTAAACAGCTCTAAAATTGCCGAGAGGGTCGTTTTAGCGGAAACAGAAAAAGTACTCCCCCGTGAACCCCTGACTGGGTATGAACGGAAAACCTTTAGCACGAACCTGCCAATAAACTGCAATTTGCAAAATAAAGTCCGCTGACAAAATTCTTGTCAGCGGATTTTTCACGACTATGGGAATATCTCAAATCGCCCTTTGGGCAGTTGTTTTTCAGCAGGTATGGCACTCGTCGTAGATGCCGGCTTTTTTCAGCGTATCGACCACCGTTGCACCGATATGGGCTACCGTATCAGCTACCTGGATATCCACGGCATTGAGGGCCTTGATCTTATCCGCAGCCGTACCCTTGCCGCCAGAAATGATGGCACCTGCATGGCCCATGCGTTTTCCCGGAGGCGCCTGACGGCCGGAGATGAAGGCTGCTACCGGTTTTTCCGGCATGTTTTCCTTGATCCACTTAGCCGCATCTTCCTCAGCCGTACCGCCAATTTCACCGATCATCAGCACTGCCTTGGTTTCCGGATCCTCTTTGAACAGCTGCAATGCATCGATAAAGTCCGTGCCCTTGACTGGATCACCGCCGATACCGATAGCTGTCGTCACGCCGATACCGGCATTCATCAGCTGGAACGCAGCTTCATAGGTAAGGGTTCCGGAGCGGGATACAAGGCCTACATGACCTTTCTTCTGGATATTTCCCGGGATGATGCCCAGTTTGGCTTCATCCGTGGTCAGGATGCCCGGGCAGTTCGGCCCGATCAGGCGGGTTTTCTTGCCTTCCATGTAGCGGCGGACCTTGACCATGTCCTCAACGGGGATGTGTTCCGTAATGCAGACCACCAAATCAAGTCCGGCATCCACACCTTCCATGATGGAGTCAGCGGCGAACCTTGCGGGTACATAGACCACGGAGGCCGTAGCCCCTGTTGCGTCCACTGCGTCCTTGACGGTGTTGAATACGGGAACACCTTCTACAATCTGTCCGGCTTTGCCCGGCGTCACACCAGCGACAATCTTCGTGCCATAGGCCAGCATCTGTTTCGTATGGAAGGTGGCCTGTTTGCCCGTAATGCCCTGTACGATTACCTTTGTATCTTTATTGACTAAAACACCCATGTCAGATGGCCTCCCTTATTCTGCTGCTTTGACTCGTTTGACGATTTCCTCTGCGCCGCCCTCCATAGTCGGTGCCATGATAACATTGGCAATGGGGGAATCCTGCAAAATCTTGCGGCCCTGTTCCACATTGGTACCCTCTAAGCGTACCACAACAGGCACCGGCAGGGATTTGCCATCATCGGAAATGATCTTCGCAGCTTCCACGATACCGGCAGCTACAGCATCGCAGCGGTTGATACCGCCGAAGATGTTGACGAAGATACCTTTGGCCTGACCGCCGTCCAGCATGATCTGGAAAGCTTCCGCAATCTTCTCCGGCGAGGAATCGCCGCCTACATCGAGGAAGTTAGCCGGTTCGCCACCATAATGCTTGATGATATCCACCGTAGCCATAGCCAGGCCAGCACCATTGACCATGCAGGCCACATCGCCGCCGAGGTTGACATAGTTGAGCCCGGCTTCCGCTGCACGGCGTTCCTTCGGATCTTCCTCGCTCTCATCACGGAGGGCTTCGATATCCGGATGACGGAACAGGGCACTGTCATCGAAATTCAGCTTCGCATCGAGGGCCACCACATCGTCATCAGCCGTCACCACCAGCGGATTGATCTCTGCCAGCGAACAATCCTTGCCCACAAAGGCATTGTAGAGGCAGCCCATCAACTTGGTAGCCTTGCGGATGGCTTCCTGTGGGATATTGATATTGTACGCCATGCGGGTAGCCTGGAAGGGAGCCAGACCGACAGCCGGATCGATATATTCCTTGAAGATCTTGTCCGGCATCTCAGCTGCAACCTTCTCGATCTCCATACCACCTTCTTCAGAGCCCATCATGACCACACGGGCCGTCTGACGGTCAATGACGAAGGAGAGATAATATTCCTTCTTGATATTGGAACCAGCTTCAATCAGGAGGCGGCCAACTTTCTTGCCTTCAGGACCTGTCTGATGGGTAACCAAGGTCTTCCCTAAAAGTTCCGTCGCGTAAGCTTTCACCTCGTCCAGGTTCTTCGCCAGCTTGACACCGCCAGCCTTGCCGCGCCCGCCTGCATGGATCTGGGCCTTTACCACTACCACCGGCGTACCGAGCTTTTGGGCATTTTCCACGGCTTCTTCTACGCTGAAGGCAGGATATCCTTCCGGTACAGTGACACCATAGGATTTCAATACTGCCTTGCTTTGATACTCATGAATATTCATCAAACATGCCTCCCTAAAATTGGTATGACGTTTCGAGAATACCTAACTAGCTTTCGTTCTCGTTTACATGTATATTGTATGCTTTTTTCGTGTTTTTGTCTACTATTTATTATTCATAACTAGCATTCGCAAAAATTATCATAATTTATGCTTATTTAGTGAAATTTTTCTTTTTCCCGCTTGTTTGATAAATATTCCATATCAATTAAATAAATCTCACTTATTTGTCAAGAAATTTCACTCCTGCTGCTGACAAACTATACTCAATCCTTCGGGAACAACACAAATATCGTCTGCGCTTCCCACTTTTCACCCGCTTTGATCACAGGCTGCGGGAAAGCGGGATTGGCCAGGGAATTGGGGAAATACTGAGTTTCCAGGCAGAAACCGGAACGGCGTGGGAAGGTCACACCATCTTTGCCTGGCAGGCTGCCATCCAGGAAGTTGCCCGTGTAGAACTGAACTCCCGGCAAGGTGGTATAGCAAGTCAGGGTCAGGCCGCTCTGGTCCGATTCCGCATAAGCAGCCTTCTTGAGCCCCCTTTTCTGATAATCAATCGGGCAATGGGGATCATAGCCGAACATCCCCGGTTTCATCTCCACATGCACCGGTTCATCCCGCAATACCCAGTTATGGTCATACCCTTTACCCATAACCAGTTCATCAAAATCATCATCAATATGCTCACCGATGCGTACCGGCTGCCGCAAATCCATCGGCGTGCCCTCAACCGGCAGGATCCGTCCATCAGGCAGGGATTCGCTGTCAGCCCAGGTATACTGATCGGCAAAGATCTGGATTTTCTGGTCGAGAATGGACGGCGACGCAAAACCATCCAGATTGAAATAACTATGATTGGTCAGATTGCAGATGGTATCCTTATCACTGACAGCTTCATATTTGATTGACAGCTCATTATCGTTGGACAAGGAATAGATAACGGTTACATCCATATTGCCAGGATACCCTCCATCACCATCCTTGCTATGATAGGTAAGTTTTATCCCCTCATAGATTTCCTCAGCCTGCCAAAGTTCATTATGGAAGCCTTTGGAACCACCATGGATATGGTTCTGCATCCTGGAACCGTCATTGAGATCCAGCTGGTACTCCTGTCCGTTGATGACAGCCTTGCCACCAGCAATGCGGTTCGCATGACGTCCCACTAAGCCCCCCATGCTGGTATCATCCTTTTCATAAGCAGCGGCATCCGCATAACCCAACAGAATATCTATCTTCTTTGCATCCTTGCCAAAAACCCGCCAGCTCACCAGCCGTGCACCGTAGTTGGTAATCTTTACTTCCGTGCCTTTGGTATTGCGCAATGTGTAAAGGAATACCTCCTGCCCATCACTCAATTTGCCAAAAGATTCTTGCTTAACTGTTGCCATTTAACATACCTCCCAGGTTTTTGACTTACAATTGCGTATGATTTCCTACAATTCTATACAAGTTCACTTTACTCTTTCTTATTTTATTTGTCAACCACCTGTGAAGATTCAATTTAATTTATCATTTTTGACAAGCTGTGTTATAATATCTTTATTGGTTACATATTCATAAATGCGATTATTTTATTTGTATTTTAAGGGGGATTATCAACCAATGGCAAACGCAAAACATGCTTACGTCTTCTTCAACTGCGATGAAGAAAAGACACAGAAAACCATGAACATCTTCTACAACAAGACCATCTATCAGGGAACGAAAAAAGCCCGCAAGGAATTGCTGGCCAAGGTCGAGGAAGAAGTAAAAGCCGGCCGCATCAATGTAATCGATGACAACATGGATGCTGTGAGCACGGCCATCATGGAAGGGGAACCCACCAACGCCAGCAAGTACATCCAGTATGGCGCAATCGAAAGTTTTCCGATTGTATAAACAATCATACGCAGAACGAAAAACCTCCAGCTTGATGAATAGCTGGAGGTTTTTTCGTACAATTATTCATATTATGTTTCTATTGTTTTACCCTGACAGCCACTGCTTTATCCGCCTATAACGATTGCAAATAGGCGTCCATCTGCTCTGCCACTTCTTTTGCCGCTTTGGCGGCCTCTACCACATTCCAGGGGCCGGTGACCACATCACCGGCGGAGAATATTCCCGGGCGGGTGGTCTGTCCATGTTCATCAACTTCCACCAAGCCCTTGTCATTCACATCGAGTCCAGATGTGGTGCTCACCAGCTTGTCCTTGGGACGCTGACTGACGGCGATGATCGTACTGTCAGCCGGAGCCAGTTCCGCCAGCCCCTGGCTGAGCAATTCACCGACCTCGGAAAATTCCCGTTTGACAAAAACAGGGCCCTGTTCTGTAATCTTCTCCACTGCCATGCCATAGATTATCTCCGCACCATCAGCGATGGCATAATCCAGTTCCCGCTGACTGGCCGTGACATGATTGCTGCGGGCATAGATGGTAACGAAGCGGCTGCCCTGGCGCAAGGCCGTACGGGCCGCATCCATGGCCGAGTTGCCGGCACCGATCACAGCCACCCGCTCGCCTAACGCATAGGCGCCGGGATTCTGCAGATAGTCAATCGCATAGTGGACATTGCCCAGACTCTCCCCTGGTACCCCCAAGCGCCGTGCCCGCCAGGTGCCCGTGCCGATGAAGATTGCCTGATAACCATCGCTGATCAGATCATCCAGATGCAGGGCACCGCCAATGGTGGTATGGGGCCGGATATGGATGCCCAGCAGGCGCAGCTTCTCTTTATAGCGGCTCAGGATCGTGCGGGGCAGACGGAAGTCCGGAATCCCATAGCGCATCATGCCGCCAATATGGCTCTTGCGCTCAAAGATGGTCACATCATAGCCCTTCTGCGCCATCACCACCGCCACCACAAGCCCGGCCGGGCCGCTGCCAATCACCGCTATCCGCTGGCCTTTGGGCGGCTGCTTTTCCAGCTGCAGCTTCTCAAAAAAGCCATTGGAGATATAATGCTCAATACTGGAAATCTGTACCGCACTGCCCTTGCGCCCTTGAATACAATGACCTTCGCATTGTTTTTCATGGTCACAGACCAACGAGCAGATAATGCTCATGGGATTGTTGGCAAATAACATCTCCGCGGCCTCATTTCCCTGACCGGCCAGGAACAGCCGGATCATTTCTGGGATATTGGTGCCGATGGGACAGCCTTGCAGCTGACACAGCGGCTTCTTGCATTGCAAGCAACGCCTCGCTTCGTTGATTACATGAACTGCCATCAGGATTCACCTCTAATTTGTTTTCTTTGTCTCAGGGCTGTTTGCCGATATAGGCCAGTATTCCCCCATCCACATAGAGGATATGTCCGTTGACAAAGTTTGAGGCATCAGAGGCTAAGAATACTGCCGGGCCTTCCAGGTCTTCCGTGGTTCCCCAGCGGTTAGCTGGTGTCTTGGCCAGGATGAACTCGTTGAAGGGATGCCCCGGCGTGCGCAGGGGAGCTGTCTGCGGCGTAGCGATATAGCCAGGGCCAATGCCGTTGCACTGGATATTGGCATGGCCATATTCCGCGCAGATATTGCGCGTCAGCATCTTGAGTCCGCCCTTGGCGGCCGCATAAGCCGATACCGTCTCCCGCCCCAGTTCACTCATCATGGAGCAGATGTTGATGATCTTGCCATGTCCTTTTTTCAGCATGCCCGGAATCACGGCTTTGGCTACGATGAACGGCGCATTGAGGTCGATATCCACCACCTGCCGGAATTCTTCGGCCGACATTTCCAGCATGGGAATGCGCTTGATGATGCCGGCATTATTCACGAGGATATCGATGGTGCCCAGTTCTTTTTCGATATCGGCGACCATCTTCTGCACTTCATCTTCCTTGGTCACGTCGCAGTAATAGCCCTTGGCTTCGATGCCTTCAGCCTGATAAGCGGCCATTGCTTCCTGCATATGCTTCTCACCGCGGCAGTTGAAGGCGATCCTGGCTCCAGCTTTGGCATAGGCCTTGGCAATGGCGAAGCCGATGCCATAAGCCGCGCCAGTAACGAGTGCCACCTTGCCTTCCAATGAGAATTGTTTCAGGTATTCCATATCCATCTCCATGCGCTCCTTATCTAAGTTCGGTATTCTTGATATGATCCATATCGTCAAAGGCTTTATTCTCACCGCCCATGGCCCAGATAAAGGTGTAGTTGGCGGTACCGCAGCCGGCATGGATGCTCCAGGACGGGCTGATGATGGCCTGTTCGTCCTGCATCACCACATGACGGGTTTCCTGCGGTTCGCCCATCATATGAAACACCACTTCGTTTTCCGGAATCTCAAAGTAAAAATAGATTTCCATGCGGCGTTCATGGGTATGCGCGGGCATGGTATTCCAAACACTACCGGGCTCCAAGGAAGTCATGCCCATGGAGAGCTGGCAGGTTTCCAAAACATCCGGATGGATGAACTGATTGATGGTGCGCTTGTTGCTGGTCCTGGCATCGCCGCAGGGAACCTTGTTGGCATCCTTGATGGTCAGGAGCTTGGTCTGGCAGGCCTTATGAGCCGGAGCAGAAACCATGTAGAATTTCGCCGGCTGACTGCCGTCCTGACTCTTGAACGTGACCTCTTTTGTCCCCATGGTGATATAGAGGCAGTCCTTATAGCCCAATTCATAGGCCACACCATCAGCCGTGATCGTACCAGCGCCGCCCACGTTGAAAATGCCGATTTCCCGGCGTTCCAGGATGAAATGGGTGCCGAAATTATGCCAGACATCAATTCCCTTATCCAGCGCCACTTCTTCCTTGACCGGCATGCAGCCGAAAGTCACCATGCGGTCTACATGGGAGTATACCGCCGTCACTTCATCAGCTTGGAACAGGTTTTCAATCAAGAATTCCTGCCGCACTTCCTCCGTCGTATAACGCTTGAAATCTCTTTGATTTGCCGAATAACGAATATCCATTGTTCAAACTGCCTCCATAAAATGTTGTAATTCCGTGCGATTGGGCAGGCCCTCATTATCGCCTGCCGACATAATGGCCAATGCACCAATCGCGGCGCCGCGCAGGGCGGCTTCTTCCAGCGTCCTGCCTTCCAGCAGGGCCGATACGGTGCCCACGGCAAAGCCATCCCCGGCACCTACCGTATCCACCACATGTTCCACCCGGAAGGACGGCGCGATAAATTCCTTGCCATTCCGCTCCTTGCCATAAGCGCCCTTGCTGCCGCCCAATTTGATGACCACGGCTTTAGCACCGCGTTCCAGATAGAAGTCGGCTACCTGCTCCGGCTTTTCCATCCCGGTGAGAATCTTGCCTTCCCCAAGTCCCGGCAACACCAGGTCGGCCTTCGCGGCCAGACGGTTCAAAGTCCTGACCATGACCTTATGGGACGGCCAGAGAGCCGGGCGCAGATTGGGATCGAAGGAGACCATTGCCTGATGGGCATGGGCCTCATCCATCAGTTTTTCCACTGCGGCACAGCAGCTGGCGGACAGCGCTGCGGGAATGCCTGTCACATGGACATGCCTCACACCCTGCCAGTCAATGCCATGCAGATCCTCCGGCGTGAAATAGGAAAAGGCCGTATGGCGGCGATAATTGACCACCAGCGGATCTACACCCTCCGGCGCTTTTTCCTTGAACTGCATGCCGGTCAGATGTTCCCGGTCAACCTGCACATAACCGGCTTCGATGCCATTTTCCTGCAGAAAATCCCGGATATGCTGGCCGATGGGATCACTGCCCACCCGGGAGACATAGGAAACCGTATGTCCCAGCCTTGAAAGGCCGATAGAAAAATTCACCTCCGCACCGCATACCAGACGGGTGAAGGTCTGTACATCCTTCAACGGTTTTGCCTCCTCCGCCACAAAGAGTCCCATGGGCTCGCCGATTGTCAGTACCTCAGCCATAAATATCTATCCTTTCTCACCTCTGCTGACAGCTTTTTGCCTCAAACCTCAGCATAGATTTCTTCCAAATATTTTCGCGCAGCCACGGCATTTTCTGGAATCGTATTTTCCAGCGTTGCCTGGATGCCGTATTTTTCCTGTTTCAGATAAGCCAACAATGGCTTATAATCCATAAGTCCCGTGCCCGGAGCAACGGCTGACAGCTTTTCCCCCTGCACCTGGAAATCCTTCAGATGCACCACTTCCACATATTCACCGAACTGTTCGATTGCTTCCCCGATAACCCTATCCCTGTCCTGATAGTTTTCGCCGGACAGAAGATTCACCGGATCGAAGATGATCCGCAGATTCGGAGACGCCATCTCCTGAATCACCCGCCGAGCCACCTGGGGATTCCAGACGATATGATTCCAGACCGGCTCTATGGCCAGCAACACGCCTAATTTCTCAGCGGCCTCCACCACAGGCTCCAGACCATGCAGGAACGTTTGCAGGGCCATTTCCGTATGACATTGTGGTTCATATTGATATTCTGCATTGGGGGCGCCGGTTTCCGTCCCTACCACCGAACAGCCCAGACTCACCGCCATGCGCAGATGGGCGATGTAATTTTCTTGAATCCTCTGCAATTCTGCGCGGTCCGGATGGGCCAGATTCTTATAACAGCCCAACACCGCCACATCCACATCATGCGAGGCAAAGATATCCCGGATATGTTTGCCAAATCCAGCGGTCAATTTTCCCGGTTCCAGCTTGAAACCAGATATTGTCTTTTCCAAGGCCAGATGCACGCAAGAAAATCCCTGTCCCCGTGCCCAGGCCGCCCGCTCGGCTAAACTTCCCGGCCGCATGTCATGCAGCCGAATCCCTAATTGCAACATTGTCATCCCTTCTTTTCATATCCCTTATTTATATTCCATATTGTTTTCAATAAATCCTTCATTCAGTTTCCACATGGGCACTGATTTTCCAGACAGCGATATCACTGCTGGAAAATTCCGGCGCGTGTATATTCTCTGCCGTCAGCGTATAGGGAACCTTGTCACTGCCCACGGAAATATCCAGATCACTGCCCCGGCAACTGCCTACCAGCAGCGGATAACCATCGGCGTCCGACAGGGTATAACGAACGGTAAGCTGCCTGACTTTCTGGAATTCTTCACTTTCATTCTTAAAATTGCCATGCAGCAAAACCTTGCTGCCGGAAAGCTCTACCTGCGTCACCTTGAAGGATACTTCCTTGTCTGCCGCTTCCGTGACAGCCAGGAAACTGCTGCAACACAACAGGCACAAGAGGAACATGATGCCCGTCAGACGGTATAATTTTTTCATGTACTGACCTCCAGTCTAACCTCATCCGCCCCTTACGGGGCGCCTTCCCCAGAGGGGAAGGCTTGCCGGAGGGTTAGAATTTATTGATAGGGGTATTACTCTGTTTTACATTGTCGAAATCGATGTTTTCGGCATTGGTGATGATCCATGGCTGGCCTTTATCAATCGTGATATTCTTGAAGTTGATATCATGGTGCTTGGCCTCGGGCAGGCCCACGATCTCGATAGCAGCCTTACCGGTTTTCTCCACCGTGCAGTCCTCCACGCGGATGTTGTAGAAGCTGCCGGCCTTGCTGGCCTTGGGGAAATCAGTCTTGGCATTGGGATCGCTGTAAGCCGTCGTGGCAATGAAGAAATTCTTCGTGAGGTTGCGAGCCGCATTGTTGCGGAACAAGACGTCCCGGGCACCACCGCCATTAGCCGGATTGGTCTTCATGCGCAGGGCGATTTCCGTGCCATCGATGACATTGTCCTCTGCCAGCAGTTTCTGGATATAAGCTGCCGTATGGCTGCCCATAACCACGGCACCATGCCCATGATGGAAGGAGTTGTTGAAGATCCAGATATCCTCGGTGGGTGCGCCCTTCTCGCCTTTGGCTCCCTGGCCAGCGGCAAAGTTCACGCAGTCATCACCGTTGTTGAACACATTGTCGTAGACTTTCAAACCTTTTCCATGGCCGAATTCGATGCCATCGCCGTTATTGCAGTTGAAAGTCTGGAAATTGGTGTTCTCCACGACCACGTCATTGCATTTCTGCAAGACCAGTGTATGATTGGCCGGATTCTTGAGCGTTACGCCCGTGACGTAAACATGGTCGACACCCTTCAGCAGGATCAGGCTGGAACGGCGCGGATAAGCCTTGTTTTCATCCAAGCCCTCGTTTTTTTCCAGGGCTGCTACCTGATTGGCGGCCAATACGCCGATCTTGGAAACATGATTGGCCGGCAGGGGTTCGCCTTTCTTCGCTCTGGCCCGGTAGAGATAATTGCCCTTTTCATCCATCTTCCAGCCATTGCCATCGATGGTACCTTCCCCAACGATGCGAATATTCTGCAGCTGCTTGCCATCCTGACCAGGACGAGCATTGAGCAGGGAAAAATAGCGTTCATCGGAAAGGTAGGAGTAAAGCTTGTAATGATAAGGATAAGCTGACGGATCTTCCGTCCCCAGCAGGGTAGCATCTTTCTGCACTTCCAAGGTCATATCACTCTTGAGCCAGAGGCTGCCGGTCTTGAAATTACCTGCCGGGACAACCACCGTACCGCCAGCGGGACAGGCATCAATGGCCTTTTGGATAGCCTGGGTATTGAGCGTGCTGCCATCCCCGACGGCACCGTATTTCGTCACGTCCAGCCGAGCACCAGCCGTAAGGGTTGCCGTGCTGAGCTTGTTGCTGTCCACCGATTCTGCACCTTTGGCATCCACCGCCCGCACCGTGAAGCTGTGCTTGCTGCCCGGCTGCAGACCGGTAACCCGGTAATTATGGCTTACGACCTTCTGCCCCTGCGGAGAGGCGGTGTAGAAATCCCGGATTTCCTGCTTAGCCTCAGAGGAGAAATCCTTGGCAGTCTGCGCCACCAATTTCCCATCCATATAGACATTGTAGCTGACTACCTCATCATCCTTGGCCGGGCGGTCCCAGATCAGGCTCAGGCTGTTATCCGTCACCGCCTGCCCTGGAGCCGTCAGCCCTGTGGGCGCGGCCGGATTTGCCCAGACGCCCTGTGACAGGGACAGACCTATCACACATGCCAATGCTGCAACTTTCTTTTTATTGATAAACATGTTTCTGCCTCCTACAATGCCTTAGAAGTAATAATATGCCTGTACACGGTACTGATTGCCATGATCCGTCTTAGCCGCGGTCTTGCCCAGGGAATGATAGTGCATCCAACGGAAGTCGAACATCACATTCTGGATGGGCACATAGCGGTAATCCAGGATGAAGCCCCGCTCACCTTCGCCCATCTTGTTCTTCAGATCATAAGTGGACTTGATGCCCGTATAGCGTTCCTGATGCAGCAGGTCAAGCTGGAGCTTGCTGGAATGCGGATTGCTGGCCGCCACCTGCCCCCAGCGGAAGGATATGCCATAGGCCTTGTTCTGGCGGCCAAAGTCCGTATCCTTGCCACGCGTATCATCGGAGATGGCAAAGTTCCCCAGAACTTTCAGCTTGCGGGAAGCCTGCCAGCTGACACTGGTCTCAAAGATATTGGGATCATTATAGTGCGTGGAAGCCTTACCCAGCGCAATATCCTTGCTGCTGCGGTAATTGCCGCTGCCCCGGGCTGTCAGATGCCAGAAACCCATATTCCAGGCAAAGTCCTTGCTGGCCTGATAAGAAGTCTGTATCTGTGTCATATTAACACCCAGACCGTCCGGATTCATATCTGAACCTGAAACGCCCCGTTCTGCCTTATATCCATAATGGGCCTTTCCATCTTTATCATAATATGTCGTATTGACTTTCTCAGTGTCACCGCTCCATCTTGAAGTATTATAATCTACCTTGCCCCAGGTAGCCCCGGCCTTCCATTTGCCAAATTTGCGGGTATAGTCGATGCCCTGATAATACTGCCCCATGATCATGGAATCGCCATAAACCGTGGAGCCCTTTACGCGGCCGACACGCACGGAACCGCCTGCCAGCGGGCCGGTCACGAAGGCCTTGTTGATATCGGCAGTGCCGCTGGTGTTCTCACCGGTCGTACGGGAATCACCATCGCCATCTTTGGCGCCGAGGAAGTCGATCTCACCAGTCCAGCCAGCACCGATATCAAATTTCGTGAACATCTGCCAGAGCAGCTGATGGTTCTTCGTTCCACCGAAGGTATCATCCTTGCCATCGGCATTCTTGTTGTGTCCCCAGTCATCACGCAGGCGGATCAGGCCCGTCAGGCTGAAGTTCTTGGGCATCTGCTTGATCTTTGGTCCACTGGCTGCCTTGGATTCTTCCTTCTTTGCCGCTACGCCCGGCACCTTCACATGCATATCGGAAAGTTCCCCGGAAAACTCCTTGATCAAGCGCTGGATGCGCTGGGCATCCTCAGCCCCGGCCCGGTCCATGGCACTCATGGCCTTGGCCGTGAAGATGGCCATCTCCATGCGGCTGATGATGCGCGTCTTCTTGAATTCGCCTTTCTCATAGCCATAGATCAGACCGTTGTTGACCAGCGCATCCACATCATCATAATAGCCGCTGTCCGGCGGCACACTGGCAAAGGGATTATCGGCGGCTTCGGCCGCACCGGGCAGGCTGCCCATACCTAAAAATGCTGCACTGACTAGACCTAAAAGCATCTTCTGTTTTATCATCGTTTCGTTTTCACTCCTAAGGACACACAATACGAAAAATCAACAGCCAACTATTTACTAAATCCTTTTCCACGTTCAAAGGCGCTCATATTCCGCAGCCGCCAGGATGAAGGGGCCCAATCCCTTGGGTTCATTGGTCACAATAGGTTCACTGATATAGTAGGCAAATGAACCATCCCGCTCGCCGTAAGCCTTGGTGGGCTGGCCGCCCAGCCCGGCAACGAAGCAGATCTTATTGAGGCAGATGGTGCCCATGGGCGTTTCGGTGATGAATTCATCAATGAGCCCATGATAGGAGAGTTTCGCAAATTCCCGCATGCTCTCCGGCAGCCAGCCCATGCGCACACCCTTGAACAGAGCGTAAGCGATCATGGACGAACCCGAAGCCTCCACATAGTTGCCCTTGCGGTCGCCGCAGTCCGGCACCTGATACCAGACATGGGACTGGGGGCTGGCCACTTTGATTAACGCCTGCATCGTGTCGTTGAGAATCTGAATGAGATCCGGCTTATACTGATTGTCAGCCGGCAATTCTGCCAGCGTATCCACCAGCGCCATGCAGTACCAGCCAATGGAACGTGCCCAGAAATGCTTGGACAGGCCGGTCAGCTTGTTGGCCCAAGGCTGCTGGCGGGCATCGTCATAGGCGTGATAGAGAAGCCCTGTCTGCTCATCGAGCGTATGCTTACGGGCGATGATAAACTGCCGGGCAATATCATCATATTCCTCCATGCTGCGGCTGAACTCACTGACGTATTTGGCATAGAATGTTGCCCCCATATAGAGGCCATCCAGCCAGATCTGCTCTGGATAGATTTCCTTATGCCAGAACACCCCTTCCTTTGTGCGGGGATGATGCTCAATCTGGCTGCGCAAGAGTTCCAAAGCCTTGCGATACTTTTCTTCATGAGTTTCCTTATAGATGGTCAGCAGAATCTTGCCGTTGTTGAGATGGTCGATGTTGTACTCTTTCACATCATACCCCCGGATACTGCCATCCTCCCCGATAAACGTATCCATGCAGGACTTGATGTAGTCAAAGTATTTCCGCTCGCCGGTCTGATGCCAGACCTCCGCAATGCCGTCCAGCGTCAGGCCAAATTCATAAGCCCAGTAACTTGTCAGGTCGGTCTTGCGCTGGATAACGGAATCAGCCATCCACTGTGAATATTTTTTCATTTTCTTCGTTCTCTCCTAAATATTGCAAAAATTATAAAGTAAATTCAGTGCGAATGAACACCTGCAGGTTCATCATGGACACGCATCAGATCGTTATGACCGAAGCACTGCTCATACTTCCAGCCCGTCAGGGATTCCACGGCCTTGCGCGTTTCCGGCGTCACATCGGCCATGCTGCCGCCCGAACGGATGCGATGTACCTCATCCACGAGGAGCTTATGGTTTTCCTTGGTCAGCGTCAGATTGCGGGAAATCAGATAAACGATGCCGCAGAGAACGATTGGTACCACGATGGTCATGACCAGCACGCCATCAATAGCCATTGCCGTCTGCTGGCCGGCGCCCTTTTCAAAACCGAAGAGGGCCAGCCCTACGCCCAGCAGGAAACCTTCCGCAGCCGAAGCCAGCTTGGACAGCAGGCCATTTACACCTGTGAAGATACCCTCGCGGCGTTCCATGGTAACCGCTTCATCAATATCGGCCATGAAGGGAAGCTGAAATACCGGGATATAGTCTGCACCAGCCTTGCCCACGTTGTTGATGATGGCCAGCACCGTCAGCCAGACGATCACGGCCTCTTCAGTCATGCTGGACTGATTCTGGAACAGGATATAATAACCGGCCAGCGAAGCCGTCACGATGACGCCTACCACCTTGAAGGCGAACGGGCCACCACGACGATAGCAGATGGTGATGAAGATTGCCAGCGCGATAAAGGATACCAATGTCGCAAAACTCGTGATGATGGAAGTCGCACTGACCGACAGAGACAGGGCGTAAACCACATAATAAGTGAAAACACCCGCAGCCAGATTCTTGTAGATGCCGATAAAGAGCATCATGCCGGCATGGAGGCGGAAGGCCCGGATGCGCATGGAAGCGAACACGTCATTGACCAATTTGCGCAGCACATGGGATACTGAACCCATCTCTTCCGTATAGTGGATGTCCTCGGGCGCACGTTCATAGGTCAGTACATACATAACGGCTAAGGAGATGGAAACTACCACAGCATAGGTAAGGCCAGTATAGAAGAAAGCATCGAGATTGCCTTCTCCGAAACGCTGGAAGAAGAAGGCCGGGAACAGCAGGGCAATGGTGCTGGCAAAGGTGCCGCAATACTGCTTGGCCGAAACCAGCTTGGTCTTTTCGGCTGCGACCTGCGTCATTTCTGCCGGCAGCGTCGGCCCCGGAACCATCACACTGGTAAAGACGATCTCATAGATGATGTTGGCAGCCACATAGAATTCAAAACTATGGCCCGGCGTCCAAAGGATTGGATAGGTGATAAGCACCAAGGGGATACCGGTCAGGATAAAGAACTTGCGCCGCCCGAAGCGCTTGCCCAAGCGGGTACGGCCAAAGTTATCGCTGATATAGCCCATCACCGGATTGCCCACGGCATCGATACATCTGGCAATGGTAAAGATAAGACCTGCCTGCACGGCGGGAATATCGCAATACATGGTGTAGAACAACATCAGGAAAGCGGAACTGAGTGCCTGCGTACCGCCACCGAGGAAATTCAAACAGGCATAGCCCAGCACATTCCACCAGGTTACTTTTCTTGCTTCCATCTTGATCCTCCTAACACAGTTAAAAGTCCGGCTCTTATCCGATCTGCCCGTCAGAGCCAACATCCACCAGCCGGTCCGGCTGGCGTTTTCCATTAATGGTCACATTCTCAAAGGCCAGCGCATGGATATTTTCTAAGACCGCCTCACCTTTCACCCCTTCCAGCTTCATATCCCGGAAGGTGACGTTTTCAATGAGGGCATCAGCAAAGCCCTTGAGATAAAAGGCGTATTTCGCATCAATACTGCCGCCCTCTGCGGTCCAGAAGCCATCCAGCGTGATATTATCCAGCTGCGGAAGGTTTTCTCCTGCATGGCCTTCCTCGTAAAAGAAATCCGCATGCACCACCGCCAGCCGTGCCTTGTTGACCACGCTGTCCTTCACGTAGACATTTTCCAGCGTGCCGCCCCGCATGGCATTAGTCTTGAAGCGAATGGGATAATCGAGGTTGGGACTGTCGAAATGGTTGCCTGTCGCAAACACATCATGCACCCCGCCGGAAATCTCACTGCCCAAGGTGATGCCGCCATGGCCATTGGCAAAGCGGTTATGGCGGATGATTACATTGGCCGTCGGCACGCCGATACGGCGCCCATCCTCATTGCGCCCGGATTTGATGGCAATGCAGTCATCCCCCGTGAGGAAGTAGCAATCCTCGATCAGCACATTGCGGCTGGATTCCGGATCGATGCCATCGTTGTTGTAGAGATCCGTCTCAATGTGTACTCCCTTGATCCAGACGTTCTCGCAGAGCACCGGATTGATCTCCCAAAAGGGTGAATTGACGATATGCACGCCCATGATGCGGATATCCTTGCTGTTGTAAAACTGGATGAAAGGCGGCCGCAGGGTGGATACATCATCGGCAAAAATGCGCTGCTGAACAGGAATTCCCTCTGCTCCAGCCCGGAAAAGACGCTGTCTTTGCTCCTCCTGATCCGGCTCGCCGAAGTAGCCGAATTTCCAGGGCATCCAGTTGAATTCATCGGCCTGCCCGTCCAGCGTGCCCTGTCCCGTGATGCTGATGTCCTCTGCGCCCTCCGCATAGATGAACGGCGAAAAGTTCATGCATTCCACGCCTTCCCAGCGAGTATAGCGCAGGGGATAGAATACATTGCTCTTGTTGCGGATGAAGCAGAGCCTGGCACCAGCCACCAGATGCAGCTCCACATGCGATTTGAGCTCCAGTGCACCGGTATACCAGATGCCTGCCGGGATTTCCACCCGACCGCCGCCCGCCTGCGCCATATCATCAATGGCCTGCTGGATGGCCTGACCATGGAACAGCACATGCCGGCGCCGCTCTAACAATCTTTCCTCCCGGTACGACAGATCTTCCTTGAGCTCCGCCTTGCTGCCCTTGTAAGGGCCCAGCGGATGCTCATAGTAGATTTCCTCCACGGAACGCCAGAGCTCCTGATATCTGCTGTCCGTGATCCGGCAGAACCTGACACGGGGCAAAGGCGCTCTGAACTTAGCCAGGATTTCCTCATAAAGTTTTTGATTCCAGGAAAACGCCACGTTTATGACCTCATTTCCATTTCCTAATCAAGAAATCTTCAATTTACGCTTATTTAAATAGTCTGATTTATCTTTCCGATACAAGCTATTGACAGCCTGCTTGCCACGACCTCTTACCTCTTTGACAATCGCAGCAGCCTCGCGGACGAGCTTGGCAATGCCTTCCCAATCACCGTCTGCCATCATCTGCTGTTTGACCATCCAACTGCCGCCGCAAGCGAGGATTTTCTCATCAGCCAGATAAGCGCGGACATTTTCTGGCGTAAGGCCGCCTGTCGGCATAAAGACCAGCTGACCGTAGGGCGCAGCCACCGCCTTGATCATCTTGAGGCCGCCAGCCGGTTCCGCCGGGAAGAATTTCACGAAATCCAGCCCCAGGCCGATGGCCTGTTCCATTTCGCTGGGCGTCTGGGTTCCCGGAGCTACCGGCATCCCCTTGGCCTGACAGTACCGGACCACTTCGGGGTTAAGGCCGGGGCTGACGATGAACTTTGCCCCCGCGGCGATGGCCAGATCTGCTTCCTGCGTGGTGAGCACAGTGCCCGCCCCCACCAGAAGTTCCGGACGATGTTTTGCCATGCGGGAAATCACCTCGGCAGCAGCCGCCGTACGGAAGGTGACCTCCGCACAGGGCAGACCGTTATCGCAGAGGACATCGGCCAGCTGTTCTGCATACTGTGCATCTTCCATGACCACCACCGGGATAATCCCAATCTCCTTGAATTGTTTGAATATCTCTTTCATTCTCTCTAATTCCTTTCCTTTACATGCCGCTCCTAAATATGGAAGTAACGGACTGCGTTTTTATAGCTGATGCCTTCCACAATCTTCTGCAAAGATGCTTCATGGCAGGGATACTCACCGTGTTCTACCCAGTCACCAATGATATTGCACAGGATGCGCCGGAAGTAATCATGACGGGTATAGGACAGGAACGACCGGGAATCCGTCAGCATGCCGACAAAATTCCCCAGCAGGGAAAGCCGGGCCAGCGAGCGCATCTGCTTTTCCATGCCGTCCTTGGTATCGAGGAACCACCAGGCCGACCCCATCTGGATCTTGCCGGGCATTTCCTCGGACTGGAAGCAGCCCATCAGCGAAGCTATCCGGTCAAAATCCGTGCTGTCCAGCGAGAACAGGATCATCTGCGGAAGGTTCCCTTCCTTGTAAAGCTCACTCATGAATCTTGCCAGATTACCGATGCAGCTGGTCTGGGCAATCATGTCAAAGCCCGTGTCCGGCCCCTGCAGGGCAAACATCTTTTCATTGTTGTCGCGGCTGCAGGAATAATGGATTTCCATCACGATCTGCTCTTTATGATATTCCCGGGCCAGATGCAGCAGCACTTCGGTCTGATAGGCCTCGGCCTCTGCCGTTGTGAGCACTTCGCCATTAAGGGCTTTTTTATAGGCCTTATCCGCAGCTTCCAGTCCCTGATGATTAAACATCACATAGTCAAGGCCATGATCGCTGGCCCGACAGCCGTGCTTCTTGAAATAAGCGATCCGTTCCGTAAGGGCCGCCAGCACATCCTCAATGGAGGCTAATTTTTCCTTGCCCACGCTGGCCGCCAGTTTTTCCATATACTCGCGGAAACCCTCTTTATGGATATTGACAGCTTTATCCGGCCGGAAGGAGGGGCAGACCTTGAAATCAACTGTTTCATCTGCAGCCAGCTTCTCATGCCACTCCAGGCTGTCAATGGGATCATCTGTGGTGCCGATATAGTCCACCTTGGACTGCCGGATCAGCCCCCGCACGGACATATCCGGATCATGCTGCAGCATATCGTTAGCCTTATCCCAGACCGCCTTCATATTGGCTTCGGTCAAGGGTTCCGTCACGCCAAAATACTTATGCAGTTCCAGATTGCACCAGTGATACATGGGATTGCCGATGGCCATTTCTAAGGCTTTCGTGAAAGCTGCGAACTTCTCATAGGGATCAGCTCCGCCAGTGACCATGTCCTCGGGTACGCCATTCGTGCGCATCACCCGCCATTTATAATGGTCACCGAAGTAAGTGCCATCATCATTGCGCCCGCCCAGCCAGATCTGCGCGATATTGTCAAAGCGACGGTCCTCAAAAATCTCTTTGGGTGAGATATGGCAATGATAGTCAACCAATGGCAGTTCCCGGGCATATTCTTCATATAACCTCTGCCCTGTCTGATTGCGAAGCATAAAATCTTTCCCCATAAAAGCCTTCATAACGGAAAATCAGTCCTTCCTATAAAACAACACCATCTTTGAATATGGAAATCTGGCGATAGCCGTTTTTCTCATTGCAGGTCAGTTCGCCACCGGCCACCTGCAGGACTTTGTCCAGCAAGCGCCCACCAGCCGTGTCCAACGCTTCGCCTTCCGCCACCGTACCGGCATTGAAGTCAATCCAATGCGGTTTATGCTGGGCCAGGCGGCTGTTGGTAGCAATCTTCACGGTGGGTACCGGTGAACCAAAGGGCGTTCCCCGCCCCGTAGTGAAGAGAATCAGGGCGGCGCCGGCCGCAGCCAAAGCCGTGCTGGATACCAGATCATTGCCCGGCCCATAGAGCAAGTTCAAACCTTGCTTCTTTACCTGCTCCCCGTACCCCAGCACATCTTCAATGGGCGCCGTACCTCCCTTTTGGACACAGCCACAACTCTTGTCTTCCAGTGTGGTGATGCCCCCCTGCTTGTTGCCGGGGCTGGGATTGTCGTAGACCACCTCATGATGGGAAAGGAAGTAATCCTTGAAGCCATTGAGCATGGCCGCCGCCTTGTCAAACAACTGCCGATTGCGGCACCTGCCCAGAAGGATGCCTTCGGCACCGAACATCTCCGGCACCTCGGTCAGGATGGTGCTGCCGCCCTGACTCAGCAGCAGGTCGCTGAACCTGCCGACCGTGGGGTTGGCGGTGATTCCCGAAAGCCCATCAGAGGCTCCGCACTTCAGCCCCACCACCAGTTTGCTGGCTGGCAGAGACTGCCGTCTGAACCTGCTGGCATAAGCTGTAAGTTCCTGCAGGAGCTGACGTCCGGCAACCAATTCATCTTCTGCCTGCTGGCAGTTGAGGAACCTTACCCGCTCCGGATCAAAAGCCCCCAATTCTTCCACAAACTGTTCATGGGTGCAGTTCTCACAACCTAAGTGCACCACCAGCACACCACCGGCATTGGGGTGATTGACCAAAGCCGCCAGAAGCTTTCTGGTCTGAGCATGGTCCGCACCGGTCTGGCTGCAGCCAAAGGGATGCGTGAAGGCATGGATGCCGTCGATATGTTCACCCAACAGATCCTGATTATCCCGCGCCAGCTTCAGCACTACATCATTGACACAGCCCACTGTGGGGATGATCCAGATCTCATTGCGGATACCCGCCCGGCCATCTGGTCTCAGATACCCGGCAAACTCCCGGGCTGGCTGCTCTGGCAGATCATGCACCGCCGGATGGTAAACGTATTCTATTTCTCCCTTGAGATTAGTCCGCAAGTTATGGGTATGTACCCAGCAGCCCGGACTGATGTCCTGGGCTGCATGTCCGATGGGATACCCGTATTTGATGATGTTCTCGTTTTCTGCCACAGACTGCAACGCAATCTTATGTCCCTGGGGAATTTCCTCACAGGCGGTAACTTCCACATCCCCCACCTGCAGGCATTCCCCTGTATCTATCTTGGTCAGTGCCACCGCCACATTATCTTCTGCGGCGATGCGCACTGCTTTTATCCTATCCATATCCAATCCTTTCAGGCACATGCCAACAAACAACTGGCAAAGGCTTTCTTCGTGCCTTTCTGGCGAATCAGCTGCAAATCCTTCAGCACCTGCATTTCCAGTCCAGGCAGCTGCGTCAGATCGCAGCCCCACATCTTTTCGTAAGCCAGCACATCATGGACCAGGACTGCATCATCGCTATGACGATGCTCATAATAGAAATCCAGTACCCAGTCATCATCCTGCACCGGATAGATATCTCCCTGAGGGCGCCGGCACAGAAGTGCTTTTTCCTGCCGTGCCTGAATATCAGTGGAATAGAAGGCGATATACGCCGCCAGCGTCATCACGAGGCTTTTGGGCAGCTTGCCAAACTTCTTCCGGTATTCCAGCAGCGAGCCCATATCTCTCGCCTTCCACTTAGCCGTGGAATTCAGGGCAATACTGAGAAGCTGATGTTCCATGAACGGATTGTTGAACCGGTCGGCCACAGAAGCGGCAAATTTTTCACAATCCTGCTGATCCAACGGCAGGATGGGAATCACTTCCTCATAGAGCATGTGATTCATGAACGCCCGGATCACATCATCGTTCATGCAATCCCTGACGATATCCTTGCCTGCGAGGAAACTGCCCAGGGCAAAGCCTGTATGGGCGCCATTCAGGATGCGCACCTTCCGCTTCTTGTATGGTGCGATATCCGGCACCACATGGACATTCAGTCCAGCCCGCTTGAAGGGGAGCCTGTCCTCCAATTCCTTCGGCCCTTCAATATACCAGACGCCGAAGACCTCACCTACATCCATCAATCTATCTTCATAACCATTGATCTGATTCAGCGCCGCAATCTCACCAGCATCCCGGATCTCACCGGGAACGATACGGTCCACCAGCGTGGAACAGAACAGGTTCTCCTCTTCAATCCAGCGGACGAAACCTTCGCCCAGCTGCCAGTCCCGGGCATGCTGCAGGACGATTTTCTGCAGTTCCCGGCCATTATGATCAATCAGTTCACAGGACAGGATGATCAAACCTTTCTTTCCTGCCTGATAGCGTGCATACAAGAGTTTAGCCAGTTTTGCCGGGAAGCTGGCTGGGGGTACGTCCGTCAACTTTGCAGTTGGATCATAGACAATACCAGCTTCCGTGGTGTTACTGGTGATATATTCCAGGGTATCCAGGCAGGCAACTTCCAGCAGTTTATCAAAATGTTCCAGGGGGTTATAACATTTTTCCACCAAGGAAATCACCCTTCGTTCATCTACCTTCTGGCCATTTTCATTGCCCCGGATATAAAGGGTATAGAGACCTTCCTGTTCGTTGAATACCTTGTCCTTGCCCTTGCCCCGTGGCTGAGTCAATATGGCCTTGCCGTGCCAAGCGGCTTTCTCATTGGCCACATCAAAAAAGTAATCCACAAAGGCCCGCAGGAAATTGCCCTCGCCAAACTGCAGCATCTTCACTGGCGCTTCTTTCAGGATATATCCCGGATAGCCAGTTTTCTCCAATACCTCATAATTCAGCCGTTCCATACCACATTTTACCTCCCGCAGCTTGTTTTCTTACTTGTTACTTATTATTTTAATCGATTTACATTTTATAGTAAATGTGTTTATCATCTTTTTGCTTGTGTTTAAAATTTATTTCTCAAATTTTCACAACAAAAAAGTTGTGTTTATAGCATTTATCATACGTATAAACACAACTTTTATTTTATGGATGTATCTTATTTTTAATCTGCAATTCCTTGATATTCCCGCGGGGAAATCCCCACATGCTTGCGGAACATCTTGGAAAACTGCACATAGTCGCTATAGCCCACCTGCGCAGCCACTTCCTTGCATTGCAGGTTCTTGTCGTTTTTCAGCAAAGCCTTGGCCTTGCCCATGCGGAACTGCAACAGATAGTCCGTGAAGCTGATACCCGTCTCCTTCTTGAAACGCCCCCCCATATAAGAAGCTGACATATGTGCCACCAGGGCCAGATCGCCCAGCTTCACATCATCCATATAGTGTTCTTCGATATAGCGGCGCATGGAATCCACCAATTGATTGCCGCCCCATTTGCGGTCCCGCAGTGTGCCGATAGCTTCCGGACTGCAGTACTGCTTGAAGGAGCTCACGGTATCATAGACGGATTTTTCCATAGGAATACGGTCAAACGTCGAACCGCCGATGTACCCCTGACAATCCGAATTGCGGTAGATGTACTGCATATCCATCAGCGTATTAGCCGGGCCGGCATAGACCATGCGCAGGCACTCCGGATTCTTCGCCTTGCATAAATCAAAAATATCCTGCGCGATCCCCCGGGCCTCGCTGATGGTCAGATGACGCTTAGCACCCAAAAGGCCGCCGGCGGTGAGTCCCATATGCACACAGATGATGTCAGCTCCCACCGCCAACATTTTATCGGCCTCTTCCACAGAGGTCACAAACGCCATGGTCAAAAGATCCAGCTGATTGGCCAGATTGATTGCCGCTACCTCCCGCTCATAGGAACTGCCTTCTTCTTCCAACGCTTCCCGAAAACTGCCATCCACCAACGCCAAAGTGGGGGAATTTACAACACCGGCAAAACCGCTCTCCTTGATCCGTTTCAGATAATCATACAATTTCAGATAGGGATCACTGGCCATCAGACCAAACAACAGAGGTACATCCTGTACCACGGGAAAGATTTCCCGCTTGCCCATCTCCATGACCATCTTATTGCTGTTGCCATAGCAAAAATAACTGCTCAGGGAACTACGCCCCATGATGCGGTATTTCCCCGCGGAAAGTGCCAGCAGGATATCCGCACCTCCCATAGCCGCCAGTTTCGCGGTCATGCCTGAACCTACCGCCGCACCAATGATATGGCCGCCGACGTTGACCTCCGCCCGCAGGCGGCGCAGGATATAGCTTTTATCATAATCTGCCATCGCCCATAGCTCCTCGTTTTCTGGCCATAAACGCCTTCATCTTATCCAGCACCTTATAGGATTTCACCCTGGCCTGCAAATTCCGCTCCGTGTCCTCGCCCTTCAGCGGATAAAAACTGAAAAATCCATCCAGATCGGGAACGCATTCCAATATATAAGCTGCATCCTCAGCCGCAGCCATCCTTTGCCCACAGCAAAGGGTGATCACCTCGGGCCGGATACGCTTGCACTCCTGCATGATTTTTTCTGCCAACGCACAGCAATCTGCCAGCGGTGGGACATTCCCCGCATTCAGCATCGCCTTGGTCACAATGCCGAGATGGATGACCAGCACATCAGCACCGGCTTCCGTCATCGCCCGGCCCTGCTCCACATCAAATACGAACGGGCAGGTAAACATATCCAGTTCATGCGCTTCCCGAATCATATCCACTTCCAGCTGATAGCCCAGGTCTGTCCCTTCCAGATTGGCCCGGAAGCGGCCATCGATGATCCCTACGGTGGGAAAGTTCTGCACACCGTTGAATCCCTGCTCTTTCAGCTGGGCAATGAACATATCCATCTTCCGGAACGGATCGGTACCACAGACACCGGCAATCAGCGGCGTTTTCTTCACCTCCGGCAATATGTCCTCGCCCTTCGCCTGCATGAGCGAATTGGCATCATCATAGGACAGCAGGCTGGACATCAGATTGCGTCCAGCCTGCTGCAAACGGCCGGTATGGTAAAGCGCGACAAAATCCACATTGGTCTTGTCAATGCGTTGAAGGATTTCCTCCATGCCTGTTCCCAGACCTGTCAGGATCTTTCCCTTATTCAGGTTCTCCCGCAAGCCTGCCAGAATGTCCTGACGATTTTTTCTCAGCATCCCCATACCCCTTGTTCAATTTCTGTTTCTCAACCGGGTTCAAAATACACCGTGATAGTGGTACCGCCATCAACCAGCGTATTCACCTCGATACTCTGCCCCGTTGCATAGCCAGAGCCTTCACTTTGGAAGGACAGCCCTTTATCCGCAGCCAGGCCCGCAGCCTCCCGCAGGCTCTTGCCCTTGAAATCCGGTACAACGACCTTACCTTCGGGGACTTCCCCCGTAAACGGTCTGGCCGGCTTGTGCACCGGCTGTTTTTTCTCCGCTGGTTCCATGCCGGCAAAGGGATCGCTGGAAGGCTCGATGTGCAGATGACGGAAAAGCTGGGAAAAAATCCGGCCGGCCACCGGTGCTGCGATCTGACCGCCATAAAAATTACCCGTGCCCGGATCGTCGATAACCACCAAAACCACCAACTGAGGATCTTCTACCGGGGCAAAACCGCAGAAGGAGGCAATATAACGGCCATCCATATAGCCACTGCCGTCCTCCCGGATCTTCTGGGCCGTACCGGTCTTACCACCGATACGATACCCCTTGACCTGTGCCTTGGCGCCGCCGCCGCTGGTCACGACCTGTTCCAGCAGCCCCATCAGGGTTTTATCCGTAGCCGAGTCAATGACACGCCGGACTTCCGTCTTGCTGCGTTCCTCATAGATGCTGCCATCGGCATTGCGTATGGACTTGACGATATGGGGCTTCAGCAGCACGCCGTCGTTGGCGATGGCCGACACAGCCGTAACCAGCTGCAAAGGCGTCACGGCGATACTCTGTCCAATGGCCGTGGTCGCCATATCCGAATCCCGCATGTCCTCAGGCTTGAAGAGAATGCCGCTTTCCTCACCGGGCAGGTCAATGCCTGTGGGTTCACCAAAGCCGAAGGCCTTGGCGTACTTCATGAGCTTTTCTGCCCCGAGGCGCAAGCCCACCTGGGCAAAGCCCGTGTTCAAGGACTGCTTCACCACGTCCGTAAAGGTGACGGTACCAAAGCTTTCGCCATTCCAATTCTGGATACGCCGTCCGGATACCATGACATAACCGGGATCCACAAATACCTGATTGGGGCTGACCACCTTTTCCTGCAGGGCAGCGCCTGCCACCACAGACTTGAAGGTGGAGCCCGGCTCATAGATAAAGGACACTGCCCGGTTCTTCCACAGCTCCGGCGAATACTCCCAGAACTTATTCGGATTATAGGAGGGACGGGAGGCCATAGCCAAAACTTCCCCGGACTTGGGGTCCATCACGATGCAGGTGATTGCCTTGGGATTATTCTCCGCAATAGCCCGGTCCAGTTCCTGTTCCACGATAAACTGGATGCCGCTGTCAATGGTCAGCTCTACCGTCTTGCAGGCATCCCCCATATAGCGGCGCTTATTGGAGAAGATAGAATCCAGAATGGGACGCGCCTGCTGGTCGGTGGTGATATAGGTTTCCTTGACCTCGCCCTTCAGCAAGGGATCAAGGGCCTGTTCCACGCCGTCCAGCCCCTTGTCATCGGTGCCGATGAAGCCCAGCACATTGGCGGCCAGGGCATCATTAGGATAGTAGCGCTTGGCCTCATCCCGGAAATTCATGCAGGAAATATAATTCTTGTCCTTGATCAGCTGCCGCACCGCTTCGTATTCCGACTGCTCCATGCGCCGCTTCACCCAGACAAAGCCGCCGCCCACAGCGATATCATCCAGTATCTCCTGTTCGCTCTTGCCGATGAGCGGTGCCAGATTCTCCGCCACTTCCTGCGGATTCTCCACATGGGAAGGATCGATATAGAGGGATTTGGTCATGGTGCTTACAGCCATTTCCCGCCCATTGCGGTCCAAGATCGTTCCCCGGGGCGACTGAATGGCATAATCCTGCCCGACCTGGGCTTTCATGCGTTCTCCCAGAGAATTGCCCTGCACCAGCTGCAACCAGGCATAACGCCCCAGCGTCAGTACCAACAGCCCCAGCATCAAAAATGCCAAAAAACTTGCCCGCCGTTGTATTTCCCGGCGTTCTTTCTTCATTGCTTAATGAACCTCCTGCCTGCCGCTGTTTTTCAGCAGAGCCTCCTTGAGTCTGCCTTCGATCTGCACCAGTTCCGCCTCAGCGGCCTGCCGCTTGGCCCGGCCATTCTGCTGGATCTTAATGGTCTCTTCAATGGTGTTGATCAGCCGTTCATTGACCTCCCGCACCGTTTCGATATCCACGATGCTGCGCTCGTTCTCCTGTGCCGTCTCGATGCTGTTCTGCTGCAGGAGCTCCGCATTGCGGCGCAGCAGCTCATTGGTGGTATTGCTGACCGCCTGTTGCATGCGCAGGACTTCCTGCTGAGCCTGCAGTCCCAGCGCAATGACCAGCTGGTTTTTCCAGAGCGGAATCGTGCTGTAGATAGCCGTCTGCACCCGGTCAATCAGCGCCTTGTCGTTATTCTGGATCAGGCGGATCTGCGGTGCCGACTGGATGGCGATGGTCTTGCTGATCTTGAGGTCGTGGACCTTTTTCTCAAAGCGGTTAACGCTGGCTTCAAAGTCGGAAACCACCTGCACCGCCATGGGATCACCGGATTCCGCAGCCTGCTGGCGGAGTTTTGGCAGAGTGCTCTCCCGCATTTCCGTAAGTTTTTCTTCACCGGCCTGGATATAGAGCTGCAGCTGCTTGAAATAGCTGAGATTTTCCGCATATAGCTTGTCAAACAGGGCCACATCCTTCATCATCTTGAGCTTGGCCTGCTCTAAGCTGCCCTGAATGCGCTCCACCTGCGTGGAAAGCTTGTCATAGCCCAGTTTGATATCTTCGCCCTTTTTCACGAGGCTGCCCACCAGCGGAATCTTGGTCAGGAAGCTCTTGTTCTCCTCCGGTTCAAATTCCCGTACCTGTTTGACCAAAGTCCCCAGCAACTCCCCTACCGGGCCGCTGTCCTTGGTGCGCACCTGGGATAAGACATTGTCAGAGAACGCGGCAATCTTCTGCTGGGCCGGTGCCCCAAAGCGCAGGATCGCCGTGGAATCGGTAAGGTCCAGCTCGTCTTTGATCTTCTCCACCTGAGCCCGCTCCTCCGGACTCAGGGAACTTACCGCCTGTTCCACCTGGGCCGTCATCACTTCCGTGGACGGCAGCTCCGCCGGTGTCACATCAGCGCTGGCAATATTCGTCTTAGCCTTCATCAAATCTTCTAATTTTACTTCCATGGTCAGCCCTCCCGCTTAGCGATAGTATTGTTCATAGAAATCATCAACCGGCATAAAGAAATAACGTATACCCTCCACTATGGATACAAAGGTGGGTATCAAGGTCCAAAACAAAACCACATAGGCGATGCCCCACTTGGTCTTGCCCTGATAGAATTTATGCGCCCCCAAAGCCCCCAGCACAATGGCCAGCGCGCTCATGATGAGCTTCTGCATCAGTACAGACTTGCGCAGATTATCCGGCGTGGCGATCTTTTCCCGGACGTTTTCCAACCCCCGCTGCCCCACTTTCGTGACCGCGCCGCTCCGTTTCGGGGTTTTTTTCCGGCCAATGCCAGTAGATGGCGGGCCACCCTGAACATTGATCTCTACCGGTTCCCCTGTCCGTTTCTGCGCGTTATCGTGAATGCCTTCAGCTTCCAGTGACTGCTTCATCACCGTGAGTTCCGCTTCCATATCCAACAGCTGATTGTTGATGATCTTGGTAAACTCTGCATTGTAGGCTTCATCAAAGCTGACCAGCGTTTCCTTGAGCTGAGCTTTCACCTGGCGAACCTGACTGGTCTCGAGCTTCGTATCCTCGAGCTCCATATACTGTTCGCAAAGGCCAGCTGCCCGATCCTGATAATAATGGATAAAGCGGTTAGCCGCCGCGATGCGCTCCGGATGTTTTTCCACATAATTCAATAATCTGGCGGCTTCCTGCTGCATCAAAGCCAGCTGCTGACTCAATTGGCTGTCCCGGATCTTCCGCCGGGCAGTCTCCACCCGGTCATAATCCAGCCGGGCTTTTTCCCAATCCTCCAGCGCCGCAGCTGCCTGCATCTCAGCCAGCTGGCTGACATCCAGCTTCCGTATCTGCTTTTGGGGACGCTGCCCATTGTACAGGCTGATGCCCATAGCCGCCATCATCGCCAAACCGGCCCAACCTGCTTCATGCGTCAGGGCATAGATCCCGCCCATGCCAAAAATCAAAGCCAACAGGCCACATATATTACGCATTCCCACCGCTCCTTGCCGTAAATTTATGTTTCCATTATACCACAAGGGTGGCTGGTTTACATCATTTTGCAAACCAGCCACCCTTTATATCACCAATGATATTTTTCTCCGCGGTTGATCTTGAACGCGCGGTAAATCTGTTCCACTAACAGGAGCCTTACCATCTGATGGGTAAAGGTCATCCGCGAAAAGCTCAGCAGTTCATCAGCAGCTTTCCTTACTGCCGGTGACAGGCCGAAGGCCCCGCCGATCAGGAAGGTGATATTGCTGCGGCCGGACAGGCCCAGCTTGTCGATGCTGGAGGCCAGTTCCTCCGAGGACTTCTCTTTGCCGAATACGTCCAGCACGAAAAGGTAGCTGCCCTCCGGCACCAGCTTCAGCAGCTTTTCCCCTTCTTTTATCAGCACCTGCTCCTTCTCCGCCGCCGAGGGGTTATCCGGCATCTTCTCTTCGTGGATTTCCCGGATTTCCACCTGGGCGAAGGGTTTCAGGCGCTTCATGAATTCGGCTATGCCTGCCGTGAGATATTTTTCCTTGATTTTGCCTGCACAGACAATGGTGATCTTCATCAGCGATTATCCTGCGGCATCTCTTCGAGGACCACATCCACATTGCGGCTGGCACCATTGCGGTCGAAGGTGACCTTCACCGTATCGCCTACCTTGTGCGCAGCAACCTTGGCCCGCAGATCCGATACGGAGTTCACTTCTTCGTCGTTGACCTTGAGGATGATATCGCCGCGCTGGAGGCCTGCCTTGCCGCAGGGGCCGTTCAGCGTCAGCTGGAAGATATAGACGCCCTTATCGATATTGAGCTGGTAGCCATAGCGGCCGGCCGTCTGCGGATCGAATACGGACACGCCCAGATACGGACGGGCTACATAGCCTTTGTCCATGATTTCATCAATGATGCTCTGCACCGTGTTGGTGGGGATGGCAAAGCCCATGCCCTCCACACCATTGGCAGCCAGCTTAGCGCTGTTGATGCCGATGACCTCGCCATCAGCATTGACCAAAGCACCGCCGGAGTTGCCCGGATTGATAGCCGCATCCGTCTGGATCAGCTTCACGAGCTTATCGCTGATATCCAGCGTACGATTGACGGCACTGACCACGCCGCTGGTGACACTGCCCTGGAACTCCAGCCCCATGGGGTTGCCGATGGCAATCGCCGGTTCGCCTACCACAATCTGGTCGGAGTCACCGAATTTCGCCGTGGGCAGATCCTTGGCGTCCACTTTCACGACTGCCAGGTCTGTCAGTTCATCTGCGCCGATCAGCTTGCCCTTGAGGCTGCGGCCATCGGGCAAAGAGACGATGATTTCCTTGGCTCCGCTGACCACATGATTATTGGTCACGATATAGCCGTCGGCCTTGAAGATCACACCGGAACCTACCCCCTGGGTTTCCACCGGATTGTTGAACCAGTCGCGGGCCACAGCCTTATTGGTGATGCCTACCACCGCGGGGCCTACCATCTTCGCCGCCCGCACAGCCGGCGTATTCCGGGCATCGGATAATTTTACATCATTGCGGGGTGCCTGAGAACTCTGCGTCGATTCGCTGACGCTGGCTGAGTTATCCGAAGCCGTCCCCGCTGAACAGCCGGAAAAGGATACTGCTGACAACGCCAGCATAGCTGCTACCATCAGTGAAGTTTTCTTCTTATTCATGAAAATCCCTCCAAAATTTAGTTCAAATACCAGCTCACCATTTCGGTTTGGCTGGCCACTGTTAAATCGATATTTATACCCTGTTGTGCCAAAATTTTCTGTATGGTGTTTTCCGCCAGTTCCGGCCGGTTATTCTCCTCGGACAAATGAGCCAGGAACACCTTTTCCGGCCGCTTCTGCATGCGGATCAAAGCCCAGGCTGCATCGGAATTCGCCAGATGCCCCCGATTGGAGAGGATGCGCCGTTTCAGATGCCAGGGATAAATTCCCTGCCGCAGGACTTCCGGATCATGATTGGCCTCCAGGATCAGCACATCGGCCCCTTCCAGAGCCGCCTGCACATTGGCCGTCACAAAGCCCAGATCCGTGGCCAAGGTCACATTCTTGCGCCCTTTCAGTCGATAGCCCACAGGCTCCGCGGCATCATGGGAGATATTGAAGCTGTCCACCTGCAATCCCCCAATGGCAAAATGCTCGCCTATGGGGCAGAAACACTCTGCCGGAATAGCCGCCCGATCCTTCATATGCTCGATGGTGCCGGGACGGGTAAAGATGGGCAGATGATACCACTTGGAAAGCGTTATGAGCCCCGCCACATGATCCCGGTGCTCATGAGTGATCAGGATACCGTCCAAAGAGGAAGGTTCGACGCCAATCCCCAGCAATCCTTTTTTTATTTTCGTGGCGCTGATGCCAGCGTCAAGCAACAGCCGCACGCCATCCATTTCCACAAAGACGGCATTGCCCTTGCTGCCACTGGCCAAAATCCTAACCTGCATTCCCACGGCTCCTATCATAACACTTGTTTCTGTAAACTATCTGCAAAAACTGCACTTTTTCATTATAACTCTGAACGGTATATTTTGCCACAAGCAAAATATACCGTTCAGAGTTTCGTCGCGCTCTGTCGCGACATAACGCCCTTGTTCAGATTTTGCCACAAGCAAAATATACCGTTCAGAGTTTCGTCGCGCCTGTCGCGACATAACGCCCTTGTTCAAATTTTGCCACAGGCAATTTTAGCAGATGGTAGCGGGCCTGCGAAGCAACTTTCAAGATTGTCATCTCAACACAGCACAAAAGCCCGGCATAACTGTTTTAGGAGCGTTTGGCGGCGTAAGCCGTCTCAGCGGAGAAAACAGTTATGCCGGGCTTTACCCGTCACGATGTAAAGCGAACTACATCGTGGTAATCATTAGATGTTGTACACGCGTACGGAGCTGGAGTTGCCCTTGCCAGCCTTCACACCGGAGGTGATGATGGTGAGGTCGCCACGTTCTACGAGACCTTCCTTGACAGCAGCAGCCGTAGCATTGCTGATCATTTCATCCACATCGTTCCACATGGTGCCGAGAACCGGATATACGCCCCAGCGCAGGTTCAGCTGACGCAGAGCCTTTTCGCTCGGCGTGTAGGCAACGATAGCAGCCTTCGGACGATACTTGGATACAACCTTCGTGGTGTAGCCGGATTCGGTCGGCGTGATGATAGCCGGAGCATCAAGCTCATAAGCCATCTGAACCGTAGCATGTGCGATGGCACGCGTACGGGATTCCATGTGCTGGAAGCCGCGTTCTACGAAGAGTTCCTTGTATTCCAGGGAGCTTTCCATGCGCTGTGCAATGCGGTTCATCGTGGAAACAGCCTCTACCGGATAGTCACCGGAAGCCGTTTCACCGGACAGCATGATTGCATCCGTACCATCGAGGATGGCGTTACCAACGTCGGAAACTTCTGCGCGGGTCGGACGCGGGTTGCGTTCCATGGAGTCGAGCATCTGGGTAGCAACGATAACCGGCTTGCCGGCAGCGTTGCACTTGCGGATGATTTCCTTCTGGATCAGAGGAACGTCTTCAGCCGGAACTTCTACGCCCAGGTCACCGCGGGCAACCATGATGCCATCGGAAACTTCGAGGATAGCGTCGAAGTTCTTGACACCTTCGAGGTTTTCGATCTTCGGAATGATTTCCATACGGCCATTGTGCTCTTCGATGAGCTTGCGGATAGCCAGTACGTCATCCGGACGCTGGATGAAGGAAGCAGCTACGAAGTCCATGTCCTGTTCGCAGCCGAAGATGATGTCCTTAGCATCCTGTTCGGAGATAGGAGGCAGGCCGAGGGATACGCCCGGAGCAGCAACGCGCTTGCGGGTGCTCATCTTGCCGCTGTTCTGGATCGTCGTTACGATGTCCTTGCCTTTGATTTCGTCTACTTTGAGAGCTACGAGACCATCGGAGAGAAGCAGGGTGTCACCCGGCTTAACTTCCGTGTAGAGACCTTTGTGGTTTACGGAAACATGAGTTTCGTCACCCGGTACGTCGTCATAAGTCAGAGTGAACTGGTTGCCCTTCTCGAGCATAACCTTGCCATCTTTGAACTCGCCCAGACGCATTTCCGGACCTTTGGTATCGAGGATTAAAGAGATAACCTTGCCTGCTTTCTTGGCAGCTTCACGAACCATATTGATACGGCCAAGATGTTCTTCGTGGTCACCATGGGAGAAGTTGAAGCGTGCGCAGTTCATGCCATTGGCAATCAGTGCATCAATTACGCCCGGTTTCTCTGTGGACGGACCCTGCGTGCAAACGATTTTCGTCTTTTTTAACATGTTGTAAACCCCACCTATTCTGTTACTACATATTATATTTTAGACGGACACCTCCCCAAAGGGAGTCGCTGTATGGCGTCCTGTCTACGGCCTAAATCAGGGGAAATATTTTTCCCATCAGTTTCTATTCTACACTCTTTATCCCCATAAGTAAAACATTTTTGGCGAAAAACATTGGAAAAAAATATTTTCTGAAAAGCGGCTCATTGCTTGAAATTCATTGCTTTTATTCCCCTATATACGGGGCAACTATCCCTATTGATTGAAATTGTTCCCAGTGTAAAAATCGCTTATGCTCCGGCCCCTTTTGCACGATATAACTATAAGGAAAGTATCGCACTTTCCAGATTCAGTGGGAAAGGAGGATGTATCATGTCTACCATTTCGGCAATGACCAAGGATACGTACACGATGTACAAGATGGCCCAAGGAGACAGCCAGAACACTACAGCGGCACAAAAAACTGCCAGCAAGACCGAGGATGACAGCACCAAAAGTTCTGCGCAAAGCAAGAGCTATGCAACGGCTGCGGCCAATGTCAGCTCGCTGAGCAATCTGGTGGATTCTTTCAGCTCTTCTTATTCGAGCAAAAAGACCAATGCTTCTCAGGACTCCATCGCCAGCCTTTGGTCCGGTTACACGAATTCGACCACCTCAAGCCTCGCCAGTATGAGCGCCATTTCCGGTGTCTCCAGCAGCGCGGCAGGACTTGTGAACTCCTACAATGAGGCCAAGTCCACCTTTGACACTCAGTTCAAAGCCTATATGGGTGATTTGCAGAAATCTGCCCAGACCGTCAAGAACATGAGTTACGAATTCAGTGCGGACGACATCAAAGAGGCCGAAGACGGCTCCAAGACTTACAGTGACGGCCTCAAAGCCGCCATCAAGAATGTCAAGGAACTGGTCTCCGACTACAACGATGCCTTAGACCTCACCAGCGATTACAGCAGTGTGGGGAAGAGAATGGAATCGCTCCACAAGTCGTTCGCCGACACCACATATCGGGCTGACACTTATAAGCAGCTCGGTATCACGGTGGACAGCAAGACGGGCAAGATGTCTGTGGATGAGGACAAACTCGCCAAAGCCCTTACGGAAAACGGCGACCGCGTGAAAAACGCCCTCGGCAGCAATGGACTTGCCGGCAAGGCAGAACAGCATCTCACCGAGGCCAACAACCAAAGTGACAAACTGTTCCCCTCCTTGCAGAACATGTTCGGCGACAGCATCAAAACCGCCTCGGCCTACACCAACCCACGGGTACTGAGCGCCTCCGTTCAGTACGGCATGATTGGCAATCTCTTCAGCACCATGTTCTAAGGGATACCAAACAGCAAAAAGGGCACTGCCCATTGACGGCAATGCCCTTTTTTCATGCTTTATTTCAAAATCACCAGTTCATATTCACGGGTACCCATGCCAATCTTCTCGGCATGTTCCAGCGTTTCTTTCCAATGCACATTAGGATTGTTATCCATGAAGACATCATGATGATGATGCCAATCTTCCTGCGCCAGATTGTCGCCTAACTGGCTGTCCCGGATGGGCGCAGCTTTCTGGCAGGCATCGGCGCTGGCCTGATCGATGGCTACCGGATCGAAGGAAGCAAACATGCCGATATCCGGCAGGATAGGCGCATCGTTTTCCCCATGGCAGTCGCAGTTCGGGGAAATATCCATGGCCAGATTGATATGGAAGCAGGGACGGTCCTGCACGACGGCCTGGGTGTATTCCGCCATCTTCTTGTCCAGAAGGTCGCCGGCATCCCATTGCTCATTGCGGATAGCCGAGAAACCGCAGGCCCCGATGCAGCGGCCGCAGCCCTTGCAGAGTTCCGGATTGATATAAGCCTTGCCCGTGTCAAAGCTGATGGCATCGGAACCACATTCCTTGGCACATTTATGGCAGTTGCGGCACTTCTCCGGATTGACCACGCACTTGCCGGAGGAATGCTGCTCCATCTTGCCGGCGCGGCTGCCACAGCCCATGCCCAGATTCTTGATGGCACCGCCAAAACCCGTCATTTCATGTCCTTTGAAGTGGGCCAGGCTGATGACGATATCGGCGTCCATCACAGCGCGCCCGATCTTGGCGGCCTTGACGTATTCACCATTCTTGACTGGCACTTCCACATCGTCCGTTCCCTTGAGGCCATCACCGATGATGATCTGGCAGCCCGTAGTCATGGGGTTGAAGCCATGGAGATTGGCAATATCCATATGCTCCAAGGCGTGCTTGCGGCTGCCGGGATAAAGGGTATTGCAGTCCGTCAGGAAGGGCAGGCCGCCCTGCTCCTTGACGAGATCTGCCACGACCTTGGCATATTGGGGACGCAGGAAGGCCAGATTGCCCATCTCGCCAAAATGCATCTTGATGGCCACGAATTTGCCTTCCATATCGATGTTCTTGATGCCCGCCGCAATACACAGACGACGCAGTTTTTCCAGCCAGCTCGTGCCCACCTGGGTACGGAAGCTGGTGAAATAGACCTTCGACTTTTCCATTGTAAACCTCCTAGCCTTACGGCAATATACATACACATATTCTTTATTCGCCCACAGGGAAAAAATTCCTGCCAGCTTCTATTTTTTCACATTCAATTTTGCACTGCGTCCTGCTTCCGCCTGCATGACCAGATACCCCACCGCTTCAATGGGTGTCAAAGTACTGGCTGTCGTGCTATAGGACTGATAAGCGAGCAGATTCCCTTCAATGTCATAGAGCTCTTCTTCCAATGTCAGCCGGAAATTAGCCTCTTCCTTTTTGATCCGCTGACCACGGAAGCGTTCAAAAAGCACATATCTTGCCCCCTGCTGCCGTGCATCCTGATAAACCTTGCCCTGTCCTTTGCTAAAGATAACAGGGGTATAAGCACCTTTCAGGATACCTCTGGCCACCCGCTCCATATAGCTTTGATCCCCGCTGAGCATATCGTCCAGCTTGAAGCGGAAGGGCGCCACATACAATGGGCCCGCCAATTGCTGACAATGACCTGTTATCAGCAGCGGCTTTTCCAACTCATCATGGGCATCCTGATAATGACGCAGGGCTTCATCCAAGTACAAGGTCATATCATGGGGAAAGCGCCCTAGATGACTGTCCCAGACCACTTTCTCCCCGAATTGGGCATAACTGCCAGACAGGGATTGCAAGGCCGCCTTGACGGGATCTCCCTCCATGGTGATGCGCGTCAGCTGCATGCGCTTTTCATAGGCTCTGGCAAAAGCGGTATTGCCTACAGCCGGCGCGCCAAAGGTGATGACCTGCAGCTGCTGCGGCTGCACCCCCATATCGGCCAGCCGGGCTGCCGCCAATGTCGCCGCCGCCCCGCCTAAACTATGACCGGTCAGATACAATTGATAGGCAGGATGATTTCGCAAATCCCGGGCAATGACCTCCCCCAAGGTCAGATTGCCAAACTCCGGCAGCTGTTCGCTGAACAGCGCCGCCTGGGTATAGTCGTTGAAGCCTTTATGAACCAAAGGCTCGGAACCCTGCCGCTCCTCGCGGGCAGCCTCTGCCGCAAACTCGGAAGGATTCTTCCCCCCAAAGGGCACTCGTTTCACCCGCAAATCCACAATGGCATCCTGCTTCCGTTCCGTCCCCGGAAAGGCCAGCACATAGATCTGCTCATCGTCGGGCAATTTCTTGGCCAGAATATGCACGCGGCCGGCGGCCAAAGCAGTGGCATATTCATGAGAATCCACCACCCAGCCCAGCTCCTCCAGCCAATTACGGGCCAGCACATTGAGCTCTGCACTGTAGGTAGACATGGAAATCAACGCCGTGGCAAAGTTCAGTTCAGCCTTATCCAATTGCCTGGCCTGTACAGGGGATAACGAAAGCAACAACGCGAAACATAACAGGAATATCCTGCGCCACATGAAGTACTCACCTCCTGATATACAAGAAAAGCTCAGACAATCTGTCTGAGCCTGAAATGCAAATGGTGCGGTCGATGGGACTTGAACCCATACGTCTTGTGAACACTACCCCCTCAAAGTAGCGCGTCTGCCAATTCCGCCACGACCGCGAATATGGTGCGGACGAGAGGACTTGAACCTCCACGATGTCACCACCACTAGTACCTGAAACTAGCGCGTCTGCCGATTCCGCCACGTCCGCTTATTCAATTGCCTTCGGTGAAATCACCGAATCAACGAAAATTATTATAAGCCACTTTGGGATATCTGTCAATAGTTTTTTTGCAAAAACTTCAATCTTCCACAAATTTTATCTGCTCGTTTTCCAGGGAAGCAATTCTGGCCAGGGATTCAACCCGGTAGCCGGCATCCCGGACGCGCTGCGCCCCCTGCTGGAAGGATTTTTCGATGGCAATGCCGATACCTACGACCTTGCCGCCAGCCTGCTCCACAATATTGGCCAGACCTAATGCCGCATTTCCGTCTGCCATGAAATCGTCGATGATCAGGATATTCTCCCCGGCCTGCAGGAATTTCTTGAGCACATAGACCAGCTTGGCTTCTTTTTTGGTATAGGAAGTGATGGGGCAGGTGTACATATCCTCCTGCATCAGCAGGGAAGGATTCTTGCGGGCAAAGACCATGCGCGTTTTCAGCTCATAGGCCACAGCCATGCCAATGGCAATACCCGAGGACTCGATGGTCAGTACCTTGTCGATCTTCACATCGGCGAAACGGCGCACGAATTCCTTGCCCATTTCCATGGTGAACTCGGGATCGATCTGATGATTGACAAAGGAATCCACCTTCAGGATATTTCCCGACAGGCAATGCCCCTCTTTCAAAATACGCTCTTTCAATAATTCCACGATATAAGCTCCCTTTCTTAATGGTTATCAATAGCCGGCTCCAGCACTTCTTCCTCATCTTCCTGCTGCGCCACTTCCATATTAGCCGGCAGGAAGGTATCCAGCAAAATCGCCACCACATAGACCACCGCCACACAGTTGCCGCTGAATACATCCTGCACCAACTGCGGGAAAACATGCCAGATAGCATTTTCCGAGGCCGTAGTGGTGCCGATGCCGATGGAAAAGGACAGCGCCGCAATGGTGACATTGCGCTGGGTCATCTGTACCCGGCTCATCATCTGAATACCGCTGACCATGATAGAACCGAACATCATGATCGTACAGCCACCTAATACCGCATCGGGAAGAGAAGCAAAGAACGCTCCGATGGGCGGGAAAAGCCCCGCAATGATCATGGCCATCGCCCCGGTCATGATGGCAAAGCGATTCACGACCTTCGTCATGGCAATCAGGCCGACGTTCTGACTGAAAGAGGTAATGGGTGAACAGCCAAAGAGCGCTGCCACGGAACTGCAGAAACCATCACAGGCCAATGAACCGGAAATCTCCCGCTCGCGGACATCACGCTTGAGGCCGACAATTGCCATCGCTGTGGTATCGCCAATGGTTTCCGCCGCCGAGACCAAAAAGATAATGCCAATGGAAAAAATTGCCCCCAGATGGAATTCCGGTGCGACCGGCAAAAAGTTCGGCAGTGCGATGATATTCCCGCCGAACACCGCCGAAAGATTGATCTTCCCCATGCAAAAGGCCAATACATAACCCACAACCAGACCGACTAATACAGACAGCTGCTTATGATACCCCTTGGCAAAAGAAGAAAACAACAGGCAGGTAACCAGCGTCACCGTACCCAAAAGGAGATTGTCCAAAGAACCATAGCTGTCATTGTAGCCACCGCCAAAGGAACGGATGCCAATGCCCAGCAGCGAGAAACCGATGGTCGTCACCACAATGGAAGAAACGATGGGAGAAATCAAGCGCCGCCAATATTTGGCCATAAGCCCTAAAGTTCCTTCAAAAATACCGCCGACAATAATAGCACCGACTACGGCACCATAGCCGAAATTCGCCGCCACGAAACAAATTGCGGTCACAAAGGTAAAACTCACCCCCATGACGATGGGCAGCCGCGCGCCCACCTTCCACAATGGGTATAACTGCACCAACGTCGCAATGCCCGCCACAAACATGGCATTCTGCACCAGCATGGCCGTCATGGCCTTGTCAAAACCTGCCGCCCCGGCAATAATGACAATGGGTGTCAGGTTAGCTACGAACATGGCCAATACGTGCTGCAAGCCAAAAGGTATGGCTGCTCCCAGAGGCACGCGGCCATCGAGCTGGTAAATGTTCGCGATACTCGCTTCTTTCATGTGTTTTCATCACTCCTGCAAAATGATATGAATATATATATAAAAAAAACTTGTTCTACGAAATCTATATCATAGAACAAGTCTTGTGTTCAAAAAACAAAATGGTGCGGTCGATGGGACTTGAACCCATACGTCTTGTGAACACTACCCCCTCAAAGTAGCGCGTCTGCCAATTCCGCCACGACCGCGAAAAAAATAAGCCCCCGAAAGGACACCACCAGCCCAAAGGCCTGAATATAAAAATGGTGCGGACGAGAGGACTTGAACCTCCACGATGTCACCACCACTAGTACCTGAAACTAGCGCGTCTGCCGATTCCGCCACGTCCGCATGATAAACTATGTAATTTTAAGTGGTGCCGAGGACCGGAATCGAACCGGTACGGTTGTTTCCAACCGACGGATTTTAAGTCCGTTGCGTCTGCCAGTTCCGCCACCCCGGCAGTTAAACAATCTGCATATGGAGCGGGTGATGGGAATCGAACCCACGTGACCAGCTTGGAAGGCTGGGGCTCTACCATTGAGCTACACCCGCATAGTATCAAATAGTGGAGCTGGCGAGAGGAATTGAACCCCCAACCTGCTGATTACAAGTCAGCTGCTCTACCAATTGAGCTACACCAGCCTGAAAAAAATGGTGCCTTCGAGCGGAATCGAACCACTGACACGGGGATTTTCAGTCCCCTGCTCTACCAACTGAGCTACAAAGGCACATATATATATTTAACGCCCGCAGGCGTTAATATCAAGTGGCGACCCGAAGGGGACTTGAACCCCTGACCTCCGCCGTGACAGGGCGGCATTCTAACCAACTAAACTACCGGGCCATAAAATGGTGGGCGATAACAGGATCGAACTGCTGACATCCTGCTTGTAAGGCAGGCGCTCTCCCAGCTGAGCTAATCGCCCATATAATGGTGACCCACCACGGAATCGAACCGTGAACCTACTGATTAAGAGTCAGTTGCTCTGCCAGTTGAGCTAGTGAGTCATGATATTGGTGACGCGTATGGGATTCGAACCCATGAAGCCGCCGTGAAAGGGCGGTGTCTTAACCACTTGACCAACGCGCCATATTTATTGGTGGCTCACCCGGGATTCGAACCCGGGACACCCTGATTAAAAGTCAGGTGCTCTGCCAACTGAGCTAGTGAACCATTATCTGGCTGGGGTAGCTGGACTCGAACCAGCGGATGCGGGAGTCAAAGTCCCGTGCCTTAACCGACTTGGCTATACCCCAATCACCCCAGAGGTATATCATAATTGGCTCCCCGAGCAGGATTCGAACCTGCGACATATGGATTAACAGTCCACCGTTCTACCGGCTGAACTATCGGGGAAGCATAACTCCTAAAAAGGAGTTCTTAACTGGCAACGCCCTATCCTCCCAGTCCGTCTCCAGACAAGTACTTTCGGCGTACGAGTGCTTAACTACTGTGTTCGGTATGGGAACAGGTGGAACCACTCGGCTATCGTCACCAGATTCAAACCAGCAACGCCCTATCCTCCCAGTCCGTCTCCAGACAAGTACTTTCGGCGTATGAGTGCTTAACTACTGTGTTCGGTATGGGAACAGGTGGAACCACTCAGCTATCGTCACTGGATATTGAAGTTGAATGTTATGCACATTCAAAACTATACAGAAGAAATTTCAATGTCGAACATTCTAGTCTTGAAAGATAAGCCCTCGATTTATTAGTATTGGTCCGCTGCATGCCTTACGGCACTTCCACTCCCAACCTATCTACCTTGTCTTCTTCAAGGAATCTTACTGGATTACTCCATGAGATACTTCATCTCGGGACAGGCTTCACGCTTAGATGCTTTCAGCGTTTATCCCTTCCGGACGCAGCTACCCAGCTATGCTTCTGGCGAAACAACTGGTACACCGGCGGTCCGTCCACTCCGGTCCTCTCGTACTAGGAGCAGCTTCCCTCATGTATCTTACGCCCGCGATGGATATGGACCGAACTGTCTCACGACGTTCTGAACCCAGCTCACGTACCACTTTAATGGGCGAACAGCCCAACCCTTGGGACCTGCTTCAGCCCCAGGATGTGATGAGCCGACATCGAGGTGCCAAACCTCCCCGTCGATATGGACTCTTGGGAGAGATTAGCCTGTTATCCCCAGGGTAGCTTTTATCCGTTGAGCGATGGCAATTCCACTCTCATTCCACCGGATCACTAAGCCCTACTTTCGTACCTGCTCGACGTGTCTGTCTCGCAGTCAAGCTCCCTTCTGCCTTTATACTCTTCGCGCGATTTCTGTCCGCGCTGAGGGAACCTTTGGACGCCTCCGTTACTCTTTCGGAGGCGACCGCCCCAGTCAAACTGTCCGCCTGCCACTGTCCCCGAAGTCGTTAGTTTCAGGGTTAGATTCCTAACACGCAAAGGCTGGTATCCCAACATTGACTCCCTACAATCTGGCGACTGTAGTTCTCCGTCTCCCAGCTATCCTGTACGTTACATGCCAAAAATCAATGACAGGCTGCAGTAAAGCTCCATGGGGTCTTTCTGTCCAGTCGCGGGTAACCTGCATCTTCACAGGTATTTCAATTTCACCGGGTCCCTCGTTGAGACAGTGCCCAAGTCGTTACACCTTTCGTGCGGGTCGGAACTTACCCGACAAGGAATTTCGCTACCTTAGGACCGTTATAGTTACGGCCGCCGTTTACTGGGGCTTCAATTCCGAGCTTCACCTTGCGGCTGACCCGTCCTCTTAACCTTCCAGCACCGGGCAGGTGTCAGCACCTATACGTCAGATTTCTCTTTAGCAGGCACCTGTGTTTGTGGTAAACAGTCGCTTGGGCTTCTCTTCTGTCGCCGGCTCCAGCTCCAAGAGTAAATCTCTTCACCAGCTCCGGCCATCCTTCTCCCGAAGTTACGGATGCATTTTGCCGAGTTCCTTAACGAGGGTTTTCCCGCGCACCTTAGGATTCTCTCCCCGCCTACCTGTGTCGGTTTTGGTACGGGTACATGTCGTCTCGTTAGAAGCTTTTCTTGGCAGTGTAGTACGTCTGAATTTGACTTGCTCCGAAGAGCGCATCTATCTATCGGTTCTCAGCCTTACAGTTGGGGGATTTGCCTCCCAACCAGCCTACCGCCTTCGACTGGCATTTCCAATCGCCAGCTCAGACTCCTTGCTGCGTCACTCCATCCTCAAACAACTCCATGCAGTACAGGAATTTTCGCCTGTTGTCCATCGCCTACGCTTGCTGCCTCGGCTTAGGTCCCGACTTACCCTGGGACGACGAGCGTTGCCCAGGATCCCTTAGGCTTTCGGTGGGCCAGATTCTCACTGGCCGTTTCGCTACTCATACCGGCATTCTCACTTCCATACGCTCCAGCTGTCCTTCCGGTCAACCTTCAACGCACATGGAACGCTCCCCTACCCATGCTTGCGCATGCCGCGACTTCGGTTCTGTACTTGAGCCCCGGATATTTTCGGCGCAGGGCCTCTCGACCAGTGAGCTATTACGCACTCTTTAAATGGTGGCTGCTTCTGAGCCAACATCCTGGTTGTTTAGGAAGTCCTACATCCTTTTCCACTTAGTACAGCATTGGGGACCTTAGTCGGCGGTCTGGGCTGTTTCCCTCTTGAATACGGGTCTTATCACTCGCATTCTGACTCCCAGGTTCTTCTCATAAAGCCATTCGTAGTTTGACTGGAGTTGGTATCCATTACAGACCCGCGTCCGATCAGTGCTCTACCGTCTTTATGTGTCGCCTGAGGCTAGCCCTAAAGCTATTTCGGGGAGAACCAGCTATCTCCACGTTCGATTGGCATTTCACCCCTATGCACAGCTCATCCCAAAGTTTTTCAACACTCACGGGTTCGGTCCTCCACTCATTTTTACCTGAGCTTCAACCTGGCCATGCATAGATCACTGTGGTTTCGGGTCTAATCCATGTAACTTGCGCCCTGTTCAGACTCGCTTTCGCTTCGGCTCCGTGTCTTCCACTTAACCTCGCTACATAAATTAACTCGCCGGTTCATTCTTCAATAGGCACGCCGTCGCTCATATAAAGAGCTTCGACTGCTTGTAGACATACGGTTTCAGGTTCTATTTCACTCCCCTCCCGGGGTTCTTTTCACCTTTCCCTCACGGTACTATGCGCTATCGGTCGTTCCGTAGTATTTTGCCTTGGATGGTGGTCCACCCTGCTTCCCACAAGGTTTCACGTGTCTCGTGGTACTCTGGATACCGGCCCATTGGACAACTTTTCGCTTACGGGGGTTTCACCTTCTGTGCCGCTCCTTCCCAGAAGCTTCAGCTAAATTGTCTTCCTTTTATGCCGGTCCTCAACCCCGGGTGTCCGAAGACTCCCGGTTTGGGCTCTTCCCTGTTCGCTCGCCGCTACTGAGGGAATCTCTTTTGATTACTTTTCCTCCGGTTACTTAGATGTTTCAGTTCACCGGGTGTGCCTCCTAAAACTAGGTAATACGACATGACTCGTATTGGGTTGCCCCATTCGGACATCCATGACTCACAGCCTACTTGCGGCTCCTCATGGCTTTTCGCAGCTTATCGCGTCCTTCATCGGCTCGGAACGCCTAGGCATCCACCATATGCCCTTGGTAGCTTAACTTTCGTTTGCTTTTAAGGTATCACATGTTTGTGTGATGTCTATGCTTTAGAATCCTAAAATGTTCGTTCAACCTTCTGTTTACACTGTCGTGTAGACCATTGGTTAAAATTGATACATTTTGATTTCTTCTGTGTAGTTTTCAGTGTACATATACCATTTGTTTTTTAATGGTGGGCCTAAATAGACTTGAACTATTGACCTCACGCTTATCAGGCGTGCGCTCTAACCAGCTGAGCTATAGGCCCATAATGGTGGAGACGAGGAGAATCGAACTCCTGACCCCCTGCTTGCAAGGCAGGTGCTCTCCCAGCTGAGCTACGCCCCCATTATGGTATTCATTTTTAGAGAGATTATTCTCTCAAAACTAGACAATGCAAAAGCCAAATGCTCCGACCTAAGATTTTGTAATCCTTAGAAAGGAGGTGATCCAGCCGCACCTTCCGATACGGCTACCTTGTTACGACTTCACCCCAGTCATCGCCCCCACCTTAGACGGCTGCATCCTTGCGGTTTGCCCACCGGCTTCGGGTGTGAATGACTTCCGTGGTGTGACGGGCGGTGTGTACAAGGCCCGGGAACGTATTCACCGCTGTATGCTGACCAGCGATTACTAGCGATTCCGACTTCATGCAGGCGGGTTGCAGCCTGCAATCCGAACTGGGAGATGGTTTATGGGGTTCGCTTGCCCTCGCGGGTTCGCTGCTCTCTGTCCATCCCATTGTAGTACGTGTGTAGCCCAGGACATAAGGGGCATGATGACTTGACGTCATCCCCGCCTTCCTCCGCGTTGTCCGCGGCAGTCTCATTTGAGTTCCCACCATAACGTGCTGGCAACAAATGATAGGGGTTGCGCTCGTTGCGGGACTTAACCCAACATCTCACGACACGAGCTGACGACAGCCATGCACCACCTGTTTTCGTGTCTCCGAAGAGAGGGATCTATCTCTAGATCTTTCACTCAATGTCAAGCCCTGGTAAGGTTCTTCGCGTTGCGTCGAATTAAACCACATACTCCACCGCTTGTGCGGGCCCCCGTCAATTCCTTTGAGTTTCAGTCTTGCGACCGTACTCCCCAGGCGGAATGCTTATTGCGTTAACTCCGGCACAGAAGGGGTCGATACCTCCTACACCTAGCATTCATCGTTTACGGCGTGGACTACCAGGGTATCTAATCCTGTTCGCTCCCCACGCTTTCGAGCCTCAGCGTCAGTTACAGTCCAGAAAGCCGCCTTCGCCACTGGTGTTCCTCCTAATATCTACGCATTTCACCGCTACACTAGGAATTCCGCTTTCCTCTCCTGCACTCAAGAAAGACAGTTTCAATCCCATCACGGGGTTGAGCCCCGCACTTTTAAGACTGACTTGCCTTCCCGCCTGCGCTCCCTTTACGCCCAATAATTCCGGACAACGCTCGCCACCTACGTATTACCGCGGCTGCTGGCACGTAGTTAGCCGTGGCTTCCTCGACGGGTACCGTCATTGCGAAAAACTATTCGCATTTCGCACATTCGTCCCCGTCAACAGAGCTTTACGAGCCGAAACCCTTCTTCACTCACGCGGCGTTGCTCCGTCAGGCTTTCGCCCATTGCGGAAGATTCCCCACTGCTGCCTCCCGTAGGAGTCTGGACCGTGTCTCAGTTCCAATGTGGCCGTTCATCCTCTCAGACCGGCTACTGATCGTCGCCTTGGTAGGCCGTTACCCCACCAACTAGCTAATCAGACGCAGACCCATCGCAAAGCGATAGCTTACAAGTAGAGGCCATCTTTAATCAGTCTCCCATGCGGGAATCTGACAACATTCGGTATTAGCAGTCCTTTCGGACTGTTGTCCCCATCTTTGCGGCAGGTTGTCTACGCGTTACTCACCCGTTTGCCACTCGACTCTCAAAAGCAAGCTTTCAATCGTCTCGTTCGACTTGCATGTGTTAAGCACGCCGCCAGCGTTCGTCCTGAGCCAGGATCAAACTCTCCATAAAATATGAAGAACTTAATCAAGCTCTAATTATCTATAAAAGAAATTGCCGATTGCTATGTTGTTCATACCAATCGATGTTTTAATAAGAAACTAAAAGTTTCTTCAAACATCTGGCTTAATCATGTTGCATGATTATTTTGCATTGTTTAGTTTTCAAAGAACAATCTTGCGAAGCGCTTCTTTCGAAGTGCTTGTCGCTTCAAGCGACCCATTTATCTTATCACTATCAGATCAGCTTGTCAAGAACTTTTTTGAAGTTTTTTCGAAGCTTTTTGGAACGTTCCAGCGGCCTGCCACTCAAGGCTTGCTTGGCTGTTTCGTTGCCGTGTCTGTCAGCGACTTGTATTATATTACACGAGTTTGCCTCACCTGTCAACACTTTTTTTGAACTTTTTTCGATTTTTCCTAAAAAAGTCTGATAAACAAGGCCGGAGGGTGGGGAGGGAATAACTTTCGTCAGCCTGCGGCTGCCACCTTCCCCAGAGGGGAAGGCTTTTGAATCGATATCTGTTGCCAAACAATCAGTCTCCGTAGTATCCTAATTTCAAGGAGGATTGATTATATGGAATTTTTAGATCTGGGCACAACAGCCTTTTTGGTCTTCTTCGGCTTTATGGCAGCCTTTATCGACTCTGTGGTCGGCGGTGGGGGACTGATCTCTATCCCAGCCCTTTTATGGACCGGCCTGCCCCCGGTGCTGGCTTTAGGCACCAATAAATGTGCCGCTGTCATGGGTGCCCTGACCAGTTTTATTACCTTTGTAAGGTCAGGAAAAGTCGATGGCTATTTAATGAAACGACTTTTCCCGCTGTCTTTTTTAGGCTCGGCCTTAGGTGTGCTGGCCGTACAAATGGTTCCCCCGGACATTCTCCGCCCGCTGGTTATCGTCATGCTGGTTGCAGTTCTGATTTACAGTATCTGTAAAAAAGACTGGGGCAAGGAAAACAAATACGCCGGCATGTCCACCAGATTGCTGCTGCTGGCTGGTCTTGTTTCATTCGCCCTTGGCTTCTACGACGGCTTCTTCGGTCCCGGCACCGGCTCTTTCCTGCTCTTCGCCTTGCTGACCGTAGGTTTTGACTTTCTGGGCGCCGCCGCCAATGCCCGTACTCTGAACTTTGCCAGCAATATCTCCGCCGTAATCTTCTTCGGCACGCTGGGGCAAATCGAATACGCCTACGCCATCCCCATGGGCCTGTCCATGATTGCCGGCGCCTACTGCGGCAGCACCATGGCCCTGAAAAAAGGCGTAGGCTATGTGCGCCCCCTCTTCATCATCATGACCACAATCTTGATTGGCAAGTTGGCAATGGACTTGTTACGCTAACAGGGTACCACCTTCGGCGACGGTGAGGGAATCTTCCTAAGCGAAGCGTCTGACAGTTGGCGTTAAGAAAATAGTTTTTGCCCACCACAATAATAACGGGAACCATCTTTGTTTGAACGCAGTGAGTTTAGATGGTTCCCGTTATATATTTGGCAAAAATTATTTTTAGCCAGCAGTCTGAGCGCAGCGTGGAAGATTCCCTCGCCGTCGACGCATCGCATAATCATAGTATAGTAAGGTAACTATTCTTGCGGCTTGATCAGACCATTCTGATAGGCCAGCAAAAGATTGTACAGATCCGTAATCTCGTCCTGTATAAGTTTCCCTTCATCGGTATCCCCCAGCGTTGTCCGCCTGGCCTGTAATTCCACCGTTTCCGACACGGATTCAATATCCTGGTTTTCCCGCAGGGCCTCCCGCACATCCGCAATCTTTTGATGCTGCAGGAGCCGCAGGCCACGGGAATTGGAAATCAGGGTATAGCCGGAGATTCCCGTCTTGCTATGATAAGCCTTGCAAAAACCGCCGTCAATGATGATAGCCCGCCCCCCTGCCTTGACAGGCGATTCGCCTTTTTTGACCTTGACCGGCACATGTCCATTGATGATATGCCCCTTATCCGGATCAAGACCAAACTCCTTCAATACCATAGCACAGGTCTTTTCACTGTCAATATATTTGAAATAAGGATCTGATGGCTCCTTCCATGTGCTCTCATCGGGAATATAAGCCCGCTCAAAAGTTTTGAACTCCCGTCCGGATACGGGTGACAGCCGCCCGCACCAGAGAAAATACATGAAATCCACCGCACTCGCCGTATGATGCAGATAAGCCTCCCGGGCCATGCGGTCGCAGTAATCAAACCAGGCACGGCCTTTCAGCTCCTGCCCGCCATAGGACACAGATCGCATCGTACCATCCTCATTGAGCAGCACACAGCCATGGAACAGCAGATTGCCATTATAGCGGGTATAGAGACTGCCCTTCTGATAGAGATAATCCACATGCTGCTGCAATACCGCACTTTCCAGGAAATACGATTTCAGGTCCGCAATAATGACCGCTTCCTTCTCCGTCAGCTGATAGGGATCAGCGCTATCCTCGTCAATCGTGGGGAAATAAGCACTCTCCAGTTCATAGCGCTTGCCATCGCCCAACACCGCATGGGACGAACGGAAGTCAATCTTATCGAGAAGCAGCCGGCTGTCCATCTGATATTCCGGATGCCGGCGAATAAGTTGGCCTTCCAGCTTGAACATCATCATCGTGATGGCCTTTTCCGCAGCCTTGATGGGGTTGGCATCCGGATAGCTGCGGGAAGCGAAGGTGGTCAAGGGGCGCAGGCTGATGCCATAGCCCCGCTCCAATACATCTGTATTATTGTAGCGCAGGGAATTGCGCACCACCGCCGCGATACAGGTTTCATTGCCTAGTGCCGCGCCCATCCAGAGCACATCGTGATTGCCCCATTGGATATCCACCGAAGGATGCTTCATCAGCAGATTCAAAATGGCATCCGGCCGATTTCCCCGATCAAAGAAGTCGCCCACAATATGGAGCCGGTCCACCGCCAGCCGCTTTATGAGCACCGTAAAGGCCTCGATAAAATCCGCCCCGCTGTCAATCTGCACAATGGTATTGAGCAGCCGTTTATGATAGACAAACTGCGCATTATCCGCCTCAGGCCGGGTGTTCATGAGCTCGACGATAACCGACTCATACCGTTTCGGGATGAAGCCATAGACCTTGGAGGCCGGATATTTATAGCTCATGAGCTTGGACAGCTCCAAAAGCTGTGACAGATTCTTCCTGTACCATTCCAGCGTATTCTTATGGTCATTGGTAATCTGCTCAATCTTTTCTTTCGGGTAATAGATCAAAGTACAGAATTCTGCCTTCTCCTCCTCACTGAGCCGTTCACCGAAGACATAATCCACCTTCTCCCGGATAACCCCGGAACAATTGTTGAGGATATGAAAGAAAGACGCATACTCCCCATGCAGATCGCTCATGAAATGCTCAATGCCCTTAGGCAGGGACAGCCGTGACTGCAAATAAATCAATTGCTCATATACAGATTCCTTGGTGGGATATTTCTCCGCCAACAGCCGCATGATCTTATTCGGCCTGCCCTTAACTGCTGTGCCGCGTACCATCTTTACCGCCCCCATGTTATTATTCATATTTATTTGCTTTTATTTTAGCATAAGTTTAACGTGAATGATATAGATTCCGATGACTAAAGCCATGGAAAATAAATATTCTGTAACGGACCCCACCTTGAATAGTTTTATGCCGACTTTCTGCCATGGAAAAAGGAAGGGCACCTTGCCGCAGACAGCATCTTCCGCAATATGCAGCAGGGCGCCGATACAGACAAACGATACGCCCTTCTCTGCATCAGCCCCCTGGGGCAGGAAGCCCAGCTGCATCAGGGCATAGATGGCAATATAGATAACCGGCCAGTGGGACCAGCCCCGATGCCTGGCCCGCCAGCTCCAATAATTAGCCCCGGGACGGCCTTCCACTTTGTCAGGGAAAATGGCTCCGGCCATGGAAAATACAGTGGACAACAGATCCCCTGTTGCCCCGTAGACGATAACACCCGTTACGATTTCGTGATTAACCCATTTCATACTTCAATTCTTACTCCTTAAACTGCTTGATTCTTTTTATAGTAACATATCCACCATTGTCAAAGCTATCCCTGGGCGCCGATACATTGCCCTGCTTCTTTTCTTATAGTATAATGAGGTTACTCAAATGAACGATTTAGAATGGAGAATATAATGGACGATTATACTTGGCAGAAGCGGCTGCGGGCGCGGCGGGCGCGGGAACACCGGCGGCTTTATCTGGGCTTCTTCCTGCTGGCCACGCTGATCGGGGCAACGGTTTGGTATTTCTTTTTCTACATCCGTACCCCGGAGTATGCCCTGGGACAGATTCAGACCGCCATTGCCAAACAGGATGAGGCAACCTTCAAGCACTATGTGAATACAGAACTGCTTTCCTCCCGGGCCTATGATGATCTGACCATGGACCTTTTTGCCTATGACTCCGAACTGACGCCGAAGACAAAGGCCATGTTTGAAAAATTCTATATCATGATCAAGCCCCAGCTGGCAGAGGGCATGGAGAATGCCGCCTTGGGCCGGATCAACCAGGGCATCTGGAGCCTGCCAGAGGGCACCGATATCCTGAAGGGGCGGCAGCTGGGCATCGATTTCGAGCGCTTCATCGAACGCAGCCAGATCCGCAATACCACCTTCGTAAGCATCGGCAAAGTAGAACATAACGGCCACAGTGCCACAGCAGAAGTGGAAGTCCTGGAAGATTACACCCAGACGCCCTTCACCCTGCAGCTGGCCATGGAACAGGCCGAAGACGGACACTGGCAGGTAGCCTATATCAAGAACTACAAAGCATATCTCGATACGATATCTCCCTTGCAGAACAAGGACATTGCCGATTATATCGAGGCTACGAAAAAAATCGTCAGTGACAGCAATGAAAATTTTGAGATCTACCAGAATCATTTCAAGCGGCTGAACCACTCCAAGAGCGGCCATCTCTCCAAACAGCAGAAACAGTCCATCGCCGCCTTGATTGAGGACGATATCATCCCCGCCTTGCAGGAAAGGCAGGCCAAGCTGGATGCGATTGAAGTCCCTGCCGGCGCCCAATACCTGGCCCGCCAGCGTCAGCAGTCCACAGAAACCAGCATAAAGGCCTGGCAGCATTATATCAAAGGACTGCGGGAAGACCGCCCTGCCGAATTTGCCACCGCTGAAACCCTGCATAAACAGGAATTGGCTATCGATCTTCGGGTACAGGATATCATCCGCCATACGGCCATCAGCAAGAATATCCCCAATCTGCCATGACACCTGTTGTTTACAGTTTTCCTTGACTTATTCTTATTTCGTAGTAAAATGAATCTAAAGAACTTGTGCGAAAATTCGTAACTACAATCAATTAACTTATGAAACATACAATTATACGACACAGAAAGGTGGCTCGATACTATGACGGCAGCAAAATCACTATGCCAAGTCCTGTTGGCACCATTCTCAGGAAAGACTGTAGAATTAGCCTCTGTTCCCGATCCTGTATTTGCCGAAAAGCTCACAGGTGACGGTTTGGCTATAGAGCTGAACAGCGATACGGTATTGGCTCCCTGTGATGGCGTGATTTCCCTGTTCTTCGACACGAAACACGCCTTTGCCATCACCACGGATGATGGCATCCAAATCCTGGTACATGTAGGCCTGGACAGCATCATCCTGAACGGCGAAGGCCTGACGGCACTCAAGAAATCCGGGGATCGGGTAAAAGCCGGTACTCCTATCATCAAGGTGGATTTGGATGTGCTCAAGAAGAACTCTATCAACATGATCTCACCGGTGCTGGTCGTAAATTACGATAAGGTATCGGACCTCAAGACACGTTCTGCCGGCTGCGAGGTAGCCGCCGGCAGTGACGAAGTCCTGCAATATGCATTAGCTGTATGAAAAAAGCCGCCTTGGGCGGCTTTTTTTGCTGATGAGTTCAACGCTGCAGATATATATTGATTTCCTTCTGCACCTGACTTAAAGCATTGCTGAGAGAAGTATTTTCCTGTACGGCATGGAAAATGCGGTTGTCGGCCAGATTCATCGCTTCCTTATAGCGGGGGAATTTCGGTTCCGTCCGGGAATCGGCGATAACTTCACTGACGGTTTTGAGGTTCATCGCCTCGCTGCCCGGTGTCGTGGCGGTGAACAACGCTTGGGCTCGGGCTGACTCCACCACATCCCGGCGTACAGGCAGCCCCTGGGATTTGGTCAGCATCATTTCCTGAATAGCCGGATCATAGCAAACGGTCTTCAAAAATTCCCAGGCCAGCCGAGGTTCACTACTGCGGGCACTGATGCCCACCAGCATGACCTGCATGATGGAGGAATTGCTGCCGGATGGACCGGCGGGCAGTTTGATACAATCCCATTCAAAGGTACTGTATTTCTTGATACGCCAGGGATAAGGTTTATAGGTGCGGTACTCGGCAAAGGTGAAGGGACGAAAAGCCACCCTGCCCATGTCGAAATCCTTGGCCGTGACCTCCTGCCCCCCGCTGACGGCATGAAGTTCCAGCATGAAGCGCATGACTTCTTCCATACGGCTGTCCGTGAAATCGGCACTCTTCCCATCCTCCGCAAATATCTGCACATCATTGGTCAAAGCGGCCTTGCGCCAGGTATAATCATAGACGCCAAACTGGTCCAGACGGCCATCACCATCCGTATCCTTGGTAACAGCCTTACAGATCCGCAGAAAATCCTGCCATGTCCAGTTATTATCCGGAATGGGGATTCCCTCCTGGGCCAGCAGGGTTTTATTGACAAACATCAAAGTCGTCACGGCCCCCAACGGTAAAGCATAGCTGACCCCCTGATAACGCCCATAATCAAGTGCCCCCGGATAGTAAACAGAGGGATCGAAAGCCCCATCCCCGTTCATGGAACGGTCAAGAGGCTGCAGGGCACCGATGGAGGCATAGAGATTAAAATCCTCACCGGGCACCACAAAGATATCCGGCTCTTCCCCCTTGAGCAGTCGTTCCGCCAGCCATTCCGAATAATCCTCCTTGCGGATGCCGCTGACATACTTCACGGTCACGCCTGGATGTTCTGCTTCGAAACGCTTGATGGCTTCCTCCAGCAAGGCATAAGAGTCCCCCTCGGGCACATTCCAGTTACTGCCCGCAAACAGCCCTATGGTAAGCACCTTGGGCCTGGTAAGATACCAGCCCAGGAAACAGGTCAAAAACAGCAAAAAAGCTAAGTAAATAGCAAATCCCCGCTTCACGATACATCCACCTCAGCGGCTGCCAGACCTGTCTGCACCGCCCAAATGGCCAGCTGCGTGCGGTCCCGCAGGCCCAGCTTGGACAGGGTGCTAGACAGGCTGTTACGCACCGTCCCTTCCGACAGGCTCAGCGTCTCGGCAATCTCTTTATTGGACAGCCCATGCCCCACCAGATGGGCCACATTGCGCTCAGTACGGCTGAGTCCTTCGGCCACGCTATTGGTTTCCACCGCGCTGCTGCCCTGCGCCATCTGATTGAAGAACCTGACCACCTTGGTCACGATCCCGGGATTGATCATCGCGCCACCCGATACTACGGTGCGGATAGCTCCCGTAAGCTCCGGTACCGACACACCTTTCAGGAGATAACCGCTGGCCCCATATTTCAGGGCATTGAACACATATTCATCATCATCGAAAGTAGTCAGGATGATGATCTTCACCGCCGGATAAAGGCGCTTGACTTCCCGTGTGGCCTCCACCCCATCCAGCTCCGGCATGCGCACATCCATCAGGATTACATCCGGCTGCTCTTCTGCCAGCATCTCCATAAGTATCTGACCATTTTCGGCCACCCCTGTCACTTCAAGATCCTCATTCTGATCCAAGACGATTTTCAGACTTTCGCGAATCAATTCCTGATCATCAGCAATAAATACCTTGATCATCCTTCTGCCTCCCCATTATTATCCATTACATTCTTCCCCATTGGTATCGTAGCTTCCAGCGTAAAGCCCTTATCACTCCAATAACGCAGCCGCCCATGCAGCAAGGCCAGACGCTCCTCCATATGACGCAGGCCAAACCCCTGCTGCAGATCCTTGCACCCTTGCCCGTTATCGGCAATGATGATGTAGAACCGCCCCGGTTCGAGACCACAGGTGACAGTAACCTTGGTGGCCTTGCCATGGCGGCGGGCATTGGTGATGCCTTCCTGCACAATACGGTAGATGACTTCTTCCTCATCCTCCCGTAGTTTCTCCGGCCAGCCCAGTTCCACCAGATGGATATCCACCCCGGAAGAAGCACCGAACTCCGCAATAACCTTTTTCACCGCCTGCTGCAGCGGCATTTTCTCCAGATCATCGGGGCGCAGTTTTTTCACGGAGCGGCGTACATCCACAATACCATGCTGCGCTGTCGCCCGGATCTTCTCCATCTGTTTCTTCACGGCAGCCGGCGCAGCATCCACCAACACGAGGCAGGCATCAAGGCCGGCTACTATACCGGTCAGTGTATGGCCTAACGTATCGTGTATTTCCCGGGCCAGACGATTGCGCTCTCTGGTTTCTGCCGTGCGTTCCGCCTCTATGGCATAGGCCCGCAGCCGCACATTTGCCTCTTCCAGCTGTTTGTTCAGACTGGCGATGCGTTCCTTCTCATGATGCTTGTTCTGCACCAAAAGGACTAGATACAGTACAAACAGCACGATATTCAGGGATATCAGACCATTCTGTATAGCCAGCAGCACAGACTGTACCTCAGGACGGTAATAAGCAGCATACACATCAAAAGGCGCCACATGGCGCTGGAAGATGGCCAGATTGTAGTTGGCCATAAAATAAAGACCAACCATTGCCCCCAGCAGCAGCCAGCTCTGATTCTCGCCCTGATAGCGATGCATAAGGTCTGCCACAGCCAGGAGCACCACGCCATCATAGGCAAGATTCAGGCTGCGCATCAAAAGCATGCAGACGCCGATTTCCGCCGCAAAGACCAGATGACGCTGACCACCAGTCAGCCCGCCATGACGATAGAGCTTGCCCAGGAACAACATCAAGGCATAAGCCCCTATCGACGCTAAAAAACCTCTGAAAGCTGGCATGGGGACAATGGGCAGGGTGGTTAGGAAGGCATGGGCCGACATGGTCTTGATGATCTTTTCCTGCGTCAGGCTCATAAAGCCCGCCATCAGCAGAACCACCAGGCCATTATAGAGCCCCAGCAGGCCATAAAGCCATTCCAGCCGCCGTTTCTCCGGCGTATAGGCCTCTGTCATCAGTCCCAACCTCCCGTATCCGTATTGATATTCTCCTTGTTCAACAAGCGGGTTGGAAGCTGGACAATCTTGGACACCTGCTCCCCGGCCAGCAATTTATACGCCTGCTCCACGGCCTGCCGGCCAATGTCCCTGGGAGACTGTCCAGCCGAAGCCATCATATGCCCCTGGCGGATCATCTCCCTGGTCTCCGGCACGCCATCCACACCGTAAACCAGTACCTTATCCAACCTGCCCACAGTCTGCAAGGCGGCCATCGCGCCCATGGCAGCCGGATCATTCAGGGCCATCACCACATCGATATCAGGATGCCGTCTCAGCATGTCCTGCATCGCTGGCATAGCCTGCTCCAGCTGTCCCTGACACTCTGCCTGATCCACCACCCTGAAGGCCGAATTCCCTTTAAGCGTATCCAAAAAGCCTTGTATACGTTCTACCGAAGAACGCGTTTCCGAATGCTTCAGCAGGGCGATATTGCCCCCCGATGCATGGGCCAGCAAATGCTGCGCACATTGCTGCCCCGCCAGGTAATTATTCGAGACCACCGTGGTGTCGACAAAATCCTCATTCTCGACATTGGTATCAATGGCAATCACCCGCACATGGGCCTCCCTGGCCAGCTGCAATGCCGGGCCGATGCGCTGCCAGTCCACAGGATTGATGAAGATGACCTCCACCCCACTGTCAATGAGTTCCCTGACCGCTTCTTCCTGACGTTCCACCGAAAGCACCGGATCCCGGGATAGCAGGATATCGCCCCGTTTTTCCACTTCCATGCGAATCTCCTCATCCACGATCTCATAGAAGGGGTTATTCAGTGTCATATACACAGCCCCAAACTTGCGCCGATGCTCAGCCTGGCGCAGGGAAAAATCGGTCTGCATGATCTGCCACATAATAAGGCCTGTCAAAAAAAGCATCAAGGCCCCCATCACGCCCCAAAATAGCCGCTCCCCTTGTTCCATACTGCCAAACTCCGCCTTTCTCCGTCAATATCATCCATAATATAGTTCAAATTATAACGCCATTGTCCATATTTTGTCTATCCTTGCAGTTGACGATGCCTCCCGGCTTCGATGTAATTAAATAGTTGAAATTGACTTAATAATAAAGGATTTTGATAAAGGAAGTGTTGTTACTGTGAAGAAAACGATTATCTGCGGACTGCTGACCGCATTGCCCCTCTTCACCAATGTCCCTGCGGATGCCGCCGCGCCCACTGCCGGTGCCAACAGTGTAGAAGTGCAGTCCAATGAAACTGCACAGCCGGTAGTCAACGGCTATGTGGAAGCCAATAATATCTTTCAGACTGCCAGCCTCAGTCGCGGCCAGGTCACCGGAGACTACCGACTGGCCAATGCGGCCATCACCGCTGCCGGTGGTTTCACCAATCGCGGACGCAGCACCAAAGTGCAGGTCATCCGTGTAGTGGATGGTACGATGTACTACCGTCAGCTGAATATAAAATCCTTTATCCGTCATCATGACCTTACCCAAAACGTGGCCCTGCAGGATGGGGATATCGTTTACGTTCCCAAATCCAATGGTGTCAAATGGAAGGAAGATATCCTGCCGTTCTTCCAAGCTTATACTTACTATAAGGCTATCGTCGACTAAAGATACGTGAAAAAGCAGTTGTTTCCGAGCTGGAAAACAACTGCTTTTCTTTGCTTTACAGGTATTCTTCAAAACGATCCATATCCAAAACTTTTATACTCTTGCCCTCCACCGCCAGAATTCCGTCCCGCTGCATGGCAGACAGTTCTCTTGATAGGGAGGGGCGTGTGACGGCCAGATACGCAGCCATGAATTCCCGGCTGCCACTGAGTTCCAGTTCCTGCTTGCCCTGCATTTCAATAAACAGGAAGCGGACAATCTTTTCCCGCAAGGAACCGCTGGCTAAGACCTTCAGCTTATTGTGCATGAAATAAGCTTTGCGGGCAAAGATGCGCATGAGATTGCGCTGGATCTTCAAGGCACTGCGGCTCAGGTCTCCGCCCGCATCCCAGCTGAACAGTCCGCTGGATATTTCCAGCAGCCGCACTTCTGTAACAGTCTCCACATACATATCATAGGGCTGCTTCAGGACCTCATAGACTTCTCCGAACATATCCCCTGGCTCATTGATTTCCGACAGGAAAATCCGCCGCCCGGAAAAGGTATCCTTGAGGATATGCACTTCCCCGGAAAGAAGGATATACAAAGAATGAGGCATATCACCCTCATGGAAGACGATCTCCCCCTTGGGATATTCCCGCAGACGCACCTGGGCCGATGCCAGCAGCTCCCCCACTTCCTCATCGTTCATGCCCTGTGCCAGGGAGCACTTTTTGAGCAAGGGAATGAGTTTTTCCTTGGCCTCGCTTGCCATAGCTTACTCCTGTACGAGAATCTTCTCGATTTCGACAATATACATGGTATGATAATCATCCTGATACCAACGCTCATCCGCGGCCTTGTCGATAAAGCATTCCTGCTTGAGTTCCTGAGCGTAGAGCTTGCGGCAAAGCATGGTTACCCGGGCTTCATCATAATAGGTACGGCCATTGTCATGCTTCACCGTCAGGCCGGCCTTGGCAATCTTATCCTCATCCCGGCCGGACACCGTGCCGAAGTAATTCATCATCTGCCGGCGGTCTTCACCGAACACCGAGATGGTCAGTCCCTCAGCCTTATCCACAAACTCCTTGGTATAACGGGAAGGACGGATGAACACATAGGCCACGGGTTTGCCCCACATAATGCCCATGCCGCCCCAGGAAGCGGTCATGGCATTGCTCTTGCCATCGGCTTCGCCGGTCAGCAGCAGCCATTCCTTGCCGATCACCTTGAACACGCTCTCGTTGAAATCATCGGGACGGATCTCTTTTATTGCCATTACGGTCATCCTCTCTTATATAACGCCAAAACAATCCATATACGCTTTTGATTTTACCCTATATGTCACAAAAAATCCACAAAAATGGTGAGTTATCCACAGATTCACCGTGGATATCCACCATATTTTGTGGATAACTTTACAAAATTATACACATCTTCCTTTATTTCTGTTCCTTGAGAGCATCATCCAAGGTATGCCAGGCCAGCACAGCACATTTCACCCGGGCCGGCATATGGGCCACATTCTTGAGGGCCAGGGCTTCGTCCAGCTCTTCCAGTTCATCCTCGTCCACCAGCTCTCCCTTGATCATGGAGATGAACTTATGGGCCAGGCGGCGGGCGTCATCCACGCTCTTGCCGCGGATGAGTTCCGCCATGATATCCGTACTGGCCTGGGAAATGGCACAGCCTACGCCGGTAAAGGCGGCATCCTTGACGATGCCATCCTCCACCTGCAGTTCAATGGTGATTTCGTCGCCGCAGCTGGGGTTCTTGCCCTTCATCTGACAGGTCGCACAGCTAAGCTTGTGCTTGTGGTCAGGGTTGCGGCTATGCTCTCCTAAAACTTCCGTATACACATCGTCAAGCGCCATATCCAAGGACACCTCTTACTTTCTTCAATGATTCAATCCAGCGGTCGATATCCTCACGGGTGTTGTAAAGATAGAAGCTGGCCCGGCAGGTGGCATTCTGGCCTAAGTAACGGTGCAGGGGCTGGGCGCAGTGATGTCCCGCCCGCACGGCTACGCCGTCAGCATCCAGAATGGAGGCCACGTCATGGGGATGCACATCCTTCACATTGAAGGCAATGATTCCCGTCTTGTTGTCCCGCGTCGTATCGCAGCCGTACAGCTCAATAAACGGCAGCTCGCGCAATTGCGGCAGGGCGTAATTCAGCAAGTCCGCTTCGATGGCCTCGATACGCTCAAAGGAAATCTTTTCCAAATAATCGATTGCCGCCACAAGGCCTGCCGCGCCGCCCACATTCTGGGTACCGGCCTCGAACTTGGCCGGCACTTCGGCCCAGGTGGAATCCTGCTCTTCGACGTACTCAATCATATCGCCGCCGCGCAGGAAGGGTTCCATCGCATCCAACAGTTCATACTTGCCATAGAGCACGCCAATGCCCATCGGTGACAGCATCTTATGACCAGAGAAAGCGAAAAAGTCGCAATCGAGGTCGCTGACATCCACGGCCATATGCGCCACACTCTGCGAGCCATCGACCACGCAGATGGCACCAACGCTATGGGCCTTCTGCACGACGGCTTTGACATCATTCTTGAGCCCCAATACATTGGAAACCTGCGTGACCGCCACGATTTTCGTGCGCTCGGTAATCTTCGTCTCGATATCTTCCTGCGACAGATTGCCATCTTCCTCAAGATAGATGTATTTCAGCGTCGCGCCCTTGGCCTTGGCCACCATCTGCCAGGGCACGCAGTTGCTGTGATGCTCGGAAATGGAAATGACGATCTCATCCCCGGCGTTCACATTGTGCAGGCCATAACTGTAGGCCACCAGGTTCAGGGCCTCCGTAGCGTTCTTCGTAAAGATGATTTCCTGGGGGCGTTTGGCCTTGATAAACTGTGCCGTGCGCCCCCGGGCTCCTTCATAGATATCCGTAGCCTTGATGGACAGGGCATAGGCACCGCGGTGGGGGTTGGCATTGCAGCCGCCATAGTAGCCGCAGATGGATTGGATCATCTGTTCCGGCTTCTGGGTGGTGGCACCATTGTCGAGATAGGCCACCTTGCGGCCGTTGATCTTATGGTTCAATAAGGGAAAATCCTTCAAGAATTCCTGTGCATCAGCCATGGGAAAGCCTCCTCTGCAAATAAGCGTCAATCTCTGCTTTCAATCCTTCATCATCAATGCGGTCCAGTACAGGCTGGAAATTAGCCTCCACCACCAATTTCTGGGCTTCAGCCAAGTCCAGACCGCGGCTCATCAGGTAGAAGAGCTTGTCCTCATCCATCTTGCCGATGCTCACGGCGTGATGGCCATCCACATCATCCTCATGGGACAACATGATGGGCACGCTGCGGTTATGGACATGGTCGGACAAGACCATTACTTCCTCGTCCTCCCGGCCCACAGAGCCCTTGGAGCCTTCGAGGAAATCCAAGGTTCCCCGGAAGGTCTTCTCTGCACCGCCCAGAAGCGCGCCCCGCACCTGCATATTGGCATCGGTGCGCTTGCCCCCCTGACGGATGATATAGTTCAAATCAATCTTGCGTTCGCCATCGCCAAAGTACAGACCCCAGACATCGGCTACGCTGTCATTGCCAGCCATATCCACGGTAAGCTCCGCTGCCGTATGCTTGCTGCCGGCTTCCACCGTAGTGTAATGGAACTTTGCCCCCTTGCCCACATAGACCTTAATGCGGCTCGTAGCTAACTCCTCCTCACTAACCAGCTGGGAATAGATCAGATTCAATTCCCCACCATCGGCGATATGAACCTGCATCTCCAAGGCCCCGGCTTCCCGGCGGTCCAGCACGATGCGCTTGCTTTCCCCGGACTCCACCAGGATCTTTTCCGTTTTAACGTCCTCGGTGATACCTGCGGGCACTTTGACTTCATTGACATTCAGCCATCGCCAGGTACGCATGGGAATGGCAGAAAAAATTTCTTCATTTATCATGGTCATTCCTCCTTAACCCATGGTACCTTCAAGCTCGATATTCACGAGATTGTTCATTTCCAGCGCGTATTCCAGCGGCAATTCCTTGGCAATCGGCTCCACGAAACCACGGACAATCATGGCCCGGGCCTCTTCCTCGTCGATGCCGCGGCTGGTCAGATAGAAGATGGCTTCATCGCTGATGCGGCCAATCTTAGCTTCATGGCCAATATCCGCCTCATCCCCTTCGATATCCATGACTGGCAGAGTATCACTGCGGGACAAATTATCCAGCATCAGGGATTCGCAGTTCACGGAACACTTGGCATAAGGAGCATTCTTCGTGACCTTGACTGCACTGCGGTAAGTGGCCTTGCCCCCCGCCTTGGAAATGGTGCGGGTGTTGATGTTGGCGGAAGTATGGGGTGCCGCATGGATGACGCTGGCTCCCGTATCGAGATTCTGCCCCTTGGAAGCAAAGGTCACGCCCGTGAACTCACAGCGGGCGTTTTCCCCGTGGAGCACACTGCAGGGGTACAGGCAGGAGATATGGGAACCGAAGGAACCGGACACCCATTCAATCAGGCCGTCCTTCTCCACCAAGGCCCGCTTGGTGTTGAGGTTCATCATATTTCTCGACCAGTTCTCAATGGTGGAATAACGCAGCCGCGCCCCTTCCTTGACAAAGAGTTCCACGCAGCCGGCATGGAGATTGGTCACATTATACTTCGGTGCCGAACAGCCCTCAATGAAGTGCAGGCTGGCATTTTTCTCCACGATGATCAGCGTGTGTTCGAACTGACCCGCCCCGGCGGCATTGAGGCGGAAATAACTCTGCAAGGGCATTTCCACATGGACGCCTTCGGGAACGTAGACAAAGGAACCGCCGGACCAGACGGCACCATGCAAGGCCGCAAACTTATGATCCTTAGGCGGCACGAGCGTCATAAAATACTCTTTGACTATATCGCCATGCTCCCGCAGGGCCGTTTCCATATCCGTGTAGATAACGCCCTGCTTGACCATATCTTCCTGAATGGAATGATAGACCACCTCGGAGTCATACTGGGCACCAACACCGCCCAGCGAAGTCTTTTCTGCTTCGGGAATGCCCAAACGGTCGAAGGTGTCCTTGATATCTTCGGGAACTTCCTCCCACTTGCCGGTCATCTTGGCATCAGGCTGCACATAGGTCACAATATCGTCCATATTGAGCTCTGTCAAAGACGGCCCCCATGTGGGCAGCTCCAGAGAATTGTAGACGTCCAGAGATTGCAAACGGAATTCCGTCATCCATTCCGGGTCGTTCTTGCGCCGGGAAATATCCCGCACGATTTCCGGCGTCAGGCCGCTATGGGATTTGTAGACCGAATGGTCTTCGTTCTTGATGTCGTAGAGGGTGCGTTCAATGTCCTCCACATAAGTTTTCTTCTTTTCCGCCATAGCTGCCTCAACCTTCCTGCTCTGCCAGAATATGGGTGAAGCCGCGGCGATTGATGTCTTCAATCAGTTCCGGGCCGCCCTCTTCCACAATCTGGCCATTCATGAGCACATGCACCTTATCCACCTTGAGATGTTCCAGTATGCGGGTGTTATGGGTGATGATGAGGCAGCTGTTCTCTTCATTGTGGAACTTGGCCACGCCTTCCGATACGATCTGCACCGCATCCACATCCAGACCGGAATCCGTCTCGTCCAACAGGGCCAGCTTCGGATTCAGCATCAGCAGCTGCAGGATTTCCGTACGCTTCTTTTCACCACCGGAAAAACCAACATTCAAATAGCGCTGGGCATATTCCGGATTCATCTTGAGCTCCTGCATGGTGGCCTTGAGTTCCTTGCGGAAGGGCAGCAGCTTCACTTTCTCGCCGGTGATGACCTGCTTGGCCGTGCGCAGCATATTCTCCACCGTGATCCCCGGAATCTCCTCCGGCGTCTGGAAGGACAGGAACAGCCCCTTGCGGCTGCGCTGGAAGGTCTTCATCTCCTTCATATCCTCGCCTTCAAATTTCATGGAACCACTGGTCACCGTATACTTGGGATGCCCCATGATGATGTTCATGAGTGTGGACTTGCCCGAGCCATTAGGCCCTAAGATAACATGAACTTCCCCCTTGCCCACGGACAGGGAAAGCCCCTTCAAAATCTCCTTATCCTCCACACCGACATGGAGGTCCTTGATTTCCAAAAGCTGCTCTGCCATTACAAACTCTCCTTCTAAAACAACAGGTTAGTGTGCCGCCTCGTCCCCATCTGCAATAATCACTAGATACGGCCGAGGTGGCAGATTATACCTGATAAAACTTACGCTCATTTAATCCTTAGTATTTTTGTCAGGATTAACAATTCCTATTGTAGTTTGTCATAAATAAAAAGTCAATAGATAGTAGAATCATGCATAAATAATTTATATAATTGATATTCGTTATCGTCACCCTGAGCTTGCAGGAATTTTCTTCCTTATCACGAATAGAAAATATAAGAATTATCTCGCAGAATCCCCAAGGAGGAGGGTATTCCATGCGTTACTTTATACGGACAATCATGCTGGTCATCATTACAGCCATAAGTTTCCTGCCCCCCTGTGCGGGGGCAGAATTCCTGCGCCAAAATCTGCGGGTGGGCTTTGATGATACTGCCGGCAATTTCTGGCAGGGAAGCAGGCTGCTCTACCACGGCGCGGCCTATGAACTCACGGAATATATGGGCACCTATATGAATGTCCGCTTCAGCTATACCCGTGGCTCCCTTAACGATAATCTCTTACGCCTGCATAGCGGCAGCCTGGATTTTGTCTATCTGCCTGAAAATGGGCAGCCCACCTTCCCCAGCAAAGGCCCCACTGACCTTCCCGCCCATACGATCTTCATTCCTTTGGGTCAGGGCTTTGGCTGGCTGCTGGCTGACGAATATCGGACGGATTTAAAGGAACGCGCCCAGCAGGCCATGCAGGAAATCAAAGACATCAATCCTCTTTTCCCCAGCAGTCTGCTGGAAAAATATCATGTAAAAGGTCACGCACTCAATCTCACACCGGAGGAAAAAGCCTACTTGGCCGCCCACCCGGTTATCCGGACCATGGTTTCCCCCCGCCAGCCCCCCTATACTTATTTCCAGGACGGCGAAGCGCAGGGGGTTATTGCGGATATCAGCAAACGGTTGGAAAACGATCTGGGCATCAAGCTGGAAATCATCCCGGAGGAAACCCAGCACACCATGATGCAGCATCTCACCGATGGCGACATTGATGTGGTACTGGATTTCTACACCGACCATAACTGGGCCAAGGCACATAATGCGATCCTGACATTTCCCTATCTGACCTTGAATTATGTCTCCGTCATGCGCAAGGATGCCACCCTGCCTGAGGTTCCGACTGTAGCCTGCGCCCGCCCCCATTTCTACACCCACGATTTCATTGAACGGATCTTCCCGCCGGAACAGCTGCGCTATTATGCCGATGTGGCCGACTGCATGGCTGCAGTCAACCGCGGCGAAGCGGATATGACCTTCGTCAAGTCCATCACCGCCCAAAGCGACATCTACCGGGGCAGCTATTACAATCTCTATACCAATGGCAACGTGGTCTTCAGCCACAAAGTATCCATGGCGATCAGCGAAAATGCCGATCCTATGCTCCTCAAGATCCTCAATAAGGAAGTTGCCCATATCGATCCACAGGATATCACCAGCATCGTCAACAGTCAGGTCTACAGCGTCCAGGCAAATGATACCCTGAAATCCTTTATCTATCGCAATCCCTTTATGTCCCTTTGCCTGTTGGGCGGCGTGCTGATGCTTATCATCATCGGCCTGCTCTACTGCATGCAGCTGCGGCGTAGTTACACTGCCGAACTCTGGCATCAGGCCAATGTAGTAGCAGGTGTAGGGCTCTACAATCTGCAATGGTTTACCAGGGAACTGCCCAATGCCATCGCCTACTATCAGGAAGCCCGCAAGAACGGGGAATTGTTCGTATTGGTCATCTCTGCCCAGCGCATGGCCTTCCTAAAGGAATTCTATGGCCCCCGCCTCTTTGCCGACTCCATCAAGCTGAGTCTGTCCGAGGTAACCCAGAAGCTGCCCTGGATCCTGCGCTATGGCCTGTCAGCCGAAATCACCCACGTCTATATGCTCTGCCGCAAGCCGCCGGGGCTTACCCTGCGGCAGGCTGCCGAACAGGTGGAAAAAGCCGCCCGCATCATCCCCATCAACGGGGTGCCAACCAGCTTTACCTATCACATCGGCCTCTGTCCTGTTCCCCGCCAAGAAGATACAGATGCCAGCCTGCTCATGGATAACGCCATGATGGCCCGCAACGAGATCATCGGCAAAAACCAGACCATCGGCATTTTCAATTCCGTGATGCACGATGAGCTTATGAAGCATCAGCAAATGGAACTGTACATGGAAAAGGCACTGGCCGCCGGAGAATTTCTGATTCATCTACAGGCCAAGTACGACCTGAATACCCGGGAAATCTGCGGCGCTGAGGCGCTAGTGCGCTGGCAGAGTCCGGAACTGGGCTTTTTAGGCCCCAACCATTTCATCGGACTCTTTGAACGCAATGGCTTTGCTCTGAAGCTGGACTATTATGTACTGGAACAGGTCTGCCAGCTGCTGACCGAAAGGTTGAAGCAAAAACTGCCTGTGGTTCCCATATCGGTCAATCAGACCGGGATGCATATCTCCGAACGGGGCTATCTGGCCAATATGCAGGCCATTGCCGAACGCTATAAGCTGCCCCGCAAGCTGGTGGAATTGGAGTTGACAGAAACAGCCTTTATCGACTTTGCCACCAAAACGGAAAACGAAAACGCCTTGCAGATCACAAGGCGCTTGAAAAGTATGGGCTTTGCCCTCTCTATGGATGATTTTTGTACTGGCTATTCCTCTATTGCCATGCTCAGGAATCTGCCCATGGATATCATGAAGATCGACCGCAGCATGCTGATCTCCGCCGAGCAAAGCGAACGCAGCCTGACCATCCTCAAACAGGTGATCAAGCTCGGGCAGAGCCTCAATATGCGGGTATTGGTAGAAGGCATTGAAACAGAAGCCCAGGAACGGCTCCTGCAGGCAGCCGGCTGCCATATCGGTCAAGGGTTCCTCTTTGCCCATCCCGTACCCGTGGAGCAGTTCTTTGCCAAACTGGATCAGACGGTCAAGCCTTGATGGCCCAGCGCAGTTTGGTGGAATGGGCCCGGCTATTGCGATAACATTCCTCTTTTGTCGGACGGATGACCTCCTGGGCGATATCCTGATAAACGCCCTGCTGGTGGAAGGCCTTGAAGGCCTTCTTGACAATCCGATCCTCGCCGGAATGGAAGGTCAGGATGGCAGCCCGGCCGCCGGAACGCAAGGCTTCCGGCAATTTCTCCATAAACTCATAGAGAACTTCATATTCGTGGTTGATGTCAATGCGCAGTGCCTGGAACACCCGGGCACTGCTTTTTTTCGTGAGCTCTTCCCTGGCCAAAGCCTGCTTCTTGGTGCTGTAGCCGACCTTTTCCTTGACCTCCGGGGGCAGTTCCACTTTCGCCATTGCCTTGGCCACTTCTTCATAAAGCTCCTTGGTGGTCTTGATGGGCCAGCGGCGGCGGGTGATCTGGCGGGCAATCTCAGCGGCATAGGGTTCGTCCGCATTTTCCCGCAGCATGCCTGTGAGTTCTTCCTTGGAAATATCCGCCAGCCTTTCTGCCGCCGTGATTCCGGCTTCAGGATTCAGCCGCAGATCCAAAGGGCCGTCACTCTTGAAGGTAAAGCCTCTTTCGGGATTATCAATCTGCATGGAGGACACGCCCAGGTCAGCCAGCACGAAATCAAAGCCGCCCACCTCGGCCGCCAATTTGTCAATCTCGCAGAAATTCATATTCCGCAGCTGCCAGATCTCTTCGCCAAAGCCCTTCTCCCGAATCCGTGCCTCGGTCTTCTTGGACTCAATGGGATCGATGTCCCCGCTGTAGAGGCGGCCACGGCCCTCCAGCTTCGCCAGCATGGCCATAGTATGGCCTCCATAGCCCAGAGTGCCGTCAAAGCCTTGCTCACCGGGCTGAATAGCGAGGACGTCCAGTATCTCCTCTACCATGATGGGGATATGCATCCCCGCCGGAGTATTGCCCTTGGCGATGACATGGGCCACTTCCTCCCCGTATTTTTCCGGGTTCAGCTCCTTGTACTTCTCCGCAAAATGCCGGGGATATTTGCCGCTGTAATGGATGCGGCGCTTATGCTGTTTCTCTTCCATCTTGTTGCTGCCTTTCCTCTGCTTAAATATTTCTGCCCCTAACTATAACACAGGACAGCAGCCTTCACAATAACTTTACCAGCTCTTGACCAGTTCCATATCGAAGGGAACCTCCTTGTAAAGGCTGTCCTCCGCTTCCAGCAGCTGTTGGAAAGCGGCCTCCCGCTTTCTGTAGCCCTCGTCGTAACCCAGATAAGACTTATAGGAACGCAAATAGCCTTTCCCCATGCCTTCCCAGCTGCGGGTGACATTCTGCAGGCGCTTGCCGGCGGTATAGGCCACATTCAGCGCTTCCCGCAGGGTGAGCAGGCCGGAAAGATAGCCCCAGCCGGCATTCTGCAATGTGCGCAACAGCTGCCAAAGGAGATTGTCCCCCACCATATCCTGAATCGTCTCAATCAATTCCGGCCGCGTGGTGATTTCCCAGGAATCCCGCAGGACCTGCCGGCCATATTCCCGCCCCATGGGGTCAAAACGAGGCATGCCGCCGAATTCATGGACATCCACCCCATTGGCCATATTATTGATGGCCGACACGGCGCAGATCCATTTGCGGAAATTCTCATCCACCTCTTCCCAGGTCAGATCATCCTGGGGACGGCGGATAAGCTTGTCCTCCTCCGCCTGCCACTGGCGCAGCTGCGCCAGCACCGGCCGTTCCAGATGGGCACGGAAATTGTCTTCATTCTCTCGCAGGGTACGCAGCCCATACTGGCGGGCATCCTGCCAGATCAGCCAGGCAAAGAATTTGTACGCATTCTCATGATAGAGCTGGAAACGATAGTCCTTGTCTCCCTGCATGCTGACCTGCAGGTACTCCAAGCCCTCATCCCTGTAATAGATACTGAATCCCAGAACATCATTGGACTCATAGACCTGATCGTAGCCGGTCATGGTCAGTTTGTCGTCCGGCTGCAGATCGATGGTTCCTTCATATCCCCTGCTCCAGAACCGGCTGAAAAAACCCTGTTTGCCCAAAAACTTTGCCTCAACGGAAAATGCTTCCATCCTTATCGCCCCTTCTTACAGACATTCACTCCACTCACTGGTATCGTACATATGTTCCACTTCTTCCTGGGCCGGCTCGTAACCATCCTCTGCCGCCCGCTTGAGCACCTTGCGATAGGCGATCATCTCGCCATCTTCCTTGTAGAAATGGGCCAGCGCAAAGGCCCCTTCCATATTGCCTTCCCCGGCGGCCTGGCGCACCAGGCTGCGGGCTTTTTCATAATAAGCATCCGTATCCTTGGCCAGATAGGCTTTGGCCAGCATTACCCGGCCCTCATTCTGCCAGTCATTGTCTGCACATTCTTCATAGGCCACCCGTTCCAGGCAGGGGATAGCCGCCTCCAGATCATGCCATTCCCCTTCCGCATCCACGCAGAGATGGGCTCTTGCCAGCATGGCTTCGTAATCCCCCATGGCAATGCTCTGCTCATAGCAGGCCACGCCCTTTTCATAATCTTTTTTCGTGCCGATCCCTTTCAGATAGCAGATGCCCAATTCCAGCCAGGCGGCCGAATCACCCATTTTGGCGGCTTTCTCCAGATAATGCAGAGCCTGGGCACCATCGCCCTGGGCATTTTCCTTATGCAATTTGCCCAGGGAATACCAGGCCGACACCACATCATCGGCATCATCCGTCCGCGCCGCATTCAAAAACCAGATGGAAGCTTCCTTGATATCGTCGCTATGGATGATGCCCAGCAGATTCATGGCATGGCCGCAGCCCAATTCCGCCGCCCGTTCCAGTGCCACAATCCGCCCCGGCTTATCCCCCTGCTGCTTGCATTTCTCAGCCAGCCGCAAATAATAATTCCATTGGCTCTTCTTCTCAGCATCTTCATCAGCCTGCCAATCCTGCCCCTGCAGGCCCTCGTTGGCCGCCCAGGCGCTAAGGCAGTCCAAGGCCTCGGCCTGTTGCGCCACTTCTTTGCAGAAATAGCGGCCACCCAGATACGCCTGCAGATAATAGCCGCCCAGACCGTACCCGACCGCCAGATGTTCGCTGTCAGAGTGCTCCTTGTCCAGCAGCAGGATTCCATAGCAATCCTGCTTCAGCAGGTCCAGCGCCGCCCGCAATTCCTCTTCTCCATAGTGGACAAAGCCGATGCTCCGCCCACAGGGCAAATCAAAGCCCAGACGCCAGGTCCGCTGCTGATCCGCCTGCGCCGTGCGCCGCTCCTGCCAGCTGCGAAGGGTTTCCCCGTTCAAAGGGCCGTCCTCATCCTTCGTCTGACTGTATAGAACGATGGGATTCCGCGCCCAGGACATCTTCGCCAGCATGGACTTGAAGCCCCCGTATTCCGTGGCCGCCTGCCGATAGGTCTCCGCCAGTTCTTCATCCTGGGAAATCCCGCCATAACCATGTGCATATACCTCGGCCATCAGATATTGCAGCAGGGCCCGCTTATAACCGGGCAGCGATGGCGCAGCTTCCTCCCGCTGCATTTCCTCCTGAATCGTCAGTGCCGCCAGCTTCTCGTCAGCAGGCGTGCCCTGCCCATAAAGCTTGCAATAGCACATCAGGGGCAGCAGGACATCATATGCATAAAAACCATGGCATTCCGTTACTCTACCCAACGCCCGCTCGCACCAGGCATAGGCCTTGGCAAAATCCCGGGGGAAGAAATCCCCCCAGAAATAGATATCCGCCACCTGATACATAGAATTCACATGTCCCTGCTCCGCCAGCGGCAGGAAATATTCCTCTAATGCCTGCCGTGGATTTTCGGAAATCCCCTGTCCATGGCGCAGCATATAGCCCAGATTGAAACGGGCATTATCCAACCCTGCTGCAGCCTTTTCATAATAAGAACGGGCCGCTTCATAGTTCTGCTGCTCATAAAGATCCTCGCCCCGGCTCCAAATGGCATGGGGGACGCCCTCCCGGCAGAATTTATCTTCCAGCTTTCGATATTTTGCTATCAGCGCTCCATCCCGCTCGGCCTGGCTGATTATCCCCACGCAATCCTTATAAAGGTCAAGGGCCCAGGCAAAGCCTCCTTCTACGGCTTCTTCCAAATAAGGCAGGGCCTTACGGGCCCGCACCAACGGGGCCTCATGGGTACTTTGCCCCCGCAGCAGCGGCTCGGCTCCATAGCGATAAGCAGCCCCGACCAGGAAGGACATCATGGGTTCCCCCTCCTTGCCCGTATAGGCCTTGGCATCCTCCCAGGCAGCCTCGGAGGATTCCCAATGTGCTAGCAAAGCCTCCTGCTCAGTAGGATAAAACCAGCGCTGAGCCACCGCGCATACTACCCCTGCTGCGCTGCCCCCCGCAATGCTCTTCAGGATATAAGCATGCACCTTTTCCCCGTCTTTTATCTGGGGCAGGCCGCTGTTTTCCCAGACCGCTTCCTGCCCCATATAGGTACGGGCCAGCAGCCCCCAGGCATCTGCATCCCCTGCCTCTGCCGCCTGCTGCAGCATAGCCTGCCCCCGGCGCGCACTTTCCGCATCAGCATGACACCAAATCAACTCCACGGCCTCATGTACCGCTGGCGTAAATTGTTTCCCCATGTTTCTGCCACACCCTTCTTCAATGATTTATATACTTTACCCTACAATAAAATCATTAAATTGGCATTAAAGTGGCGACAATTGCAATATAATAGGGAACATTTTCGGAAAATTTCCCGAAAATGTTCCCTAAAAAACACGATCAAATATCAAAGTGACGGGCCAGCGTTACGGCAATGCCGTCTTCATTGTTCGTAGCCGTGATCTCATCGGCCATGGCCTTGAGTTCATCACAAGCGTTGCCCATAGCCACGCCATAACCGGCAAAATCCAACATGCTCATATCATTCTGAGCATCGCCGAAGGCCATGACTTCGGACTGGGCAATCCCCAGCCGCTCACAGGCCTGTTCCAAGGCGCTGGACTTGCTCACGCCCTTCATGGTAGCCTCATAGAACCAAGGAGCCGACTGCACAAAGGACAGCTTGTCCTCAAAGCCCCGGCGGATATCCGCCAGATGGGACACCAGAATATCATTGGGGGCTGCCGTCAGAATTTTGACCGGAGCAAAATCCACCGCATCAGCGATATTGTCCACAATCTTCACCTGCATATTGTTATTGCGGCATTCATCCATGACCTTATGACGGCTGGCATCGGTAGTATAGATGTACTTGCCGTCATCCACGATCGGAGAAAGTTCTGGCCATGCTTCCAGATGGCGCAGGAAAGATACCGCCGTCTCATTGTCAATCGCACTATCAAAGAGGATCTTGCCCGTGGTGGCATCCTGAATACGGCCGCCATTGTAGGAAATACGCAGGCCATGATAATCTTCCAGATGCAGGGCATCCGCTTCCCGCTGCAGGCCCGGTGCCTGACGGCCCGAGACCAGCGCCACGATCACGCCCTGTTCCTGTACCGACATTAGCGCCTCACGGGTACGCGGCGTAATGATTTTCTCATCATTATTGAGCGTACCATCCAAATCCAAAGCAATCATCTTATATTCCATCGTAACATTCCTTTCATCATGAAAAACAACAGAATCAATATAACATAAAGCCTGCCAGCAAGCAATACGCTGACAGGCTTTTTGAAACAGGATTACACATCCCTATGTTCTGGTTCAATCATCAGTTTAAATACCGCATAACCCAGGCCATAACCAATAATCATGATCACACACATGGGAATGGCCGTATTTTCCCCGGCAATCCCGACCAAAGGCATCATACAGCCGCCTAAGATCATGGAGAAGAAGCCAATCAGAGCACTGGCACTGCCCGCATTCTTCCCCTGCCGCGAGAGCGCCAAAGAAAAGCTGGCTGCACCCACTACCGACAACGGCGTGATGGTCAGGAAGAGCACCAGCAGGATAACCGCCATACCGGCTCCCGCAGCAAAAGCCAGCAGCAACAGCACAGAACCAATCAAGGGCACCATAAGCGATACATGCAGCATCTTCACATCTTCCACGCGCCCGGCCAGCCGCGCAGGCAAAGCACCTGCAAGCATCAGCCCGGCCCCGATGCCACCGAAGATCAGGCTGAACATCTGCGGCGATACATGGAAGATATTTTGAAACACAAAGGACGAACCGGCAAGATACGAAAAGAAGGCCCCGAATACAAAGCACTGCACCAGACAGTGCCCCAGGAAATACCGATTCTGAAGCAGCATGGGGAACTTGGCAAAGGAATCCTTGAGTCCCTTGAGCCGTTTATCTGCCGGCAAAGTTTCCTTATAGATGAGCGTGGCGATAAGCTGGAAAATACCCACGGCCACCAGGACCACAAACACGCCGCGCCAGCTCGTGAACAAGAGGATCTGCCCGCCAATCACCGGCGCGATAATCGGCGCCAGTCCATTGACCATCATGAGCATGGCAAAGAACTTCGTGAGTTCCGGCCCCTGACACACATCCCGGGCAATGGCCTTGGCGATCACGATGCCGCTGGCCCCGGCAAAGCCCGAGACAAAGCGGAAGAACAGGAATACCATAATATCCTGCGCCCAAACGCAGCCCACTGTGGACAGCGTAAAAATCACCATACCTGCCGCCAAGGGCCACTTGCGCCCGTAACGGTCACTGATGGGCCCGGCAAATATCTGCCCCAAAGCCATGCCCAGCATGGTCATGGTCAGCGTCATCTGCGCTAGGGATGCCGAAATCCCCAGATCCACCTGCACCGTAGGCAGCGCCGGCAGATACATATCCGTAGCCAGCGGTGCCATGGCTGTCATCAATCCCAAAAACACGGTCAGCCAGATCTGTTTTCCTTTAGACATTGCCATATATTTATAGAAACCTCCTATACAAAACTCTGATAAGATGCCATTATATCACATTTCTTCCCCTTTGCAACTTATCCACAATCGTCAGAAAAATACCAATATCACGGCTAGCATAAATCTTGCACTTATCCACATTGTGCACAGTTTTTTCTGTGGAAACTGTGGATAAGTCGCTATTTTCCTGAAAAAAGCCTGAAAGACCGCCTGTATATGCGCCCTTTCTCCCCGAACCTCTGTGGATAACTGTGTGGATAGCAAAATTATTCCTTTGCAAGTCTTTGGCAAAATAGAGCGAATTTCTAAAAAATGTGTTATACTAGTTTTGTTTGTTAGGGAAAATTTTTATCAAGTTAGGGGGATAGGCTCTGACAGATAGGTCTGTAAGAGCGATAATAATGGTAAAAAACAAACAATTAGGATTAATTGCACATGACGAATGGCTCGCACCTTATGAGGATGCTATTCGGGGACGTCATGAACACGCAGTCTGGAAAATCAATCAGCTGACTCAGAACGGCAAGCGTTCCTTATCGGACTTTGCCTCCGGTCATCTTTATTACGGCCTGCACAAACAGAAGCGCGGCTGGGTGTTCCGTGAATGGGCACCGAATGCCCTGGCCATCTACCTGATCGGTGATTTCAACAACTGGCAGGAAGACGAAGCCTACAAGCTCAAACACATTCCTGGCACCGGCAACTGGGAATTGGAGATCCCTGCCGGCAAGATCAAGCACGGTGACCTGTACAAGATGAAAGTCCATTGGCGTGGCGGTGAAGGGGAACGCATTCCCGCCTGGGCACAGCGCGTCGTACAGGATGAAAACACCAAGATCTTCTCGGCCCAGGTCTGGAACCCGCGCAAGAAATTCGTCTGGCACGATGAAAAATTCAAGCCCAACACCGCACCACTGCTCATCTATGAATGCCATGTGGGCATGGCACAGGATGCAGAAAAAGTGGGCACCTATAAAGAATTCAAGGAAAAGATCCTGCCCCGTGTAAAGGCAGATGGCTATAACTGCATCCAGATCATGGCCATCCAGGAGCATCCTTACTACGGCAGCTTCGGCTACCACGTCAGCTCCTTCTTTGCCGCCAGCAGCCGCTGCGGCACGCCGGAAGAACTGAAGGATCTCATTGATGCCGCCCATAAGATGGGCCTGGCCGTTATCATGGATATCGTCCACAGCCACGCCGTGAAAAACGAAGTGGAAGGCCTGGGCAACCTCTGCGGCGATCCCAACCAGTTCTTCTATCCCGGTGACCGTCACGAGCATCCCGCCTGGGACAGCCTCTGCTTTGATTACGGCAAGGACGATGTGCTGCACTTCCTGCTGTCCAACTGCAAATACTGGTTGGAAGAATTCCATTTCGATGGCTTCCGCTTCGACGGCATCACATCCATGCTCTACTACAGCCACGGCTTAGGTGAAGCCTTCATGAGCTATGGCGATTACTTCAACGGCCATCAGGATGATAACGCCATCTGCTATCTGACCTTGGCCAACAAGCTGATCCACGAGATCAAGCCCCATGCCATCACCATTGCCGAAGACGTCAGCGGCATGCCTGGCCTGGCCGCAAAATTCGAGGACGGCGGCTACGGCTTCGACTACCGCCTGGCCATGAATGTGCCGGATTACTGGATCAAGACCATCAAGGAACAGAAGGATGAGGATTGGAAACCTTCCAGCATTTTCTGGGAAATGACCAACCGCCGTCCCGACGAAAAGACCATCTCCTATGCGGAAAGCCATGACCAGGCCCTCGTAGGTGATAAGACCATCATCTTCCGCCTGATTGATGCGGATATGTATTGGCACTTCTCCAAGGATAACCGCAACGGCATGGTAGACCGCGGCATCGCCCTGCATAAGATGATCCGCCTGGTTACCGCCTCCACCATCAACGGCGGCTACCTGAACTTCATGGGCAACGAATTCGGCCATCCGGAATGGATCGACTTCCCCCGTGAAGGCAATGGCTGGAGCTATAAATACGCCCGCCGCCAGTGGCATCTGGTAGACGACAAGAATCTCTGCTATCACTACCTCGGCGATTTCGACCGGGAAATGCTCGCTGTCATGAAGAAGGTGAAGAATTTCCAGAAGGAACCCGTCGTGGAAATCTGGCATAACGACGGCGACCAGGTCCTGGCCTACAGCCGCGGCAATCTGGTATTCGTCTTCAACTTCTCACCGACGCAGTCCTTCCCGGATTACGGCTTCCTGGTACCGAAAGGCGACTATGAAGTAGTCCTGAATACCGATGCACCAGAGTTCGGCGGCAACGGTTTGGCTGATGACAGCGTGATCCATAAGACCAACTTCGATCCGCTCTATGAAAAAGACAAAAAGGAATGGTTGAAGATCTACATTCCTGCCCGCAGTGCCGTAGTACTGCGCAAGAAAAAATAAGCATAGCATAAAAAAATGCGAAGCAACGTTACAGCGACTTCGCATTTTTTATTGTTTTCTCTGAAACAACGTGTCAGAAGGTGTCTCATCAATTGCTAAAGCAACGAACCACATGCTACTTTTATACTGTAATAACAAGTAATTATAAATCTATAAACAATCATGGAAAGAGGGAAACGAAATGACAAAACAAGAGCTATTTGATAAATTCGTTGACTTCATGGGACGCTTTGCCGAAATTCGGGCAGTAGCGGCCCTGCGCGACGGCTTTATCATGACCACGCCTTTTACGGTAGTGGGGTCCGTATTCCTGCTGCTGGCCAACCTGCCGATCCCGGGCTATCCGGAATTCATGGCCGGCATCTTCGGTGCTGACTGGACGGCTCCCCTGAACGCCGTAGCTGGCGGCACCTTCAGCGTGCTGGCTTTGATTGTCGTCCTGGCTGTAACCTACAAATACGTGGAATCCGAGGGCTGTGATGCCATCATGGCCTCCATCCTCTCCCTGTCCACCTTCCTGATCCTGCTGCCCCCCACCCTGGTCACCAAAGGCGGCGAAACCGTAGCCGACATCATTCCCAAAGCCTGGGCTGGCAGCAATGGCGTTATCACTGCCATCCTCGTAAGCTTTGTGGCCTCCTGGGTATTCTGCTACTGTGAGAAGAACCATATCGGCATCAAGATGCCGGATGCCGTTCCCGGCGGCGTAGCCAAGGCCTTCGAAGCCCTGACTCCGGGCATGGTGCTCTTCACTGGCGCCTCCATCCTCTACGGCCTCTGCCATTATATCGGCGCCACGACGCTGCCGGAACTCATCTTCAAGATCATCCAGACGCCGCTGCAGGGCCTTTCCGATACGCTGGCCGGTGGCGCCGTCATCGAAGCTTTGGAAAGCGTACTGTTCTGGGCCGGCATCCATGGCCCGAACGTGGTTGGCGGCGTAGTCAGCCCCATCCTCATTGCCAACTCTCTCGATAACCAGCATCTGCTCGACATGGGCATGCAGCTGGCCGGCAACCCCGATGCCAAGATCATCACCTGCCAGGTTGACTTCATGGTCAAGACCGGTGGCTGCGGCCTGACCTTCGGTCTCTTGATTGCCAGCTGGCTCTCCGCCAAGTCCACCCAGCTCAAATCCCTGACCAAGATGGCCACAGTGCCCGGCTTCTTCAATATCAACGAACCCATCATCTTCGGCCTGCCCATCGTGTTCAATCCGTATCTCTTGATTCCCTTCGTGCTGGTGCCGCTGATTGCCCTGGTCATGACCTATGCCTCTATTGTCATCGGCTTTATGGCTCCCTTCAGCGCCGTACAGGTTCCCTGGACCGCACCGCCGATCATCGCCGGTTTCCTCCTCAACGGCTGGCAGGGCGCTGTCGTGCAGCTCGCGACCATCGTGATGTCCACTGTTGTCTACTATCCCTTCGTCCGCATGCAGGACAAGGCCATGCTCAAAGAAGAACAGGCTGCCGATGCGGAAAATCACCAGAATGCTGCCGAAGAAGAAGGCATCCCCCAGACCCAGCTCTAATCTGTAAAGCCCGGCCGCCATTTGGCAGCCGGGCTTTCATCATTATAATTATTGTGATAAAATAATAGCATCTCCTTGCGAAAGGAGGTGAACCTAATGTCCTTCAAGGAGTTCATTTTGTATGTGCTCTGCCCTCTAACAGTGGGAATCCTGCTTGAATTATTCAAGTATTGGCTGAACCGCTAAATGAGTGGACGAGTACAAAAAACCCCCGGCTTTGTGCGATTGCCGGGGGTTTTTCTTACCTAATGTCCTTCATTAGCTTTATTATAGCACCACAGGCCCAAGAAAGCAAGATTTTTAAAGGGCTTCAAATCGTCCACCTACGGATAAACTCTGCCCCAAGATATCCAATGCTAGCTTCATCGCCCTTTCTTCCAAATTTGCATAATTCAATACAAACACATGGTCTGCGCTGGCGGGAACTTCCCCATCATAGTACTCCCCCAAAGCCCGTATACGTACACCTGCCGCCCGCAGCTTTTCCTGCAGAACCTTATCCGGCATATTCACCGCCAGCCGCAGCAATAAGTGCAGGCCGGAGCCATGCTCGATCAGGGTGACGTATTCCCGCAGGGCAGAAGCCTGCAAGAGCTCCATAAACTTCTCCCGGCGGCGGCGGTAAGTCGTACGCATGCGGTTGATATGCTTTTCGAAATAACCTTCGCCAATAAACCGGGCCAACGTATACTGCTCAAAATTGGCCACGGTACAGCTGTAACAGCCCATCTTTTGCCGGAAAGGCTCTGTCAGCGCTGGCGGCAGCACCATATAGCTGATGCGGATGGTGGGTGTCAGACTCTTGGAAAAAGTGTTCATATAGATCACCCGGTCGTGCCTGTCGCTTTCCATCAAGGTGGGAATGGGACGCCCCTGCAGGCGGAACTCGCTATCGTAATCATCCTCGATAATATAGCGGCCTGCCTGTTCTGCCACCCACCCCAATAAGTCATAGCGGCGGCTGACAGGCATCACAATGCCCGTGGGAAAATGATGAGACGGACTGATATGCAGGATTTCGGCCCCTGCCGCCCGCAGCTCCGGCAGGCAGATGCCCTGACCATCCAGCCCGATGCAGGCATAATCCGCCCCATTGGCCCGATAGATCTGGCGGATGCGCTCATAGCCGGGATCTTCCAGACAATATTTCTTATCCCGGCCAAAGAACTGAATCAGGAGCGTATAGAGATACTCCGTGCCCGCCCCCATGACAATCTGCTCCGGGGACACATTGAGGCCCCGGAAACTTTGCAAATGGCCCGCAATGGCCTGCCGCAGCTCCAGAATCCCCGCACCCGGTGATGGAGCCAGCAGTTCCTCGGCATTTCCCGCCAAAGTCTGCCGCATCAGCCTTGACCAGGTGGCAAAGGGAAAATCAGCCGCCTGCATGCGGCTGGCAGTCAAATCTATAACTGGCTTGTGCTGCTGGAAAGCGTCCTCTGCTGACCGCATTTCCCCAACCACTGCCTGCACCAGCGAAGCACTCACAGGCACAGGCAGTACAAAAAAGCCCCGGCGGGGCTTTGACTCACAATAGCCTTCCGCCAGCAGCTGATTATAGGCTCCCTCCACGGTCACCACGCTGATGCCCAGATTGCGGGCCAAGGCCCGTTTGGAGGGCAGTTTCTCCCCCGGTGACAGCTTCCCCGACAGAATATCCTGCCGGATGCAGCGGTAGAGATGTTCATAGAGAGATTTTCCCTGCATATGTTCAAAGGAATAGGTCAGCAAAAAGTTCAGCTCCTTCAGGTAATCTTTTATAACATCTGCACAAACTGCTGATGGATGCGCAGATCTTTCGTCAGCTCAGGATGGAAGGCCATCCCCAGCTGCTTCTTATAAGCTACTGCGGTGATTTTTCCCTGACAGGTACTCAAAACCTTCACCGCCGGATGCAGGACTTTTTCAATATAAGGAGCGCGGATAAAGGGCATGCTGACCTCAGGCAGATCACCAAAGCTGCCACGATAAGCAAAGCTGCCCAACTGGCGGCCATAGGCATTACGCTGCACCCGCACAGGCAAAGTGCCCAGGGTGCCCGCATCATCATTGCTCAGTTCCTGGGCCAGCAGGATCAGTCCGGCACAGGTAGCCAGCACCGGCAGTCCGCCTCGGATACGCTGCTGCAGGGGCTGGAACAGCCCTGTCTCCTGCAGCAGTTTGCGCTGGGCGGTACTCTCGCCGCCGGGCAGGATCACGCCGGCAATATCTTCCGTCAGATCCTCCGGCTTACGGATTTCCCGGAACTTTGCCCCCAGCTTTGCCAGCATCTGCTCATGTTCCTGAAAGGCTCCCTGCAGAGCCAACACACCGATAATCTTCTCTGCCATAACAGTGCCCCCTTATTTGCCCCGTTCCGCCATCAGCAGCTGGATTTCATCGGCATTGATGCCCACCATGGCTTCGCCCAGGTTCTCCGACAATTTGGCAATCAAGGCGGCATCCTGATAATTGGTCACGGCCTGCACAATGGCCTCTGCCCGCTTGGCAGGATTGCCGGATTTGAAGATACCGGACCCCACGAAGACGCCATCTGCCCCCAGCTGCATCATCAGGGCTGCATCGGCAGGTGTTGCCACGCCGCCGGCGGCGAAGTTGACCACGGGCAATCTGCCATGCTTATGGACATACTGCACGAGCTCATAGGGCACCTGATAGGCCTTTGCCGCCTCAAAGAGTTCATCCTCCCGCAAGGCTGTCAGCTGCGCCATCTCTTTGTTGATGGCCCGCATATGGCGCACGGCCTGAACCACATCGCCGGTACCCGGCTCACCCTTGGTGCGGATCATGGCTGCCCCTTCATTGATGCGCCGCAGGGCCTCCCCCAGATCCCGGGCACCGCAGACAAAGGGCACCGCAAAATCCCGCTTGTTGATATGGTAGACATCATCTGCCGGAGACAGGACTTCGCTTTCATCGATATAGTCAATCTCAATAGCTTGCAGGAGCTGAGCTTCCACAAAATGACCGATACGGCATTTGGCCATAACCGGGATGGATACCGCCTGCTGGATGCCCCGGATCATGGCCGGATCGCTCATGCGGGCCACGCCGCCAGCCGCCCGGATATCTGCCGGAATCCGCTCCAGCGCCATCACCGCACAGGCTCCGGCTGCCTCAGCCACCTTCGCCTGCTCCGGGGTAGTCACATCCATGATCACCCCGCCCTTCAGCATCTGGGCCAGTTCCTTGTTCAATTCATAACGGTTATTCACCTGGGTATCAGTCATAACATTATCCTCCTCAAGCTGCAACATGACATTTCCTTGCGACAGCCCTTATGATAAGGTATAACTGATTATATTAAAATAGTCAATAACCATTATATTTATAAGGTCAGATTTCAAAAACGTACAAAAACTGACCTTATCGGTCAAATGCCAAAGACGTCACCCGGGGCAAAAGTGCCTGCAGATGCTCCGTGGTATGCTGTATGCGCAGGCCAGCCAGTTCCGAATCCTTCAACGGTGTGGCCACCTGCAGATGCAAAAAACGTATGGCAGCTGCCACCCGGATCTTGTCTTCCATGCCCGTCAGCACAGCCTCGTCCTCCGTGCCAAAATACAGTTCCAACAGCCTGTGCCAGATATATTCTGCCGTTTCCGGACGGATACCCAGGAAATTCCGCACATTATCCGGTTCATCCTCGGGGAAAGCCTTATAAGTCACATAGAGCCCCTGCAGGTCAAAGACCGGCTGGCCTGTACACAGGGTTTCCATATCAATGAGCATGGGCTCCTCTTTGCAGAGCATTACATTCTTCATCTGGAAATCCCCATGCACCACATGGAAATCATCGGGCAGAGCCTGCAGCAGTTTCTGCAGCCCCAAGAGGATCTCCTCCGGCAGACAATCCCCCAGGACACTTAATTTATCCAGCATTTCATCCCGGGCAAAGGGCAGTTCCCCCGCCTCCATTTCCGTACGATGGACCTGTTTCAGACAGTCCACATAGAGGACCATGAGTTCTTCCAATTTCTCCGGCTCATCCTCATATTCAATAACCAGGTCATTGAAGCTCTTGGCCTGCAGCAGTTCAAACACCGCCCCATACTGGCTGCCCACCCGCACAATGTCATAGGATATAGCCGTGGGAATGCCCTTGATAAAGGCCTTTTTGGCCCGGGACTGCTCCCGCCTGATCATGGGAATGCTGTCTTCCCCAGCATATAATTTGACGATGGTATCCGCATCCAGCCGGTACACCTTGCCAAAAAAGCCTTCGCCGATAAGCTGGCTCCCCTCCAGACTGATCTCCCGGTAGGCCTTCTGCACCTTGACCAATTCTGTAAAGCCCGTCATATGCAGCACATCATAGACCTCCCGGGAAACCTCCACCAGGGAGACCGGCTCATTGCCGGCCTTGTTCTCCGCCTTCATGACCTGCATCAGCACCCGCAGGCCTGCCGAAGAGATATAGGCCAGCTTGCGGGCATCAAACACCAAAGCCCCATGGGCTTCTTCTCTTTGGCTGGCAATTTCCCGGCCCAGAGCTTCCGCATTATTCGAATCAATCCGCCCCTCCAGCCGGATAACCAGCACCTTGTTGTCCTGTACATTGAAATTGTCCATGATATCCCCCTATATGTGCCATACCTTGCTTCATACAGGTAGATTCTTTTCCGCCCCCAATAAATCCTCCTCACAGCGAAAAGTCTCCAACCGCCCCGCAGGGTGGCTGGAGACTTACCCTTATACTAGTTACTGAGCGCTGACAATATGACCGTCCTTATCCAAAGTCACATGACCTTGCTGCAGGCCAGTTGTCACATAGGCCACCTCGAAGTCCGTCCCATGGTGTTCCACTTCACAAAAGGCCGTATCCGGGTGCGCGGCCACCACCGCTTCCTCCGCGATTTCCGCCGTAATGGCCGGCGTGCCCTGTACATAGAGCAGGCCGCCCCAGACCAGCAGCCCCAGCATCATGCCCACATACTTCTTCATACAGAATCAACCTCCTTTTTCGTCACGCCCTAAGTATACAACTTTACACCCGTATTGTTGATACTTTTGCAGGAAGTATTCTGTATTCATGCTACATTTGTGAAAATTTCCCTGTACTTTACAGATGACGTTCTGCAATGACCTCCCGCATCTTCTGCAGATTCTCCTGATACTGCTCCGGCATCTTCATGGCCAGGCGCGTGTAGAGGATGTCGCCAATGGCCATGTGAATCAGTCGGGAAGCGGCCGCTTCCGAGCGGTAATGCACCTCCCGGCCCATCCCCACCAGCGCGATATCCGCCGCCCGCGCCAGTTCCGACTGGGCATAGCTGGTTATGGCAATGACCTTTGCCCCGCTTTTCTGCGCGATGGCTACCGAAGACAAGACATCCTTCGTGGCACCGGTATGGGAGACGGCGATGACCACATCCTGCGGGGTCAGCAGAGCTGCTGAGGTAACCTGCATATGGACATCGGAAAAAGCCTGCACCGCCATGCCAAAGCGCAGAAAGCGGGTTTCCATATCCCGGCAGACCGTGGCGGAGTTGCCAAAGCCGTAAATGACCACCTGCCTGGCCGCAGCCAGCCAATCCACGGCGGTCTCAATATGGGAAAAATCCAGTATTTTCAAGGTATCCTGCAAGCCATCGGCGATATTGCGGAAAATCTTTCCCGCCACGGCAGCCTCGCTGTCACTGCTGTGAATGTCCTGATACGTTTCATCGCCGGCAGCCGAAAGCTCTGCGGCAATGGCAATCTTCAGGCTCTGCAGGCCGCTATAGCCCAGTTTCTTGCAGAATCTGGATATCGTGATTTCCGAACTATCCGTGTTCTTGGCCAGCTCCGCCACGGTCTGGGGCATAATCTTGTCGGCATTGGCCGAGATATAGGTGGCAATCTTCTTCTCCGACTTGGTCAAATCCTCATAGGCACTGCGTAAGATGGGCAAAATCATATCCTTCATAAACGTTCCTTCTTCCTAAAGCTGTCTTCCTCCATTATACCACAAAACAGGGCTGTGATAGTTCACAGCCCCATCTGCTTTATACAATGGCCGCCAGTGCCAAGACACCAATCAGGCCCATGACGGAGATGATGGTTTCCAATACGCACCAAGTGCGTACCGTCTGCTTGACCGTCAGCCCAAAGAATTCCTTGAAGAGCCAGAAACCCGGGTCATTGGGCGGGCTCAGGATCAGGCTGCCCGCCCCCGTGGCCAGCACCATGAGCTCAGGATTCACGCCGGTCACAGCCACCACCGGAGCCGCAATGCCACCTGCCGTCAAGGCTGCCACCGTGGCACTGCCGCAGGCGATGCGGATGACGGCTGCCACCGTCCAAGCCAGCAGCAGCGGCGACAGTTCTGACTGGGCTGCAATCTGCCCGATATAATTGCCCACACCACTGTCGATGAGAATCTGCTTCAGCGCTCCGCCGCCGCCCACAATCAGCAAAATCATGGCGATGCTGATTACGGCATTTTCACAAATTTTCATGATTTCGGCCATGCTTCTGCCCTGCCGCAGGCCAAAGGTATAGATGGCCACCGCTACGGCAATGGTCAGGGCCATATCCGGAGTTCCAAGAAAGGTCAGCCACTGGAACAGGGCCGAGGAGGATGGCAGGGTCAGCTTGGCCACGGCCGAAGCGGCCATCAGGACAACGGGCACCATAGCCGTACAGACCGAGATGCCAAAACCGGGCATTTCCTCATCCGCAAACACCTTGCCACTCTGCATGCCCTGCGCATTTTCCGGCTGGATGTGCTTCGTGGTATTGGCAAACAGCGGCCCGGCCACGATGGCCGTCGGCACGGCGATGATGGCACCATAGAGCAGGGTCATGCCAATATCCGCACCATAGATGACGGAAATAGCCGTGGGGCCGGGATGGGGTGGCAGAAAGCCATGAGTTACGGACAGGGCCGCCGCCATGGGAATACCTACCTCCAGCAGAGGAATCTTGGCCGCCGTAGCAATGGTAAAGACCAGCGGAATCAACAGGACAAAGCCGATTTCATAGAACAGGGCAATGCCCACGATGAAGCCCGTCAGGGCCACGGCCCATTTTACCCATTGACGGCCAAAGACATCGATCAGGGTGGTGGCAATGCGCTGGGCACCGCCACTTTCCGCCATGAGCTTGCCCAGCATGGCACCAAAGGAAACCACGATGGCCAGACCTCCCAGGGTGCCCCCCAGCCCCTTTTCAATCACGGGAATGATCTGCCCCTCGGGCAAACCTTCGGCAAACCCCACCAGCCCCGCGACCAGCAGCAAGGACAGAAAACTATTCAAACGCACTTTAACAATCAGGAAAAACAAAAACAGGATACCAACTGCCAGAATGATCAATGGCATGATTACTCCCCCTTTAGGATGTCAGTTCCACTGATGATGAAAAACGCCTTCCTTATCCACCCGGTTATAGGTATGGGCTCCAAAATAATCCCGCTGGGCCTGAATGAGATTGGCCCCTACATGCGCCGCCCGGGCGCTGTCAATATACTCAATGGCACAAGCCATGGCCGGGATGGGCAGACCCTGCTTGACGCCCAGCGCCACGACTTCCCGCAGGCTGTCCAGATTGGCCTGGATCTTCCCCGCAAAGAAATTGGCCTCCATGAGGTTTTCCAGCTGTGCATTGCTCTGGAAGGCCTCTGTTATGCGCTCCAGGAAATCTGCCTGAATGATGCAGCCCCCGCGGAAAATCCCGGCAATGCGACCGAAATCCAGCTTCCAGCCATAGTGGCTGGCCGCCGCCTGATAAAGGGCAAAGCCCTGAGCATAAGCCGCAATCTTGCCAACATACAGACTCTTGCGAACTATTTCGGCAAAATCATCCCCCAAGGGTTCATGCGCCTTCACAGCTGCAAACCGCTGTCCCAGCCCCCGGCGCAAATCCCAGAGGTTGGACATGACCCGAGCATTGCAGGCCGCCGTTATCAGGGAGGTATTTACCCCCCGCTTCAAGGCTTCGATGCTGGTCCAGCGCCCCGTTCCCTTCTGGCCTGCACTGTCGAGAATCTTGTCCACCACCTGACCGCCATCCTCGTCATCCTCGGCAAAGATATCCGCCGTTATGCCGATGAGGAAACTCTTCAATTCGCCCTGATTCCACTGGCGGAAAGCGGCGGCAATCCGCTCGTTCGTAAAGCCCCCCGCATATTTCAGCAGCAGATAGGCCTCGGCAATCAGCTGCATATCCGCATACTCAATGCCGTTATGCACCATCTTGACGAAATGGCCGGCACCATCCGTGCCGATATAGGCGCAACAAGGCTCGCCATCGGCTGCCCGAGCCGCCACTGCCTCGTAGATGGGACGCACGGCCTCATAGGTGGCCGCATCCCCGCCCGGCATGATACAGGGGCCGTTCCGGGCTCCCTTTTCGCCGCCGGAAATGCCCACGCCAAAGTAATGCAAGCCTGCATCCGCCAGCTTCTTCTGCCGGCGGATGGTATCCTCGAAGAAGGAGTTGCCCCCGTCCAGGATGATATCGCCCTCCTCCAGCAAGGGCATTAGCTGGTCAATCATGGAATCCACCGGGTCTCCGGCCATAATCAGCAGCATGATTCGGCGGGGTCTTTTCAAAGACTGCACGAACTCCCGCAGGTCAAAAAAACCGTGCATATGCTCATGGGGATGTTCCCGCAAGACCTTCTCCGTCAAATCCGGCGTGTAATTGTAACAAGCTACGTCAAAACCATGGTCGGCCATATTCAGGGCCAGATTGCTGCCCATCACGGCCATGCCTACCATGCCTATATCCATCTTACCCATAATCACAACCTCCTGTCTCAATGCGCCGTTTCCGTCTGGAAGGCCGCAATGGCCGCCAGCTCCGGCTGCAGCTTCCAATAGAGCTGTTCATATATGCCGTAGAGCCGCTGGTAAACCTGCACCTCATCCTCCTGCGGGACAATGACTTTCTTTGGTTTTACCAGTTCCGCCGTATCGATGATGCCGCCCAGTTCATGGCTGGCGATAAAGCCCAGCACCGCTGCACCAAAGGCAGCCCCTTCGCTGTTATCCGGCAGAATCAGCTTTTCATTGAGCACACTGCTCAGAATCTGCAGCCACAGGGCCGACTTGGTAAAACTGCCGCTGACCCGGATATCCTTGATTTCCCCGAAATCCCGCAGAGCCAGCATCACGGCATTCATGCTGTAGGCAATGCCCTCCAGACAGGCCCGTATCATATGGGAACGGCTGTGATTCAGGGACAGGCCGAAGAACATGCCCCGCAAATCAGAATTCCAGTAAGGTGCCCGCTCGCCGGTAAAGGAGGGCAGCATAATCAGCCCTTCCGCCCCCGCCGGAATATGGGCGGCCTTCATGGTCATCAGGTCATAACCATCCACATCCAGATTTTCCAGATGATGGGGCGTGTAATGGCAAACCTTGTCCCGCACCCAGCGCAGAATCATGCCGCCATTGTTTATGGCCCCGCCAGCCACCCAGATATCATCGGTAAGATTGTAGCACCAGGTGCGCATCTTCTTGTCCGTAACGGGCCTATCCGTCAGCATCCGCAAGGCGCCGCTGGTGCCGATGGTGGCACTCAGCTGGCCGGCCCGTACGGCACCGATGCCCACATTGACCAATACCCCATCGGTGGCCCCGATGACCACCGGCAGATTCTCCGGCAGGTTCATGGCGGCGGCCATTTCCGGACAAAGCCGGCCCTGATAGGTAGTGGAGACAATCGGCGGCAGCTGCTCTTTGCGCAGCCCAGCATAGGCAATGATTTCCTCATCCCAGTCCATGGCCGCAGCATTGTACAGCCCGCTGGTGCTGGCAGCCGAATGGTCGATAACCCATTCATGGGTCAGCCCATGGAAGATGTAATCCTTCAATGATCCCACATATTTCATGCGGTCAAACATATCCGGATGTTCCTGCCGCAGCCACAGTACCTTGGCCAGCGGATAGCAGGCATGAACAGGACAGCCTGTCCGCTCGTAGAAACGGCGGCAAAGGGCTTCGTCCTTTTTCAGCTCCCGCACGATTGCCGCGCTGCGGCTGTCCGCCCAGGTCTGCATATCCATCAAGGGTTTGTATTCCGCATCCAGCCCGGCAAAACTGTGCATGACCGTGCTCAGGGCAATGCCTGCCAAGGCCCGGCTCTTGTACCGCAGCTCTGCTGCTGCTTTGCCCACGACCTCCTGCACAGCCGCAAATATCTGGGCGGGATCTTCCTCGGCCCAGTCGGGATGCGGCGTAAGCAGCGGATAAAAAGCCTCTGCCGCAGCGGCCTTGTTGCCCTGCACATCATAAGCGATTGCCCGTACACCGGTGGTGCCCACATCTACCCCAATCCACACAGGCGAGTTCCTATATTGAAAGTCCACCATCATCACTCCTCGTTTTTAATGATAGTTGTTTTTCATTTGCAAATTCATTATATAGCAGACGGCTATCATTTGCAAGTGTTTTTTCTTGAAATTTTATATTTTTTGATATTAAACAATCATTTTCTTTCCTCCACAGCTGTCTTATCGCCCTCAAAATGACAAAATGCAGACATCACAAAAAGCGGTGGAAAGAGGCATCAGCCCTTTCCACCGCTTCGCGGTTTCCCTTCCCCCAAGGGGAAGGCTTAGTTTTTGCATCATCGCCCCAGAGGGACGGCTTGAATCATATCCTAGTTTTGCATAGCCGGTTTAGGCGGTTCGCTGGGTGTTTCCATGGAGCGCTTCGAAGAGAGTTTGCTCTTCTGTTCCGTAATCAGGGCCTGCATGATGATGAACACGCAGAGCAGCGCGCCCACCACGATTTTCGTCCACCAGGCGGAAAGCGTCCCCTGGAAGCTGATGAAGGTCAGGATCACGCCCTGAATCAGCACACCCACCAGAGCACCGGGGATAAAGCCCACACCGCCGGTCAGCAGCGTACCGCCGATAACGGATGAGGCGATGGCATCCATTTCCATGCCCAGACCATGGAGATTGTAGCCCGTCAGCATGATCAGACTGTAGGCCAGACCGCCCATGGAGGCGCAGAAACCGGAAATGGCATAGACTGTGACCTTGGTGCGGAACACCGGCAGGCCCATCAGGGCGGCCGAGGATTCACTGCCGCCGATGGCGAACACGGCCCGGCCAAATTTCGTAAAGCCCAGGATAACCGCCGCAATGGCAATCATGATGAGAGCTATCACGGCACCGATGGACACAAAGCCCACCCCCAGATCAATGCGATAGCTGGCCAAAGCCACCCAGGTGGGATTCACAATCTGAATGGTATCCTGGGAGATGACCGCCGTGAGGCCGCGGCAGAAGAACATGCCGGCCAAAGTGATGATGAAGGGCTGCAGATCAAACTTCGTGATGATATAGCCCTGCAGGGCACCAAACACCGTGCCCATCACCAGCACCAGCAGAACTGCTAAGCCCACGGGAATCCCCGTATTAGCCAAAAGCCATGCCAATACCATGCAGACCAGAGCCAGTACCGCCCCCACTGACAGGTCAATGCCTGCAATGATCAGGGTAAAGGTAATACCGATAGTGACGATTATGAGCGCTGCATTGTCGATAAAGAGGTTCAGGAATACTTGGGGCCTCATAAACCCTTTGTACATAGCCATGCCTGCTCCGTAAAGTATCACAAAGAGCGCCACCGTCACGAAGAAGGAGAAATACTTCGAGGCAATCATGCTATTGATTTTGTTCATCATAATTGCTTCACCGCCTTTCCAAGCACTGCCTTATGATCATTTTTCTGAGCAGAATGCCGGGAGGCCTTCCATTTGTCAAACATCTCCTGTGCCTTCTTGGACTGGATCAGGCAGATGATGATAACGGCAATGGCCTTGACCACCGGCAGCTGGTCGGCAGAAACGCCCAAAGCGTACATGGTGGTAGTCAAAGTCTGGATGGTAATGGCGCCGATTACGGAACCGCCCACATAGAACTTGCCGCCGGACAGCAGTGTGCCGCCCAGAGCTACAGCAAGAATCGCATCCATTTCCATATTGAGGCCTGCGTTGTTGGCATCAGCTGCGCGAATCAGGGAGCTTTCAATGAGGCCCGAAACACCGGCGCAGAGACCGGAAAAAGCATAGACGAGGAATATAACCATGGTCACGTTGATGCCCGCATACCGCGCCGCCGTGGGGTTGATGCCCACGGACTGCACGAACAGGCCAATGCTGGTCTTCTTCATCAGTACAGCCACCAGCAGTACCATGGCCAGAGCGATAAAGATATTCGTAGGCACAGGCATATTGGGCAGGAAGCCGGCAATGTACTCAAAAGGCTTGTAGTATACGGTAATAATCTGCCCCTCGGTCATCAGCTGGGCAATACCGCGGCCAGCGGTCATGAGGATAAGGGTGGCCACAACTGCCTGAATCTTGAACTTAGCGACCAAGAGGCCGTTCCACATACCGCAGAGCACGCCCACGCCCACAGCGGCCAATACAGCCAGCGTCATGGGCATCTGGGCCACGCCATCGCCACGGCCGCCAATCATGGTGCAGACCACGGCGGCGGAGATGGCCACCACGGCACCTACGGAAATATCGATGCCGCTGGTGGCAATGACGAAGGTCATGCCCAGAGCCAGAATAATCAGGGAGCAGGAACGGTTCAGGATATCAATCAAGCGTCCATATAAATGGCCATCCTCGGTCATCTGTATGGTCAGGAAACCGTCTACAAATAACGTATTGAATATCAGCAGGACTGTCAGTGCCACCACGGGCAGAAACAGAGAGCTGCCACTAAATTTTTTCAGCATTTCCATCAGGCTGCACCTCCTGCAATGGCCTTCATCACGCCATCGGAACTAATGTCAGCGCCAGTAAGTTCTGCCACCTTGCGGCGATCACGCATGACCACCAGCTTCGTGCAGGTACGCACCATTTCGTCCATTTCCGAGGAAATGAACACCACCGCCATGCCCTTCTTCTTGGCCAGAGAAATGGCCATCTTCTGAATCTCCGTCTTGGTGCCCACGTCGATACCGCGGGTAGGTTCATCGAGAATCAGCAGGTCGGGCTGGGTGGCCAGCCAGCGAGCGATGATGACTTTCTGCTGGTTGCCGCCGGAGAGGTTCTTCACAAGCTGTTCCCGGCTGGAAACCTTGATGCGCAAGAGCTTGATGCAGTCATCAGCAATCCTTACCTGCTCCTCATAGGGAATATGACGCAGGATACCATCCTTGGCCTGCATGGCCAGAATGATATTCTCCCGCACGGACAAATCGCCGATAATGCCCGAGAGCTTTCTGTCCTCGGGGCAGAAGCCGATTTTCTGCTTCATGGCATCCATGGGATTCTTCAGATGGAGCTTCTTACCGTTAATGGAAAGCGCTCCCTTGTTGATTTCATTGATGCCAAACAGGAGTTCTGCCGTTTCCGTGCGGCCGGATCCTAAGAGCCCCGCAAAGCCAATGACCTCGCCCTTGTGAATCTGCACGTCCACTTCATTGAGCTTGCCCACGGCGCCAATCCCCTTGGCATCGAGGAATACTTCCTCACTGGGCACGCTCTTTTCGGCAAAATTATCCATGTCCTTGACCTCGTTGAGGTCCTTGCCCACCATCTTGGCGATGAGTTCCAGACGGGGCAGTTTGGCCGTCTCATAGGCACCTACGAGTTCGCCGTTGCGCAGTACCGTGATATGGTCGCAGATTTCGTAGATTTGGTCGAGGAAATGAGAAATAAAGATAATACCTAAGCCCTGTTTCTGCAGCTGCCGCATAATCTTGAACAGATGGGCAGTTTCTTCTTCGTTCAGGGAAGATGTCGGCTCGTCCAGAATCAGAATTTTTGCATCCACATCCACAGCCCGGGCAATGGCAATCATCTGCTGCAAAGCCACGGAATAGTTATCGAGCGTCTTGGTCACATCGATATGTACATCGAGTTTGGCTAGGAGCTCCTCCGCCCGCTTATTGATGGTCTTCCAGTCAATCATGCCGAATTTTCGGGGTTCCCGGCCAATGAAGATATTCTCGGCCACCGTAAGGTTGGAGCAGAGATTGACTTCCTGATAAACGGTGGAAATACCGGTATCCTGCGCATCCTTCGGGGTCTTGGGATTGATGGCCTTGCCATTCAGGAACACCGTGCCGCCATCACGGGGATAAACGCCGGTAAGCACCTTTACCAAGGTGGATTTCCCGGCACCATTTTCCCCCATCAGGGAGTGGATCTCGCCAGCATGCAGGGTAAAGTCCACATTGGACAGGGCCCGCACACCGGGAAATTCCTTGGTAATATGCCGCATTTCCAGTAGTGCCTGTGCCATAGATGTCACTCCTTGTTGCGTTAATCTAGCGATAAATAAAGCCGCGTCCGCACACATACGCTGTACGGGCACGGCTTGCATTAGATTTTGAAAATCTTAGTATTTGCGTTCCGGCAGGGTCTTTTCTGCTACATCAGCAGGGAATACACCTTCGTCAACATAAACCAGTTTGTCAACCTTTTCGCCGGCCAGAATCTTCTTAGCCGTTTCCATCAGGAGCTTACCCTGCAGCGGGTTGCATTCTACGGTGCAGTTTGCTTTGCCTTCGATCATGGCCTGGAACATGCCCTTTACACCATCGATGGAGATGATGGTGATGTCCTTGCCAGGTTTGAGGCCGGCTTTTTCGATGGCCTGGATTGCGCCGAGAGCCATATCGTCGTTATGTGCAAAGAGGATATCAATTTTCGGACCATAGGATTTCAGGAAGGATTCCATAACTTCCTGGCCTTTCTGACGGGTGAATTCACCGGTCTGGGAAGCGAGGATGTTGTACTTGCCAGCGTTCGGGGATTTAGCCATAGCATCTTTAAAGCCTTCCTGACGGCGGATAGCTACGGAAGAACCAACCGTGCCTTCGAGAACCACTACGTTGTACTGGCTGCCGCCATCCCGGGGGGTCTTCTTTTCTTTGGCCATGTATTCGTCAATCCATTTGAAGACGTTGTTGCCTTCCTTTACGGAGTCGGTACCAATCTTAGCCACATAGAGGCTGTCATCAGCCAGCTTCACATCGCGGTCAACAACTACGACCGGAATCTTGGCATCCTTTGCTTCCTTCAGCACCGTATCCCAACCCGTTTCCACGATGGGAACAAATGCGATGATATCAACGCCCTGAGCGATGAAGGAGCGGATAGCCTTGATCTGATTTTCCTGTTTCTGCTGAGCATCCGAGAACTGCAGGTTGATACCAGCTTCTTCGGCTGCTTTCTTGATGGATTCCGTGTTGGCCGTTCTCCATTCGGATTCCGCTCCGATCTGGGAGAAGCCCATGGTGATCTTCTTATCGCCGCCAGCTGCCTTGTTGTCGCTCTTGGCCTGTTCACCGCCACCGCAGCCGGCAGCTACAATCATCATAACGCTTGCTAGTAATAATGCTATGAGCTTTTTCATCTCATCGTCTCCTTTGCTACATCATGATTCCGTTTGTGATGTCCCGCGCCAATCTCTTCCTCTGCCCCCTTTTGCGACTCTTTTCGGCTCAGGCTTGCGGGCAATGTTACATTCTGTTCTCGTGCACATTTTAACTTGCACACAATATAGTCTTTTGGCAAAAGTCAGACTATTATTCGCAGATATCAACACTTCCTGCTACATCACAACCTTATCTGCTATATACGATACTCTTTTAATATCGATTTGTCAATAGGTTTGTATTCTTTATTTTTGTTCGAACACAATTCTATATTACTTTTCTTCGTCACAAAGAAACAGTAATCCACATATTTACCAGATACGAGAGAAACAACTTCTTACACACTTGACTCGCACTTTTTTCATAGCGAACAAATGTCTTGTCCGAGGTGGGCATTTGTAGTATGATAAAAATGCATTTTTAAGGGAGGTTTGATAATGCTTTTTAATAGCTACGAGTTCATAATATTTTTCCTGCCCATTGTCTTTATCACATATTACTGGATTGGCCAGCGGTTATGGAAATGGGGTATGTATTGGATCATCGGCGCATCGCTGCTCTTTTATGGTTATTGGGATATCCGTTATGTTCCCTTGTTGGTGTTATCTATTTGTTTCAATTATATAATTGGACAATTTATTGTTTCCAAAGAAAATTCAAAACTCTGGCTAACAGCCGGACTATTGGGCGATTTTGCACTATTGGGCTACTATAAGTATACAGGTTTTTTCCTGACTACCGTAAATGACGTATTCGGAACAGCGCTATTTTCCATCCCAGATATTGTACTGCCTTTAGGCATTTCTTTTTTCACCTTTACCCAAGCGGCCTACTTAATCGATATGTATCGTGGTGATGCAGCATCGACCGGCTTTGCCTCATATTGTGAATTTGTAACCATTTTCCCGCATCTGATTGCAGGGCCTATTATACATCACCGTGAAATGATCCCTCAGTTCCAGTCACAGCGTACCTATCACCTGAATTATGATAATATCGCACAAGGCCTGACCCTTTTTATTTTTGGTTTATTTAAGAAGGTAGCCATAGCGGACAGCCTTGCACCATGGGTGAATGAATATTTTGCCCGTCCAGATAGTTTGCTACCCATCGAAGCGTGGTTTGCAGCATTAGGTTATAGTTTCCAGCTGTACTTTGATTTTTCCGCTTATTCGGAAATGGCCATTGGCTTGGGCCTGATGTTCAATTTACGCTTGCCCAGAAATTTCGATTCACCCTATCAAGCTGCTAACATTATCGACTTTTGGCGGCGCTGGCATATGACCTTGGGCGTATGGGTAAAAAATTACCTTTATATTCCTTTGGGCGGAAACAGACATGGACTGCCCAAGAAGTTGCGTAATCTCATGGTAAGTATGCTGCTGATTGGTTTGTGGCATGGAGCAGGATGGACCTACGTACTTTGGGGTGGCCTTCACGGGCTATTTTTGGTAATAAATCATTGGTGGCGCAGTATGGGAAACGCATTGCCAAAGATTTTTTCGTGGCCACTTACTTTTTGCGCCGTAATGGTGGCTTGGGTATTTTTCCGAGCCGATAGTGTAGGACAGGCACTGATCATTCTGTCCACAATGTTTGATATCCAAAACTGGGCAGCAGGCTTTTCTCTTCATGGGCCTACCGGTGTGCGTATACGTATACTGATAGCATTCACATTGTTGCTTATGTTTTGTCCTAGTGCCCAAAGATTGGTTGAACGGTATTTCAAGCCGAACATAAAATGGGCAGTTATGTGCATTGTATTTGGAGTAGTTTCGCTATACTTTTTCTCCCATATATCGGATTTTCTATATTTCCAATTTTGAGGAAAGGATTTCGTGATGAATTCAAGAAAATTTAGTATGCTCATTGCAAGCGTACTGGGTGTGTTCATTCTATTGAATATCGTACTTTGGCAAGGTTATACAAAAGACATATTTTATGGGCAAGATGCGCATGGAGATTTAAAGCGCATGGGGGGCGTATATGTCCCGCCATCCCAGACTAAACCTGTAAAATATACAACAGAACATTACGAATTTCCGGAGGTAATGGATAACCTGGAAGCAATACAGGCTGACGTGCTGACCATTGGTGATTCTTTTTCCAATGGTACAGGAGGCAACTATTATCAGGATTATCTATGCTCTACATATGGCTGGAAAATATTAAATGTTCCCTCAAGGCCTTATAATAACGCCTTGCAGATGATGTATAGTCTACAGGAAACCGGACTATTGGCTAAGATAAAACCTAAAGTTATCATCTTAGAATCTTTAGCCGCCAATATGGAGGAACGGTTTGGCAGTGACAAGATGCAGATATACACGTTGTCTTTATCTGGTTTAAAACAAGCACAGAATCAGGGAAAGATCTCCACCAAGACCAAAAATGAAATCTCGGCAGACAAGCTGGCTCCCGGTATTATGATAAAATCTAACCTGGAGGTAGTCAAAACCTTGATTCATCACCAAAGACATCCTCAGGATTATCGCATTAATGATAAGGTGGGTCTCCTAAACCTGTCCCAGCCACTCTTTTCCAACGAAGGCTGGGAGGATAAACTCCTCGTACACTTGCCAGATTCCAATGTGCATTTCAGTGAGCAAACCATAAAAAATATCAACAACAATATCAATGCAGCTGCTGAACTATGCCGGGAGCAGGGAATTGTTTTGGTATTTATGCCTGTCGCCAATAAAGCGGATGTATATTATCCTTATATCAAAGATGTTCCTCCTGATTGGCAAGTCAACAAAACCATGCAGGAACTGGATGCCTTGCCCAAAGATTATTTACTGGTCAATACAGAACAAATTTTACAACAGTCTTTGACAGAAGGAGATCCAGCGGCTGTAAAAGATTTGTTTTGGCTGGATGATTTACATTTCTCCTGGAAGGCTCAACAGATCATTAGTGATGATCTGGCACAAAAATTAAAAGATGTTCTCTAAAAGATTTCCCCACAGTATGGTCCTTATCATACTGTGGGGAAATTTTCACTTGGTCTCATTCACCACGTCATAAATATCTCAGCTATTCTTCGCTATGACTGCACCTACCACAGCACCGATGGCTGCCGCGGCAATCGTCCGATTGGTCTGCACTTTCTGATCGTGTTTACGCTGGGCTTCTTCCCGCTCTCTGGCTTCACGGTAGCGGTCGTAGGCAGTCTGATGGCGGTGTTCCCGTTCCCAACGCGCACGCCGTTCCTTCTCATACTGCTCACGTTCATGCTTTTCTTTTTCGTATCTGAGCTGACGGACTTTTTCCTCATGTCTTGCCTGCTCAGCACGGCGCTGCTGCTCGATTTTATTCTGTTTTTCCTGATGGCGGCGCATTTCCTTATGCACATCCTCACGATGCTCTCTTTCGCTCCAGGAGGATTCATAGCTGGCTGCATAAGCCGGCACGGCCAACGTTGTCCCTACGATGCTGAAGCTCATCAGACCTGCCATTGCTCCGCCCACAAATTTCTGCCATTTCTTGCTTTTCATCTCTATCGCTCCTATCTGCACAAATTCATTCTCTAAAAACTTCGTGCGAAACGGTGTTTCGCATCCTAAAAGGACTAGCGCTGCGTCGCTACGCCCTTACACGAAATCTAAGTCATTCTGCGCCTATCGGCTTGACTAACTAAAATTTCATCGTAAAAGGTTGACTATGCTTATAGTATACATAGTCAACCTTTGAAAGTCTTTAGAAAAGGATTAAATTTTGATTAAATTTACGCGCGCCTAATGCCACGAACTCCACCCCGCGTACTCAAAACAGCCCCAAGGTCTTCAACAGGAACACCCAGCCAAAGATTGTCAGGCAGGACAAGGCTGTGGTATAGACTACGCAATTCCCCGCCAAATCCGCATCGCTGCCCATCTGCTGGGCCATGGCAAAGCTGGCCACGGCGCAGGGGGAGGCAAATACGGCCAGCAAGGTGACCAGCTCAATATCCCGGAACCCCAAATACACGGCCAGGCTAAGCGCTATGGCCGGCACGATAATGAGCCTTGCGGTCACGCAGCTGATCAGCTGGGGCAGATGGTTATGAAAACTGCCCCCCTTGAAGGAAGCCCCCAGAATAATCAATGCCACCGGCGTCGTAGCCGCCGCCACCTGACCAATCCCCTTGAGTACCGGCTTCGGTACAGGGAACTCCATCAGCCGCAGGAGCACGGCAATGATGGCCCCCATGATCATGGGATTCTTGAGTATCCCCAGCAGGATCTGCCCCAGGGCAAATCTGCCCCCACGGAAGGTTTCCAGAATGAATACTGCCAGCACGTTGTAGATAGGCACGATCACCGCAATCATCATGGTGGGAATCGCCAAGGCGGAGTCGCCAAATATATTGCCTACGATGGGGATGCCGAACAGCACGAAATTACTGCGGAAGATGGCCTGAATCATGGCCCCGCGGTGACGGTTGTCCTTATCCCCCCAGCAGACAAGCGCCGTGGCCAGAAAGCAGACCGCCAGTACCCCCAGGCCCCCGAACAGCATGAGTTTGGGACGCACCGTATGGGCCAGATCCGTCACATAGATATTGTAGAACATCATGCAGAAAAAGAAGAGCTTGAAGACCATGCGATTGGTATGCGCCAGCTCCGTTTCCGTCATGAGATGCAGCCGCTTGATGATCAGCCCCATAAAAAGCAGCGTAAAGAGGGGTACGACTGCCCCTACGGCCACCCAGAAATTATTCATCATATCCATATGATCTTACCACCGATTCCCTTTCTGCCAAAAATCCGGCGTGAGCATGACCAGCAGGGTAAACATTTCCAATCGCCCCAACAACATGGAAATACACAGAATGCTTTTGCTGAAAACGGACAGCCCCGCATAGGTGCAGGTTGCCCCCGCAATGCCAAAGGCCGGGCCGATATTGCCCATGGTGCTGACACTGAGTCCAATGGCATCGAACACCGTCAGGCCATCAAGTGTCAGCAGCAACGCCCAAAAGGCGATAAAAAAGATGTAAAGAAAGAAAAATTGTCCCACCCGCAGCAGTGTTTCCTCGCTGACACGGCTGCCGTTGAGACGCACCTCCACTACCCGCCGTGGTGACATTTTCTGATGCACCACCGCCCAGGCGTTTTTCAGCAGCAGCAATACCCGCACAACCTTCATGCCACTGGCCGTGGAACCGGCACAGCCGCCACAGACCATCAGGAACAGGATGATGCCCTTGGAAAAAGGCGGCCACTGCTCAAAATCCGCCGACACAAAGCCCGTGGTAGAAAGCGATCCCACCTGAAAGGCTGCGTAACGCAAGGCATCGCCCAGGCCAAAGTCCATTTTGACCAATAGATTCAAGGTAATCAGGACAATGGCAATCCCTAAGATCCAAAGATAAGCCTTGAACTCCGAATTCCGCTTGATCACACCAGGTCCTTTCTGCCAGATCCGATAATAGAGGCCGAAGTTGCCCCCCGCCAGGATCATGAAGAAGGTCATGCACCACTCAAAGGCAGGACTGTCAAAATGCATGGCACTTTCATCATAGGTAGAAAAGCCGCCCGCGCCAATGGTACTCATAGCATGAGTCAGCGCCTCATACAAGTTAAGGCCACAGACCATATACACGGCCGCAGCGACCAGGGTAAAAAGCATATACATCTGGAAAAGTGCCTTGGTCATATCCCTGAGCCGCGGCAGTACACGATCATCTGTGGGGCCAGTGGTTTCGGCATTGTACATATAGATGGTACTCTGCCCTGTCTGAGGCAGCAAGGCGATAAAAATGACGATGATGCCCAAACCGCCAAACCAATGTGTCATCATACGCCAAAAGAGAATGCTCTGGGGCAGATCCTCCAGCGTGTTGAATACCGTTGCCCCGGTACCTGTAAAGCCGGAAATGCTCTCAAACAGCGCATCCAGCGCGTTAAGGTAGCCGCCGCACACATAGGGCAGCATACCCAGACTGGTGGCCAGCGCCCAGCCAAAACCTGTAATGGCGATGCCCTCCCGCAGGGACAGATCGGCATGACGCTGACGGCCATTTGTCTGCAGGACCAGTCCCACCGAAGCACTGAGCCCCAAGGCCACGGCAAAGCCGGGAATGCTGTTTTCATAATTGACCAGCGCCAGGGCAAAGGGGATGAACATGGTGACGGTCTCGGCCATCACCAGCCGGCCTAATACATAATAGACAATGCGTACATCCATCCCGTCACCACCTCTTCTGCAAACTACGCCGGGCCATATCCAGCAACACTAAAAAGGAAAAAATCTCCACCCTGCCCATGATCATCAGCAGACTGCAGACCAATTTCGCCCAATCCGGCAGGATATCCAGACTGCCAATGCCAAACAACTCCGCCGAAGCACCTGTACTGGTCAGGCAGCCGGCGGCCAGCCCAAGCGATTGCACGATGCTGATACCGCTTAACGAGAGCACCAGGGCAAAAGCCACAAACACCACGGTGTACAGGAAGAAGAAGGACAAAATCCGCCCCACAATCTTCACGGGAACCGGCAGACCATCCACCTTCAGCATGACCACCATGCGGGGATGCAGGGTGCGGCGCAATTCTGCCCAGGACAGGCGCAGCAATACAAGCAAGCGCATGATCTTGAGGCCGCCGGTTGCCGAACCAATGCAGCCACCGACAAAAACCAGCAGGAACAACACATAGATATCAAAGGAGGGCCAAAGCCAGAAAGGTGCGGCCACAAAGCCATTAGTCGAGATGAACGCCATGGCCTGGAAATAACCATAGCGCAAACTGCCCGTAAAATCATAGACGCCCTGATAATAGAGATGCGCCGCCAGGACACCGCCCGCCAGAAAAACCACCAGCAAAAAATGCCGGATTTCCGTGTCCTGCCAAAGCAGCCGGAGGCTTTTCATTTTCCAGGACCGCCACAAGAGCAACAGGCTCATGCTGGACAACAGCATAGCTGCAAAGGCCGCCAGTTCCAGCGCCGGATTATCATAATAGATAAAAGCATAAGCCGAAGTGCCGCCGCTGGAGGATATGGTCACCATAGCACGGAGCAGCGATTCAAAAGGCCCCAGCCCCGCCAGATAATAAACTGCCGTTGACATTACGGTCAGGGCCACATACACAGCCGTCCCCTGACGGGCAGACTGGGCCATCTTATTCCATACCGGACTGAAAAAAATCGACTGCCGGGCCGAAAGCGTCAGCCCAAAACAGCCGCTGACCTGCGGCAGCACCGTCACCATGATGACCACGAAGGTCAGCCCCCCCAGCCAGCTCATGACGCCATGCCAGAGCAGCAGTGTCCGGGGCAGGCCAATCCGGTCAAAGGGCAGGCAGGACAAACCTGTAGTAGTCAGCGAAGACACCGTCTCAAAAAATGCCGCCGCAAAGCTGGGGAACAGTCCTGAAATCGCATAGGGCATCAGACCGATAAAGCCCATGAACAGCCAGACAAAGGACATGAAGAACACGCCCTCCCGGATGGTCAGCTGACGCCCCCGCTCCTCCGAGTGCCCCAGCTCCAGCATCTTCCGTCCCAGGCCATAAGCAAAAGCTGCCGGCAGCACAAACAGCCACGCTTCCGACTCCTGCCAGAGCAGCGCAACAATCAGAGGCACGCAAAGTGCCCCTGCCATCAATATGGACATCTGCCCCATCAGGAGCCAAAACAGTTCCAAGCCAGTTTCCTTCTGCATACGCATAACGGTTCACAATCTCCCAGGCAAATGCCTATTCCTTCCCTTTGAAATACTTGATGACCTGCTGCGAAAACTTCGTCTGGATGAAGAGGATCGTGCTGTCCCCCGGCTGCAGTACCGTATGACCATTCGGGATGCCGGCCTCGCCGTTGCGTACATAGGCACAGACCAGGCATTCCCGGGGCAGTTTCACATCCATGAGCTTCTTGCCGGCCACCGGTGCGCCTTCCTGCACGATAACCTCTACGGCCTCGGCCTTGGCCCCCTCCAGCAGGGACACGGACACCACGCCACCACGGCGGGCGAAGGCCAGCACCTCACTGGCCGATAACAGGCGGGCCGACAGAACGATATCCACGCCGACTTTTTCCATGAGTTCCACATATTCATTGCGGGATACGCGCACGACGGTCTTCGTGCGGTTGCCGGACAGATGGCGGGCCAAAAGCGCCAGCATCAGGTTCAGCTTATCGTCTTCAGTCAGGCACACCACCACATCAGCATGGGCCACATCTTCCTCAACCAGCAGGTCGATATCCGTGCCATCACCACAGATGGCAATGCCGTTGTTGAGCACTCCCGCCATAAGCTGGCAGCGCTCCCGGTCCAGATCGATGACCTTGACATGTACACCCTGCCCATCCAGCTGCTGGGCCAAAGCCCGCCCCGCGCGGCCTGCACCGATGATCAACGCCCGATGCAGCTTGCGGGCATCACGCTGTACCAATTTCTGGCTGAATTTTTCAATCTCCTCGGGTATCCCAATGAAATAGGCATTATCCTGAGACTGGAAGCTGTCATCACCATGAGGGATGATCATGCGGTGATCCCGGAAGATCATCCCCGCCAGCACCCCTTTGGGCAGCTGGATATTTTTCAGCGGTTTCCCCACCAGCGGGGACTTGCGATGGATTTTCGTTTCAAACAGGCGGATCTTGCCATGGGCAAAATCTTCCACATCCAGGGCGGCTGGTGTCATCAGGATGCGATTGATTTCATTCGCGGTAATGAGTTCCGGATTCAGCATCACATCGATATCAAAGTTCTGCTTGAGATAATCCTTAGCCTCAGACATGAATTTCATGTCGCGAATGCGGGCAATGGTATGCTTGATGCCATGCTTCTTGGCCAGTACACAGGCCACCATGTTGACTTCATCGCTGGCAGTCACGGCAATCAGGATATCCGCATCCCGTACGTCCGGATCATCCATGGTAATCGGGCTGGCACCATTGGCGGCAATGGTCAGCACATCCAGCGTATTCTTCGCCGCCTCCAGCTGGCTTTCATCCTTATCGATAACCACCACATCAAACTGTTCCTTGGACAAAAGCTCGGCAATACTGTAGCCCAGCTTCCCGGCCCCTACCACGATGATACGCAAAATGACACCCTCCCCGCAAACAGATAAAATTCATACTTTTTTCATTTTATTATAACGCCAATGTTCCGCCTTTGTCGACAGGAAATCCCTCAGCATAAAACAAGCGGGAAAAGCCTGCTGTATAAAACAGTGAGTTCAGGCTTTTCCCGCTTGGATCAGGGGGCATCTTTATTTAATGGATTGACTTAGGGAAATGGCAATAACATGCCCCGGTTCAACATTTTTACATTATCGTTCCGCAATGCATTCTGCCAGGATATCGGCTACATGTTTGACGCGGACACTGGGATTCTGCTGGTTGAGGCCACCGCCGATCTGCATCATGCAGGCGGGGCAGGCTACAGCCACCGTATCGGCCTTGGTGTTGCCGATATTCTCCAGTTTGTCATGGAGTATCGGCTTGGAGATTTCGCTGTATTTCACACCGAAAGCACCCGCCATGCCGCAGCAGCGGTCGCTGTCCTTCATCTCCACGAAGTCAGCCCCCGTCATCTTGATGAGTTCCCGCGGCTGCTGCCAAACACCCAAACCGCGGCGCATATGACAGGAATCGTGATAGGTGATGCGGCTGCCGCGTTCAGCCTGCGGCAGGGTACGGCCCTGAGCCTTGTACTGCTCAGCCACGAAACTCGTGAACTCGCGGACCTTGCCGGCCACAGCTTCTGCTCTTGCTCTCCACTGCACATCATCCTTGAATAGCTCCTTATAAGTGCGCTCCAAGGTTTCCGCGCAGGTGGGGCAGGCACTGATGATCACATCTGCACCAGTAGCTTCCAGCGCCTCGATGTTCTGCTTGGCAATGACCTTGCCTGTATCCCGGTCACCCATGCCCAGCACCGGCTTGCCGCAGCAGGTCTGTTCCTGGGGATAGGTGACGGCGATATTGAGATCCTGCAGGACCTTGACCACAGATTCACCCGTATCCGGGAAGACAAAGTCCATATTACAGCCGCTGAAGAACGCTGCCGTCATCACAGGATTCTTAGGATTATGCTTGCACAGATCCTCCGTCCTGTCACGCAAAGGCTTGGCCGCAATTGCCGGTAGGCTTCTGCCATCTGTCATGCCAGAGAAGAACAAAGGCAGATGGCGGATGAACTTGCCGGACTGCACGGGCTTCTGAGCCACGGAGCCGATGCGCAGGAGAGAGTGGAACACCTTGCGGTGTGTAAGGATATGTTGGAATGCGGTTTTTTCCGGCATGGAAAGACCATATTTCTTCACATACCGTGCCCGCAATTCGTCGATGAGATCCGGGATGGGAATTTCACCCGGGCAGATGGTGGTGCACTGACGGCAGCCAATGCAGAGATCGCTGAACTTGGAGAAGGCCTCCATATTGCCCAGAAGCCCTGTCAGGATGGCACCGATGCCGCCGGAATAGATATGACCGTAAACATGGCCGCCCACCATGCGCCAGATGGGGCAGACATTGAGGCAGGATGCGCAGCGCACGCACTGATAGACCTGTTTCATCTTGGGATCCTTGGCTGCTGCGAGACGCCCGTTATCCAGCAGGATCACATACTGCTTGCGGTTCTCTTCCACCCATTTGCCATCTTTCTTGTAGATGATGGGGGTTGGGCCGGACACCATGGTCATATAGCTGGTCATGCGCTGGCAGGTGCCGTTGCGGGGCAGCAGGCGCAGGATCTTGGCTGCATCCTTGACCTTCGGGATTAATTTTTCATAGCCGATCAGCACCACATGGATCTTCGGCGTAGTGGTGACCAGACGGGCATTGCCTTCATTGGTCACCAGACCGATGGCACCGTTTTCGGCGATACCGAAGTTGGCCCCTGTGATGCCCAGGTCCGCATGCAGGAATTCCTCCCGCAGCACACGGCGGGCCGTATGGATCATATAGGAGATATCGCTGGGCACCTCCTCGTGCAGTTCCTGTTCGAAGAAACCAGCGCACTGTTCCTTGTTCAGATGGATAGCCGGCATAACCATATGGGAAGGTTTCTGCCCGGCAACGGAAAGCATCCATTCGCCCAGATCTGTCTCCCTTACATGCAGGCCAGCATTTTCCAAGGCACCATTGAGCTTGATTTCCTCGGTGGCCATGGATTTGGATTTGACGATGCGCTGCACGCCGTTTTCCTCGCAGATCTGCAGCAGGATCTTCTTGACTTCATCCCCATCGGCCGCCCGGAACACCTTGCCGCCGCGTTCCTCGACAGAATGCTGGAACTCGTCAGCCAACGCATCAATATGGTCAACGGCCCAGCGCTTCATGGTGCGCAGGTCATCCCGCAGGTCATCGATGCTGTCCACATTGGCATAGGCTTTGAGGCGGGCCATGGGATATTCGGAGGTGAATTTAGCCAAAGCCCCCTGCATGACATTATCGTCAAGTTTATTATGGATTTCCTTGCGGATATTGCGTTTTTCCTTTACAGCCATGATCAAGCCCTCCTCTGTGCTGGTTCATCAACGGCAATCACGATAAAGCGGCCGGGGCCATGTACCCCGAGGCTCAGTACGCGTTCAATGTCTGCCGTGCGGGACGGGCCAGTGATAAAGCCCATATAGCCCTTCTTGTAAACCTTGGCAATCACCCGGAAGGCTGTGTCGATGTTCTTCACCATATGGTCAGCCTGCAGGAAAACAATATGTGTCGGAGGCAGCATGCCTGTAACCCGGGACTCGTAGGAGGCTGTATCCACACAGACGCTGCCGCTCTCCCCTACGCCGAATTCTGCTGTGGAAATGCCAAGATCCGCCTGCGGTGCATGTTCAGCAATGTCAAATTTATCCGTATAGACCGTGCGGCCATTGCTCTGCAGATGCTGATACATCATACCTAAACGCGGATTTTCTTCCCCACCTACAGCCAGAATTTCCTTGGCCTCCATATCTTTCACCAGTCCCTGCAGAAGCTGCTCAGCTTCCTGCCAGGTACCGGCATGGATCAGCTCTGTGGCCGCCGCCTTGGTATTCTCGGCGAATTCGTCCCAGTATTTACCGCTGACCAGCTGCTCATCAAATGCTTTTGCCGGCCAATCTGCACATACTTTTTCCATAAAGGCTCCCCCTTTTAGATAAAACCACTCTCCTATAATACCTATAAATTCATCATATGACTATTATATATTTATTTTCTGAAAATGTCAACTTTTCAATATAGGTATACATAAAAAAGAGAGTCAATGACGCTTAACAGTCAATGACTCCCAGTTAGCTTTACTATTTATTTCATATTTTCCCGCACAAACTCCCGCAGGAGAAGCAAATGCATCGTCATGAAGCTGCCCGCATCTTCAATGACTCCATCATTGATTGCCTGGGCAATCTTGCGATGATAATGCACGGTATTGCTGTCACGCTGGGCATCCTTGGTGACTTCGATATTCTTGGCAATGGATGTATTGAGGATATACGTAAGATTCCCGAACCCCCGGTTACCGCTGGCCTCAGCGATCAGGCGATGGAAGCGGGCATCAGCGGCAATATAGGATTCGCCGGCCTTGATGCAGCGTTCCACCTCATCGGCCTGAGCCATTATCTCTTTTTTTTGCTCCGGCGTCGCCTGACTTGCCGCCATCTTAGCCACATGGGGCTCAAACTGCAGGCGCACATCCAGCATATCCACCACCATCTCATTATCATCGTAGATAAAGGTCAGCCCTAGGGGATCATCGGGAATGCCCCGCTTAGGAGAAACAAAGGATCCTGCCCCCTGGCGGATATCCAGGATATTCCTGGCCGCCAACAGCTTTATCCCTTCCCGCAGCGTGCCTCTGCCTACCCCTAGTTTTTCCATGAACACCGGTTCTGTGGGCAGCTTGTCTCCGGGCATCAATTTGTTATCGATTATATAGCGGATGATCGTCTGTGCCGTTGCCTCCGCCAGTGTTGCTTTAGCCATTATTTCTCAAACACGCTCAGATCCAGGCTGTTGAAGCCGGAGAGCAACTCCTTTACTTGATCAGCGATAACCTGTACACCGCCAGCTTTGCGGCTTTCCACATTCAGCGGCATATTGGGATCATGCAGGGACATGCGCAACAGTGCCCAGCCGTCCGGGAATACCAGCCGCACGCCTTCATAGGAAGGCTTGGCAATCTTGATGCCTGCTTCCACGGCACGTTCCTCGAAGGTCTTGAGCACGCCTTCACCATAAGCGCGGAAGTTTTCCTCGCCCTTGATTTTCAGGCGGAATTCCTGCCCTTCCACAGGCTCGCCCAAACGTGCCACCAAGTCAGACAATTTCTTCCCCTTTGCCCGGGCCTTGGCAGCGGCGATCAACAGCTTCACAGCCAGATAAGCGCCGTCATCGAGATAATAGTTCTCGGACAGGGCACCATGGCCGGATGTCTCGATGGCCAGCGGCGAAACCGTGCCCGCCTTGTTCTGGCGGATGCATTCGTCAATGACATTCTTGTAGCCACGCATATAACGCAGATGCTTGAGCCCCAGTTCTTTTTCCAGGAAGACAGTCAGTTCATCGCTGGTCACGGAGTCCGTGATGATGGTGCTGCCCGGATAGTCCGGAGCCAAAATGGCAGCCATCATGGCAATCAGGGCATTGCGGCTGATTTCCTTGCCATTTTTCAGCACGGCGCTCATGCGGTCAACGTCCGTATCAAAGATCAGGCCCAGATCAGCGTGGCTGTCCAGCACTGCTTTCTTGATAGCAGCCATGGCCTGCTTGTTCTCCGGATTGGGGATATGGTTGGGGAAGTTGCCGTCCGGTTCCAGGAACACACTGCCGGAAGTATCGGCACCCAAACGCCCCAGCACCTGCGAAGCAAAGAAGCCGCCTGCGCCGTTACCGGCATCCACCACAACATGCATGCCCTTAAGGGGTTCATTCTCCCCGCCCAGAGCCTGACGGATCTTCTTGCGCAGATGATGGCCATAGCGCTCGATCAGGTCATATTTCTGTACTTTCGTCAGATCCCCTTCCACCACAGGGTTACGGGAGGCATTTTTCAGGATGGTGATGACTTCATCATGTTCCACGCCACCATCTTTGGTGAAGAATTTCAGGCCATTGCGGTTATAGGGCAAATGGCTGGCTGTGATCATGATGGAACCATCCATCTTGGTTTCGGGGAACACGATGGACATGAACATGGCCGGCGTAGAAGCCATGCCGCAGTCCACTGCCACAACCCCGGCAGACGTCAGGGCGTTCAGCACGGCTTTCTTCAGCTCTCCGGCAGACAGGCGGGAATCATGCCCCACCGCAATGCGCAGGTCCTTTTTCTTCTTGCCGAGCTTTTCAGCCAGAAAATCCAGGAAACCGCTGGTGATGACATTGGCAGCTTCCACGCTCAAGGTCACCGGTTCATCAGGCACTCCTTCAATGGCTACGCCGCGCACATCGCTGCCGTTAGCCAGTTTCATCAGATTTTTTTCTGGAATAATCATAGATATATGCCTCCCTTAATGGTTTTCATCCAATATTATATCATTATTTCGCCACAGAATGGACTTTTTCCTGCCTAAAAACACGCCCCAAAAACTGTTATCATTTCTTCACACCGATAAATTGCAGTTTGTAGGTGCGAGCCTGAACACATTTGTTACAGATCAGTGGGGCGGCGGTGGGAATACTTTTTCGCCGCTTCACTAAATGTCCCGCCAGCAGAAGTACGTATCTTCCAGTAACCTGCGCCGGGCAAGTCCGGCGGCGCGTCCATCAACGAAGTATCCAGCACATGCTGTTTGCGGGCCAGCCTTCACTTCGTTCAGGCAGTCGTTCCGCCGGCGGAAAAGCATCCCCACCGCCACCCAGAGTTACGTTTGTCAATGCTGCTATGTTTCGGCTGGAGGATACAAGTACATCGATGTTCTTGCTACAGGAGAAACGGTTCGTGCCGATTGCCAAAAACGTGGCTGGGGGCGAACGAGGCCACTGAAAAAGTCTATATATAACGATAACCGTGGATGGATGTGATGAAATTCGCATTCATCCACGGTTTCTAGTATAATGGAGCCATCAACACTTGGAGGTTCAACATGTTACGGAATAGCCAGCAACTCAAGCTTAGTGAATTTACAGCCATCTATGATCGTCTCATTCCCAAAAATCATTTTCTGCGAAAATTTAATACGCTTGTAGATTTTTCTTTCATTCAAGATGAACTGGAGCATAAATATTGCCTGGATAATGGCCGTAATGCTCTTTCTCCCATAATGCTGTTCAAATATCTGCTGTTAAAGGTTATCTACAATATGTCGGATTCCGATTTAGTTGAACGTAGCCGATATGATATGTCATTTAAATATTTTCTGGGACTCCGCCCTGAAGATGAAGTAATCCACCCTTCTACCTTAACCAAATTTCGTAAACTCCGCTTACAAGATGAGAATATTCTGGATTTGTTACTCAAGAAAAGTATCCAAATTGCTTTGGAGAACAAAGTAATCAAGAGCAAACGAATTATTGTAGATGCTACGCATACTAAGGCTCGCTATAACCAGAAATCTGCCTATGAGCGGTTGTTGGAACAAGCCAAGCTATTGCGCAAGACGGTTTACCAGACAGATTCTCCCCAAAAGAAAGAAAGGTTTCCCAAGAAAGTAGAAAATGGCTCACTGGTGGATGCGCTGGAATATTGCCGACAGTTAATCAATACAATAGAAAATGACAGCCAGATGGCAGAAATGCCTGCCATACAGGAGAGGCTGAACTTGCTCAAAGAAACGGTCGAAGACCATGCAGAACATTTGGCCACTTCCAAAGATGAGGACGCCCGAATCGGGCATAAAACAGCAGATACATCCTTCTTTGGCTATAAGACACATATTGCCATGACCGATGAACGGCTGATTACAGCTGCAGTAGTAACCAGTGGCGAGCGCAGTGACGGGGAACAATTAAGAACATTAGTTGAAAAAACCAGAGCAGCCGGACTGGAAGTGCAGAGTGTCATCGGTGATACCGCATACTCCGGCAAAGAAAATCTTAAATTTGCTGAATCGAAAGATGCGCCAGAAAAATCCTTTGAACTGATTGCCAAATTGAATCCTGTTATATCCAACGGCTCCCGTGTTGAAGGCAGCAATGGTTTTTCTTTCAACAAGGATGCGGGAATGTTCGTATGCCCTGAAGGGCATATGGCCATCCGCAAAGCAAGAACTGGACGCAAAAACAATAGAACAAATCAAAGAATGAGCTATTATTTTGACATTGAGAAATGTAAGCAATGCCCACATTGTGGAACCTGTTATAAAGAAGGTGCCAAAAGCAAGATTTATTCCGTTACGATAAAATGCGATTTACACAAGAAACAACAGGAGTTTCAGGAAACAGAATATTTTAAGGAACAGGCTAGAAAGCGTTATATGATAGAAGCTAAAAATAGTGAGATTAAACACAGGCATGGGTATGACATAGCGTCATCCGCAGGCCTGATTGGTATGGAATTACAAGGAGCCCTAACGCTTTTTGTAACAAATATGAAACGAATTGTGAAAATGATGGAGAAATAAAGCCCTAATAACGGGGGAGATATACAAAATCGTCGCAGAATGATGATAAAAATATCATTCTGCGACGATTTTTTTTGTGGATAATTTGCCAGTCGTATGAAATGGATAGTTTTTCAGTGGCCTCGGGGCGAACGGGGGAGTGCTTTTTCTGTGGGAGCGACTGTCTGAGCGCAGCGAAGACCGGCCCGAGGCAGGCAGTTACCAGAAAGCACGCTGAAAGACGCGCCGCCGGTCTTGCCCGGCGCCATCTGGCTAAACAGCTCTAAAATTGCCGAGAGGGTCGTTTTAGCGGAAACAGAAAAAGTACTCCCCCGTGAACCCCTGACTGGGTATGAACGGAAAACCTTTAGCACGAACCTGCCAATAAACTGCAATTTGAAAAAGTCCGTTGACACTTTCTGTCAGCGGACTTTTTGTCTGTCAGGAAATAACGCCCTGTATTACCTTAGGCGAACGGATTTTCTGTTGGATAGAGCATGCCTTTCGGCTGGTTGAAGGAAATATCCCCAATGCCCAGATAGTTGAAGATGGAATACAGGCTCTTGCCGAAATGGCCGAAAGCCACAGCGCCATGATGCGGGAAGCGTTTCTCGATCAGCACATGACGATAGAAGCGGCCCATTTCCGGGATGGCGAAGATGCCGATACCGCCGAAGGAATTCGTAGCTGCCGGCAGGATCTCGCCTTGGGCAATATAAGCCTTGAGCTGTCCGTCGGAGGTGCTCTGCAGACGGAAGAACGTGATATCCCCATCGGCAATATCGCCTTCCAGCGTGCCACGGGTGAAGTCCGGCGTACCGCCATTCTCCAGCAGACGGTTCTGGATCAACTGATATTTCACGCCGCCCTTGCGCAGTTTGCAGAGCGGTGTATTGCCGCAATGAAAGCCCATGAAGGTATCTTCGAGCTGGTACTTGCCACCGGGCTGGATGGATTCTTCATACATATCCTTCGGCACGGAGTTATTGATATCCAAAAGCGTAACCGCATCCCCGCTGACGCAGAGGCCGATGTATTCGCTGAGGGCACCATAGATATCCACTTCGCAGGATACCGGGATGCCGCGGCTGACCATACGGCTGTTGACATAGCAGGGCTCAAAACCGAATTCCTTCGGGAATGCCGGCCAGCATTTATCTGCAAAGGCCACATATTTGCGGGCACCTTTGTGTTCTTCGGCCCAATCCAGCAAGGTCAGTTCAAACTGAGCCATACGGGGCAGCATCTCCGGATAGGGATTGCCTTCCTGCCCCAGTTCCTTGGCCATGTCCTCAGCCACTTCCTTGATGCGCGGGTCATCTTTATGAGCACGGTAAGCTACCAAGAGATCCAGCTCCGAATTTTCCTCGATTTCCACACCGAGATCATAAAGCGGCTGAATCGGGGCATTGCAGGCAAAGAAATCCTGCGGACGCGGGCCGAAGGTGATGATCTTGAGATCCTTGAGGCCCAGCAAAGTGCGGGCAACTGGCTGGAATTCGGCAATCATCTTTGCCAAATCCTCTGCCGTGCCCACCGGATATTCCGGGATGAAGGCTTTCAGATGACGCAGGCCTAAATTATAGGAACAATTCAGCATGCCGCAATAAGCATCGCCACGGCCATTGATGAGGTTCTTGCCCGTTTCCTCAGCCGCAGCCACATACATCACCGGGCCGTCAAATTCTTTGGCAATCAAAGTTTCCGGCGTTTCCGGGCCAAAGTTGCCCAGGAATACCGCCAGGGCATTACAGCCCGCATCTTTTGCTTCCTGCACCGCTGCCAGCATATCTTTTTCATTCTCTACCGTCTTCTGCACTTCGTACAGCTGGCCATAGTTCTTATTATAAGCTTCGACAATCGCATGACGGCGGTTTTCCGACAAGGAAATGATGAAGCAGTCACGGCTGACCGAGATGATACCACATTTGACATTGGGAATGTTGCTCATAGACATGATAAAGCGCTCCTTTGTTTTACATCATATTTGCGTGCTCAAGCACGCTCATTACATGCAAAGCATAACACTCTCCCACCAGTTTGTCAATCGTTTTATTTTGTTTTTTATTACCGCGCTAAAAATTATGTCATGTTTTATATTATTAGTGTGTTGTTGTTTGCTCATTGGGAAAATAAAAAATTGTCACACAAAGGGTATTGCGTATTGTTTCCTCCTGTGCTATATTGATTACTGTGAGTTGCGTACATAAGCACGCAAAAGTTTTAGGGGAGGCTTGAAAATGAACTATTTGCTCGGTGTGGATATCGGTACCTCCGCCACCAAGACGGTATTGTTTGATGAAGAATGCCATGTGGTGACCGAGGCATCCGCAGAATATCCTCTGTATCAGCCCCAGAACGGCTGGGCAGAACAAAATCCCAAAGACTGGTCGGCCGCTGCCGTCAGCACGATCCGCGAAGTACTGGCCAAGGCTCAGATCGATCCGGCTGCTGTCAAGGGCGTCGGCTTATCCGGCCAGATGCATGGCCTGGTGATGCTCGATGAGGCGAACGAGGTCATCCGCCCGTCCATTATCTGGTGCGACCAGCGCACGGCGGCGGAATGTGCAGAGATAACGGCCAAGATTGGCAGAGAGCGGCTCATTGAGATCACCGCCAATCCAGCCCTGACCGGCTTCACCGCATCCAAGATCCTCTGGGTGCGCAATCATGAACCGGAAAATTACCGGCGCTGCCGCCATATCCTGCTGCCTAAGGATTATGTGCGCTTCTGCATGACCGGCGACTATGCTACGGAAGTTTCCGATGCCAGCGGCATGCAGCTGCTCGATGTGCCAAAGCGTCAGTGGTCGGATGAGATTTTGGAAAAGCTTGCTATCGACAAGGCTTTGCTGCCAAAAGTATACGAATCCCCTGAGGCTACCGGCCATATCAGCGCCGAGTTCGCCCAACTGACCGGCCTGACGACGGACTGCGTGGTAGCTGGCGGTGCTGGAGACAATGCAGCCGCAGCCGTGGGCACTGGCGTCGTGGAAGACGGCAAGGCCTTCACGACAATCGGCACCAGCGGCGTGGTCTTCGCCCATACCAGCGAGCCCCGCATCGACCCGCAGGGCCGCGTACATACCTTCTGCTGTGCCGTGCCAGGCTGCTGGCATGTGATGGGGGTAACCCAGGCCGCCGGCCTTTCCCTCAAATGGTTCCGGGAGAACCTGGCGGAGAATATGGATTACAACGCCATCAACGAAGCCATCAACAGCGTGCCCAGAGGCAGCCGCCGGCTTCTCTACCTGCCCTATCTGATGGGCGAGCGCACCCCCCATCTCGATCCGGACTGCCGGGGTACATTCTTCGGTCTGTCCGCCATGCATAAACGGGCCGACATGCTGCGGGCCGTGATGGAAGGCGTCAGCTATTCCCTGCGGGATTGCTGGGATATTCTCAAAGAGATGGACGTGGAAGTCACGGATATGATGGCCTGCGGCGGCGGCAGCAAGAGCCCCATCTGGCGGCAGATGCTGGCCGATATGTATGACTGCCCGGTAAAAACCGGCAGCGAGGCTGGCGGCCCGGCTTTGGGCGTAGCGATCCTGGCTGGCGTAGCAGCAGGCATCTTCACCGATGTGCCCAGCGCCTGCCGCAAATACATCAGTACCACAGCCGTATGCCAGCCGGAAACGGATGCGCATCAATATTACGAACGCGGCCATCAGCTTTACCAAAAACTCTATCAGCAGCTTAAAAGCTGCTATCAGGAATTGTCCTTGTTATAACCTGTTTCCTTATACTATTTCCTAAATAAGAAAGGATGTTGGTGTTATTATGGAGAGCATTTCAGTACACGCCCCCAATGAGGCTATGGAAAAGCGGGCTTCCCGCTTGAAGGTTTTCATCTATTTTGCCGCTGGTATGGCCGGGCTTTTGTTTGGTCTTGACCAGGGTGTTATTTCCGGTGCACTGCCCTTCATCAGTCAGGAGTGGAACCTCAGCAGCAGTGCCCAGGAATGGGTGGTCAGTTCCATGATGGTGGGCGCCGCTGCTGGTGCCATCGCTGCTTCCTTCCTGGCCAAGCAGATTGGCCGCAAGAAGAGCCTGATGATTGGTGCCGCCCTGTTCATTGTCGGTTCCCTTGGTTCCGGACTGGCCGGCAGTGTGGATCTGCTGATCATTTCCCGTCTGGTATTAGGCTTATCCGTAGGTATTGCCTCCTACACGGCGCCACTTTATCTGGCTGAAATGGCAGATAAAGATGCCCGCGGCAAGGTGATTTCCGGCTATCAGCTGATGGTTACCGTTGGTATCCTGGCCGCCTTCCTGTCCGATACGGCCTTCAGCTATACGGGCAACTGGCGCATGATGCTGATGGTCATCGCCATTCCGGCAGTGGTGCTGATCATGACAGTCATCAAATTGCCGGACAGCCCGCGTTGGCTGGCAGCCGTTGGCCGTACAGACGAAGCGGACGAAGTAATCAAGAGCCTGAATCCTGATCCCAAGGCCGCCGATGAAGAAATGGCCGATATCAAGGAATCCCTGAAGGTGAAACAGGCTGGCTGGCAGCTCTTCAAGACCAACAGCAATGTACGCAGAGCCGTATTCTTGGGCGTGCTCCTGCAGGCCATGCAGCAGTTCACCGGTTTCAACGTCATCATGTATTATTCGCCGAAGATCCTGAGCCTGGCCGGATTCTCCACGACAGAGGAACAGATGATCGGCACAGTTATCAATGGTATTGTATTCACCTTATCCACCTTTATCGCCATTTGGATGGTGGATAAGTCCGGCCGTAAACCGGCCCTGAAAGTCGGCTTCGGCGTCATGGCTGCTTCCATGGCCGTTGTGGGCTGGTGCATGTCCCTGCTGGAAAGCGGTGCGGCAGCCACCTGGGTATCCTATCTGGCCGCTGTCATGACCATGGTCAGCATTGCCGGGTTTGGCATGAGTGCCGGCCCCATCGTCTGGGTTCTCTGCTCCGAAATCCAGCCCCTCAAGAGCCGTGAATTCGGTATCGCCTGCTCCACCATGACCAACTGGATCACCTGCGCCATCGTCGGCGCCACCTTCCTTTCCTTGGTGGACACGCTGGGTTCTGCCCACACCTTCTGGCTCTATGCCCTGCTTAATGGCTTCTTCATCGCCCTGACCATGATGTATGTACCGGAAACCAAGAATGTTTCCTTGGAAAAAATCGAACATAATCTCCTTTCCGGTAAAAAATTGCGCAATATTGGTGTATAATATAAGTATTATGAATTATTTGAGGTGTTAATCATGAAAACAGTAATGGATGCAGAATTCCGCGCGTATGGCCGTGTCCTGGATGTGGATACCCAGGAATTTGTCGAAGCCATCAATGCCCACAAAGAAATCCCGGCAGGCGAAGTCGTCTACGAACCCTCCGTGGCAGAATTTGAGAAACTGCCCCTCTATAAGGAGATGACGGAATCCGTTTATGGTGACATGCCCGTGGAATTCGGCCATTGCAGCGGCTGGAACAAGACGTTGAACGCTCTGGAATACCACCGCAGCTCCGAAATCGACATTGCCGCTACCGATCTGGTCCTGATGCTGGGGCGCCAGCAGGATATCGATCCGGAAAATTACACCTACGACACGGCTAAAGTGGAATGCTTCAAGGTTCCCGCCGGCACAGCTGTGGAACTCTATGCCACCACCCTGCATTATGCCCCCTGCGGCGTGGATGGCCAGGAATTCCGCTGCGGCGTAGTTCTGCCCCGTCATACCAACGAAGAGCTGAAATCCCAGCCCGAAGCAAAAGGCGAAGATGAACTGCTCTTTGCCGTCAACAAATGGCTGATTGCCCATAAGGACAGCGGCCTGGAAAAAGAAGGCGCCTGGATTGGCCTGCAGGGCAAAAACTTAACGTTGGCTTAATGATAAGGGAGGCTGCTGATACAGCCTCCTTTGACGTTTATAAAAGAAACTGTTAAAATAACAGAAAAATTACGGGAATGCGGGTGGTAATATGGTCACGATGAAGAAAATCGCCGAAATCTGCGGGGTGTCCCGCGGGACAGTAGACAGGGCTTTGAATGGCCGGGGACGGGTAAGCGAGGAAACCGCGGAAAATATCCGCAACGTCGCCCGTCAGCTGGGCTATGAGCCAAATCCGGCCGGCAAAGCCCTGGCCGCCCGCAAGACGCGCCCCGTTATCGGTGTGATCATCCCCTCCGAGGGCAACCCCTTCTTTGCGGAAGTGCTGCGGGGTATGGAGGACGCGGCCCGAGAATACGAGATCTACGGCCTGCAGATCAAATATTACAAGCTCAAAGGCTATGATGTGGAACAGCAATTAAGCCTGCTGCAGCAGATTGCTCCGGAAATACAGGCCTTGGTCATCAACCCGGTCAATGATCCGTTGATTGCCGAACAAATCAACAAAATGATTGCCCAGGGGATCTTCGTGATCACCGTCAATAACGATATCGCCGGCACGAACCGCCATTGTTATGTGGGCAGCGATTACTACAACGGCGGCACCACCGCCTGCGCCCTGCTGGAAGCCCTGTTGGGGCAATCCGCCCGCATCGCCCTGGTTCTGGGCAACCGGAATGTACTCGGTCACCGACAGCGCCTGGAGGGCTTCCGGCATCGCACAGAACGCATCAACGACTTCCAGATTGTGGAAGTGCTGGAACATGAAGATGATGATATCTTAGCCTACGACGGCACCCGGCGGCTCCTGCAGGAACATCCGGAAATCAATGCCATCAGCATTCTGGCTGCCGGGGTCTATGGCACCTGCCGTGCCGTGATGCAGCTGCCGGAAGAAAAACGCCCCCTGGTCATTGCCTTTGATACAGTGCCCACCACCGTAGAGATGATGGAATTTGGCCTGATAAAAGCCACCATCTATCAGCACCCTTATCGGCAGGGCCATACAGCCATCAATAAGGCCTTTGAATTTCTCGTGCATGGCCGCCAGCCGGACAAAGACAGCTATATCTTCAAGAATGAGATCAAGCTGTTGGAAAACCTCTGAACGCAAAAACAGCGCTGAACAGGATACCATATCCCATTCAGCGCTGTTTTTTGCATTTCGTCATGCACCGAAAAATTCATTTTCCACGGCAATGCACAACATATGATATACCGGCAGATGCAGTTCCTGAATCTTAAAGGTTTCCGTTTCCGGCACGCAGATATTGATATCTGCCAGGCCACGAACCTTGATCTTGCCGCCGCTATGACCTAACAAGCCGATGGACTTCACGCCCTTGACCTTGGCCATTTCCAAAGCGTAGATCACATTGGTGCTGTTGCCGGAAGTGGAGATGGCCAACAGCACATCCCCCTCATCCCCCATGCCCAAAAGCTGCTGGGCAAAGGAAAGATCCGGCGCCTGGTCATTGGCAAACGCCGTATTCAGCGCCACCTGATTGACCATGGACAGAGCAGGCAAAGCCCCCTGCAGATTGTCAATGAGGTACTGGGCATCATCACCGCAGTGCTGACGGATCTTCTCTGCCAATTCCCCCTTGATCTCACGCTTGAGCAGGAACCCTTTCATAAGTTCCCCGACAATATGCTCCGAGTCAGAGGCACTGCCCCCATTGCCACAGGCAATCAGCTTATGCCCGCTGCGGTAGCTTTCACAGATAGCCTCCACAGCCGCCCGCAAATCATCCCGGCACTCCGCCATCTGCGGATAACGGATAATCAAATCTTCAACACATTTCAAAGTAGATTCTTTAACCAAAACAATACTCCTTTTACACTTCATCCGCCCTTTACGGAGCACCTTTCCCTTAAAGAGAAGGTTTTACGACTCACCAAAAAATCGTGGTAAATCGTTACCCAGCGCCCAAGGACGGGCGCAGGCGGACGTAAATCACGTGATGTAATTTCAGTCCGCGTTTTCTTTTTGGTACTTTTTCTTTGCGCCAAAGAAAAAGTACAGGCAACTTTATTACTTATTGCGATAACGATCAGCCATATTACGGGCATCGTAATCCCCAGAGGGGGCTTTGATGTCTGTTATCTGCTGCGGGCGCGGCGTCACATCAATCGGCTCGTTGCTGCGATTATAATTACTCATCTGCGACGCATACTGATTCTCCTTGCCACGATTCCGGAACTTATTCCAAGCCCAGCGCAGGATCATGAACAGCGCCAGGAACATCACCACGTTGGCAATCACGCCAAAGACATCCCCCAGCATGCTGCTGCCCAAGAGATTGCCCAGCATGGAGCCCAGCAGCATGCCGCCAGCCAGCAGGCCTACCGTGCGCAGGGCATTCCCCCAGCGGCTGCCGCTCTGGGCATTCGCAGCCGTATTCGCATTTGCATTGCTCTTGCTGTTGGCTGCCGGTGCATTCTTATCGAGACTCTTGGCATCCTTGGAAGGCTTGTAGGTCTCACCACTGCCAGATACGGATTTATGGGTATCATTATTCGTCTTGGGTGCAGCGGCTTTCGGTGCTGCCGCCTTCGGTGCACTCTTGGCGCCGCCGCCCATCTTGGCACCGCCTTTGGCGGCGTAAGCCGTAGCAGCAAGATCAGCATTCACCACGGGAACCGTCGTCATAACCATTGCGCCCACCATCAGGGACGCGAGGATCTTCTTCATCTTCATGTCAATTCTCCTTTGAATCGTCATTATTCCTTATAGGATTTGATATCTTCGGGGAAAGCATAGATTTCCCCCACCGTGTCCAGCTCACCGGACAGATAGCGGTCGATATCATCCACATCGATATAAAGCTTGCAGTCAATATCCAGATAGCCCTGCTCCGCGCCATTTGACAGGTCACGGATCGCCATCAGTTTTTCCCGGAGCTTCAACAGCTCGCTGCGGGTGGCGTGAATATCCAGTTTCACCTGGGGTACGCCGTACTCTTTCAAGACTTCGTCCATGGTCATACGCTGTGACATATTGTTCATCCTTTCAACCTTGACTTTTTGATGTTTATTATTCTAACAGGATATACTGAAAATAACATGATAATCATGCTTTTTTCGCCTTTTCCTTCATGCGGTCCAGAATCTGCTGCAACTGCCGCTTCTGCCGCAGATGGGTTTCATAATCCAAATCATTGGAATCGATGGCCAGCCGCTTGTTGATGGCATCGATGCTCGCCTGCAACCGGGCCATGGCCGCTGTTTTCTCGTCCATACTCACCCTCCAATGTCTATAAGTATACCAAAATAAGTTATAATTCTCAATATAATGATATAATAAGCAATGATAACACCATCTAAGGGAGTGGATTCCATGAAACAGGATTTTTATATCAACCTGCAGGCTGAAGAACAGGATCAGCTGGCCGCTTACGAAAGAGCTGCCGGCCGCTATACCCTCTACCGTACCGCCTGCTTCTTTGCCCTGATCTTCGCCTTTGCAGCGGCTTATGACGGGCTGAGCATTGCCGGGATCATGGGCGTGCTTTTGCTTGTGCTCTTTGGCTGGCTGATACGGCAGCACAACCATATCAAGAAACAGATTCGCTTTGTCAAAAATTCTTTAGACGTAACGGCAGATTATCTCTCACACTTCGATAGGAAATGGCAGGACTTGCCCGATAAGGGCGAGGAATTCTGCAAGGAAAGCCGCCCACAGGATATCGATCTGCATATCTTCGGCAAAGCCTCCCTCTACCAATATCTCTGCTGTGCCCGTACGGCTTTGGGACGGTCAAGGCTTGCCCAGGCTCTGGCCGTCACTCCGCCGCCCCCCGCTGTCATCCTCAACCGTCAGGAAGCAGCCGCCGAACTCATCGACCGCCAGCTGCTCTGCGTCGAGCTTCTCGCCTTGAGCCGCCAGCTGCCCATAAATCACGATACTGCCCCTTTAATCAAGGAAATCACCGCAGGCAGTCACCATCATATCAGCCATATGCTGCAGCGCACAGTCTGGCTATTGCCCCTGCTGACCTTATGCAGCATTCTAATGGCTGCCGCTAATTTGCTGGATTGGCAGATTCCAGGCTTATTCGTACTCCTGCAATTCGCCATCGCCATGCTTTTCCAGCGTCAGAATCAGGCCATCCTAGCCCCTTTGCTGACCTTGAATCAGGAACTCCATGCCTATCAGTCCCTGTTTATCCGTCTGGGAGAGACAAACTTTACAAGCCCGGTATTGGCAAAGCCGGCTGCTGACCTGTCCCAAAACGGCGCACCTGCCCTGCAGAAACTGGCCCGGCTCACCGACCATGTGAATCTCTGCCGCAATCTCTTCTTCTATGTCCTGGGCAATGCCCTGCTCCTTTGGGACTGTCACTGCGCCGTCCGCTTTGCCCGCTGGCAGGATGATGCCGCCCAAAACCTACAGGGCTGGCTGCAGGAATGGGCGGAAATGGAACTGTATCTCTCGCTGGCCATGGTGGGGCACACCCGCGAACAATACTGCTTCCCGCAAATCCTCAAGGGATCGCCCCAATTGAAAACCACTGCTCTTTCCGCTCTGCTCTTGGAGGAAGCGAAAGCCGTGCCCAACGACACGGTTCTGACTGCCGAAACCCGCATTATCACCGGCTCCAATATGTCCGGCAAGACCACCTATATGCGCACTCTGGCCAGTTCTCTCGTGCTGGCCTATGCCGGGTCTCCAGTCTGTGCCCAAACTTTTTCCTGCACGCCCATGCACATCTTCACTTCCATACAGGTACACGATGATCAGTCCCAGGGAATCTCCACCTTCTATGCCGAACTTCTGCGCATCAAACAGATGGTGGACTTCAGCCAAAAGGAACTGCCCATGTTCATCTGCATTGACGAGATCTTCAAGGGAACTAACTCCGCCGACCGGATCATCGGTGCCCGCGAAGCCATTTCCCGCCTGACACGCCCCTATGCCATCACCCTGGTGTCCACCCATGACTTTGAACTCTGTGACCTGTCCTCCCCCAATGATATACCCGTGACAAATTATCACTTCGCGGAATACTATGAGGAAAATAAGATAAAATTCGACTATAAAATAAAGAATGGCCGCTGTCAGACGACAAATGCCCAATATTTATTAAAAATGGCCGGAATCCTGTAGACAAATGTCTTTCCGTATGATATTATAGGGACTATCTTATTTGAGACGTACCTGTGTTTACTCACAGTAGACACAACCTGTTTTGTATCGTGCGAGGAGGACACTGTCTATGGAATCATTTATCCCGATGTTAAACGCTATTGACTCCTTTATGTGGGGGCCACCGCTTATCACCCTGCTGGTGGGAACGGGCATCTATCTGACCTTGCGGCTGAAGCTGCTGCAAGTAGTCCGTCTGCCCAAGGCTCTGTCCCTGATCTTCAAGGCCAAGAACCACGGTGAAGGCGATGTTTCCAGCTTCAAGGCCCTTTGTGTAGCGCTGGCTGCCACCGTGGGTACCGGTAACATCGTGGGCGTAGCTACCGCCGTGAAGATTGGCGGCCCCGGTGCTATCTTCTGGATGTGGATGGCTGCCTTCTTCGGCATGGCTACCAAATATGCTGAAGGCCTCCTCGCCGTGAAGTACCGCAGCACTGATGCCAATGGCAATATCGCCGGCGGCCCCATGTATTACATCCGCAAGGGCATGGGCGAAAAGTATGCGCCTTTGGCCACCTTCTTCGCCGCTGCTACGATTCTCGTTGCTTACTTCGGCATCGGCACCTTCCCGCAGGTCAACGCCATTGTGGACAGTGCGGAAATCTCCTTTGGCCTGTCCAAGGTGCTGACGGGTGCCGTATTGACGATTCTCATTGCCGCCATTACCATCGGCGGCCTGCAGAGCATTGCCAAGGTTGCTTCCAAGATCATCCCCTTCATGGCTGTTATGTACATCATCATCAGCCTGGGACTTATCATCATGAACATCGAAAGCCTGCCTGCAGCGATTGCTCTTGTATTTGAAACCGCCTTCACGGGCACGGCAGCTGCCGGCGGTTTTGCCGGTTCCACCATCATGATGGCCATGCAGAACGGTATCGCCCGCGGCGTGTTCTCCAACGAATCCGGCCTGGGTTCTGCCCCCATTGCAGCTGCAGCAGCCAAGACCAAGGAACCTGCTGAACAGGGCCTGATTTCCATGACGGGTACCTTCATCGATACGCTGATCATCTGCACCATGACCGGACTGGCCCTCGTGCTGACCGGCGTATGGCAGGGTGATACCGCCGGTGCCGCCATGACCAGTGCTGCCTTTGCCGCAACTTACGGCCATATCGGCAGCATGCTGCTGACGGTTGCCCTCGTGCTCTTCGCCTTCACCACGATCCTTGGCTGGAACTACTACGGCGAACGGGCCTGCATCTACCTCTTCGGCACGAAAGGCGTTATGCCCTATCGCATCATCTTCATTGCCCTGATCGCCAGCGGCGGTTTCCTCAAACTCGAAGCCATCTGGATCCTGGCCGACATCGTCAATGGCCTGATGGCTATCCCGAACCTGATTGCCCTGATCGCCCTGTCCGGCGTTGTGGTGGCAGAAACGGAAAGCTACCTGTCCCGCAAGGGAGAGCTTGATGAGGATGAAGCTCATCATTCGGCTATCGCAGAATAAGTTTGCATAAGACAAAAGGCAGATTCGCTAATAAACGGCGAACCTGCTTTTTTGCTGTAATTTTTCCTGCCGCGAAACCTTTACATCTATCCTTCACTGTCCTACAATAGTTTACATGCATTTACTATTATGTTTACATAGGAAGAAAGGATCGGGATAGTTTGAGTGACGATAAGGATGAAATATTGAATAAGCCCTTTGCGGAGATTGGCGAGAAGCTGCATCTGCTGCTGCAGACCGGGGCATTATTGATGGAAAATGGCGCGGACAGTGACCGCACGGTGCGCGATATGCGGCGGGCGGCAGCCTTTATGGGCATCGATCAGGAACATATGCACCAGCATGTGCTCTATACCACGCTAATGCTCAATGTCAGCGACAGCCGCCATTCCTATACGGAGTTCTGCAAATACCAGAAACTCGGCGTCAATATGACCACGCTTTCCGCAGTCAGCAAACTGACCTGGCGGGCATTGGCGCAGAATTACAGCCTCGAAGCTTTCCGGCGCCAGCTGAACAATATCCGGAACCTCCCCCGCGCCTATCCCGTCTGGCTCACGGCCATCGGTGCAGGCGCGGCCTGCGGCGGCTTTTGCAAATTGTTTGGCGGCAGCTGGCTGGATTTTCTGCTGACGGCGATCTGCTCCTGCCTGGGCTTTTATATGCGGCGGCTCTGCAACCGCTATGCCTTCAATGCCTATGCGACCATCGCCATTACCTCGTTCGTGACGACAATCCTGGCCTGGAGCACGCAATTCCTGACAGGCGGACTGAACTGGTATCCCTTGATTGCCTGTACCTTGTTCCTCGTGCCAGGTATCCCGCTGATCAATGCCGTGGATGACCTGCTCAATAACTTCATCGTCGCTGGTATGACGCGGGCGATGCATACGCTGCTGGTTGTCGGCAGTATGACCTTCGGCATCGTCATTGCCATCCGCCTCTGCGGCGTGACGGACTTTACCAGTGTCCAGCTGACGCCAGACACCCATTACTTGTCACAGGCCATTGCCGCTGCCGTTGCCGCTGTGGGCTTTTCCATCATCTTCAATGTGCCCAAGCGAATCCTGCCCGTGGTGGCAGTCGGGGGCATCATCACGGTGCTGCTGCGCAATATATCCGTGATGGACTTGGGGCTTTCCCAGACCGCGGGTTCCTTTATCGGGGCAGCCGTCGTGGGCCTGATTGCCCTCCGGGCCATCCACTGGTTCCATACGCCGAATATCGTCATGACCATCCCCTCAGCCATCCCCATGATTCCCGGGGTACTGCTCTACCGCCTGCTGTTTGCCCTCTTAAATATCCAGTTTATCACGGCAGAGGAATTCTTTGCCAGCTTCCGCATGGGCGTAGATGCCGTGACCATCATTATCGGCATCGCCGTGGGCGTGGCCATTCCCAATATCTTCATCCACCGGCAGATTGAACGGCGCAAGCAGGACAATGTTGCCAAATTATTGGCCAAACGATATGCCGAAACCGAAGATTAAGAAAGAAGGTTATTTATGACGCTTGCTACTACTTCGTCTCCCCGACGGGAAGCTTTTGTGGATGGAATACACGATGGCTTACCCATTGCGCTGGGTTACTTAGTCGTGTCTTTCACATTGGGCATTGCCGCCCGCAATGCGGGCCTTACCCCTTTCGAAGGCTTCCTGGCCAGCTTTTTCAACAACGCTTCGGCCGGGGAATACGCTGCCTTCACCATCATCGCTGCGGATGCCCCCTATCTGGAACTGGCCTTGATGACGCTGGTTGCCAATGCCCGCTATTTGCTGATGAGCTGTGTAGTCAGTCAGAAGTTCTCCCCGGACACCAATATCCTGCACCGTGTCCTGGTGGGCTTTGATATCACCGACGAGATCTTCGGCATCACCATCGCCCGTAAAGGCCCGCTAAATCCCTACTATAATTACGGTGCCATGAGTGTGGCCCTGCCCGGCTGGTCCGTGGGCACAGCCTTAGGCGTCATGGCCGGCAATATGCTGCCGGAAGCTGCTGTCAGCGCCCTGAGCGTGGCCCTCTTCGGCATGTTCATCTGGGTTATCATCCCGCCTGCCCGGGACAATAAGATCATCGGTGCACTGGTTGCCGCAAGTTTCGCTGCCAGCTTCGCCTGCACTTATCTTCCCCTTATCAGCGAACTTTCCGGAGGAACCCGCACCATTATCCTTACCGTAGCCATCGCCGCCATCGGTGCTATCCTGCATCCCGTAAAAAACGAAAAAAAACCTGCGGAAGGAGCAAATGACCATGCAGCATGATATCTATATTTACTTGCTCGTAATGAGCGCCGTAACCCTGGCCATCCGCATCCTCCCCGTGACGCTGATCCGCCGGCCCATCAAAAACCTTTTCCTGCGCTCATTCCTGTTCTATGTCCCCTATGTGACCTTGGCGGTAATGACCTTCCCCGCCATCACCCTGGCCACCCGCAGCCCCTGGGCAGGGCTGGCAGCCCTTGTCATCGGCATCGGACTGGCCTGGAAGGGATTCAGCCTGTTCAAAGTGGCCGCTGCCTGCTGCATTGTAGTTTTTGGGGTAGAGTTTATGCTACTGTAAAAGCCCCTCCCGGCCTGCACCACTCAACTACGTACTAAAAAGCCCCTGAAGCATCATCCCAGCTTCAGGGGCTCTTCGTTTATCTTATGCAATCTGATACACCCGTGCATCAAAGTGTTTCCAATAGCTCACAGCATCACCATAGGACAACAGATAGCGATCCTCAGCTTCACTCTTGCCCAGTTCAATGCCATAGCAACATTTCGCAAATACCTTTGCTTCCCTATTGGCTGCTTCGCGGATGATCTCCTGCAACGTATCCTCCACAAATGCCGTCCGCGACTTCCAGGCTGCCTGTTCTTTCAGGTTATACCGGCCCGCTTTGAACTTGAACAATTTGTTTGTCGCATTATTTACCGCAACAATCATCTTTCTTTCTCCTCTCTAAAACCTTTTCCAGTAAAACATCCCACATGATTTCCTGATATACATCTGTCTATACAAAAATTACATCATGATTTTACCCCAAAAGTCCTAATTAGGCAAGATTTTTTTACTCATCTCAAAGCCCTTATAAAAATCTTTTTTCTATGTATATATTAATTTTTCCTATAAGGGAAAAATTCCGCCAAAACCCGCTCATCCTGCGGCTTGCCTAGATAAGTGCCAAGCAGGAAGAACAGCAGGGAAGCTGTGATGCCGATGGTAATCTGATGCAGGCCCATGACCTTGAAACCCAGCCCCTGCGTCAGGCAGTACACCAAAGTGCCGCCGCCCATGGAAAGGATAGCCCCCAGCTTATTGGCCCGCCGCCAGAAGAGCCCCAGCAGCAGCATCCAGAAGAAGGCTGTTTCCAGGCCGCCAAAGGCGAACATATTGATGATCCAGATCAGGCTCGGCGGTGTCAGCGCAATAACAAAGACCACCACGCCGATGACAGCCGTAGCCAGCATAGACAGCAGGCGCAGCTGTTTCGTCCCCGGTTCTTTGCCCCTCTTATGCTGGTTATGCAGATAAACGTCCTTGATGATGGCCGAAGACGCCACAATCAGCAGCCCGGAAATCGTCGAAATCGAAGCCGCCAGGGGGCCGATGATGGCCAGTCCCACCAAAGCCGGCGGCATAACTGTGACTATAGTCCTAGGAATGATATTATCCACGCCACCATAGGAAGCTAAATCCCCTGTCAGCACGCCATGGGCCAAAATACCCGTGAAATTGATACCGATATTCATAAAGCCCACCACCACAGTGCCAATCAGCATGGCCCGATGCAGGCTGGCAGTATCCTTGTAGCTGATACCGCGCACCACCGACTGCGGCAGGGCAATGGTACAAATCCCCACCAAGATCCACTGGGTAAGATAAAGCCCCGCCGGCATATGACCGCCGGAGTACGGCTCAAACATTTCCGGATGGTTGTTATGGAGATTATCCATAATCGCCGTATAGCCGCCGCCTGCATCCAGCACATGATAGAGCAGCAGTACGATCCCCACCATCATGATGACCGCACAGCAGGTATCGGTCAAAGCCACGGCCCGGAAGCCGCCCACGGTGGTATAGACCACCACCGCCAGGCCAAAGAGCAGGAGCCCCATCTCATAGCTGTAACCCGTCACCGCCGCAAACAATTTGGCACCGCCTACGAACTGGGCCGTCATGGTTGCACAGAAGAACAGGACGATAATGAAGGCCGCTAAGCTTGCCAGCCCATCCGACTGGAAACGCTCGCGGATAATATCCACCACCGTTACGGCATCGAATTTGCGGGAGAGCAACGCCACCCGCTTGCCAAAGATGCCCAGCACCAGGAATATGGCCGTAACCTGCACCACGGCCATATAGATCCAGCCAAAGCCGATCTGCCAGGCCATCCCCGGGCCGCCCACAAAGGAGCTGACCGAGCTATAAGTCGCCACCGTGGTCATGGCCAGCACAAAACCGCCCAAATCATGATTGCCGATAAAATACTGCTGGACGAAATTCCTGCCAAAACCTCGGGCCTGCACCTGCCGCACATAGAAGCCAATGCCGATCATCACAGCCATAAAGATAAGCAGCGGCAACAGCGCTGCCGGATTACCGCCATTACTCATGCCGATCTGCCTCCTTTTCCTCTTCTTGATCCAAAGACATATCCCGGAAGACATATCTCAGTAACAGCTTCACCAACACAATCGCAAAGAACCAAACGCCGATACTGGACGTCACCGTCCATAAAGGTAAGCCAAATATTTCATACTCCACATCGCTGAGCCCAAAGCCCGCCCAGCACAAAAATAAAATAAGCACCAGCAGCGCCAGCCCCGTATAGGCAGCTTCCCGGCGGATCTGCTGATACTTTTCCCAATTTGTCATAGCCTGAATCTCCTTTCGTACAGTTGCACCTTGCCGCGTGCATACCGTCGCTATCTAGTGTACCGCAAAATAATCTCCCAGGCAAATGCAGCAGGATTTTTCCCACGAAAAGCGAAAACTATCTGCAAAGACCAATAGGAGGTTGATGTATATGAAACGAATTGCCGCCATCTTAGCATTCTCGCTCTTGCTGAGCCTTAACGCCATAGCCGCAGCTGCCGGTTCCATCAGCGGCCAGGTCTATCTGCCCAACTCGGAGCGGGGCATGCACGTTGCCAAGGGAGAAAGCGGCGCCGGCATGATGTGGGATATGAGTGCACCGAAAAACCGCCGGCATATAGAAAAAGCCGATGTATGGCTGATTGAGCGGAGCATCAATCTGAACACGCTCCCCTACGCCGACGTACAGAAATGGTATCAGCAGGGAACCATTCCCGCAAACCAGCCCATTTACCACGCAGTCACCAATGAACAGGGACAATTTGAATTCAAAGATGTTCCCGCGGCCAACTATTATATCATGATCCTCGATCCCAATGGTCAGGAACAAAACCAAAACCTGACGGAAAAGATGAGCCGGGACGAATTAATGCAAAAACTCCCCCATACAGATGAATTCGAACTGTTCATGGTGGGCATGCGCAGCTGCCTCGTGCAGAAAATAACCCTGCATAACGGTCAGAACATAAAAATCCGTCCAGGCCTCCTTGGCTGATGAAGAAAGAAGGAAAGAATATGTCCATTCTCGACAGTATGCTGGCCGCCAACGCGGAATTCTGTGCCCATCCCCCCACAGACTATACCCAGGAAGACCAGAAAAAAAGCAAGCTGCCCCAGAAGCAGGTGGCCCTGATCACCTGCATGGATACCCGGCTGGTGAATTTTCTGGAACCGGCGCTGGGTATTGGCCGCGGCGAAGCCAAGGTAATAAAAACCGCCGGCAATGGCATTACCGGCGTATTTGATGGCACCATCAGAAGCCTGCTGGTGTGCATCTATGAATTAGGCGTCAGGGAAATCTTTGTCATTGGCCATCACGAATGCGGCATGGCCAATACTACCTCGGAAAGTCTCATAAAATCCATGCTGGAACGGGGCATTTCCAAAGAAGCTATCCATATGATAAAAAAGGAACTGACGGAATGGGCGGATGAATTCCACCATCCCGAACAAAATGTCATCGATACGGTGGAACGCATCCGCCTCAATCCGCTGATCCCCGCAGATGTTCCCATCCATGGGCTTATTTTTCATCCCCGCACGGGCAAGGTTGATGTGGTGATGAATGGCTATCCGTGACCTGCCTAGCCAACCCGCTGACGCTTCCTTTCCCATATCCGGTCATGGATCTGCGCCTCACGCAGGGCTGCATCCATCGCCTCATAAGCCAGGCGGTTCACATCTCCCTGTGAGGAATACTCATCATCAAAGCGCCGTGAAACAGTCTTGCTGAACGCTTCATCCTTCAATCGGTCGTAGCCCACAATCTGCACGCACGCATAACTATGGGTAATACGGCGGCCCCAGCGGTGCCAGCTCATAATTTCATATTGCTCATATCCGCTCAGGATGGGCATCACCACTAAATCAGCATGCAATTTTTCAGCCAAAGGCTGCATCAGATTTTTCAGCCGTTCCTTATGCCCAACTCCGGCCCGCACACCTTCCCAAGCCGTCTGGCATTCCCTTTCCGGAATGTAATGGACGGCTTTTAATGTGCCATTCAAGGGAATATGCATACTGCGGTCCACCAGTTTTTCCAGGCGGTCGTAGACTGCCTGAGATGGCACCATGCGGCTTTGCACCTGCAGGGGAAACTGTGCCACCCGAAAAGGCCCCGGTTCCCTGGTGGCTTCTGCCGTTCCTGCCCCCAGCAGGCAAAAGCAAACCAACAGGCTTAGGAACATCGCCAATTTCTTCATCTTCAAGCCCCCTTAATGGATTGACTTCTTCTTAAAGCGCCCGCCCACAATATCATGTACGGCATTTATCGTAACAAAGGCACTTTCATCTTTGTCCAAAACAATCTCCTTGAGCTTGTCCACTTCCAGACGCGTCACCACGCAGTAGAGAACCTCCTTGCTTTCCCCCGTATAACCGCCAGCACCATGCAGCAGGGTAACGCCACGCCCCAGACGGTCATTCAGGGCAGAAGTGATCTCATCATGCTCGTTGGTCACGATCATGACCGCATAGCTTTCATCGAGCCCCTTGATCACCACATCAATCATCTTCGAGATGACAAAGTAAGCGACCAGCGAATACATCGCCTTATCCCAGCCATAGAGGAGTCCGGCACTGGACAGGATAAAGAGGTTGATAAACATAACGACTTCACCTACAGAGAACACTGACTTCTTATCCATGATAATCGCCACAATCTCCGTACCATCCAGACTGCCACCAGCCCGGATGATAAGTCCTACCCCCAGTCCGTCGATGATGCCGCCAAAAATGGCCGCAAGAAAAGGATCATCCGTAACCTTGGCCACAGGACCAAAGATTTCTGACCAAACAGACAGAAAACAGATAGCAATCATCGTCGCAATGGCAAAGTTCTTGCCAATCTGCTTATAGCCCATAAATAGAAACGGAATATTAAGCAGTACCAGAAACACCCCCAGGCTCATGCCTGTAAGCGTCTGCATCATGATGGACACACCCACGATGCCGCCATCAATGACATTATTCGGAATAAGGAATAATTCCAGCCCAATTGCAGCAATGATTGCCCCTACAAAGATCATCGCATATTTTTTTAAATAAAAAGATGCTTTACGATGTTGCACGATTTTCGGTTTATTACCTGCATGATAACTTGCCTGTTCTTCCATACGCCTCACACTCCCGTTTATACTATATCTAAAATATATTATACCATCTATATATCCAATATTCCTCTTTTTTCTGTTTATTTCTGTACCGCACTAAAATACAAACGTACTTTGTCGGCAGTTTTTGGCGGGATTTAGCAACTTTATGCTTGTTTTTTCGTACCTTTGATTGACTTTGACTGACTTTAGTTGTATGATATATAAAACATCAATTTTTGGGGAGAGTGATAGCCATGCTGACAGAAGAGCGTTATGCCACCATCCTGCGCATCCTGAATGAAAAAAAGGCTGTTACCGTCCTTGACCTCACCCGCGCTTTGGATGCTTCGGAGTCCACGGTGCGCCGGGACCTCACCGCCCTGCACAAGAGCGGCAGGCTCTACAAGGTGTATGGCGGGGCCACTTCCATCGACAACAACTACACCAGTGCCGAGGAAGACATGAAAACCAAGAACGATCTTTTCCCTGAGGAAAAGATTGCCATCGCCCGCAAGGCGGCTGGAATGATCAAACGCAAAGATTTTGTGTATATCGATGCCGGTTCCACCACCTTGCACTTAATCGACTTTCTGACTGAAACCAGTGCCGTATTTGTCACGAACGGCATGCAGCACGCAGCCAAGCTGGCCGCCAAAGGCTTCAAAGTCTTTATCATTGGCGGAGCAGTAAAGGCCGTAACGGAAGCGGTAGTAGGTACAGAAGCTTTAAATAATTTGAAATGTTACAACTTTACCAAGGGATTTTTTGGCACCAACGGCATCAGCCCGAAATCCGGCTTCTCCACCCCGGATGCTGACGAAGGCACCATCAAGAGTGCAGCACTGGCCCGTTGCAAGAACGCCTATGTTTTGGCTGACCAGTCAAAATTCAACAAGATTTCCCCGATTACTTTTGCTCATATCTCCAGCGCCACCATCATCACAGGACGGCTGGAAGATAAGAAATATCGTGACTACACAACTGTTATTGAAGGAGAATGAAAGATGATTTACACTGTAACCTTCAATCCATCTTTGGATTACATCGTGCGCCTGGACAACTTCACGGCTGGTGAGATCAACCGCGTGAACTACGAACAGGTACTGGCTGGCGGCAAGGGCATCAACGTGTCCATCGTGCTCAAGAACCTGGGCCATGACAACAGTGCCCTGGGTTTTGTGGCCGGCTTCACCGGCGAAGAAATCAAGCGCCAGCTCAAGGACTTCGGCGTCAAGAGCGATTTCGTACAGCTTGATGAAGGCTTCTCCCGCATCAACGTGAAGGCCAAGGCCAGCACGGAAACGGAAATCAACGGCCAGGGCCCGGACATCAGCGAAGCCAAACAGCAGGAACTCTTTGCCCAGCTCGACAAGCTCGTGGAAGGCGATACGCTGGTGCTGGCAGGTTCCATCCCCAAGACGCTGCCGGATGACATCTATCAGCGCATCATGGCCCGTCTCGACGGCAAGGGCATCCGCATCGTGGTAGATGCGGAAAAGAAACTGCTGCTCAACGTGCTGCAGTATCATCCGTTCCTGATCAAGCCCAACAACCATGAGCTTGGCGATATGTTCGGCGTAAAGCTGACCACCGATGAAGAGATCATCACCTATGCCAAGAAACTGCAGGAAAAAGGCGCGCAGAACGTACTGATTTCCATGGCTGGCGACGGTGCCATCCTCTTGACGGCTGAAGGCAAATCCTTCAAGTGCCCGGCACCGAAAGGCAAGCTCATCAACTCCGTTGGCGCTGGTGACTCCATGGTAGCCGGCTTCATCACTGGTTACATGGAATCCAATGGTGACTTCGAGAAAGCTTTCCATATGGGTGTAGCTACGGGTTCTGCTTCCGCCTTCAGCGAAAACCTCGCTACCCGTCCGGAAGTTGAAGCACTGCTGGCCACCATCGAATAATTGGGATCTCGCCTTTTAGGCATCATAAATATAATTTTTTTACAAAGGAGAGAACATTATGCGTATCACTGACCTGCTCAAGAGCGAGAGCATCGTTCTTGGCGCATCCCCCGCGGACAAAACTGCCGCCATCAATCAGTTGGCTGATCTGATGGAAGCCGGCGGTAACCTGTCCGACAAAGAACAGTACAAGAAAGACGTATTTGCCCGTGAAGAATCCGGCACCACTGGCCTTGGCGATGGTATCGCCACTCCCCATGCCAAGAGTGCTGGCGTCAAGGCTGCCGGCCTTGCCGCTATGACGGTTCCTGCCGGCATGGACTTTGCTTCCATGGATGGCCTGCCGAGCCGCCTGTTCTTCATGATCGCTGCTCCGGACTCTGCCAATGATGACCATCTGGCTATCCTGTCCAAGCTGGCTACCATGATCATGGACCCGGACTTCAAGGAAGCCCTGATCGCTGCCAAGAGCAAAGATGAGTTCCTGAAACTCATCGATGCCAAGGAAGATGGCAAATTCGTTGCCCCGGCTGCTGCAGATGCTCCTGCTGAAGAAGCTCCGAAAGCTGACCATATCCAGGTATTGGCTGTAACTGCCTGCCCCACCGGCATTGCCCATACCTTCATGGCCGCTGAAAGCCTCGAACAGCACGCCAAGAAACGCGGCATCACCATCAAGGTTGAGACCAATGGCTCCGGCGGTGCAAAGAACGTGTTGACGGCTGAAGAAATCGCCAAAGCTGACGCTATCATCGTCGCTGCTGATAAGAACGTCGCGATGGCCCGTTTCGATGGCAAACCGACCATCATCACCAAAGTTGCCGACGGCATCAACAAGGCGGACGAACTCCTCGACCGTGCTATGTCCGGCAATGCTCCCATCTATCATGCTTCCGGCGCTGACGAAAGCGACGGCGCTGCTGACGTATCCGGCGAAAGCCTGGGGCGCCAGATCTACAAGCACCTGATGAACGGTGTCAGCCACATGCTGCCCTTCGTCGTTGGCGGTGGTATCCTGATTGCCATGGCCTTCCTGTTCGATGACTATTCCATCGATCCGAGCAAGTTCGGTTCCAATACGCCGCTGGCTAAGTTCTTCATGGATATCGGCGGTGCATCCTTCGGCTTCATGCTGCCGATCCTCGCCGGCTTCATCGCCATGTCCATCGCAGACCGTCCGGGCCTTGCTGTTGGTTTCGTCGGCGGTGCTTTGGCTGGTACCACGGGTTCCGGCTTCCTCGGCGCTCTCGTAGCTGGTTTCGTTGCCGGTTACGCTGTAAACTTCCTGAAGAAAGCCTTCTCCTGCCTGCCGGAATCTCTGGACGGCATCAAGCCCGTTCTGCTCTATCCCTTCTTCGGTATCCTGATCATCGGCTTCATCAGCATGTTCATCATTGCTCCGCCAGTTGGTGCCATCAACACCTGGCTGGTTGACACCCTGAAGAACATGGATCCGAATGCCCGTATCTTCCTGGGTATCGTCATGGGCGGCATGATGGCCATCGACATGGGCGGCCCCATCAACAAGGCTGCTTACGTAACGGGTACGGGCCTCTTAGCTTCCGGCGAATACCATGTCATGGCCGCTGTTATGGCCGGTGGTATGGTTCCGCCTCTGGCTATCGCCCTTTGCACCACCTTCTTCAAGAACCGCTTCACCGAAAGCGAACGCAAAGCTGGTATCACCAACTACGTCATGGGTATGTCCTTCATCACCGAAGGTGCTATCCCGTTTGCTGCTGGTGACCCCCTGCGCGTGATTCCGTCCGTATTCATCGGCTCCGCTACGGCTGGTGCCCTGTCCATGGCCTTTGACTGCACCCTGCGTGCTCCCCATGGCGGTATCTTCGTAGTGCCGACCATCGGCAATGCTGCCATGTATCTGGCCGCAATCATCATCGGTGCTGTAGTTGGCTGCCTCGTGCTGTCCGTACTAAAGAAGCCCATCAAAGAATAAAATCAAAGCAGTATCATAAAGATAAGCAGCTCATCGAGGTCATTGATGAGCTGCTTATTTGTAAATTTTAGGAGGATGTATGTTAGACCGCCTATTCAAGCTGCGCGACCGCCAGACGACGGTGCGCACGGAATTTTTTGCCGGGCTCACGACCTTCATTGCCCTGGCCTATATCGTCTTTGTCAATCCCCATATGCTCGCCGATGCCGGTATGTCCCGGGAGGCAGCCATTGCCGCCACCATCTGGATTACCGCCATCTCCACCTTCTTCATGGGGGTTTTGGTCAACTATCCTGTTGCCCTAGCCCCCGGCTTAGGACTTACCGCTTTTTTCTCCTACTATGTCTGCGGCAGCCTCGGCCTGCATTGGACTGTGGCACTGGGCGCTGTGTTCTTTTCCGGCCTGGTATTCCTGCTGCTGACCTGTGGCGGCATCCTGCAGGCCATTATCCGAGCCGTGCCGGATACCCTGAAATCGGCCATCACCGTGGGCATCGGCCTGTTCATCGCCTTTATCGGGCTCAAAAGTGCCGGGGTGCTGCAGGCTGACGCATCAACCTTTGTGGCTTTGGGTGATATCACCCAGCCGGCCCCTATATTCGCCATGTTTACACTGGCCCTCACGGTCATCCTGATGGTGCGCGGCGTACAGGGCGCTATCCTGATAAGCATTGCCGTGACCACCCTGCTATCGATGGCCTTTGGCTGTTCACCTGCCCCCCATGGCATTGAAGATATCATCAGCTTCAATATCCCCTCCGTCAGCGCCTCCTTAGGCCAGCTGGATATTGCCGGTGCCTGGGATTATGGCATTGTCTCCATCATCTTCACCTTCACCATGGTAGAGCTCTTCGATAATATCGGCACCCTGATCAGCCTGACACGCCGGGCGAAAATGGTAAAGGAGGATGGTGAAATCCCCGATCTCGACAAAGCTCTGACCATGAATGCCTTTGCCACCATCGGCAGTGCACTTGTGGGTACATCAACCGTTACCACCTATCTGGAAAGCGCCACAGGCATTGAAGCCGGCGGCCGCACAGGGCTCACCGCCGTAACCGTATCCTTTGGCTTCCTCTCCCTGCTGCTGTTTGCCCCCCTAATTGCACTGGTTCCCGGCTATGCTACAGCCTCTGCCCTGATCCTGATTGGCGCCCTGATGATTTCTGCCGTCAAGGAAATCGACTTCAATGATCTCACCGACGGTGTCCCTGCCTTCCTGACCATCATCATGATGCCCCTGACCTACAGCATCGCCAGCGGCTTTGCCTTCGGTTTCATCAGTTATGTTCTGCTCAAGGTCTGCACTGGGCGGCATAAGGAAGTCAGCTGGGTAATGGGCGTAATCAGCCTTGCTTTCCTCATAAACCTTGTCATGCGCGCTTAAATCCCCAGGAACGAATTAATCTGGAAGTTGCGGATACTGGCCAGCATGGTGGTCTGCAGGGCCGTCTGCAGCACCTTGCTGGTGGCCTGGGCGGCTTCGGTGTCGATATTGCCGTTTAAGAGGCCGCTGTTGTTGAGCTGATTCAGCCAGACGATGTTCTGTGTAATCTCATTGATGGCCTGCTGATTGAGGCTTCTTTGCTGGCGCTTGTAATAACTGTAGAGATAGTCCTGGGATTTATGGCGATCTGACCAAAAGCTGTCCATCAGCCCTAACTTATATTTCGTCAGATCGTATTCATTCAAGGTCTTATCCCATTCCTCCTGCTCCTTTTGCACCTTGGCCCAAATATCCTGATAGCTTTCCTGCCCGCCCTTCTCTGTTGTCTGATTCGTTTCCGTACGTTTATAACTTTTATTGGCCAGATTCTGCAAGGTCAAAAGAGCTTCCAATCCCATATCTGACATGATAAAGGCCCCCTTTCTTTCCTAATATATCGAAAGAAAGGGGGCCAAACTTTAATTTTATTCTTCTACAGGGCGCAGGGCGTTATCCATTGGCGCTTTAGCATGGGGCAACAGATCCGTCAGTTTCGCGGTCTCTACCACACCGTCCATATTCGCCATAATGATTTCCTGTACATCGAACTCTGCCAGCAGCTGACAGACAGCTCCATTTGGCACAAAAGGTCTCTCTGTATCGGCAATCACAACAATGGCATCAAATTCCCGCTTGCCATCTGCCACCGCCCGGTACATGGCCACTTCCTCTGCGAAGACAGACAGACGCGGCACGGCATTTTCAATATTGCAGCCTGTATAGAAGGTACCATCGCTGGCCAATACACAAGCGCCGATGGCCGCCTTGCCATAAGGTACATAGGCATTATCCATCACCTGCATAGCCGCCCGCACCATGGTATCCACGATTTCCGGATTCATTTTCCCTTCACTCCTTTTCCAAAGCTACTTCCACTTACTTCTGCTATTCTCCATCGGCAGGAAAAATCCTTTTAGCGGAAAAAATAAAATCCCTATACCACATCCACCCGGATCACACCATCGATCTGCCGTACAGCGTCCACAATGATGATGCTCTTGATGCTCTGCTTGTTGAAAATCTCCAGATCGATATACATGCTGCGCTCACCGGTTTCCTCAGCCTCATCCTCATCAGCTTTGACTTTTACCCCCCGTACCCGCAGCTGCAGGTCTTCCAGACAACGGCTGATGCGCATGAGCTGACCCGGCCTGTCCACCGTATGTATATTGAGGGATAGATTTTTTTCATGATCCACCCAGTCATCGATACGGGAAAGCCTGCCCAGCGTCACAAAGACCAACGCCGTACTGATAAGGGCCCCGGCATAGAACCCGGCCCCTACAGCCAAACCTACACCAGCCACCACCCATAGGCAGGCAGCCGTGGTCAGTCCTGTTACAGACAGCCCTTCCTTCATGATGGCCCCGGCACCTAAAAAGCCGATGCCGCTGACCACCTGCGCCGCCAGTCGGGCCGGATCGGCATTTGTCTTGCCCTCGACCTCCTGATACATCTCCACAGACATGACCATGATGAGACAAGAGCCAAGGCAGACCAGCACATTCGTACGCAGACCAGCCGATTTACGCCGGGATTGCCGTTCATAGCCGATGATTCCGCCCAAGACACAGGAGAGAACCAGACGCAGAAGAAGCTCCCATTCTGAAATCATGCCTCATCACCTCCCATAAATGCTACAATAATCATGCCTTATTCTTGATATAAATTCGCCCTCAACGGCAAAATTCCTGCTGTCCACAAGGCGCAAAGTATACAATGTAACAGTTTATCCACATAATAATCCACAGTTGTGGATAAATATAAACCCATTAACTATACATTACTATTTCCTACAATAATATATAAGCAGCATGTGTGATTTGTTTACAAGAAAATCCCTCACAACTGTGGATAATGTGGATAAAACCGTGGATAACCCTATATATCCCTCTTGACAAGGCCAATTCAGCTATATTTTGTGCTTTTATCCCCAACATCCTGCTTATTTTTTGTGGATAACCATGTATCTGTGTATAACTTTACAAAAAATCACTTTTTCCACAATGAATAGGGCATTTTTATTAAGTTTGCATTATAGTAGCGGACATCGCCGGAAACTTCCTCACCGAGCCAACTGGGACGACTGAACACGGTCTCTTCCGTCGGCAGTTCGATTTCTGCCACCACCAATCCTTCGTTATCACCGGCAAACACATCGATTTCCCAAAGAAAATCACCCTGCTTTTCCAGATAGCGCGTTTTTTCCAGCACCGGCTGCTCTGCCAGTCGCAGCAGTGCTTCCGCATCCTGCAGGGGAATCTCATATTCAAATTCCGCCCGGCTAATGCCTTCATTCTTCCCCTTGATGGTCAAATAGCCCTTGTCATCCTTGATTCTCACCCGGACGGTTCTCTCCGGCACTGTGGACAGATAACCTTGTGCAATCTTCATACCTGCCCCCTGGGGCTGCCAGTTGTCCTTAACTAAAAATTTCCGTTCAATCTCTTTTGCCATACTCATCACCCTTTCCCTAATATTGTAACACTTTTTCTCAATTCCCCTTGCTTTTTTCATCTTTCTTTGCTAGACTTAATTGATTTATAAGAAACCTGCGATATAATTATTATGTATGTACTGAATTCGATGAATAAATCGCTAGAAAAGAAGGTATGATTTTGCAAACGTCCAATATTCCACCGCGCAAGACGAAAAAAAAGCATCGTATCTGGCCCTGGATTGTCATGGTGCTGGTATTTTTAGGTGCCGCTTTGGGTGGTGCTTATTTTGCCAGTAACAGCCTGCTCGAAAAACCAACCACCAACGTAAAACATGAGGAGCTTTTGACTGCCAAGGATAAAGCCACCATCATGATCATGGGGGTGGACGAACGCGACGATGATGTGGGACGCAGCGATACCCTGATGATTGCCTCCATCGATCCCAAGACCAAGCAGGCATCCCTGCTGTCTGTGCCCCGTGACACCCGCGTAAAGATCAAGGGACATGGCTTCGACAAGGTCAATGCAGCTTATGCCTATGGCAAGCAGAGCCTTTCCCAAGATACCGTGGAAAATCTGCTGGGCGTGAATATTGACCACTACATAATCATCAACACCAAGTCTTTCAAAAAGATCATTGATGCCATCGGCGGCATTGATATCGACGTCCCCAAACGTATGCATTACGAAGATCCCTGGGATGATGACGGCGGCCTCATCATCGATTTCCAGCCCGGCATGCAGCATATGGATGGTGCCAAAGCCGTTACCTATGTGCGCTATCGGGATGAGGAAGGTGACCTGGGCCGTATCCGCCGTCAGCAGGACTTCGTACGGGCCTGCATGGACAAGGTTCTGTCCCCGGCCATCATTCCCAAACTGCCGTCTGTCGTTAAGGAAATCATGGAATCCATCGACACGGACCTGAGCCTGCGCCAGATCCTGGAGTTTGTCGGCACACTGAAGGAATCCAAGGAAAACGGCCTCAAAACCGATATGGTCCCTGGCAAGCCCATGTATATCGATGGTGTCAGCTATTGGATTCCCAATCTGAACAAGCTGCGCATGACGGTAGCAGACACCTTGGGCGTTTCCCTGAGCGGCCGTTACAAGACCAAGATGGAAGCGGATATCCGGGAATACGAAAGCAGCATACCGGCAGGCGCCAGCGAAGTACCAGCCAGCGATACCTCTATTGGCCGAGCAAGACCTTCCGACAGCAGCAAGAGCCGCCGCCGCGAGGATAAGACCGACACGGATAAACGTACAGGCGAACGGGAAACCATTGATCGCAGTGAACGCAGCCGCACGGAAGAACGCTTGGAACGCGATACCAGCGAAACCACGCGTCCATCCCGCCGTCAGTCCGTTCCTGCTGCAGACAATGCTGAAACCTCAGCCCCTACGCCCAGCGCTGGCGTAGGCAAAACCCGTTGATTGCGTAAATATCTATCATAACCATAAAAATCCGGTATGAATTTTCCCTGCCCTTTGACGGCCCGACCGTCCTGACAGCAGGAAAAGACATACCGGATTTTTGCTTTTATAGCCAGTATTCATAGTGTATATCTATTGTTTCTATTAAAAATTTATATTTGTCTTTTCGTGCAGGATGTTTATAATGTTATATATTACAGTTGCAATATATATCTCTCACTTTTTAACAATAACTGTAAATTGTAACAAAACATACAGACTTGTGAATGCAGTTTGCTTACAATATGCTCTTGGAAACGGAAAGGAAGTACATTATGAGTAACGTAAACGAAAATGCTTTAAAATTACATAAAGAACACCAAGGAAAGCTGGCCATCACCAGCAAAGTTCCCCTGACCAGCAGAGAAGATCTGACGCTGGCCTATAGCCCGGGCGTAGCTGCGCCTTGCCTGGCCATCAAGGAAGACAAGCGCAAGGCCTATGACTATACCAGCAAGGGGAATATGGTAGGCGTAGTGACCAACGGCAGTGCCGTATTGGGCCTTGGCAATATCGGTGCCCAGGCGGGGATGCCCGTAATGGAAGGCAAGGCCATCCTCTTCAAGGCATTCGCCGGTGTAGATGCCGTCCCCATCGCTTTGGACACCGAAGTCCCCATGGAAGTCATCAAGGCCGTCCAGCTGATGGCACCGAGCTTTGGCGGCATCAATCTGGAGGATATCAAGGCCCCGCAGTGTTTTGATATCGAAAAAGAACTCCGGAAAACCCTCGATATCCCTGTATTCCATGATGACCAGCACGGAACGGCCATTGTGGTGGTGTCTGCCCTGATCAACGCCTTCAAGATCGTAGGCAAGGACTTTACCACGGCAAAATTCGTCATCAATGGTGCCGGCGCCGCGGGACAGGCCATTACCCGCCTGATCCACAGTGCCGGCGGCCGCAATATCATCCTCTGCGACTCCCGCGGGGCCATCTATGAAGGCCGTCCCAACGGCATGAATCCCTATAAGGACGATATTGCAAAAATAACTAATCCCACCCATGAAGCAGGCCCCTTGAACGCCGTGATCCGCAAGGCGGATGTCTTTATCGGCGTATCCGTGGCGGGCTGTGTCACCCAGGATATGGTGCGCACGATGGCTCCGGATGCCATCGTCATGGGCATGGCCAACCCCGAACCGGAAATCCTGCCCCATCTGGCAAAAGAAGCCGGGGCCCGCATTGTCTGCACAGGCCGCTCTGACTTCCCCAATCAGGTCAACAACCTGCTGGCCTTCCCGGGCATCTTCCGCGGTGCACTGGACGTACAGGCCAGCACCATCAACGAGGAGATGAAGATGGCTGCTGCCCGGGCCATCGCCTCCCTGATAAGCCCGTCAGAACTGGACGAAGACCATATCATCGCCAGCCCCTTCAACCCCGATGTAGCCCCCACTGTAGCTGCCGCAGTAGCTCAGGCCGCCCGCACTACTGGCGTGGCCCGCAACTGGGATATCACTCCGGAAATGGTGGCCGAACATACCCGTGAACTGTTGAAAAAATAAACAAACCAAAAAATCCGCTGAAATCAGCAAATGAACTGATTTCAGCGGATTTTTTGCTTTAAAGATATGTCACCATTTCCTTGATGTCACGGGAGGCTTCATGGAGTGGAGCAGGTTTGACACCTTCGGCCGCATAGCCAAGGGGCATCAGCAGCACCAGCTGCTCATTGTCGGGCAGATTGAAGGCCTTGGCGATTTCCGTGGGAGCGAAGTAATTCACCCAGCAGGAGCCGATGCCCTGTTCCCAGGCCGCCAGCATCATATGGGTGGCAGCGATGCTGATATCCTGAACCCCGGCGCAGACGCCCGCTTCCAAGGGATTCTGCCATTCCAGATTCTTGTCACAGGTAATCATCAGCACAGTCTTGGCACCGAAAATACACTTGCAGAGGCTGTTGATTTTCGCCAGCGCTTCCTCGCTCCGAAGTACATATACCTTCTGAGGCTGCTTATTGCAGGCCGTAGGTGCCACGCGCCCTGCCTCCAGGATCACATCCAGCTTTTCCTGTTCCACCGGCTGATCCGTGAACTTGCGGACGGAAAAACGCTCTTTGGCCAGTTTCATAAAATCCATACATATCCCTCCTGTAAAGTCGCAATACTACAATTTAATTTTACCACTCTTAATAAATTGAAGCAACAAAAAGAGGAACCATGATGATTCCTCTTTTCCTTACTTCAATTTAGTTGTCTTTCTGCTCCAGCGTAGCCATAGACGCAACCTTGTCATTCTCTGCCGTAGTCATGAGCTTGACGCCCTGGGTGTTGCGGCTGATGACGGAGATGTCATTGACATTGGTGCGGATCACGATACCGTCAGTGGTGATGAGCATGAGCTCGTGTTCCGGACGAACCACCTTGATGCCCACCACATAGCCGGTCTTTTCCGTGACCTTCATGTTGATAAGGCCTTTGCCGCCACGGGTCTGAGCGCGGTATTCGTCGGTGCTGGTACGCTTGCCGTAGCCGCATTCCGTAACCGTGAGAACCTCGGCATTGCGTACAAGGATATCCATGCCTACCACTTCATCGCCCATGGACAGGGTAATGCCCTTGACGCCGCGGGCGGTTCTGCCCATGGCACGGACATCGTCCTCGGAGAAGGCGATGGCCTTGCCCAGCTTCGTGCCCAGCATCAGATAGCTTTCACCATCCGTGAATTTGACGCCCATGAGGTCATCATCATCATCGAGGTTGATGGCGTTGAGGCCATTCTTGCGCAGGTTGCTGAACTCGGACAGGGAGGTCTTCTTGACGATACCCTTGCGTGTAGCCATGAAGAGGTAGCGGTCCGGATCAAAGCCCTTGACCTGAATGACTGCCGTGATCTTCTCGCCCTGATCGAGCTGCAGGAGATTGATGATAGCCGTTCCTTTGGCGGTACGGCTGGATTCGGCAATCTCGTAGGCCTTGAGGCTGTATACGCGGCCGCGGGTAGTGAAGAACAGGATGGTATGGTGTGTCGTGGTGATCAGCAGATTTTCCACGAAATCCGTTTCCTTCGTGCCCATGCCCTTGATGCCCTTGCCGCCACGGTTCTGACGTCGATAGGTATCCAGCGGCATCCGCTTGATATAATTGTTATGCGTCAAAGTGATAACCACATCTTCTTCGGCGATGAGATCTTCCACATCAATTTCCGAAGTATCAATGGTGAGCTTCGTACGACGGTCATCACCGAACTTCTCTTTGACAGCTGTGAGCTCTTCCTTGATGATGTTCAGGATCTTCTGTTCATCAGCCAGGATAGCTTTGAAGTTTTCGATGGCTTTCAATGTTTCCTGATATTCTTCCTCGATCTTTTCCCGTTCCAGACCGGTCAGGCGCTGGAGACGGAGGTCGAGAATTGCCTGTGCCTGCTTATCGGAGAGCTTGAACCCAGTCATCAGCGCTTCCTTGGCGATATCCGCCGTGCGGCTCTCGCGGATGGTGGTGATCACCGCATCGAGATGGTCGAGGGCAATGGTCAAGCCTTCCAAAATATGGGCGCGGGCTTCAGCCTTTTTCAATTCGTACTGAGTACGGCGGGTGATGACCTCTTCCTGATGCTTGATATAATAATGGAGCACCTGCTTGAGGTTCAGTACCTGCGGCTTGCCGTCTACGAGGGCCAGCATGATGACACCGAAGCTGTCCTGCAGCTGCGTGTGCTTGAAGAGCTGGTTCAGGATGACATTGGCATTGGCATCCCGGCGCAGATCGATGACGATATGCATACCATTGCGGTCCGATTCATCCCGCAGGTCAGTGATACCCTCAATCTGCTTGTCGCGGACGAGCTGGGCAATCTTTTCGATCAGACGTGCCTTGTTGACCTGATACGGAAGTTCTGTCACCACGATACGGGGCTTGCCGTTGCTCAGGGTTTCAATATGAGCATTAGCGCGCATCTTGACGATGCCACGGCCCGTAGTGTAGGCCTGTTTGATGCCCTCTTTGCCCAGGATAAGACCGGCCGTGGGGAAATCCGGTCCCTTGATGACCGTCATGAGTTCCTCAATGGTGGTATCCGGATTGTCAATGAGCATCAGGGTGCCATCGATAACCTCCCGCATATTGTGGGGCGGGATATTTGTAGCCATACCTACGGCGATACCGGAGGTACCATTGACCAGTAGCTGCGGGAACTTGGCCGGCAGCACGGAGGGTTCCTTCAGGGATTCATCATAGTTGGGAACGAAGTCTACGGTTTCTTTGTCGATATCCTGCAGCATCATCTCGGAAATCTTCGACATGCGGACTTCCGTATAACGCATGGCAGCGGCAGGGTCGCCGTCTACGGAACCGAAGTTGCCGTGACCATCAGCCAACATATAACGCATGGAGAAATCCTGCGCCATGCGGACAATGGCATCATAAACAGACGTATCACCATGGGGGTGATATTTACCCAAAACTTCACCGACGATACGGGCCGATTTCTTATAGGGCTTCCCAGAGCCCATGCCCGCTTCCTGCATGGCGTAGAGAATACGGCGGTGTACCGGCTTCAAGCCGTCCCGCACATCTGGCAGGGCACGAGCTACAATAACGCTCATCGCATAGTCGATGTAGCAGTTCTTCATCTCGTGTTCCAGATTGACGGGGACAATTTTTCCCTGTTCAAACTCCACAATCTCACCTCAAAATCTTACTTTCATTATCGTAAAAATTATCTTGATTAACAAAATTACTAGCTTCTTATTATAACATTTTCACACAAAAAAGTCCATCAATGCCGATAAAATAAGCATTGACAGACCTTTGACAATCGTATAATATCTAAATCAGGTGCTGTTTGGCGGTCAATATATGCCCTCAACTGGGGGTACGCCTATGAATGAGTTAATTGTTGTACTACTTCTGATTCTGCTCATCCTCATAGAAATGAAAAAATAAACCGCCCTAGCGCTCAAACTTTGGCGGTTTATCAAAAAAGTAAATTCGTCTGAGGGCGGCCGCTAGGCGGCACCTTCTTTAGGTATATTATAGCATTTGCCTTACGCATAGGCAAATGCTTTTTGTTTCATTGATGTATATTTTAAATGGTTATACTAGCTCTGCCTTTCAGATAGAATACATCCTTCTGCGGGTTGTTATATTTCGTCAATCTCACGACACCGAAATCATCATATTGCGCATCACCTAAATTAATTTCAGAATTTTGATAAAAGATCTGTAAATCCGCATCCGTTTCTGACGATTGTATTTCCGGCATTGTTATGACATTGCCAGCAGCATCCACAATACTCTGGGCAATGATTATGCCCTGAAACTTATGATTATTGCCCTCCACATGCACGGGACTGTTAGGCGCATAGATAATCCCCCGGAAATCAGCCTCCAGATTCAGGGTCACGGTTCTGGACTTTCGTCCCACGCCACGTTCACCTATCCCATCTCCATCTTCATCTTCCCCCACAGGGCCATCATAGACAAAAATCATGGGCCGGTAAAGATATTTATCGTTAGATTTTATGGTATTATCTGCCTTGATATTGATGCTGATATCCCGTACCGTATTTGTCACCCATTTGTTTCCGCTTTGCGTATTATATTCCTCACTTTCAATGCGGACAAACAGCGGGTCCAGCTCATTAGGCTCATCCGTATATATATTATAGGAAATCTCCGCTGGGGATAAACTGGACAGATTCCGCACTTTATAAGGATTGATCACGTTAATTACCGAACCGATGCGGGAAAACACCAAAGTTTTTGCCGTTTCCTCACCAAACAGATTTGTCAGCTTGTCGTAGAATTTCCCCCATAAGGAAACACCGCCTTCATTCTCCTCTAACACATCACCATTGCTGTCCACTATCCGCCAGTTGGTAAGTTTTATGCCATTATCGTATAAAACAACTCGTGCATCTTCCGGTGTCATAGTGTCAATCTTGTCCAAATCCCAATTGTCAGTTAACTTGTTCTCCGATTGAAAATCAGGCTTGAAATTTATCATCAGGCTTCTCATATTATTGTTGATCGTTGCCTCACCGTCCATATTGAAGACTTCCTGACGAGTGCCATCGGCGTTATAGGTAGGGCCTTTATTGGTGAAGCTCATTTGCTTGATTTCCTCATAGCTTTTGCCCTTGTAGTGTTCCTCCAGATTCTGAAAGGTGGCAAAGTTATATGCATCCGCCACCTCTGAAGCCTGTGTATACAAATCCACACCAGCCAAGGCAGAAGCTGTATTTTTCGCGGTAGCCCATGTCTCTGCTTTTACTTTCCAACCATCAGGCAGAAGTGCCTCCGGCAAGAATATCCTTGCAAACTGAAACCCTATTTCATCCGTCAGTTCCACTTTATAGTAATATTGGGAAATCTCACGATTTTGAGTTTGTAATATCGGATTGTTAGCATGCAATATGACTTTCTTACGCAGTTCTGTTTTAATATTACTGCCACCGGTTTGCCACTTGCCATCAGTATCCAAGGCTAAAAGTCGATTTGCCCCTGCATCTGCCTACGCACTGGACTCTGAATTGATATTCTGGGCCAAAGCCGGCACATCGGATACAGGGATAAGCCTTGCCTTCTGGTCACCTACTAATTCCACGCCTGCCAAAGCCGCCGCATCAGCTGCATTCTGCATATAGGATTTATGCAGATACCCACGTCCGATATCAATGGCCATACCGGCAAAAAGAATCAAAAAAGGCAGCGCCAGCGCCACAAAGACAAGTACTGTCCCTTTTTCAGCCAACTTTCCTTTCATGATCCCACCTTCTATTCCGTAACTACGATATCCACCAAGCCCTCCGCCCCCTGGCGAATCCAGCCATCAGGATAGTCAACCTTATTATTGCTTTTATCTTTTTTATTGCGGCTAGCCCAAATATGGACAGCACTGACCTTTCCCTGACTAACTTCAAAGGCACAACGCACACTAACCGCCCATGTCTCATTATTTTGCACGGTATTATCCTTTATCCCATAAGGGTCAATGAGGTCATCGGAGAAAAAGTACCGCTGATCCGACTCCAGTGTCTTATTTTTCTCCGATGAGATCGTATAGTTTCCCTCCAGCCAGTTGACAATATTATCCTTAGACACCTCATTACCAGAAAATTCGGTCTTGACTGCCCCATTTTCACCTGTACTTTTGATGTTATAGTCAAAAAGCAGGATTCCTTGTTTTAACCCTTTCTCAGAATTATATTTGTAATTTTTAAATTTGAGATCATTTATAAACATACCGCTAGATGCTGACGCATCCTTGCCCAAAAAAGCGCGTGCCAGATTTCTCAGGCTTGCCTCATCCAATGCTATCCGCTGCGCATTGTCTACCTTCGACAGCTCCGTATTACTTATGGTGCCATATCTAATAATGTCCTCTGCTGTGGGGATCGTACTGCTTAAAGGTGTACCGCTTAAATAGCTCCCCACACGGTCATATGTTTTACTTACCTGGGGGAGCAGACTGGAATCATGGAACATAAAGAACATCCCCACTGCAAAAAGCGCCACCAGTCCCCACTCTACCACGGACTGCCCCTTTTCCCCCTGCACTATTTGCCGTAACCTGCTCATCATCCTGTCCACACCTCCATACAAAAAATTCTACTTGCTCAGAGATCTCAGCAAAGTTAAAGCCGATGGGAAAATCACCATAACAAAAATAGAAGGGAAAATAAACAGGATCATCGGGAAAATTATCTTCACAGGGGCTTTCAGCGCTGCCGCCCGCACATTCTGCCGATGCCTGTCCCGCATATTATCCGCCTGCTGTTTCAGTGTCCGGGACATGCTGGTACCTAGATGTTCCGCCTGAATCACAGACGCAGTAAAGAGATAAAGTTCCTCCAGATCACAACGTCTGGCCAGTTGGTTCAGCGTCCGCTGGCGGTTCATGCCCATGCTCATATCCCGCAGCATCCGGCGGAATTCATCCATCAGCGGCCCCTTCATGCGGTGCACGATTTTAGCCACGGCCCCATCAAAGGACAAGCCAGCCTGCACACTGACACAAAGGAAATCCAGGAATTCCGGCAGCTGCTTGCGCAGAGCTGCCTGCCGTCGCCGGATGGCTGACTGCAGCAAGGCAAAGGGAACAGCTCCCCCAAATGCCAGCCCAATTGCCACGATTGCAATTTTTTGAGATAAGTACGACAGATTAAAGATATGAATGAAAAAAATGCCCAGCAAGCCACCCAAAGCTACAGCCATAACCCAGCAGGCTGCCAACCGCTGCACACTCCATTTGTCCTGCACACCCAGATGCAGCAGCATATTTTCCAGCATATGGCTTAATTCCCGGGGAGCAAACTGCATCAGCCACGCTTCTGTGCTGGCCATCAGGGGACGGATTACACGTTCACGGAAGGTCTTGTCCCGCAGATAATAGGCATCATCCTTAGATACATCCACGGTCACCTTGCGCTTCTGCTGTCTGGCAGCCATCCGCTGGGCCTCGGCTTTGGCAATCATCTTCTCCAGATGGCGCCTGGTCTGCATCTGCGGCCTTCTGGCGGCATATACCAGCAGGGCAAGCATCATCATAAAGAGCGTTGTCACCAGCAACGATAGAAAAAAAATCATCCTGCTCCCCCCTCAGCCTCTGCGGAATATATCCCGGGGCAAATCCACCCCGTTGATGCGGAATTTCTCCATAAATTGCGGCGTGAAGCCCGTAGCTTCAAAATGCCCCACAGACCTGCCATCCTCATCAATGTAATCCTGCACATAGCGGAAAAGATCCTGCAGGATGATGGTATCCCCCTCCATGCCCTGTACTTCCGTAATATGGGTGATCTTGCGGCTGCCATCCTGAATACGGGACTGCTGGATGATGAGATTGATAGCCGAAGAAATCTGGGTGCGCACCGCCCGCACCGGCAGTTCCATTCCCGCCATCAAGGTCATGGTTTCCAGACGGGAGAGCACATCCCGGGGACTGTTGGCATGGGCCGTGGTCAGGGAGCCGTCATGGCCGGTATTCATGGCCTGCAGCATATCCAGAGCCTCACCGGAACGAACCTCACCGACGATAATGCGGTCAGGGCGCATGCGCAGGGCATTGCGCACCAGATCGCGGATAGTCACGGCACCAGTGCCTTCAATATTGGCCGGACGTGATTCCAGCGTTACCACATGGCGCTGCTGCAGACGAAGTTCCGCCGCATCCTCGATGGTGACAATGCGTTCCCGAGAAGGAATGAAGGACGACAGTACATTCAGCGTTGTCGTTTTGCCGGAACCTGTGCCCCCGGCCACCAAAATATTCAGCCGCGCCTTGACACAGCCTTCCAAAAAGACAGCCATGGCCTCATTCATACTGCCAAAGCCAATCAAATTCTCCACAGAAAGAGCCTTTTGGGAAAATTTACGGATAGTCACCGCCGGCCCCACCAGCGAAAGGGGCGGGATGATGATATTGACACGAGAACCATCTGACAGACGTGCATCCACCAGAGGAGAAGACTCGTCCACCCGCCGCCCCAAAGGGGCCAGAATCCGCTCAATGATATTCATCAGATGCGCTTCGTCATAAAAGCGCGTATCGGACAAAAGCAGCTTTCCATCCCGTTCTACGAAGATATCCTTAGGCCCGTTGACCATGATTTCCGTGATTGTCGGATCTTTCAGCAACGGCTCCAGCGGCCCCAATCCCAGCAATTCATCACAGATATCGTCCACCATGGACATGCGCTCAGCTCTGGACAGGCCATAGTTATTCGTGGCCATTTCCCGGTCAAAATAAGCAGATATCAGATTCTTGATCTGTTCCCGGGCTTCTTTGCCCTGGGCAATCAATTGCTGTTCCGCCACCGTCATTTCATCCACGATCCGACGATGGATGGCCAGCCTCAGTTCCTGTATCTGGTCAATCTGCACAGCCGCTGGCCGTCGGCCGGCAAAAGCCGAGGCCATTTGGACCTGAGCAGGTACACGCTGCTCAGACATCCGGGAATAGGTCCGTGCTGTATCCTGTTCCTGCTTTCCTTCTGCTGACAGCTTCTTTTCCCGCCGTCCCTCCACCTCTTTGATGGCATCTTCTTTTGTTCTTCCCAAACGCTTTAAAAGCGACATAACATCTCCACCTCAATGACCTGTAGCTCAGGGGCTGCTATTATTAACGCTGGCAGCTTCCTTTTCCAGCGGCATGGTGCACTGCAGCGGCGCCAATTCTTCCGGCAGGGGTTTCAGCGCGCCCAAAACACTGTCATCTCTGGTCAGCTCAACCTTCACCGTCACGAAACGCAGCTCATTATTATTATTCGGATCACTTTTCAGCTCCGCCGAAAATTGCGGCCTGTAAAGCTTTGTCAGCGGCGTCGCATAATGTCCGACAACAGTACCTGTATTGCTGTTCAGTCCATCAATCAAGGTCTGCCGTTTGTCTGCAGACTGCATGGCAATATCCCTGGCCGCCTCCCGCACCGCCGTACTGTATTGCAAATAATCAGCATAGACAAAACCGCCATAGATCATGCCGAGAATCAGCAGGAGAAACAACGGTATAACCAGGGCAAACTCCACTGCCGACTGCCCTTTCTGCCATTTCACCAGACTCACCCCCTAAACATTTGCTATAGCTAAGAAAGAGCTTCCCATAATTCAGAAGCTCTTTCCTGCAAAACTCATACATCAATTATTGGTTGGTGCCGAACTACTAGCATTGGTAATGGTATTGCCAGTATCATTGAACAAATTCTTGACTGCATTGCCAATCGTACTGTTATCCCCTAAGGCAATCACGGCAATAGCCACGACGAAGGCCAAAATCAGCGCGTACTCCACTACGCCCTGAGCTTTCTGCCCCCACATAATACGAATATACTGGAACATATCATCCACATCCTTTCATTGTAAGACAACAACATCTATTTCAATTATACGTCTACATGAACGATCCTCTGAATCACCACATAGCCGATAATCTCCAGAATAAACGACCCCGCCAGCGCCAAGCGCCCAAAAGGATCATTGACCAGCAGCATCAACTGTTCCGGCTTGAAAATATAAAGCAGCAGCGCCATAACCCAGGGGATAACCAACAGTACCCAGGCCGATAACCGGCCCTGTGCCGTCAGGGAGAAGATCTCCCGCTTCATGCGCACGCGCTCCTGAATGGTATCACTGATACTGTCGAGAATCTGGGCCAGATTGCCGCCCACTTCCCGCTGAATCAGCACCGCTGTAACCATCAGATCCAAATCAGCACTGCCCACCCGCCGGCTCATGGCCTCCAGTGCGGCTTCCAAGGGAACACTCATGGCCACTTCTCGGGAAACCTGAGCAAATTCATCGCTGATGGGCGGCTCCATTTCCCGAACCACCACATCCACAGCCTGCGGAAAACTATATCCCGCCCGCAGGGCATTGGCCACGGTGGTCAGACAATCACCCAGCTGCTCGGTAAAGGCATTGCGGCGGCGATATATCCGCCAGGAAACCATTACCCAAAGCGAGACAGCAGCCAACACTGCCCAAAGCAAGGACACCCCCGCTTGCAAAGTCAGCATCCAGGCGATAATGAACACCACGCCGGCACTGCCTGCTAATAAAACCATAAATTCGCCGCCCAACAGGGGAATTCCTGCCTGCCGCATGCGAAAATCCAAAACCTGCACCGGACCACGCTCGGCAATGGGGGCCGCTGCCTCTTTCAGCCAACGGCGCAGCCGCTCAATCATATATGGCTTTTCCGTATCCATCTGGCCGGCCGTGATAATGCGATGGCGCCGCAGGCGATAATAGACATTCATCCGCCGGATATGCTGCACGTAGATGACGGCAATAACGACCAACAGTGAGGCAGCCAAAGCCGCAATAATTGACGAAAAGATAACCATGCCCCTCACCTCCTGCCGCTGACGATATCATCGGCCAGGCCGGCAAGGGCCTGCACATATGGGGTATGCTCCGGCAAATCCTTCATGATCCTGCCGCTGCCGGTAACATCAACGATGCGCCGCTCCTGTGGCAATATCATCATCACCTTGCGCCCCAGTTCCCCCTCCAGCTTCGCCTTATGTGCCGGTGTACAGTTCTGCACGCCGGAAAATACAGGATAGATTTTCTTCCCATAGGAATCCCACATATGCAGCATCTTCATGGAACGCTTCATATGCCATACTTCATGACCACTGTTCACCATGGAAACAATAAAATCTGTATCGGCACATTCCGCCAGAGCCAGGGAAATGGGATTAAAGCCCATGGGCAGATCCAGCAAGACATACCGGAACAGGCTGCCCGCCATCCGCACCACATCGATCAATCTGTCAGCCTCCACCAGTTCTGCATGTTCCGGCTGCAAAGGGCCACTCATAATCCAAACGCCATTGCCTAATGGATGGAAATAAGGCTCCAATGTCGCCGGTGTCAGCAGCTTTATATCATGGGTGGCCTCTACCACATTGTGCTGGGGAACGGCATCAAAGAACATCGCCACATCCCCAAACTGCAGATCCGCATCGATAAGAGCCACCGACTCTCCGCTTTTTTTGGCCAGTTCCAAGGCCAATATCGTGGCCATGGTGGTCTGACCAGCATGCCCCTTGGGGCTGAAGAACGCCATGGTCCGGGTTGGCTTGAGCTGGCCCCGCCGCGTGGCGATTTCCAGCGCCTTACGGATATCCGGTGTGTGGAAGGGCTTCAGCATGCAGCCGTCACCGCCTGCCGCCAATACCTTCTCAGCCACATCGGCTTTCCAGTTTTCCATCAGCCCCAGCACATGGGCTTTGGGATAAGTCTCGATAAAATTAGGAACCAGCTCCACAGCGCGGGAATCGTCCACATCCAGCAGAAACAGATTTGGGCGGAAGACACTGCTCTGCCCCAAAGCCATTTCTACATCATGGTAGGTCGAAGCCAGGTCAAATTCATCATCAGCTTTCAGGGTACCTGCCATAAGGGAGAGCATCTCATCATTACGTTCCACCAGAACCACACGATAACTCAAATCCGTCACCTGCCTTTATCTTGCCAAATAGGCCTTTTGCCTGTTGACTTTCCGCCATAACCTGGAAATAAAATTCTTCTTTTCCTGCTGGGAATTTTCCTTATGCTGATCCTCTGTGTTCCGACGGTTGGTAAATCTGTCCACCAACCGCCAATAACTCTGTGTCAACGGGGATAAAGGTACGGAATAGAGCAGCGGTCTGCCCATACGGATGGAAGTGGTAATCGCCTGATAATCGTAGGGGAGATGATGAAAAAACTCTGCCCCCAGCAGCCGTTCCACATCCTGGGCCTTAATATAACGGTCAGGATCAGCCTCATTCTCCACCAGGCAAATCTTGCGCTCCTCATATTGGAAGCGCAGCAAGGTATCATAACCGACCTTGTAATTCTTGACTGCCGGCAAAAAATCCATAACCCCCACATAGGTAATAACCGTGCTCATGTCCAGCAACGACAGATTCAGCGTGCTGAAAACTGCCGTCATATCCAGAACGATAAAGTTAAAGCCCTTCATGGAGCCGATAATTTTTTCCACGGCCTCCACACTTACCTGATACGCATCGTTTATTTCCCTTGGGGGAGGCAGAACAGCAAAGGATGTTTCGCCGCATCTGTATTCTGTCAGATAATCATCGATGCGAAAATTCTCCTCATCCTGTAAAATCGCCCGTTGGGCATCGGCCAGCGTAATATCGCTGACCATGTCCAGATATCCCATCACATCGCCGAACTGCAGATCCAGATCAACCAAGCAGGTACGATAGCCTTCCTCGGCCAGTCCTGCTGCCAGATTGATCGCGGTAATCGTCTTGCCACTGCCAGAGGATGTACTGAATACAGCGATAATGATACTTCTTTGACCTTGCATATCATTAACTCCTTCCTCTGTCCGCTGTTATTTTTTCGGCAGAACATCCCGATGCAAATATCTGCCCAACACGGAATTGGAATCCTGCGCCATTTCGGCTGCTGCCTGTCCGGCCGCCACTTTTTCCTGGGCAGTATCAACAGCCTCTGCTGCCATTTCCGGTGCCTCAGTCTGGGGCGTCGGCTCTTCATTGAGATCCACCTTGTTCATGGCCGCCTTTTCCTTACGGCTCTTGGCGTAAAAATCCTGCATATCCTTGGACATCTCTGCCTGAGAACTGCTTTCCTCATTCACCAGACTTGTGGTCACCAGAATAATCAGTTCCTGCCGGTCACGGGTATGGGAAGTATATTTGAAAAACTCACCAATAATGGGCACATCCCCTAAAAAGGGGAACTTGCGCACTGTCTTGTAATCACGGGAGTCCATGAGGCCGCCGATGACCATGGTGGAACCAGAAGCCACCGTGACTACGGCATCCGCCCGCCGCCGATCCAGAATGGGCTGATTGTCCACCGTTTCCCCGCTGGGCATACTGACCTCCGTATGGATGGCAGAAACAATACGGTTTTCTGCATCCACCACCGGTTTGAACTGCAGGATAATACCATAATCCTTGAAGGATGTGTTCGGATTGCCGTTGCTGTCCCTTGTGGTATAGGGAATCTCCCCGCCCACCTGAATAACCGCCGCCTCGCCACTCATGGTGGTAATGCTAGGCCGCGACAGGATCTTGGCCTTGTTCTGGGTGACCAGAGCCCGCAGGGCCACGTTAATATCCCCCCGGTGATCCGTAAGCCACTTCCATGGATTATTGCGGAAATGAGTCCCGTCGGAACCATAGCTCTCGCCCGCATAGAACACTCCCGGTGCACTAAGGAGGTTGGAACCGGAACCATTGCCATAGACAAAGCCCAAATCCTTGTTTTCCTCAGGATTGATGGCGATGACCTGTGCTTCCAGTTTGATCTGGGAAGGATGCTTCATATGCAGAAGATCGATAACCGCGCCTGTGGCATTCAGTGTATTGCCGCCTACAGTGCCGCTGCCCGAGGTCTTGGCAGAACTCTGTGTATCCAACCGCACATTGGCATTGCTGCCTACGGTAATATTCGCGTTGCCGTCATTGCCATTTACAAATAACTGGGCCGTCCGCACGGCATAATTGCGTTCATACTGATTTTCCACCGTGCCGGAGAGCAATACCTTGCCACCGACCATTTTAACCCGCACCCCCGGCAGGTTGATGGCTTCCTGAATTACCTTGGCCTGTCCCACGTCCTCAGGCGACACGCCCACAATATACTCATAGCGGGAACCATCCTCTGTCCAGACAAACAGCGATGTAGTGCCGGCCTTATGGGCCACCACCAGGAACTCACTGCGGGAGGAAGGAACCTGGACAATGGTGGCAATATTCGGATCACCTATGGCAATCCTCGTAATGCCTCCTGGCATGGACATATAACGGGAGCTATGCTCCCCTACAGACAACAAGTCCGCAGCTGCTGCCGTACCCCAGAGGCAGCAGCCTGCCAATATACCGCTGATCAATCCCTTTACTTTCCCTTTCAAACCGACCACCCTCAATTCGCAACTACTTTATCACCCTGAATGACTTCATATCCCCCGGAAGACGGCGCCGTCGTAACGGCCGGCGCGCTGGGCGCTGCTGCCGGAGCAGCGGGCGCCGCCTGGTAAACCACCCGCGGGGACTCTGACCTGGCCGGTGCAGGACTTGCTGCTGTCGCACTGCTCCGTTCCGACCGGTTTGTCGTATAGGCATTCAGGAAATTCCCTGTATCCTGAGCGTGGAAGGGACGCAAGGCCAGATAGATTTCTCCCACGGCTGCTGCCGAGATAAGCTGCAGCATATCATCAGGTTCCAAGGCCAAAGTAGCAATAGCCGGTTTGCTTTTCTTGGCATTATTATCTTTATCGGTCTTACCGCTATCCTTGTCCTGGGACGCATTCTGGTTGATTCCCAGCAACAGGACATTCTTCAGCAGAAAATGGCTGGTAGCTCCGTTTGTGCCTTTCTCCACCAGAATTACATCCACGTAATCCCCTGGTTTGGCAAAACCGGCCACCCCGGTAATCTCAGAGATGCCCACGGACACAGCCCGGCAGTTCTCCGGGATTTCCCCCACAAAACCGGTCTTTTGCTTGTCCACCATAAGCTTGGACAGGGTGATGACATCTCCCGCATAGATATTGGATGCCGCCGGCTGCCCCACCACCTCGCTGGTGTTCATCATTGCCCCCTTGGGAATAGCATCTACAGGCACATCCCGCAGCTCCAGCATATCGTCCTGGATAACCGTATGGGATGGTATATCCTCCCGGGCCATCACCACCTGAATGGTGGCCGGCTGATTTACAGGATTAACTTTGGCAGCGATTTCATTGTTGTTACGCGCCATGCCGGTCAGCGCAAAATAAACAGCAATAAATATAACTACTGCAGTTCCTCCCGCCAGCATAAGCAGCTGTTTGGGCTGCAAATCATTAAGCACATCCATAAACTTGGAAAACATCGGCCTCACCCTCAATTCTGCATCTGTTAGCACTAAAGATTAGAGAAATTATCTGTATTATTTTAACAATGTAACTTTTTTCTTATTATAGCACTTCAGCCCCATTTTCGCAATATTTTTGCACATTCATAATAGACATTTGTATATTATCTGTTAATTTTTTCAGATTATCTTCAGAAATTCTTTTTGTCCATAGCCAAAAAGCCCAAACAGCGGTATAATGTTATAAATATCTAAATTATCGGATAATCCGTTACAAAAGAGGTGTCGCAGATGAATAAAAAAAGTATTCATAAAAAATTACTTATACTTCTGATCATTATGGGCATGCTGCCTCTGCTGTCAATTCTCGTCTACGGAGGCCTGCGTCTCACCACCCATATGGAAAGACACGCACAGGAAACTGGCTGGATGAACAACAACCTGGTCAGCGAACACCTGAGCAACCTGCTGCAGAATAATTTTTACGCGCTGCAGACATTGGCCGGTGCCCCGGTTATCCAAAACTACCTGAAAAATCCCACACCAGAAGGAGAAACACTGATCCGGCAGCTCTTCCGCAATAATGATGAACTCTTTCACGACAAAAACCTCACGGCCCTCACAAAAACCAATGGCCAGCAGGTGATCCGCAGTGATAACACTCCCCTTATCAATGCCGCCCAACGCCATCATTTTCAGGAAGCCATGGCAGGACATAATTTTGTCTCCGACGTGATTGTCAGCATGTCCACAGGCAAGATGATCGTCGTGCTGACCGTGCCGGTCTTTGATAGCAACCATCAGGTCATTGGTGTTCTGCAGCGCAACTACAGCCTGGACAGTTTTGAGACTTATCTCCAGACGCAGAGCGATAACAATATAAATTGTATGGTTATGGACAGGGAAAACAAGATCATTGCCCATTCCTCCGATAATGTCAAAGCCGGTGACGATGCCGACGAATACAAGCATATCATTCGCCTTTTGGACAGTGACCATGGCAGCATCCTCACGGAGCTGCATGACAAGGAATATATCGTAACTTACGCACATCATCCCATAACGAATTGGGTAATCGTCACGACCCAGCCTTGCAGTGTTATCTACCAGAGCATCAACAATGAAGTTGCCAAGGCCGGTATCATCGGCTTATTGCTGCTGATCCTCCTCAGTATCGTGGCCAATTTTGTCGCCGCCCGCCTGACCACTCCCATCCGCAAAATCTGCCAGGTTATCACGGATATTGCCAAGGGAAAAGACAGCCAGACACAGCTTAATTTCCTATCTGAAGACGAAATTGGCGAAATGTCCATAGCCATCAATGAAATCCGCGCCATGCGCCATAACCTGAAACAAACGGCGGAAACAGATGTACTGACTGGATTATGCAGCCGGACAGCAGTGGAAGCAGATTGCCGCAAACGCCTGCAGGAATACGAAGAATCCTTTGCCCCCGGCATGCTTGCCATCTTCCTCATCGATCTGGATAACTTCCAAAAAGCCAGCAAGGACGAAGGCCATCAGTACGGCAACCGCATTCTGCAGAAATTCGCACAGGGATTAAAAGAAATCTTCCGTGCCTATGACTGCATCGGCCATTTGGATGGGGATGAATTCGTCGTCATCATTGACCATCAGAATGACCTGAGCATCATCAAACGCAAGGCCGATGAAATCAATCAAATGACCAAGAAACTTGCTCTGGACGGCGATAATCTGGAAATGACCGCCAGCATCGGCATTGCTGTAGCCCCGCAGAATGGCAAGACCTACAATCATCTGCTGCATGCCGCCGACCTGGCCCTGTTCGCCGCCAAGGAAAAAGGCCGCGACTGCTATATCATCGCCGGCGAAGCAGAAGGCGAATTCGATAATCTGCCCAAATGACGCACAAAAAAACAGGCTGACAATCAGCCTGTTTTTTGCATTATTATTTGCCAATGATCTGATCGTAAATATAACCTTCCCGCACCCCTGAATCACTGTAGGTAATCCAGTGGCTCTGGAACCGCCGGGCCAGCACATTGGCGATGACCAGCCCGGGAATGATGGTCTGAATACGCTCCGGCACCGACCGCATCAGGGCCACAGTCATTTCCTGTGTCAGCCCCAGATCCGTCACAAATGTGCTGATAAGGGTGCGGATATTCCGCGTTTCCAGCCGTCTGTTGGCCGCTGGCAGATTGAACAGCTCATTGTTGAGGGCACAGGCCCCCTTGAAGGTTCCCCCAATGCCTACGATTTCCGCCTCGCAGACATTGCAGAAATCTGCGGCAGCCCCCACCGTAGCCTCCGCTTCCCCATACATCTCCATACACTCACTCATGGTGGGCAGGATGGAACTGACGTATTTCTTGGCAAAGCCCAGGGAGCCGATGGGCAGGCTGGTCTTATGCTGGATCTGCCTGTCCCGATAGGTGACAATCTCCGTACTGCCGCCACCAATATCAATGAGCAGTCCTGAGTCATTATTCAGGCTATGGGTAGCCCCGATAAAGTCCAAAGTAGCCTCTTCATCGCCGCTGATCACCCGGATATTTATGCCTGTGCGCCGTTCAATCTCGCCCACGGCCTCCCGGCTGTTTTTGGCATTGCGCAGGGCGGCCGTGGTGAAAGCTGCCACCTGTGTGATCTTGAAACAATGCAGGAGTTTCTTATACTCCTGCAGGATCTCCACAGCCTTATCAATACCCTCCGGCTGCATGACGCCATCTTCCACATAGGAAGCCAGACCGACGGTATTCTTCCGCTTCATCAGCTGTTCGAAATGACCGCCTTCTATCAGATAAACGGCCATGCGGATGGTATTGGAACCAATGTCGATTATCCCGTGCAGCATAGGAACTCTCCTATAAGTCAACGTTTCAGGCCGCTGCCCGTCATGGGAATAACTACCTTGTAGTTATCCGGCTTGCCTTCCGCAAAGAACTTCTCGGCACCGGCTACTGCTGCTGCCGAGGTCAACTCCACATAGACGCCCTTGGAGCCTAAATATTTCTTGGCCTTGAGGATTTCCGCATCCTCCACGGTCACCACATCGCCACCGGTCTGCTTGAGGATTTCCAGCATGGTGGTGATGCGCTTCGGTCTTTCAATGCGGATGGCATGGGCAATGGTGGTCTTTTTCGGCTGTTCCTCCACCACCTTGAAGGCTTCATAGAGCGGTGCACACTTAGAACTCTGCACCGCCACGAAATGTGGCAGACGCCCCAGTTCCATAAAGCCCAGGTAAAGGCCGATCAGCATGGTGCCATTGCCCACGGGCATGATGACATATTCCGGAATCTTATTGCCCAGCTGCTTATACATTTCCTTGGCCATAGACCGCATACCCTCGAAGAACAAGGGATTATAGACATGGGAAGCATAATAGGCATCCCCCAGGTTCTTCTTAACGGCAGCGCAGGCATTCATGCGGCCATTAGGCACCTTGACGATCTTTGCCCCATAGGCCTCGATCTGCTTGTTCATTTCCGGGGAGATATCGTCCGGCACATAGACCGTGCACTCAATCCCCGCCGCCGCTGCATAAGCAGCAATGGAAGCGCCGGCATTGCCTGCCGAGTCCAGAGCAATCTTCTTGATGCCCAGATAATGGATCTCATTGATCAACGCATGAGCACCACGATCCTTGAAGGAACCCGTGGGCTGCAGGTTTTCCAGCTTCAGCAGCACGTCAAGTTTCCCCACCTTCAGCGGCAAAAGCGGCGTTTCCACTTCCCCCAAAGTGATTTCGCCATGTACCTCATCCATCGGATCCTTATGCAGGCGGAACATTCCCCCGCACTCACACATATAGGAATGCGTGTTCAACGGATATGGCTTCTTACATTTCTCACAATAAAAATACATTGTGAACCCCTCCCAGAAATTGCTCAAATTCTTGCTATATCTATGATTGAATGCTAATTTATCTATTCGCCATTTCTCCCTGAATCCCTCTTTTCTATGCCATTTTCCACAAATTTACAGAAATTGCATTTTTTCTCTTGAAATGGATAGGCAAGTGTTGTATTATAAAAGAGGGAGAACAACGACATCTAGTATGTTGTTGTAGGCAGAAGGTATAGAGGCGGCAAAAGCGGGAACGTTCGGTAGTTCCCGCTTTTGTGTTTTCTATGTGAAAAAGGGACGTATAAAGATGGAAAACAAGATCTACGCACTGATGGGTGCGCAAGCTTCCGGCAAAGCCACCATGGCCGCCGAACTGAAAAAAATGGGGATACACTTTATTCCGGTCTACACTACACAGGATTTCAGCGAACATAAAACCAACCGATGCCAGGTACACCGGGAAGATTTCTATAAAACCGTCAGCCGGGAGGAATTTTCCCAGCTGGATCTGGTTGTGGAATTCACCCATAAAGGTGAATCCTACGGCTATCGGAAAGATGATATTCTAAATTCCCTGCGGGATCATACCATCAGCATGATGATCCTCGAAATCACTGGGCTCAAGCCTATGAACAAGCTGATCAAGAAAAAACTGGCCACAATCTTCCTGATGGTGGATTATGTCACTTTGGTAGACCGCCTGTTGCGGCAGGGGTATAACAACGACGAAATAAAATATCACCTGCAGTATGCAGAGAACAACAAGGAATTCGATCTTTGGAAGATATGTACCCATATCATCCGCAACACCTGCGACAAGGAAACGGCACTGATCCAGATCCTGTCGATCATGGGATTGACCATGCCGCTGCCGCAGGCACAATTCATCGAAATGACAAAATAAAAATCTGACCGGTCAAATTTTGACCGGTCAGATTTTTTTATCAGCGTCCGTTAGCCTGGGCACGCAGGCGCGCAATGCGCTCGCGGGTTTCCGGATGGGTGCTGAATAGTTTCTTCATGGAAGACATGGCCCCGGAGAAGGGGTTGATGATGAACATATGGGCTGTAGCCGGTGTGGCATCGCTCATCTGGCGGCCATGCAGGGCATAATACTCGATTTTTTCCAGGGCATCGGCCAGATAATTGGCATTGCCGCAAATCACAGCACCGTCATGGTCAGCCTCATATTCCCGAGAACGGGAAATAGCCATTTGGATAAGGCTGGCGGCAATCGGTGCCAGAATGACCATCAGCAAAGCCGCAATGGGATTACCACCCTCATCATCGTCACTGCGCCCGCCAAAGAAAGCAACGAACTGGGCAGCATAGGATATGACCGTGGCCATCATAGCCGCAATCGTCCCCGTCAGGATATCCCGGTTCTTGACATGGGCCAGCTCATGGCCTAATACACCGGAGAGTTCATTGTAATCCAAAGCCTGCATGATGCCCGTGGTCACGGCTACCGCCGCATGGGAAGGATTGCGCCCCGTAGCAAAGGCATTAGGCGTGTCTTCATTGATGATATACACCCGGGGCATGGGCAGCTGGGCATTGGCGGCAAGATTCTCCACCAGACCATAGAGCTGCGGTGCATCTGCCCGGCTCACTTCCCGGGCATTATACATCTTGAGGACCATGCTGTCGCTGAACCAATAGGAAAACATATTCATTCCCAAGGAAATCATCAGCATAATCATCATACCACTTTTGCCACCCACCATACCGCCGATGAAAATCATCATAGCACCAAGCAGCACCATCAACATCAGGGTTTTGAGGTTATTCATGTTCCGTCACTCCTAACTTATTTTCCTTCTTATACTTCTGATTCAGATAATAACCGATACCTAGGACTAAAGCCACAAAGAGGATTTTCAGCCCCAGCGCATAGTCGATGAGATACATGCCTAAGCCTTTATCCGCCGTCATCAGTTCTGCCGCCGTCCAGCCCAGGATTGCCGCGCCTGCATAGATCAGGGCAGGTACTTTCTGCATCAGCTTGAGGAAGATCTGGGCCCCGCATAAAACAATGGGGATGGAGATCAGCAGGCCGACGATGATCAGACTCCATTTGCCCTCCGGCACAGTATTGGCCACTCCGGCCAAAGACAGGATATTGTCGATGCTCATGATGAAGTCAGCAATCAGAATCGTACGCACCGCAGCGCCAAAGCTGGCCGGTGCCTCGCCTTCCTCCGTATTGTCCTTGTGATCCGTCACCAGTTTCACGGCGATATACAGAAGAGCCGCCCCGCCGATAAACTCGATATAAGGTGCAGCCAGCACACTGGTGGCAAACAGGGTACATACGATACGGATGAATACGGCGCCAAAACCACCGATAAAAATTGCCTTCTTCTTATTATGCTCCGGCAGATTCTTGCAGGCCAGAGCGATCAGGATCGCATTATCCCCGGAAAGCAGGATATCCAACAACAATATCCCCGACAATGCTGCAAACCATTCGGGACTAAACATCCCTGCAAAGATATTTTCCATTTCTAACCTTCCAACTCCTTCTTCATTGTACAAAAAGACCTTGCCTTACAGATAACTTGAAAAAGCTCCTGCAAGACAAGGTCTCGCTTACTAAATAATCATAGCCGGCCATACCGGGTGTCCTGCACCGTATTGACGATATCTGACCGTTCAGCTACTCCCCTTGTTCGGGATACATTTATAGTTTATCATACCCGGGCCAAAAGTCAATACTTTTCCGCATCAACTATAACAAATAACTTTAATCAATGTTGCATTTTTGACTGATTATAATTATTTATATGACCTAATGACAAAAATCCTGCCAAAAACGCCAAAAACCGTCAAAAACAGGCGAGATTGTTACTTAAAACCGAATTACTGGAAATAATTCCATCAAAATTAGGACTTATGGGGAATATTGGTAACTTTTGGTACTTCACAATCATCATATCTTAGTGTATACTGTATATTGAGTTGTTGAAGAATACTCTATTCCTTTGCTTCGCTAACAACAAGGAATGCATAAGCAGCCGTCCCTGATAATCCCCAATAGGCAGCTTATGCGATGTTTTATTTGTTGGAGGTGTTTCCCCATGATAGTCGATAACGTCCGCGTTATTATCGAGAACGGAACATTTTCGGCGGAAGATGCGCAGTATTATATCAACCGGATCAAGAAGACCTCAAAATTTTCCCTGAAGAAGGTCATCTTCAATCGGACTGATGCGTATCTCGACATTCGTTATTCGTTTGAGTCAATCCCCTTCGACCGAATTAGACGAATTCCTCTGAAAGAAACGTTCGAAGATCGCGCAGTAAACAACTGACGTACGGCTTCCCCAGCCGTTTTCTGACAGGAATAAGCCCCTGAAACCAATGGTTTCAGGGGCTTATTCCTTTATTTTTATTTGTTGAATTTAAAGCTGTCCAGCTGCCAGATCTTGCCATTCAGGGATTTGAGTTCCCCATCGGCAGCCACCGTCAGTTCCGGACGGATATTCTTCTCCGGGAATACCAGGATGCTGGCGGCTTCTTCACCATGTTGGAAGAATACTTCCACCGCCGTCTTGTCCACAAAGATCTGCAGGGACAGGTTTTCATCGGCAAAGAGCTTGAAGCGGCGCACGCCCCGGCCGCCGTTTTTCATTTCATTGCGGTCAATGGACATGGTCTGTTCCTTGCGGTCATAGATAAAGCGCAATTTCTCCGTGCCGTAAGCCAGGGTGGTCACGATTTCCTTGCTTTCACCGAGATCCATATCCAGCAGGATTTCCGCCGTGTCAAAGAGCGGACGGCTGATCTCACAGACATGTTCTGCCTCCAGCTCCACTGCCGTTTCGGCAATGCGCAGATCCTTCATTTCCCGGGCCGGGCGGGAATAGATATGGCCCTGACGCAGCCGCAGTTCCCGGGGCATGGTCAGGCTGTACTGCCAGCCCTGTTCTGCCGTAGGATACTCGTTATCCTTATCCGGCATCCCCATCCAGCCGATCAGGATCTGGCGCCCCTCATGGGTGAGCACCTGCGGGGCATAAAAATCAAAGCCGCGATCCAGTTCCTGGAATTTCGTATGCTGCATCATGTCCATGCTGTCCAGGGAAAGATGGCCGGCAATATAACCTGCCTGATAGATGTTCTGACGGTCAAACTCCCGCGCGTCAAGGCCCTGGGGGCAGAAGATCAGCACATCATAGCTGCCGAACTGCACGAGGTTGGGACATTCCCACATATAACCGAAATCCCCCAGACGGTTCTTGATCTCGCCCAAGTTCTTCCAGCCCTCTGCCGTTTCTTCGTAAATCAGCACCGTGCCTGTTTCATCGGCTTCCCGCTGGGCTCCGATCACAAAGTAGCGCTTGCCCCGGCGGGTAAAGATATAAGGATCGCGGAAATGGCCTGTGATGCCTTCCGGATGGTCGGGAACGATGATTTCCTCCTTCTCCACCTTATCGCCCTTCAGGCTGCCAAAACGCTGAGCCGGAATGCGCACGCCATCTTCCTTGCGGTTGCAGGTGTAGAGCACTCTGAGGCGTCCGTCTTCCACCGTGCCGCAGCCGGAGTAGCAGCCGTCTTTATCGTGTACATCATTGGGCCACAAAGCCAGTTCCGGCGTGCTGTAATGGACGAAATCCCGCGTAGCCGTATGGGCCCAGCATTTGTTCTTATGCTCACACCCCAGCGGATTCCACTGATAGAAGATATGATATTTCCCATCATAATAAGCCAGCCCGTTTGGATCATTGATCAGGCCAAAGGGCATTTCCAGATGGAAGCGGTTATGCCAGCGGTGTTCCAAAGGGAAATTTTCCTTTAATTTCGCATCTATTTCCTGTTTATTGAATTTTTCCATGGTATTCACCTTCCTTTACCAAAAAGGGGAAGGCATAGCCTTCCCCAATCCTTTATTCTTCCGGTTTGAAGAGCGTGAAGGTCAAAGCAAACGCTACACCAAAACCGATAAGGTTTACGATTATGTATTCCAGCAGATGGTCAAGGTAGAGGAGCGTACCCGGCAGAACCGTGATCCCCATGCCCGTACCTGCCAGATGCAGGAAGCTAGCCACGCCACCGGCGCAGGCACCGCCCACCAGTGCATAGAGGAACGGCTTCATGAAGCGCAGGTTGATACCGAAGATGGCCGGTTCCGTGATGCCCAGGAATGCAGGCACTGCGGAGGAAATGTAGAGAGCACGTTTCTTCTTGTCCTCAGTCTTCATGGCAACAGCCACAGCTGCACCACCCTGGGCCACGATAGCGCCCGTGATGATGGCATTGAAGGGGTCAACACCCGTAGTAGCCAGCAGCTGCACTTCGAGAGCATTGAAGACATGATGGACACCGAATACTACGATAACCTGCTGCAGGCCGCCTACGATGAAGCCGCCAATGCCCATGGGCATCTGCAGGAAGGCAGAAACAGCGCCGAAAATGGTAGTTTCCAGAGAGTGCATGATGGGCCCGATGATCAAAATACCGAGAATCATGGAAATAAAGAGCGTAACGAACGGCGTAACAATCAGATCGATAATATCAGGAACAATTGATTTAAGTGCCTTCTGGAGCTTAGCAGCAAAGATACCGAGAACCAATGCAGGCAGAACGGAACCCTGATAACCAACGATACCAATGGTCATACCAAAGACTTCCATCGGAATGGGTTTCACATCGCCGCCGGCTACTGCCCAAGCGTTAGGCAGCTGCGGGCCTACGAGCATGAGGCCGAGAACAAGACCGATAACCGGCGTGCCGCCAAAGCGCTTCATGGTGGACCAGCAAACGAGGGCCGGCAGGAAGATGAAGGCCGTATCCGTGAGGATCTGGCTCAGCAGCAGCACGTTGGGGCTGAACTGAACACCCAGGCTCTGAGCAGCACCGCGCAGGCCCATGAAAAGACCTGTTGCTACGAGTACGGGGATGATGGGAACGAATACGTCACCCAGCGTACGGGAAATCTTCTGCAGCGGCGTCATCTGCGCATAAGCTTCTTCCTTGTTGCTGACACCGGAGAAATTCGTGCCTTTGACGAACTCAGCGAAGACCTTGTCCACAAAGCCCGTGCCCAGAATGATCTGATACTGGGCAGCTGCAAAGAACTGGCCCTTGACACCGTCGATATTTTCGATGGCCTTTTCATCGATCTTGGATTTGTCGTTGATGATCAGGCGCAGGCGCGTAGCGCAGTGCTCGGCATTGCGTACGTTGTCCATGCCGCCCACATATTTCTCGATGAGCTTGGCTACGCGGGCTTCCTTCGGCAGGTCAGCGTATTCATCATCAGACGTCACTGCAGCGGCTTTTTCCTCAGCCTGAGCGCAGACGATTTCCTTATCGCCCAGAGCGATGGTAATCTTCTCGAATTCGCTGGAATTGGTTACAACGAAAGGCGTCGTAACATCATAGCCGGCAGCCTTGATTGCTTCGGCATCAAATTCGAGCAGAAGCTGGCCTTTCTTGACCTGTGCGCCCTGCTCCACATGAGCCGTGAAATGCTCACCGTTGAGTTTTACCGTATCGAGACCAACATGGATCAGCAGATCCTCACCGTTCACACCATGGATGCCGATGGCATGTTTCGTCTCAAAAAGTACCGTAATCTCACCATCAACGGGTGCATATACCTTGCCTTCCGGGTTCTTCACTGCCGCACCAAAGCCCATGGCCCCGCTGGCAAAAGCCGGATCGTTTACCTGGGACAGTTCCACCAATTCGCCGTTAAGCGGGCTGTCCAAACGAATTTCCTTCATAGGAAAAGCCTCCTTTTATAAATTCGCGCTTCTAAGAATAAAACCTGTAAAAAATCTGTATGAAACCAATTTCATATTTACAGTCTACAAGCTTTCTCTTACTTTGTCAAGATGAAACTTGCAAAAATCCGTCAAAATCAGTCAAAGTTACTGCTTCGCCAATTGGTACTACGTCCATCAACAATATCACTGGCACGATGCTTCTGGCGGGGCGGCTGGGGTGGTGTTCTAAGCGGAGCGTTTGACTGCCGGCGTTAAGAAAATAATTTTTGCCCACATATAAGAAAACTCACAGCATCTTTGTCTGAACGCAGTGAGTTTAGATGCTGTGAGTTTTATAAAAGGCAAAAATTATTTTTAGCCTGCAGTCTTAGCGCAGCGTGAACACCACCCCAGCCGCCCCGCCAGCCACGAACGAACTGACTTATTGCACCAGCAAATCGCGGAATTTCGTGAACTCTTTCTGGAAGAAGAGCTGGATGCTGTCCACCGGGCCGTTACGGTGCTTGGCCACGATGATTTCGGTGATGTTCTTGTTCTCCGTATCTTTATCGTAGTAATCCTCGCGATAGAGGAACATAACGATATCCGCATCCTGCTCCAAGGAACCGGATTCGCGCAGGTCGGAGAGCATCGGCTTTTTGATCTGGCGGCTTTCCACGGAACGGGAGAGCTGGGACAGGGCGATGACCGGCACATCCAGTTCACGTGCCAATGCCTTCAAGGAACGGGAAATCTCCGAGATTTCCTGTTGACGGTTGTCGCTGTTCTTGCTGGCCCGCCCCTGCATGAGCTGCAGATAGTCGATGATGATGAGGTCAAGGCCATGCTCTGCCTTCAAACGGCGTGCCTTGGAACGCAGCTCCATAACGGTGATGCCTGCCGTATCATCAATATAGATAGGCGCCCGGCTCATCTTATCCGCCACGGCCACCAGCTTGTTCCATTCCACCTCATCCAACTGCCCCGTACGCAGCTTGGAGGCATCAATGCCGCCCTCTGAGCAGAGCATACGCTGCATCAGCTGCTCCTTGCTCATTTCCAACGAGAAAAAGGCCACGCTGCTGCCATGAAGCCCCACATAACTGGCGATATTCAGCGTAAAGGCCGTCTTACCCATGGAAGGGCGCGCTGCCACCAGAATAAGGTCAGACTTCTGCAGACCTGCCGTGAGCCGGTCCAGATCCTTGAAACCGGAACTCAGACCAGTAAGACCGCCTTTCGACTCATAGAGCACATTGATGCGCTCAAAGGTGCGCATGACGATATTCTTCATGGACTCAAACGCACCGCCACCCTGACGGCTGGCCACGGCGAGAATCTTCTTCTCCGCCTCATCCATGATATTCTCTACCTCATCACTGTCCTCATAGGCCTTGCCGGCGATTTCCGTGGCCACATTGATGAGATTCCGCAGTTCTGCCTTTTCCTTGACGATCTTGGCATGGTAGCTGACATTGGCCGCTGTGCCTACGATATTGGCCAGCTGGGTGATGAAGCCCAGGCCGCCCACCTTGTCCAGCATGTCGGTCTTACGCAATTCCTCGGTCAGGGTAACCAGGTCCACCGCTTCGTCATTGTTCTGCAGGCGCACCATGGCCTCATAGATAATACGATGGGTTTCCCGATAAAAATCATCGGGCTGCAGGATTTCCTGTACCTCGATGATAGCTTCTTTCTTTATGAGCATGGCCCCCAGAACTGCCTGCTCGGCTTCTATATTCTGGGGAGGTACACGTTCTGGCAATGCCATTTTCTTACTCCTCTTCCTTATCCAATTCAGGCTCAAAGATATAGCGGAAGGCTTCCTCTGCCATGGCTACAGGATGGATATCCAGCCCCAGATGTTCCTGGGGAATATCCTTGCTGTTCTCCTGAGGAATGACCAGTGTCTTAATACCAGCCTGCTTGGCGCCATAGGCCTTTTCAAAGACGCCGCCCACAGGGCGTACCCGGCCTGCCAATGATATTTCACCCGTTACCGCCACATCCTGACGGATTTTTTTTCCCGTCACAGCACTGGTAATCACGGCAAGAATCGCTGTGCCCGCGCTGGGGCCATCGATATTGCCGCCGCCGATCACATTGATATGCACATCGTAATCATGCAAATCCTTGCCTGTCAGCTTCCGCATTACGGAAGCAGCATTGAACACAGAATCCTTTGCCATGGAACCCGCCGTCTCATTGAAGCGGACCGTTCCCTTGCCCTTTTCCTTGGCCGGGAAGGCCACAGCTTCCAATTCAATGGCAGAACCTAGGAAACCGGCTACGCCCAAACCAAATATATGGCCCTGGATTGCATTATCAGAGGCCTTCTTGGTCACATAGGGCGTCAGACGGCTGACCTGGGTAACCTCGTAGATATCAGCCTTGCTGATCTCTACAGATGGCCCATTTTCCGTGCCCAGATCCTCCACCTTGAAATCCTCACCGATGCCACAACGCTCCAAGGCCAGACTGTAGGCATCAGCCAGGATATTGATGGCCTTGCGGCCTTCAATGGTGTATTCACTGATCAGTGCGGCTACTTCATCGCTGACATTCACATGGAGCTTAGCTGCGGCATTGCGCACGATCTCTTCAATATGCTTCGGCGTCAATGGTTCAAAATAGATTTCCGCACAGCGGGAACGCAGGGCAGGATTGATATGCCCTGCATCGCGGGTAGTGGCGCCAATCAGCACGAAATCCGCCGGAGCCCCTTCTTCAAAGAGCTTCTTGATATAAGGCGGCACCTTGGGGTCCGTAGGATCGTAGTAAGCCGATTCAAAATAGGCCCGCTTATCTTCCAGAACTTTCAACAGCTTATTCTGCAGCATCTCATCCATTTCACCGATTTCATCGATGAACAGGATGCCGCCATGGGCATCTGTAACCAATCCCGGTTTGGGTTCAGGAATACCGCGGTCAGCCAGAGTCTTCTGTGCGCCTTGATAGATGGGATCATGGACAGAGCCCAATAACGGGTTGGTAATATCACGCGGGTCCCAGCGCAAAGTCGTACCGTCCGTTTCCACAAAGGGCGCCTCCTCCCCGAAAGGAGAAACCGCCTTTTTCTTGGCTGCCTCCAGCACCAGCCGGGCTGCCGTGGTCTTGCCGACGCCAGGAGGGCCGTAGAGCAGCAGATGCTGCGGATAAGGGGAACTGAGCTTGGCCATCAGGGATTTGACGGCCCGCTCCTGGCCCACGATTTCCGAAAAATCCTGAGGCCGCAACAGTTCCATAATGGACTGGGTGAGCTTGATGCTCTCCAGTTTTTCCAGCTTTTCTCTTTTTTCCTTATCCTGTGGCGACTCATTGCCGCCCTTTTCGTCCTTCATGATCTGCTGACGGATATCGTTTACATAGTCCGCATGTTCCTTTTCCAGCTTCTCCGTAACCTTTTTCTCAATGGAATCCTCCACATTGCGGCGGGCTACAATATCGGCCACCCGCTCAGAAAGGGCTTCCATGATCTGAGGAACCTGTTCGGCCTTAGGCGCAGGAGAGATCAGGGGATCTTCTCCCAGAATCCGCTGCAAGGCCAATACGCGCTCACAGGGATCATCGGAGCGCATCAAATCCAGGGCCTTCATCTTGCCCGCCTGAATCACCAGCTTCTCCGTGCCCATAACATCCACCAGAATGGCATAGAGGGCCTCAATCTGGCGATCTAACGGGGTTGCATTGCGCGAAGCAGGAGCAGGCAATGCCTGCTCCTGTTTTTTCGTAAATAAGTTGCGAATAAAATCCAGTAACTTCATATCAACCTGCCACAACATTAACCTTGATGGTGCTGGTAATGGCCGGATGTACCTTTATCACGGCTTCATATTCGCCGGCACCCGTAACTTCACCCTTGATGGAGATCTTACGACGGTCAATATCAATCTTTTCCTTCTTCAAAGCATCAGCCACATCCTTGCCTGTCACCGAGCCAAACAATTTGCCGTTCTCGCCGATCTTCACGGGGATCGTCACGGAAACTTTTTCCAGCTGGGCAGCCATCAGCTTAGCCTCATCCGTAGCCATAGCCTCCTTGCGGGCCTTGGAACCAGCCTGAGCCTTAGCAACATTCATATTTTCAGCATTGGCGAGGACTGCAGCCTTACGGGGCAGCAGGAAGTTACGGCCATAGCCTTCGGAAACTTCCACGATTTCGCCTTTTTTGCCTAATTTCTTAATGTCCTGCTGTAGAATCACTTTCATCTTTATCATTCTCCTCGATATATTTTTCACTGATTTCGATAACCTTGGCCTTTATCTCAGCCAGATCGCCATCCTTGACCTGAGCACCGGCCACATTCTGATGGCCGCCGCCGCCAAAAGCCTCCATGATGACCTGGACATTGAGCTCGCCAGTGGAACGGGCACTCAGGCCAATGGTATCATCGGTAAGCTGGAAGATCAATATGCTCATGCGCACATTTTCAATCCGCAGCAAACTATCTGCCGCCTGAGCGGCGATAACCTGGATATTGGGAATCTTTTCCGGGATGGTCGAGATAATAAGGCCGCCGGGGAACAGTTCCGCCCGTGCTTTCGTGCGGGCCAAAGCTACCGTCGTATCATAATCCGACCGGAACAGATGACGTACCATCACGGGATCCGCCCCGCTGCGCCGCAGATAAGCAGCCGCATCAAAGGTACGCACGCCGGTCTGCACGGCAAAATTCTTGGTATCCACCACAATGCCGGAATACAAGGCCGTGGCATCCAGCCTGCCCAAACGGATATCATCGCCAAAGTACATCAAAAGCTCCGTTATTAGCTCACTGGTGGAGCTGGCGCCCGGCTCGATATAAACCAGCAGCGGACTCTTGATGAAGTTCTCACTGCGGCGATGATGGTCGATGACCACGACCTGAGGCACCCGTTCCAACAAGGTAGGATCGGCCACCAGATGGGGGATATGGGTATCCACAACGATCAATACAGGATTGAGAGCCGTGGAATTCTTGATATCCTCGGCATGTACAAAGACATCCGCGTACTCTTCTTTATCTTTAAGCAAATCATAGAATTTGTCAATACCATCGTTCATATCCGACAGGACAATATGGTATGTCTTCTCCAACTGACGGGCCATCTTCGCCACGCCCATGGCCGCACCGAAGCAGTCAAAGTCCTCATTATGGTGGCCCATGATGAAGATCTCATCCGCCCCTTCCATGATTTCCCGGACAGCATGTGCCACCACTCGGGCCTTGACGCGGGTATGTTTCTCCACGGCCTTAGCCCGGCCGCCAAAGAACTGCGTCTTGCCATTCATCTGCACAGCCACCTGATCGCCGCCACGGCCTAAGGCCAGATCGAGACCGGCCTGGGCCTGGGCGCCAAGCTCGGCCATGGTCTGATTTTCTGCCACAGCTACGCCCATGGACAGAGTTACAGGCAGGCGGTTGGTGCTCTGGAGCTGGCGGGCCTTATCCAGCACATCGAATTTTTCATTCATGGCCTGATCCAGCCCCTGACGTGTCAGAATCACCACATAAAGGTCTTCCGACACACGGCGCATAAAGCCGCCCAGATTCTTCATCCATTTATCCAGCGTCTGATTTACCGCCAGCAGCAGCGACGTGCGTTCTGCTTCCGTCTGCCCCTGCATGACTTCATCATAGTTGTCGATCTGGATATATACCAGCACGGTACGGCTCTGCTGATAGGTGTTCTTCAACTGTTCATGTGCCGAAACATCCTGAATGTACAGCGTCATCAGCTGCTCCTGACGCGGAGCCAGCTTCACAGGATGATAAAACACATGATAATACTTATCCTCGTGGGCAAAGACGTATTCGCCTTCCTGCCCCCAAACCGGTGCAATGATGATGCCCGGCCAGATATCCTTCACATCCGTATCCTGTTCCGGTTTCGTTTCCAGATATGCCGTGATGCGGTCATTACACCATTGCAACCGCCCGTCCTCATTGACAATTATAATGGCCTGTGGCAGCTCATCCACGGCATAGTTGAGCATTTCATTGATATTGCGCACCACATTGCGGCAATAGCGCTCAAAACGCCTGGACCTGTCCGCACAACGCTCCCGGGCAAAGGAAGCTAATGCCAGCCAAACAACTCCGGCAATGGCAGCGATATAGAAATTGTAATAAGACAACACGCCGATCAGCACCAGCATGACTAAAAGATGTATGGTTAAATCTATCCATGCCGAAAGGTTTCGTGGCATCGAGCGCACCTCATTTCTGGTTGCGGGCGGCAAATCGCCGCCGATAGTCAAAGAGCATATCGATAAGCCCGGTCATGGCCGTAACCTGAGCCAAAAAAGGATTCATGATAATGAATACATAGAGCACGATCCGCAGGGGCAGGCTCACTTTATAATGGCGCAACAGACAGTGAACCAAGACGATTCCCTGCAGCAGGCCGGCCATAATCGCCAGCACATTGGCATTCAGGGATAACTGATACAACCAGGTAATCTCCCGGGTACCACCCCAATAAAGGCCCACCAGCGCAAAGCCAAACAAGTATAAGAAGGCCTGCGGCAGTCTCCATTCACTGAAAGGCGGGAACTGAGGAACCGTATGCCCCAGCCTTTTCAAAATCCTGCCGCCCGCTATATACGAGACAACCGTATAGAAAAGCCCCATCAGGATAAAGACCAGCGGGAATAAATAATTGAGCATCTTCATTCCCTGCTCGATATCGTCCCGCGTCTTGGCGAGTTCCTCCCCGCTGACGCCCATGCTTTCATAGAGCTGCAATGACGAATCAAAGGACGATTGCAAAATATCCACCTGCATGGCCAGCGGATTAACATCCGTCACCCAGAATAGCAGGCCTATAGCTGCCGCCTGACCGGCAATTGCCGCCAGCAGTGTCAATACAAAAGTACGAACCCCGGACCAGCCCTTGGCAAAGGCCCAGCCCAACAAAATGCCTGCCGGAGCAAAGGCAATGACTAACCGTAAGGAAAGCAAAGGCTCCACCAATAGGCCCACCAGAATTCCCGCCGCCACAGCAGCCAGAATCCCCCAGCGCCAACCATGGCGCACCACCAGAACAATCAGCGGCAGAGGCCAGAACAGCACCAGCAAAAAGCCAATAAAAGGCAGATAAACCGCCATCAAAGCCAGCACCACACTGAGTGCCGTAAGTAACCCACTCTCAGTCAAAGGAGTGATTCTATGCTCGCTCATATTGTCATCCTTTCTCATAAACCAAACTACATTATAGCAGAAAAGGTTGGGTATGTCTTGAAAGCAGGTACTAAGAAAACTTCCACCCGAGCCGGAAGGCTCAGGTGGAAGTTAAAAAATCAGATATCCAGATTGCGTACTAATTTAGCATTTTCTTCGATAAACTGACGGCGCGGCTCTACTTTATCCCCCATGAGGATTGTGAAGAGTTCATCCGCAGCCTCAGCATCGGCCATCTCCACGCGCAGCATGGTGCGGCCGGCAGGATCCATAGTAGTTTCCCAAAGCTGTTCCGGGTTCATCTCGCCCAGACCCTTGTAGCGCTGGACGGTGGAACCATCACGGCCTACTTCATCCAGCTTTTTGGCCAGCTCTTCATCGCTGTAGGTATACCAATGTTTCTTGCCCTTGCGGATCTGATAGAGAGGCGGCTGGGCAATGAATACATGGCCATGCTCGATCAGCGGCTTCATATAGCGGTAGAGGAAGGTCAGCAACAGAGTACGGATATGGGCACCGTCCACATCGGCATCTGTCATGATGATGATCTTGCCATAGCGGCGCTTGGACAGATCAAAATCATCGCTGATACCCGTACCGAAAGCCGTGATCATGGTGCGGATTTCTGCGTTGGCGAAAATCTTGTCAAGTCTAGCCTTCTCTACGTTCAGGATCTTACCGCGCAGGGGCAGGATGGCCTGGAAGCGGCGGTCACGTCCCTGCTTGGCGGAGCCGCCTGCGGAGTCACCCTCTACCAGATAGATCTCGGCCATTTCCGGATCTTTCACGGAGCAGTCCGCCAGTTTGCCGGGCAGGCTGGAAACTTCCAGCGCATTCTTGCGACGGGTGAGTTCTCTTGCCTTGCGGGCAGCCTCACGGGCACGGGCAGCCATAATGGCCTTTTCGATGAATTTCTTGGTGATGGTTGGATTTTCTTCAAAGTATTCAGAGAGACCTTCCGTCACGATGGAATCCACGATACCGCGCACTTCGCTGTTGCCCAGCTTGGTCTTGGTCTGGCCTTCAAACTGGGGATCACGAACCTTCAGGCTGATGACCGCGGTCAGGCCTTCACGCACATCATCACCGGAAAGGTTGCCATCTTTATCCTTGAGGATATTCTGCTTGCGGGCAAAATCGTTGGCAGCACGGGTCAGGGCCAGCTTAAAGCCTGCCAGATGGGTGCCGCCTTCCTCGGTGTTGATGTTATTGACGAAGGAGTAGATATTCTCCTGATAGCTGTCGTTGTACTGCAAAGCAATCTCCACAACGGTATCATCTTTCGTGCCGTTAAAGTAAATCGGCTCCGGATTGATCTTTTCCTTCTTGCGGTTGAGATGTTCCACGAAGGAGCTGATGCCGCCTTCAAAGTGGAACTGCTCGCTTCTGAGCTCTTCCCCGCGTTCATCATTGAGGACAATGGTGATACCGTGGTTCAGGAAAGCCAGCTCGCGCAGACGGTGTTTCAGCGTATCATAGCTGTAAGTCGTCACGGAGAAGATTTCCGGATCCGGTACGAAGTGCACCCGGGTGCCTGTTATTTCCGTTTCGCCGGTCACATGGAGCTTCTCCACGGTTTCGCCACGCTTGAAGGAAATCTCATGGATCTTGCCATCGCGCTTGACCTGTACTTCCATGGAAGTGGACAGGGCATTTACGACGGACACACCTACGCCGTGCAGACCGCCGGAAACCTTGTAGCCATCGCCACCGAACTTACCGCCGGCATGGAGCACCGTCAGTACGACTTCCACGGCGGGCATACCGCTTTCATGCATGTCAACGGGAATACCACGGCCGTTATCCGTAACCGTGATGCTGTTATCGCGATGGATGGTCACATCGATCTTGTCGCAGTAACCGGCCAGCGCCTCGTCGATGGAGTTATCGACTACTTCGTAGACCAGGTGATGCAGGCCGCGTTCCGAAGTGCTGCCGATATACATACCCGGGCGCATGCGCACAGCTTCCAGACCTTCGAGGATCTGGATCTGCTCGGCGCCGTAATCAGCGTCTACAGCCGTAACTTCCGCGCTGCTTTCATCCGTATGGATTTCCACACCGGTGGTGTCCACGCTTTCCATTTCTTCGCCCGGCGCGGCATTTTCTATGTTCAACTGTTCATTGTCATTTGCCATGAAATCTAACGCTCCCATCATTCCATCGTAATTTCAGCAGCATCCATCTCTGCCGCCTCTTTATCAATATCCATTGTATCATAAACCATCTGCGACCGCCGCTTCAATGTCCAGGGCGATATGGCAGACAGGTAAGTTTTCTCATTGGTGATGATCAGAGACTTTTTCGCCTCCTCATCCTGACGTATTTCCAAAGGCAGTGTATTTTCCAAACGTCCCGCTGCTTTTTCACGGGCGAGGAACTCACTGCCTGAGCCCTTCAGAAACAGAGCATAATCGTGTATGGCAATTACATCCTTGGTGCGTACGGATACGCCATTGCCTAAATGGAGAAACATATGTTACCTCCTCCCCAGCTTGATTACCTCATAGCGCTTGGGGGCTTTATAATCCTTGGGCCTATGCAGGTCAAAACGCAGGGCATACAATGCCCGGGTTATATTATCTTCGTTCAGCTGCTCCGGCGGCAGACAGCGGTAAAGCATTACCAGTGTCCTGGCCTTCATGCTCGTCTTATCGTTGACATCCACATCTGCAGCCAATTGCTGCACCATCATAGATCGCTGTTCATTGACGATCTTGGGCGTACATTCCGGCACATACTCCTTGACATCGGGGTATCTGCCCCAGGGCATGTCCCGTAATACCTGGCGCACCGCAGCTCTTATCCTTTCCTGCTGCTTGGCGGCACAATCCGCACAGATTGTGCGCTCCGGCTCCATCAGCTGACCACATTGAGGACATTTCTGATAATTCTTGGCCAGCTTGAGCTTTTGCATCTGCAGATGCCTGCGGTACAGACCGGCAATGGCCTGAGCAATATCCGCATCATCAGCCTCAGCGACCAGCTTTTCCGCCGCCTGCATTTCCTCAGGCGTCAAGGGTACGCTGCGTCGTTCTTTGCCCAGATTTTCTTCCTGCTCTGTCGGTGCCAATCGGATTTCCTCAATACCTTCACTGTCAGCCTTCGTCCATTCCTTGGTAAAGGCCACATTGGCAATCAATCTCTGTCCAGCAAAGTTATTTACGGACTGCACGATCTGCGGCATCATCATCTGCAATTCATTCCGCAAAGCAGAATTAGCGCTATAGATATACAAAGTCTCCTTGCGGATTCCCTGTACTTTTGTATTATGAGCGATGAAATCTCCCACAATATCCGGCCAATGCCAGAGTACCCAGTGCATATAATACTTTTTTTCGCAATGCTCCCCCATATGATGAAGCGTCTTGCGGATAATGCTGTCCGGACGTTCCAATCCCGGAGAACGCGCTTTCAAACTGCCTTTCGCACCCATGGCCTACCTCGTAATCTGCCCAGCTGCCACCTGATAGTAAGTGCCAATCCGCTCCTGCGGGAAATAAGCCCCATCCGTGGCCGTAATCATCGTCTGTATCCGCTCCCGGAAGATGAAATCCATCAGCTGTCCCCGCCTGGAAGCATCCAGCTCACTCATCACATCATCCAGCAACAGAACCGGATATTCCCCGGTTTCCGATCGCAAAAATTCCAACTCCGCCAGCTTCAAAGACAATACACCGGTACGCTGCTGTCCCTGCGATCCAAAAGAACGCAGGTTGATGCCATTAACCATCAGGATGATATCATCCAGATGCGGCCCTCTGCCTGTAGAACCGCGGATAATATCCACATCCCGATGACTTGCAAGCTCTTTATTATACCATGATTCCAGGTCATTTGTCACGCTTGCCCCTTCAGCACCATGGATTTCGTAGGTAATCGCCAGGTTTTCCAGATTACCGGAAATGCGCCGCTGCATGAGATTGGCCAGCATATTGAGCTTCCTGACGGCCTCCTGACGTTTCCGGGTGATCTTCACCGCACTGGCCGCCAATTGCACATCCCAGAGATCCAACATGTCCGTACCGGCTTTGTGCTCCCGGATCTTCTTCAACAGGTTATTGCGCTGGGTGACAATCTTATTGTATTTGGTCAGCTCATGATAGTAAGCGGGACTGGCCTGACTGATCTCCCCGTCCAAAAAACGCCGGCGCAGGGCCGGCGCTCCCTTGATCAGAAACAGATCCTCAGGAGAAAAAAGGACAGTGTTCAGACTGCCCACCAAATCCTTGGGGCGGATAGGGTGGTCATTGAGCAGGATACGCCGCCGTTTGACGCGGCTGAACTGAAACTCCAGCTTATTTTCCACCCCAAGACGGCTGAAGCCCAATTGTACCAATGCTTCCGGCTGCTCCCAGCGGATCAGGTCTGCATCCGTATGGGTACGATGCGAATGTCCCAACGAAGCATAGTATACCGCCTCAATGATATTGGTCTTTCCTTGGGCATTTGGTCCTAAGAAAACATTGATATTCGGGTCGAATGTCAGCTCCAGGGCTTCATAGTTCCGATAATTTCTAAGGCGTAATGTATAAATATGCATTACTGCACCCGCCAGGCTCCCATGCCTTCGATTTCCACTACATCACCACGATGGAGCTTGCGGCGGCGGGCTGTTTCTACTTCGCCATTGCGTTTGATAAGGCCTTCGGCAATCAGTGCCTTGACTTCGCCGCCCGAAGGCAGTACGCCGGCCCATTTCAGGAACTGATCCAGCTGAATCTCTTCCGTCTCAATGGCAATATCTTCAATCTGCATGGGGATAACCTCCTTAGTTCTTCGTCCGTACCGGTGTTACCACATAGATAAAGGCATCGTCTTTTTCCTCTTTGACCGTCATGGGCGCCAGAGGCTGGGTCAGACGAAGCTCACAGTTCTTGCTGTCGATGACTTTCAGTACATCCATCAGATACTGACCATTGAAGGAAAGGGTGATGTCCGGACCTTCAATCGCTGCCGGAATGGTTTCTTCAGCCGTACCGACTTCCGGATTATAAGAAGTGATCTTCAGCTGGCCATTGCTGAAATCCAGCTTGACGATATTGTAATCGCCGCCACGGGAAATCAAGGAAACACGATCAACGGCAGAGTTGAATTCCACAGAGTCCAGTGTCACCAAAGTAGCGTGCTCCTTGGGGATAACATGCTGATAATCCGGGTAAGCGCCCTCAATCAGACGAGAAGTCATATAGATGTCATCAAAGGCAAAACTGATCTGATTGAAGTTACAGCTGACCTTGATATCGCTGGGAATATCCGAGTTCAGATTGTGCATGAGTTCCAGCAGCGTGCTGGAGGGAATGATGATTTTGATATTGCCCAGCTGTTCCGGGAACTGTTCATATTTCACAGCCAACCTATGCATATTGGTAGCAGCCATGGTGACTTTGCTGTCATTGATGTCCAGATAGCAGCCCGTGAAAACAGGACGGGATTCATCTTTGGCACAGGCAAAGACCGTCTTTTTGATCAAAGAACGCAGTACATTATCTTTGATGGTGAAATCTACGTTGCTTTCAATGGGTTTTACCTTGGGGAATTCAGCGGCATTCATGCTGCGCAGGGTGAAATTAGCCTGATTGGAATTGATGTAAACAATATTTTCATCTTTATTGAAGTCTATGGTTACACTATCCCCAGGCATCTTGCGGATAACATCCAGGAAATAGCGGCCATTGATGGCAATCTCGCCTGGTCTTTCCACATCAGCCTGGGTACGGCAAAGGAGGCCAATCTCATTGTTGGTGGCATGGATTTCCAATACACCATTCTCTGCTTTCATATAGGTTGCGGATAAGATTGGTGTCTGTGGTTTGGAAGCTACTGCCTTGGTGGCGATTTGCATGGCGTTGGTCAGTTCGCTCTTGGCACAGGTTATTTTCATGGGGCGATGTCCTTTCTTTTTTTAATATTACTCTTTAAATATATAAATAAATAGCCGTAGTAGTAGTAGGGCCTGTGGAAATGTGGAAAAGTGCGGACATGACATATTTTATCGACAAGGAGACTGTTAGTAAACTGTTGAAAAAGAGTCTATCAGTTATCCACATAATCCACGGGGAAAAGCGTGAAACAATTTATCCACATTCTGCCCACAAGTTAATACTTTTTATTTCCACAAAGTTATCCACGCCCTCATTGTGCATAAGGGCGTGGAGTATCTCAGACCTTCTGGATGCGATCCATCAGTTCATTCAATATGCCGCTGAGGCGGTTATCCGTTTCCTTGTCCTGATTGATCTTGTCATAGGCATGGATAACGGTGGTATGATCCCGGCCGCCGAAGAAGTTGCCGATCTGGGGCAGGGAGTTTTCCGTCATCTCCCGGCAGAGATACATGGCAATCTGGCGTGGATACGCGATGTTGCGCGTGCGCTTCTTGGAATGAAGGTCTTCTATCTTTATTTTGAAATAAGAAGCCACGATTTCCTGGATGATATCCATGGTGACTTCCTTGGCCTTGCCATTCGGGAAAATATCCTTCAGTGCTTCGGCCACGAGATCGGTATTCACTGCCCGCTTGGTCAGCGATGCATAAGCCTCTAATCTTGTCAGGGCACCTTCCAGCTCACGGATATTGCTGTCGATGCGGCTGGCGATATAGACCATCACATCGTCGGGGATATTGAAGTGATCGCTTTGGGCCTTGTTCTTGAGAATGGCGATACGGGTTTCCAGATCCGGTGCCTGGATATCTGTGGTCAGGCCCCAGTCAAAACGGGAGCGCAGGCGTTCTTCAAGGCGTTCCACTTCACGGGGCGGACGGTCGGACGAGATGATGACTTGCTTTTGGGCATCATATAAGGTATTGAAGGTATGGAAGAATTCTTCCTGGGTACTGGTCTTGCCGGAAATAAACTGGATATCGTCAATCAGCAAGACGTCGATATTCCGGTATTTCTGACGGAACTTATCCGAAGTGCCCTGCTGGATGGCCTGGATGATCTCATTGGTGAACTGCTCACTGGAGACATAGAGCACCCGCATCTCCGGATGGTTCTTGAGTACCCGGTTGCCGATGGCGTGCATCAGATGGGTTTTGCCAAGTCCCACGCCACCATACATAAAGAAGGGATTGTAGGTCTTGCCCGGCTTGTCGGCCACAGCCATGGCCGCGGCATGGGCAAAATTATTGGACTTGCCGGTAACGAAGGTATCAAAGGTATATTTGGGGTTCAACGAGGAGTTGTCACCCGGCGCCACAATGGGGACTTCTACAGGCGTTGCCAGGTGTTCGGCCGGGGCATTGCCTTCAGTAAACAGGCTGCCCTGATCCGGCTTTTCTTTTTTGCCGGAGCGGGTGACAGGTGCCGGTTCTTCTTCCGGTGCTGCGCTTTCCTGTACCGTCAGGATCACTTTTTTGGGCACACCAAAAACGGCCTTCGCCGCGTCTTCAATAAAAATAAGATACCGTTCGGCAATCCATTCTTTGGCCATTTCGGTCTGCGTTCCAAGTTCTAAGGTTTCTTCGGTCAGGGAGATCGGCTCAACGGGATTTAGCCAATTATAGGCTGAGGGGCCAACTAGTTCCTGTTCTTTCATCTTATCCAGGATCTGGGCCCAGACAGCTTTCAGCTGTGTCTGCTCCATGTAGCAAGTTCCTTTCTGCATATAAAGTATGTAGGAATTTTTTTCCACAAGTGTATAACTTTATCCACATTATTATCCACAGGTGTGGATAACTGAAGGTTCCGCAGGGGGTGAGGCGCGAAAATGGGATAAAAATGAGGGAGTCAAATCCTCCCAGAAATCAGTGCTTGTGAAGTTTTCCGCAAAATTATCAACAATATCTTACCAAAATAATAGGGAGTTATCAACAGTTTTTCTGTGGATAGAGGCTTTTCCTGCGAAATTATCCACA